>NZ_JBQAGK010000001.1:0-1327210 GCF_051916325.1 Bacillus cereus group sp. MYBK227-1 | reverse complement strand
AAAACTAAACTTTGCAGGTTCATTAATTGCATAGTCTGGCATTTTCATAAATGTACAACTTCCGTCTGGTTCGTGTTTAATATAGTGGAATGTTGTATCTATAATATCGCGAACAATTTCATCCCATTTTTGAAATCTCTTACCAGTTGCTCCTTCTACAATCCAGCTCTGATTGGTTCCAGGAATATTTACTCTGTTACCATGTAGAACAACCCCAGCTTTTTGAAAGAAGAACTTCACAACATCATAAACATTACCGGTAGGTGCAACAATTTCATCTGATCCAGGTGTCGGGATTACTGATTTATGTAAAACCTTCTTATAGGATGTAGTGCAGGTAACTGAGATCGTGCCGCTTTCGGCATTTACCTTCACATCAGATACAAAACCATGTATATAAGGTAATGCTTCCTCACCGTAGCCAATAGACACTTTAAATTCAGTCTGCGGATATAGCTGGTTTGTATTTGTTACCTCACTGTTATAAAACCATTCTGAAATAGAAGAGAACTTACCATACCAGTTATCAGGAGCCATTTGACCGTATTCATTCGCAAAGGTAATAGTAAATGTACTAGCAAACTGATCTGCGTTCTCCTGCACTTCTAAGCCTATTACACGGTGTTGTATTTGTACGTAAGAAGAGTCTCTTCTTTTCATATAAACAATTAAATTAGGGGAGTTATTCCCAACCTGGAAATAGCTCCCCAACATTCTAATTAAAGAAATAGATCCTTCTCTCACATTCCATCAACTCCTACTCCTGCTTGTGACATGGATATTAATTTGCATTTTGCTATGACTAGCGTTCCTTTTCGTATTGCATCTACTTCATTCGGTGGGATAATACCCCCGTAGGTACCGTAATCACCTGTAATAATATGAGGGCGATATATTTCCCTCATGAAATCACGCCAATGACTGATATCATTGAATAGAGCCGTGAATTCTACTTCACAGCCTTTATTCCCTGCACTCTGGTAACGAGGATATCCGTGCATGACATTATAAGTTTTTAAGCCATCTAGTGATTTCGGTAATTTTGTTTGTTCAATTTTTTCGATATTAGGTACATGCCCAAAAGCATAGTAATGTACGTCGCGTATATATGCTACATCAGAGGAACCATAACCGATTGTTGTAAATTCAATCGTTTGTGGACCTGCACCTACAAAGATTTCTCTTGCTTCCCAGTCATAAGGTCCTCTTGCTCTAAATCTCTCAATACCATTTACCCGAACAATAAAGTACTTATCTGGTAACATGCCATCAGAACCAATAGGAACCTGTGACAAAAACGAAAAGTTATATGTCCCTGGCCATGAGAAATCAATGGTATATCGTATTGTGTCTTTTAACTCTGCAGCCTTTCCTAAGAGATGGTATGAACCACCTCTTCTATGCAATGTTTTTAATATACTCATACATTTCGCACCGCCATTCCCATTAGATCATCAGCAACTACGTTTTGTAGCAGCTTTCTCATTTTTACAAAGTCATCTGCAGATTGTAGTTTTTCAACAGAGACTTTAAATGTAGCATTTTGAATTGTTACGCCATTATCCGTTTTCTTCTCAACGTGGGTTTGTCCAGCAAATGGATGTGCAGTTTTACCGATTAAATCAGCAGAACGTGCTCCCATTTGTCCAATTTGATTAGATACATCAGTTACTAGTTTCATCGGTTTAGGTGGAACAACAGCTTTATTTAATAGTTCAGAAGCTTTGTCTACTGCAGGAATCATTTTTTCCATCCCTACACCAAGCCCTTCTGTAATATAGCCCCCGTATTCCATCATTAACCGGGATGGGCTTCGAATACCAAAGAACTTTAATACGGCTTTAGGTATTCCCGAAACAACTCCTTTAGCTTTTTTTATAAGCCAATCTGCCATGCCGGACATACCTTCACCAATACCGGCAATAATATCTTTTCCCCAGCTAACTGCATCTTTTGCTACGTTTTTTACTATAGAACCAACCTTACTAAATACATCTTTTACAGTATCTACAACCCCTGTAAAGGCACCAGTGATTGCTTTCTTTATAGTTTTAAAGCTACTAACAATAAATTCTTTTATACCGCCAACAACATCGGTTATTGTGTTATATAATTTGTTGAAATTAGTAATTACAAACCCAACAAATTCACGTACTGAACTAATGATTATAAACTTTATAAAATTCCATGCCGCTTGAATAAAGTTTTTAACTGCATTCATCACGGAAGTAATTATGTCTTTAATAAAGTTGAATGCTGTTTGAACAGTATTTTTAATGAAATTCAATACAGTAACAAATACTGTTTTTATAAAATTCCATGCTGCAGAAATGACAGTTTTAATCACATTCATTACTGTTGAAATCACATTTTTTATGAATTCAAAAGCAGCACGAATAAATGTTTTCAAGAAATTAAGTACAGTGGTAAAAATCGTCTTAATGATATTCCACGCTGTACGGAATATAGTCTGCCATAATTTAACGGCTGTTAGGAATAGAGTCTTATAGAAGTTAAAAGCGCCTACTAAAATAGTTTTGATTAAGTTTAAAGCGAAAGAGAATACAGCTTTAATTGCATTCCAACCAAAGGTAATTATATTTTTCATTAAGCTAAAATAAAATTTAACTACTTTTACATAACCGTCCCAAGCTTTAGAAAATATTTTACCTATGAATGACATTGCAGAACTAAATACCTTTTTTGTACCTTCCCAGAATCCAGAGAAGAACTTAGACAACCCATTCCAAGCGGATTTCGCACCTTTTACAGTTGCGTCCCAACCTTTAGAGCAGGCATCACCAAGCCATTTAACTGCTTGTTTGGTATATTTAACAATGTCATCCCAATTTTTATAAATTAAATATACTAATCCTACAATTGCTAATATGGCGATTGTCCAAGGATTCATCAGTAAAGTCATCATGGATCTGCCCAACAGTGCTAGGGCTTTTCCTATTGCACCAAACATACCAATAAGTTTAGGGCCAACCTTTAACAATCCTGCAAATGCAGTACTTCCTAGAAAAGCAACGGCTCTTCCTATCATTCCGAACATACCTATTAATCTAGGGCCAAGTTTTAGGATCCCTGTAAATAGCATTGGTACTTTTGTTAATACTGGTACCAGGAATCTAAACGAGCCAACAAATGCACCTACTCCACTTGTCATAAAGCCCATCATGGCAATTAACGGCCCTAATACAGCAACCATACCTAAAATTGCTACAATACCAATTTGGATTGGTTTAGGAATAGAACTGAATGCCTTTGCAGCAACTTCTACTGCTTTAATGATTGGAGGGAGTGCCACTTCTGCAATATCTAAAATAGCTTGTCCTAACGGTTCTAATGATGCCATTGTGGTACGAGTTAGTTTCTGCCAACGAACACCAAAAGCTTCTTGCTGCGTTTTCTGCATTTTTTTCATGCTGCCATCAACGTTTTGTAATGCACCATCGGCGTTATTTAGCCCTAATACAGCATCGGCACCCATGTCTTCCCATTTTGTACCGAATACAGCAACACCAAGTTGGTTTGCTTTTACTTTATCGTCCATCTTACCTAAATCACCTAAGACGGCATTAAATACATCTGCAGAAGTTCCTTTACCTTTATTGAAATTGTCCCAAACCTTTTGAGTTTCTGGGCTCATTTCTGCAAATGCTTCAGTTACACCTTTTGATCCATCTTGTACACGAATACCGAACTCTTTCACAAGATCGTTTATGTAATCGAGATTGTATGAACCATCTTGCGTCCCATTTGCCATAATGGTAAACATCTCTTCTGCAGAAAATCCTGCTTGTTTAAATAAAGGCGCGTATTCGGAAATGTTATCAAACATTTCATTTGAGAAGTTTAAGCCTGCTTGTCCACCAGAAGCTAAAAGGTCAAATGTCTCTTTTGCATCTAAACCGAACTGATTCATAAGCTGTCCGGCCCCTCGTGTAACCTCATTAACATCCGTGTCAAAAGTTTTTGCAAGAGTCATAGCGTTCTGCGTAGCTCCCTGCATTTCATCGAAAGAAAGATTCTTCATGTTTTGACTTACTTGTATTACGGCTTCATCAACTTCTTGAATACTTTCTCCAAATCCATCTTTCCAGGTATCTTTTGCAACATTACCAAGCTCTTTTGTAGCTTCTTTTGATAAACCAAGTGTAGATTCTAGCTTTCTATTAGATGCATCAAAATCAGACGCTACTTTTACAGCAGCTGCACCAATACCAGCTAAAGGTAATGAAACACCGGCAGTCATATTTGCGCCTGTTTCTTGCATCTTGCTACCTACATGGCTAATTGATTCCCCTGCTTTTTGAAACTTATCATGCATTCCATTTGCAGTTTTTTGTACACGATCTTCGAATTGTTGTAAATCTTTATAAGCGCCTTCTGCTTTAATACCAATCGTTCCGAACAGTTGGAACATTTCAGCTAACATTTACGCACCCCCTTTCACGGGGCCGATAACCATTTTATTCTTCATCGTCTTCTTGGAAGTGAGCCATGATTTGAGCAGCATGCGCTTCACACTCTTCTTTCGTCCATACTTCACCCATTTCATAAGATGATTCTTTATCGTCCTGGGTTTCCGTTAGTCCAAAGGCTTGAAGATAATCATTAAAAGTAGTACCTTCTTCAAGTTGACGGGTTTGAAAGCCAATGAACGCCATCTTCTTCCACTCATTTAGTTCTTCTTGCTGCTCTTCTCGTGCAATTAAAGAAAACAGATCCATTAAACGCGAATACGGTATTGATAAGACATAATCATCTGTCCATCCATACCGTTTTTGGATCTTATCGAAAGCACGTAACATGTTTTGTTCGGCTTCCTCTAAATATTCCTCTGAATTTTCGTTTAAGCTTGAATCGGAGCTGCTGCTGATTGGCTCCATTTCTCGCTCTGAACTTTCACGAGTCCCTTGACCTGGTTGAAAAAAGTCATTAGGTCTTCACTTTCTAATAGGCCTTGTATAACAGCAACCATTGCTTCCGGAGGGAACTGTCTAAATTCTTCTGCTTTCACTTTTAATAAACTAGCAAAGAACTCTGTAAAATCATCCTCACAAGCAGGGATCATCGTTAGAACACGGAAAGCAAATTCTAATCCTTTTTGTTGCTGCTTCTCTTTAAGTGCAACTAATTGTGCTTGTTTTTCTTCTTCTGGAAGAGATTCTGCTTCTTTAGTTAGTTCATCCATTGCTTGCTTATCCTTGCCGAAATCTGCAAAGTTAACTATTGCGCTGCGTCCAACCTTCGAAATAATCTTAGCGAATCGCCAAACGTCCGTTACATTTAATCGTCGCATTGATACTTGTACACCTGCGATTGTAATATCCGTACCGGTATTCATCATTTTTTCTAAAATAGAAGCCATTTTGTACTCTCCTTTTAGCATTTAGCTTGTTTTATGTAATAGAAAACCGACTACCATTTATACGGTAGCCGGCGCTTTAAGTGCTGCTGTTTTCTTTTTCTTTGGTAAATAGATTTCATACGGTGGCGTAGATGGTGCAGATTCACTGTAATGACCAATAAACTTACATTTCAAACCAACTGTCCCCTTACCATCTTTTAAATCAACCTCAATAGATGAAACTACCATTGCATTACGAATTACGAAAATGACAGGTGATTCACTACCCGAAATCATACCGATTAGTGCGATATCATGGTAATTTGAATCCGGAATATCATTTGAAGGTTTCATAATATCGTAATCCGCTTCTGTAGTGCTATCTACCGTCATCCCAGGTAAAGCTAACTGCAGATTTTCTTTCGTAAATTCCACAAGTGTTACCTCAACATGTGGTTCATCTTTTAATAGCCATTTACCACGTACTAATTTACCAAGTACACCATCAATATCTGCATCATAGTATTCTCGATCAAAACCGACTTTTGTTCCGCCAGTTGTTGCCCCAACCATTTCACCTAAATCTTTAATACTTTTAAAGTTTTTGTAAATGACACCAGGACCGATAACAAAATTATCAGTAGTCCCTTCACGGACACCATTAATTAATTTCCAGCTCATTTGCCCTACCCCCTAATACAAGTCCGTTCGCATGGTTCGGACAAGAAATTTTGCATTTATATGAATGATAGATGGATCTTCATCCGGTACCGGCAGTTTACCTGCACGATGTATAGAAAGTATCCCATCATCTTTTAAACCAACTTCTCTATCTAGTAACTTCTCAATACGTGTAGCAATTAACTTTGCCTTATCATAATCCCCATTATCACAATACACATCGAAATTTAGAATCATACGATCTATAATTTCAACATCATCCGGATTATCTGCTTCAATTCTCATAACTACATAAGGCATTTCCATATCATCTTGTGCAGTTTGGAATGAAAGAGCAGGGCCTTTGTCCTCGCCTTCACCATATTCTGATAGATTAGCTTTTATTATTTCATCGTTCTCTACAAGTATTCTAATAGCTGCAATAGCGTTAGACACCTATTACCCTCCCATCATTCTTTTAAGTTCTCTACGTTCTTTTTCAAACGCTTTTAATAGGAATGGGCGGGCTTCCATATGACTTGTACCAGTTTCAAGCCATATTGCTTTCTGCAAGTCGCTTCCTACTGCACCCAATACCTCTGATTGTGACCGTTTAACATTGTATTTAATCGAATTTAACAAGTCACCGGTACGAACAGCAGGAGCTTCACCTGGTTTAGAAGCAGTATATTTACGACTCGTATGAGGTATTTTGTATTGTTTACCGCTACGGCTACCCGTGAGATTCTTCTTCACTTGATTTTGTAAATGAATAGATGCTGCTGTGACCTTTTCAACACACATAGCGTTAATATGCGTCTTAATTTGCTCCATATTGCTTGAATACTCAATTTCTACTGAATTAGCCATATAGAATCATACCTTTTCGCAATAAATTTCAATGTGGTGATTCATAAACGCAGGATTTCGCGGTTCCCCTTTAACTTCAAACGTATAATCAACACCTAATTCTTCACTTTTGAAATGAATACGATCATTAGGTTTAATTTTGTAAGAAGCAGGCGCATATATCTTAAAGGTTGTATCAAAATTCTGTTTATCACGCTTAAACCTCTCATTATCAGCAGCAGAATTAGTAGTTACACGACAAGTCATATTGTCGTAAACGTCCTCTTCTACTTCTGCATAATTACCAGAGGATTGTTTCTTTTTCATTTTTCGTTTTACAACTACCTCATGAATATATAAATCATCCATTCCACCATCATCGAAATACATTTCGTTCATGTAGCCATCACCGGCTTAACTCTTGCTCTAAACCCTTTTAAACCATAGAGTATCTTATTGTTTGTAGCTGGTTCATCTAGCGTTTCTGGGCTAATCTGGTACGAATAATCACCAATACTCTCCGATGTCTTCATACCTTTTCGTTGTAAGTTAGCACGAACGACTGCAGAAACAACCAAATCAATAATACATTTCTTCATAAGTACCTGCAGATCATCATAATCTTGTATCTTATACTCGAATTCATATAACTGATTTTCGGATAAACCATAAACAATACGCCCGTTTACAGTAATAGAATCGGTCATATCTTGTTTCGAACTAACATGAGTTACTTTTGCTATAGATTCAGCAGGAAAAGAAAGCCAAGCTAATTTACTTGTTTGGATGATTTCTTTCATTGGATTCTCCGGCTTAACTCTTAAATACTTCTTAGCAATAACCGCATAGTAATCTATTAGTTGTTGAATTACTGTATCAGGCATCTTTTGCACATTTACGCGGTCTTTAATGTCCTGTAAGGTAATATCCATTATGTTTCTTTCTCCTTCTTATCGACTTCTTTTACAAGTTCAAAATGTCCAGTGCTTACAAGGTAATCAGCTTTTTCGTTTGCAACTGTTTCTTCTTGGCCATTCTTAAACTTTTGTCCATAAGCGGTGTAAGTGCCACCGAATCGCAGCGTAACTACTTTCATAATTAACACCCCTTTCACGAATGTAAACTATTACACGAAAGTTTACATTCGTATCATTGGTTTTATTGGTTATATATCGTTTTCCATTAAAAACAAGAAAATAATAAAAAAGTATACATTCAAAACCCTAATAACAAAGAGTTTGTTTCCATAAAAAATACGCCTGGATATTAAGCTCCAAACGCATCCGGAATATTTGTTAGGATTGCTACTGCATCCATTTCTTGAATTACAGCATCATCATCAAAGTGAATTACATAGAATCGTTTATCTTCCATTACTGCAGCTTTACCTTCTGTTGTTTTACGGATACGAGTATCGTATGTATTAACTGCAATAAAGTTTTTAGGGTCTGCAAGAAGAATTACATCATCTGCTAAAGATGGCACTGTCACAATTCCATATCCCATTGGTTTATTAACTTGATCTCCTGCTCCAAGTAATGCAGCATCACCGGCACCTGTAGGACGATTTGTTAAATATTCAATCCATTTCTCTCTGCGGTTTGGAGACATAATCCAACGTAGATTACTATTTTTATATTTATTTGGCATTGCACCAGATAACGCAAAGATAGAACCTTTACCGAATCCATTAGCAGTTGCTGCTTCACCTGTACCAGTTACTAATTTAGCATGGTCCACAATATGTGATGCTTTTGATTTCTTGATTTTTTTCAACCATCCATCATTAATATTTAAGAATGGGTCGGAAGAATCTAGGTCACCATTCCAATGTAAGTCTTCAAGGTCAATACCGGTTTGAGTAGACATAAGTTCCATTACTGTATCCTCATAACCTTCACCTTCAATATTTTCACGAAGTAATTCTTCAGTAATTTCCCAAGGTAGACGAATTGGTTTTGTATTATATTCAATTTTTGATGTTTCCACACCGGCACGGTATCCATCATCGCTATTTTCTGTTTTCTTACGTAAGATACGGCCACCAATTGCGATTTTATCTAATTCACCCTGCTTCGCTTTACGCATTTCTTTACGGTGTAATTGTGAGAATGGTGTTGTATCAAACGCCATACGGAAGAATTCTTTACTTTGCTCCGGATTTAATAATCCTGCATTCATTCCACTTGTTGTCATTGCTGCCTTTTCAATACGATCTAAACGTTTTAATAGTTGTGCGTTAGTCATTGTCATAATAATAAATCCTCCTCTTACAGGTTAATCCCTGCCCATTTAGACTTTTTAATTGATTGTTGCCCTGGTGTGAATTCTTCGTCTGGGTCTAAGCCTTTACGAATAGAAGCAGCATTTTCGATATTCTCAAGACGTTCAGCAAATGGCGCTAATGCTTTTTGGATAACCGCTGCAACTTTCTCTTCATCTGTTTGCTCTTCTGGTGTCGGTTCTACTTCTTCGCCATTCACTTGCTTTTCAATCTTTTCTAATTTAGTAGCTAGTGGCTCTACTGCTTGTTTAACAATCTCTGCAATATCTTCTGCTTTCATTTCGTCTTCCTCCTGTGGTGAAGCTGCTTCTTTTATTTCATTAATTAAAGCTAATGCTTCATCTAATTTTGTATGATTCTTTTGGGATAATACCTTCCCAGCTTTTTTAATACTTTCTAAAACAATGCTTTCTGCTTGTACACTGTCCTCTGATTTCGCAATGGTATAACCGCCTTTAATAGAAGAAAGTATGTCCTTCATATCATCAAGAGCAGCTGCCATACGGTCGATATCGGGGTTACTTTCCCAAATCTCCCAATAGAACACATCTTCAAATAAATTAAAAACAGCCCGCAAATCACGCTTTTGTTTTTCATCAACAAAGCGGTCTTTTACTTCACCTTTTGCGATTTTGTGAGTTTCACCTTTAACGAAATCTAGCATTTTTCGAATAAGGCCTTTATCTTCATGAGTAAAATCATCAGTCTTGGCAATTTCAACACGTTCACCAAATCCACCCATAGAAAAACCAGTGACTTCACCTTTTTTAATTTCTTCCCAGGTTTCTGCATCATCAACACGAACAGTCATAAGCCACGTTCCTGCTTTTACTTCTTGTTCGCCTACTGTCATATCACTTTTAGCAATCCAGTTTTCAACCACAGTCCCTTTACCAGCGATTTCATCATGTTGCTTGTCGATGTGTTGGTAATTTTCCATAAAGGTATAAGCTGCCTTTTCTATTTCTTCTGCGGTCATAATATCCCCATGTGAATCTTCTACATCTGGTTCATATACAACACCTGTAACAAGCTGCTTCTCTTCTTCTGTTTTAAGGATTGGAACTTGCTTTGATATATTAGGTTGTTTAGCAGATTCACTTTTCATAATGGCAAATTGACGACCGTTTGCGCCCTTTGTAACTAGCGAAATATAACTGATATTGGCGTTTTTTAGTTCGTATCCCATCGTTTTACCTCCTTCCCTATAAATATTGGGGTTCCACTGTCAAAACGCATAGCAGCCAATTTAAAGCCGTATACGTTTTGACGATGAAACCCCAATCAAATAGGTGTATTTTACTACTCTTCTGAAATCATAGTGCAGCGGCAATGTGGATGAGCTGGCGGACACATCTTTCCATTGCTGAATAGATCATCAATATCTACCGTTTCCCCATGTAAACCACCACATTCTTTACAAACACGCTCATCGTTTCCTGTAAGCCATGTTTTCGTGTTTCTATTTGCGCCCTTATAAGCAATTAAATTACCGTAGTTCATTGCATATGTTGTTTCTGTTCGTGCAATCATCATTGCTCTGTAGTTACTTGCTTCTGACATTACATCTGCAATAGAAACACTTAATGCATCGACACCCATTCCCTCACTAAGATTCTTTAACATAGTTTCTCTTAATCTATCTTTAGTGGTTTCATGGATTCCTTTAGCTAATTCAAAAGCGTAAGCAGCAACCCATTTTGCAGCAACGTCACCAATTGGGTCTAATACCATCCAGGTTAAACCGTTTGATGCAATGGCACTTTGTACAAACTCTGTTACATCATCCTGTAGGGTGTCTGTGACTTCATCGACAAACATTTGTCTTTCTTCATCCCAATCGACACTATCAAGAAATCCATCAACTTCTGCTTCATCAATTACAGGAACAAATTCTTCATCTGCTTTATTAATACGAATTACGGGAAGCAGGTTTAAGAGCCGTTTTCCCTGCTCTGAAAAAAATCAGCTACCTTCTTTTGCATAGCTTTCTCTATTTCTTCATGCTTTTCCCTAAATGCATTAATAGCAATTAAGTTATCTTGCTCATTATCTGCAGCTTTTGCAATTGGTTCAGGGAGGGTAGTTTTAGTTGTATCATTAATGAATTTATCTCCCCCTGGTACAGGTTCATAACCTACTACTTTCCGTGACTCATTCAGCATTAATATTCCACCATCATAACTGTCTTTTGCATACTTCAAATCAGCTTCACGATCATCCGTATCGATTTCATTTAATTTGAAATGCCAATCTAGGCTGCCTAATATTTCAGCGAATACACGGAACAATTGATTATTTAATCGATGCTCTAAGATTTCCTGGCCAGGCTCTATAATAGAGCGCTTGTACATCTCGTTCATTTCTTTAGCGGTTGTTTGTCCCAATGAACCTGTCATAGCCCAACCGATACGATAAGGCGGTACACGATGGGCCACACATATCTCCATTGCGTTATCCTGTTTATATAAACGGAAACTACCTTCTTTTACGTCTGGGCTGACTTTCTCTAACCTAGCTTTTGCTCCTGGTGGAACAGGAACTACGGCCAACTTATGATGTTCACCCTTAGTTTCTGCAGAGAAAAACGCTTTTAGTTCGTTTTCTGTTCCCTCATCTATTTCATCGACTCCCTCAAGGAATAGCAGAGCATCTGGAATAGTCTTACCTGTGAAAAAGTTAATGTTGTAATCTCTTACCGCTTGAGAGCCAACTATTGAACCAATGGAACTAACGTAATTAGGTATCCCATAATAAGAAGAACGAGAACCGAATTTACGAATAACAATTACTTCTCCGGCTTTTTCTGTTTCATTTTCTGCAATATCCTCCGCACCTAATGGATTACCATCAGCAAGACGATAATCATCAGGGTAACCAAACTTTTTAAACCAACGTTCTTTGTTATTAACGATTTGAGCAAAACGTACTTTATCTTTATGAGCACGTACTGTATGAGCCGGTATATGATAAAGCTCTACCGGACTTTCACCCTTCTTATCGCGAACAACTTCAATGACGCCCCATCCAACCGTTTCGTAATCCTCCCATACAGCTCTAAGAATTTCTGAACTTGTCATTTCTGGATTACAATTCCGCATGAACTCTTTGAGCCTTTTATATTGCTCCTGGCTAGCTGCTTCTTTCACTTCTTCAAAAGGCGCGAAGTCAAAACCGACACCTGCAATATCATCCACTTTCGCGCTAATACAAGCAGAATGAATAGGGTTACTTTCCTTTATATCAATCAGTACCTTCATATCATAAGGCGGCTTAACCAATCCCTTATCTCCATATATTTGTGCGAATGGGTCAACTGCCATTTGTTTGCTGTTGTCTTCCTTATTCTTCTGATCATCTGCTGCTTTATTAATACCAAATACCTTTACATTTTTAATTGTTTTCTTATCGCCCATATCGTTTGTATGTCCTCCTTTCTTCTATTGATAAAGAGCAAAAGAAATAGCCGAACAATAAATGTCCGACTACACTCTTTTAACCTTTCCACCCATAACTACTTTATGTTTGCTCATATCGTCCTCACATGCATAACGAGTCATATCGATACTATGATTGTCCTTATCTTGTAATCTGTTTTTCGGATTACCATCTTTATCAACTTCATAATCAATATTTTCAAATTCACCTGCAGTTTTTGGACAACGCTCGGGATCAATTATGATTTCTACTAAATCATCTAACCATTTTTCTCCGTATTCAACAGAACCAGGCCCTTTAACTGCACCCTTAATTTTCTTGATATCATGATCGTTTTTCATTTCATCGATTGATTTTGGTTCAGAAGAATCCGCAATTATTTCAACATCATCCCAGCCGAGTTTTTTAATCTTTTCAGCTAATGAACGGTTACTGATTTTAACACCATGTATTTCACCAAATATATAAAGCTTCCTGCGTGTTTTGTCATAATGCATACGACCAAAAGACAGCGCGTCATTCCCGTAACCCCAGTCAATTCCTTGACGTATATTATCAAATGTTTTAATTTCTTTATCTGTAATACGCCTGAATTTAAGGTTACTAAATGGAACAACACCACTACCTGTCGGTTTCCCTTCATATTCGTGTTCGTATTGCTGCGGTTTAAGCCTTTTTGTTTCTTCTGCTTCTTCTACAAACTGCTTAGAAATATGCGGGTTATCATGGTATGTACTATGATGTACAAATGTATTCTTTGGTCTGAATTGCGTTTCAAATTTCTTGTTAACCCAGGATTGTTTTCTCTTCGGTGGGTTGTATGAGTAATACATTTTATATCGCAATCCATTCGGTAATTCTTTACGCAAAATAGATTTTTCAATTGTAGAAACATCTTCTTCTAATTTAAATTCGGCCAATTCTTCAAACCATGCAATAGCAACTGGATATTTCGCTATCTTAATAGATTTAATTTTCGCAGGGTCATCAGCACCACGGAATATCATTTTGTTCCCACGCGGCTTATAAATGATTTCCATTGGACTTTCTTTAAAACGAAATAAATGTTCTACACCTAATATTTCTATTGCTTCTTTTATTTGCTCATAGCAGGATTCTCTTATTGTATCCTTTACTTTACGTATGCAAAGAACCGTAATAGGAAACTGAATAAGATCCATAACAATACAAATGGATATATCAGTAGATTTACCTGAACCACGTCCGCCTTTACAAACAATTTTTAATATTGATTCACATTTACGAGCTAACCAAACTTGATGAAATGCCGGTGGAAGTATTTCTGCGATTTGCTTTTTAGACATTTAAATCACCACTAATATTATCTACAATGACAACCGGCTCAATATTGTTATCATCATTATTAGTATTAGATTTAATTTTGTCGATTTGAACCTGGATAAATTCAAGTTTGGCCCTTCGTTCATCATCTATATTTGCTAATCTATCAAAATCTCTAATAAGAGCAGATAAGGTAGAAAGTGCTTTAGATTGTGCATTTAAGAAGCTAGCCTGTTTGTCCCAAGCGAATTGAATTTCCCACTCTTCTTCGAATCCACTTTCGCTAAGTTTTTTCTTTCTCAGTTCCTTTGTCATGTCCTCTTTATTATTAACGAACATAATACGTTGAGCATGAATGATTTGAGCGTGCTGCAACATTATACTTTCCCATAGAATCGATAAAGGATCATTGTTAATCGCTTCCTCTAGCTCTTCTTTTAAAACATATAATTCTTTTGGTAAATACTTTCTATATAAACCATGGGTAGCAGCATTACCATTACGCAATGGAGCAGAACCTCCGGGATTACCAACAGCATTTTTATTGCCCTTTTTAGCTCCACCGCGATTGTTTACAGCATTCTTATTACCTTTGGGTGCTCCTGGTTTCTTTTTGGAGTACTCCGTATCTTTCTTTGGAGTACTCCGTTCATTTTTATGGAGTACTCCATTTAATTGGTCTATCCATCCATCTTTGGATTTCCATCCACCAACCGTTTTTTCACTTACAGTTTTTTCGGATGTAGACAACAATTCGGAAATTTTACGATTCGTAATATCACCGTTATGTTCTTTAAATATTTCATACGCTTTGTTACGGTCTGGACTTCGTTGTCTGGCCATAATTACATAACACCTGCCCCCTTATCCAATTGTTTGCACTTCCTTCTCTAAACACTCAATGCATATATGAGCATTATCCGTATTTGCTTCACGGATATATGTTTTATCAAAATGAGTAATAGTTAATGGCATTTTTAAGGTCCACATACACGGCTCATTACAAACAGAGCATGTAGGAACGTTTATAGTTTCTTCTTCCATTTACACCACCTCACGCTAATTGCTTTACAAAATAAAAAAGCAGCGGATTCGCTACTTTTGTTGTTTCTTATTTATAAACTGAAATCTTCTAATGATTTATCGATCTCATCTTGTTGAATTCCTATATAACGTAATGTAATAGACGGAGCAGAATGATTAAATATCGTTTGTAGCATTACTACATCTTTTGTCTTCTGATAATAATGGTATCCAAAAGTTTTTCTAAGAGTATGCGTTCCAATTTCATCAAGCCCTACTTTTTCAGCAGCGGTATTCATGATTCGATAAGCTTGAATTCTAGTGATAGGCTTTTTTGTCTTTTTAGAAGCAAATAAACAATCCGTTTCGTTCATTCCACTTACATACTCGTTTATTTTTTCTCTTAACGCTGTATTGATAATGAAACGTTTATCTTTTCCGGTCTTTTGTTCTTTAATAACAATGTGAGTTCTTTCTTTCACATCATTTACATGTAACTTTAATAAGTCACTAATTCTTAGACCTGTATTGATTCCCATTTCAAATAAAAACAAATCACGATAAGACTGGCGACGTAAAACCTCTTTCACTTCTTCTAATTTTTTCTTATCTCGAATTGGTTGCACAAACTTCATTCCTTACCCCTCCATACGTTATGTTACATTATATGTATCTTTATTATACAATATGTTACATAAAATATGGTAGTTATTTTTGCAAATGGATAAAAACGTTGATATAACAGCGTTTCTCTCCTTAAATCTAATGTAACAAAATATATGATGTGTTACATTAGACTATATTTTTAATTAATTACCATTAAATGGGTTGAGTTGAGTTTGTTTTGTTAATCCTTATCTTTCCTTAACAACAAACAAGACGCCACCCAGATCATGGTAGCGCCTACGATAATTGCTATACACATGTTTGTTCTATCTACATAGTAAAATAAAACACCCATAATGAACACATCATAAGATTAGTAACCCTATTTTCTGTCCGTTGATTATTATGTTTATAGACCTAGATTATGCACATCTATATTCAGTAAGTGCATACCCTATTACATGAATACTACTTTAGGAGTGATTATATTATGAATCCTTTCCCGATGAGGATTGTTGTAGCTCCAGCTTCGACTTGGCAACATTTAATTCACCATCCTTCATATGGTCAATATGGTATGCAACCTGGGCATATCCCCTTTACTCCTACAATTGCGCCTTCTCCTGTAATATACCAATATCATTATATTTTTCCAGCATTGTATTTCCAAGAGTTTCACGGTACATTTAACATCTAATCTAAATAGAAAAATATCCGTTATCTGTACCATTGATGGTCAATTCATGTTATACCTAAAACAGTATTTAAATACGTTTAATGTGTAATTTCTATATAACAAAGAAAAAAGCACCCGTTTTGGATGCTACTCTTTAATTAATACTATTCTTGGTTTACTTCCTTCATACGGACCAATAACTCTATTCTCTTCAAGACAATCAATAATCTTTTCTGCACTAGTATAAGCAACTCTAAATCTACATTGAATCCGAGTTACTTATGCAGCTTGTTAGCTTCTTCTATAATGTTTCCCTGCAATTTCATCACTTAAATGTGTTTCCGTCATATAAATTCTACCTCCCACACAAATAATAAAAAGCGCACGAATGGACGCTTTGATATAAATTATTAATTTGTACTTCAATTACGGTAAATGAAGTTTTATCCTTCTTCCAATCACCTAATATTAAGTATCAATCTATTAATACACTATTAAGTAACTGGAAGAAGAGCAAAAGCTCTCCTTAATAACGGTATCATTCAATCGTTACCATCTGCTGGTTTCGGATTTTATGTGCCATCATTACGAACCGTTTAGAATTTTAAAAACAACATAATGAGTTGTGTTTCCCGCCACTTCCCACAATACAAATATAACACGTTAATTCCAAAATAACCGGCACATTTCCTGCCAAAAAGCGGTCACGACTCTGCCAACTTTTTCATAGTTCAAATTTTTCCACTGCATCTGTTAATTCCACTGATACACCGAAAATACTTTTTTTCATTTCTGTCATTTTCTTTTTTATAATCCACTGTGGATAATTCAATTCTTCTAGAATATTTCTAAAATAAGTTGGATTTAGCTTTAACACATCAGGATTTCTTCCAGTATTCCTTTTGTATCTAATTATTACTTCTAATAGTTCTTCATTTAACATGAATTACAATTACCTCCCCCTTACATTTTATATTTATGTATATACACCATTCAATTCCTTGATACTACCACTTACCCTTATCTTATATTGTGTGTAACTAATCCAAACGCTACAGCCCTTGATATTAATAACTTCATAGCACTTTCTCTTTTGAGTTACACAACACAATAAAAATGAGTAACCGTATAGAATAGGGTAGCACCACACATCCATCAACTTAAGGAGAATAAACGCTACCAAAACAAAAAAAGCCCCAAATTTTTCTTAAAAATAAGTTAGGGCTTTTGAACCAGAAAAGTATATTTTCAACTATGAAAACTACGATAAATTTTTCCTTTTTTCCTACTTGCTAAATTCAGCAAGTAAAATTTTTTTAAAAGGATTAGGACTGTCAGTTCTACCCAAACTATTCCAATTGACGACCAACGTATGCTTGCCTCCAAGTTTACCTCCAACAAGAGTAGTAAACCCTAGAATGCCACCTGTGTGTCCCCATATCGAGACACCGCTTGGAAGCTTAGTTTCATAGATTCCAAGACCATATCCATCGATTCCTTCTTTTCCTGTAGGAACTGTAGTAAGCATTTGTTTTAGTTGCTGTTCTTTCAGTAATTTGCCACCGAGCAAGTAAGAGAAAAATTTGTTTAAGTCGTCAGCAGTAGAAATCATATCTCCAGCAGAGCTACCTGCACTTGGGTTATAATAAGTAACGTCTTTTAGCTCACTTGCGCCGTCTGGTTGGACATATCCACGGGCATGGTTAGTGCCTGGAATAACACTTGAGTTGCCTGGTAGGAATGTATTCGACAATTCAAGTGGTTCAATAATTCGATTTTCAACCTCTTCCGCATAGCTGTTTCCAGTTACTTTTTCAATAAGGATACCCAGTAATACGTATCCTGTGTTTGAATAAGACCAGCCCTTTCCTGGAGCAAAGTCTGGGGGAAAAGAAATCCCCATCTTCACTAACTCTTCAGCCGTATACGATTTTTTTGTATCCGTAAAATCAACGTCTTTTGACCTTGAGTATTCAGCGATACCACTTGTATGGTTCAATATCTCCCGGATAGTAATCTTGTTACCATCATATCCATTTCCTTGAATGACACCAGGCAACCAGTCTTCGATGTGGTCGTCTAGCTTCAGGCGATTCTCTCCAACTAATTGAAGTACAACTGTTGCGGTGAACGTCTTCGTCACACTCCCAATGCGAAAGCGAAAATCTGTTTTCATTGGTTTCTTGGTTCTCAGATCTGCTATTCCAGCGGCATACCCCCACGTTTTTCCACCCTCAGAAGTTTTAGCAAGTATCCCCGGGTATCCAAATTGCAATGTATCCCGCATTGCTTGCTTGACGGAAGTACGATCTCGTTGAGTATTTGTTTGTAACGAACTAGATACATTTTGAGTAGGCTCTGCTTTTACAATTGAGGTTGGTGTTGTATATAACAGGGAACTTCCAGCTATTAAAAGGGCCAGACTTGCACATGTAATTTGACTACGTATTTTCATAAGGCATTCCTCTCCTCTATTCATATTGTATAAGTGTTTGCTTACGGATCCTTACTTCCTGAAAAGACTTAGGGAAAGGCCCTCACGTATATAGATTAAAGCCCCAGTACAAAGGTATCTATCAATACCAACAATTTGAGCCAGTTAAATCTCCATCCCTTCTATAACAAAATTATTCAAAGGTATAAAAGCATATTATGTACCCTTAGTTATTGTTAGGATTAACACAACATGAGACATAGCCCCAACCCATATTTTACTTTATTTATCCATGATATGTATTGAGAAAGAATGTAAATTCGAATCCTTTCCGTACCCCAACTATTGATCGTTTTTTTCACCTATTATAATTAGTTATTTTGAATTTCATAATAAAAAACTGTAAAAAAATAACGAGTCCCTTAACGTACAGGAAGCGGTTGAAAAATATGTCTAAACGCACAATTTTCTTTTTTGATATGGTGACCCCATCGCAATCAAGCTAAGGTTTTGAAGTACCCACTAAATGAAATTTCTCTTTCTCTATAGTTAGTTATTTTGAGAAATCAGCTCACTTTTTGTTTTTGGGGTGTTTACTTTTCTTAAGTTGATGGATGTGGGGGAGCACCACATCCATCAACTTAAAGTTTTAATATACCAGAAATCAGGAATATTTTATTCTGTTAGCTTGATAGCGATAGGGTACAGCCAACATTTCGGAAGCTATGTATGTTAGACGAATTTTAACCTAAAAAGTCGAATTCTTGTACGTGAAGTGCAGTGATATTTCATTCATATAATCCGTATTATCTGAACTTAATAAAGTCTGTTACACTCTCTTCTTTAGGAACGTTTCCATAATATCCTTCTTGAACCATTCATAATCAAACTGAAAAGCTACATTATGCGTTTTATAGCCTGGATTAGTAACAAAACGAAAGTCTGCAATGCTTTGACCAAATCCTTCCCCTTGATCAGGAATCACTTTAATGGGTACCCTTGAAAGACTAACAGCCTCTTGATTCAGCAAATACCACACCGTTACAAAATCATGCATAGGACTTCCACTTATACCAGGATTCGACTTGGAGTAGAAATTATAATAATAATCTAACATAGGTTTGATGATGAGTCCTGCAAGATCCTGTGTATTCCGATGAAATGCATCGATTTGCTGGACCATTTCGGGTGTAACAATCGCATGTTGAGTCACATTTAAAGGAATAACCGTCAAGTTCTTTGCATGCTGCAGAATTAAGTTTGCTGCATAAGGGTCTGAGTAAAAGTTAGCTTCAGCCACAGCAGTTACGTTACCTGGGTAGAAAAAAGCTCCCCCCATGCAAATGCATTCTCTTACGTTTCGCATTGTTTCTAAATTCAATACAAAAGTCGTAGCTAGCGAAGAAAGTCTTCCTAAATTGATAATTGTAAGATCTTCTAAATTTGATTCTATAATTTGATAAATATCATTTAAAGGATAAACTGGATATGAAATTTCAGGGGGAATAATCGGTCCTAATCCAACTTTTCCATGTACCTCAGGGAAATACTGAATCAATATACCTGTCAACGGTACAGAAGCACCAAGGAATACAGGTATTTCTTCTCTTCCCGCAATATACTTTAAATAGTTAATATTTTTTATTACATTTTCTCTTGATACATTTCCATAATCGGCCACAATTCCTACAAGTTGAATGTCTTTACGAAAAAAGGTGTACAGTATAGCAAACGCATCATCAATCCCTAAATCTGTAAACAGGAGAACCTTTTTTTGCATATCTCTTCCTCCAAAATTTATAGTATTCTACTTTCACCAATGATGTAGTGATTAGACAACGCTTGTATATATATTTTTTATGTATTCTTAAAGAGTGGATTCTATTCACTTGAAATAGCTTTTCTCATCTAAATTTGATTTTATGTTCAAGCGTAAGTTTCTGTTCTTAAGTCGATAAGCATATGTTGCTATCCTCGAACAAAAAAGCAATGATTAGATTTTAAACCTAGTCATTGCTTTATCCATTGCATCTTGGTTTACTCCTATATATCTTAACGTTACTCGTTCACTTGAATGATTGAATATCTCCATCAGCAAAGCTATGTTCTTTGTCTGCATGTACATATGATATCCAAATGTCTTACGTAATGTATGTGTCCCAATCTCATCTAAACCAAACTCTGCTGCTGTACTGCTAAGTATTTTATACGCCATGCTCCTTCCAATTGGTCGATTCGTTCCTTGCCTACTCTTAATTAGATACTCATAATCTTCCATACCTTCAAGATACCATTTTAACTCTCTTCTTAATGCTGCAGTAATTTGAATACGTTTCTGTTTACCTGTCTTCATTTCACGCATTGAAATATGGCTTCCTTTTAAATCTCCAACCTTCAGTTTTAAAATATCACTAATACGTAGACCTGTATTAATTCCCATTACAAACAAAATATAATTGCGTTCATTCTTTTCTTTTAGATATTCTTTAATTTGTTGTATTTGCTCTGGATCACGTATTGGTTGAACAAAATTCATTATTCATTATCTCCCCTTCCTTCAGTCTCATAAACTTCTAATCCGAGCGCAAAAGCAAGTTTATAAAACGCTTTAGATTTCCAACGTCGATAAGTACGCTCTGACATCCCTATTTCGTTATAAACCATGTAATCACATACATCCTCATCTTCTAAATAACGTTTATAAATAATATCTCTTTGAATTCTTCCAGCACGTCCGTTTCCTAATCGATTTAAAAACTGATCAATACGTACTGACATTCTTGCAAGCCACTCTTCTCGTTTACTTTGTTGAATATTTGCTATAGCAACATCTTCTAACGGCTTACCAACTGTATGTGTAGGACCATGCTCACGCATTTTATAAGAAGGAGTGACTTTCATTTCTTTACGCATCATCCCAAATTGTCTATGTATACGTACGCTTTCCAACACACCTTCTAATTCCTCCTGTGTTGCTGATCTATCGATTTTTGGTAAGAAAGATAATTGTTTAGTCATGTAGGACCACTCCTTTTTATTTTTTTACTTTTGTCTTAACGCTCCACGTCTACGTTCATAACGTGGTTCACGAACTCCCATTAACTCTTCAATTTCACGAGTGCTAAATTTCTCTTTTCGTTTTTTCTTATTTTTCTTCTTTGCTTGTTTTGATTGCTTTTTCCACTCACGTAACTGATTCTTTAGCACCTTCATTTCCCCATCTCCTTTTCAAAATAAAAAGGACACCTATTCTTAAAACAGCTTTCATTGCCGCTTTAATGAATTGGTGTCCTCTAGTTTTCTAGCCGGACTATATTCTGTTTGCTTTCACTTTAAAAGAATTATTGTTTTAACTGTTCTATTAAATTACTCTATTCATCGTTCCCTTCCAATTCCTCACTCTCTTCACGTATTTGTCCAATTAATGAAATTACAGAACCAACCGCTTGAACCCAACTTCCTATAATATCTATTAGCTTTCCTTCTTCATTTTCATTAGTTTCGTTTTTCACCTGAGTGTCTGTATCTTTCTCCACATCATTTACACTACGTTCTTTATTAGACTGTTCCTTATTTCTGATACTTTTTAATTCGTCAATACCTCCTATTGCTTGTAATGAATTCCCAATTGATTGCAATAAGTTTCCTATAATATTTAAGTATTCATCTTTATCGGATGTATCCTCAAATTCATCTGCTAATGCTGTAAGTCCACCCAAAGCCTGTGTCCAATTCCCGGCAATCACTAATTTAATTTGTGTTTCTTCTTTAAAATCGATAATCAATCCAGATATTACAGTGACATTACCAATTGATTGGATTTCATTACCGATTTTTTCAAGAGACACCTCTCCTTGACCATCAGCCTCTAAAGCATTTCCAACAGCCTGTAATACATTTCCATAAACATTTAAATCCTTTCTTACATTACTGCTTATAAAATCAAAAGGCGTACTTCCAATAGCGGAAGTAATTGTTCCTATCGCTGCTACCCATGCACCAAATATCTCTTTAAATTGATTCTCCATTTAAAACATATCCCAGCATTAAGTAATTAATATAATCCTATTCAATTTCTCATCTTACTGTTAATAATTTTAAATATCTCTTGGCCATCTCCTTTTTATTATAATGTCTTATAAAAATATTTTTTTAGGAATTATGCAAATTTGTTAAACGTACTTCTACGTTTATACTTATTACTGAATTAACTTTATAAACCAACTATATCTTTAAATTTATTAAAATACTTAAGAATCATTATCCGCTCCACACAATGTAAAATGTTCAAAAAGCTCATATTGATCAGCGAAACATTCTAAACATATTGGACAGATATACATTTGTTTCACCACTTTCTTTTAAAATAAACCTTTCATTAAGTTTTATTCCCATATAACTCTTCCAATTCTGTTTATACTGTAACTGTAAATTTAAGTTACATACTATTTATATTAAAAAGGATTATTTTGTATAAATTCAGTTTCCCCTCACTTCACAGTTGTAATCTCCACTTACTCCTATGGATAAGTGTTTAATCATCCTATAATTAAGTATGTTCGACCGTGTGCGAATACCTTTTTGAACACCCTTTTAGCTAGGAGTAATCCTAGCTTTTTATTTACTTCTCTGAATAAAACTCAATATTCTGTTCATACTATAATTACATTTAGAGACACATCCCTGTTTGGAGCAGTTAGCTTTTGCTAGCTGCTCTTTTATTTAGAGTTGATTGTCACTCCTACTACAGCATTTTCATATGTTATTGTGTAGCCGCATCTTTTCAGTTGTAGGCTCATTCATTTTATTTCTTAAAAACCTTCATGAAGTATCATGCACTACACACTCCGAGGAAAAGCGCTGTTCGAAGGCGCTCTTTTTTTATCCTAATAATATTCACGATTTTGTACATACTACTCATAAGCTGCTTTCTTAACAGTGTTTGCAGCCCGGAACCTTTTTTGGGAAAAGGAGCAGTTAGCTTTTGCTATCTGCTCTTTATTTGTAAAAAGCACTCAATTAACTGGACTCACATATAATATTCTGAGTTCCTTTCTTTATAAAATAGTCGTTATAAAATGGGTCTCGTCACGAGAGCACTTTACTAAGTGCTCTTTTTATGTTCCAACTTAATACAAAATGAAATTTTTATATACATAAATACCTGACTAAATCCCTATAATAATTAAAAATTCAGGTGGTATTCAATGAAAACAGTACTCACGACCCTTAAATATTTATTAATTACACTTGGAATTACTTTCTTAGTTATTCTAGGTTACATATGGTATTTTCCACATTAATTCAAATAGCGTTTTGTTCAAATTAACGACCATAAAATCGGACATATTTACCAGTGTTTTTACCAATAAATTCATGATTACCTTAAGTTTTTTTCACCTTTTAATTGGACAGGCATATGATGTTTTATGGAGGCATCCACTTATAGCAATCTACGTTTCTTGTCAAAGGGCATACTTATATGTGTGCTCTTTTTGTTTGTTATGAAGACACGCTTTTGTTCACATTTCTGATACATTTATGAAACATTCATGTGTTATCTTTAGTAAGTCCTTTAACTACAGAAAGATTTATTATGTAAAAAGTCCTAGTCCCCTCTAGGGATTTTTACATTGAGATAACGATTTTATAATTCATCAACATCTTCATGCCCGCGTAATACATCTGTAAACATTACTGAATTTCTTGCTTTTCTCCTTAAAAAACGTTATATACTACATTTGAAATAAGTGAATTTGCTTATTATCTTTCCTCATTTCCCATGTGACACAACCTTTTATTGAGCGCTAGGATCAATCCTAGCCTTTTTTACGCAAGATAAAGATTTTATTTAAACTCGCACCTACACCAAAAACATACATACAATATTATGGGTATTATTTTTCAATATTAGTTTTGGTCAGAGCGTCTTTCTCTCAAGGCGCTCTTTATTCTTTAATGACAGGCTCCATAACTCCAAGTAAGGCATACAATATTAAAAATTCACTCGTAAAAATCTGATTACGATTTTCTGAATTTTTTATATTTCATGAGACATTTACATACCTTACTAAGGGTGCATATAAAAATGCGCTCTTTTTGGTATGGAATGTGAAATAAAGGCTTGCTCTTAAAACCTTTTATGTAATTATTGTGGGGGGGTTCCTTACACCAGTGTGTCTGTTTACTCATAAGTTGTTAAAGTATAAATATAAATTGTTAGTTAATTTATAAGGGAGGTGTAAAAATGAGTAAATTTAAAAAGAATTGTCACATACCCTTTCCATGTGCCTTTCCTTTACCTCAAATCGGGTCTACTGGATTAACTGGTGCTACTGGACCTTCGGGACCTACTGGAGCTACCGGACCTTCAGGTGGACCTCGGGGACCTACCGGGCCTACTGGAATTCAAGGTAGCCTGGGACCTACTGGGCCTCAAGGTATTTCTGGACCTCAAGGGATTCCTGGGATTTCTGGATCTATTGGTCCAACTGGACCTTCTGGAATTCAAGGTATCCAAGGTATCCAAGGCATTCCTGGCATTCAAGGTCCTATTGGACCCACTGGAATAACAGGGGTCACTGGAATTCAAGGGATTCCTGGCATTCCTGGCATTCAAGGGATTCAAGGGATTCAAGGGATTCCTGGTCCGACCGGCCCTCAAGGGATTCCTGGCATTCCTGGTTCTGTAGGTCCAACTGGACCTTCTGGAGCTGTTGGACCTACCGGCCCTTCCGGGGGACCGCCAGGACCAACGGGCCCCACTGGACCTTCTGGGGGACCACCAGGACCAACCGGAGTGACTGGCCCCACTGGACCTTCTGGGTCACCAGGACCAACCGGACTTCAAGGTATTCAAGGTATCCAAGGGATTCCTGGCCCCACTGGACCTCAAGGAAGTCAAGGGATTCAGGGGATTCAAGGTAATCCGGGGCCTATTGGTCCTATTGGACCTACTGGAATAACTGGGGCGACTGGAATTCAGGGTATCCAAGGTATTCAAGGTAATCCGGGACTTATTGGACCTATCGGCCCGACTGGCCCAACTGGGCTTCAAGGTATCCAAGGCATCCAAGGCATTCCTGGGCCTACTGGATTACCAGGAACCGCTGGAGCTACCGGATCTACTGGACCTACCGGACTTACAGTATCTGGGTTATCTCATTATGCTTATGTTTTCAATACAGCAGCTCAAGTTGTTGCCTTAGAAGCACCTATTCTTTTTAATTCACATGGTAGAATGACATCTGGTTTTACTCATACGCTGGGAACTTCTCAATTAATGGTTCTTAATGCAGGTGATTATAAAATTTCTTTTTCTGTATCAGGAGTTGAACCTAATCAATTCACACTTTTTTTAAATGGCGCTCCGGTTACCAGCGCAGTTTATGGATCAGGTGCAGGGACTCAACCAAACAACGGGCAAACAATTATCGCTTTAGCTGCAGGTGATATTATTACCCTTAATAATCATACTTCTGCCGCTGCAGTTACTTTGCAGACTTTGGCAGGTGGAACACAAACGAATATAAATGCTTCGATTGTAATTGAAAAATTAAATTAATTTAATCATTTATTTCTTGAAACTCTAGCAGTTAATAACCTAGAGTGGATTCTTTTTTTAACAAGCAGTTAGCTTTTGCTAGCTGCTCTTTTAATTAGTTGCGATAGATAAGACTTTGAAGTTATCTTCATTTTTCCCCCCGCTTACCACTGTACGTGCGATTTTCATCGCATACAGCGCCCCATCTTATCCTTTTATACTAAAGCAACTAGATTACAAACAATGTTGTACTCACCAACGTATTAATTCCCCTTTCTTACGAAAGGTCACATCATCTTACTCGATCCTGTGAGTTACATCTAATTGATTTAGTTTTCAAAGAACAAGACTAGGGACTATCCCTCCACATTCGTTACATGCTTCGTCGGTACTGTGTCCCCACTTTCACAAGAATGAAACAATTTCGGTTCGTTAGAACCCTATATGCATCTGTCCGCTAGTAGGCATTGGTGACAGTTTCTTGCTTACCACGTTCCGATTGACTTAGCTTTACATATATCCTTAGGTGCTTGCTGTAAGCCTATTATCTTTACATCCTCATTGTTAGATGTTCCGAATTTCATATTATTTACTCTTACTTTTCGGTAGATAAAGTCATCAATGACGACATACACATTTCAGTTTAGACCCGTACATTCGCAAGTTCGCCAGTCCGTTAGGACATTCTCACCATAGATATTTTATAGCATCCCGACCTATCCATTACCATATGATTTCTCACTTAGGTTTTGTTCAGCCGACCTCACCTAGCTTCATACAATTTGTGACTACTATCACGCCTTGCATGTAGGAGTATCAGATAAGTAGTTTCAGCTCAACCTGACGGCTTTCATTCCTACTTTCAGTCAATTAGTTGTTGCTATCAAATTGATAACCCTTCTATTTCGTGTTTACACACTTATAAGGAAACGCGTCGCGCAAATAACGATTTTGTTTAGTTTTCAAACCTTTTATCTACAACGAATTCTTAAATTAATATATAATAATACATATATTTAAAACAATTTATTATTAGGAGGTGTAATTATGTCATTTGCAGCATGGAGTGCTATTTTTATGACTTTAATCGGAGCAATATCCGGAGCTATATTTGGTACAATCTCTTCTAGAAACAAGAGCAAAAGTACGAACTAAAAAACCTAATAATAAAAGTTAATATCTATTTCAGTGCCAGCTGATACTTCCTAGACATTTCAGCTGGCATTTTCTGTTCAAATAAGGATTTTATTTAATTCCCGTTCATCTTTTTGATTTCTTCGAATACATTAATATCACAAGAAATTCTACATGGTGCTCTGGTCCAGTTACCTTGAATTTCTTGCAGACCTTGAGAGAAGAATCCGTTTTTAACAAACGGGTTCTTTTATTTTTGGTCATACAACAAGAAGTTTGTTAAAAAATTAATTAAATTCTACATCCTGGTGCATTCTATATCTAAAAGGACTAATCATAAAAATCTTAAAATACATTGCTCTTATTATTGGATGGATCACATTGATATCTTTTGGGTATGCTATATTCTTTTTGTAATTATTTCTTTGCCGCACTTTTAATTTTCCCATTAAAATTTATCACCATTAGGCAAAAATCACATATATTATTTATGGATTGTTATTCATAGTTTTAGGCGGAGCACCCTGGTCAGGTGCTCTTTTTTTATTAATCAAATAACTATTTTATTAAGTTTTTTATACCAGTAGTACATCTCTTATTAACTTGTTACTTTTATTTTTCCTGAAAAAATAAAAACGTTTGTTTGTATTTTTTATTAATGCCCATTTCCTCTTTTTCTGCATTCCTATAAATAGACAACAGCATAGGATAAAAAGTAAATGATAAAATTATGAGAGGAGCTTGGATATGCAACATACTCCACGTTATTATTATCAATCTCAAAGCCCAATGGATAGCATCTGGAATAACAATAATTGGATTTACGCTTGGAATCCTTATTATTACAGTTACAACAATAATGCTTTGGACCACAACCGATATCCTTATTGTGAAAATTTCAGATTAACAGATTATGGAACTAGACCATTTGTATTGAATATTAATCAAGCCACCAAACAAAACAATACTTACCGAACCGCTATCTGGACAGGAAAAAACTTACAAGTAACTTTAATGAGTATTAATGTTGGTGATGACATAGGTTTAGAAGTACACCCTACAACCGATCAATTCATACGTATTGAAGAGGGTCAAGGACTCGTTCAAATGGGTGATACCAAAGATAAATTAGATTTTCAAGAAATGGTCTATGATGACTATGCAATTATGATACCTGCTGGAAAATGGCATAATGTAATTAATATGGGGAATAAACCACTTAAAATTTACTCTATATATGCACCTCCAGAACATCCCTATGGTACAGTTCATGAAACAAAAGCGATTGCCATGTCTACTGAAGCAAATCGGTATTACTAATGAGAAAATATCTTAGTCTTAAACAAAATTATTGCTTAAATACTTCAAAACCATAAAAAATTTAAAATAACTCTTAGTCATAGAGCCACTTAAAAACCACTCTTTAATTTTTGAATAAAGATTTTATCTATATCTATTCACTAATCTCATACTCTGACATACAATAATAGTGCCTTTCTATATAATGTGAGTTCGTCACTGTCGTTATAATGAGGTATAAGGAGCGCTCACGATTAGCGCTCTTTTTATTTAAATAAAGATTTTGTTTACTTTTGCTAGCTACCCTTCCCTTGTATAAATGCACCTTTTTTACATACCATATTAAAATCCAAATAATCCTCTTTTAGGACGGTACTAATATGAACAAGACATTAAAATACATTTTAATCTTCTTTTGTGCATTGTTTTATATTGTAATTATGGGCTGTATTGTCTATCTAAACTTTGTTTAAGAGTATTTTATTTCCAAGCAAGAAATCTAAGATCAAATATAAACATTTATAATTAGTAGGCATAAGGAGCGCACTACAAGGCACTCTTTAGCTTTAAAATAAGAATTTTGTTAAAAACTTACATACAAATGTTTTTCGTTATATAATTAAATTATCAATATATTAGGAGTGTTAATTATGTCAGAAACAATAATGATTTTGTTATACATTTGTTTCGGATTGAGTGCAGTTTTTAGCTTAATAAAGGAATTGAAAAAGCCACAGAAAAACCAGTTCTTGATTTTAGTTGATTCTCTAATTTTGCTAGGAGCTCTATTCCTAGTAAGTAGCATCTTCATCTAAATTACATAACCAGAACTCTATTAGGAAGCAGTTCAAAAAGTGAACTGCTTTTTTTATTAAATTAACTATTTTATGAAGCTTTTAAATATCCGATTTCCCGTGCATATTCACGCATCTTTTCCATTCCTTCTTCTGACCAACCCCAATGAATACAGTACAATCCTCCATAACCATTTCTACCGTTCGAATTATCGTTACCGAATATAAAGTCTGTGAAATCTCTGATTAGCCCCCACATTGTTCCTCCACCAGAGAAATTATGCTCCTGTTTCTTGTTCATGTATGAACTTCTTGTCATACGCATCGGAACATTCGTGCCGTGGTCAACGTACCAAAGGTTTCTACCATCGTGTTTAAAATGAGCAATACTATCTTTGTAACGAAAGAACTCTCTCTCGTTATCTGCAAGATATTTAATAAGTAAATTCACGATTTCAATCCGTTTTTGCTTGTCCATCTTTCAATCCCCTTTACGAATAATCTTTTTTACATTACACATACTACCCGTAAGTCGACTTCCCACGGCGGTACTCTTTCAAAACGGGGCTCACTCCTCCGAATTGTTTAAGAACACGGCAGGTAACTTAGTCAATTACCTGCCATTTTCTATTCAAATAATACTTTTGTTTATTTGAAACCAATTAACTAATATTTTAAAAATAGGAAACAATTAGCTAATGTTTTTTCTGAATACTCATGATATTATTTGGTTGCTGGTGTTCATCAACCCGAGCATTCAGTAACACCATCCACAGACTCTACTCTCATCCTTCCCTTTTGAGAGTAGAGCTTGTATTTATAGAACTCCCCTTAATGCTCTCTGTATATTTGTACAAAATTCAAATTTGATTAAAGTAACTGTGTTTTTCGTTCTTCCATACGAATTACTTTTCCATTTTGATATACAAATGATTGTTCACCAAATCCACCTTGAGGTGGTTCTATTAGTTGGACCTGACCATTTTTAACAACATATATTCCGTTTATTTCCAAATCTATTTCAGCTGTCATTTCTACAAGATTTTCTTTAATAATTCCCACTAAGACCACTCCCGTATGTTATGATTATTTTGTCGAAGCAAGTCAGGAGCAATCTCGACTTTTTTATTTTGTTATAGATATTCCACAACATTATCAGGAATAAATGATTGTTCTAATAATAAATAAAGTCGTATCGAAATCGGTTCTTTATTATCTCTCGCAGACTTGCAAAGCTCCTCCGCTTCTTCCCACTCGAACTGTTTATCTTCCACTCGTTTAAATCTCCAAATCCCAATTGTATATTCCTCAAATAATTCATACTGATCATTTGGCGCTGTTGTTGGTTTTAATTCATCAGTAGCTCTTACTTGCTTTGGTACTTGAACAACTATGTCCGTAAAACGAACTTTAGAATTTAATCGATGAATATGTGCTTTCTCAGTATCGAATGCTACTACAGACTCAACATCAAATATTGTTAACTGCTTTGGCATTACAATCCTCCTAAGCCTCTTTTTTATATTTAGATAACACTTGTTCTAAACGTTTACGTTCACCCTCTAAATCCATTTCATCGTGCTTTACAGGCTGAGATTGCACTTCTGTATCTTGAGTATGTAACCAATCAGGGACGATTTCTTTTCTAGTATTACTTCTCCCACCACGAGACTGGTATTTCTTACGGAATTGAGTTTGTGCAGCTTCAACATCAGTAATACTCTTATACCCCTTAGCATGCCAATCTCTTAAAATACCTTGTACATAAGACATATTAGGTGCATTCTTTTCTAAAGCTATTTGCATTGCTTTAATAACAAGCTGCTCATTTAGATCATCAATCCAAGCGGTAATCCCCTCTGCTACAAATGGTTTAAGAACTCCAAAATTTTGCTCATAAAATGCTATTGGATTTTCTTCTGCAACTTTTTTATCTCTTGAGCAGCTTGCTGCTTCTTCTTTTGTTTTTGTTTCTTCTTTTTCTTTTGTTTCTGTTTTTGTTTTTGTTTCTTCTTTTTCCTTCATAGGGTCTTCGAAGCCCCTTATAAGCCACTCAAAACGAGCTTGGAAGTATTCCTTAATACGAGGAATTTTAAAATCTTGCTGCTGTTCTAAATCTAAACATGTCTCATAAAAATCAATTAAAAAATCTTCACACTTAATATTCTGGATTTCTTTTAACACACACTTTTCAATATTCATATTTGTAATAGCATTGAATTTAAGCCAATTAATCAACATAATTTCTTTCGTCTTTTTGTTGTAATGAATTTTCCCATAATCAGCAAAACGCTCTAACAGCTTTTCAACCGTTTCACGGTTATATCCTGTATCCATTTCTATCACTCGTAATGGAAGCTCATAGATACCACTCTGAGAAGTTTTGCTATTAGTCATTAAGTATAAGTAGAAGTATTTCTCCTCCGGTGTAAGATCTAAAACGAAAGCATCTTGCCAATATGAAACTTGAACAGGTCTATAAACTGCCATATTATTCATCCTCCATTGTTTTACTTGGTTTGCTTTGATATACTTAATCTCCAATTCAATTTTTAGAAAGACTCTCTATTAGAGTCTAAAATCTATCACTCTGCAAAGTGATAGATTTTTTATTTTTTATTTTTTATTTTTTACGACTAACTAATGATGCATTAATCCCCTTTTCTTGAAACCTTTTAATAACTACACGATAACTCTTAGATATTTCATGTTCCTCTTTTTCATTACGAAGGCTCTTGAATTCTTTTGCGCATCTATTTAATTCCTTCTCCCAATGATCTGCTTCATCTAATGAACCAGCATTGAACATGTTATGAATACATGTAACCATGCAATTATGTAATTCATTCGCAAAGGTAAAATCCCCTGGTAGAACTAAATCAAACAGACGATTACATTCTGATTTCATGACTTATTCCTCATTTCTATTAATTTGATACTGTACGCATCGTTATAAACAGAAAGAAAAAGCAGAACCTCTTAAAAGATGGGGCTCAGACTTTCTGATCATAACGACAAGCACAATTGCTTGTCGCATTAAATTGAAGTATGCTATAATTCATATGTTAATTTTCTTGGCTATCGCGGGCTATGCGGTAGTCTTTTCTTTTTTATTTTTGTTTTTCAAAACGAAAGCTGCTTCTATAATTCGAATTCTTATCTCCATCAACTTCTTCTCTTGCTTTAAGTTTTTTGCTTTCCTATAGTCTCCACAAACTGATGCAATTCGAATATCACCATATAAATTTGCTTCCTTACGAATTAGAGCTTTATATTGATTTAAAGTTGGACTTACATAATCAATCTTCATAACTTAAACCTCCCCAATAAAATAATTAAATTAAGCTTTTATATACTTCCTAGCTCGTAATGATACTTTCCAGTACTTAAAGACTTCTTTCATTGAAATACCATATTGATCACATAGGACCGCTACGAGGCTCATCATTGAACCTGTAGCATCCAAGACTACATGCATTACCTTTTTCAAATCTTCTTTCTCACTTTCGGACCAAGTTTGTGAAGGCTTAAACCAACATACCGTATCGAGTTGTTTCAAAGCTTCATTTATTTCTTGATTGACCATGTACCTCATGCTTGTAGGATGAATATCTATATGCTCTCCATTAAAGAATGGGATACTTACATGACCTGTTGCTTCATTCCACATTTTAAAAAATAACTGCGGATCATCAATTCCTTCTGTAATGCATTTTCTTAAATCTTCTGGTAATCGTCGCTGTTCAGTTTCATATTTTGCTAGTGACTCACGACTCACGGGGATTTCTAAGGAGAGTTGTTCTTGGGTGATTCCCTTTCGTTTTCGTGCCATAGCAACTTCTTTTCCTATGGACATCGTTTACTTCCCCCATTCGTACCTAAAGCATTATTTATTTGTGACAACTTACTATGGTAATTTGTTATTAGACGGATTCTTTAAATGGATTGTAATACTCCGTATTGTTTTCTACCCATTCAGTGTGATTCTCCATCCACTTAAAAAGAAGGTGTGTAGGAATAAGAACTCCTGCTTCGCGACATACTGGAAAATCAGAACGGTTTAATAACTCAGATGCTTTAGTGCGTTTAATATGTAATAATGCCATCAATTCTGTAATAGTTAAAAATGGTGGTAATTCTTTCATTGGTTGAAGGTGCTCAGTTGCTTTTTGCACCTCTTCACGGATGATTTGACGGAATGATTCAATGTCGAAATTGATCATAGCTCTCCCCTTTTTTGCTGTTTTAGCAAATTTTATTTTAAAAAAAGATCCTCTATTTTGCAATCTAATACTTTTGCTATAAATGGTAAATGATTTGCCTTAAACATATACTTTCCTTTTTCGTATTTCATATACGTGGAAGCATTCTTAAAACCAAGCACTTCTGCTAGATCTAACAACGTAATCTGTAGTTCCAAACGTCTATTTTGAATAAAATCCAAATTCAACTTCTCCAAACTTCCATCTCCTTTTTTGCTAAAATAGCAAATGTATATCTATATAATATTTTGCTATTACAGCAAAGTCAAGCTTTTTTTGCTATTTCAACAAATCACTTTTTCCATTTTGGAAAAAATGATAAAATACCTTTAGATAATCTTAAATTTGACATAATAATGTTTTTAGGAAGTTGGTGAAAAAATGTCAGAATCCACAATTGGCTATCGAATAAAACAATTACGTGAAAAAAGAAAATGGTCACAAATAGAATTCGCAAAAAAAATGGGGATTAATAACAGTGTGCTATCCAGAATTGAAAGTGGAAAAAGACCTATTGAGGACTCCTTAATTAGCAAAGCTGCTGACATTTTTAACGTTTCTTCTGACTATCTTCTAGGAAGAGAAAGTGATTCTAATAATAGATTATTTGTGGAAAATCTTTTTGAAGATCAAAACTTAGGTCTCTGGTTTAAAGATATTAAAGACGCCTCTCCAGAGAAACAAGAAGAACTTAAACAATTTTGGGAATTTATCAAACAAAAAGAAAACAAACGTTAATTATATGAATAAACAAAAAAACTCAATAAGTGTAGTTATTTTTGTTTATTCATTTCCTTTTTAAAATATTAAATAATAATATAAAGATTTATAGTTATATATACTAATCTGATAGGACAAGTATTACACCTCTAATATTACCCTCATTTTATCTGCTAATTACCTGAATTCAAGCGTATGTCTAATATAGATAAAACTCTAAATGATTTAAAATTTTGAATACACCTAAACCTACTCCTACTTTCTGTATAATTATATTCTTATTGAGGAATTATTACTGTTCGCATAACGGAGACTTCCTCTCACATATAGCCAGTTCCTTAAGTTGTTAATAGATAGTGGATTATAATTATATCAATACCCTATCTTATAAGTTTGCCTTCCAATTTTTACTTTTCCATTATAAAATAAGAACGAATGTTCTTATTTTATTTGAATGGAGTGTAAATTTTGTTTCAATCGCAACCCTATTACAATACACAACTTGAAGACTATATCCAGCACTTGTACCAATCCTTATCTATTTTTGTTCCCGAGCAAATTGATATGATGGAGATTGCGAAAAAGCTAAACATTTTGCTGTACTTTGCTCCGTTTGGAAGTCATGCAATGGAAAGAAATCAAATAGCTAACTTAGTTATTGATAATCGTATCTCTCAGCAAGAACAATGGGAGGATTTTGGCCACGAGACTTGTCATATCCTATTTCATTCAGGTAATCAATTATTAATGCATCAAATGTTTCTAAATTATCAAGAAGCAAAGGCTAAAAACTTCGCACAACAATTTTGTGTACCTACTTTTATGTTACGAAAGCTTCCTCCCCTACAGTTAAAAGCATATATAATCTCAGAAAAGTTTAATGTAACAACACAGTTTGCTGAAAAAAGGCTTTTACATTATGAAAATCAATTATTAGCAAGTAAATTACAGAATCAAATATCACAATACTGTAATTTTCAAAAATAACGATTTAGGAGGTATTGAATATGAAAGGAAGTTTTCGTAAACGTGGAAATACGTGGTCTTTTACAATTGATATCGGTATAGATCCGGCCACAGGAAAACGCCAGCAAAAAAGCAAGAGTGGATTTAGAACAAAAAAAGAAGCCCAAAATGCTGCTGCAACGATGATTACAGAGATAGAGAAAGGAATATATTTTGATGACAAACAATTAACTGTTTTAGATGTGTGGGAAAAATTAAAGCCCCTTCGTAAAGCTGAATTAAAAATTACATCTTATGAAAAAGACATAAGCTTAGTTAAGCTCTATATCCTTCCCCCATTTAGTTATAAAAAAATTAAAAGTATTAAGTCCGTAATGATTCAAAGCTACTATGCTGAACTTAAAGAAAAAGGCCTGTCAAATGGTACAATCAGCAATATCCATCGCTGCTTCCGATGCATATTCAAACATGCAGTAGAATGGGAAATCATACATGATAATATAATGAATAAGGTTAAAAAACCACGTGAAGAGCAAGGTGAGATGAAAACATGGTCTAGCGAAGAATGTAATCGATTCCTCCAGTATCTAAAAGAAAAAAATATTAAGTACCATATGTTCTTCTTACTTGCAATCTATACAGGTATGAGACGCGGAGAATTACTTGCACTAACATGGAAAGATATTGACTTTGATAATAAACGTATCCTGGTTAATAAATCACTTGTAAAAACAGAAAAAGGACTATTTAAAGCTGCTACAAAAACTAAGTCCTCAAATAGAAGTATTAGTATCTCTTCTTTTGTTATAGGAAAGTTACAATCCTACTACTCCTATAAAAAGAAAGAATTTTTCCGTTGGGGTATACACTTGAATGAAGAGGCGTTTATTTTCACCGGCAATACGATACATTCGCCCTTACATATAGATGCTCCTCATCGCTTTTTGAATGATCACTATAAAAAAGCTGGTGTTCCTCGGATTCGTATACACGACTTACGACATACTCATGCTACACTTATGCTTCAGGCTGGAGAACATCCTAAAATCGTACAAGATCGCTTAGGACATTCATCTATTCAAATGACTTTAGACAAGTATAGCCACATCACACAGAACATGCAGCGACAAGCAGCAGAAAACTTCGAGAGCATAATAAAATCTAATGAAAACACCTGATAACAAATGAAAAGATTTAATGTGAGCAAAATGTGAGCATCGAGGAAAACCAACACTTATAAACCTTGATATAATAAGGTTTTCCATACTATATCGTTGAATCTTGGGAGAAGAATGAGCAGTTTTAGGGTTGTTTATTTGATAAAATATAAAAAACACAAAAGTGCCAAACCCCTTATACCACAAGGGTTTCGGCACTTTTTAATATCTAAAACAAATTTTATTGAAATAATTATTTTTATAGATTTCATACTTTTTTATATAGTACGTGAACATATACAGTACAAAAATACACCTTTGTATACACATTTTTAGAAACATCTTACGTTTATCAAACAATAACCAAAAGACGTACCTGCAACCTCATCATATAAATAATAGATATTAAAAAGAGGACACTATAAGCGCCCTCTTCCTTAGGTTTTAAATATGTTCTCCATGATCCATAAACACTTCAATTGCTTCGTTTTGTGGTATGTCTTTTGCATTAGTAAGACCAAAAGTAAAAACAGCGGATAACATCATCATTAATAAGATTGCTTTTTTCATTTTAGCGCCCTTCTTTCTATGCTCTTTTTGTCTGCATCTAAAGCGATGTGCAAATACTTGCTTGCTTTTCTGTGATTTTCTGAACCATAGAATATTTCACCTAAAAGAGAAGCATATTCTTTTACCCAATCATATAATTCTTCTTTTTCAAAATACGAAATACCTTCTATAACCACATTTTCTAATTCTTCTTGCGGTACATAGTTATGTACTGCTTTTAAAATTCGGAAATGATGACGATAACATAAGTCGCTAATCTTATAGCCATTCTCAATATATTCATTAGCGATATGACTATAACCTAACTTAAAATGTTCTCTTGCTAAAAGAAACATAGTTTTAGCGTTATTTTCTAATGAATCCTCTAAGTGTTTAATTGCTAACTCTGGCATGTTTTGACTTGCGTATAAAAGTTCTAAATTATGCTTAACTCGTTTAATAAGAAGTTCATCATTAGATTTTTGGAAGGTACCTAGTGCTGAAAGTAAATATTCCTCTGCACTTTCGAATTCATTTAGTCGAATGTGTGCCATTCCTAAAGTATTTAAGCATGCTGCAGTTTTTAATTCATACCCTGGACTAATTGAAAATACTTCATTCGCCTTTGTAGCAAATTGAACTGCTAGGATCGGTTTTAATACGTGATAGTAATGGACTGCAAGCCAATAATTAAATTCAGCTTTTTCAATTTCATCATGCATGTACTCTAAAAACGTTTCAGCTTTTTCAAATTGCATTCTTGCTTCACTATGGTTTGCTTTATTAATAGCGTAAATTGCTTTAAATAAATGATGATAGTACTCTAAAAATGTTTCTGTAGACTCTGGTAAAGGCTCGATTTTGTCCAGAATATCTTTTGTACTATCCATATCCCGAATTAGCAGTTTATACCGCGCATTCAATAAAGCGTAGTAGACTAATATTGTTTGGTCTTCCTTAATATTATTGATTTTATTTGCAATATCTTCTTTTATTTTCTGAGACTGTAATACACGTTGTGAAATCATAGCTTGATACCAGTCGTTTAATAATTTTGTGATTTCTTCTTTAGAAATAATGTCAACACTCATCTACTTCTACCCCCTTTTGTTAAATGTTATCATGACATGCTTGTTTGCATAAATAAGTTTTTGAATATTCTAACTCGAAAAAATTATTTTTGAATATTCACGTTAACAAAATGGTCCCTTTTCAAACCCCAAAAAAAGAACACACATTCGTTTGTAGTGGAGTTAAAAAAACAAAAGTGAGGTATTACATCATGGAATATAACGGCTTTCCTGTAGTACGTGGAAGATGTATGGTGAAATGGAATCCGTTTGCTTCAATACCGGAGCAATACGAGGAAATACATAGAATGTTTGAGGAACAATATAAAGTACCTAAACCTTTTTTAACACAAGATACTATGGAACGAATAGAAAGAGCGTTAATGCAATCTTTTCACGAGGAAGAAGAAATACATATCTCATACTATCGTGATGGAATGGTGCAAGACATGTACATAAATGTATTACATATTGAACCGATGACGAAAACTATATATTGTACAGATGCTTTTGGTTTGAATACTAAGTTTAAGTTTGATGAATTGGTGAATATAAATTAAAAGAAGCCGCCCGACAGGACTGAAGTGCACCCCAATTGTTAGACACAGCCTAACAATTGGGGTGCACTTCACATATATAGGTGGCTTTTGTACGACAAAAAAAGAGCTCTGCTATACAGCAGAGCAAAAGAAAAATATATAACCCTATAAAAATAATACAAATTATTGATACTTTCAAAAGACGAAATTTAAATTTCCATCACAATAATACCTATGTTTAAGTATGAAACATTCTACCTTCCCTATAGCTATGAATATTCTTATTTTAGAATTCCATAGTATCCAAATAGCTCTTTGAGAAATACCTCAATACCGAACTTCTTCAAAGAATCTTTTCTTTATTCAAAGAGAAGTTCTAAAACTTTTTTCTTATCTTTGTCTCTTCCATAATGAATCAACCTATGACAGTTCGGACATATACTAACTATATTTCCAACAACATCTAAACTATTTTCAAAATCATGTTGCATTCTTAACGGTATTAGATGATGGACCTCCATATAATTTTTTCGGCTGGCTTCCGATACAAATGTTTCATGTGTGTCATCTATTTCACATTTAAATTCTGCCTGTTTAATAGCTTGTTTAGCTTTTTTCGGATCACGAGGCCATACTTCCCTACCAGATTCCATTTTAGTTTTTTTTCGATTTTCCGATTTCTCTTCTTCTGCAATCTTTACTTTACTAAAATCCGAATCAATATTAGTAAATCCTTGTGGTGTATGGTTCAATTTGTAGCCAAAGAAAGCTGCGAATTCGATTGCTTTAATGTTTACAGGTTTTAGGTCCTTAATAAAATAGATGTATTCCCAAGTTTCATCATTATCGTTTGTTTTCTAAATTTTTCTAGCCACATCTGGGTTATGAGTCTTAGCAAAAATTGTCCCGAAAAACTTAAATTCCCCTTTAGAATATGCTAAAATCCCGTCACCCTCTTTTAACTTTTCCCATCTATCAACATTTGAAGAACCAGGAGTTGCTCCCCACATACATACATTCTCATGTAATTCATTATCTTTAAGTTTAGTTACTGTATCGGCATCTAAATCTGCTAAACATGTAGAAATAGGATATATTTTTTCAATAGTAGCTTCCAAATTTTTTATAGCACTATTATTACTTGCAGTAAAAAGATATAACATATTTAATTCCACCTTTTTTAAATTTCATTATATTTCTTTTTAGAGTCTCGAGATTTCTCTACTGGATATTTTTTATTATTTTTTCTATTTCGTTTATAATAATCTCTTCTAAGTCAATATCCAATTGATCTGCCAACTCATCTTTCATGTCTTCTTTTTTTGTTTCTACAGCTTCCTCACTGCTTTTCCACTGAAAATTCTCCAACAACTCACTCGCCTCTAAAGAAAGAGAAATAGCTAAATCTTTAGGATTGTGGAACTGCTTCCAGTTCCTATCATCCCGAAATTTTAGGACTTTCTCTAAAATAGTTTGATTCATTTTTTGAATCCCCCAGTTACTTTTCATTGGTAAACTCTTCTATTTATCAGGTAAACTATCATAAAAACGTTCAATGGCCGCTACTAAAACTAAATCTTCTAAATGAGCAGTTTTAGGGTTGTTTATTTTTAAAAACATCAAAAATGCCAAATCCCTTATGTCACAAAGGATTTGGCATTTTTAAGTATCTAGAACACTCGCTAAGTTTAAGGAAAACTTAACAGACATGCGTCCGGCATAATGCCATGTCCACACCCAAGGATCGGTTACATAAAATAACGTATCTAACATGGGAAGTCTATTGGTCTTTTCCCCTTATAGTAACACTCTCTTCTACTAAGACCTTTTCTTTCTAGGACCTACAATTAATTTAATCGCTGTTCTATCTTCATTATTGATAGAAATCTCTTGAAATGCTGGTACGAAGGCTAAGTCAATACCACTTGGAGCGACGAACCCTCTTGCAATCGCAATTGCTTTAATCGCTTGATTTATAGCTCCAGCCCCAATCGCTTGAATTTCCACATTACCACTTGTTCTTAGTACACCCGCTATTGCACCCGCGACTGAATTTGGGCTTGATTTTGAAGATACCTTTAATATATTTTCCATGTAAGTTGCTCCCTCTATTATTTAATCTCTCTTTCGTTACAATTTTAAATATTTTAGCGTATCTTTAATTACTATTCACACCAAAAACAAACGATGCTTCATATGTACATTATTCTATATTTTCTGACTTCTTCCTGCTCAGCTACGCAAATAAAAAAATAAACTGAATAACCTAATATACATACAGTTAAATGCCATAACTTCACCAAATGATAACATCCATACAGCGAAAGATAATATTGCTGTTTGTCAGACGAAATTAATATAGTAAAGTGAAACTTTAATGAGTGGGGGTTTTGTTCATCCCCACCTAACTTCTTTGCTTTCGCTGAATTTTGAGATGGGAGTCTTACTGCTCGGAAAATAGCGGGATAAACGTTTCCTCGTTACTTCAATCTATTTAGAAATTCCATTTATTTTTCTATCAAATTATGAACCTTATCATCTTCAAAAGGTGTTACAGGTAATACCCAAATACTACATTTCATCATTTGACCACTTTATATTCCACATCTATCTCCTTTTATAGTACAAGCATACACGCCAATTGTGATTCACCTTCATAAACTACTATGTGGTTTAAATTTATTAAGAATAGGAGGTAATATATTGGGTTCATACTATCATTCTTCAAACTCGTATAAAAAATGTTCATGTGACCATTCACATAAACGCAGCTGTCCTGCATACGGAACTTTTTGGCAAACTGAATTTATAACTGTTCCTTTTGGCGATCCTTTTCCATTTAATCACGTTGGACCTTTAGCAGGAGGCGTTTCCTTACTAAATCCTACTACTATACACTTTAGACAATTTGGTGATTATAGAGTTTCGTTCATTTCCAGTATTAATACTACTTTAAATCCTGTATTTCCACATATCCCAGTCATAACTATATTTTTAAATAACAATCCACTTGCTAATAGTCAAGGTGACTTCGCTATTCAAATGAATACTTCATCAAATAACGAATGTCTTCAACTCGTTGGCGAAACGATTGTTACAGTGCCTGCTAATTCAACTCTTCAACTTAGAAATAATAGTGGTTTTAATCGTCAAAGTATTGTAACTTGTGACAATGGTATAAATTCAGTTGAATTAACAGTTACAAAACTAAGTTAATATTATTTCTTTACATTCAGATGCTATTTCAGCATCTTTTTTTATTGAATAACAGTTTTCTTCGACTTTTATTATCTTTCATCACGCAAAAAAAGTGCAGAATTCTTTCTAACACAAGATTTCTGCACTTTTTTATTATACTTATTTATTCTTCCTTATTTCTCTACATAAACCGACTTAACAATCGTACGATTATATGATTTTCCTTCTTTATTCATCCCTTTTATATCCATCGTAACGTTATATACTCCCGGTTGTTTTATATCTTTCAAAGCACCTGTAAATGTATTCGTATTAACATTTTGTAATTCATTAAATTCAGAGACTAACTTACCTTCTTTATTAACGACTCTTACTGTTATGGAAAGATCCCCTTTCATTTCAGGTGCTACAGGTGATTTTTTCAGTTTATACTCAGGTTTATTTACTTTAACTTTTGTAGGCATTTGAAGAACAAATGGCGCGCCATCCTTGTAATCGCTTACAACTAAATATGCATCTTTCGACTGCTTCGCCATCATTTTGATTTTCCATTCGCCTACTTCCAATTTATCAAACTTAAATGTTCTAATTGTCGCCCCATTAAAAAAAGATTCGCCTTCACTAGTAGTTATAGCGCTATCTTTATTTGCATAGATTTTTCCTTTTGGAGATACCATTTGTACTTCAACATCAGAAGAAGCAGTTAGTACAGAAACTATTCCTTCAGCCTTTTTATCAACAGAAATACTTTGCTCTATCCACTGATTTTGTGGTAATTCGCCTCCTAAAATATTTTGATTTGAAGTTGTATTTAATTGTTCTAGATTTTCATTTGAACTAGTGCTAGATGCTACTAAAGCTGGTAATCCCACATTTGTCGTACGTAAATATGGTTCAATTCGTGCAAAAACAGCTGATCCTTTTCTTATATTGTCATGATCAAATCTGGAATCTGTAAATAAATGTGTACCGTACGATAGCTTGGCACTCCATTCATTTACTAGTCCATCATTTGAACCGTACGATGATAAATATAACCCACCCATAGATAATGCAGAAAATGTTGGCCCCCAGCTAGTTCCAGTAGCCGTATAGTAACGGTTTAATTTAGCTGCTGGGTTGTTATCTATTATTGAACGAAACTTTGCCATTTCACCTATTTGTAACGAGTACGTACCATCATCTTTTTGACCTAATATAGAAGCAAGCCACCCTGCCCACCAACTATATGACAAATCTGCTAAATTTGAGCCGTGATGCGGTGTAGCAAGTGTAATAACATTTCCAACAAATCGATTCGCACCATATTCAACTAATGCGGCTTGTGTATCAATACCACCTTTACTATGCGCTACAATATTAACTTTTTTACCGAAATGATTATATATTTCTTCCAGTTTTTGTGCTAACAATTTTCCGTTATCCCACTGACTAGCCGAACCTTTCCCCGCAGCATCATACAATTGTATAAACACTGTTTGATAGCCTGCTTTTAAAGCATAATCATACATATCATTTATATCATGATATACTGTCTTTCCATACCAACTATCAGCATTACCATTTCTTCCTTGTACAAAGAGAATTGGCGGTTTATTCTCATCATAATTAGCAGGTTTTTGGCCTAAAAACCATTCTCCAGGTGTGAATACTTCTGTATCAGGAAACCCCTTTCCAAGCTCTTTTACAACTTCTGCCTGTACATTTGTGCTAATCGTTGGAGCCATGATAAAAAATACAATTAGTAAGGCCACACATCTTCTCATCAGTCGCATATTACTCCCCCTATTTTTTTGAAAGAAGGTGTTCTTTATAATATTTTATATTTTCCCTTCCTTAATAATAGCTAATCTTTTATTTTAAAAAGATGTTAGCCCTATTTTTAGAAGGTTACTAGTTGTATACCCTCTTTCTTAACTCTCGTTATTCTCTTTGTTTCTACCTCTTCCTTTTGATAGAATACGACAAAAAAGTTTCTCAATAATTGTTAACTTAGCTACATCCAGATATTTTTTAAATCAATATTGTTTATATAAAGCATACAAATCTTGAAAAAATTTTAGTAAAAAAACATTTTATTACTAGTTAGTTATTTAAAAATATAATAAAGATCTGTACTTTCTTTTCATTAAATACAAACTAATTTTAAAGGAGCTTATATTATAAGACTTTCCTACGATTAAAAATTAAACTGAAATTTCAGAAAAAACAATCACATTTCCAGAAACATATATTATGATAATTTCCGCGCACTTGAATTAACTTTTTAGAAGTACTAACCTATCGGTGAGCAGAAGAAAATTCTGTAAAAAGAAAGGAGAATACTTTATGATGACCAATTTACAAAAGGAGTTTTTTAAACGCTTAAAAATTCCTGCAAAAGAAATAACATTTGATGATTTAGATGAAATTCTCTTAAAAATGGGAATGATTCTCCCCTATGAAAATCTTGATATTATGGCTGGTACTATTAAAAATATCTCAAAAGATAACTTAATAGAAAAGTTACTTATTCAAAAACGAGGTGGACTTTGTTATGAATTAAACTCCTTATTGTATTATTTTTTAATTGATTGTGGGTTTCAAGTATACAAAGTAGCCGGTACTGTTTATGATCTGTACGATAATAAATGGAAACCCGATGATGGTCATGTCATTATCATATTAAGTCATGAGGATAAAGATTATGTTGTGGATGCAGGTTTTGCATCTCATCTCCCTTTACATCCAGTCCCTTTTAACGGAGAAGTCATCTCCTCTCAAACAGGAGAATATCGAATTCGTAAGCGAAATACTCGAAAAGGTACGCATATTTTAGAAATGAGAAAAGGAGCTAACGGGGAATCTACAAGTTTCTTACAATCTGAACCTTCAAACGAATGGAAAATAGGCTATGCTTTCACTGTAGATCCAATAGATGAGAAAAAAGTGAATAACATTCAAAAAGTGATTGTAGAGCATAAAGAATCTCCTTTTAATAAAGGGGCTATCACTTGTAAATTAACTACTTATGGTCACATATCATTAACAAATAAAAATTATACAGAAACCTTTAAAGGCACTAAAAATAAACGACCAATAGAATCTAAAGATTATGCTCGCATTCTTCGTGAATCTTTTGGAATAACGCAAGAGAAATATGTAGGAAAAACACTAGAAAGAGGTTAGTTGACTACAAGTACTTCATAATAAAGCAGATTCTATATTTAGAATCTGCTTTATTTTATACTTTGTTATAAATTAATTTAATTTTGTTGTTACCCTTTAATTTTCAATTATATATTCATCATCATATTTATCGTATTGTAACCCTTTCCCTATCTTTGATTCTGTAACTTGATCTCTTAAAAACGGTGCAGCATCCATTTTGCTAGTTGCAATTTCAATTCCATATTTTTTCGTTAAATAAGCTAACTCTAGTAAAAACCACTCTCTTCGCAATGTAACTGGAATATCAAATGTTTTTCTTTTCATATATAATAGCACCTCTTTTATTTTCATAACTTAAAAACATCACTGGATGCACTTATTAAAACTACCTTTCACCGCTAACATCCAATGAAACATTATAGTATATGCATGTCCATTTCAAACGTGCTATCACAAATATGATATTTAAGTTTACATAATTATATTATGTAATAGTAGAAAAGGAAGGCATGTCCCTTCCCCTTCTACTATAGAGATTTAAATTAAGAACATCTTGGTACACCTAAAGCTAAAAATAAACCTGCTACTCCCGCAGTAATCGGTACTTTTAACGTAATAACATCGTCTACCTTCGTTACTAAAAAGTAAGCATTACCTTCTTGTAATATACAAGTTACCAACAATTGAAATTCCATTCAAATCTCCTCCTTTCAATCGATATACTATAATTTATGAAATCTCTTTCAAAACGTAATAGGAAATACATCTATTTTTCCTTATATACAAAATAAATGTTTATAAGTCTAGTAAAAATATTTATTTTTTAAATTTATATAAAACGTGTAATATCCAATAAGTTCCTATATAATCAATAAGAAAAATCTTACAAATGGAAGTATGAAAATGGTGATTTTGAGTAATATTGGTGCAGCTCTATTTTTTATTGCTTTTATTCTTTTAATCTTATGTATTATTTCATTCTTTAAGAAAAATGGAAAAGCAAAACAAGATGGACGTCCTACCGTTATTTTTTTTATGATTTCTATTATATTAATAACGGCCGGTACAACAAAATCGGAACACCCCGTCGTCGAGTTTTTTTCTACTTTAAGTTTCATTCTATTTATATTCTTCCTTGTTCTAGCAATCTTATCTGTTATTAAGAAAACAGGTGTAGCGAAAAAACAATTTATTATTACAGCCGTATTATTTGTCATTTTTGTTGCGCTATCAGGTATTTCAGATCCTTCTTCTGAAAAAACGACAGCAACTAGTACAAAAGTTGCTTCTAACAATGAGGAACAGAAAGATAGCGAAAAGAAAAAAGATCTAGAAAAAAAAGAGGCGGACGAAAAAACTCAAAAGCAAGAAGATGAGAAGCGTCTAACCGAAGAACAAGCTCGTAAGCAAGAGGATGAAAAACGCCAGGCTGATGAACAAGCTCGTAAACAACAAGAGGAACAAAAACGTCAGGCTGGTGAACAAGCTCGTAAACAACAAGAAGAGCAAAAACGCCTAGCTGATGAGCAAGCTCGTAAGCAACAAGAAGAGCAAAAACGCTTAGCTGATGAGCAAGCTCGTAAGCAACAAGAAGAGCAAAAACGTCAGGCTGATGAACAAGCTCGTAAGCAACAAGAAGAGCAAAAAGCACAGCAAGCTCAAACACAACCTGCTTCAGGAAATACTAGTAGTGCATATTACAAAAATTGTGCCGCAGTTAGAGCTGCCGGGAAAGCTCCTCTATATAAAGGACAACCAGGTTATGACTCACATCTTGATCGTGATGGCGATGGAGTTGCATGTGAAAAATAGTAGTAAAAAAGAAGCTTCTAGTAAGCTTCTTTTTTATTATCAGAAACTATTATGACGAATTCCCTCTCCCTCTTCCTTTTATAAAACTCATTTGATTATCCTTAAAATTGACACATTATAAGTGATTTCAATCACCACATTGTTTTTCATTTATTGCTATTCTTAATTTAGATATTACATTCAAACTTTATGGAGGCATTCATATGGAACATACATTTACTGAAACTTCTATTGTCGGTGAGATTGTTACACAATTTCCAAAAGCTAGTAATCTTTTTAAATCATATAGAATAGACTTTTGTTGTGGTGGTAATAAACCACTTATTGATGCAATTCATGAAAGAAATTTATCAGCAACAGAAGTACTTACAGAATTAAATACACTTTATAATAATACGAAACGATTAAATGAATCTGAAATTGATTGGAAAAATGCTTCTTATCGTGAATTGATTGATTATGTTATAAATAAGCATCATCGCTATTTAAATGAAGAATTACCACAGTTAAGTCCGTATGTGACGAAAGTATTACGCGTCCACGGAGCAAGTCAGCCTCACTTAGCTCAAATTCATAAGCTATTTCACGAATTAAAGATGGAATTAGAACAGCATTTAATTAAAGAAGAAACAGAAGATTTCCCATTAATTTTAGAATTTGAACAAAATCCAATTGACGAAAACTATGTGAAATTACGTAAAATAGTAGATGAGTTGGAAAATGAACATAACCACGCAGGCAACATTATTAAAGAACTTCGTAAAGTTACAAATGACTTTACTCCTCCAGAAGGAGCTTGCGGTACTTATCGACTTGTTTACCAACGTCTTGAAGCGCTAGAGTCTGATTTATTTGAGCACATTCATTTAGAAAATAATATTTTATTTCCACGTGCCATTACGAGAGCATAAATAAAGAGCAGGACATGAGTATACATACTTATGTCCTGCTCTTTCATTTGGTAAAGACTATACACATCCCTCTCGAATAAATCCGAATTTTAACAATTTGTGAATCATTATAAAAATGTGATAAACATCACATCTCTTCCTTTTTTGATTTTCTATAATAAAAACATAATCCTTTGTTCAACATTTCACAGAAAAAGGGGAAACGAAAATGAAAAAACGTTTAGTTATGATCGGAAATGGTATGGCTGGCATACGCTGTATGGAAGAAATATTAAAACATGATAGTGATTCATATGAGATTACTATTTTTGGAGATGAACCTCATCCAAACTACAACCGTATTATGCTCTCTCATGTTTTACAAGGCAAAACAAATATGCAAGATATCATTATGAATGAATACAGTTGGTATGAAGAAAACGAAATAACTTTGTATACAAATGAAAAAGTTCAAAGTATTAACCGAGAAGAAAAAATTATTATTACAGAAAAGAATCGTACTCTTACATATGACAAACTCATTATCGCAACAGGTTCTAGTGCTTTTATTTTGCCTGTAGAAGGTTCCACTCTCCCTGGTGTAACAGGATTTCGAACAATTGAAGATACACAATTTATGATTGATACCGCTAATGAAAAGAAAAAGGCTGTTGTCATTGGTGGTGGGTTACTTGGTTTAGAAGCCGCAAGAGGTCTTATTGACTTAGGGATGGACGTACATGTTGTTCATTTAATGCCAAACTTAATGGAGCAACAACTAGATACGAAAGCAGCTTCTCTTCTGCGCGAAGATTTAGAAGCGCAAGGCATGAAATTTCTAATGGAAAAGAAAACTGTAAAAATTCTTGGTACAGACCATGTTGAGGGCATTCAATTTGAAGATGGTGAAGTTGTAGATTGTGATTTAATCGTAATGGCTGTCGGAATACGCCCAAATACGCAAATAGCAAAAGATGCTGGTTTAATTGTAAATCGCGGTATTGTAGTCAATGACTATATGCTAACAAATGATGAGTCCATTTATGCAGTTGGAGAATGTGCAGAGCATGACGGTATCGCATATGGACTTGTTGCTCCTCTTTATGAACAAGGTGCGATACTAGCAAAACATATAACAAATTTACAAACTGATGGATATTCGGGCAGTATCGTCGGTACGCAATTAAAAGTTGCAGGTTGTGATTTATTCTCTGCTGGTCAAATTTATGAAGATGATCAAACGAAAGCAATATCAATCTTTGATGAACGTAAACGTTCCTATAAAAAAGTATTAATTCGTGATAATAAAGTCGTCGGTATCGTTTTATATGGTGACACAGCTGACGGTACACGTCTCTTTAGCATGTTAAAGAAGGAAGAAGATATACAAGAATATACACCAGCTTCCCTTCTTCACAAAGCTGGTGAAGAAAGTGAATTTGACGTTGCTACAATAAGTGCGGATGACACGATTTGTGGATGTAATGGTGTTACGAAAGGTTCAATCGTTCACGCCATTTTAGAACAAGAGTTAACGACTTTTGAAGAAGTTAAAGGCTGTACGAAAGCCGCAGGTTCTTGTGGTAAATGTCGTCCACTTGTGGAACAAGTTTTATCTCATACACTTGGAGATGCTTTTGATGCCTCAGCGCAATCTGCCGGTATGTGTGGATGTACACCTTTATCCCGTGATGAAGTCGTAGCAGCCATTCACGAGAAAGGCTTAAAATCTCCAAAAGAAGTACGAAATGTTCTTGGTTTTGCACATGAAGACGGCTGTTCGAAATGCCGCCCTGCTTTAAACTACTATTTACGTATGGCGATTCCAGAAGAATATGAAGATGATAAATCGTCCCGTTTCGTTAATGAAAGAATGAATGGTAACATCCAGCACGATGGTACATTCTCTGTTATTCCACGTATGTACGGAGGCGTTACAACAGCTGATGATTTAATGAAAATTGCTGAAGTTGCGAAAAAGTACGATGTTCCTCTTGTGAAAATTACAGGTGCAAGCCGAATCGGCTTATATGGTGTTAAGAAACAAGATTTACCTAACATATGGGCTGACTTACATATGACTTCGGGATATGCATATTCAAAATCGCTTCGTAATGTAAAATCATGTGTTGGTTCTCGCTTCTGCCGTTTCGGTACGAAAGATTCATTAGGACTTGGTATGCTCCTTGAACAATCATTAGAAATGGTAGATACACCTCATAAAATGAAGATGGGTGTAACGGGCTGTCCGCGTAACTGTGCGGAAGTACTGACGAAAGATTTTGGCGTTGTTTGTGTCGAAAATGGATACCAACTTTATATTGGCGGAAATGGTGGTACAGAAGTACGTGAAGCTGATTTTGTAATGATTGTCCCTACTGAAGATGATGTCCTTCGCATCGCTGCAGCTTACATGCAATATTATCGTGAAACTGGTATTTACGGAGAGCGTACCGCCTACTGGACAGAACGTTTAGGCTTCGATCACATAAAAGAAATACTACAAGATGCAAGTATGGTTACTACGTTAAATGAACGTTTCCAAACAGCTCGTAGAACATATACGGAAGCATGGGGACAAGCACTAGAAACGAAATCATTAAAAGCGATGTATGAAGTAGAAACTGTGAAATAAGGAGCTGTGATCTAAATGATACACACGAAAGAAAAAATAAAAGTTATGCGTGCGGAAGATCTTGCTATTCAAATCGGTAAAGAAGTGCAAATGAAAGGTATGTCTATCGCCCTATTCCGCCTTTCAAATGGCGATATTCGAGCTGTAGAAAATCGTTGTCCTCATAAAAACGGACCGTTAGCAGAAGGGATTGTGTCTGGAGAATTCGTCTTTTGTCCACTGCATGATTGGAAAATCTCACTACTAACAGGTGAAGTTCAAAAACCTGATGACGGCTGTATTCAAACATACGAAGTAGAAGTTATTGACGGTGACATTTATTTATACATGTAATTTTCGAAAGGAAGCCTCCTCTGGCTTCCTTTTAAATAAAAATTGATGAGGTGCAATTATGAACGGATATGTATATTTAGTTGGTGCAGGACCAGGTGATGAAGGGCTTATTACAAAAAAAGCGATAGAGTGTTTAAAACGTGCAGATATTGTTTTATATGACCGTTTACTAAACCCTTTCTTTCTTAGCTATACAAAACAAACATGTGAACTTATGTATTGCGGAAAAATGCCAAAGAATCATATTATGCGACAAGAAATAATTAACGCACACCTTCTTCAATTTGCGAAAGAGGGCAAAATTGTTGTCCGATTAAAAGGCGGAGATCCATCTATTTTTGGCCGTGTTGGTGAAGAAGCAGAAACTTTAGCAGCAGCAAATATTCCATATGAAATTGTACCAGGCATTACATCTAGCATCGCCGCTAGTAGCTATGCAGGTATTCCCCTCACCCACCGTGACTACAGTAATAGTATCACTTTATTAACCGGACATGCAAAAGGTCCCTTAACCGATCATGGAAAATATAATTCATCTCACAATAGCGACACGATTGCCTACTACATGGGTATAAAAAACTTACCTACAATTTGTGAAAACTTACTACAAGCAGGAAAAAAAGAAGATACGCCAGTAGCAGTCATTGAATGGGGTACAACTGGTAAACAGCGCGTTGTCACAGGGACACTGTCTACCATTGTTTCTATTGTCAAAAACGAAAATATTTCTAATCCTTCTATGACAATTGTTGGTGATGTTGTTACTTTGCGGAATCAAATCTCTTGGAAAGAACGTAAACCATTGCACGGCAAGAAAGTTTTATTTGCAGCTGCAACAAATAAAAAAAGCGCAATAAAGCAAAAGTTACAAGAGTCCGGTGCAGAAATATATCAAATTCCAACTTTCAAAAAGAAAGAATACACAGTAACCTCTGAACAAATCAATAAGATTTTTAACGTTGATCGTCTTGTATTTTGTTCCGCTGACAGTGTAGACATCTTAATGCAATCATGCAGTAAATATCATAAAGATATTCGTTCCTTACAGGCAGAACTTCAGTATATGAACCTTTCTATTCAAGAAAAGCTCATGCAATATGGATTGTTCAGTAAACCTGCGCAATTTTCTTCGAATTCAACGATTTATTTAGGACGAAACATTAACCGAATTGCTGTTATTCAAGAAAAAATTGGTGCTGGTTCCTATATGATGACTCATGAGTACACAATTGATCATCGCTTCGATGAAATTCATTCACGTATTCTTTCTGAATTCTCATGGGATAGCATTGTATTTGAAGATCGTGCTTCTATTGATACGTTTCTAGCAGAAATAAAACGCCTTGGCTTTATCAATATTCTTACTCTCCCATTCTCGTATACCGACGTTCCAACTTTACACTATGCAAATAAAGTTGGGTTTCATAACGTAGATCATCAATTACAAGAAACTCTTATGAAGAAAGACATGGTGAGACAATGAAAGGAATTGTATATGTTGGACATGGAAGCCGGCTACAAGAAGGTAATGAACAATTCATTCAATTTATTCAATCTGTTATGAAAGAGCGAAACGAAAGAATTCAAAAAATAGCTTTTCTAGAACTAACGACACCTACTATTTCGGATGCAGTTACAGAAACGATAATAGAGGGAGTAACTGAAATAATGATTGTACCTGTTTTATTATTTGCAGCAGCTCACTATAAACGTGATATTCCTTTGGAGATAGCGAAAATGAAAAATCAATATCCACATATCTCATTTTCAGTTGTACAACCTTTTAGTACGCATCCGCATATGGTTGAACTTGTAGTGAAAAGAATACGTGAAACTATGCCAATGCAAGGTAGTAGTGTTTTACTCGTAGGGAGAGGTAGTAGTGATTTTCAGCCGATACATGAGTTACAACAAATCGGAGCAGCTGTCGAACAAAAACTCAGTCTACCAGTATCATGCTCCTTTTTAACGAAAGGAACGCCCTCTTTTACTGCTGAGCTAAAGACTATAACATCAACTGCATCCCATGTATATGTCATGCCCTACCTTCTCTTTACCGGATTATTGCTTCAAAAAATTAAGTTGTATACAAAAAAATACGATCACGTGACGACTTGTAATTGCCTACAGTTTGATACATATATGAAATTAACATTGTTAGAACGAATGGAGGAATGCATATATGTATAACATGTACCCCCTTATGTTTAATCTGCAAAATAAAGTGGTCGTTATCATTGGTGGAGGTAAAATTGCATATCGAAAAGCGTCTGGACTAAAAGATACAGGCGCTTTCGTCACCGTTATTAGCCCCGAGATTTGCGAGGAAATGAAAGAACTTCCTTATATTACTTGGAAGCAAAAAACTTTTAGTAATGATGATATTAAAGATGCTCATCTAATTTATGCAGCTACAAATCAACATGCTGTAAATATGATGGTCAAACAGGCCGCTCATGATTTCCAGTGGGTTAACGTTGTAAGTGATGGTACAGCATCATCGTTTCACACACCTGGCGTTATACGAAATGATGAATATGTTGTCACTATTTCGACTTCAGGTAAGGACCCATCGTTTACGAAGCGTATGAAACAGGAATTAACTTCTGTCCTTCCTAAACTTATAAAAAGACTTTCTCGTACTCATAAAATGTAATCTATCACTTAGCTAAAATAGGAATTAACTGTGAACAAACGTTTTTTAGAGGCGTTTGTTCTTTTTGCTTTAGTTTCGTTTTTTAGGATCAGACAAACAATTGGACAAGAATCTGTGAAGAAAAATAACGGCAACAATTACGGACAAAAAAGCAGTTGCTTGAGAGCAACTGCTTCAATACAGGTTTTATATTGGATATTCATTCAACCAAATTAGCGCTTGTTCATAATCATCAAAAAATCTCACAGATTCTTTCGTATTAGATTGTTGTAAATAATCCATTATCTCCCCCTCTTCAAGGAGAAATGCAATTGCCTTACTGTTATTCAAAATGATTTCATTGAAGAACTTCTCTTTCCATACTTTTTGAACAGAAAAATGATTTGGCGTGTATCCTTTTCTATCCACCAACAATTTGTATTTCCGCCCTTCAGAAATGAATTGCTGACAAACCTGCTCAAAACCATTAAACCATTCATACACATCATCTGTTTTTATATTGCCAACTAGATGGGTAACAATTATATCTCCTGAAACTGTTGTGCTGATATTCTGTTTACTCAACTTGGAATCCCCCTTAGTTACAATTTTGCGGAAAAACCGCATAAAATCAATAAAGAAAAATTTCTTACTTGACACTCCCACCCCACCGCTATCAAACTAAGCTCATGTAACGTCAATTATAAGCGAAATTGTGTCTTTTTTCGCTAAGCTACTTGATTATCAGACATGGTACAATTGTAAACGATACCCAATATATCATAGACTGTTTTCTTCTCATATCTATGGGATTTCCGCCATCATTTACCGCCTCAAATCTATTCGTTTTAACACGTATATTCAAAACAAAATATATGACAAATAAATAACGACAGTTACTGTAATAATGCTGAAAAGTGTTGAAAATAAAACGATTTGTGCATGTAATTCAGGCTCTATTTGATATTCCATAGCAATGGTTGATGTATTTCTTGAAGTAGGAAAAGAACTTGCAATAAATAATGATTGTGCAACAATACCATCGATGTTTAGTATGTATATTACGGCAAGTGCTAATAATGGTCCCATCAGTAACCTTCCAATTAAAGCCCATGTTATGACTCGATGGAAAAAATTAAGCTTAATGTTGGATAATTGTGCCCCTAGCAATATGAGTGCTATTGCAACAAAACCATTCGCAAGCTGATTAAGAGGAATAAAGATAGAATTAGGTATTTGAATTGTAAAAGATTGAAAGAAAACCCCTAATACGAGTGCATGAAATACAGGCAGTCTTAGAAATGATTGAATAATACCTCCGATTGTTTTTGTTGCTGATAGTAAGTTATATATCCCATATGAATAAGTTAAAAGATTCTGGAAAATAACAATAAAAATTTGAATGGAAACCCCCACTGGATTGTGACTGAAAATCAATTGACTTACTGGTAACCCATAATTACCGGAATTCATTAACGAAATGCTATTTTTTAGAGCTGCACTTTCTCCTTTTTCTAACTTTAATATTTTTGAAATGAAATGACTTACTATGATCAGACTCAGACTATAAAGCATTAAATAGTATATTATCTGGAGCAACAAACCTGTTTCTATACGAATATCATATATATTCACAAATACAGCCGCTGGCATTAAGCAATAAGTAATAAGTGTAGATAGCTGCTTTAAGTTAAATTGGAACTTTCTTTGTAAGATTGCACCAATTAGCATCAATATTAATATCGGTAATATTACGTCTAATATAATAAATACAAACATTTAAAACCTCATTCTAAATATATTTTAGTTGGATTAAACGCTTTACTAAATGTGGACACATTTCATTCATCGGAAAACACCCTTAGTTCTCAATAATCAGAAAACTAAAATCGATAATATGAAAATGCTCATCAAAAATTCTTATTTCATTTCCCTCCCCTCTCTTTTCTTTAACATATCAAATATAACTCATAAAGAAAATTATGGATTATTTATACAAATTCATAATTTTATCTTATTGAACTAAACTGTATTCTTTAGTGTAGTACTTTTTTCACAATATCCGTTAGCCTTACCAAAAAATTTGGCCCTAAAAAAATCTGATACTGCAGTTACTATGCGAAGAATACTTACATCAATCCCATACTTGTCGCTTAAACCACCTAACACACCTGATACTTGTTTATCTTGAGTGGACTTATATTTTTTTCATCTAAACATCCCGATTCAATTAAATATTTGCATTCTAAAAATGAGTTCGATCTTTAGAATAGATTTAAGATTTCCTTCACTAATCTACCCTTTAAATGAATAACTTTTGACTTCTATATTTTAAAATAAAATTCCATAAGCCTTCTGTTTTTCATTTTAAAAACACATTCTTATAGAAAACAAGCGTTTATTGAGATATCAATAAAAACATGTTGAAGCCTATTACTAAAAGAACCATCCCAATATACTTTGGGATGGTTCTTTTTCCTTATTAATGATTCTTTAACATCACTAACAATTTCTCTTGGCTATACATCCATACTGTAATAATTAAACAAGCAAGTGCGACTTCTGATAGAGCCATAAATCCAATTGCATAATGACCTGTTAATTGGAATAGTAATGTTAAAATTAGCGGTGGGAAGAATCCTCCTAGTCCACCTAAAGCTGATACGAGACCATTTACAATACCAGCTTGTTCTGAGAAATACATTGGAACGAGTTTGAAGATTGTACCATTACCAATCCCTGCACAAAATGCTACTAGTAAGCAACCAAATGTATACACGTTCATACTTGGCATAAACGATAAAATAATACCTGAAAGTGTTAAACCGATAAATACGAAGATTAATATTTTAAATGGATTAAACTTATCACCGAGCCAACCACCAATCGGGCGCATAATTGTTGCGAGTACGATGAATCCGGCTGTCCGCATACCTGCATCTACTTTCTCTAATCCGAAGTGAGATACTAGAAAGTTTGGTAAGTATACTGTAAATGCGACAAATGATCCGAATGTTAAAAAGTAAAAGATACATAAAAACCAAAGTTTCTCATTTTTATATACACCTTTTATTTGTTCCATTAATGGTGTATTCACTTTTTTCTCCTTACGATCACCTAATAAAAAGTTCATAAGTGCAAACGCTGCAAGTAAAACTAAATAACATTGTACTGTCGTTCTCCAGCCAACTGAAGTTGCAATGACAGGTGCTAAAAACGAAGTAATTGCTGTTCCGGCGTTACCGACACCGTAAATACCATTTACAAAACCGTGACTCTCTTTCGGAAAATATTTTGGTAAAGAAGTTACTCCTACAGAGAATACAGCACCACCGATTCCTACAAATAATCCACCAATAATTAAATCCATCATAGAATTGGCAACACTAATATAAAAAACAGGAAATAATAATAGAATAAAACTAATAAAGAATAATTTTCTTGCTCCAAAACGATTCGTCCAATAACCAATTGGAATACGAAGAATAGAGCCTAAAATAACAGGTACTGCTGTGACCATAGAAATTTGTCCCGCAGTTAATGGAATATCCGCTTTAATATAAGGCATTAATGATGATAAAATGACCCATACCATAAAACCGATAATTAGATTAGAAGTTTGTAAACTTAATTGAAAATTAGGACTTTTCATCCTGTTCCCTCCTATGTATGCATAGTTATATTCATTCTCTCCAGCCTAATCACGTCCTAACATGATTAGGCTGAAAAGAATCAACCACCACTTACTGGCGGAATCATTGCTACGATATCGCCAGTTTGAATGATGTCATTCTCATTTGCATACTCTTCATTTATCGCGACCATAATCTCGTTTGAAATTGCTATGTTGTATTTCTTAATGAGTACTTCCTTCAGCTTCGCAACTGTAATATTTTCACAATCTATGTGCAATGACGACTTACTTACTTCTTCCTGTAAATGTGCAAATAATAGCACTTCAATCATATTCTCATCTCCTTTCTAGGCTCACCATTTGCATATGTTACCCTCTCTAACTGATCACCTATCCATGACTCACCATCTTCCCAAAACTCTTTCTTCCAAATTGGAACAATTTGTTTAATACGCTCCATAATATATTCGTTCGCCTCATAGGCAGCTTTCCGGTGTGGTGTAGAAACAGCAACGACAACAGCAAGATCAGAAATTTGTAATGTACCAATGCGATGTGTAATAGCGACATATATCCCCGGCCAATTCTCTCCTACTTCAGTGCCAATTCTCTCAAGCTGTTTCTCCGCCATTGTCTTATAAGCTACATACTCTAAACAAAGTGTACGTCGACCTTTCGTAAATTCTCTAACAGTACCAATAAAAGTAGTAACCGCACCACACTCACGACGAATTACTTTGTTTGTAACTTCTTCAATTGAAATAGGTGTATCAATTACTTCATAATACGTATGTGTCATTTTGCACCTCTTATCTTTATATAAGTTAGCAACCTATTTTTCTATTACTTGTATGATCGAAGCGGCTCTTCCCACGGCCACTCACTTCCGTTGTTTGATTCTAATAACAGTACCGAAACAGTAATTCCAGCTTTAAATCCTCTCGTTCCCCCTGGCAAAACGATAAATGCATTCGCTTCTGCAAGTGAAGAAATTGCGCTAGATTTATCTAAACCAACTGGTGTAACTTGTAATTGCCCATCTACAATTTCCACTCTCCCTCTTACAAAACGAGTAAATGGGTTTGCTTTCGGAAAGTCTTTTTGTAAAATTGCCTCTGCACGATATATGTGCGAATCTTCCCTATGTAAGTATTTTCCAATCACTGGTCTAACATATAATTCACAACCGACATAACAAGCAGAAGGATTACCAGATAGACCAAATAGTAGTTTTCCTTCTACCTCAGCTACAGTTGTCACACTTCCCGGTCGCATCGCTATTTTGTTAAAAAGTACATTAGCTCGTAATCTCTCATAGATGGCAGGTAAATAGTCATAGTCTCCTACCGAAACGCCACCAGTTGTAATTAAAATATCGACTTCTTTTATCGCTTTTTCCACAGTGTTATAACACGTCTCAAAATCGTCAGCGAATTGTCCATAATACCGTACAACTCCGCCTGCTCGTTCAATTTGCGCAGCTATCATATAGGAGTTACTATTTCGAATCTTCCCTGTCTTTAATTGTTCATGTACTTCAAGCAGTTCACTTCCTGTCGTTACAATTCCAATAACCGGCTGTTTTACAACGCGTACGGTACTATAACCAAACGTAGCAAGAAGCGCTGCTACTCCAGGATTAATAACAGTCCCTTTTTTCACCAGAATGCTATTTTGTTTTACATCTTCTCCTTTAAAAGAAATGTTATCCCCAGCAACAAAGGAGCGTTTCAATTTCATATAAGTCTTTTCGTTTTCTTCAAATCCTTCCGTTAGCTCTAACATAACTACTGTATTACACCCCGCAGGAATTGCCGCACCTGTCATAATACGGACAGCTTGAAATGCTTTCACATCTTCTGTAAAAACAAAACCTGCTCCAATTTCACCAATCACTTCAAACAGAATGGGATTACTGCTACTTGCTTCTTTCGTATCTTCTGCTCGAATCGCAAACCCGTCGTACGGAGAGCGATCAAAATGCGGGACATCATGATCTGCAATAACATCTTTTCCAAGCGTTCTACCGTAGCTTTCTATAAGAGAAACCTCTTCTATTTCACCCTGATAAGCATATTCCATTACTCGTGCAACTGCTTCTGCCACTGGAATTGGATTACGTTTTAATAACATTCTTTTTCACCTCGTTTTTGGAAAGTGAAACTCACTTTCTATTCAGCCTATATATTTTGCGTATAATCGTTTTGCTATTTTCACGTCATTTGTTCCATGAATAAATGCCCTACCGTCTGTAAATAAAACGAAACGATATTCATCAATTAGAAATGATAGCAAGTACGGCGTTTTTTGGACATGTACACTTTTATGTAATCGTTTTTCAATTTCCTCTAAATGAAGAACACGTTTTATCCCTGGACGGATTTGAACCGTATTCCGTCCACATAGCACTTCCGTTTTCATCTGTGCATCAAATGTTAAACTTGGATACGTTCGTGATTTCCCACAAGATGGACATGTATTTTTCTTCTGCCTATTCACTTTCAATGAGAGATACTGATTGTTCCAAATATCAAATGATAACATTGTTCCTCGCAGCGCCTCGAAATCACCCACCAATATTTTCATTGCTTCTGTCACTTGGTGAGCAACGACCATTTGTACAGCTGGCTGAATAATCCCCGCTGTATCACATGTTGCACCGCCCATAGGATGATCCATTAAGCAGCGAAAACATGGTGTTTTTCCTGGAAGAATTGTGTACGTTACACCATAACTTCCAATGCATCCACCATATATCCAAGGTATATTTTCTTTTTGTGAAATGTCATTTATAAGTAGACGCGTATCAAAGTTGTCAGTCGCATCCAATATGAGATCCACTTCTTTCGTTAACTCTTCCATTTCTTGCATTGTGACGTCCGTTACAACTGGTACAATTTCCACATCAGAATTAATCTTTCTTACATGTTCTGCCGCTGCAATTGCTTTCGGTTTACACTGGTGTGCATCTTCTTCTGTATATAACTGTTGCCGTTGTAAATTACTCCATTCAACGTAGTCACGATCAGCAATTGTCAATTTCCCAATTCCCATTCTAACAAGAGCCTCTGCATTTGCAGCTCCTAGTGCACCCGCACCGATTAGGAGCACATGCTTTTCTCTTATTTTTCTTTGTCCCATTTCACCAATTCCAGAAAACAACACTTGTCTTGAATAACGCTCTTGCATAAGAAATCCTCCTTTCACTATCCACCAATGTAAGACATTTCAACTTTTGGACGTTTACTTGCACTCTCAACCGTTCTTTCATCTGAATATCGATCTGTTCTATATCGCCATGTATGTTGTAAAATTTTTAATAGTGAGGCATCAGAAATATTTTCTCGAAGAAGCGTTCGCAAATCCGTTCCTTTTTCTCCAAATAGGCACGTAAAAAACTTACCATCTGCCGAAATACGTGCTCTCGTACAAGAAGAACAAAATGACTCAGAAACAGAAGTAATAAATCCCACTTCTGCATTACTCCCTACATATCGATACAATTTCGCAACCTCTCCAAAGTAACGAGGCTGAGCGGGCTCAATTGGATATACACGATTAATTTTCTCTATTAATTGTTCCTTCGTAACGACTTGCTCAAAGTTCCATCCGTTCGTACTGCCTACATCCATAAACTCAATGAAACGTAACTGTATTTCTTGTTCTTTAAAATAACGAACCATAGGAAGAATTTGACTATCATTCATCCCTTTTTTTACGACCATATTTACCTTTACTTCTAATCCAGCTTCCTTCGCTGCTTCAATTCCTTTCAGTACAGGTTTCGTACTTACATTTCTTCCATTAATTTTTTGGAAGACATGATCCTCTATTGCATCTAAACTAATATTCACACGCTTTGATCCTGCTTCTTTTAGCGCCTTAGCTTGTTTTGCTAAATGAATTCCGTTTGTTGTGAGTCCAATATCTTGTAAGCCTTCTAGATTTGTAAGTCTTGCAATTAACGTCGATAAGTCTTTACGCAATAAAGGTTCACCGCCAGTAAGCCTAATTTTATTAACTCCCATACTTATAAATAATCTCGCTAACCTTTCTATTTCATCGAACGTTAATAAAAACTCTTCCTTTAAAAAAGCGTAATCAGGTCCGAACATTTCAGCAGGCATACAGTATGTACACCTAAAATTACAACGATCAATAACTGAAATACGTAAATCTTGAAGTGGCCGCTTTAAAGAATCTTTTATGTTCTCGTGCATCTCTATCCCTTCTTTTCTGCTACAATCCTTAGTAAGCTTTCATTTTTTTATTTGCCTTCATTATAAAAAAGAAGCTACATATTCAATGTGACTTTTCTCACATTACTTTCCCCATTCAAAAATTTTTCACAAATCCGTTCGAATTTTGTTCACATCTTTAATCTCATCTACTTTGTCTATTGAATTTTTCAAACTAAAAACTGAAAATCTCTTCCCCTTACGGTCATTGAAATTTCAATTTATTTTTAAAATAGCTCTTGCATTTTCATCATATTTACACTCAAAATAGGAAATGTATTGCTTATAAGAAGAAAGGTGATCACTGTGGCAAACAGTATGACATTATCTCAAGATTTAAAAGAATTACTTGCATCTGTTGAATATAAAATGCAAATTAAAAAAGGTAGTTTTATTTTTCAAGAAGGTATGGAGGCAACAGAGCTCTATATCATCCACTCAGGAAAAGTACAAATTAGCAAACTAAGTGCTGACGGACAAGAATTAACACTTCGAATTTGTTCAGAATATGACATTATTGGAGAATTAACATTGTTCACGGACAATGCGAAATACTTATTAAATTCAAAATGTCTTGAGGATGTGGAAGTAGGCGTTATAAAGCGTGAAGCATTAGAAAAAGCATTACTCCAAAAACCTGCACTCGTATTTGAATTTATGAAATGGATTAGTAAACATTTAAGAAGAATGCAAACGAAGTTCCGAGATTTAGTATTACACGGCAAAAAAGGTGCCCTGTATTCTACCCTTATACGAATGACAAATAGTTACGGTATATTAAAAGAAAATGGGATTCTCATCGATTTACCATTAACAAATCAAGAACTTGCTAATTTCTGTGCAACTTCACGTGAAAGTGTAAATCGAATGTTAAATGAATTAAAAAAGCAAGGTACAATTTCAATTCATAAAGGAAAGATTACAATCCACGATTTACAATTTTTAAAATGTGAAATTGCTTGTGAAGATTGCTCTGCTTCTGTTTGTAGCATTGATTAGCATCTTATTTAGATGCTAATCTTTTTTCAATTTAAGCCATTTATTAACGGTTATTCCCTCTGTAAACAAAAACGAGGCCTTCCATATTAGACCTCGTTTCGTTTTAACCATTAGCTCCTATCCGTTTACAGCAGTATTATTTTTTCAATTCATTAGGAATACGTCTTCTGTAAATTACATAGCTACGGCTTATATATTTAATTGGGGCACTAAATACATGTACTAGTCTTGTAAATGGCCATACTGCGAATAAACCCATCCCTGCAAGAATATGAATTTTAAACCATACTGGTACTTCCATCATATATTCAACTTTCGGTTGGAAAATAAAGAGGCTTCGGAACCAAGGGCCAATTGTTGTACGATAATCAAATCCTTTTGAATCGATATTTAAAAATGTTGAAGAAAGTCCTGCTAGCATTACGATAAGTAATAAAATAAGCGCAATATAATCTCCCTTTGTACTCGTTGCAATGATACGTTTTACAGTTACGCGGCGGTACGTTAATATAATTAAACCGATGATAGAAGCAACACCTGCCGGAAGCCCAAAACTAATTGCTACTACATGATACATATGCTCAGAAATACCTATTGAACGGTATACAGCTTCTGGAATTAAAATCCCCATAACATGACCGCCAATTACGAACATAATCCCAAAGTGGAATAATAGACTTCCGATTCGGAGCATTTTCTTTTCTAATAGTTCACTAGATTTTGATGTCCATCCAAATTGATCATAGTTGTATCTAAAAATATGTCCACCGATAAAGATTGCAAAAATGATATAGGGAAACAATACCCATAGAAATTGATCCATCATTTTAACAACTCTCCTTTCTAATTTGTCTGTACACCCCATGTATCGATAGCGAGTAGAACAGCCGCAAGAATTGGTTCATACATACTACCTGCTTCTTTTAACTGAACGTGTAATGCTTGTATGTTCTCCTTGTATTTACTCATAATTGGTTCACTGTCTTGCTCATTTGCATTTGCAAAAAACTCAAGCAATAGCGGTAAATAATCAGGTAATTCTTTATCTGTTACTTCAAAACCTGATTTTTTATAATGCTGCTTTAACTCTAGTAATTCAATCCCTCTTTCTCTTTGTTCACCAGTGTTCATATACGTTAAATACATATTCGTCTTTTTACCAAAATCAAATGTATATACGTAACCATCAATGAGTTGATCGTTCGTTTTATTTAGCGCTTGTTTTATAAATGCTGTAAGTGAAGCTTTAACATCGTCCTGTTCAATCGCTTCCATCTCTTCTTGTAATTCAGTTAAAGTTTCTCTCCACCCGATTTCTGGGTAGGAGAGAAGAAATGAAGAACATGAAAAAGCAGTTTGTAAACTTTGTTTCATATTTTTCCGCCCCCATTATTTAAGAAATTGTCATACAAGAGCCTGGACCACCTGCGAATGATAAACCACAGCTTCCTTGTTCACTATATAAATCTGCAACTTGTTCTCTGTGAGATGTCGGGATAACAAAACGATCTTTATATTTTGCGATAGCAAGAAGACGATACATATCTTCTACATCCTGTTTCGTTAAGCCAAGTTCTTTTAATACAGCTTCATTTGGTTCTTTATTAATTTGCATTGCTCTCATATGCGTTCGCATAACAGCCATTTTTTTCAATGTAAGACGAATATGTGATTCATCTCCTGCAGTGAGTAAATTCGCTAAATATTGAATTGGAATACGCATATTATCAATAGCAGGGAAAATCTCTTCTGCTTGCCAGTTACTACCTTTTCCCTCCACCATATTCATAATTGGGCTAAGCGGCGGGATATACCAAACCATTGGCATTGTACGATACTCTGGGTGAAGAGGTAGAGCAATTTTCCAATCGATAATCATTTTATAGATTGGTGACTGTTGTGCCGCTTTAATCCATTCTTCAGGAATGCCTTGTTTTTTCGCTTCAACTGCCACTTCTGGATCATTTGGATCTAGGAAAACAGTAAGCTGAGATTCATATAAATCTTTTTCGTCTTCAACAGACGCTGCTTCTTTTACTTTATCAGCGTCATATAGCATTACCCCAATATATCTGATACGTCCTACACATGTTTCTGAACAAATTGTTGGCATACCAGCCTCAATACGTGGGAAACACATTGTACATTTTTCAGCTTTATTCGTTTGCCAGTTAAAATACACTTTTTTATATGGACAAGATGATACGCAGAATCTCCAAGCACGACATGCATTTTGATCCACAAGTACAATCCCGTCTTCTTCACGTTTATACATTGCACCAGATGGACAAGATGATACGCACGATGGATTCATACAATGTTCGCATATGCGTGGTAAATACATCATAAAGACGTTTTCAAAATCTGTTTTAATTTCTTCTTCCATTTTCTTTACGTTCGGATCTTGTAATCCTGTTATATGTCCGCCTGCTAAATCGTCCTCCCAGTTTGGACCCCATTCAATTTTGTCGATAAATTCGCCTGTAATTGCTGATTTCGGACGAGCAACTGGTTGATGCTTACGCTGTGGGCTATTTGTTAATGTTTCATAATCATAATTCCAAGGTTCAAAGTAATCATCAATTGTTGGTTGATCTGGATTGTGGAAAATGTTCATAAGACGCTTCATTTTAGAACCAGATTTCAGCTGAATTTCACCATTTTTCAATTCCCAGCCGCCTTTATATTTATACTGATCTTCCCATTGTTTCGGATAACCAATTCCAGGTTTTGTTTCTACGTTATTGAAATACATATATTCAGCACCTGGACGATTTGTCCAGGTGTTTTTGCACGTTACGCTACAAGTATGGCAGCCGATGCATTTATCTAGGTTCATTACCATTCCGACTTGTGCTTTAATCTTCAAGCCAATCTACCTCCTTCAGTTTGCGAATTACAACGTTTAAATCGCGCTGGTTCCCAGTCGGACCATAATAGTTAAATCCATAACTTAATTGACCGTATCCACCAATCATATGTGTCGGTTTTACGTGAATTCGAGTTGGACTATTATGCGTTCCCCCGCGGTTACTTGTTAATTTCGTACCAGGTACGTTAATGTGACGATCTTGCGCATGGTGCATAAATGCCATTCCTCTCGGTATACGATGCGTTACAACAGCACGCGCTACAACAACACCGTTACGATTAAAGCACTCAATCCAATCATTATCTGCAACACCCGCTTCAGCAGCGTCCTCTTTATTCATCCAAACAGTTGGACCACCTCTAAATAGCGTTAACATCGGTAATGAATCGAAGTACATACTATGAATCGACCACTTATTATGCGGTGTTAAATAGTTTAGTGTAATCTCTTTCCCTTCTACTTCGGGCCGTGATTTACGGAACGGTTTATGTTGCAGAATTGGTTTAAATGTTGCCATCGTTTCACCAAATTCTTTCATCATGTCATGGTCTAAGTAGAAAGATTGTCGACCAGTTATCGTTCTCCAAGGGATAAGACGTTCCACATTTGTTGTAAACGGTGAGTAACGGCGTCCACCTTTTTCTGAACCTGTAAATGCTGGAGAAGTAATTACTGTTTTCGGCTGTGCTGTAATTTGTTCGAATGTGAAGCATTCCTCTTCACGTTCTTCTGCTAAATCACGTAATTTTAGATCTGTTTGTTTTTCAAGTGCTTCCCATGCTTTTACTGCCATATGACCGTTTGTTGTAGAAGATAGTGTTAATACCGCTTCAGCAGCATTGATTGCTTCTTTTATGTCTGGGCAATCTTTCGCGATAGAATCCGTTCGAACAACTCCTAATTTGCTCTTTAATTGCTCATATTCTTTTTCCGCAGACCAAGAGATCCCTTTCGTACCAATCGGTTGTTTTCCGACATTCGGTCCAAGCGCAGTCATTTTGTCATAAATCGTTTTATAATCTCTTTCGACAACATGAATTTGTGGCATCGTTTTACCCGGGATTGGTTCACATTCACCTTTACTCCAATCTTTAATCTTGCCAAGTGGTTGCGCTAATTCTTGCGGTGTATCATGAAGAAGTGGTGTTGCAACAACTTCTTTCATTGGTTCAAGATCAATTTTCTTCGCTAAATCTGACACAGCTTTAGAAAGTGAAGTGAAAATATCCCAGTCAGAGCGTGCTTCCCACGGTGAACCGATTGCTGGATTAAAAGGATGCACAAATGGATGCATATCTGTACTACTTAAATCATGTTTTTCGTACCAAGTTGAAGCTGGTAATACAATATCAGAATACAGTGCTGTTCCAGCCATACGGAAATCTAAATTAATGAGTAAATCAAGCTTCCCTTCTGGCGCTTCTTCATGCCACTTAATTTCTTCTGGTCGTAATGAATCACTATCGTCATTCATTAATCCGTTTGTTGTACCTAGTAAATGTTTTAAGAAATATTCGTGCCCTTTACCGGAACTTGAAATTAAGTTCGCACGCCATACGAATAAGGTGCGCGGGAAGTTATTTTTGTTATCTGGATCTTCAATTGCAAATTTCAGTTCTTTTTCTTTTAGTTTTTGTGCAACGTATTTTCCGATTTCTTCTTGTGTTGTTGCACCAGCAGCAACAGCTTCTTTATATAGTTCAATTCCATTTTTCTCAAATGTAGGATAAGAAGGTAACCAGCCGAGTCGTGCTGCTAATACATTGTAATCACCGTGATGTTGATAACGAGAGTTTCCTTCCACTGGTGATGCTAAATGTCCAACTGGTGTATCTTCATAGCGCCATTGATCTGTTACGAAATAGAAGAAAGATGTACCATTTTGTAATTTTGGTGGCCCTTGCCAATCTTTTGCCATCGCGATTGTTTGCCATCCTTCTGCTGGTCGTAATTTTTCTTGCCCAACGTAATGCGCCCAGCCACCGCCGTTTACACCTTGTGCCCCGACGAGAAGTACAAGATTTAAAACTGCGCGATAAATCGTATCTGAGTTAAACCAATGGTTAATACCAGCTCCGACAATAATCATTGAGCGACCGTTCGTATCAACAGCATTTTGTGCGAACTCACGAGCGATTTGAATGATTAGCTCTCGTTTCACTCCTGTTATTTTCTCTTGCCATGCAGGTGTAAATGGTACATCATCATTGAAGTCTTTCTGTTCTTGTCCGCCGAGCCCTCGGTTCACACCGTAATTTGCTAACGTTAAGTCGTATACAGTTGTAACGAACACTTCGCCTTCTTCTGTCATAACCTTTTTCACTGGAATTGTACGTTCTAATACTTTGTTTCCATCATCAGAGAAGTACGGAATTTGTACAGTTCCAATCGATTCTTCCATTCCAAGTAAAGAAAGACGTGGATCAATCTTTTCACCTGTTTCTTCATCTTCTAAACGCAAGTTCCATTTCTTTTCGTTATCCCAACGTGAGCCCATTGTGCCATGAGGTGTTGCAAAATCATTCGTGTTCTCGTTCCAAAGAACAGGTTTCCATTCTCCTAACTTCGTTTCGCGTCCAATATCAGCAGCGTTTAAGAAACGATCAGCAACGAATTGATCTCCTTTTTGTTTCAATGTGACAAAGAAAGGAAAATCAGTATATTGCTTCGCATACTTTGTGAAATATTCCACTTGATTATCTACGTAAAATTCTTGTAAGATCACATGCCCCATTGCCATCGCAAGTGCACCATCTGTACCTTGTTTCACACTAATCCAATCATCCGCAAACTTTGTAGATTCAGCGAAGTCAGGACTGACAGAAACGACTTTCGTTCCTTTATATCGAACCTCTGCTAAAAAGTGAGCATCTGGTGTTCTCGTCATCGGTACATTTGAACCCCATGTCATAATGTAACCAGAGTTATACCAGTCACTACTTTCTGGTACATCTGTTTGATCACCCCAAATTTGCGGAGAAGCTGGTGGTAAATCTGCGTACCAATCATAGAAACTAAGCATTGGTCCACCCATAAGTTGCATAAAGCGACTACCAGCTGCATGACTTAACATCGACATAGCTGGAATTGGCGAGAAACCAACATTTCGGTCTGGACCGTATTTCAATACTGTGTATAGTAATGAAGCAGAAACAAGTTGTAACACTTCATCCCAATTCGCACGAATGAATCCCCCTTTACCACGCGCCTGCTTATACGTACGTGCTTTTTCAGGGTTTTCCACAATGCTTTTCCAAGCGCCTAATGGGGACTCGTTATTTTGTAATTCTTCTTGCCACATATTCCAAAGAACACCACGTACATACGGATATTTCACACGAAGCGGACTATAAATGTACCAAGAAAAACTCGCTCCACGTGGACATCCTCGTGGTTCAAAATCAGGCATGTCAGGACCTGTCGTTGGATAGTTAAGCTCCTGTCCTTCCCAAGTCACAATTCCATCTTTCACATATATATTCCAACTACATGAGCCAGTACAGTTTACGCCATGTGTAGAACGAATTACTTTATCATGCTGCCAACGCTTTCTGTACACATTTTCCCATTCGCGATCTTCATATGTTTCTTGTGTATGATTATCGTTATAACGATCTATTGGTGAAAAATATTTTAAACGTCTCATTAGTGCTGAAGGTTTTTTCTTCATACTGTTCACTCCTTTAATACGTCTCTCTTACATACCCTTACTATAAGAGAGGTTGTAAAATACAGATGTGACATTTCGCACAGTTCAAGAGATTGTCAAAAATTCAGTAGAAAATAAGTTTGTGAGAAAATCTTGTGTTCCGTTGTGAAGATTATGGTTAATCTTAATTATTAGGAGAATGGTATTTTGAGGTATCGACTATTTTGCAAAAGAAAAAGAGTTTTGATATTATTTCAAAACTGCCATAAGGAAAAGAGTATAAATTGTATGTAAAAATATTTTTCCCAATGTTATTATTTTATATCGAGTCTTATTTTACATAAAACTACAAATCATTATTTACTGTATTGCCCTTAGTTACGGAAACAATTATACTAGATGTAATTGAAATAAATAATCTGAATATTCTCAGAATTTAAGTTAGACCTTTACTATCTACATATAGAATTAGAAATATGTCCACTAAATTGATTAGAAAACGATAATAACATTAGGAGGATTACGATGCCCCAGCTTGATTCATTACATCCCACTGTAGAAAAAATAATCAATAATATTGAAAAAATAATGGTCGGAAAACGAAAAGAAACAATCTTAGCTTTGACAGCTCTCTTAGCTGAAGGTCATGTGCTATTAGAAGATGTTCCTGGTGTCGGGAAAACAATGCTAGTACGTGCTCTTTCTAAATCCATTGATGCTGATTATAAGCGAATTCAATTTACACCTGATTTATTGCCGTCAGATGTAACAGGAGTTTCTATTTATAATCCGAAAGAGCTCCAATTTGAGTTCAAGCCTGGACCAATTATGGGGAATTTTGTACTTGCTGATGAAATTAATCGTACATCTCCAAAGACACAATCTGCTTTACTTGAATGTATGGAAGAAGGCAATATTACAATAGATGGTATTACAAGACCTTTACCAAAGCCGTTCTTTGTCATGGCTACACAAAATCCGGTCGAATATGAAGGAACATATTCTCTACCAGAAGCTCAGCTCGATCGTTTCTTATTGAAACTAAAAATGGGATATCCTACACCAGAGGAAGAATTTGAAATTTTAAACCGGATGGAAAAAACAAATCCACTCTCTCAATTACAGACCATTACTACAATAGAAGAATTAATTTATTTACAACAAAACGTACGGGTAGTAAGTATGGACAAAGCAATTAAGCATTACATTGTAAAGCTTGTTAATCAGACTCGTACGTACAGTTCTATACAGTTAGGTGCAAGTCCACGTGGCTCGATTGCTTTAATGAAAGCTTCACAAGCTTATGCATTTATCCATGGCAGGAATTATGTTATTCCAGACGATGTTAAATTTTTAGCTCCTTACGTTTTAGCACATAGACTCATTCTAAAAATGGAAGCAAAATTTGAAGGAATAACAGGAGAACAAGTTATCGGAAAAATCGTTGCACGAACTACCGTGCCTACTCAAAGGACGATGAATCCTTGATGAAACGAATGCTACGAGCGCTATATCACGTTATGAAGTTATTGCTACTCCCTTTATGTCTAGTCTTAACATTTATGTACGCTATGCTTCAAGGAGGGTTTGTCAGTTGGTTTTTGTTTTACAGCATAATTCCCATTGCTCTTTATTCGCTACTACTCCCCTTCTACGCTTTACGGGACGCTGAAGTAAAACGAATAACAAACCAAAATGGATATGTAGTAGGAGAACAATTTGTAAGCACGATTACAATAAAAAGAAAACTTCCTTTCCCCTTACTTTATTTAGTTATAGAAGATGAACTGCCACCACAATTTATAAGTTGTAAACAAACAAAGATGAATAAGGTAGTACTCTTCCCAGGATTGAAACGAAATATTTCGTTTCAATATGTTATTGACACAATCCCTAGAGGCGAGCACACTTTTTCAAGCGTTCGTGTCAAAACCGGCGATTTATTCGGCATGATAGAGAAAGAAGTAACTTTTTCAGTTCCAGATACATTTTTAGTCTATCCCCAGTATGTAGATATAGCATATCGACAATTGGAAAATCATTTCGAACAAGGAGCGCTTTCAGCAAATATAAATTCAGCAAAAGACTCTACAATCTCTGTCGGTGTCAGAGACTATAAACCTGGTGATCGCTTTTCATGGATTGATTGGAAAGCAACTGCACGAACAAACAATATTATGACAAAAGAGTTTGAACAGCAGCGCAGCCATAATGTCATGATATTCATAGACAGAACCGAGTCTCCTCTATTCGAATCAGTCGTCACATTTACTGCCTCTATCGTAAGGGCTGTCTTGAAACAAAATTCACCAGCATCATTCGTGTCTATCGGAAAAGAACAAACTATCTTCCCTTTAGACAATGGATATACGCAGTTACAACAAATCCTTTGTCATTTAGCAAAAGTGCAAGCAGACAGTGTATTCCCGCTCTCCCAGAGTGTAGACATGGAACTAAGAAAAATTTATGAGCCCGTCACGGTTATACTCGTGACCAGTAATCTTTCTCCCGATATTCAAAAGGCGGCTGATTGTGCTGCTATAAAAAATAGAAAATGTATGGTTTTTGTCGTGAAAGAAAAAGCGAATCAACTTTCACACCGAGAAATCAGTATAATAGAAACTCTAAAAAAACGACAAATATTTGTAAACACGGTTTATGAAAACCGGTATACAAACGTGTTTTTTGAGGTGAGCAAATGATAACATTACAAACAAAATACAAGTGGGATACGAACAGATTCTTTATGCATGCATGTGTATTTCTTCTTTTACTAGAATGGCTAAGACCTCTTATAGGTATTACAAATGTAGGTAGATTAGATATTTTCGTAACATTTATAGGAATTTGCTTCGCTCTCTCTTTTTTTCAGACGAGGTGGCAGATTCCAATAAAAATTGTCACAGTCCTATTTATCATTCATTCCCTATATTATAAAAATGCTTTTATAAATCCATCTTGGCTAACAACATTCTTTTCTGATATGTCTCGAAATTCCTCCCTATTTTTCCAAGGGAATTTACTAGATATTTCTCCAGTTTTTCCGACGGTTTTATTTTTTCTCTCATTTTGGTTTTTGAGTTCTTTCACTTCATTTTGGATTATTCATAAAAAACGTGGGTTTCTATTTCTTGTATTGACTATTATTTATATCGCAACTTTTCATAACTTACATTTATACAATGCAAACTACGCTATTATTCGAACTGTTGTCATCGGATTTTTTATGCTTAGTCTTCTTCAAGTAGAACGAATAAAAGAGCGTGAACACTTACAAAATTATGCTAGGGAAATCTCAAAATTACTTAGACCACTTACAATATTTATTGTATTATTAGCAACCATCGCATACTTTGCTCCAAAATTTGGCCCTCAATGGCCAAACCCAATGGATTTTTTAAAATTCAACACATCTGAAGCAAGTAAAGAACAAAAAGTTTCTACAATTGGGTATGGTTTAGATGACTCGCGATTAGGTGGTCCTTTTAAGGCGGATCCTACAATTGTTTTCACAGCACGAACGCAAAACAAACACTATTGGAGAGTAGAAACAAAAGATTTCTATACAGGAAAAGGCTGGGAAATTTCTGAAAATCCGAAAAAGATTTCTTTAAAAAATAAAAACGACGTCGTAAGCTGGTACGAACAAAATACAAAAACGGAAACGACTGAGGCAACAATTACCATGCAAAAAAGTTACCCTCACCTTACCTATCCAGCAGGATTAGTATCAGTTGAGGCTTCTTCTAATGTATCATACAGTGTTGACCCGTTTTCAGAAAAAATTTATACAATGAATGAAGACTCTTCTACTACTTTACATTCGTATAAAGTAACATATGAGATCCCTGAGTTTTCCATAGAAAACTTGAAAGCTGTAAAAACAAATGAAGGTCAAGAAACAAACCCTTATTTTATGACAAAGTACACACAACTTCCCGAGTCATTACCACAGCGCGTAAAAGACTTGGCTGTCAATCTTACAAATGATAAAGACAACCGATATGATAAAGTATTAGCTATTGAAAATTACTTCACAGACAACTCTTTTACATATGAATCAACGAATGTCTTATTCCCTGCCAAAAGCCAAGATTATGTAGATCAATTCCTTTTCGATACAAAAAGTGGCTACTGTAATAATTTTTCGACGTCTATGATTGTACTACTTCGTTCTGCCGGGATTCCTGCTCGCTGGGTAAAAGGCTATACAGAAGGAACTCTTGACAATACACTTGCCTCTGCAGAAGGTGCAGATGTTTATACAATCACGAACGATAACGCACACTCTTGGGTCGAAGTATATTTCCCAGGATACGGATGGATTCCATTCGAACCAACAAAAGGATTTACCAATCCCTATAATTTTATAAATAATACGCCTGCTCCTATTTCACAAAATAGCGAAGCAAATAATTCTAATAACGAGCAAATACAACAACGAAATAATGAAGCAAAACTTAAAAGTTTAATAGAAAATACAGAAGAAGCTTCTACTAAAAAGGTCACAAATTCTAAAACTAGTTTTTCTTGGTGGTACGTATTCCTCTCTACGATACTAATTAGTATTATAGGATACATTCTCTTCACCACTAGAATGAAATGGATGACATTTCTTATTATTCATTTCTATAAATACCGAAAAAATGATGCTGTTTATCAAAAAGCTTACGGTGCACTTTTAAAACAATTTGCGAGAATTGGCATACCACGGAGTGAAAGTCAAACATTCCGAGAATACGCTCTCCATATCGATACACTTTACAACTCGGCCGATATGCAACAACTTACTGCCAGTTATGAGAACGCTATGTATAAACAGGAGCAGGCTGCAGAAGAATGGAAGAAATCTGTACACTTATGGGAAGTGCTTATGAAAAAAGCAGCTTCTCTACCTAAATCAGATGGCTTTGATACAGTTATTTAATCTTGAAAATGTGAGTTTAAAGAAAACGTCTCAAAGAACTACATTGTTCTTTGAGACGTTTTTTAATAAAGTGAAACTCCTAATTATTCTCCAAGCACCTTCTCAATCTCAACCTCTAAATCTACCGGCTTCGTCTGCGGAGCAAAACGCCCTACTACTTTCCCGTCTTTTCCGATTAAAAACTTCGTAAAATTCCATTTCACTGCTTTCATACCAAGTAAACCTGGTGCTTGTTCTGTCATGTATGTATATAGAGGGTGAGCCTTATCACCTTTCACATCAACCTTTGCAAACATCGGGAAGTTTACACCGTAGTTTAATTCACAAAAACTAGTAATGTCCGCTTCTGTACCTGGTTCTTGTCCCCCGAATTGGTTACAAGGAAATCCGAGTATTTCGAGTCCTTGGTCTTTATATTTATCATATACCTCTTGTAATCCTTTATATTGTGGTGTGAAACCACATTTGCTAGCTACATTGACAATAAGAAGTGCTTTTCCTTTGTAATCTTTTAACGATTTTTCTTCACCTGTAATTGTTTTAGCTGAAAAATCATAAACTGTCATTGTCTTTGCCCCTCTCTTCACTATCATTCTATGTTTATACTATACTACATTCGTGAATATACAGCTCTTATTACGTACTTATAAGTTGTAATGATAGCGCTTTATTTCTGTTCGAAAATTCGACACAAACTACTAGACTTTTATGATGGAAAGTTTTACAATTGAAATGTGAACAAAATGTGACAGTTTATATTCCATTATAAAAGAAAAGGATGGTGTTCATTATGAAAACTGCACAACATGAAACGATTTCAAATCGCGAGTTTTATTTCGTACTATATATGATGTTATTGTATGTTACTGGCTGGGTAATCGATGTAAATGGTTTATTCTTAAGCTCCTACTTTAATTTAGCAGGAGAGATTATGCTTCCATTAGTAGGCGGGATTGTTGGACTGTTCATTATGTCTATTAATAAACAACAAACGAAATAATAATATTACAAAAAGGCAGAAGACGAGCTTCGTTTTCTGCCTTTTTTCTATTTTAGCGTATAATAAAAACATGCAGTATATAAGGAGTGGTAACTATGAAAAAAGTAGAGCAATTATCTTCTCACCTATATCTTATTGATGATTTCGATTTACAGCATAATGAACGAACAGGTACGTACGTTTTATTAGGTGACGATATTACTTTAATTGAAACTTGTGCAGCCCCTTCTCTTCCGTATATTTTAGACGGCTTACAACAATTACATATTGATTTAAACGATGTTAAAAACATTATCGTTACACATGTGCATTTAGATCACGCTGGCGCAGCTGGTTTAATGATGGAACAGTGTCCAAATGCTACGTTATATGTGCATTCTCGTGGTGCTCGTCATATGATTGATCCAACAAAACTTATTTTAGGTGCAAAAGCTGTCTACAAAGAAGATTTCGATAAACTCTTTTACCCAATTCTTCCAATTGAAGAAGAACGTGTTCATATTGTACAACATGGTGATACGTTAAAAATTGCAAAAGACCGCACCCTTACATTTTATGATACACCAGGACATGCGAAGCACCATATTAGCATTCACGATTCATTAACAAACGGGATTTTTACTGGCGATACAATTGGAATTTACTATAGAGAACTCGCAGACGTTGATGTAGAGTTATATCTACCATCAACGTCCCCTTCACAATTCCAACCAGATGCGATGATTGCTTCTAAAAATCACATTCAAAGCATGAATGTAGATACTATTTATTTCGGTCATTACGGCGCATCCTCTCATGTTACAGAAGTATACAATCAATTGGAACATTGGCTACCTATTTTCGTTCAGACTGGTAAGGAAGTCTTTGAAAAGTATAATGATTTCGATGAAGCGACTAAAGCTTTACAAACTTTGTTAATGGATAAAATCTCTTCTCATCTTACAAAGTTAAACGTTCCATCAGATCATTCCGTTTATAATATTTTACATTTAGATATAAAAATTAGCGCAATGGGCATTATTGATTATTTCACGAAGCAAGAAAAAGCAAACTCCACTATTAACTAACAGTAAAAGAAGAGATATACAACAGTAGTTATTGTATATCTCTTCTTTTTTTGAATATATTTTGAGTAAAGGATGGTGGAATATAATGCAAAAATTGATGCTATACCTCTGCTTCACATTATTTATCGTCTTATTATTATTTGTAGGAGTAAAAATTCAATTTTATTTAGATACAGATGCACAAGTGAACTTTAACGTTTATCCAAGATTATTCTACTTTACACTCTTCCCTCTTATAGTTGGCATTTTATTACGATTCCTTCAATCTATTAATCGCGAAACGAGTAAACAAAACTGGAGCTTTCAACCGGATAAATTTATTGCTATTACAGTGCCTACACTATTCATTTCCTTTTCCCCAGCACTACTCTTTTCACCACTTGCCGAATACCTACCTTATTTAGTTAATATTATTCTAATAAATACAACTTTTGTTACGATTATTAGTTTAATAGCTGGTTATTCCCTTTTAGATTGTTTTATACAAAAGGACAATGCAACGATGAAAAAATATAATTGAATCCTCTATTTTCTTTTAATAAAGAAAGCTCAAAGCTAAAGCTTTGAGTTTTTTTACTTATCTCACCTTTTCATCTACATACTCCATAAACTGCTCCGCTTTAATAAATCTTTCTTTGTACGCCTCAGGTACTTCTTCTATTTTTATTGCACCAGTTGATTTTATCTTCACTCGTACTATTTCATGTGTCATTAAAGCTTCCATATAGCGATCAAACTCTTCTTGCGTTAATACTTCTTTACTAGATTTATGACCATTTAATTTATCAAAGTATGGTTGAAGGCCCATACTTACCTTTTTCATTTCTTCTCTTTTTGCTGGTGATAATCCATCATAATCTATATTACCATTCGAATCTCCGTACGCAAGCTTTGCATTAGTTAATTTTTTCAGTTCTTTTGTAAACTCTTCATATTCCTTCGCACCCATTTCATCTTTCGCTTCTGATAATTTTGCATTAAAACGCATATACGTTTCTAATGTCATTGCTCCGGCATGTTTTTTTAAATTCTCAAAAGATCCATATATACCATCCGCCATAATAGATTGGTACGCAAAACCTGTCGTCGGGATTAAAAGAGCTGCTGCAAGTACTCCTGCGATAAGGCGTTTCTTCCTCTTACTCCCGCCGTGCTTCATTTTTATTTGCACGATTACTTTTTCTTTTAAATCCGGCGGGGCAACAATACCCTTTGCTTCTTCTTGTATAGATTCCCTAACTCTACAATCTAAACTCATTTCACATTCCCTACCTCTCCTAAAAAAATTTCTTCTACTTGCTCTTTTTGACGTAGTTTCTTTAATGCCGCATGAATTCTAGATTTCACTGTACCGATTGGAATATGTAATATTTGTGCTACTTCTTCTTGTGAATAATCGTGTAAGTATCTTAAGATAATAACTTGTTTCAATTTATACGGTAATTTATGAATGAGTTCGATTAGTTTTTGGTTTGATATTTTACTTACAACATCGTTAGAAAAATCAATTTGCACTGGCTTTCTTTGCTCTTCTGCTTTTTTTATAATTCTTAGTCGCATCCACCTCTTTCTTCTATAAGAATGAATTTGTTTAATCGCAAGCCCAATTAGCCAAGGGCGAAATGGCTTCTCGCTATCATATTTACGAAGCGATTCATATAGCTGTATGTATACTTCTTGAACGACATCATCTACATCCGTTTTATCTTCAATTAAAAAATGTGCTGTTTTATATACTTCTTGAATCGTTACATCATACAATTCGCTATACGCTTCTTTATTGCCTGATAAAGTTAATTGAATTAAATGTGCGTAATCTATTTCACCCTTCATATTCCAGCCCTCCTTTGTCTTACACTATATATTGGCAGGTAATTCATATTTCGTTCGATTTTTCCGAAAAAGTTTTTTATATAAATTAATATAATGATCCACTGAGTTCATAAGCTTCACTTATAACCACACATAACTATTATATATTTTTCCAATTTCTGATAAAGATTTAAAATAATTTATATAGTCAAATTTAGGAGGACATATAATGAAAGCTATCGTTGTAACGTCGTTCGGTGGTCCTGAAGTGATGAAATATACAGATTTTGATATACCGGCTATTTCAGAAGATCAAGTTTTAATTCGCGTAGTTGCTACTAGTGTAAATTTCGCTGATATTAAATCACGTTATGGTAAAAAAGGAAATAAAGCACTACCTTTTATTCCAGGTATAGATGCCACTGGTATTGTAGAACGTGTCGGTTCTCATGTGAAAAATATTCACCCTGGACAACGTGTCATTGTTTTTCCTCAAAATGGATCTTACGCAGAATACGTTGTTGCAAATGAAAATCTTACTTTCGTTTTACCCCATGAAGTCGACTTTCAAACTGCAGCCGCTTGTCCAATCGTATCCTTTACAAGCTATAATTTACTCGCAAATGTTGCAAGAATTCAAAAAGGTGAATCTGTACTCATTCATGCAGCTGCTGGCGGGATTGGTACTACCGCAATTCAACTTGCAAAACTATTAGGGGCTAGAACAGTTATCGGTACTATCGGAAGTGAAACGAAAAGAAAAATCGCTTTAGATGCTGGAGCTGATTATGTAATTTGTCATCAAACTGAAGATTTTGTAGAGAAAGTCAATGAGCTGACAAACGGAGAAGGAGTGAATATTATTTTGGACTCTATTTCTGGAACTGTTTCTGAAAGAAGTTTAAACTGCCTTGCTTTTTACGGTCGCCTCGTTCATTTCGGTAATGCTAGCGGTGAAATTGGTAACTTTCAAACGAAAGATTTACATGCAAGTTGCCGCTCTATACTCGGTTTTAGCTTTGGAACCACACGAAAAAAGCGTCCTGAACTGCTCCAAGAAACTGCAAATGAAGTTTTCCGTTATTTGCGTGACGGACGTTTACAAATTAAGGCTACGAAATCTTTTCCACTTCAAGATGCAGGGAAAGCACATGAATGGGTCGAAAGTAGAAAAAGTACAGGGAAAGTAATACTAACTGTTCAGTCCTCTTCCTGAAATGAATACTGGAAACAGAGGTGGCATTCATGGGATCACGAATTATGCATGTTATTATCGCTAACGGTATTGCTGAGAAACTATCTATTCACGATAAGACTTCTTTCTTACTTGGAGCTGTAGCCCCTGATGCTGTTCATTCAAAAAAAGAAAAAGGAACCTCACATTTTTATGCCGGTACAACGAAGAACTATACGAGAAGAATAGATTATGATTCATTTTTTCATAAATATGAATCACATATAAATTCCCCATTTATTTTAGGCTATTATACCCATCTCATCGCCGATGATAATTGGCTAAGTGGATTTTTTCTACCTTGGCTAAAAAATAGAATAGAGAATGACGAAACTATCGCACCCCTGTACTATAACGATTTTAAATTGTTAAATGCAAAGTTGCTTCATCATTACGATCAAGAACAACAGCTTTTCTCTCTTCTCAATCAAGAGGCTCACATTGTGGATATTGAAGAGGTTTCTAAAGAAAACGTTTTAGCTTTTCGAAAGTATCTTTTTGAAGATATGTTGTATCCAAAGCAATATTTGCATGAAGACTTACAAGTATTTACGTTTGACCAAATCGTTGGCTATATTGAGACAGCGATTGAAAAAGGAGTATTTTTTATTAAACAACTCTCTAATGAAAAATCCACTTCAAAAATTTAATCCCCCTCAAATATATTTGAGGGGGATTTTCACATAGCAATATTATTATTGGTTCTTCTCCATAACCGCAAAATAATTCCCTTCGCTATCAGCAAAGTTAAACACTTTACCAGAAGGCATAGTTACCATTTCTCCAACAGTAACATTTTTGTTTGTTAAATCTGTATATAATTGATCAAGATTTTCTGAGAAGAACATTAAGGACGGTGTACCAAGATTCAATTCTGGGCTCATTTTAGAAATAACTTCTTTATTATGTAATATAATGCTCGTTTCTGCACCGTTAGTCGGAGCAATTTCAATCCATCTCATTCCTTGCTTGTTATCTTCCTCTGCTACTACATGAAACCCTACCTTTTCCGTCCAAAAATTTACTGCCTCATCTTGATTATTTACATATAACATAATTTGTCCTACTTTATGGATCATTACATTTCCCCCTAATGGTTTTTATATTCTATGTAGCTTTCTACAAATACTATCGTTATTCCTTTTGAGTTGGTATGTACTTCTTTGCAAAATTTATCGACTGACTCATCCCATCCAGTTCATCAAAATAATCATTTCTTTCAATCATGTTATATCCGTCGAATCCAATTTTATCTAATACTTTGAAGAATATATCGAAATCTACTTCACCATTCCCTGCTGCGACTTCTATATACTTAGTTGAACGATCATTTTTCACTTCTTTACAATCTTTAATATGAATTTGTACTATATAATCTTTTAATAGTAATAAACCTTCTCCCGGATTTTCATTTACATCACTTATTAAATTTGCTGGGTCAAAGTTAACAGCTAGTCCTTTCGAGTTTGCAGTTTCTAAAAATCGTTTTAATACTATTGCTTTTTCAGATCCCGTCTCAATGGCGAAGAATCCTCCAAATCTGAACGCTAAGTCCCCTATTTCATTACAAACACGTAGCATTTTATCATAGTAGGCACTTTTTTCATCATCTGGAACTTTTCCAATATGAGCTGTTATGATCTTTGCCCCAAGCCCCAAACCTCTGTCAGTAATATATTTAAACTGATCTATTGCACTCTCAGCTTCTATTCCCATAATTCCATTTTCTCCAAAACTAATTGCTAATGATGGAATCTTTATTCCATTAAAAGATAAGCTTTTCTTTAAAGCATTCCATTCTACCATTGAGATATTAGCTAAGTTAAAGTTTTTATTCATAGCATATAATTGAATATATTCTAAATCCCATTCCCTTGCTTTTTGTATTCCTTCGTTTACTTCAATATGTTTCGTATTTAAAAACATTCCTAATTTCCTATCCATATGTGTACCTTCTTTTTATTATTTCGTGTCAGTTTAATATTCGACTTTTTTTATATTATTTCCTCGTATAAACCAAATAAATAAACTACCCTTTTTTCGATACTCCCAGTAGAAGCATATATATGATAGGCACATTAAAAACACTAATACAATTCCCATTATCGCTTGTTTACAAACAAAAAAGACGTAACTACAAATGGTTACGCCTTCCCTATCATTTATCTAGGCTTTTTCTTCCCAGTAAATGCTGGTTTCTTTTTCTTTGGTGCTTTCGGTTTCGTTTCTACAAATGATCCCTTGAACATTTCTTGCTTCGTAAATACGATGCCTAGTTTTTTCGCAAATTGTAGTAATTTACGCTCTTCTTGTGGTGTTACAAGAGACACGACAGTTCCTTCTTTACCCATACGTCCAGTACGTCCTGAGCGGTGAATATATTGGTCTACTGTGTCTGGTAACTCTAAATGAATTACGTGTGTTAAATCGTCAATATCGATACCGCGTGCTGCAATATCAGTAGCAAGTAGAATTTCTAATTTCCCTCCGCGGAAAGCACGCATTGTCGCTTCACGCTCTTGTTTACTTGCTTCTGCATGAAGAGCTGCTGCTTTCATTTTACGGAATTTCAATTTCTCAGTAATTTCATCTAAACGGAATGGGTCGTTTAAGAACGCAACTGCTTTTACATCGCCCATATGCATAATTCTTCTTACGTAATCATTTTTTTCGCGTCGCTCACAAATGATATACGTATGCTCAACTAAGCTTTTTGATTCTGCACGTGTTACACGTACTAATTGTGGTTCCACTGCTAAATCACGTGCCGCATCTTCTGCCGCTTTTGTCATTGTCGCCGAGAAGAATACTAATTGACGATCGCGCATCGTTGATTTAATTACATCTTGCACTGCGCCCATCATTTTTTGCTTTACAATTTGATCAAACTCATCAAATACAATTGTTTTTACTTCATGCATTTTTAGCTTTTTCATACGAATTAATTCTAAAATACGGCCTGGTGAACCGACAATTACTCTTGGGTGTTTCTTTAATTTTTCAACTTGGCGCTTAATATCTGCACCACCAATTAAAGATGCACCTGAAATTTCAGTTCCTGCTGTAAACTTTTGAACCTCTTCATGAATTTGCATTACAAGTTCACGTGTTGGCGCTAAAACAACAACTTGTGGCTGTTTTACTTCAGGATTAATTTTATGTAAAAGGGGTAATAAGTACGCTAATGTTTTTCCTGTTCCAGTTGGAGATTCAGCTATAACGTCTTGTCCTTCTAAAATAGTTGGAATCGCTTGTTTTTGAATTTCAGTTAACTCTTTAAAACCAGCCTTCTCCCAAGCTTGTTGTAAAAATGGTTGCATATCTTTTATCATTTGTTTTTCTCCTTTATCTCTATTTTTGAAGAAAATGCTGTATTGTTCGCACCGTTTCTATCATGTGTGAAATAACAGCTATTAAATCATCAACATGGTCTTCTGTAATCGCTTTTTGAAATAGAACCTCTACCTTATTATGATATGAAATCGCTTGCTTATTATATTCGTATGAAACTTTCTGCATAATCATTCTTTCTTTTCCCCATATAGAACGCATTAATGTTTCAATTTCTTCACATTTTACTTCTGGTTGTTCTAACGGGAATGAAAATGCTAGCTTCATCTCACAACCTGGTGTAAACTGAGGCACTTCTAGTATTTCACCAGACAAGTTCTTTGCATCCACAGATAATGAAAATGTTGCTTCTACTAATGGTTCAAACGGTTCTGTTAATTGAAATGAGATATGATATATACGACTTAATGAAGCAAGATCCATCATATCTTTTCGATCTGTTACAAGAATATCTCCATGTAGATCAAAATCATACACAGCACCTTCTACGATTACTTTTAAATTGTCAAAAGCAGTTGGATCAAACATAATTTCCTCCAAAAAACAGGCGCCTTTCGATGGAAAGGCGCCACTTGATGTATATATAGTTTACAGATAAACGAGATGAATTACAACCTTTTAGAATAAACCTACTGCTTTTCCATCTTCATTTACATCCATTTGAAGTGCTGCTGGCTGTTTTGGAAGACCTGGCATTGTTAACATTGTACCTGTTAACGCAACGATAAAGCCTGCACCGATCGATGGTTTTAGCTCACGAATTGTAACGATAAAGTCAGATGGACGACCTAATTTTGTTGCATCGTCAGAAAGAGAGTATTGTGTTTTCGCCATACAAACTGGTAGATTACTCCAACCTTCTCCTTCATATTGAGCTAATTGCTTACGTGCTTTCGGAGCAAATTCAATATCTTTTGCGCCATATACTTTTTGAGCAATTGTACGAATTTTTTCTTCTAATGGTAATTCTAATTCATAAAGTGGTGCGTAGTTGTTTTCACCTTTTTCGATTTCTTTTAGTACTTTTTCAGCAAGGTCAACTCCGCCTTGGCCACCTTTCTCCCAAACTTCTGTTAAGGATACTGCATAGCCACGCTCATTACACCACTCTTGTAAGTATGTAACTTCTGCATCTGTATCTGTAATGAATTTATTAATTGCAATTACGAAAGGCACACCGAAGCTTTGAATTGTTTCAACATGCTTCTGTAAGTTTTCCATACCTTTTGCTAATGCATCTACATTTTCTTCTTTTAATTGATCTTTTGCAACGCCGCCATGCATTTTAAGCGCACGAATCGTCGCAACAATAACAACTGCTTCTGGTTTAATGCCAGCTGCACGAGCTTTAATATCTAAAAACTTCTCAGCACCTAAATCAGCACCGAATCCAGCCTCTGTAATAACATAATCACCTAATTTTGCTGCCATTGTTGTAGCGATAACACTGTTACAACCGTGAGCGATATTCGCAAATGGTCCGCCATGAATGATAGCTGGTGTATTTTCTAACGTTTGTACTAAGTTCGGCTTTAATGCGTCTTTTAATAATAGTGTTAACGCACCTTCTACACCTAAATCTTTAACCGTTACAGGTTGATTTGCAAAGTTATAAGCAACTACGATGCGAGATAGACGCGCTTTTAAGTCTTGAATATCTGTTGCAAGGCAGAACACGGCCATAATTTCAGATGCTACTGTAATGTCAAAACCGTCTTCACGTGGTACACCTTGTACAGGTCCACCCAGACCAATTACTACGTTACGAAGGGCACGATCATTTAAGTCAACACAGCGTTTCCAAACAATTTTACGCGTATCAATTCCAAGTGTGTTTCCTTGTTGGATATGATTATCAATAAACGCTGCTAATGCGTTATTGGCAGTTGTGATCGCATGGATATCTCCAGTAAAGTGAAGGTTAATGTCTTCCATTGGTACGACTTGTGAAAAACCGCCACCTGCTGCTCCACCTTTTAATCCCATCGTCGGTCCAAGAGATGGTTCACGAAGTGCAATTACTGTTTTCTTACCAATTTTGTTAAAAGCTTGACCTAAACCAACTGTTACTGTTGATTTACCTTCTCCAGCTGGAGTTGGGTTAATCGCTGTTACTAAAACAACTTTACCGTCTTTCTCATCTTGTAAGCGCTTAAAAATATCAAGAGATAACTTACCTTTATAATGCCCGTATGGCTCTAATTCATCTTCTAAAATATTTAAATCAGCTGCAATTTCTTGAATCTTCTTCATACTCGCTTCTTGTGCGATTTCAATATCGGATTTCACTGTTGTAGTAGTTGTCATATACCCTAGTCCCCCTTTAATTGGTTCTGATGATATTGTATCAGTTTTTTGTATTTTCTGCACTTATTTACCTCCTAAAAATTCTTTCATTTCTTTATACGTTTTTTAACATAAATACCCATAAGAATGTTAACGATTGTTGTAACTCTGTAGGTAGTTGACCTAACATCTTCTCATTTACTCCGCGCTTATATACGCCGATGCCATCTATAACTTTAAAACCTTGTTCTTTCGCTAACTGTTCAAATTCCCAAGGCATCATCGTATTACAAACAACGTCTTTTCCATACAAGCGAGGATAACTGTTCTCTCGTGGCTTTGCTGTCGGCCCTAAAATTGCAATACATGCATATCCATCTTTCTTTAACACACGCTTTATTTCATTTAACGCTCGTAATGGCTCTTCCGTCCATTCTAAAGAATTAATTGCCATAATTGATTCAAATTGCTCATTTTCAAATGGTAATGCAGAAAGATCTCCTTTTATAAAAGATAAATTCGGTCCTTCTCCGCGCTCCTTACCTTTTTGAATCATCACTTCCGATAAATCTACTCCCACTGCTTTATAGCCTGCGCTACTTAATTTATATGTACCGTACCCATCACCACAACCAACATCGAGCACTTGTGCTTCTTTCTTCACGTATTGTTCAAAAAACGGAATAATTGTACTTCTGCTACCACTGTCCCACATCTCTTGACTATTTTGATTCCAAAACTCTGCGCTACTATCCCATTTCTTTTCTGCTGATTCATGCCAATTAAATTTCGTCATACATTCCCCTACCTTCACGCTTTATCACTCATTTCATTCTATATCATTTTCCAAAATTCCTGTTTTATCTTCATAAGGAGATATACATGCTAATGAAGGAATCTTTATTCTCCAATTTTTGCTTTACTTGGGTTTAACTCATACTCATGTTCTTCTCTTTATGAAAGATACTATAGGTACACCCAATTGAAAGAGAGGGATGTACATGCGAAGAAAGAGAAATCATCATTTTAAAAGTGGTGAAAAAAACGAAGAGTATGCAGCTGAAATATCACCAGCTGGCATTCCAATTAGACATAAGCGTAAAGAAATTGCAAATGAGATAGAAGGTACAAATACCGGTGCAATGGTAGGCTATGTCGCTTTATTTCTTTCGTTATTCTCCATTGCTTTTTATCCAGTTACGCTCGGCTCCCTAGCAATTTTAGTTGGTCTATTAGCTGTCAATTTCGGAGCAAGAACACTTGGATATACAGCAATTGGTTTTGGTAGTTTTTCTGTTTTATTCACTTTATTTTATCCGCTTGCTTTGTCAGCGTTTTAAAAAAACACACCAAGTCATGCTTGGTGTGTTCATTCATGATACAACATAATATGGCCGCATCCACAACAATGTTTCGCTGTAATTTCTTGAAACACTGGATAATTTTCTTCATCTCGATGCTCAATAAATACTTTTTCAAATCGATACATGTTTGGTGCATATGCCCAATCTTGTTTCGTACGTGCATATAACGTTGAGGAAAAAAACTCCTCACCGCCACAAACAATACATGTGTTCTTCATCAATACCCCTCCTATGCTTGTCTTACTTCATCTATATGAACATAAGCATAAAAAAAAGACCTTCTATTACTAGAAAGTCTTCTCTGAAACAAAAAGAAATGTACCAAACATTCCTACTCCGCTATATTCTTTTGAAACACCAGCTTCTGTTTTAAATGTTTGCTTTACAGTCATAAAGAATACACCATTTCGTGCATCTGTACTTTCAAATTGTAGTTTTTCTTTTTTACCATCTACATTTTGCGTGCATTCAAAACTACTCTCATTACAATTCAACGCATACTTATCCTGTACATACACTTTAAAATCTGATTCTTTCGGACAAGTTATAAGTAATATTGCCACGAGAATAATACTTATAATACCCACAATTGTATAATATTTCTTCATTTGTACTCCTTTCAAATGACAAGAAAACTTGACTTCATACGCCAAGTTTTCTTAGTCAACAACCCATTGCCACTCTTGTTCTTTCTTATCAAAAATGAGCCAACCTGTTTCTGTTGCTTCCTCTTTCAATTCATCGATATTATCTAACACCTCATCCGTACTTTCATACGAACCAACTACATATACCGGAATTTCAAGACCTCTTCTTGACTCAATCTTCCCTGCTAGATCTATGTAAAGACCATCTTCCATTAGTGGAATAAGTCCCATAATCAATTCTTTTGAAATCGCTGGGAAAATTTTTGATTTTTGGAAGAAAGAAAAACGTTTCTTACCGAAAGCACCGAGTTTATACGGAATGACTTTACTTAACATTCCTACAAAATCAGCAATTCTACGATAATACACTTTGTTGTACCATCCGTCATCATGTGAAAAATAAACAAATCTATTTTTCAACAGCGGAAAAAATGTTCTTGCAAGTGGTTCTTTTTTGTGAGCCAAATATAATAATTCTGCAATTTCTTTCGGCTCTAATTCATCTAAATCGCTTGCATCATCAAAATCTACCCAACAAAATTCATCAAATTCATCAATCTCTGCTTGAATTAACTTATGTATATTTTCTTCCTCAACATATTCAAATAAAGTATGATAATGAAAATCCGTCCATTCAAAGTTGTGCTTTAAAAGCAACACTTGATGAAGCGGTGAAGGGATGTTACTCGCAAACTCTTTAAACGTAATTCCTGATGTAATAAAACAATGACCTCGACGATTACCATTAATATATATCATATTCTTTACTTGGTCAGATCCTCCAGACAAAGCACCTAGCCACCTTCGTTTTATATGTTTCAATTCTATAGCATATTTTAACATGAAAAATTTTAGAAACATAGAAAAAACTTCAAAAACTATTTACAATTTCATGTGTTTTATTACATAGTGATTACAAGAAAAAACGCCTGCTCATAAGCAGGCGTTTTTAAAGGATTTCATCAGGGTTTTGATGATGATGATTTCCCTCTTTCTTTTCTTCTTTTTGGAACATCGATTGAATTTTATCAATTGTTTGTGGAGCTAATTCAATCATTTTTTCTGCTAAATGTGTCGCATTTTGTAGATGCAGAATATTTACTCCATCTTTATTCACCACAAGAAATGCTACTGGTGTAATCGAAACACCACCCGCGCTACCGCCACCAAATGCAGGGTTACCGTTCGCTCTTTGTCCATCATTCGTTTGGAAATCAGAACCTCCTGCTCCAAAACCGAACGCTACTTTAGAAACAGTTAACACCACACCACCGTCAGCCGTTTGAACAGGCTCTCCAACAATCGTATTTACATCAACCATTTCTTTTAAATTTTCCATTGCTGCTTTCATTAACCCTTGAATTGGATGATCCACCGTTCATAACCTCCTTTGTCATATCTTTCCTAGTTTTTCCGAAAGTTTGTGAACTAAACATAAAATTTTATATTGATTTCAAAAAACTTAAGTTATAATATTTAGAAAAATAAAAAAAGAGGTCGATTCGTTATGATGCGAAAATTAACAAAGAAAGATCATGAACAAGTATTCGCTTATCTAAAAGAAGAAGCAGCCCTTAACTTGTTTATTATTGGAGATATTGAAGCTTTCGGTTATGACACAGATTTTCAAGAATTATGGGGAGTATTTAAAGAGAATGGAACATTAAAATCAATTCTACTCCGATTCCACGATTCATTTATACCCTATAGTAAAGAAGAATTTATTACCACTGATTATGAGGCACTTCTTTCCGCATATAAGCCACTTAAACTCTCTGGTAAGTCAACTATCGTAGAACAATTTGAAACTGCTTCAAATATACAACTAGGTACTAAAAATGAAATGTATTTTTGCGAATGTCTAAATGACAACAACTTAGCTAGCACACCAATTCATGAAACAATTAAACTTGCCTCACTAGATGATATAGAGCGAATTATGAAATTACGAAGTGACATCGCTGAATTTCCGACTACCAATGAATCAGAGAAAATATTAAGGCAGGCTATCGAAACAAATACAGGACGCACATACTATATTGAAAAAGATGGCGTGATCATCGCATCCGCCTCTACTTCCGCTGAAAATTCATTATCCGCTATGGTAGGACAGGCGAGTTAATTCACCCGAGGCAGGACAAGCCTCACAAGGTCAAGCTGAATGGTTGTCTATGACAGAAACAATATTCTCACAAGAGACCACTTTCTAGGTTACTCACAAGTAGCCTATGGAGGTGGTCTTTTTGTGCGTACTCAAGGGGGAAACTAAATGGCACTACTTAGATTTATGGTTAAGGATTACCTAGAGGATAAAGAACTCAGTGGGCTAGCTCCTAGGACAATACAGAGCTACGGAGATACACTCAATGAGTTTTCTCGCTGGCTCGTTGCTGAGAAGGAGATCATTAACATCGAGGATATTACTCCACAAATTATAAAGGGCTACCTCCTCTACTGTTCCAAGGAGAGAGGAAACACAGTAGTTACTCGTAATGGTAAGCTCCAGCACTTGAAAACATTCTTTAGATACCTAGAGGATGAGGACATTATAGAAATCCGTAGCAATCCCACTAACAAGATTAAGCCTGCTAAGACGGACAAGGCCATCAAGGTGTACTCCGATGAACAGATAAAGCAAATGCTTAGATACTACAGGAGGATGCGTTCTCGAGAAAACACGTTGTATAGCTACAGAGGTCATACCATAATAGTCGTCCTTGCAGGTACAGGCATAAGACTAGGCGAGCTGGTATCCATGAGGTGGGATTCCGTGGATTTACTCAATAAGACTATCACTATCTTCGGGAAGAATCGTAAGAGCCTGTCTACTCCGTTAACGGATAAGGTGGCTCGAGAGTTGTACGAGTGGAGATTATTCTGCGAGAAGTACTACATTAAGTTGCCTGCTCATGTGTTTAATGACCACAGAGGTAATCCACTCACAGTGAACGCTGTCAAGTTAATGTTCACCAGATTGTCTTCACGCATGGGTTTCAAAACTACAGCTCACATGTTTAGGCATACCTATGCGAGCAACTGTTTAAGAGCTGGCATGGATATATACACCTTGAGTAAGCTTATGCATCACTCCCAGATAAGAACTACTGAAGTTTACCTACATGCTTTCGGTAACTCGTTGGCTGAATCCAATGATAAGTATAACCCTCTCAATAGGTTCGACCTATAAGTAAACACAAAAGAGTCCTGCTCTAGTTTGGCGGCCAGACAGGACTCTTTCACAAAATAACTATGGAGCTATTTGCTTATATTGTACTATCCTAAGGTACACTCTGCAAGTAACTCCTATTAAGGAGATTATTTACTATGAAGGAACTACGAAAATACCAATCTTTTAATTCAATTACTGAGATGGACAATTCTATTAGTGAATACCTGTCAGCGTACAAACTTAAAGAATCAGAGTACACAGTGTTATGGAAGCTTGCTTGTTACTCATGCAAATTCATAGGAGTTAGCTACCTCAAAGTAGACTCTTTAGCTAATCTCACAGGTTACTCTAAGCGCACTATACAGCGTGCTCTCAAGGGTTTATCTGATTTAGGAATCATTACTCGTATCAACCAATTCAAGCCTGTTAAAGGTGGATATAGCGCTTCAATAACAGTGATCAATCCCTATGAGAGTCACCTTGTTAAGTCACCTTGCGAGGAAGCTGCAGAGCCTACTCCTGAGTACATTGAGGAGCATCCTTCTCATACAGATACAATTACTTACAAAACTAAAAGCTCTAAAGATAATACATACGTAGACGATCTAGGCATAGATGACTTAATTGCTGCTGATGTTCCTACCGAGTTCGCTAGCTTGGCCATCTCCTACTTTGATGCAACTGAGGTGTACAAACTATGGAGTCGTGTTCAATTGGCTGCTCGAAAGTACGCACCCGATTTAGTTAATACTGTAGAGGTAGCTATCTCAGGGTTACGAGCTAGCATTCTTGCTAGCAAATCTAAACGTGTACGTGATTTCAATGGTTATTTCTATGGAGTTCTGGCTCAGAAGTTATCTACTGCTCAGCGATCTCTTAAATGCAAACTTTTCAACTTCCTTCAGTAGGATTACTGTAAGTAATATTCCCTCCTATCTGGTTGCTGTCTTATAGCTCTTTAACATAGGAAGTATCTCTATTTAGCTATGCCCGATTGATTACTAGGGGTGGCATTACATCTGGTTCTTGTACGATGATCAAATTTAGAGATAGTCCTCGGTGTGTTGTGTCTAAGGGTCTGGCAACTGATTAGGTATATGCTCGATTGAATGCCATATGATGTAAAATAACACCTCCATTTTCGAGCCACCTCATAAAACGAAGCTCTAGATTCCCTTGTATGAGTTTTTATTATCCAACTTATTACGTTTGCACCTAAACAAGTTATGTAACGTGTAATAAGCTCGTACGCACTCTAAATAGCTTTACACTTATTCAAGCTTACTTTGGCAACCCAAAATAGGTAGATAATATAATTGGTTGTAAGGATAAATTGTGAGTCAAAGAAATGGATTTAAAAAACTTCCATAAAAGTATTGACGGTTCTAGAACTTTTAATTAATATGTAATTAAGCCACTCAGGGAATGAGGTGAGCAAGGAAATTGGAAAGTAAGCAACAAAAGTTTTACGGCAAAGTCAAAGACTTCTATGAACTGGAATCCATCGAGGATGCTAAGAGGTTTTATACAGCTTTTAATCAACTCAACAAGATTAACACAGTAGATAAAGCTAATAAGATCGATAAAATGTTAACTCGAATGTATGCTGGCAAGAAGTTAACCGACTAACCTAGAACTATACAAAACAAAATAGCCCTACTCGGTAGTTATACTTTGGCGAGTATACCGAACAAGGCTACGCAATTCAGTCGAACCTATAAGGCTCTTTCCTCCCTATATTATCACGAGCAGGAATAGCTGTAAAGGTTCGACCCCACAGGAGGCGAATAAGTTGAAACCTAAAGAGTGGGTTACATCAACCTTGGTAGCTGGCGGTAGTATAAGCTTTCTTTGCGCAGCCGGTTACATCGTTTCACTCATGATTGTACACCTGTAAGTATTACCTATCTCGTGTAAACAAATAAAAACTAAAGGGAGAGATTTTTTATGACAACAAATACTATTCAACCAACTAAGTTAGATATCGCTATGGAGGAGATCGATACTTTAGTGTCCAACTTCCAAGACTCACTATCTCGTATCACTAATAAAGTTTGCAAAGTAGATACATTCCAACTAGGCCTTACGTATGTAGTTATCTTGCGAGCTGGCAAAATCTCTAAAACTCTTAGTTTTAATTTAAACGAAATAACTGAGGAGGAATACCAATGAAAAAACGAATGGTTGTTTTCCTGTCCAGTATTATCCTACTTAGCGCCTGCAACAGTTCAACAATCTCCGAAGAGGAATACAATTCCTTAGAGGAAGGGATGACACTCTCAGAGGTTGCTGATCTTGTGGGCGGCAACGGAGAGCGTACCAGCTCTAACGGCTACACAGACGTAACCTACGATGGTGACGGTGAGGAAACTGGCGAGATTGACTTTGCAGTCATGGTATTTGAAAAGGGGAAACTAAGAGTGTGGGATCGAGAAGATAATAACTAAGGGGGACGAAACTAAAACCTCTAGGACACTCCCCCTCAGGCTGACTCTCATCGAGTCGGCTCTTTTGTTTTTCCTCATCGATATCATTACGGTAATTGAAATTATAATTTGTGCACTCGTTGAAACCAATTAGATAACTCTTGGGCTTGATGTTTATCTAACACAAACCCCTTTTCCATCCCCTTCGATTCAATTTCAATAGCGAGATAGTCATCTCTCAAAGGACGAACTCTCAACGAATCTCCTCCAAGATCTAACACCTCAGCCATCTCTCCATCACTTAAGATTCTCACAAATTCACGAGATCTTCCACCCGAGAATATACAATGGACATAACGTCTGTATTCATCCTTAATTGTAAAATACATTGAACCTACGATAAACTCTACTTCTAGCGTTTGCCTTGAAATATCTTTGTATTTCAGTATAGGTATCATCTTATCACCACCTTCCAAATCTGATTATAGAGTAGTCAATCTAGAAATAAAATACCTTTTGTAAAGCTGGCTTACTACGGTAATACCCAGATGTTACGACTATGCATTTTCTCTGTAAGGTTACATCCGAAAAGTTATAAAAAAGAGATAGCATATTCTTTAAGTGATATTTTCTCACTCAGGAACGCTACCTCGGTATTTACTTTCTAGATATTAAAGAGTACTAACATAGCGAATGCTCCGTATAGTACAACCCATAGCAGAATCATCACTCTAAGTTTAAACTCCGTGTCTTCCTTCCTCATCGGCATTCATTCCTCACTCGTATACCTCTTGGTATAATTCATCGTACTCAGCTACTGAGATAAACTTCATGTCTAGGCCTACCATCTCAGTGTAATTCGTATTATATAGTTGGCTATAGAAGTCATAGACAAACTGGAGCTGGTCAGATACTTTCCCCTTAACGCACTTAGAGAGGTGCTTCCTTTTCAGGACTTTCTCCCCAGCTTCTTCTCCCTTAAACTTAACTTTCACAGTATACAATACATGTAGTTTATCCATACGAGACTGCCTCCTATAGTTTTTCGTTAGCACCATCAAACAAGCTAAGCATCCAATCAGTATTAGAAGGATTCTCAGTGTTAGATTTACTCAATCGGTAACGTCTGTCTAGGCCTAACTGTTTCTCAATCTCAAGAAGCTCCTTTGTGAAGTCTTTATACTTGATAGATACGTTCTCAATTTGGTCAGCTCGTTGTACCTTGATGAGTGCAATAGCGTATCTCTCTGCATTGATCTTGTCTGTAGAGGTCGCTGAATCTCCTAGCTGTGCTAAGATGTCGCTCTCTGTCTTAGCAATCTGCTGAAGCTCTGCTTCTGTTAATGTAGCCTCAAAGTTCTGGCTACGTAGTCCGTGCTTCATAGCCGCATTAGGCTGTAAGTTTGCTAGAGAACGCTTCTTTGCTTCCTCGTCTTTCCACTCCATAGGCTGTCCTTTCATTCCTTTACCCATTATAGTTTCCTCCCTCTTGAGCCAATCCCTAGACCAGCTACATAGTTTTTATAGAATTGTTCGTCCTCGCTTAGTGATTCGTTAAACAGTTCCGCTCCCTTGACTTGTGGGAAAGCTACTAGGCTAACTTCACGTAAACGTGTAGGCTTACCGGTAGTGTCTGTGTAGAATGACACGGAGACCTTCTTCATAAGTCCCTTGTCTACTCGTTCCTTTACCTTCTCGTCAATGATACGTAGCTTACCTAAGAGTTGGCCACCCTGTACAGATACGCTCTCTAAGAAGCCTACAGTGTCCTTTGCGCTCTCACTGTGGTCTAACTGGACTGGCACATTGTCAGCCTTGTTAAACGAGTTAGCAAGGGTATGTAAGTCTTGCTTTGTATATGGTTTACCTCGGTGAGTTCCCTCCAAAAATAGTACAGCATCTTTGAGTAAGTCTCCCCCAGTGATTGAGCCTTCATTGAATTTTTCTATCATGGTTGTCCTGCCTCCTGGTAAATAAAAATAGGGAGCCAGCCAATAGCCGACCCCCAGTGTTAAGCTATTAAGCTTTGATATTCTTAAGTAAGTAAACTGCTTTCGGATCTGTTACGTAAGCTGTAGTGAAACGGCTCACACGTAAGATCGTAGTAGAGTCTTCCTCTTGGTTATACGTATGAGACTTCAATGGCTCCGCATCGGCAATGTCTCCAAGGATTCCACGTTGTAACATTAACACTTGGTCATCACTATAGTTCTCATCAACGATAACGTCCAACCCTAAGAAGTTACCAATGTAGCCGTTTAGTAAAGCGATATCTGTGTTGTTCTCACGTAGAGCATCACGAATACCTTTATTCTTCAAGAACAGTGCTTCCGTCTCTGTAGAGATAACCATCGTATCAAGAGAGTAGCCAAACTTCTTAGCTGAAGCCTTAGCGTCAATGATATCGCTAATCATTTTGTCAGCACCTAGAGCGGCATTATCCCAAGTTTCGTCTCCTGCTGCACCCGTCTTTGTGCGTCCTCCAATGTTAGGCTCAGAGTGAATCTTGTCGTAAGCCATAGTGTTAACCATAGCCACTACTGAGTTAGACAATTTAAGGAAGATTCGTTCGAATACACCTGTTTGCCCCCACTTTTGCATTTCATAAGAGACAGCTGCCTCTAAGCCGTACTTACGGATCATCTCAATCTTAGCTACTTCTGATAAGCCGATACGCTTGTAGCTAGATCCTTCGCCTACCTCAGGTACTTCTTCATAGTTGTAACGTCCTTGTGAGTCTACGTCAGCGTCCTTGAAGTATTTAACCGCTAAAGCATCCGCACTCACTTTCATAAATAGAGAGTCAGCAATGAAGCGTTTCTCTGTTAGATGTTTGAATCGTGCATCCAAGAATGCTTTCTTTAGTAAAGGGTGTTGTCCTAAAGTTAAATCTGCCATATAGTATATTCCTCCTGTAGCTACCTCTTAGGGTGCTATGTATATTTGTCTTCTTTAGCTGAGAAGCTGGGAGAGTACCACCCCGAGAACGACAAATAAGCCACCTAGTTAGGCGACCTCAATGTTCTGTATTGATAGAGAACAATTACTCTCCAAAATATTTATCGAATGCTTTCTTGAACTCCTCGAAGTCCTTATCCACTTTAGCGGACACTTTAGCGACCTCATCGTAATACGCTTGTGCATACTCGACAGGAATTTGACCGTCCTCACCAAGTACTCCCTTTTCCTTAGCTAATCTCTTTAGCTTTGGCATATGGTTTCCTAACATGAGGTTGTCTTTCATGGCCACTCTGTGAGCAAACATGTCTCTCACATGACTTAACTTGAGGACGATTTCTTGTTGGCTTGCATCTAACTTGGCTGATTTCTTCATTGTCCTACCTCCTAGAATCGTTATGGAAAACTTGTTTGAATATGTATAGTGAGTAAGATAACTCCTGAGGCTCCACCTCTAGGGCTTCAGCACCTTAGGAGTCAACGTTCTCGTTATTGATTTAAATAAGCTTGTACCACTTGAGCCGAACCCATTGAGAAGTCGAACGATCCTTCAATCCATCTCCTAACAGTCGTCTTACTAAAGCCAATCTTATTAGCAAAGAACACAATAGGTGTTCCGTAGTGCTCCTGTTGAGCTTTCCACTGAGTCCGCAATTCATCATTTAATTCTTGTTTGCTAATCATATTTGTTTCCCCCTCTTCTATTCGTAATAGTTAACGCTATACGGTAATGCAAGTTAGTATACTTAAAAAAAATAGGATTACCCTACTCAGTCCCCACTGAATAGAATAACCCTCACTGTCTGCCTCACTAGTTCCCCAACTAGCTTGTACAGAAGAAGCTATATATCTCAGGAGGATATACAGGTTCGTATGTAACCCCCTCAGGAGGGTCATATACATGTCAGATTTAATCTTAGAGCAACACCCTGATAGATCGCAGCTATCAAGGGTGTTACAATCAAGAGATTATTTGGAGTTACACTCCCTGTAGTTTGCCAGCTCCTTAGCAATCAGTGGTGGTGATACTTGAGGGAGAATGACACTCTACAGGCAATGTAACTAAGGGGTGCCGACTCAAGGGTTTTCCGTTCCGCAAGAGTCAGCTAGAATGAACAATGAAATCACACATGGAAGGAGGGAAGGAACCCTCATGAGATAGCCGAAACAGGAGACCCCTCAGAAACCACGAATCAGCTACCTCATGAGAATACCTAATTAATTGCTTCATATATAAATTAGCAACCTAGCTAATTAACTTCCTACATATATATAGTAACAGTTGCATGACTTGTATATACAAGTGTATATCAAAAAGAGAACCAACCCCATTAGGCTAGCTCTCTCAGGTATTTACCTATTGTAATCATGTCATCGTAACCCATTTTTCCGCTTCCTCTTAACCAATCACTGAAGACTTTCACGTTAACTCCTACCTTCTCAGGTACAGCCCTGAATGGATCTGATGCTAATCCGAGTACTCCTATTAGTTTCCACGTTAGCTTTCTCGTGTGTTCTTCGTACTCTGGAGTTATTATTCTAAAATCTTCATATACTTTACCAGGCTGACTCACTTGTTCCTCCTGAGGTGGGTTAAACACTTTGAGTACTTCTGCTGTAGTTACTTTAGGATTAGCTGGCACTAATACGCCTGCTTCCTCGCAAGCACTAGACCAGTTGCCAAAGAGTCTACAGCCAGCACTATAGAGAGCGCGATTAGTCTTCTGTATAGATCCGCCTCCAAAGTTAACCCCTTGAGATTCTAACTCCTGGATCTTCTCAATGATTAATTCCTTACTCCATTTGATTCTGCTCATTAGCATTCCTCCTTAATAGTCCAATTGTAAGTCTGCACTGGTATAGGTTGTACCTTGGAGATTGCGTCCTCTAGGCTTTCAAAATAGCATTTAATGGCGTTATACAAACGAGGTCGTTCTCTGAATAGCCCAGCCTCTGTGATAGACTTATTGAAGTATTTCATCTCGGCTAACAGCTCTAGGGTGAACTCTGGAGTGTATATCATTTAGTTTGCCTCCTCTAGGATAATAAATGATTGATTATTTCCTCTGATAGGTTTAACTTTCCGTCGTCCTCACGTGGTATTATTTCTCCAATTGGTTGCTCAATGTATTCAATTAATCTATCTAGATCCTTACGAGCCAGCCTCCTATTGTGACTGCCCAGCCAATCTCTGAAGCGTGAATAATCTATACCTACCTCGTTTGCTATTTGGCGGTCTCCATCGTCTCCTACGAGTCCGATTAATTGGAAACATACTTCTTTCGCTGAACCCTCACGAACAACATAATTAGGTGAATCTAGTTTGATGTACTTCATTTTAACAGCCTTCATAAAGTCCCAATGGAGTTTATCTCGTTTACCCTCATCAGATATATCGTAATCGTAATGACCTGCTATCTCGTTAATTAACCCGTTAATGTATGCTTGTTGGCTCATATAGCTATACCTCCTAAGAATTCATCTATAAGTTTCTTGTTAGGATTCACACAATCTTTTCCTAGCTCTCTATTGAAAAACAAGATAGTCCTATTCATAGCTTCACTATCAGAGCTAGTCCCTAATGTTGCAACGCCTTTATTGTCTGACTCCATTTTGGCTATATCTGAGAAGTCAATATATTCTCTATTTAGGTTGATATTACCGAAGTAATACTTATTAGTGTGACTAGTTCGTTTAACATTGAGTAATCCTTTATCGTCTAACTCAGATACGTGTCTTTTAACAGTTATTAATGAATTACCTGTGAGTTCGGCTATCTCGGTGAATGTAATAGCTTGTCCACTAGCTATGTTATTACGTATTGCTTCAAAAGTTTCCTGTACTTTAGGTTTAACCATGAGATCGGCAAATTGGTTTTCTAGCTCTGTAAATTCATTCTTAATGATATCCGCCTCAGGTGATTCCCCTACTTGATTAATAAACTCATTATATTCAAACTCTGTAGCCAATCCTTTTAATCCTAATTCGTTTCTCCAATTAATGAAATTCTCCCAGTTTCTCATTAGTTCCCCAACCCCTTTTAATTTACACTTGACTAGATAGATATCTTTGTGATACGATTATTAGTTGTTCTTCCTCTACTTATAATTTTATTACGTTTCAAAATAAGACACAAGATATATGTATAAAATCTTTATTTATTTAACTTTTCACCATTTAAGCGCTGCTCTCGTGGCAATCCTAAAGTGTTCAAAAATGATACTCTGCTAAAAAAAACAACGGAATAATGCGGTCTCAGAGGCTCTCGTCCCTAGAGCCACAAGGGTTTGACCCCCTGAAGGGGAAATCGAAAAAGCAATCTAGCTCTATGTGTATATGTGCTAAAGAGAAGTACCCTAGAGAGTAAACCTAGAGAGTTAAACTAATAGTCCTAGCTCTAGAAGAAAGAAATAATTAAAAGGTCTAAAGAGGAGTAACTCTAGAGAATAACTAATTAGTAATAACTCCGTTAGAAAAGAAAAAAAGAACTAACGAGGAAGATACTCTAGAGAATTACTTTAAAGATTTACCTATCTCGATAACGAGAAAGAAATACCTTTAAAGCTTTAACTCTAGAGATGCTATCTCATACAGTTCTTTAATATTTAAGATCTTAAATACATAACCTAGAGAAGGATATCTATTAGAGTATTCTATAGAGCTATAACTGCTGGTTTACCAGCTAGTACTTCTCTATAGTCTTCCTCATAAGTATTTGTAATAATTAAACATGAGACCGAATAATCTAATAGGCTTACTCCTAGTTATCTACATGATAGTGACTAATAGGTGTATGTCCAAGAAGTATCCTGCCTCTGTAGTTCGGCCCTAATAGACGGAAATATTTTAAATAAATTGGCTATAGGAGCTGGCAACTGTTGAGAATAAACTCGATAGGCAATGTCTGTAGGTATGGAACCTGTGAGGAAGCGTCTAGGAGGCATATAGTAACGGAGATCAGTTAGGAGAGCGCTGATTAGTATATATTCTACTACATAGATTCAGTATCGTCGTACATATGCCCCCCTGCCTTCCTCTTTTTGGGGTACCCCTAGAGCCAGCCAGCTCATAGTCGAGCTCACAAGATGCCCTCACAGGCACCACACAGCCTCCTAACGAGCCACAACCACAGAGGTAGTCTAATTAGTATCACCCGAGCGTTGTCGTCCTCACAGGTAATTTCTCGTGTACCATACGATGAGTGGCACATGCAGTAGACTAATCAGGCGATCTCTACTGTGTACACTGAGTAAGCACAGGGTAGTGTGGTGCTTGTTAACATAACACTGATTATAAGAAGTAACCTGTGAGACAGACAAATAAGCTACAGCCCTAGAGCCACCTGCTCTCATTGTACCTACTAGGGTATATCCTGCATAATTATCTGCATGGTAACTGTGAGTAAGGCCTGTATGGATATACACAAGGAACGCCGTACTCATAGGGTTATGACTCAGGAGTATGCACGATTGTATGCACTCACTTTCGAGAGGATTTACTTTCGAGGTAGTGACTTTCGCCCTCTAGAGTTCGGACACTTTCGGGAGATAGTTCACCGCCATAGCTCTGTTTGTGTATATGCTCACAGGCTCCGCATCGAGGGGGAGGTTTTGCTTTTCGTCATCATCAATTCTTCTATTAGATTACTTCCCAAGTTTTATCGTCCTCATAATACTTAATACGAGTATAGCTTGCTACCCATCTAGGATTAATCCCATGAGTACGACCATCTAGCACATTCTTAGCGTAAACCAATTTAGCCCTCTGAATGATTGCCACCTCTACAGAGCTAGCGTTTGCGCCTACACAGATAAACTCTTGACCGTTAACTTCAAAGTGAACACCTAGCTTAAACTTACGTTTCTTTTCTTTCTTTTTAAATAGGCCAAACATTTCGTTTCCCCCCTTAGTTCTCATAAATAGTTATTCTATTCGCTCTCAAGGTTTTCCTATCATCCTTCTTGGAATGTCTACCTCACAAGTGTCCCTGAATAATTTACCTCTGATAGTTATTGACTCACAAGTCTGTAACCTCTATAATTTTCCTAAACGAATAACCAAAAGAGTGGTCACTCATAGATAAAACCTCATCAGGTCTCGCATCCGCCTCTACTTCCGCTGAAAATTCATTATCCGCTATGGTAGTTGGTGTATGTACACACCCGAATTATCGCGGAAATGGTTACGCTTCACTCATATTACAAAAAATGATCCAAGACTTTATGAAAGAAGACCGAACACTTTGTTTATTTTATAACAATCCAGCTGCTGGACGAATTTATAAACGACTAGGATTTAAAGACATTGGAATGTGGACGATGTATCGATAATAAGAAGTACTCTATAAGAGGAAATAGTTGTAACTTAGCAATAAAAGCCGATTACACAAAAACTTCACACCGTTGTTATGAAGAAACTACTTGAGGAGCGAGGACTCTAACTAAAAAATGGTATGCATTCAAACTAAATTTAGACAGATAAACGCCCCAATTGTTGCATCTACTCCAGCAATTGAGGCTACCTGTTTATTCTCAAATTCTTTCCGCTACAAATAGAAATATTTATGAAAGATTTATCTCACTTATGTCACTATTATCTTTACGTGCAAATGCCCTTCTTAATATTACTGCTTCTTATTATACTTTACTTTAAAATCAATATATTCCTGTCTCGCATCCTGATTATTACCTTGCTGACTATCAAAATATGTGTGTATCTGTGATATATATTTTACTAACTTGCCTTCATCATTTCTCTTCTTATAATTCATTACGATACTTACTTGTAATATCTGCTCTAAGCCATTTTTAGAATCTATATGCAATGCGATTGATCCACCACCATATTCATCATATTGTATTTTCAAGTTATCATTAATAATGCTCTGAAAATCTGATTCAGTTAATTTGTATCCAACAGTACTAGGTTGATCAAACTTTTTTATATCACCTTTGGGCTTCATCTTTAGTTTCCCTATTCCTTTTAAACGATCTACAATTAAGTTCACGTATGAAACATCTAGATTTGAATCCGGACTTTGCACCTTTTCATTTTTATACATAATATTTGTACTATAATTAACTTCTTCTTTATAATTTTTATTATCTACTTCCGAGGTAATTTCTTGTGTTGTATTTCCATATAAACTTTTATCTTTCGTATTATATATGCCTTTCGAAGTTTGATAGATTGTTTTACTGTGCTCTCCATCTTCCTTTTGCTCATATGTACTATATATACCTCTTTGTTTCACATACGCATATCCATCATCACTCGCAGACATAACCGTTTTCATGTCACCTTCATCCAAAGCTTTGACAAATGGCTCATACTCTATCTTCGTCTCCCCAAAACCACATCCACTTAATAAACTTGATACTATTAACAGAACTATCATCATCCTAGCTTTCTTCTTTAACTTCATACTGACACCCCGCTGATTTCTCTAGGCATTTTTAGGTTCATTACATTCCCATTTTGATAGTAATATAGTTCACCTTTACTTACCGGTATTTATTAACTCATACAGATTATATTGAAGATACTTTAATTTTTAATAGCATTGATTTATATACAATCCTTAATTGCTTATATATTCTATTCGAATTTTCAGAAACCAAAACTTATTTTATTTCTTTAGTTTTCTTTTTTCCTTCTCTTCATAAAGCTTTAGTCTTTTCTGACGTTCCCTTTCGTGTTCCTCCCATGAAATATAAAATGATGGAAATTTAAATCTACAATAGGCTAATAATTGGAACTCTGCTGCACCTATGGCTACCGCGTACATGATTAGAGTTCCTCCCGCATACAATCCTAAAATATTTTGTGTATAATCATTATGCACATAAATTAAAATGAGAAGAGTTAACACATAAATTAGAGCACACTTAATTGCAGTCCTCTTTGTTTTACTAAAAAATGAAGAGGACTCTTCTCCCGTATTAAATGCCCCTTTACTTGCCTGTCTAAAAGTATCAATAGTCGCTAAAATATGTAAAATGACTGCACCTAAAAATAATAACCCGACATACATTAATGTAACTTGATCAATTGAATAATTTGACGCTCCTGGAATTATCAACATTGTAAATGTTATAGTGCCTAGCTGAAACGCATATAATAGTACCACGAGTGTTTGTAGTTTCTAAAATTTAAATGGCATCTTAGGAAACAAATAAATAATAAAAAAAATTACTTGAAGACTATAAAGCACTAACTCAAGGCTAACAATTATTTTATCAAAGAGAGTCGGGTAATAACTCCAACCAAACCTTATTAACCCTCCAATAAGAAAAAACATTATTAAAGAAATAAAAAACATCGTTCCAAACATAAATCCTGTCGCCCAATCGGGACTTAAGCGATTCTTGCAAGTACTTTTAAATTCATTTAAATCTTCTTCTTTTATATTCCATATATAATTACACCATCTTTTCTAAAATCATGTAATAACTCTATTTTTGTAGACAAACTAAGAGTAAATAAGTGTTTTTGGTATTTCATATTAAACTAGCCTTTTTTACTTTTTTTAACAAACACAAAATACAGCGATAGCATTAGTATTAAGCCTATTCCACAAACCAATACACCTCCATATTCTTTCTGGTATAAAAAAATAAACATAGTAACAATATAGCTCGGTATTGACAAAATAATGAGCCACTTCCCCAGAAACTCTGCTATTTTATATAGAATTAAAAAGATAAACATACTCCCCACAATAATAGGTGCTATTACACTTTCAAATAAACCTTTTTCTTTTTTTACAGCTTTAGAATCTTTATTCAAGATATTACATTCCTCCCTTTACTAGTTAATTTATGAATAATGTATTCATTCTATCTTCAATATAAGTTTACAAGTATCATTTACAACTTTCATTTCAGTTTTTGTTTCGCTTTTGTTCTTTCTCTCTTATTCTTTTTCTATTTGCTATAAATTCTTGGCGTTCCTTTTCATGTTGTTCCCACGTAATATTAAATGATGGGAATTTGAAGCGACAATACACTAACAGGACGAATTCTGCTGATACTACAGCAAATGTATATAATATTATTGTTTGTATCACATAAATTGCCATTTCATCAAATGCATAATTAAGGTTTAAAAAAATAAATACAAGTAGAACTATTACAATGATTGTCATTCCAATCAATAAATATAATTTCGTATTAGTAAAAAACGAGACAGCCTTTCCTTCCAATTTATATCCCCCATGCTTTGCTTTTCTAAAAACATCAATCGTTGCCACAATGTGCATACAGATTGCACCTAATAGTATTAAACCAACATAAACCAGTGTTTTATTATCACATGGAAAATCAAAGATTTCTTCCACCACCATAGCCATAAATGGTAATGTTGCTAACTGAAAAGAATAAAATACAGTCACAATGGTTTGGAGTTTCTGTAATTTAAAAGCAATTTTTTTAGACATGAATAACATTAAAAAAACGAACTCCAAAATATACAATTTCACTTCAGTTTGTACAACCATCTTCTCAAAAGGAGTTAAAGAAATCTTATCACCATTCAGCAAAAAAATTAAAAACATAATAAGCATGGGTATAGAAGTATATGCAAAAACTCCTACATAAAAGATTCTTATATAATCCGGACTTAATCGATTTCTATTTTCAATTTCAAAAAGACCCATATCTTCTTCTCTTATATTCCACATTCAGTTTTTTCACCTTCTATATAGTTTAAATAATTCTCATACACTTAAATTCTATTTCACCCTTATTTACTTTTCGTTTTGAATTTTTTATTTTGTTTTCGAGTTCTCCCACGCATTCTCTCATTTTCTTCCCAAGTCATATTAAATGATTTAAATTTGAATCTACAGTACACCAATAGCTGGAATTCTGCTGCACCAACGGCTACTGTATATAGTAAAACAGTACCTATTACATATCCAATAAAAGTATCAAACGTATAATCATTATGAAAATAAATCAAAATAAGTAGGATTAATGCGTATATTAAAGCCCCTTTCATCATAGTTTCTTTTGTTTTACTAAAAAAGGAAGCGGATCTTTCATTCATGCTAAATGCACCTTCACTTGCCTGATTAAACGTATCAATCGTTGTCACAATATGAACAATCACTGCTCCTATAAATAAGAAACCTACATATACTAATGTAATCTAACTTTTTAAGTACATTCATCTTTGTGTAACTAAATTTAGATAATCTTTTATGTATAATTACCGTACATAATCAGAATGCTTTTGATAGTTCAAATAGCCTTCTTTCTCCTCAAAAGCTCTAAATATTCTTCTCTCTTTCACTTAAGCATATCCCTCATACTCTATTTTTGTTTCCCCGAAACTGCACTCACTTAGTAAAAACATTACTGTCATCACAATTGTATCGAGATAATATAGCTCTTTAATTTTATCTTCAGAAAGGTGATAACCTCCCATCAACAATATGCTAGGAGGTTATTACAGTTATTTAAAATTTGTTTTTTATTTTAATGGATTCGATTTTTGCAAATAATAATGTTATTTAATTTGAGAGAAGCGAATACTAAAAACATACTGCTTAATAACTCGTAATTAAGTCTTCACCCTCATATCTAGGGTCTTTCTCAACTTTACCATCTTTTGTTTTGATGATTTTTAGTCTACCTAACCACTCTGCTCCGTTATATGTCTCTTCACTTACCCATACATTATGCTTTTTACCATCTACCTCAACTACTAGTGTGGGGTGTGTAAACATGAATTCCTTCTCTACATGCCTACCTACAATTTCTGCATGTAATGATGTACCTTCTTCAACTAGTTTACTATTTTGATACCCTTCGATAATAGGTAATCCAATAAATACAAAGAATATCAGTCCAAATACGATTACTTTCTTCTTTGTACTCCATTTATTCTTTTCTTTCAATTCCTTCTGTCTCGCTTCTCTTTCTTCCCGTTCATCCAAACTCTCATTTAAAGCATCTTCCCATGCCTTAATTTCCGCTTCGATTTCTGCTTCAGCTCTTGCTAGTTTTTCTAGTTGTTCATCGGTTGCTACCATCTCATATGAGTTATCTCCAACCAAACGAATTTCAGTACCATTTTCTTTTACTTTTCGCAAGTCTTTTTCTGTACAATTAAACTCTCGAATGATTTCCCCTTGTGTGTTTACCAATCTAACGTAAATGTTTTTTTTCTCCTTCTTCTTAAACATCTGCACTCCCCCTTATTTGTTTCCTATCATAGATAACCCTATTGCAATTAAGAGAAAGAAAACGATAATAAGGAAAGTCTTCCCTTTGCTTACTTGTGTTGTAGAACCTTCCAAGACAGCCCATATAAAAATTGGGAAAAGAAGAATACCTAGAAGAATATCAACTAACTTTTTGCTACTCTTCTTTAGTGGTTTTTCTTCTACTATCGGTTTTATCTGAACAGCTTCTTTTCTTATTTGTTTCGGTTTCTTTTTCTTGCGTCTATGATTCACCCAACTTACTCCTTTTAGAATAACTTTTTCCTAACTATAAAAATACCGAAATATCCCCATTTTCCATTTTATAAACCTGTCCAGATATTACAAAATCTGTGGCTTTAATGGCGCCATCCAAAGGACCATATTCATTTATAAGACTGCGGCAATTCTTCATATTGGTCCCGTATACGTACTTAACCACATCCTTATTTAAAACAGGCGCAGGATTTAAAGCTAATACGTTTATATTATCTTCTTGATGTCTTAATGCAACTGTATTCGCTGCTCCGCCACCTAAAGAGTGCCCTAGTAAAGTTATCTTCTTTCCTTTATTACTCGCCTTGACTTTTTCATAAAATTTTTCTGCTTGACTATACTGAAATTCCGCTAATGATCCCAATATAGGTGAATTAGTTAAATTATGCAGCCAAATTGCTCCATCGGTTGCTAAATAGCCTATTTGGCTCGGTTGGTTTCCAACGTATACAATGAAAATTTCATGCGTGTTTCTTTCCTCTAAAGCATATGCCCCAAATCCAGTCACTGAATGAATATCATCAGAAACTATAAGATTAGCATTAAAGTTGTCTTGTAACTTCTGTTTATTTATTATTGGATCAGAATTATTATATTTTTTTCTTGTCCATTATAATCATAAATATCTCTTGCCGATAATCTTAATTTTCCTACATCACTACTTAATTTATAATCTTCCTCGTTCACCATATTCTCCCCCTTATATATTAATGGCTTTCTTTAAATTTCTTTTCATATTGTAAGTAATCTTTTTTTGATTTCCGATTATTTTCTTCTTTATTATGTAAATATGTTGTTATTTCTTGATCATGCCTAATCATATTATTTTCTTCATTTCTTTGTTTATAGCCTATCGAAATTGTTATCTCTGTTATTTCCATCGGATTTTCCTTTGTATCCTTAGCAGAATTAAATTCAATTAGTAGTGTTGCATAACTAAACTTCTCATACTCTAATCCTAAATTCCCATTAAATAGCTCTTTAAATTGAGTTTCTGATAAATTATAGCTTATCGTAGCTGGTTGGCTGAAGCTTTTTTTATTCACATTTGGTTTCAATTCTTTTATTCCTTGCACTCTATTGAGCATTAATTTTATATTAGACATATCTCCCCCTCGATTTGAAGCTTCTAGCTGTCCATTTTCGTATCTTATATCTGACTTGAATACAACTTCTTCTTTATATTGTGGGTTGTCACTATGTTTTTCATCCTCAACTGGAGTATTGACTTTCTTTTGTGCCTCACCAAAAAGAATATTATCTTTAATACTATAAATACCTTGCGTTGTTTGATAAACTACTCCTATTTGCTTATTATTATCCTCAATAAAAGTGCTATCCCTAACCTCTTCTTTCACATACGCATAGCCATCATCACTCGCAGACATAACTGTCTTCATGTCCCCTTCATCCAATGCCTCTACTAATCTCTCATACTCTATCTTTGTCTCTCCAAAACCACATCCACTTAATAAACTTGCTACTATTGACAGTACTATCATCATCTTAGCTTTCTTCTTTAACTTCATACTGACACCCTTATTCAATCAAAATAAGCTTTCCTCTTTCCATTTTGGAAGAGGAAAGCTTATTTCCTTTTAAATTTATTTTTTTCCCTTTATTTCTAACTCTTGTGCTTGTTGTTGCTTTTTATTTTTTCAATTACTTTTTCAACAAACTCATTCCGCCACATTTTAAACTTAGCTGCGAATTGACCTTCAATTTTATTTCGATACCCTTCAAATTTAACCTCTGCAATATCCGTGTGGTTAAATAATTTATACGTCTCTTCGGTTAAACCCACTGGATGCAACACTCCGCCATAATCATAGAATGTGTTTTCATCAAGTAATAAACCTCTCGTAGTAATTACATACTCCGCATCTTCCTCTTCTTTAAGACCCAATCTTACAACACTGCCTAAAGGTAATACTTTATCCATATAGTCTTTCATATTAATTCACTGTCCCTTTTAGTACGCTAATTTTCTCTTCTATTTTTTGTCTTTTTTTCTCTAATTGACGGATACGATCAATAAATGCCTCACGTGTTTTTCCTTGTAATGTGCTATCAATACTACTCTCTAACCTTCTAATATCTCCCGTTAAAGATGCAGCTGCTTTTTCCAATTGCACTACAACGTTTATAATTTGTTCTCGTCCACCACTAGCTGGAAATGTACTATGAACTCTTGACATTATCGTATGTAAATCCACCTTCATACCCCTCTCTTTTAAATTTATAAACTTGGAGTTTTAATAATATGAAACTGCTCCTAATTCTTCGTCTTTTGCAAACATAGAAAATACCGCTTCTGAAACATCGTCGTTTAATTGTTTTAAATCTTTCGATAACTCCTTCACATCTTTAGCAATTTCACCTAATAAAGAACGGTTTATCCCCCTACTGTTATCATTCATAAAGAGATTTAACAATGAGTGACGATGACTTAATATATGTTCAGATACAATTGCAGCTACATTTGTATCAACTACAAAATCTCCTTTAAACAAATCTAGTAAATCTTGCACGTAAGAAGCTGCAACTTCTTTTGCAATATCTAAAATTTCACTTGTAGCTAAATATACTACAACACTTCCAGCTAAAAAATTTATAGCAGTATTAAATACAGACTCTAATACTTCTAAAACTTTTTCCTTACATTTCGCTAAAGTTGTTTCAATCCATTCTACAGCGATATCTACCGCTCCTTTTATTTCAACTGTAGCCATTATACTAAATTGGATTGCTTCTGCTGTAATTTGGGATTTTAGCCCTTCATACTTTGTATTTAATCTTGAAAAACCTTCTTGAACTATATCTTTTAGCTTTTCAAGCTCCTTGCTACCTTGCATAACGTCCGAGTACCATAATATCCCACCTAAAATAGTAGAAATTGGCGTTACGCTTAGTATCAAATTAATTGCATTTCCAGCTATTTTTTCTTCCTGGATAGAAACTTTTCTATGAAATACGTCATTTATAGTTCCTGTATATATTGCACCAGTAGATTGGGAAAGCTCCAGAATCCCCGGAATAATATCCCACCCTGTATCATTATCACTTGCTAGTTTATCAATCCATATTAGATGTCCATTCTCATCATAATCCTTCACTGTAAAAGCATATGAGTGACCAGCTTGATTCGGAATTTTATACATTCTTCCCGGAAGTGTGAAGTCTGCTGCCTTTATCCCAATATGTAGTGGATCATTCTGATTAATGATATTCCGAACATTTTTCATATCAAAGCCATTACCAAACTTATCTACATCTCGATTTAAAACTGGTGCTGGATTTAGCGCCAAAACATCAATATCGTCTTCTTGATGCCTTAATGCTACTGTATTTGCAATACCTCCGCCCAAAGAATGTCCTGTTATACTAATGGTTTTACCATCAGCATATTGTTTCACTTTTTCGTAAAATGCCTCTCCTTGATCATATTGTTTTACTTCTAACTCATGTTCCCAATCATTAAACACTAATTTATTTGCATTGGTTAAATTATGACCACCTATCTCCGCATCCACTACTACATCACTATTATTGTCTTTTCCAGCTTCCGTTCCAACATACGAAATAACAACTTCTCCTGTTTTATTATCCTTAAAGGCATAAGCTGCAAATCCTGTATCTTTATCCACTTCAACTTCTATAAGTGTTGCACCAAATTTTTCTTCTAAAGTATTTATGTTTAATTCCCTGCCGTTTTCTCCTGTTTTATTATATGGCTCTTCGCTGTTATTGAAACTATATATATCTTCTCCTGCTAGTTTCAATTTCCCCCAATCCGAAGTCAATCTATAATTTTCTGTCTTTTCCACACCTTTCGTCAAACCACTTCACCTTCCCATTTAATTACTTATTTTTATATTGTTTTTCATAATTTACAAACTCTTTCTTAGCTTCCTGATTGTTATCTTTTTTACTACTAAAATAAACATATATTTGTTGACTATGCGTTAACATTTTACCTTCATCATTTTTCTTCTCATAGTCAATTGAAATTGTTAATTCTGTTATTTGCATTGGGTGTTTTTCATTGTCTATTGAATCGTTAAAGTTAAGTACAATTGATGCATTTTCAAATTTATTATATTGCAATTTTAATTTATCATTAATTATTTCTTGAAATTGTGCTTCTGTTAAAGTAAATCCAACTGAATTTGGTTCATTAAATTTTTTTCTATTACCATCTGCTTTCAGTTTTAAATTCCCTACACCTTGTAATCTATTAAATATCAATTTCACAGGAGAAATATCTAAATTTGAATCCGAACCTTGAAGTTTTCCGTTTTTATACATAAAGTTGGTATTATATTTTTCTTCTTCTTTATAATTAATATCCTTATGCCTATCCTTTATATCTTTTGTTTTACTTGTTATTTTTTGAGACGTTATTCCATATAACAATTTTTCTTTCAAATTATATATACCTTCAGTAGTTTGATATAGTGTATTATGAATTCTGTCATCACCATTTTTTTCTGTCGTAAAATCAATAACCCGTTCCTTCACATACGCATACCCATCATCACTCGCAGACATAACCTTTCTCATGTCACCTTCATCCAAAGCTTTGACAAATGGCTTATAATCTATTTGCTTTTCTCCAAAACCACATCCACTTAATAAACTTGCCACTATTGACACGACTATCATCACCTTAGCTTTCTTCTTTAATTTCATACTGTCACCTCGTTAGTTACTCTAGGCATTTTTAGTTTCATTATGTTCCCTTTTTGATAGTAATACACTTCATCTTTACCTAATGGTGCTTCGTTGCTTATATATTTTATGTTGAAGATACTTTGATCATTTAATGGCATTGCGATAATTGCTGCTGTTAGTTTACTTCTCATTTTCATAGGTAGAGCTTCACGATTTCGGTCCATGTAGTCGTGGTGACCTGCTAATACAAAGTAAATACCTACTGTACGAGATAAATCAATTAAAGTCGCTGCATCCTCCATTTCTAAATAAACAAATTTACTAAACTCTTCAACATTTGTCATGATAATGAGTTGTTTTGTGAATGCAGGAATTTCTCTACCTTCTTGTCTTGCTTGTGCTAATTCAAGAGCTCGTTCACGAATTACTTCCATCCAATACTTCGCATGCATATTGATTTCATTTTCGTCTACAATGTAGTGCGTCACATCGTCTTTATATTGAACGAAACTATACTCTGCTGTATCCACCAACGTCACACTTTCAAAATAATCTTTATTCAATTGAGATAGGATGCTAGATACAATTTGTTTTCTCATACTATCATCTACACTATAAATCATTAAATGATCATTCACTGCAATATCATGAGCTACAACTTCTACGTTTGCAAAATCAAGCCCCATTGGAATTCTTGCTGCTTGTAGAGCTTTTGTAACGTCTTTATTTTTACGATAAGTAGCAATATCAATCACTTCTGGCATCATTGGAATTGCCTTCGGACGTTCTCCATCCCATTCTCGATCCATATCATTTGCTTCTTGTTGTAATAATTGAATTTGCTGTAATTCATCTTCTGCTTTCGTAGGTAGTGCAACCTGGAATAATGTAGGAGATTCTAGTTTTATTAACGCTCTTCCTGCTGTTTCTTCCACTTTTATATCAGATCTCCCTACAATACTAGCTACTTCACTTTGATCAATCATATATAGGCAAGTTTGGATTTTAATATTATTGTACAATTGAATTCTAAGTGCATTTTGTCGCCCTGCACTAATTAAGGTATGAATTCCTAAACTTGCACCATCTCGGACAATTTGCATAATTAGCATTTCAAAGCTTTCATAGAACTTCGCTTCTTTTACTGCATCATAATTGTCGATTGCAATAATAATATGTGGTATTTCTTTCCCGCTTGCCTTTTCATACATTTCAATATTTGCAACGTCATATTCACTTAATAATCGTTTACGATTTTTCATTTCTTGAGTTAATCTTTCAACAAACTTTAAACATTTTTCAGATTCATCAATCGTAATCGTATCCGCTACATGAGGTAATCCTTTCAAAGGTAGAAGACCATTTGTTCCAAGGTCCACTAAATACACATGCAAATGCTCCGGACTATGCTGACGAGCTACATCCATAATGACTGATTGTAAGAATGTGGATTTTCCGTAGCCTGGACTTGAGAAGACCGCTACGTGTCCGTCTTTACTAATATCTAGTGTTAATGGTGTTTGTGATTGTAATTCTGGCTGATCTAGTAGACCAACTGTTGCTTGTAATGGTTTCTTTTCTTTCGTCCATGCTTCTTTGAACTGAATAGCATGTAAGTCTTGTAAATATACGCTTTCTGGAAGTGGTGGTAACCACGGTCTTGCTAACGCTTCAATTTCATTTATTTCTGCGTAATCGTGAATGTAGTCAATAACAGCATCCAGTTCAGATGGTACGCTTATTACTTCTTTACTGCTACCAAGGCCACTTAAATCTTCACTTAATATTTCATATTGTCCTAGATCATTTATTGCATAGATTGTTGCGTCTAAATGTTCTTTATCCTCTTTGTTTTCTACATAGTCTGCTCCGCTCCAGGCTGATTGGAATAGTTCATAAATTTCATTATTCCCAACTTGTAAGTAAGCACGTCCTGGTAATGTAATTTCAGCAGCATCTGGTGTTTTTAAAATTTCATTACTATCTGACGTATTTTGAACTTTTAATGCTAATTTGAATTTCGAGTTACTCCAAATTTGATCATCTACAACACCACTCGGTTTTTGCGTAGCTAATATTAAATGGATTCCGAGCGAACGACCGATACGCGCTGTTGAAACTAACTCTTTCATAAATTCTGGTTGTTCTGACTTCAGTTCCGCGAATTCATCACTAATTAAAAATAGATGCGGCATCGGCTCACTTACTAAGCCTTCTTTATACAGTTTTTGATACTGATTAATATGGTTTACATCATTTTCACCAAATAATCGTTGTCTTTTTTGCAATTCAGCTTTAATTGATGCGAGCGCTCTCATACTTTGTGCTCCATCTAAGTTCGTAATTGTTCCTAATAAATGCGGTAAGTTTTTGAATAAATTCGCCATTCCGCCGCCTTTATAGTCAATTAGTAAAAAGGCTACTTCGTACGGGTGGAAATTGACTGCTAGAGATAAAATATACGATTGTATAATTTCCGATTTACCTGAACCTGTTGTACCTGCTATTAATCCGTGTGGTCCGTGTGCTTTTTCGTGTAAGTTTAAGTTTACGATATCTTCTTTCCCACGTAATCCAAGTGGTACAGCTAAAGATTTATGCGCTGCATTTTTCTCCCAACGACTTGTGATATTCAGTTCTTTTACTTTTTCAACGCCGTACATTTCTAAAAATGTTACGCTTTCTGGAATACTATTTTTTAAGTTTTGCAAATGATTTAATGGTGCTAATGCCCGTGAAATATCTTCTAAATTGAATCCTTTTGGCACATGATTTAGTTTAAATTGACGGTTAACAAGTTCTCCTTGCTCTAAGATGATGTTCCCTTGTTTTGCATCTCTTATATCTATTACCGTTTTCACATGCTCCGGTAAACTTTGCATAACATCTTGTACAAATACAAGTGATACACCTAATTGACTCGGATCATCATTAAAGAATTCCATAACAACATGGTCTAATATTAGTTTTTCATCTGTAATGAGAACGACATAGTGCGGTGCAAAGTACATTTTTTCATTAGTAGAACTTTTTTCATCTAGTTTTAATTTTCGTTCTTTCAATATTTGATACAAACTATTTAACACTTGATCACGGCTACGATCATGGTATACAAATCCACGTACATTTATATCGCGAACACTTCCATGAGGTAACCAGCGCATCCAATCCCATTTTTCTTTTTCTTCTTCCGGAAAAATAGTAATAAACTGCAAGTCATAATAACTATGGAATAAAGCCGTTTGTGCAACTAATAATTGTAATTGCTCTAACACTAAAGAGCGTTGACCAATATAACCGACTGGTCCATTCATTAAATCTGTTACAACTGGTACATCTTCCAACGATAGATAACGCTGTCTTAGTTCACGTGCTATATCAATTAATTCATCTTTCGTTTGACTAAATTCTTCTTCATTAAATTGAATTTCAAAACTCGTATTAGCTTGTCCTGTTCCAACGCTAAATGTTAAGAAATCATGATGTAACATTGTTTTTTCATAAATTCGAGGATTTACTTGAACTGCCATATTACGTATTACTTCTACATTTGGATTGTGATAATGTAATGCGTGACGCTGTTTTTCACTTTCTGCATGTAAATCTTTCGTTTTTTGTTTTATATACTCTCTATAGCTTTTATCTCGTTCAACAATATCGACTTTATATTGCTTTAAATTTTTTATATACGATGTGACAGAAACAATGATTGTTACTAATGTCATCGCAATCGATGCGATAATAAACATTCCATATTTCATGAAAATAGCAAGTAATACAGTTACGACAATCATGACAAGTGAAGGTGCAATGATTCTTGCTAAATGCTCCGTTGGTTTTGATGGCATACTTGAAGGCTTTGCAATTGTCATTTTCTCTTCTGGTTCACGGTAAATAATACGTGGTGAACGATGATAGTCTGGATAACCACTTTGATAATTCGTTTCTGATTCTACTAAAATAGGTAACTCAGATTTCACTTTATCTTCTGAAGAAAGTACTTGAATGTCTTCACTACCAATCTCCAATAAAATACCATCAAAATATAATACGTCTCCTGATTCCAACATAACGCTATCTTTTAACTTCGTATAATTATGAAATACATCCCCGCCATACACGTTCACTTTAAAAGAATCGTACAACGTTTCGCGAGATAGCATTAAATCTACACTAGTCCCGGTAATAGAAATATCATCGTAATCGTTTTGACTCACTGTAAGAGAATGTTTCGTTCCGATATCAAACACTTTAGTTGTGCCAACAATAGATATAAAGATTTTCAAGCTCACATCTCTTGTTTTCCCAATCTCAATTTCCTTATTGAATTCTATTAATTGATCCTGTACCATCCAAGCATTTACTTCATTATTCCACTTTAACTCTACTTCTTGTTCTAAACTTGGATTCGTAATATCGTTTGTCCACTCTTTTCCAATCGACACTATTGATTGCTCATTTGGATGTAATGTGCACTTATATATTTTGTCTCCATAAGTCAATACTAATAGTTGCTCCATCCGTGTTCACTGCTCCTTTTCAACTGTCTCATCAAGTGCTTACTCTTTTTTCTCTGTGTCCGACAAATTTTTATCGTTTGATGAATTGCCATATTTCTTTTTATATTCATCTAATTGTTGCTCATATGTTTTTAACTTTTGATCACGTTCTTCCCCTGATAAATCTGGATTATTTTTCAGTGATTCAATTTGTTTAACAAGGCCGTACATAATAAGCTGAGGATCATCAAGTGTCTTAGCTAAATCTAATGATTTATCAAAATTACCTTTTCCGTTATACATCCAATACAGCAAATACTTTTCATCACTTTTCAAACTAATGTTTTTCATAATCGATTTCTTTTGAGCTTCACCTAGTTTTTCAGCTGTAATATATGCAAATGCTAACTCATATTTAGATGCAATCGGTAATGATTCAAACTCCTCTTCATTCAATTGCGTAATGACTTTGTCATAATCAGTTGCTATGAAACTTGCATTTGCTTCTAACAATTTATTTTGATAAGGAAATTTTATAAAAGTGAAATATATTAAAGGAGCAGCTAAAATAACTGTCGCCGCTATGAAGGAAAAAGCTAAGTATTTAAATGATTTATAGCTTTTTTTAGGTACTAACTGCATATTTTTTTCTGTTTTTGTTTGTTCCTTCTCAAAGCTGTCATCAAGAAACTGCAGTAATGCATCTAAGCTTTCCATTTGAGCAACGGTCTGTTCAAATGTTGTTTCTTTTGCATCTTTTAGTAACCCAGCATACAAATCATCAAAGTTATGTTTTTGGGAGAATAAAGCAATAATTAGACACTTATATTGTGTTAAAAATTGCTCTTCTAATAATGGGGTTGGCGGAACAATATCTCGAATTCCTCTATGTATAATACTTGGTATTAAATTAGCATTAAAAACTATATTGTCTGGATGTAAAAAGAACGTGATTCGTTTATTTAAATATTTACGAAACTGCGCAACATTCCGAAGTAGTCTTAATTTCTCATTTCTTCCAAAACGGCTAAGATCGTCCCACTTATATAATTTTTTATCTACTTGATATAGAAACGTAAACATATCATCCGTTTCTTCTATTGTTAATGGTACAAATTCAGATGATTCGCCCGTAATTATATCGAATTGACGGAAGTCTTTTATACGTGTTTGAGATTTGGTCATCTCCAATTTCCAATTTTCTTTTTCTATTTGAAATTGATAGTTCATTGCATCAATTTGAATTATTTTTTCCGTCATGTTTATCCTCTTCTCCTTTTCTTTATAACCCGTAATAACTTATTTTCAAATAACTAAAAGTAAAAAATATTCTTTATAAAACTTGCAAAATATCTCCATCTGTTATTTGGTGATCAATTAAACGATCATTATCTGTTAAAACAATTGACTTATTTTTCACTTTAATTACAAAATGTGAACCTTCATGATTATCAATCTTTAGCGTATCTAATAAGTTTTTTAATAAATATTTAATAGATTGATGATTCGGAATACGCAAATCATATGTATTTCCATTCCATTTACTAAAATCTACTGTCACATTGATATGTGTTTGTATTGCCATCACTTTACCTCCAACTTTTACGAAGAACCGTATAAATACCGATGCAAATAAATAGAATGCCGCCGCCAAATAATAATATTATTGTTATACTAATTGGCTCTTCATTCATTGTTTCATTACTCGCTACTTCATCTGCACTTTTTCTGACAATGTATTCACTGCTAAACAAACTATTTTTCGTATCTTTAACACTATTATTCTCTTTTTGTTTTGTAAAAAGAGAATCTCGCAAAGCTTCCATATCTTTTTGTTCTTTCTTTTTCTTTTTCTCAATTTCTTCTTCTATATCTTTGTTAAATAACTCAATCGATGCTTTATCTAATTCTGTTTCCTTATGTTCCTTTTTATTTTTTTCTTGGTCGCTTTCTTCAAGTCGATCCACTTTAAACTTAATCTTCCCATCATCACCAAGATAACTGTCAGCCGCGCTCCTTATCGGTAGCGCGACAAACAGTAAAAGGATAGAGAGAAATGATAACTTAGCCACTATGCTCCATTGTTTGATCATTTACTTCTTTTTCCTCCCATTTCTTATGCCATACAAATAGATTACTAACCAATCCAATAATGGCAATTACAAACAATACGACAAAAATAACTTTCCCAGTATCTTTACCACTAATAAAATCATTTAGAAAACTTTCTATATACTGAAGCGGTGAGAATTGACGTATCTTTCCGACAGAGGACATTTGATCTACTTTACTTCCAACTGCCTCAGTTAAAAATAGGTACATGCTTAAAAATACTAATAGTATAAACATACCTACCATTTTTATTTGTCGTAATAAGTAGGTTGAGACCAATACAAACGCCATCATAATAAATGTGATGAACGCAATCCATAGTAAACTTTGATCCTGACCGAACTTTAAAAGACGCCCAGAAATGATACCTATACTAATCCCTTCCACAATTGATATACCGAAAGCTACTACTGTAGTTGGTACATTCATATCAATTAATGAGAATTTCTCTTCAAAATGATCTGATTGCATTCGTTTCTTTTCTTGATTCGCAATTGCGTATGCTGTAAATAATGCAACAATGAAACAAGTTAATACAATTAAGTACGGTGTAAAAGCATTACCTGCTACAATTACTCCATCATTTTGCTTTTGAACTGGACTAGCTAAAAAGTCATATAGCATTTCATTTTGACGATCTCCAATACGACTATTCGCTAAAATTTTCGTAAAGTTTTTGGAGAATGATTTATCATCTTCCATTTTCTTCGTAAAGTCGTTTAATAATAAATCAGCTTTTGAAACAATTGTCGTTCCGCTGTCTTGAATTTCTTTTGCTTGTCCATTGATTTGATCAAATGTTTTATATACATCGTCTGAAGTTGCTAAACTATGTTTCGAACTTTCGACCAATGACTGACTTTGCATCATTAATGATTTAATACCAGAATCTAACGATAAAACAGCTGTTTGCTCACCAGCATGATTTGCTGTTAATACTTGCTGCTCTTCAACTAGTTTTAAGCTATTCTCACGCCATTTCGCTAAACCTTTTAAATACTCTCCTAAATTTTCATTCATACTAGTTGCTTGTTGCGTCGTTCCATTTAATTTCTCCGCTAGTAGCATAGAATTTTGATCCGCACTAGTAATAGATTGTTGATAAGAGTTTATTTTTTGTTTTAAACCTGACATATCTTGCTTTATTTCTGTAGTAATACTTGATGAAACAAGATTTGAAATTAAATCAATTAAGCTTTGTTTATTTAATACGTAGTACAAAGATTGGTCCGTCGCAATTGCATCTAAACTTCCCTCTTCTAACTTAGGACCTACATCTTTCGTTCTTAAATCAATCCCATAATACATTTCGTAAAGGCTCATTAAACCTTGATAACTTTCGACTGTATCTACTGCTTCTTTTATTAATACACTAGATATATTTTTTGTTAATACTTCTGCTTTTTGATGTACAACTTGATTCGTTGTACTTTCAGTAACTTTACCGTTATCTGTTCCCGTTTCGCCTCCTGGATTTCCTCCGGTCCCGTTATCTGTTCCCGTTTCGCCTCCTGGATTTCCTCCGGTCCCGTTGTCTGTTCCCGTTCCGCCTCCTGGGTTTCCTCCGGTTCCGTTGTCTGTTCCCGTTCCGCCTCCTGGGTTTCCTCCGGTCCCGTTGTCTGTTCCCGTTCCGCCTCCTGGGTTTCCTCCGGTCCCGTTGTCTGTTCCCGTTCCGCCTCCTGGGTTTCCTCCGGTTCCGTTGTCTGTTCCCGTTCCGCCTCCTGGGTTTCCTCCGGTTCCGTTGTCTGTTCCCGTTCCGCCTCCTGAGTTTCCTCCGGTTCCGTTATCTTTCCCCGTTCCGCCTCCTGGGTTTCCTCCAGTTCCGTTATCTGTTCCCGTTCCGCCTCCTGGGTTTCCTCCGGTTCCGTTATCTTTCCCTGTTGTGTTTTCCATTTTTTTAATAATAGGGTTTTTAGCACTGTGTACCAACGGCATTATGCCATACTGTGATTTATGAACCACATTTTCCACCTTGCTATTTTCAGTTTGTGTTCCTTTATCCTCTTTATTAGGTTCTTCTTTTTCAGGACTAGTTTCTTTTTTATGAGTCCCGCTCAATTCCCACTGCCATGTTACAGGAGAGAAAACATCTATATTGATGTTTGGATCTTTTAACTTCACATCCAAGCTAATCTTTATATCCCCTTCATTACGAGGAGCTATTGTAATTTCTCCTGCTTCGCTTTGAAGAAAGTCACTTGTACGATCCACATCATCAATATGTAAGAATCCTGTACTTCCATCTAGTTTAAATTCTTCTGGAATCTTTATCTTCAAAATTTGCGGAGATTCCATTTTAATTACTTTTGCAGTATCACTAAATGTAATTCCCTCTGTATAAAGTCTATCCTTTACTTCTTTAATTGCGTTTCCTAAAGATATTTTATTTACAGGATCATAATAAAAATTATTTTCTTTATTATATTTTTGTGTAAATTGAATTACATTTTGCAGTTGTAATTTCGTTGTATCTGGCAAATCACTTTGACCGATTTCTTCCATGTTTAAACTAGGTAATTTCGCAATTAAATTCTCGATTTGTTTCTTTATTCGAGCATCTGGTTGTTTCATTAATGTATTTATGAAGATTTCTTGCTTTCCATCATTCGACATTGATTGCTTTAACTTCTTAATTACCGTCTCTTGAATATCACTTTCTAACTTCCCTGCAAGTTCTGTATCATATTCAGACACTTGTTTTTTTACATCTGCTAAATATTTTTGAATCGCTGCAGCATCAGTTAAAATATTCGGTTCTTTCTCTGAAAACGTAAATTGATTTGAAATAATTTTATTAGCGGATTCCAATGCACTTAATTGCTTTAAAGCATCGCCTGTATTCATATCATTCATATATTGATTGAATTGATTTGTGAAATTATTCGCTAACAAATTGTTATCAGTTTGCATTTTTTGAAAGTTATTAAAACCATCTAAGTACGTACTGTTTGATTTATTCCCTTCATCTAACGCTTGACCGAAACCTTTTAAAACATCCTGAAATCCTTTGAAACTATTAACAGAAACACCTGTATAATCTTGTACTGTTTTAAATTGATTTGTGTAATTCGCTAACGGACTATGTATATCTTTTTTATACATAGTTGTTTGAACGTTTCCTTTTTCAATTATTTTACCTATATTATCTTGCGCACCTTGTAGCTTACCGATAATACTCGCAAAATAAACGTCGATTATTTGCTTATTGAAATCTTCTAAAATAACAGAAGCTGTATTTTCTGCCTCAGCTTTCAAATCCTTATTCCCAGTTGCATTTACTTTGTAGTTTAACGTTAATTTCTCCGGAATCTCTGAATCAATCGCAACTGCTTTCCTAGAAAAATCATTTGGAATAACAATCATCATATTGTAATTATTATTTTTCAATCCATTTTCTGCTACCCCGCGACTAACTACGTACCATTCTTGTTTCGTATTTTTATTTACATTTTTAACAAATTGATCTCCAAACGCTATTTTATTGCCCTCAAATACAGTGCCCTGATCTTCATTTACCAACGCAACTGTCATTTTTGGTGTAGTATTCTCATTAGCTTTCTTAACATTTTGATTTAATGCTAAATAGGAGACCCCTGTTGATAGTACAAGAGCTAAAATAATAAACAACAAGATGCTCCATTTGAACTTTTTCACTACTTATCACTCCTGCGACTGCGAGTCTATCTAATGAAAGACTTCGTATCTTACTCTAGTTTTAAAGTAATTTAGCCATACAACGTATGGTTGCATGGCTAAATTATATATTTCTTTTTATCTGTCTTATTGTAGACCGAAATTACGAGAAAGATCTTCGTCATGTCTAGCAACAGCTTCTGCAGTTTTATTAAGCTGCATATTAATTTCTTGTAATAGCTGTGCGAAGTTTTGTACTTTTGGCTTTAATTGATTGAACTGTTGGTCAAAACCTTCGAAAGCACGACCTTCCCATTCTCCTCTTAATTCATTTTGTAAGTTTTGTAGTTGACGTAAAATGTCCTCAATTTGATTTGCACCTTGTCCATATCGAGTCGCTTTCGATTTAAGCTCCTCTGGTGACATACGAATTTGTCCTGCCATTATTAAATCCCCCTTAAAATTAAAAAATAGTAAAATTAACCAATAATCAATTCTACAAATTGATTATATCAATAATTTAAAAATTTCTAAACAAAAAAATGATATTTTTCCAAAATTTCTCTTTTACTATAATAACGATATATTGTATAATACTAATTTATTTATTTTTTAAGCACACTCTATAAATCTACTATAAAATAAAGGCAAACCATCTATTTTATATATTTATAAGGACTTATTCACTTTAAATCCCAGCGAGAAAGTAGCCACTAAATCATTATTTTCTCCCATTCAGACTATAATACTCACTTCAAAGTCATAATTACCTGCCTTTCAACAAACCCAAACTCTTCGTACATCTCTTTTGCAAAATTCCCAGCAAATACATTCAACCGAATTTCTGAATACTTCTCCTGTAATTCCTTAATACCAGCTTCCATCAGTTCTCGCGATAATCCTCTCCCGCGATATTTTGGGAAAACGTACAATTCATATATAAATCCAAGTTTTTCACGAGAAAAATAGTCTGTATTTTCCCCTATTAATATCCATCCCATTACTTTATTTTCTTCTTTAATAATTAAATAGTATGCTCCTTTTTCTACAATCGGCTTTGTAATCTCAATTGCTTTCTCGGTACTTAATTGACAATTCCCTCTCGTCCCTTCAAAAAGCGATTGAGCCGCATATTTTAATATTTCATTGCTATCTTCTTGATTCGCCTTAATTATCATTTTTCACAACTCCCCTTGAATAATAGGCATTACTATCGCTTGTTCAAGATTCTCCGCTTCCATAACAATTGCCGTTAATCCGTGTTCTGTACTTGTTTCATGGAGCTCTCCCTTTTCCCAAAACACAGCTTGTCCCGCCTCTATCTTTATCTTTTCTTTATTTACTCCACATACATATCCTGTCCCGTCCACAATAAGAAGCAGTTGAGATACAACTGCTTCATGATTACCGATGATTCCATTCTCGTGTAAATGCATAGCACCGATATGTATATTTCCTTGATGGTTTAATATTTTTGACATGATGAAATTAGATTGAAATACTGATAGGTGCTTTCCTACTTTTTCACTAAAATCAAAAATTTTCATTACTAGTCCTCCTTATACGTATAAAACCATCCTTACTGTCTGCATCATATGTCCTTCAAAGTCTTCTTCAAATTGCTCTAATTCAGCAAAACCTTTCGCTTCATAAAAGCGTTTTCCTTTTTCATTTGCTGCTTCTACATGTATGTACAATTTCCGTATCCCATTTAATGCTTTAATCCCTCTTTGTAATAAAGCACTTCCGATCCCTTTTCCTTGCTGATCTGGTAACAAATAAATCGCACCTAATTCTGCTTCGTTTTGTAGTCTAACAGGTGAAAAGTTTGCAAACCCTATTACTTTACCCTCTTCTTCCGCAACGAATAAATGTGTATTTTTAAGACGATATTTCATTTTTTCATCAGAGTATGCCTCATCTAAAAAACTATCTTGAATTTCTCTTGGAATAATGCCTTCGTATGTATCATGCCAAGCTATTTTTGCTACTGATTGTACAGCATGAATGTCCTCTTGCTTCATTTCTCTAATTATATATGTCATCTCGATGTCTCCATTCTCTTTAAATTATATTCTGCTAATATACTAGAAGAAATGGCAGAACCATTTTCATAATTCACCTTAATTAATTTTAATTTCTCAATTGAAGCTGTTGCAAAATCAAATTTCCCATAAATATATTCCATTACACTTAAAAACTGCTTTGTATGTAATCTATTTGCAATTGTACAATGCGGAACCCATTTTCCCGGTACGTAATATGAATTTGGGTTGTCATGAAAAGTTTTAAAATAATCATGATAAGAATGATGAAGTTTTAACAATTCATCGATAACAGTCGGCGCTAGAAAGACCGTTCCATTAGTAGGAAAAATTCCAATAGAAGGAAAAGTTACTGCATCCATATTTTCTTGAATAGCTACAAACTCCCCTAGTTTCTCCGTATACAAATGGACATCTAACTCATTATAATCAGCTAACGTAATATGAGGTTCTACTCCAGCTAGTTGATTTGTTCCAATTACATTTGTTAATTCATTTTGCAGTTCTGTAATTTTATGAGTAAACACACGATCAAATGTAGCAATAATAGCGTACAATCTTTCTCACCCCTTCGTTACACATAGCGCTTCCCATTCTTCACGAATCATGCCCATTCGAATAGAATCATAGTATGTTCCGTTATAATAACGACACTTTCGCATTCTACCTTCTAAGCTCATTCCTATTTTCTCCGCTACTTTCATCATTCGTTCATTACCAGACCAAGTCGTGAGCCCTACTCTACCAATCTCCATCTTTTCAAATAATAAATCTCGATATAACGTTAACGCTTCTGTACCGTAGCCACCATTCCAGTAAGTTGGATTATAAATAACAATCCCCATCTCCAACCAACGCGTCGGTTTATGCTCCCAATAAAATCCGACCGTCCCTATAATTTGACCGTTATTTTCTATAATTAAATTTGACAGTGGTTCTTCTTGCAAACGAGTTTGCATCTTCTCTTTATAGGAAGCGTATTCTTGCATTGAGAACGGGAAATATGGCGCATCCCATTTCTTCCATTCTGGGCTTTCTTCTTTAAATATGATATTCCATAATGTTTTTATATCCGATTCTTCTATTGTACGAATTGTAACTTTCTTCCCCTTTAATACAACGTTTTGCATAATTCCCTCCTGCATTCCTCTTTATTTCATATATAATTATAATATTTTTTCAGAAAAATCAAAACTAATATCATTTATTATATTGTATAATTTCGTTATTAGATACCAATTATTGATTTAGAACGCTGGTGATTCAGTGAAGAATCGATTTAGTATTGCTTTATTTCTCACTATTGTTACGACAAATATTATTCTACAGTTCTTCTTACCATCAAATATTGTTACGAAATGGGACTTTAATGGAACGCCTACATCAACAATGGATAAAAGCACTTTTGTAATCGTAAATATAATTATATGTTCCTTCTTATTCTTTGTATTTTTAGCTTTATCTAAAGCAGCGAGTAACCAGAAATTTCTCCATTGGATCGGCAACACAATGTTACTATTCTTATTTTTTGTCGATATTGTCATCTCCCTCATCGCTCTTGGCTTTTCACTTCCTCTTGATCATTTCATATTTTTAGCATTAGGGCTTTTATTTATATTAATAGGTTATTTCAGTTCCAAAATTGATACGACTAAATCAACCGTTTCATTAGAATGGAATGATAAGTACCTTGAAAAAAGAGCTTCAAATATTAGTAGTATTTCAATGATGATAGCAGGTATTTTTTTAGCGATACTTCCTTTTATCGTTTCTGCTCCCTATAGAGGTTATGCTATACTAGCAATTCTTTTAGGAATGACGCTTATCATTCTGCCGAGTACGATTTATTTACTTATTAAAGACAGCAAGCAATCTACTCCTTTAAAAAAATAGGAGGTTATACCCCTCCTATTTCAGCTTAATGTTTTATTTTTCACTTTTTCTATCTCAACTAAAATCCCTTTCCCTATCCAACCCTCTACGCCATCTTTTTTAATTAAATCATATCCTGAACAGCTATCATCAATGAGAGAAACGATATCTCCCTTCCTAACGCTTATTTGCGCACAAGAAATATCGGTTTTCACTGTATATTCACCTGACTCAAGTTGTTTCATATATTCATTTTTTACAGTGAGTAAATTATTCGTTTCCTTTTGTTTACATACGGTGTAATCTTGCATCTTCTCGATAGGCTCTATGTAATAATACGGATATGTCACTCCGCCCTGCATTTCTGAATTCGCATTAAAATCCGCTATTACTTCGTACTCTGGAAAATAGTCTACATATGTATAAGAAAACGTATCGCCGGTTTGTTTCCTCTGAATAATAAATACGTTTAATTGCCCTGCTTCTTTAATTGCATTTCCTCCATCAATTGCAATAATTTTTTTCTCCTTATCAATAACTGGATTGTTAGACGGTGCTTCTTCAGAATAGTTCACGACAGGCCAATGACCAACTATTACATACTTATTTGCTTTATGTGATTTATTAAAAAACTGTGGCATTGCTATCGCATTTTTGCGCTCTGTTTCTTTCCAATCTACTCTATCTTCTAGACCGGCATGCACAAAAATATAATCTTCTGTTTCAATCGCTGTTGGCAACTCTGTTAGCCAATATAGTTCTTGTGAAAATTCACTTAACAATGCTTCTTTCACTTCACGAATTGAAGTGCCCTCATGAACTGAAAAACCTAATCGCTCTAGCCATTCATTAAAAATCGAGTGCTTTCTCATACATAAATAATTAATAAGATCAGGATTTTCATTTAGAAGAGCATCAACTAAAACTTCACAATTCCCTTCAACAACGTGAACCTTTGAATTGTTCTTTACAAGATTCATAACGTAGTTTACTACGCCTACGCTATCTCGTCCTTTCTCGCAAAGATCTCCATTAATAATTAAATAATCTTCATCTTTAAAGTTAACTTTATGTAGTGCTTCTTTTAAAAGATTTAATTCTCCATGAATATCAGATATGACGATAACTCTAGCATCATTAGGGATTGATAGTTTCTTTATTTTTTTCAAGTATAAGCGCTCCAATCATTCTCTTTATTAAATTAAAACAATTCGACAAAATACACTATATAACCTTTTCAAATACATATACCATAACTTACAACCTATTTACGGTTTAATAATAACTTAAAAAATAAGAAGAAGCTGTTCCCAATTTTTGCGGGACAACTTCTTCTTATTTTTTATAATTCTTTATGAAAAGAATAACTCACCTTATCATACCCTTCTCTTTCATAAAAACGATGAGCATCAATTCTTGAAAATGCTGACGTGAGGACGATAGACTCACATTCGTTTTCCTTTCCCCAGTTCTCTATATACGAAAGTAATACTTTCCCATGTCTTTTTGAACGATGTGCTTCTGCTGTTACAAGGTCATATACGAAAACGTGTTTCTTATTATAAAAGTTCGTACAAATTGCTACACCTGCAAGGCTAACAACTTCATCATCCTCATTACGCAACGAAAATAGTTTATAATTTTCTTCTTTCATATTTCGAAATAAAGAGCTTGTTTCCTCTTTTGAAAGTTTCGTTCTTAATTGCTGTAAAACAGGTAATACTTCATGTAATTGCTCTTCTGTTACTACTTCTTTAACATTCATTTTTAACTCTCCCTTAACTATTTAAATAATTTTCTAAATGTTATATCATTATTATAGAAAGCAACTGCCCTTTACTTAAGTGGCAGTTTAAGTGTTTTTTATAAGGCCAGTTTTAAAGGAGAGTTTTATATGGATTTTACTATCCCATTGCAATTACAAAGTAACACACCTATTTACTTGCAAATTTACGAATATATAAAAGCTGAAATTATACAAGGGACTATTTCTGTTGGCACACGGCTACCCTCACACAGAAATTTAGCATCACAACTTAATATTAGCCGCATTACTGTTGAATCAGCTTATCAACAGTTATTAGCTGAAGGTTATGCAGAAAGTAAACCGAAACGTGGTATTTTTGTAGCAAATTTCGATATTGACGTTATCCCAAATAAAAAACGAAATGCAGCAAAGAAGACGAACAATTTAATAGAAGAAAAATTTGAATATGATTGTAGCCAAGGGCTTATTGATCAAAATGCATTTCCGATTACAAATTGGAAACGAGCATTACAAGAATCCATACTTACATACGAAAATGCACTATTTGCTAAAGAAGATCCTCAAGGTGAATTCGCTCTTCGAGAGCATATATCAACATATTTATATCATTCTCGCGGTGTACATTCTTCACCTGATCAAATTGTGATCGGCGCCGGAACACAGCCACTTCTCTGGCTACTACTTCAACTGCTTGGCCCTACAAAAGAATACGGCATTGAAAACCCTGGATTTCACCGTATACACGCAATTATTAAAAGCTGTGATAGACAAATTCATCCCATACCATTGGATGAAAAAGGGATTGATATTTCTAGTTTATACAATACAAATTCCAATGTCGCATACGTTACACCATCACACCAATTTCCACTCGGGATTATTATGCCTTTATCTAGAAGATTAGAATTGTTAAAGTGGGCTAATGATTGCAATGGATACATTATTGAAGATGACTATGACGGAGAGTTTCGCTACGCTGGTAAGCCAATTCCTTCTTTACAAAGTCTTGATTCAAATGAACGCGTTATTTATATGGGAACTTTCTCAAAATCTTTTTTACCTTCTTTACGAATGGGATATATTGTTTTACCACCACATCTTTTAAAAACATATCAAGAACTGCATGGAATTTTCAAACAAACAGTCGCTACAATACAACAACTTGCTTTTGCTAACTTTATACAAAACGGGAATTGGGAACGTCACCTTAATCGGAGTCGTACACTATATAAAAGAAAACATCATACGTTAGTAAAATCCATTACGAAAGAAATGGGGGCTAATGTTCAAATTCTTGGCGAACAGTCCGGACTTCATATTGTTTTATGTGTAAATAACAGTATGAATGAAAATGAACTGATTGAATCCGCTAAAAAACAAAGCGTTAAATTATACCCACTTTCTCCATATGATTTCGTGAATGATTTACGTAAGGAATCATACGTATTACTCGGCTTTGGTAGTATTCCGGAAAATAAAATTGAAACGTTGGCTACATTATTGAAAGACGCTTGGTTTCCTAGTTGCAAGGAAACTTGTTAACAGTAGATTTAACTTGTAACATGTTAACAATTCAACAAAATAAAAAAGAAGGCTGTTCCAAAATAACTTTTTGGACAGCCTTCTTCTAGTTATTCACCTGACCTAGCTTTCCTTCCCGGACGTTTCACACCAGTCGTTTCTGTTGAATAGGAAGCTTCAATTATAGCGGTTGGATCTACAGAGAGAACGAGATCTTTCATTTTCGGATAAATGAATCGGTTTGTAATGCAATAAATGATTCTCTTATGCTCCCCTAAAAAACCACCTTCTCCATGTAGATACGTAACAGATAGTTGCAATTCTTTCATAAGTAAATCGCCTATTTCTTTATTCTTACTAGAAATAATCATAACGCTCTTACCTTGATTAATACCATCTAGTATAAAATCAATCATCTTCGTAACAATATAGAAAATTGCTAACGAGAACATCGCTTGTTCGATTGAAAATAAAATAGCAACAAAGATGAAAATAACTGCATTTACTGCAAGTAAAAATGTACTAATCGGTACATTAAAGTGTTTATTCATCCAAACTGCTAACATTTCTGAACCGTCAATTGCTCCACCCATTTTAACAACAATCCCAACACCAATTCCAAACAGTACTCCACCATAAAGTACAATTAATAACTCAGAAGTCGTAATTGCTGGAAATGGTTTTAAATAAATTAATCCGAGTGTTGTAACTACATTCGCATAAGATGTACGGATAAAAAACTTCTTTCCCATTACTTTTGCAGTAAATAATAAAATTGGGATATTAATTCCTAAGAACACACCATAAAGCGGCAATCCTGCGACTTTATTTGCCATAATAGCAATAGCCGTTACCCCGCCATCTACTAATCCATTAGGTGCTAAAATAAGCTCTAATGAACCTGCTACTATAATTGAGCCAATTGTTAATAATACGTATTCAAATACTTTCTTCATTCATTACCCCCAAAACTTATATATTTTCTTAGTATTATTTTAACGTAATTTTACTACTAATTCAAAGGTATCGATTTATATACAGAAAAGTTTCACCTTTATCGCTATTTTTATGTAATACATGTAACGCGTAATACTAAAAACACACTTACAAATTAAAAGTAAGTGTGTTTTTAACATCTATTTAATCTTTACGTACGGCTTCATTTTTAATTTGAATATTTCCTCAACTGCCCTTTGATATCCACCAGCATTTCTAAGCGATTCTCCCACTTTAAGACTATTTTCCTTAAACGTCACATCATCCATTACTTTCTTTACAGTCTCACGTAACAATTCAGAAGTTAACTCGTTACGATTAAGTGTTATGCCTGCCCCTACTTCAGTCAATCGTTTTGCAACGAATGGCTGATCTCCTGTTACCGGAATTACAACTAATGGAACACCGTAATATAACGCTTCACTCGAACTATTCATACCACCATGTGTCACGAATACATCAGCATGCTGTAAAACTTCTAATTGCGGGACATAATTATACAACTTAAAGTTTTTCGGGATATTTTCAAATTGACTTATATTTATCTTCTTACCAACGACTAATACGACTGTCGCATCAACATCTTTAAACGCTTCAAAACATTTTTCATACAAAGCAGGTTGTTCATTAAAAACTGTTCCCATAGAAATGAAAATCACTTTTTCATTTTTTAAATCTTCGGTAGGAAAACTCCCCACTTCTTTTCGAGTAGCAATTGATGGACCTACAAATTTATACGATTCATCAAATACCTCTGAACGTGGCTGATATTCTTTTGAAGTATATACAATCGTAATATCACCAGGATGGTTCATAATATCATACATACTATTACATTTCATTCCATACTGCTTATTCCATCTTTCCATTCCCGCTAAACAAGATTGATATAATGGATCCATTTCATCTACTTGTCTCGATTCTTGCTCATCATGAAAATTAATGTACTGATTAACAGCAAACGTTGTACAGGATGAAACGCTTGGTAATTGTAAAATATTCGCTATAATACGTCCTACTGGAAAATGATTATCATATATTAAATAATCATATTTTTCCTCTTTTGTTTCTTCTACAATTTGAGTAACAATACGCTCTGATGCTTCAATCATATGAGATAGCATCGTCAAAGGACTCCCACCTTCATTTACTCGTTCCATAATATTAATTTGAGAGAGAAAATTCTCAAACACTCGGAATTCCGCACCTGTTGCTTCAACCTTCTTTCTATAATCTTCAATACAATAAGAAACAACTGTTTCCCCTCGCTGAATTAACTCACTTACAATAGCTAAAGTCGGATTAATATGACCTTCCCCAGGAAAATTTATTACGAGTACATTTGCCATAACATTCTCTCCTATCCAATTAACATAATAAAATTAACAATTAATTATATTAATTAATTTAAGTCTATTATAAATGAATGCATTCTACTTCTTCATGCTTTTCTCTTCATTTTATTATTGAGAAATATTTTCTATAGTCTACATTATTGTGATTCACAATCTTATAAATGAATGCTTACTTTTACTCTTCATAAATTTAAAGATACGAGTCTTACATTCAAGTATTACCACTATTATTTTTAGACAATTCATACAAAAATAGAGAAATATAATATTTTTAATGAGTTTTCACTATAAATGTAAGTATGCTGTCTATCTTTTTATCTTTATCCTCATAACACATCATCTGTTATATAATGAATTTATGGAATTTACAGAAAAAGAAGCGCATGCCTTTAAAAGTGGTTACGAAACAATTATGTCTATTCCTCACTTAGAAGAATATAGACAGCCTTATCGTTATTTATACCGACTGTTATCTGTGCAAGGTAATGTGGAATTTAAAAAATGGTTAAGTCACCCATCCTATTTTTAAATACGAATGAGAGGGAGTATACAATGGATATTCAGAAAAAGCGTTCTGTAACAGAAAGTGAAATACAGCAAATGAAGGATTTGGCTTATATTTGTGGGCAACAAGACAATCTTGATTACTCTTCAGATTTACATATCAACTTTTTAAAAAATCGAAATGAAGATTATATAAACGATTTTCTTCTTTATAACGGTACTCAATTAATTGGCGCTTTAAATATGTATGATTTCGAAAGACCAACAAAGCTTGAACTAATAGGCTTTGTACATCCTCATTTTAGAAAACAACGTTTCGGAACTATCCTTTTACAAACTGCAATGAAAGAAATACAAAATAGAGAGACAGATGAAGCTCTTCTTATTATTAATGGGGATTCTATTTCTGGGAATGAATTTGTAAAACATATGAAGTTACCATATTTATATAGTGAATATAGTATGGAGTGCAAAACAAACGAAATTCAAAAAACAACAGATAATAATATACAGCTTACTCTTGCAACTTCAGAATCACTTCTTGATCTTATTAAAATTTCTAGTAAAGCTTTTGGTGATTCAGTAGAAAATACGACTACATGGTTACAAAAAATGATGACTTCATCTTCCCATCAAGTTTACAGTGCCCTTATTGCTGAAAAAGTGATAGGAACAATTACAGTTTCTAAACAAGAGCAATCTACTACACTATCAGGATTCGCCGTTCATCCTTCTTATCAAGGTAAAGGATACGGAAAAGATATTCTTTGTAATATAGTACATACCCTTATTACAGAAGGAGTTTCAACAATTGAATTAGACGTCGAAACAAAAAATATCCACGCTTTAAAACTATATACACAATGTGGTTTTGAAATTAAAACGAGGCATGACTATTATAATTTAATGAATTTTTAGGTGAATACATATGTTAAAAAAACAATTTATTCTAATTATGATATTTTAGCAAACATCTATAATAAACATTGGAGACATTTTGTTGAATCCTCCTACCCAGCCTCGTTTTACAAGATGCTCTTCCCTACTCTCGTATATTAGATCTTTGTTGCGGGACTGGTCATCTCTGCCGGTGATAGTTTAATTTAGATGAACTAAAAAGTGTGTTTCACAAAGTTTACTCCGTATTACATAACGAGGGTATATTCGCATTTGATATGAATAAAAAAACTGAATCGAAATGATTCAGTTTTTTCTTAATATATTTACAACTGCAGTTGTTTCGTCATTTTCTTTATAGACACGCGGAATTCTTCTATCTAGCATACATGTAACTTCATAGTTTATTGTACCTAACATATCCGCTATTTCTTCTACTGCGATATTTTCTTCACCTTGTTTACCGTAGAATACTACTTCGTCTCCTACTTGTACTGGCATCGCTTTTGAAACATCCAACATTAACTGGTCCATACAAACACGGCCAATAACAGGTACTCGAACCCCGTTAATTAACGCATAGCCTTTATTAGATAATTGACGATTATAACCATCAGCATAACCAATTGGTACAGTCGCAATCCATTCTTCACCAGTTGTTACATACGTATTCCCATAACTTACACCACGATTCTTCTTCGCATGTTTAATATGAGCTACTTTTGATTTTAACGACAACGCAGGCTGTAAAGAAACGACTGAATGATCCACTTCTTTTGACGGATACATACCGTACACTCCTATTCCAACGCGTACCATATTTTGAAATGTGTTACTTAATTCCATTGATCCCGCACTATTTGAACTATGAATATATGGTATTTGAATTCCTAATTCTTTCGCTGTATTAACAGCTTTTTCAAATAAACTTGTTTGCATATTCGTATATGATTTATCGATTTCATCTGCCGTAGAGTAATGCGTAAATATCCCTACTACCTCTACATACTCCATACGGTTTAATTCTTCTAAAAATGGTTTAACTTCTTCTTCTTGTAAACCGATACGACTCATTCCTGTATCAATTTTCACTTGAATTTGTACTTTCTTTTGAAGACGGTTTGCAATTTCATTTATACCATGTAAATCTTCTACTCTATAAACAGTCATCATAACGTCATATTGAATTACATCTTCTACAGCCGCTACTGGTGTGTATCCTAAAATTAAAATCGGCACAGTAATTCCTGCTTCTCTTAATTCTATTGCTTCATCTACAAATGCAACTGCAAGTTGATGTATTCCTGCTTCAATTGCAGCTTTGGCAACTTCAACTGCCCCATGGCCATACCCATTCGCTTTTACAGCAGCCATCATCTTAATTTCTTCATCATTTACATGTTTTTTAAATTCTTTTACATTATGTTTTACAGCATTTAAGTCAATTTCTACAATTGTATCTCTTCCATATTTCAAACTCATTGGTCTAACTCCTAACTCAATAATTGCATTCCATTCTATTTCACGTTTCATATGACCTTTTACAATATAATACTTTTCATTATGCTAGTCAAACTACTAGAATTTTCGGAATTTTGAGTATGATATAATATCCTCAAGAAACTATTATATACGGAGACGAGGAGAATTACAATGTTTGTTCAATCTGCATTGCATCAACTAAAAGTTGCTATTGATACTTCTATTGATATGCTTAACCAATATAGTGAAAACGATTTAAAAATACAACCGATTCACTCAAAACGATCATTATTTGAAATGTGTGCACATCTTTCTCTTATTTGTCATGCTGATTTACTCATTTTAAATGGTATTCCAGAAAAAGAATTACATACCTTTTATATAGAACGTACCCCCGTAACAGTTGCTCACATGCAACAAACGGTGATTGAAGGTTACAACCTTCTCTCTAAAACATTTCTTTCCTACTCCCAAATAGAATTAGCAGAAGTTATGACTGCCTATTGGGGTATTTCTTATTCGCGCTTTGAATGGTTACTTGAAATCGTTGCACACTTTTATCATCATCGTGGACAAATTTATATTTTATTATGCGAGCATATGAAAGATCCTCGCATTCCTTTATTTGAGTGATTTTCCACTCATTCATTAATTATAAATAGAGAAGCTACAAAACCAATAAAAAGTATCATTCCTAATAAAATAAATGTTTGAGCATAACCTCCTATTTTCATAAGATAAATAGAAATGATAGGTCCTATACTAGTACCTAAAAATAAAATAAAAGTATAAATAGATACTGCTATTCCCCTTGCTCTCCCTCCTAATTGACCTACAAGAGAAACTAAAGACGGAACGGATATAGCAATACCTATTACAAAACAGACACTCATCATTACAAGTAGAGATAGATACGAAACAAAGCCCATTGAACTTAGACTAAAAATAGCAATCAACAATCCTCCTTGAAGAACTTTCCTTACTTCAAACCTCTTTGTTAAACGACCTGCAAGTGGTGACAGCAACATACCAAACAGCCCTGCTAAGCGAAAATAAAGGATTTGTTCTGCAGTTAAATTGTAAGTAGGGGAGCTCAAATAATTCCCTAAAACAGTATACATATTAACAAAAGCCATTAATAAAACGAATGCAATTATATAGCTTAATACTAAGCTTTTATTTGTAAAAACTTTACCCATCTGTTTAATTGGTCCCAAAATATCAGTATAGGATTGAGACGTCTCTCCTTTCGGAAGAGAATAATAAATCCATATAGCAGTACTTATATAGACAATGCTAAGAAGAAAGAAAACCATATGCCATCCAAAATGCTGACTAACAGCAGTACTTATTACCTGCCCTACAATTCCAGCTACTAAAAAACCGGTACTAACAAACCCTATTGTTGTAACCCTTTTTTCTACTGGGAACATTTCTACAACGTAGGCTAACGCTACTGGAGAAAATGTAGCTGCGGCTATCCCCTGTATACCTCTAAAAATAACAAGCCAAAATAAACTATCTACAAACCCTAAGCAAAAAGAAACTATCGACAGTGCAAGCAATCCAATAAAAATCACTTTTTTTCGTCCATATTTATCAGAGATTGCCCCAAATAACAAACACCCTATAGCAAAGCCAACAGAAAATATACTTCCTGTAGCTGCCGAGTGTGTTAATGACGTATTAAAAATGTTTGAAAATAGAGCGATTAAAGGTATTGTTACATATAGGCTAGACATAACTACCATACCGGACCAACATAATACAGCTGTCATTATTGTATAATTCTTTTCACTATTTACTTCCTTTCCTATTTCCATCATAAACTCTCTCCCTTATTACGATTTGTTTTTATTAGTTTAAAATCTCTAAATCACTAAAATAGCATTCCTTTAACTCTTATTTTAATTACATAGCAAAAATTATTACCGTACATAAAGTTAGTTAAACATATAATAAGGCAAACTAATTATGTGTCCAAATAAATAAGTTGATCTTCATAATCAACTTATTTACCTACCTTCTCCTAATTTCACCTGCATAGTTGCTTGCATTTTATTTAATAGCTTTTCTAAAACTTGACGCTCTTCTTGATTAAAGCCATCAACTAACGAAGCGCAAGATAACCAAAAAGTTGGTAAAGAATGTGTAACTAGTTCTTTTCCTTTCGGAGTAATTTTCACCTTTAATCTTCTTCGATCTTCAGAATGGTGGAATCTTACGATTAACTCTCGTTTCTCCATCCAATCTAATAAGCCAGTGACAGAAGCACGTGTAATCCCTAATCGACTCGCAATATCCGAAGGACTCATGTTCACCTCTTCCCCATTCGCTTCCATTTCACGCAAAATAAACAATAGTAAAAAATCTAATTTACTCTCTGAAATACCAAGCGGAGCTAAATCTACGTCAACAGCATCAAGAACATTATCAGACGTCCATAACATTAACAAACCAAGTTTTGCTGCAATTTGATCCGTATCCGCTGATGCTGTCTTTTTGATTAACTCTGCGTACGGCTCAATCCCTAAAGGAAGAGAGTCTTTTCTTGAATCCATTCATCTTCACTCTCCTTTCCCACTAATTAATTAGCTTACCTAATCACTTTCTCATTATACTCATATTTTTCCTTTTATTGCAAGCACATTGTTAAACAAAAAATCCTATTATTAAAACAGGATTTTTCACACTCACTAACTATTAGTTTTAAATAATGCGCAACTTCTTTAAGGCATAAGAAATTCCGCCTTCACTCGCCTTCGTTGTAACGAAATCAGCCCTTCTCTTCAACTCCTCTCCACCATTTCCCATCGCAACTCCTAATCCTACATACTGCAACATCTCAATATCATTTCCACCATCCCCAAAAGCAATGGCTTCTAATTTACTAATGTTTAAATGTTCCAATACTTTTTGAATTGCAGTTAGCTTCGATACTTTACTATCTTCCAATACATTTATAACGTAACCATGAAAACGCTCAAACGTAAGTGCTGGATATCTTTCAATGAATTTTTGAGCTTCTGTATCATCAGCATACAGACATATGCAATACATCTCATCTGATAAGTTTCTAACTTTGTCAGGATACTGCTCTAAATTTAAGGTTTCATTTAACGCTCGCATGACACGTTCATCTTTGGAAGCAATATTATTCATTGCAAATTCTTCTGTAAAGTAAGAAACACTGTGACCATGTAATTCAGCAAAATTTGAAATATCATGAACGATTTCGCTTGAAAGTACTGATTTATGTATAACTTCTTTCCCACATTTTATATGTGCACCATTTGCTGAAATAAACGTATTTATACCTAGTTCCTTAAATTGTGAGCATAAACTATATGGTCTTCCAGTTGTAACAACTACGTGAATTCCTTTATCTATTAATCTTTGTACCGCTTCTTTTGTACTTTCGTGCATGCTTCTATCAATCTCACTTAATAACGTACCGTCAACATCGAAAAATACAACTTTGTACATAAGTCTTTACATCCCGTCCAAATGATTCGTATCATTAATGAAATGCACCGTTTTTTGTTCACCCTCAATTTCAATTAAACTTATTCCCGTATCTCCCATTTTGAAATAGTAGTCCATTGAAATTGGCATTTTGAAAAATGCACGTAATAGACTATTAATTACGCCCCCATGGGCAACAATTGCAATTCGGTCATATGTATTCTCTGTCAAGATTTTAGAAAAGATTCCTTCTATTCTCATTCGAAACTCAATAAACGATTCCCCGTTTTCAAAACGATCATGAAGAAACTTTGGCTCTGGATATTTCTTTGCTTCTTCAAATGATAAGCCTGCTTGCACTCCATTATTAAACTCCATTAATTCCTCTTCTAATTGAATTGGACAACCAATTGCTTCTGCTAATGTTTCACCCGTTTCACGAGCGCGTTTTAATGTGCTTGCCCAAATGAAATCTGGTGCAAAATCTTTTTTCACTTTCTGTACAAGTCTTTGTACTTGTTGTCTCCCTTTGTCAGTTAACTCAAAATCAGCTCGACCTTCATGCACATGTAAAATATCAGCTTCTGATTCTCCGTGGCGTATTAGTAGTATTTGCATGTTTCTCTCTCCCTTTATTTAACATTCATAAAATTCCATTATATCACATTTTAAGATTCCAAAATAAAAAAGGAACGGTCTCCCGTCCCTCATCCATTCACTTTTTCCGCATCATTCCAATAATATTTACTAAACGCTTCTGTTAACACATCAATTGTGTTATATAATTCATCTAACGTATTATCAACACCACCAACTTCAATTAACATCGCATTTTTCGATAAATCTTGGTTATAAACGCCATTTCCATCTTTTTTATACTTTGGAAAAATCCCTCTACTTAATCCGTAATAGTTTTCATCTAAATAACTATTGATTGCTCTTGCAATTTTTTCATTTTCAGCACGGCCTTCATTTTCCATCCCAATTATAAAATATAATCTTGCATACGATTTTCCGTTAATTACTTTTGTTGTTACTTTCTTACGCTGATCGTCACGGTGTATATCAATCGGAAACGCAATTTTATTATTTTGTGCTAATGCTTCTTTTACATATTCATGAGACGCTTTATATGACTGATACCATACCCACTTTTTACTCGCTAATAAATCACCCATATTCGTTTTATCATGAACTACCGGAATTCCTTGTCCTTCAAGTTGCTCTTTCATACGTTTCCCTAGTAAAGACACATTTACATCTGGGCTAGATGGATCAGTTGCCCCTGGTAATAATGGAAAGAAGGATTCCCAGCTATGTGTATGATAAATATATACTGCACTTTCACCTTTTTTCGCTCCGTTCTTTTTCTGAACCGGATTATTCTTTTCCGCTTCTGTAACTTTATCTTTTGCTATTTCCCGTTCTTTCGTTACTTCTTCAATCGGTACACTAGATTCATTTGGGATATTCGTCAAGTTTGTCCCTTCCCCAGCTACGATAATATTAGAATAATACTTTGACATACCAGGTACTTCTTTACCGACGAATGTTCTTAAATCTTTAATTTTCAAATCTGTCGCGATAGAGAACATTAAATTCCCAACTGACTCTCTTTTATTCTTCTTAAAATAATCAAATCCGTAATAGCGATTCTCACTTTCTATCATTTGAACAAAACCTTGCATCGATACTTTTCCAAACCATTGATTTGCATAATTCGATTTCATTGTATGTAAAAATGACGTCAAAATCGACGCTATCATAATTACTATTAGCGCATATAAAAGGAGTAACGAAATCAGTTTCTTCCCATGTATTCGAGTTGCATACTTTTTCACTGCATCACCTTCTTTATACATGGATATGTACAAGCTTTTCAGAATATACGCACAAAAAAAAGAGAAATGGTATACCATTTCTCTTCCTCAATTTTATTGTTCTTTTCCTGTATCATTTGAAGGTAGTTTCTTCGCTTGTTTTTCTTTAAATATTTCTCCAATTGCACCAAGAGTACCAAGTGTTTCAATTGCATTAGACGGAATAAAGACTTTATTTGCTGGTCCTTTTGCAACTTCAGCTAATGATTCAAATGATTTGTAAGCAAGTATACGCTCATCCAAATTCGCTTCACGAAGCAATTCAATACGATTTTGTTCTGCTTTTGCAATTTCTTCAATTGCTCGTGCTTCCCCTTGTGCTTCTAATTCTTTTGCTTCTTTTATACCTTCAGCTTCGCGAATACGCGCTTCTTTATCCCCTTCAGCCATCAAGATTTTACTTTGCTTTTCCCCTTCAGCGCGAAGGACTTTATCTTGTTTTGCTGCTTCAGCTTCTAAAATAATCGCACGTTTATTACGCTCAGCCTTCATTTGTTTTTCCATTGATGCTTGCACATCTTTTGGCGGGTTAATATCAACAACTTCGACACGTTCAATACGTACGCCCCATTTTTCTGTTGCTTCATCAAGCGCTAAGCGGATTTCTGTTGAAATTTTTTCACGACCAGATAACGTTTCATCCAGTTCCATTTTACCGATGATTTGACGCATCGTTGCTGAAGTAATATTACGAACACCATATTCATAGTTTGAAATACCATATGTCGCAAGTTCTGGTTCAACAATTTGATAGAAAATAATTGTATCAATCTCTACTTGAACATTATCTTTCGTAATTACCTTTTGCGGTGGTACATTCGTTTGTTGAATGCGTAAGTCATGATATACACGAACACGATCTACAATTGGTATTAAAATATTTAACCCTGGGTGCATTATACGTTGAAACTTACCAAATCTTTCAACAACCCCAACTTTTTGCTGAGGAATAATTTTAATTGTTAATGCGATAAATGTAACTACAATTAGTGCGAATATAATCGTTAACGTTAATGCTACCATATTTATTCACTCTCCTTTTTCACTTGTAATATAGTACTATGCCTCTTTATAACAACGACTTTTTCTCCAGCATCAATTGAAGAATCTGCAATAGCTGTCCAAGTATCTCCATCCACCTTCACAATACCATTCGCTTCATTTGTAATCGCTTGCATAACAATCCCTCTTTTACCAACAAGCATATCTACTGTATCAGTAAAACCTTTTGCTTCTCGAAAGTTTTTTGAAATTCTTTTCGTAAAGAATGTCAAAGTTAAACTTACAATTGCACCAACAGTAACTTGTAACAGTAGTGCATCAGGAGCAAACAAAGCAATAAGACCTCCGACAACAGCTCCAATTCCAAGCCAAAGCATGTAAAATGTAATCGACAACATTTCCGCGATAAATAAAATACCAGCTATTATAAACCAAATTACCCAAGCAGCCATATGCAACCCTCACTTTCTTTCTCATTTTCTATATGTATATGAAGAAAAGAATGGTTTATCCGCCCTTTCTTACACTTGGGCGTTTGCTACAAGCTATTGTACATATTCACTGTTACAATGATCATTAATATAATACTATATCAATATATTCTTCATTATACATGAAAATCCCTTTCAAAAAGTGACAAAAAATTAAATTCTTTAAAAATTTTAATTTTTAAATTACAATTATTACAATTACTAAATACTATTTTTTATAGAGGTGATATTCTTATTGAGAAACCTGTCACTAATCTACTATTTAGGTTCCAAAATATGCATTACTCTCGCTGACATCGTATATGTAATGATTATTACAACTCATATTTATATAGCAACTAAATCAGCTACTATTACTGCTCTTTTTCCATTATTACAAGTTATCACAAATCTAATTGCTAACATCTCTGCACCACTTATGATAAATCGTTTTCCATCTTATACGCTGTTATATACGCTCCAATGGTTGAAAACAGTCTTTTTACTATTATTAATGATTTTGTTCCCGGTCTTATCCACAAACATTATAGCTCTATTAACTTTTATTTTTGTCATTTCATTATGTAGCGGGTGGAGTGCTCCATTATTATACGGTATTCTTCCGCGCCTTACACCGAAAGAAAAATTAGTAAAAGTAAATAGTATCTTTTCCTTTTCAACACAAATTGTGCAAGCCGTTGCTTATTCATTTACGAGTATTGTCGTTCTTCTCATTGGCGCTACTTCTACACTCATGATTAATAACATTTTAATGATTTTCGGATGCATTGCATTACATTTTTCATTACGTTCCATACATACTGAAAGAATAGCAGATTCTCCCTCTTCCAAAAGTACTGTTTTATTGGAAGGTTGGAAACTCCTATTTCAAAATCCTTCTCTCCGTACCGTTACATATATGGACTTAATCGAAACTTTCGCAGGGACAATATGGATTGGTGCTATTACGATGGCATACGTTACGACTATCCTTCATAAGGGCGAAGAATGGTGGGGATATATTAATACAAGTTATTATGTTGGCACGTTAATCGGTGGTCTATTAGCCTGGAAAATGAGTTCCTATATTCAAAACAATTTAATACGATCTATGTCGATTGGCTCTCTTATATTTAGCATTCTTACATTTTTATATGGTATGACAAGCAGCGGATTTATTGCGCTTTTTCTATGTGTTCTAATGGGACCCTGTTATCAAATTAGAGATATTTCCCAAACGACTGTTTTACAATCAAGTGTCGCCCCTTCTTTATTATCAAAAATGTATACAGCACATGGCGCACTTCTTTCAACAGCCTCTGGACTATCTATGCTTATCATTGGCATTATTACTGATATGTTCGGTGTTCGTACAATTTATATCATCGCTTCTATTCTTATTTTATGTTCCGCTTGTTTATCTTTTAGTTTATTAAAATATCATAAGACAGAGCAGAACGATATTTCAATTTAATCACTAAAACAAAGAGGACAGGGATTCCTGTCCTCTTTGTTTATTCTATTCATGATAAGTTGGGGATTTTTCTATGCTTTGTCGCTTGTTCAAAAGCATAAGCTAATTTAATTAATATCCCTTTAAAGAAATTCAATATCCTTATTTAAACACCTTTAATTTCCCGAAAAATAAAAAAAGTCTGAAACGGATTAACCTTCGCTTCAGACTCTTACATTACTATGCGTATACTTCATCTAATAAATGTAAAAACTCACCTTGTTTCCCAGCTAATTCAGGGCATTTTGCAATATCAACCCATTCATAGCAAAATACTAATCCTTTATCTTCCTCACCAGCACTTACAATATGTTCCCAAGTATCCTTTACATCTGTTAGTAAAGTTACATGGAAAAAGTGGCGTTTTTCATACTCCTGTTTTTCTTTCATATGTATAATGTAATCTGCTAAAAACCGCTCTATGCATAAATGACGCAATCCGGATTCTTCCTGTACTTCACGCAATATAGCAGCTTCTAACGTTTCACCTTCATCAACCGTTCCCCCTGGCACTTGAATACCAGCTTCATGTATATCACGATGTTTAAAAACAAGTAATTGCATAACCCCCTCTTTTTCTCTTGTAATATATGCATGTACTTTTTTCTTATATAACATCGTCATTGTACGTCTCTCCCCTCAATTGTTCACTCTGTTACTTCTTCAAGTGTCAGTTGATTATCATACAAATATGTAGCTTGTGGATTTCCCACATACCTTACGTGCCATGGTTCATACCGATAGCCCGTAATCGTTTCTTTCGCTTTTGTGTATCGAACCACAAAACCAAATTTATGGGCATTTTCAGAAAGCCACTGACCTTCTTTCGTTTCCCCAAAAACTGTCTCTAACTGAAATTTAGCAGATTGAGACGTAATATCCATAGCTAGTCCAGTTTGATGCTCACTTGTGCCAGGAACCGCGCTAGACATTGCTGTTTTTGCTTCCCCGTCTTGTTTTTTATACATCGTATTTAATGCTTTTTGTCGATCAAAAGATCTAAATCCAGAAACTGCAAAAAGAAAAATACGCTCGTTGTCAGCCTGCTGAAACATATCCTCAAGCGCCCTCGCTGCCTCTTTTCTCATCTTTTTCTTTTCTTGATCACCTTCACTAGAGTAGCGCACTTTCGGAATAACTAAATCTGGCGGTCTATACCCATCTGGTAAACGCCTACTTTTATTTACAAGTACAAGCATTGAATTCGGATTATTAATTACCGCAATATCCCCATCCATATTAGCAATCGTTTCTTTCGCTTTCGGAAATATGCTATTTACACTTACTTCCCGCGCCTGCTTATCCTTATACATTTTATAATTGATTCCTGCTACTCCAACAATAATTATTGCAGCTACAATACCAAGTAGTGCCCATCTTTTTTTCATATAACGACCTCTTATTTTAATAATTTGGCCATTTCATACTCATCGATGCACTTTCCATCGATAATAAGAGCAGCTTTTTTGACACCTTCTTTCTCAAATCCAGCTTTTTTATATAGTGTCTGAGCTCTTGTATTGTGGGCCATTACTGTTAATTCTAAACGCCATACATCATGTAATTTTGCCCACTTCTCAACCTCTTTAAACAATCTCGTCCCAATACCTCGCCCGTTATACTCTTGCAAAATACCAATTACAATGGTTGCCACATGTCTCTTTCTTTGAATGTTATTTCCATTCACTAATATAAAACCTACTATCCTCTCATCTTCAACTGCTACAAATATTGTTGCATATTCATTTTCTATAAATCGATCGATTATTTTTTCTTGTTGCTCAGCTGTAGTTTTTCTTTCTCCTGGTTCATATAACATAAACTTCGTTTCTTCATCTAATTGCTTACTTAATTGTAAAAATGATGCTGCATCTTCTATTTCGATCTCTCTAATCACTTCAATCACCCTACCAGTTTCATAATAAAAAGTTTTCCTTATAAAAAGATTTTCTCTACTTTCTCGAAAATCCCTTTGTAAATCTCCTACTATAAATTGACAAATTTCGATATTACTATAACAACGACAAATTATGTCTATTCTGTGACATCTCACCATTACAAAGAAAAAACGCAAGCATTACACTTACGTTTTTCCAAGATTGAAGTGAGCTAATAATTATCGATAGATGTCCTGGCTAATTCACGTTTCACTTTATCCATTCACTTTTTCTGCCTGCCAAAAATATTCACCAAATGCTTTAGCAAGTGCATCAATTGATCGATTCAATTCTTCCTCTGTATTATCTACACCACCAACTTCTATTAATATCGCTTGTCCTGATAGGTCTTGATTATAGATTCCATTTCCTGTCTGGAACCCTTTTTGAATGACCCCACGGCTCACTCCTGGATATTTCTTATTAATCGCCTCATGTAAAGCTGTCGCTAATTGTAAGTTTTTTTCATAGTTTTTATTTCCTTTCCCTACTACAAATGCAAGCTTTGCATATGATTTATCTCCAATTGTTTTTGTCGTTACATTCTTTCGGGCACTATCACGATGCAAATCAAAAAAGTATTGAAGATCTTTATTTCCAGCCATAGCTTGCTGCACAATTTCTCGTGACATTTTATACGAACTATTACTGTTTAAACCTTTACTTATTAACTTTTGACCAACATCACTCTTATCGTTAGTAGCCCCAATCCCTTCACCTTCTAGTTGTTCACGGAAACGATCTCCTAATATAGAAATATTCGACACAGAACTCGTTGCTTTATTCGGATTCGGGTCATTCGTTAAGTTAAGTAAAGGTAAATAAGATTCCCAGCTATGTGTATGATAAATAAACGCAACTTGTCTCTTCCCAGTCGTTTGGGACGGCTGTTTTTTCTCTTTATTCGTATCTTGTTTAGGTGCTTGTCCAGTTCCACTAGTCCGTTCCTTCACTACTTCTTCAAGAGGAACACTCGACTCTATCGGTAAGTTAGAATAATTTGTACCCTCACCCGCAATAACAATTTCTGTATCGTACTTACCAAATCCCGGGAGCTCTTTCCCGACAAAACTGCGTACATCATTAAAGCGAATATTTGTAGCCATAGAAAAGAGAAAAGAAGAAATTGAAAAATCTTGATTCAAATTTCGGTACTCCTGTGTAAAATAATGATTCTCTTTTCCAAGTACATACATGTAACCATTCATCGATAACTCATTTAACCAATTATATAAATACGTTGACTTTGTCTCTTTCATAAAGGTTACCATCAGACTAATAAGAAAAAAAGTCGCTAGCACTGTAGTAATAACAAATAAAACTAACTTACGCATATTTGTAAACTTCATAAAAAAAAAGCCCCGATTCATACTATCACCTCTCTATTTCAAGTTATGTACAAGCCCTAGAGAATAGACCGTTAAAATTTCGGCTATATTGTTAATGAGGTGAAATGAATTGAAGCTATTAATAGGAATATTACCAATCGCTCTATCATTCATTTTTTATTTGTCCGCTAAGCAACCAAAAATCTCTATTGTGCTACATATTTCTGCGTACTTGGCACTATATGTACTTGGTACAATTATTTCCATTAATATATACGATGTTTTAATACAAGATTTAGTTTTCATGACGAGCATTCATGGAATTTTACTGAATCCATTTTTCCTTATTGCAGGAGCGTATATAGGAACATACACTTTGTACCTACTTTTGTCTCACATTATTATGAAAATAAAAAATGGAGCGTAATGATATGCAACCACCATTTATCTGTCATACATGCAAAAAAAGAATTGTGAGAAAGAAAGACCTTATTACAGCCACATGGTACTTCCGCTTTTATTTATTTCACAGTGATTGTTTTAAACGACAGCAAGTGTTTATCTCACGATTTCTCCCTGTGAATACACTTTTCAATTTCTTTCTTATTATATATGGACTTATTTTTGGCAGTATTCTTATGATTACAGAACCATCTATTATTTGGCTGACTTTCTTTTTTCCTATTTTTTATCGGTTTCTTTCTTATTATTATGTTGAACGTTTTTTCTCTACATAACGCGCAGACTGACCTCTCGGAATACTTAAACATTCCCACTCATTTTCTTTTAACATCTTCCCAATGTAAATAATCTGACCAATATGCAATGCATAATGAGAAATTTGCCTTTCAATTGCTTGCATGACAGTATGTGCTTCACCGCGAATGTATACCGTCTTCAATAAGTGTTCCGGCGTTAAAGTATTCATCGTATTAAAAACATATTTCCATCCTTCTTGCCAAGCTATAAGGGTTTCTTCTTTTGAATGATAGCATCCTTCAAATTCACCATCTCGATTACGATCTGTTTTTTCACCATCAGACGTTAAAAAATCCGTCCATCTAGAACGCATATTACCGTGCAGATGCTTAATAATAATCGCTATACTATTTGTTTCTTCATGAGAAGACCATTGTATTTGTTCATATGATAATTGAGAAAGTGCCCGTTCCCCTTGTTTCTTTGTTGCTTTAAAGTTCGAAATCGCACATTGCAAATATTCTCGTCCGATATCCATATTAGCCCCTACCTTCACCCTAACTAATTTTTGTTCCATTTGGCAATTCCATATTAGGCTGAAGTAACACAACATCATCAGCTTCAGGAACACCACCAAGCACAAGCACTTCTGATTTGAATCCAGCTACACGCTTTGGTGGAAAGTTTACAACAGCAACGATTTGTTGACCGATTAAATCTTCTGGAATATACCTTTTCGTAATTTGAGCACTTGACTGCTTTATCCCGATTTCTCCAAAATCTATTGCTAGTTTAATCGCTGGTACTCTCGCTTCTTTAAATTCCTCTGCATGTATTACAGTTCCAATTCTCAAATCCAAATTTAAAAAATCTTCAAAATTAGCCATTTATCATTCCCCCCAATTATTACTTAGACAAAATGCAAAAATCCCCTTCAAAAAAAGAAAGGTGCCTAAGCACCTTTCTTTTGTAATTCACTTGATTCATTTGATTTATAGAAGAAGAAACCAAGAATCCCGCCAATACATGATGGAATTAACCATCCGATTCCTTCGTTATATAACGGTAACATTTGTAGTACATTAGAAATCGCGTCAATTTTAATTTTCGCACTTTCTAAACCGTTAAAGAAACTAATTAACAATGCACCTAAAATAGCTCCAATATAAATTGTATTACGCTTCCCAATCCACTTATGGAAATACGAAAGTACGATTAATACAATTGCAACTGGATAAATGATCATTAACACAGGTAATGTTACTGCGATTAATTGTGTTAAACCTAGGTTAGATACAATTAAACTAAATACACATACCATTGTTACAATCGTTTTATGCGAAAGTTTTGGGAATAAGTTTGTAAAGAAACCTGCACACGCAGATGTTAGCCCAACAGAAGTTGTTAAACAAGCGAGTATAATAACAAGCCCTAATAAAATTTTACCACTCGTCCCATATAGCTCATTTACAACATTCGTTAAAATAAGGCCACCGTTTTCTGAGATACCAAGTGATGTACTTGTTGAACCAAGATAAGCAAGTGATAAATAAATTAACGTTAAACCAAGTACAGCAATAATACCTGATACTACTGTTATTTTTGCAATTTGACTACTCTCTTTTATCCCTTTAGAGCGGATAACTTGTACAACGACAATTCCGAATACGAGCGCGCTAATTGCATCCATCGTTAAATATCCTTGAATAAATCCACCAAAGAAAGCATTTTCTTTGTAAGCAGCTAACGGCGCAGCTGGCTCTCCAATTGGATCAATAATTGCCTTTCCGACAATAACAGCGACAATTAATACTAATAATGGTGTAAGAAACTTTCCGAACCAATCCACTAATTTAGATGGATTTAATGATAAATACCACGTTATTCCGAAGAAAACTATTGTGAAAAGAAATAGCATGTACCACTCTGAAACCATTGCCTCTGATAAAAACGGCTTCATACCCATTTCAAACGAAACAGCTCCAGTACGAGGAATCGCGAAAAATGGTCCAATTGCTAAATAACTAATCAATGGGAAAATAAACGCAAATATAGGGTGGACTCTAGAAGATAGCGCTTTCAAGTCCCCCTCTACAAACGCGACAGCTGTTACAGCTAGTAGGGGTAATCCGACTCCCGTTACAAGGAATCCTATTGTAGCAATCCAAACATTCTCTCCTGCTTGTTGACCTAAAACTGGCGGAAAAATTAAATTTCCTGCTCCTAAAAATAATGCAAATAGCATTAAACCAATTGCTACCGTATCACCTGGCCTTAAACGTCCCTTCATGCTCTTCATTTGCATAGCACTTTTTCATTGTTTATCTCTATATTTTACAATATGCTATGCATCCTCCTCTCTGCTCAAGATGATAAAATATGCCCCTTACAAAGCAGTGTCTTTCTCCATAATTTCTCCATTCCCCTTATTTTTACTCTAATCATTAATACAATTATTATTTTGAATTTTGATTTTTTTGAATTTTTAAATCATTAGAGTGTTATTACGTGGAGTGTAGATGTCAGACCTCTTTGTTTTTATCACACATATAGTAACATATTTAGTTGCAAAATAAAAACATATTTTCAAATTGATTTTTTTGAAAATCGAAATTATCTACATTTTTTATTCTCTTACACAAATATTGTTACAATCTCACCTATTATTCGATTGTTATTTTCAAATAACTTTATACACGTAACATACAAAAGCCATCTAATATATAATTAGATGGCTTTTGTATGTTACTCTATCGTTTCAACTTCACGTGGATTTTTCATCTCTTCCACATACACAACTCTAAATCCGTGATCTTCTAAATCTTTCAATAATGTCTCTAATTCACCGTCGTTAAACTCTTCTCCTAATGTAAACATAATTCTACGAACTAATAAGGCATCATTATCAAAAGTCATCAAACTTTGAATACCAGTGTATTTCTTTAAAACTGTCGATAATTTTTGGATTGCTCCATTATAGTCTTGCGTTCCAATCATGACAGAGTATTTACTAGAGTGAACGCCCCATGCATCCTCTAATAACTCAAAAACTTTTTTATGCGTTAAAATTCCAAGGAAAACCCCTTTTTCGTCAACTACTGATAAATAAGGCAATTTTTTTATTGTAAAAAATACTTTAAAGAAAGATGAATCTTCTCTCACAAATCCTTCTTTATCGTTTAATAATTGTATTACACTCTCATCAAGTGATCCTTTATATTCTAAAATATCTACTTTATATATATTCCCTAAAAATTTCTCTTTTTTTTCATCTAAAACTGGTACACAGCGATACCCCGTTTTATTTAAATGCTCTAACGCTTCCCCAATCGTAATCGAACTTGAGCACAGTAAAACTTCCCTTTTCGGCACGTAATTCCCTTTAATCCTCATAAAAAGCCTCCTTATGTTAAAATACTTTCTGTGCCATAACTATATTATATTTTCAGAAAAAAATAAATAATTTATTTTATTTTTCTGAAAATTATTCATTTTCTTGTCATAATTTATTCATGAATCCTTCACTTGTATATTTTTGCTATCAAATCTTCTCTCTGAATTACTAAATGAAAAATATATTGTAACTTCTTTCAAAAAAAGCTAAAATAAGAATAAGAATTTTCTGAATATTCTAAGAGTAGGTGGTTATATGTCCTTATTACGCTCACATATATGTAAATTTATAATTGGTGTTATTGTTATTTTTGCCATAAGTCCTATTCCAGCTCTTTTTATTACACACAATTACTCTTATCAAAATGGATTTATTAGCATTTTTCAAAACTTCGCACAGCTTTCTTCTATATCAATTCCAAAGGTTGATTGGATGCATGAATCTATCTTTTTCTCAGCAAACCAAATGATACGTACTTCTAATCATTCAACACCATTATTCCCTTACATATGGGAAATATTTTTTATATCGATTGTTCGTTTTACTTTTACCCTTGCGATCGGATTTTTCATAAGTTTGGGTATCGGCCATTTATTTTTCAAAGTACCTAACTCGTTTAAAAAGTTTACTACTGTATTGAAATGGATACCTTACTCTTTTTGCACTGTAGTATTACAATGTTCAGTCTTATTACTACTTCTATACATCGCACAATTTATAAACCTTCCTTACTACTCATCATTTATCATCGTATGTAGTACTTCCATGATTATCGTTATGCAAGCAGTAAAAAAATGGATTCCTTTCTTAAAAAACACAAATGAATATGAAATAAAACATGATTCTTTTCTTGTAGACACATTGTTTTTAGCGCTTACTTCAAATCATAAATCAATTTTAGGTTCCATTATTCTTTCATTCGTTTTTATGGAATGCGTTTTTCATGCAAATGGTCTGTTACAATTTATCGTTCAATTTGGCGGAAATTCACCCATAATTGTTACAATCGGCTTATTACTACTCTATATCCCATATAGCATACTTTCTTTCCTTCAAACACTATGGACCACAAACTACTCCAAGCAACAGTCATACACTTTAACGAGAAGTGTTCCAAAACCTTAATTTAAAATAACCCTCTATAATCTAAAAGTAGGGGGTTATTCCTTTTGTATAGCGGACAAAATAACAGCAAATTCAAAAACTATTACAGAAACATACCAATATTTACCCTTTTCCTTTGACTATTCTTTTCATTTGGATTTATTATAAAAGTATAACATAATTGCAGGAGGTGACATCTTTATTCCAAACCTTGGAATGGAGAACACGCTTGGACATATTAAATATTTTTCTCATCTTTGTACTTATTCTTATTTCTGGCTTTTTCGTTGCATCAGAATTCGCTGTTGTAAAAGTACGAAAAAGTCGAATTGACCAACTTGCAAATGAAGGTAATAAACAAGCTTTAGCTGCAAGAAGCGTCCTATCTAATTTAGATGTTTATTTATCAGCTTGTCAGCTCGGAATTACAATCACTTCTTTAGGGCTTGGTTGGCTTGGTGAACCGACTGTGGAACATATACTACGACCGCTCTTTGAAAAAATTAATATTACTGGAACAATGGCTAACACTTTATCTTTTGTTATTGCTTTTAGTGTTATTACATTTTTCCACGTTGTATTAGGTGAATTAGTTCCAAAGTCTTTCGCAATTCAAAAAGCAGAAGCAATCACACTCAAATTTGCAAGACCGCTTATTTTATTTGATAAAATTATGTATCCATTCATTTGGCTACTCAATAGTACAGCTATATTTTTCACAAAACTACTCGGATTAGAACCTGCGAAGGAAAGTGAACTTGCTCATTCTGAAGAGGAATTGCGACTCATTTTAGGTGAAAGTTTTAAAAGCGGTGAAATAAACCAAACCGAATATAAATATGTAAATAACATTTTTGAATTTGATGATCGAGTTGCGAAAGAAATTATGGTTCCTCGTACCGAAATGATTTGCTTGTCTACTGAAAATACGTTAGAAGAAAATATGGATATCGTCGCTACTGAAAAATATACACGCTATCCAATCATTGAAAAAGATAAAGATGATATCATCGGGATGATCAATACGAAAGAAGTATTCCATGATCAAACGAAAGGTATTTATAAACCACTTGAATCTTATATACATCCTGTTCTAACTGTATTTGAAACAGTTCCAATTCGTAAAACGTTAGTCCACCTTCAAAAAAATCGCGTTCAGATGGCAATCGTTATGGATGAATATGGTGGTACTGCCGGACTTTTAACGATGGAAGATATTCTTGAAGAAATCATTGGAGAAATTCAAGATGAATTCGATGCTGATGAATCACCTATGATTGAAAAGCGTACACCTAAGCTTACTGTTTTAGATGGAAAAGTGCTTATTTCTGAAGTAAATGATATGTTTGGCCTACATATTGATGATAGTGATTTAGATACAATCGGAGGATGGCTTCTCTCTCAAGCAGTTGACTTAAATATTGAAGCTGGCTATTCCATTGAATATGCTGGTTTTCAATTTAAAGTATTAGAACTTGATGGACATCAAGTCAAAAAAGTTGCTGTACATAAACTAGATATTAAAAAGGAGCTATAAAGTGACTGTTTTATTAACAATTTGTATCATTGCCTGTTTCATTGTTTCATTTCTCGCCTTTATTTATCCAATTATCCCTGGCATACTAGCTGTCTGGGCTGGATATTTGATTTACCATTTCGGTATAAATGGAAGCGAATTAACAACTTCTTTTTGGATTATTCAAGTCATTTTCACTCTTTTCATTTTCGTTGCTGATTTTATTGCAAATGGATATTTCTTAAAAAAATACGGTAGTTCTAAATGGGGCGAACGTGTCGGAATGATTTCTATCATTGTCGGCTCGTTCTTCTTCCCGCCATTCGGACTTATTATCATACCGTTTTTATCAGTATTTATAACAGAACTAGTACATAAAAAAGCGCCAAAAGATGCCTTTCTAGTTGGAGTCGCTACTGTAGTTGGTTTTTTAAGCAGTACAGTAGCGAAAGCAATTCTCCAAATCATTATGATTATCATCTTCTTGTGTTATATCATCTTTTAACCATCCCGACTTCGGGATGGTTTTTTAATATGCAATACCTACTCGACTATTTTCATATATATTTTTCTTACATAGATCCCATGCAAAGTGTGCTGTATCACCCACTGTAATTTTTGATCCACCCTCTGGCAATATATCTTTTTCAGTTCGATATACCTCTGTCGCCTCACCATCTATTAAATGTGTCGGACAAACAACTGTCCAACATAAATTATTACTATTACTTAGTACCTTATATGCAGCCAAATGATCTTCCGCTGCCGTTGTCGTTTTCCTTTTTGATTCCGTTGATTGAAAACGATATAAATTTAGATCTGTTCTTGCTTGTAAAATACCAGCTGTTCCTATTGTTATGATCCTACGAACCCCATCTTCTTCCATTTTCTTCATAATTTGTGGCATACTCTTCGCTAATGTTCCATTTTGATCCGTTCCAAGTGCACTAATTACTATATCACTTCCTTCTATCGCTTTCTTTATATCATTTTCGTTCAATACATTCCCTTCTATCACTCTTAACCTTTCATGTTGTATTTCTATTCTATTTAAATCACGCGCTAATGCAGTCACTTCAGCTGAATCCTTTAATGCTAAATTAATTATGTTTGAACCTACTCGTCCTGTTGCTCCCAATATACATACTTTCATTTGTTTTCCCCCTCTTTCATTCTCTTTCTATTTTTCAATAATCTCAGTCAATTTACAACAAAAAAGCTTCCTCATATATAAGAGGAAGCTTTATTATTACTTTATTTCTTTTCTTTAGAATCAGTAGACTTCTCGGTTCCGCTTGTTTCTTTATCCTTTTTGTCCTCTTGTTGTGTTGTTGTGTCGTCTTCTTTCTTCTTGTCCTCACCTTTACTACAACCTACCATTAATAAAGAACTTGCAAGTGCCATAGCAGTTAATGATTTAACCCATTTGTTCATTTGCGTTTCCTCCTTGTGATAGAATATGTACAACCTCATATTACTCTCTATTTTTAAAGGAGAGATTGAAAAACAGTAAATATACGGTAAATTTTTGTAAATTTTCCGATAACAAAACCTAATTTTAATTTATATATTTCATTTCCAATCGATACACAATAAAACTAGTTTTTTCTCTCAATGGACGTAAAAAAACTAAGGCGCATACCATTTCGCCTTAGTTTCTCATGCAAATTTTTCATTTTCATATAGATGTGTAATCTTATATTCCTTCTTCATAACATATTGCCACACACTATAAGCGTAACGGTTCATTTTCAGGAAACAATTTTCCAAAAATGAGCGAAACTCTGGGTTAGCAACTTCCACTGCAACTTGAGCAAACTTTAAAGCTAATCGTTTCAAATGCGCAATATAACTGGTTGCAATATGAATATCCCCTGTATATTTACTAACTGTTTCCTTTCCCATTTCATGCAAATCAAACTCCATTGTTTCACAGGTTATATGCTGCACATTCTCTCCTTCTTGAAAATTTACTTGTTCATTATATGCTTGTAACATATATGGTAAATGGTGCTGTAATAGATTTTTTAATTCTTCGTCTCTGACCTTTCCAGCATACTCTCCAACCTTGTATATTAGCATATAACTATATTTCATTAATTCTTTCATACAGTCCATTAAAGCGCCTCCCTTCTCTTTTGTCCATATACTATAAATATGATGCTAAAACATTCGCTATTCTCGCTAAAAACCAATCCCATCTACTAATTTTCTCAAAATCTTCTTCAGAAAATCGTTTTGATTTATGAAAGTCTACCTGTAATCGACTCCATACTTCATCAACAACTGTTTTATCATATATGATACAGTTAGACTCACAATTTAAATAAAAACTTCTATTATCAAAATTCGCTGTCCCAATATCAACAATTTCTCCATCAATAATTGTTACTTTCCCATGAAAAAATCCATTTCGATATTGATAAATCTCCGCTCCAGCATGTAACATATCTTTCAAATATGGATAGGCAGCTTGTTTTAACAATATGGCATCACTTTTAAATGGCACGAGAATTTTCACATTAACACCACGATTTAATGCAGCTTTTAACTCTTTCACCATTTCTTTACTTGGTACAAAATATGGTGTAGCGATAATTAAAGACTTTTTAGCCTTTTTTAAAAGTGCCCCATACTTTTCCCATAAGCCTTTTCCATTTGAAAATAAATATTGATATTTCACATTCCCTAATGTAGGTATACTTTCATGTATAGGCATTTTTTCTCCTGTATCTTCTTTCCAATCTTCGGCGAACTTTCTTTCCATATCCGCTGCACCCTCACCATGGATGCGCACGTGATAATCACGCCATGGCCCAAACTTTGGATTTTGTCCAAGGTACTCCTTTCCGATATTAAAACCACCGACGTATGATACCTTTCCATCTATCGTAACAATACGTCTATGATTCCGTTGATGCAAAGAATAGAACACATTTTTCAGTTTCGGTTTTTTACTAAATGTAAACTTCACACCGTTTTCCTTTAATCGGCTAATTACCTTTTTCTTCAGCTTATATCCACCTATCCGATCGACTGACAATTTCACTTCTACTCCGCTAGATGCTTTTTTCTCTAATAACTGTAAAAACTCTTGGCTTATTTCATCTTTTCCTACAATATAAAAATGGATATATATATACTTTTCTGCATCGTTTATATCCTCAAATAATTTTCTATATAACTCTTCACCGTTCGTATATAATTGAAATTCACCTAATCGAACTTGTCCTAATTCATATTCACTAGCCATTTCCTTCCCCATTTCCACATCGATGTTCATCCAAATGAATACACCTATTAAACAAAGGATTATAGCGAAAAAGTGCTTCATGGATAAATTCCTTTCTCCACTTACTGTTATTTCTATATCTTCCCTTTTTTATTACATTATCATTCAAGAAAATATGTCATTGCATGATATATGTCCATATCAAACAATAGCTCATTTGCATATTGTATGTTGTATCTTAAAATAAAAGGAGGAAATAACAATGGGCTTCGCACATGGTAATGGATTTGCGCTATTAGTCGTATTATTTATCCTCTTAATCATCGTCGGTGCTGCTTGCTTCTGCTAAGTAGCTACTGTCATATGATATGTGGATGAAAAAACTATAAAAGCGGACACCTATTTTTAGGTGTCCGCTTTTCATTTTAAAACCATTTCCGACTGCTATAGTAACTTAAATGGCTAAATATTCATCTCAAAAGGTTAACAATGTGGCTACTTTCTTACTCTCTGCCTTACGTATATGACGCTGTTCTGCACGTAACACAGCAATACGATGTAATTCTTTCTCTTCTTCTGTTTCAGGGATAACACGCGGTACTGGAACTGGATTATTTTCCTTACTAAGTGCCACAAAAGTAACGAATGACGTTGCCGCTATACGCTTCTCACCTGAAATTAAATCTTCAGCTACTACCTTCACAAACACTTCCATCGAAGTTCTTCCCGTCCAAATTACGAAAGATTCATAACTAACACAATCTGAAGAACGAACAGGATGTAAGAAATCGACCCAGTCCATAGATGCTGTGACACATTCCTTTCTCGAATGTCTGGATGCTGAAATAGAAGCAACCATATCCATCTCCGCTAATATCTTCCCACCAAATAGCGTGTTATGATCATTTAAATCTGTTGGGAATACTCGGCTCGTTTTGAACACCCTTGACTCATTGGCTGTTTTCCCCTTTACTTCTGTCATTGTTATCACCCCTTTAATGATTTATCCCTAATATTTCAATAATCACTATACTAAATGAACTACACGTTTAATATTAACAACATTCAGAACTTTTAGTCCACAAAAAAGAACCGATTTTATCAATCGGCTCCTCTAAATACATATTGTTCTTTCGGCTGTTCAACTTTATTCCATTTTGTTACTTCTAATACAGGAATATTCGCATGAAACGGCTGATAAAACTCAGTAGTTATCTCTCCTTCTACTTGAATCCAGTCATCATTATTCCACTCTACGCCTTCTGGCTTTTTCACTAACATACCATACACACCAGAATCTGCTACGCAATGTATAATACCGAAACGGAATAAGAAGTATTGTTCTTTTTTAGAAGAATCATCCCTAAAAACAAACCCTTTAAAAGATAATTTTTTCCCAGTAAACTCGCCAGGATAATTATAAATTGTTTCCATACCCTTTAGGAAGTCTTCATCTTTCAAATTAATATTGTCTTTCGTAACAAACTCTTTCTTCCCTTTTTCCATTACACCACGGTATCCTTCTTTCCCGTAATAAATGCTCGTATCAGGTCTTAGAAATTGTCTTGTCATAAATGGATCCTTACTTTCTGCTTGTGCAACAGGAAAGTGAAATCCTTTCGCTTTAACAATATCCGAATCTAACGTCGCAATTGGGAAAAATAACCCTGAGATAATTGGAAAACAAAACAAGGAGTACGAAAATGCTTTTTTCCACCATGTATTCTCATCTTTTGAATGATCATGCCCGCAATGGCTATGGTCACAACTGCAATCATTTTTCTCTTTTTCCTTTTGGTGCTCTTTTTGGAAAACGACGATAATTTGTATAATCGTTAAGAAACCTAAAATAATTGCTGCTGTTGTTGATAAATAGGCATACTTCATATTGATATACTTCGTAATGTTACCGGAAATATGAAGCTGCGCAATTAATATTGTAAAACCTAATAATATATATGCTCGAAACATAACCTACCACCCCATCGCATAAATGAGTAGTGAGCTTGCATAAACAACAAGAGTAACTGTAACTATAACAACAATTACAAATTTAGTTTTAAATGTCGCAAGCATCATAAACATATTTTTAATATCCACCATCGGTCCGTAAACGAGGAACGCGACAAGTGAAGCTGTTGAAAACGTACTTTGGAACGAAGAAGCGATAAATGCATCTGCCTCTGAACAAAGTGATAATATATAAGCAAGTCCCATCATAACAGCTGATGAAGAAAACGGACCTTGTCCAATAGCAAGAAGTGTTGAAGTTTGTACAAACGTTTGTACCGCTGCTGCAATTAACGCACCTAGTACTAAATATTTTCCCATTGAGAAGAATTCCTCAACAGCGTGTGTACATACATCCCACATTTTTTTACGCAGTGGACGCTTATTATTCACTTCTGGGAAGTGATCATCTCTTAATTGATGTTCTTTAAACATAAAGGATAATATAATTCCAACGATAATGGCTACGATAATCGCTACAATAGAACGATACCATACCATGTGCATACTACTCCCAAAGGCAACATAAGTAGCAAATAATACAACTGGATTAATAATAGGTCCAGTTAACATAAATGCAATCCCTGCGTATGGTGGAACGCCTTTTCCAATTAATCGTCTTACAATCGGAACAATTCCACATTCACAACCTGGAAACAACATACCTAAAAAAGTAGCTAATAAAACAGACAGAAATCGGTTCTTCGGCATCCATTTTGCCACCATATCTTCTGTCACGAACATTTGAATGAATCCTGAAATAAATACACCAATGAGCACGAAAGGAAGTGCTTCGATCAATATGGAGATAAAAATTGTATTCATTTGCAGGAATGCTTTCGGTAATTGAAACAATTCCATGATGTATTTCCCCCAACTTTTCATTAACAATATGTAATTTTAACCCCATTTCATTAATTGAACAAGGTTTATATGGCATACATACCCTTTATATACATTACATTGTACAAGTTATATTCTATTCAAAATTTGAGATTTCATAGCAAAAAAGCTGCTCTAGCGTAGTTATATAACTATGCTAGAGCAGCTTTCTTATCGTTAAAAGTAACGTTTCTTCCAAAAAACAAAAGCTAACGTGAAAGATAGTGTTACACATATGATGAGTACAATTACAAAACCGTGGGCTTCCCCTTCAAACGGAACCTTTACGTTCATTCCAAAGAAACTAGAAACCATCGTCGGTAAAGATAAAATGATCGTAATTGACGTTAACAGTTTCATAACACTATTTAAATTATTTGATATAACGGAGCTAAAAGTATTCATCATTCCACTTAAAATGTGACTATATATTTCCGCCATTTCAATAGCCTGTTTATTTTCAATTAATACATCTTCTAATAAATCTTGATCGTCTTCATACATTTTTAAAAATGTACTATTACGCATTAACTTTTGAATTACAATTTTATTAGCCTTTAATGACGTTGTAAAGTATACTAAACTTTTCTCAAGGCCTAACAATGTGAAAATCTCTTTATTTTTCATTGACTGATTTAATTGATGCTCTAAATCAATTGTTTTTCGATTTATTTGCTTTAAGTATCTTAAATAATAAGTAGAAATCGTATATAAGAGCTGAAGTGCAAAGCGCGTCTTCTTAAACGTATAAAATTCTTTAATACGTTGATTAATAAAACGTTCAAAAATTGGATTCTCTTCTAAGCAGATTGTAACAAAACAATCCGGCATCACAATCATACCTATTGGAATCGTGTCATAAATCGAATTTCCTTCTTCGTCATGTCTAACTGTCGGAATATCCACGATAATTAAAGTATTATTGTCTTCCTTTTCAATACGAGAGCGTTCTTCATCATCCAAAGGGTCTTTAATGAAATCTAAGTCTACATTTAAAGTTTGTACTAGATATTGAATTTCTTCTTCTGTTGGATGAAGTACATTAATCCAGCACCCCTTTTGCATTTCCTCAATCTCTTGTAGTTTTCCGTTTCGGTCTGTTAAATATATATTTAACATACTATCACCCCGATTCTTTTTACATGTAGGAATCTACCTCTCTTAAATCACAGTTTTTAAACCGCCATTCTCAGCATATGAAACATACGTTTAAATTTCAATAGAAAAATTATTTTGAAAACGTTTTTATAAGAAAAATATTATAAAGTGAAACTTTAATCAGTGGGGGGCTTCATCCTCACCAATTATTAGCCCTTACAAATCGGGCTTTTACGGGTTATCCGCCCCCAACCAAACTTCTTTTTTTCGCTGAATTGTGCGGTGAGGGTCTCACTGCCCGTTAAAGCGGGATAAACATAGAAAAAGACAGAGTGCTCTCTGCCTTAAAAGCTTATGTTGCCTTTATAACATATTTAGAAAGCATCCACAAGTTAAACCCGACTGAAATCGTATAGCCCGCGTATGTTGAAATGATAAAACTTACATAATCGAAATACGGAAGCAATACAATATTTAAAACTATCTTCACAATAATTCCAATCACTAGTCCTAGCACCGTCTTCTGCTGTTGATTGATTCCTTGTAGCATAGCAGCCGTTACTGTAAAAAGAGAAAATAGTATGCAAGCAGGAGCATAATACTGTAAAATGATTCTCCCCATCTCTGGATCATTTCCAGCACCGAATAAAAGAGTATATACAGGTTTGGCTAACACCATCATTCCAATTGCCGCCGGTACCGTAATTGCTACTACTAATACATTTGTTCTCGTAAAATGTTTGTACAATAGCTTCGTATTTCCTGCTGTGTAAGCTTTCGTCATCTCTGGTACGAGAGACATACTAAAAGCTGTCGCAACGGATACCGGGATAAGCACAACCATTTGAACAAGACCAATTATCGCATTAATTTTTTCCGCTTCTCCTTGCATATACCCTATTTGTATAAGTAGTTTATTAATTGTAAATGTATCAATCGTCTGATACAACGGAATTGCTAAGCCCACCACAACAAAAGGAATAGAATATGTAAAGAGCTCCTTATACAATGAGAAAAAAGATTTCGTTGTTTGTGGTATACTTTCCATCTCTTTTTTCTTTAAGTGCCTTCTCCTTCTTATATAATACGCACTTAAAACAGTTAATCCACCTACAGCTCCCATAAATGCACCGAACGTTGAAATACCAACCGCTAGCGAAACAGAAGCTTTTAAAACATATAAAACGACAAAGCTTCCTATTAAAATGGTTAAAACCCGAAAAAATTGCTCTACAACTACACTTAATGCAGAAGGCCCCATCGATTGGAATCCTTGAAAGAAGCCCCTTAATAAACTCATTACTGGCACAAGTATTAACGCAAAACTTACAATTCGAATATTAGTAGTAACCGCTCCTACACTATTCCCCGTTTGATCATTCCCATCGATGACAAGTTTAGCTAAATGCGGAGCTAGCATATATAACGTAAAACACGAAATGACTCCCATTATAAACATAAACACGATTCCACTTTTCAACACTCTCTTAACCGTATGATAATCATTCAGTTGATCATATTTTGATACCATCTTTGAAACAGCTAGCGGTAATCCCATTGTTGCTATACTGAGCATGATGGTATAAGGACGATATGCATATGTGTATAGAACGTAACCACTCGTACCGACCATCGCTGTAAATGGTATAACATATATAAACCCTAACATTTTTGATATCATCGTTGCCATCGTTAAAAATATCGTTCCACGTATAAACGGTGACCCTTTCATCACATTCCTCCGCTACGCTTTATTATTACACATTATGGACAACTCCTTTTCTTTAGAACCGAAACAAACAAAAAAAGCCAATGAAAAATCATTGACTTTAACGCGCTGCTTTTTTCTTTTTGAAATACTTTAAACCAAAGTATAGAGCAATAAAAAGAACAGCTCCTATAATTATGTAATGTGTGTAATCAGATGCATACTCTTTAATTTGTCGCCAATTCCCACCAAGTTTTTCACCTAAGTATATAAATAGAATTGACCATGGAATGATCGCTACAACCGTATAAAGTGTAAATAGTTTTAATGGCATCTTAGCTAGCCCTGCTGGAATAGAGATCGCATGACGTACTACTGGGATAAAGCGCGCAGAAAATATTACGCCTGCTCCATAACGCTTAAACCAACCTTCCGCTATGTCTAAATGATGTTTATTAATAAGTAGATATTTCCCATATTTCTCTACAACCGGACGCCCTCCGTAGTATCCAAGCCAGTATAAAAAGATTTGCGCTAAAGTACCACCAATCGTTCCGGCGATAACTGCACCCACAAAACTAATTTTACCATTCGCTACTAAAAAGCCAGCATACGAAAGTACAATTTCACTCGGGATTACTTCAATCATTAAAGCAAGAGCTACTCCAAAGTAACCTAAGCTTGCAAAAAATTGCAATAACTGATCTATTATGTTTGCTAACATGTTCTTTTTTATCTCCTTTTTTCTTCACATACCATCCCATTATTACATAAAGGCTGCAATCTGCCAATATCTTCATTTTAACAATATGTACAATTCAAGCAGGATTAATCTATTAATTTCTCTTTCTGCGGGTCTTTCATGTAGGCAAACATCTCTTTAATTTGGTTTTCTGTATTTCTAGCAATTGATAAATTAGGCAATTCATTTTCACCAAAAAACTCCACCTCTTCTGTTTCAATGCTAGTTTTCTTTTCTCCACCAATAATCTCGCATCCAATGAAAATCTTATATACATGCGTCGCCGATGGAGATGGTTGATGTTTTTCTTTATCAAATATAGCTAGTAACTTAAAATGATCTACCTCATAACCTGTCTCTTCGAAAACTTCTTTTGCTGCAACTTCGGTTGGCGTATAACCGACATCAGCCCATCCACCTGGCAATGCCCATTTCCCATCGCTTTTTTCTTTCACAAATAATAACTTTTCATTTTGAAAAACAACCGCTCTTATATCAACTTTAGGTGTTTGATAGCCTGTCTCACTTGCAAATAATTTCTCTACGACTTCCCAATCTGTTTTCGTATAATGTGACATCATTGAAATAGAAATATCTCGTAATTGCTGGAAACGCTCAATATCATACACATCCTTAGAATACGTTAAACCCGCTTGAGCTATAGATTGTATTTGTTTTACCCAATCAATCCATTTAATCGTCATATATCCGCATCCCCATTCTCTATCAAATATATTACTTCATTTTTATTGATACATCTTTATTATACAAAAAAAAGAGATTGATAACGTTTCAATCTCTTTCAAAATTAATCCAATTCATGTAAGTGGTCTTGTATATACTTTCTTCTTTTATTTATATATTCATAAATCATATCAGCCTCTTGATCAAATGTTTCTAATTTTTCTTTCATGTATGGATCTTGTAGTAAATATGGGCGAATCAATTCACACAACCCTTCTACTTTCGGCCTCATAAACGAAACTGTGAATTGATTTTCTAATATTTCTTCCAAAATACTTCGATACTGCTTTCTAAATACAGGTATGTCTAGCAATCTTGCACTTAACGTATTATACCCTTGAATGCGAATATATTCATGATTAAGTGGTCTCCCTTGTACATCTCGCCCCCAAGTCGCATCATAATCCCACGGTATAACTTCAAATAAATTTGTTTCATCGTTATGATATAGTGCATAGTTATGAACGAAACCATCAAAGTTTTGCGTAAAAATAACTCCTGCTAACCATCGTAAATATTTATCTACATGTAGAAACTTCCCAATTTCTTTTTCATAGGCTTCCCTCGTCAAAGTATTCGCTTGAAATACAAATTCACTCAGTTGTTCTTCACTATTTTTATTCGAATATTTAAATTCATAACCCGCAAAGAGCTCTGTCTTAACATCTTTATCTCGTTCACTCATTAATGAAAAATTCGCATCATCATCTATCGCATAATAAATAGAACCACTCGGTAATCCTCTATTTTTTAAAAAATTTTCATCAACCGATTCTAACTGTAAGTACACACCTTGAATTTGACCATTAATTTTTATAAATACATGTTGTGATTTTGGCGAAAGTACACCAATATCATGAAAAAAATCTAAAGATAATTTATTTCGTATGAGAGACGGATCCATAAACTCCGAATTCAAATGAAACTCTTTCGCACCTTGAAATTTTTTAGGCTTATAAAACATAACATGATAAGACTTTTTCTCAAATTCGCGAATATGAGCTCCTCGGTATACGATATCAATATCATACTTCTTTTTTCCATAAGTTAATTTCGCTGGCACTGGACTATCTGACCAAATGTCCTTTTTCAATTCCACTAAGTACATTGGATGAACAAAAAAATCATATGAAGGCAGCATGTTTTCTCATCCCTTCTCAGTTCTCTTCCTTCAATGTATGCGCCTTTTCTTGTCCATACATCCGCAATCATCTATTTATATAAAATTACACTCTTGTCCTGTTCAGAAAGATGCTTACATACATATCATGTTAAGGAAAAAGAATACCTTTTCACTTTAATACATGATAAGGAGGATTTCTATGAAACGTGATATTAGAAAAGCTGTCGAAGAAATCAAAAGTGCTGGGATGGAGGATTTCTTACACCAAGATCCAAGTACTTTTGAATGCGATGATGATAAATTCACTCATCATCATTGTACAACTGGATGTAAATGTACAACTGGGGGTAAATGTCCAAGAACAAGATGTACTCGCGTGAAACATTGTACGTTCGTTACAAAATGTACGCACGTAAAAAAATGGACATTTGTTACGAAATGTACACGTGTACGTGTTCAAAAATGGACGTTCGTTACGAAAGTAACGCGTAGAAAAGAATGCGTATTAGTTACAAAACGTACTCGCAGAAAACATTGTACATTCATTACAAAATGCATACGCTTTGAAAAGAAATTTTTCTGGACAAAACGAAGTTTCTGTAAAAAATGCGAATTCTTCCCTAACAGACACGGTCACTCTTGCGATGATTCATGTGATCATGGTAAAGACTGTCACGATAGCGGACACAAATGGAATGATTGCAAAGGCGGACATAAATTCCCATCTTGCAAAAATAAGAAATTCGATCACTTCTGGTATAAAAAACGTAACTGCTAGTTTTTATACCACCCAAAAAAGGCCGTTTTGCGGCCTTTTTTACATTTATTGAAAGTGACTTATATCTGCAAATTGTTTCACTTTACCAATACCCTCTTCAAATTCTATTATGCTCAAACTGGCACTATGCATAAATGGATCATCCCACACATTTTCTATTTCAATTCCCGCGAAATGCCCTACAAGTAATTTTGCTGCTGCCGCATGAGAAACAATCAATATGTTTTGTCCTTTATGCTTCTCTAAAAGAAGCTGCATCCCTTCAATTACTCTTTCATAAACGGCCTCAAAATTTTCGCCTGATGTTGACTGAAAAAGATGTGGCTCATTCCAAAACAGATGTACTTCTTCTGGAAATTGCTTTTCTATATCCGCGATTGTTTGTCCTTCCCATATACCCATGTTGATTTCATAGAAATGCTCATCCGCTATAATGGGTATATCACGTTCCCCCTTTATTAAATCTGCCGTATGAAGCGTTCTTTCGCTCGGACTACTATAGATCGCATGGATTGGTAAATCTTTCATTCGATTCCCTAATTGTTTCGCCTGAACTATACCATTTTCAGTTAAAGCAGAATTTTTCCGTCCCTGCATTCGCTTCGCTACATTCCACTCTGTTTCACCATGCCTTGTTACATATATAGTTGTTTTCATTTCTTACTCCCCCTCACCATGTTGGTCGTAATTCCCACGGTTCAACTCTCCCTACAATCCACTCCGCTCGTTTACTTTCAATCCCTTTTATAACTCCATCAGCTATCTCTTCATGAGTAAGCCATCTTCCATATGTATCTTCTAAAATAAAACCTAAAATAATTCTATGATAAATACATCGCGTACTCCCTATTTTTTGTGCAGGCATACGTGATGCTTTACTACCTAAAATATGAAATAAACTATATGTTTTAGACGACAAATCTAGTTCTTTACAAATATTTGATAGTGCATGCTTTGCACTTGTGTGTACCCATGCAACAACTAATGTGATTGGGCCATTTTTCTTAATTGTACTTTTAATAGCTAGCTTTACATCTTCATCATTATGATAATCTAACGAAAGGCATGTAATATTTTCTGGTGCAGAACTCATTCGCTTAACATTTTCTAATTTCACTTCATCTCGCCCGATAATAGAAACATAAAATCCTTTCTCACAAAACCACATAGAAACTTTCTTTAGCATTCCTGTTCCACCAATTACAAGTGCATGCAAATGCTATCCCTCCCTAATAAAATGTCATATGAGGTTTCTCATCTCTATAATAATTTAAACGGTCTTGCAGTGTCCCTGAGTGAAACTCAAATTTATGACCGTCAGGATCAACAAAGTATATAGATTCGTAATCTCTTACATCACGTTCTCTTCCTTGTAAAATATGAACATCATTTTCTTCTAATCGCTGTATTAGACATTTAAAGTCTTCTTGTTCAACAGAAAATGCAATGTGCGTATAAGATTGATGAATCTCATTTCTCGAAATATGCGTCTCTTCATTAAGCGCTATCCATACTCCACATATGTTAAAATAAGCCAATTTTCTTCCTTTAACTAATAATTCTCCTTCTAATACTTTTTCATAAAACATAATAGAGTTTTCTAAATTAGATACCGAAAAACAAATATGATTGATTCCCCTTAACAACTATAATTCCTCCTTATACAAATAAAAGATGAGCGAAAATTCACTCACCTTTCATTATACTATTTTTTTGTAATATATGCCCATTTATAACTGAAGTCCCCGCCAAACGTATGGTTAGCAATGCCTTTTACAAACGGCTTCTCTAAATAAGCTGTACTTTGTTGGTACGTAGGAGAAATTGCTGCGTCTTGACCAATTAAGATTTTTTCAGCTTCCGCAAGTGCATTCCAGCGTGCTTTATCATCTTTTAATAGCTCTCCTTTTGATTTCGCTACTAAATCATCATACTTCGGATTAGAATAATCCATTTCATTAAATGAGCTTCCAGTAACAAACATATCAATATAAGTCATTGGATCCGGATAATCAGGACTCCATGCAGATAATGAGAATTCATATTGGAATTTCTTTTCTAAATCTAGCTTCTGCTTGTATGGTTGCTGTTTCAAATTCACTTTAATACCAGGCAAGTTTTTCTCTAGTTCTTCCTTAATAAAGTCGCCCACTTTTTTACGGCTACCGTTATCATCGTTTAGTAATTCAACCGTAATTGTATCTTGACCAAGCTCTTTCTTCGCTTCTTCCCATAATTTTTTTGCTTTCTCTGCATTATCTTTACTATCACGGAAGTTTTTATTTACAGAGCGGAAATCTTTTCCATCCGGACCTGTCGTGAATTTTTCAGGTACTAAGAAATATGCTGGCAATGAACCGTCATTTAGAATGACATCAGCAATTCCTTTTTTATCGTATGCTAAATCAATCGCTTCACGTACTTTTTGGTTTTTAAATGTTGCATTTTTTTGGTTAAAACGTAAGAAATATATGCGTGGATCTAACTTCGTTTTAAATTCATCTGGCTTATTCTTTTTATATTTATCAACAAATTCAGAAGTTAAAATAACTCGATCTGCTTGATCACTATCATATAAATTTACTCCCGTGCTTGTTTCCTTCACAATACTTACATTAATTTCGTCTAATTTTACAGTATCTTTATCCCAATAATTAGGATTTTTCTTCAACTGATAATTTTGTTCATGTTTCCATTGACTCATTGTAAATGGTCCATTATATAATAATTTATCTGCTTCTAATCCGTATTTATCTCCTTGCTCTTTCACATATTTTTCATTTAATGGGAAAAATGTAGGGAACGACGTAAGCTCAAGAAAATAAGGTGCTGGTTGCTCTAATTCTACTACCAACGTTTTATCATCCTTCGCTTTAACACCCAATTGATCTGCTGGTAATTCACCTTTATTTACTTTCTGTGCATTTTTCACATCAAATAAAATGAATGCATATTCTGCCGCTAATGCTTTATCTAATGTACGTTGCCATGCATATACAAAATCTTGTGCTCGAACTGGATCACCATTTGACCATTTCGCATCACGTAATTCAAATGTATATGTCTTTTTATCTTCACTAATCTTCACATCTTTTGCCATACCTGGTGTTGGTTTATTATCTTTATCTAGACGATATAAACCTTCCATTGCATTTACAAATACACGGAAAGATACAGAATCTGTTGATTTAGATGTATCCATTGAAGGAATTTCAGCTGTTTCTAGCAAATTTAAAACTTGTTTATCGGCCATTCCCTTATTCGATTCTTTCTTCGTTGTCGAAGCCTTCTCACCATTCCCACATCCTGCAACCAATACACTCGTCGTTAACGCAAGTGCAGCAATTGTTGTTGTCTTTCTCTTCATTCTTCCTTCCCCCAATCTATATGTATAAGTTAAATCCTATATAATATATTTCATTATACAAAAGATTCTGATTATTTTAAATATTTATTTTAACAAACATAGAAAAAAGCGATCGGAAATTTCTTTCCAGCCGCTTTCTTGAATAGCATTTACTTGTAATCCATCCTCTATATCAAATGGATTTTGAACTTTAAATATTTCTTCCATCAGCTTCAAAAACTCTTCTTCAGTTTTAGATTCACCATTAACCATAAGTGAGTATGGTTCCACTTCACCTAATTTATAATCGACAACAAATTGAATCTTCACCTTTTGTCTTGGCGTTCCGGTGTTATACCCTTGGAATTCTACTAATTCTAACCCTTCCGTTCCACGATAATATATCCAACCTGAATTTTGAAAATAATTTTCGAAAGATTCACCTATTGAAAAGAAAGGATATTCATAAAGCGAGCTTGTACGAACCTTTTGAATAACGTCTCGATCAGTCGGAAAAAAGAAATGGCTAAAAAATATGCTAGCAACTGCTAAAATAGTAACAATTGTCGCTCCCATTTTGCTCGTTCCGCCGCTATCATTGATTAGATAGTTTTCAACTGATTTATCTTTTATTTCTCTTGCTTTTATTCGGTATATACGTCTTTCCACAAATTGATAGTATAATCCATTTGCAAAAATCCCCATTCCAAACAGAATAAAAATGAGTAATAAAAACGTAAGAGGCACCATATTAATGATTGGCAACGCTACATTAAATCCCATATAATACGAAAATGCATCACACGCTACTAATAACAACATAAATAAAGCAGCTGGTACATAATACTTACGATATCCTAGCCAGCCTATATTGAAAATAGCAGCCCAACCATTCCAGCTCCACCTAGCAATCCGCTTATTCTCAAGATCCCATTTCCTTTTGTAATACGGATATTGTCTCCCTACATATACTTCCAGTTCTTTATCTATTAACGAGCTACCTTCCTCTTGTTCATTATCCAAGTTTCGCTGACAACTTGCACAATTTAACTGTTCCTCCTCGCAAGGTTGCCCACAATTTATACATTTCAAAACAATCCCTCTTCCCATCCATACGTCATTTCAAAATACCTTCGTGTTTTAATAACCACTCTTTCCTCCATAAACCACCAGCATATCCAACAAGCTTTCCACTCTTTCCTATTACACGGTGACATGGAACAATTATTGAAATTGGATTCCGACTATTTGCCCCTCCTATTGCCCGTACAGCTTTTATATTTCCAACTTTCTCTGCAATATCTAAATATGAAGCACTTACGCCGTATGGAATAGTATAAAGTGCATCCCATACATTTTTTTGAAATGCTGTTCCCTCCGCAGACAGCGGGACCGTAAACTCTTTTCTTTTCCCTTTAAAATATTCATCTAACTCATTTATACATTGTTCTATCATTTCATTTTTATTTTCTTCTTGTCGTTCATCAACAAATATAACAGACGTAATTCCTTCTTGATTCGCTGTAATTTCAAGCAAACCTACTTCGCTTTCATAATAAGCCTGGTACATATGCCATCCTCCAATTCAGTTCATATTAGTCATTGTAACACGAATATACAAAATTTTTCGTATAAGCGTTTTATTAGAGAAACAAAAAAGAGAATGGTAAAATATAAGAAAATTCAATCAAGGAGGCTATTTGATGAATTCCAAGCTTTTTTCACCTTATACAATTAAGAACGTTACACTAAAAAATCGTATCGTTATGTCGCCTATGTGTATGTATTCATCGGGGAATGAGGATGGCCGCGTTACGAATTTTCATCTCATTCATTATGGAACTCGCGCTGCTGGCCAAGTAGGTTTAGTTATGGTTGAAGCAACTGCGGTGTTAGCTGAAGGACGAATTTCTAACAACGACTTAGGTATTTGGGATGACAACCTAATTGAAGGCTTACATAAAACGACTACTTTTATACATGATAACGGCGCAAAAGCTGCCATTCAACTCGCTCACGCCGGAAGAAAAGCTGAATTAGATACGAATGCTTTCGCTCCTTCTGCAATTCCTTTTAATGATAAGATGAAGATACCAGTAGAAATGAATATACAGCAAATCAAAGAGACTATATTAGCTTTTCAGAGGGCCGCGTTACGTTCAAAACAAGCCGGATTTGATGTTATCGAATTACATGGCGCTCACGGTTACCTTATCAATGAATTCCTATCACCACTTACTAATAAACGAACGGATAAATACGGCGGCTCACCTGAAAACCGCTATCGTTTCTTACGCGAAATTATCGACTCTGTAAATGAAGTTTGGGACGGACCAATATTCGTTCGTATTTCAGCAAATGATTATCACCCTGACGGGCTAACGGTTCAAGATTACGTTCAGTATACAAAGTGGATGAAAGAACAGGGAATAGATTTAATCGATTGTAGTTCTGGCGCAGTTGTACCAGCACATATTGATGTGTATCCCGGTTATCAAGTACAATACGCCAAACATATTAAAGAGCATGCTAACATTGCAACTGGTGCAGTTGGATTGATTACGACTGGATCACAAGCAGAGCAAATTTTAAATAATAACGAAGCTGATTTAATTTTCATCGGACGTGAGTTACTTCGCAATCCGTACTTCCCGAGAATAGCGGCCAATGAACTTGGCTTTGAATTGCAAGAACCATATCAATACAAGCGAGCACCAGGGAAAATTCATACGAATAAATAAAACCGAGAAGAATGACTTCTCGGTTTTATTTATTCTATCGTTGTAATTTCATTTGAATTATAAGTATGGATACCCGATTCTTCTCGCAGCGCGGTTATATACATCCCTTTCGCCACATCTTTAGCTGAAATTGGTTTATACTTTTTGAAAGCCCCTTTAAATATAAAAGGAATAATACGAGATAACTTTTCAGCCATTTGTTCGCCGAAACGAAATTCTTGTCGATTTCCTACTAATAATGATGGTCTAAAAATGTGAATACCACCGATCACTAACTTTTGCAATTCTTCTTCCATTTTCCCTTTCACTTGTGAATAAAAGAAAAATGATTTAGGATTCGCTCCCATAGAAGACACGACAAGGAAATTTTGTACCCCTTGTTTTTCAGCTAAACAAGCAGCTCGTAACGTATATTCATAATCTACTTTTTTAAAATTTGCTTTTGTTTTTGCTTTTTTTATTGTTGTTCTTAAGCAACTAAAAATATCATCCACAGCAAAGAACTCTTTATATTCCTCTAATACCGAAAAATCAACTTGTTTCTGCTGTAACTTCTCATGTTGCAATTGCATTGGCTCTCTTACAAAAATAGTAACCGAATCGTAGTAATCTGATTCAAGTAATAGACGCGTTATCTCTTGTCCAACTAAACCACTTGCACCAAGTATTAACGCTGTTCGCTTATTCATATATGCATATACCTCTTATTTTACTTTTCTCTCCTTCAATAAAATACAACCTTTAGGAGTTTCCTGCTCTTATTTTACCACAAGTAAAACACTATGCGTACGCATAGTGCTTTACTCACTCTTTTTTCTCATTTCTCTCTTGTAATTTCGTTATTGTTGTAGCGTCCCCTAAATTACTTATTAATCTTCTTAAAAAAATTAATACGAAAGATAATGGCAATACTACCGCTAATATTAATAAAATAGCTTCCATTAAGTAACCCAAGCGCTCATCCCCCTCTTTACCTCCTTTTCAATATATGAAAACAGCGTTGTCACATATGCATGCATTTGCAAAAATAATACACCTATATTTGACAACTTTATAACAAAAACAAATCGGAATGATTATTATTTATTGCAACTTTATTAAAGATGTATTATACTAAGTTCGCAAACTAAAACGTAATTATTCCGTTTTGTATTAAAATGATATTTTTCTTCTATAATTGGGGAAAATATATCCGTAAAAAAGAAAAGAGGAGAACTTCATGCCTAAAAGATTGACTATATTTTCATTCTTACTTATTTTTACCTTAATTTTCGCTGGCTGCTCAAATAAAAAAGAAAGTAATGCCAAGAAAGATGGAAAGCTAACAGTTTATACAACGATTTTCCCACTTGCTGATTTCGCAAAGAAAATTGGTGGCGACTATGTAAATGTTGAAGCAATTTACCCACCTGGTGCAGATTCACATACATTTGAACCAAGTCAAAAACAAACAGTACAAGTTGCAAAAGCCGATTTATTTGTTTATAACGGCGCTGAATTAGAACCATTTGCTGAAAAAATGGAAAAAACATTACAAAAAGAAAATGTTAAAATTGTAAATGCATCTAAAGGTATTGAGCTTCGTGCTTCTACTGAAGAAGAGCATCATGATCATGGAGATGGCCATAAAGAAGATGAACATCATCACGATAAAGACCCACATGTTTGGTTAGATCCTACTCTAGCAATGAAACAGGCAGAAAAAATTAAAAATGCACTTGTAGAATTACAACCTGAACATAAAAAAGAATTCGAAAAAAACTTTGCAGCACTTCAAACTAAATTTACTGATTTAGACGATCAATTTAAGGCAGCTGTAGCGAACGCAAAAACGAAAGAAATTTTAGTTTCTCATGCTGCCTATGGTTACTGGGAACAACGATACGGCCTAAAACAAATTCCTATCGCTGGAATTTCAGCTTCTGATGAACCATCTCAAAAGCAGCTTGCTGACATTACAAAAACAGTAAAAGAACATAATCTAAAATATATTTTATTCGAAACGTTCTCTACTCCAAAAGTAGCATCCGTAATTCAAAAAGAAACTGGTACAAAAGTTTTACGCTTAAATCACTTAGCTACTATTTCTGAAGATGATGCAAAAAATAATAAAGATTACTTCACTTTAATGGAAGAAAACGTAAATACATTGAAAGAAGCAACAAACTAATCCATTATATTTTCTAGGCAGCTGAATCTGTTATTCAGCTGCCTTTTTATGTATTTATCCTTGACTTGACCAAAATAACAAGTAAAATTATCCATATTAGCTTGAAAGCTATATTAATTTAGAAGGTGAGTTGGAATTATGAATCTTCACATTTGTGAAGTAACAGCAAAAAATTGGCGTTCAGTAGTTGCTTTAGACGTCGCAAAAGATCAGCAACAATTTATTGAAAGTAACGCGTTTTCTTTAGCAGAATCATTATATGAAGGAAACGGAACGTCAGTAGGTTTATATGATGGCGAAACACTTGTAGGATACGCAATGTATGGATGGTATTCAGTAAAACATAAAAGTGTATGGCTCGATCGCTTTATGATTGACCAACAATATCAAGGAAAAGGATACGCAAAACGTTTCCTTCGATTACTCATTCAATTCTTACAAGAAAAATTTGAATGTAAAATAATTTACTTAAGTTTACATCCAGACAACAAACTTGCAATGGGACTGTATGAATCATTTGGTTTCCGCTTAAATGGGGATATTGATGATGAAGGTCCAGTTGTAGGTGTTGTAATGGAGTTACTAATAGACGAAAATACAAGCCTGTGAAAACAGGCTTTTTATTATACAGTTATCAATTTTTAGTTTCTTTCCCTTATTTAATTCTGTTTTACAATCTAATAGAATGCTCATAAAAAATAAGCCTACAATTTACGCAGACTTATTTCACACACTCCTCGAAATGTTCTTGGAACCACTCTTTATTAATATCTCTTCCGATAAAAACTACTTCACTTACTCGCTCTTCGCCCTCTTGCCACTCTCTATCGTACGAAGCAGCAAATAACGTATGTACACCTTGGAAAACGATACGTTTATCTACTCCGTCTATCGATAAAATTCCTTTGTAACGATATAAATATTCCCCTAGCTCTTGCACGACAGCTGACATCCACTCATTAAGCTTTTGTAAATCCAGCGGACGTTCTTCACGTAATACAAATGATTTCACACCTTCTAAGTGGTTATGTTCTTTATGAGGGTAAATTTGCAACGTATCTTTCGTTTTAAACGTTTGGATTTGTAATAAAGATGGTATATCTACCTCACAGTTAGTCGCCTCAATTAACTTTGCAGTCGGGTTAATTCCTTGAATTTCATGCAAGAGATTTTCTTTCTCATTCTCTTCAATTAAATCTAATTTATTTACTAAAACAACATCAGCAAACGCAATTTGCTCTTTTGCTTCTAATCCTTTTTCAAAGTGTTTATGTATATGATAACTATCTACTACCGTTACAACACCGTTAATTTGGTAAGCAGATTGAATGACTGGATCTAAAAAGAATGTTTGAATAATCGGGCCTGGATTTGCAAGGCCAGTCGTTTCAATTACTAAACCATCAAAATCCATTTTCCCTTCTGCTTTTACGTCCAATAACTGTTTTAAAGCAACAAGTAAGTCTTCACGTACAGTACAGCATAAACAGCCATTTGTCATTTCCATAATTTCTTCTTCCACATTCATAATCAACTGATTATCAATGCCAATTTGCCCTATTTCATTTACAATCACCGCTAATTTCTTACCGTGATTTTCTGATAAAATACGATTTAATAATGTCGTTTTCCCCGATCCAAGAAAACCAGTTAATATTGTTACTGGAATCATTTCGTACATCTCCTTATAGCTATATGTTTCTACATTATAACATATAGAGAAAATCGTTTTTGTAGCAAAACATATTTATTGTCTGTACACCTAATTAACTATATAATAATATGTAGTAAGAAAGCCTTTTCAAAATAATAATCATTCATCAAGGGGGTACTTATAATGGAGCGAGTTCAAATGGCTGAAACGCTAGAATTTTCTCGTATTATTCAAGGATTTTGGCGTTTAGCAGAATGGAATATGACAAAACAAGAATTACTTTCTTTCATTGAAGATTGTATGGATATGGGAATTACTACTTTTGATCACGCTGATATTTACGGCGGATATACGTGTGAAGGGTTATTTGGCGAAGCTTTACAATTAAAGCCTTCCTTACGAGAAAACATGCAAATTATTACAAAGTGTGGAATCGCTCCCCCATCACCGAAATTTCCAGAACGATATGTTGCTCACTACAATACTAGTACAGAGCATATTATGCAAAGTGTAGAAGCATCACTTAACAATTTACATACAGATTATATTGACGTATTACTTATTCATCGTCCCGATCCTTTTATGGATCCAAATGAAGTGGCAAAAGCCTTTTCACAATTAAAACAAGAAGGAAAAGTTCGTCACTTCGGTGTATCTAACTTCTTACCTTCACAATTTAATATGTTAAGTTCGTACTTAGATTTTCCACTTATTACGAACCAAATTGAAGTTTCTGCATTGCAGCTTGAGCATTTTGAAAAAGGAACAATTGACTTATGCCAAGAAAAACGAATCAATCCAATGATTTGGTCACCTCTTGCTGGTGGTGAGATCTTTACTGGTCAATCAGAACGTGCTGTACGTGTACGCGAAACTGTGCAAAAAGTTGCTACTGAGCTAGGTGTTTCTAATATCGATACGGTTATGTATGCTTGGTTACTTGCTCATCCAGCTAATATGATGCCAATCGTTGGCTCAGGTAAATTAGATCGCGTAAAAACGGCTGCTCTTGCTACAAACGTTAACTTAGACCGTCAACAATGGTTTACAATTTTCGAAAGCTCTAATGGGCATCCTGTACCATAATGCATAAAAAGAAGAGCTGTTTTCTTACAGCTCTTCTTTTTCATATGTATTTCTAGTCATGGCAAATACACACATATCCCTTAATCCGTTTCCATCTACCGCAACACTCGCACTTTCTAACGTACCTTCTAACTTAAAGCCTAATTTCTCAGGTATCGCTCTACTCTTCTTATTTAAAGAATCACAACGAATTTCTACACGGTTTGCTTTCAATTCAGAAAAAGCGTAATCCGTTATACCTTTCGCAGCCTCTACCATATAGCCTTTTCCGCTAAACCTTGTATCAATCCAATATCCGATTTCAAATTGAGGTATATCCCAATTAATACGATGTAATCCGGCTGAAGCAATAAATTCACCTGTTTCTTTCGAAAATACTAGTAATCTTAAATCCTCACGTTGCAAAAATTGAATATGTGATTTTCTAATACTTTCTTCTATTTCTTGCTCTGTTTGCTCTTTTTGTGCAAAAACCATCCAAGGTTTTAGTTCTTGTATTGAAGCCTGAATTGCATCATATACAACTTTACCATCTCCTGGTTTCGGCATTCGAATAAAAAGCCTGTCAGTATAAAATTCAGAAGAAAAATCGAATAATAACGGATTCACTGTAAACACTCCCCGTAATTCTTTTATATATAATAATATCCATCTCAAGTTATATAGTAAAGAATTTTCCGAATTGAAAACCTTTTACTCATTCACTTCCGCCGCTACACGAATTCCAGATTCAATCGCACCTTGAATCCATCCGTGATATAGCGTTGTATGATCTCCAGCGAAGAATATTCTCCCCTCTGGTTTGACAATCGCTGGTTGCAGCTCAGATTCTTGACCTGCTTGAAAAAGTGCAAACCCTCCAAGCGCATACGGATCTAATGTCCAGCTTTTTGATATTCCAGATATGAACTCATCATACACTTGACCACCTAATATTGTTGCTAAGTTGTGCAATGCGTAATAAATACGATCACCTTTTGATAAACCATCCCATAACAACGCGTCATAAGACCATGTATAGCTACCTAACATCATAGCCGGTCCTTTCTCCCCAATTCCATAGCTTGGATAATAGGCATAACGAATTGGCAAATCTGTTATAATCCTGCCGCCTAATTGTCCTTGTTCTTCCCAAAATCGGCTTTTAAATTGAATTCCTATTTTCGTCGCAGGCATATAATGTAATTCACGAATTGCTTTCCATTTTTCATGAGATATAGAATCAAACGGATCTACTTCTACAAAACGCATTGTCGAAAACGGAATGGTAACAATAACTAAATCTCCTGTAATACTGCTATATTCAAAAGTTTCCTCGTTCCGATAGAAAGCTGTCACACCATTATCGTGTTGATGTAACTTCATTAATTTTTGATTATATATAATATTTTCTTCTAATTGCGGTAAAAATGACTTTGGTAATCTATCATTCCCGCCCACAATTTCACAAAATCCGCTCTCCTCTTGCATAATGTATAGAAAGCGTAAAGTCTCTACAAACGACCGTTCTAAAAAACCTTCTAGATCTAATAGAACACCGATCATCTCAATTGTTACTGGCGAAAAGTAAGTATTATACTGATAAGGATGATACTTCAAAAATTGTCCTGTGGAATATCTCCCAAAATCCTTCACTACAACATCCCAATTTTTCTCTGGATTTCTTTTAATAAAATTTATTATCGGCTGTACTGCTAGTAACAATAGTTCTTCAGACGTTTTTCCCACTTCGTTCATTTCCACAGGATACCTTAAAATACTCGGATCCTTTTCATATTGTTTCAACGTCGTTTTCCGTCCATTTACGTATATAATATCCGTCTCATTTCTATTAATAAAAGGTCTCACCTGTAGCCCAAATTTTCTTATATATGTCATCGTTAATGTATGCGAATATGGAATCCTCATTGCTCCAACATCTAAATATAATCCGGTATCTTCCATTCTAACTGTCTCTATACGGCCACCTACCCGGTTGTTTGCTTCAAAAATTTTCACATCATGTCCTGCAGCCTTTAATAAAGATGCTGAAACTAATCCAGCCATACCAGCTCCCACAATAATAATTTGTTTTGGGCTTATCGTCTTCTTCAATCCTTTATCTATAATTTTTAACGCTTCATCCATTTCAGTGTTATACATTATATCTTTCTGCACAATTCCACCCCTTACTTCATCAAATGGACGTTAGTGGTTTAGTGCATTTTATTCATACATCCCCATAAACATAACACCATTGCAATTTGAATATTCACTAAAAGTACATAAGAGACAGATCTCACTTTTCTTTATACTTCGTATAATATAGCAACTACAAAGAAGGAGTGGTTAAAAATGAAACATACTTATGACTACGATGCTACAAAAAAACATTTAGAATTAAAGAAACAAAACTTATGTAAAAAACTTAGCAATATGACACTATCTGAAAAAGAACGTGAACAACTAAAGCGTGAAATTGACAACTATGAATATATTTTAAATCTGGTTGAAATGAATCATTATGAACGCGGATTTTCTCATTAAAAGCGGAAATAGGATTATCCGCTTTTCATTTTGAGCATTTCACTACGCATTTTTCATAAGTAAATATATAATAGGATGTACATTAAGATTGAGAGGTATATTCTATGATCAAGTTAAGTGTATTAGACCAATCACCTATTTCAGATGGTAGCACAGCAGCCCAAGCTTTTTCACATACAGTTACGCTTGCACAAGAAATTGAAAAACTCGGCTTTACACGTTTTTGGGTATCCGAACATCATAATTCCGTAAGCTTAGCTGGTTCAAGTCCAGAAATACTTATTTCTCATATTGCCGCAAAAACAGACCGTATTAGAGTCGGTTCAGGTGGTGTTATGTTACCGCATTATAGCCCATATAAAGTTGCTGAGAATTTCCGTGTTCTAGAAGCACTGTATCCGAACCGCATCGATCTCGGTGTTGGTAGAGCTCCTGGTGGTATGCCAATAGCAACTCGCGCACTTCAAGAAGGGAAAATGGTCTCACTTGATCAATATCCAGAACAAATTGCAGACGTTGCAATGTACTTACATGATCAAGTACCAGAAAACCATCACTATGCAAACTTAAAAGCCACTCCAGTTATCCCAACATCTCCTGAAATGTGGATGCTCGGTTCTAGCGGAGAGAGCGCTAAAATTGCTGCAAACAACGGAGCTTCTTTCGCATTTGCGCAATTTATTAATGGCTTTGGAGGCCCTGAAGTTATGAGGGCTTACCAAGAACAATATCAGCCTTCATTTTTAGGAGATAAGCCTAATTCAATCGTTGCCATTTTTGTTATATGCGGAGAAACAAATGAAGAAGCGGAAAAAATTGCTTCTAGTTTAGATTTATCAATCTTATTATTAGAGCAAGGAAAACGAACTACTGGTACACCTTCTATTGAAACTGCTCAAAATTATTCATACAGCGCTTATGATTTATTCCGTATAAAAGAAAATCGTCAACGTATGATTGTTGGTGATCCGTCTTCTGTAAAAGAAAAAATAATAAACTTAAGCAAAGCATACAATACTGACGAATTTATGATTGTCACGATTACTCATCAATTTGAACATAAATTAAAGTCTTATCGCTTATTAGCAAATGCTTTTAATTTATAATTCTAAAAAGAGATGCATCACATATGATGCATCTCTTTTTCTTACTACTTATTGTTTTCATTTCCTATATATTCAATAGCTTCTTTTAATAGCTCTTCAAAGTTAATAGGATAATCATGATCTAAGTCAGGGACAACTTTATACTTATGTTCTATATTCTTCTCTCTTAATAGTTGTACAAATTGCTGCGTGGATTCGAAACAATCTTCATCTTGATCCCCGCATACTATATATCCTTTTATATGTTTATCCTGCAGCACTCTTAGCAACTCATCCCATTCTTCAATCTCGGGAAGCCATGGTGCCATAAAAACAAAACCATCAACCTCTATATCTTTTTGCAAAATCGTATATAAAGCTACTCTTGCCCCTGCAGAAAAACCACCAATGATTACATTTTCTACTGTATGGTTTTCTATAAACTTATTGTAATGCCCTTTTAATTCTTCTTTCCCTCTCTCTATATCATCCCAAACAAATCCATCTGAAAACTGAATTTGTGAAGACTGTGGTAAAGCTAACGTGTAATCTTGTGTCAAAACTGATTTCCAATATGGCTCTACTATTTGAATATTTTCTTGGTCACCGTGCAATGTAAGTAGTAGATTTCCTTCTTTCTTGCTGTATATATATTTCACATCTGGTCTTTCCTTTTTATGTGCTAATTCTTCTCTTTCATTACATAATTGCACCATTGTATGAAATTCTTCAAATTTATGTAGTGATTTTAAATCTTCGTCGGAAATTAAATACTCATTTCCATACCAGAATCCCTTTTCTATAATGGCCTCTCTCATTAAATGTAATGCTTCTTTTTCAAGTCCCGATGCACTTGCGAGTGCATACTTAAAATTATATATTTGCGCCTCATTCCCTATTACACCTGTAGCGTTTTCCATTATATAATTGTACGCTTCAAAACTTCCTTTATTTGCATAACAACGTAACGTTTCATTTAATAATTGAATGTAAGTCATGCTATTTTTCATGTACCAATTCCCCCGAAACCTTTTATAATATTTTTTGCGAATCTTTATACCACTTTGTATAACCCACGCTAACAATACCTTATTCTCAAAATGATGCTTAATAGTTACTCTTCCCTGTCCAATACATTTAGTATAAATAATAATAGACTGAAAAATCAATATTTTAAAAAACAAAAAAAGACAACAATATATGTATTGTTGTTTTCATTACATCTACCCGCTCTTTTGTTTTTTTCTATCTGGTTTACTTGAAACTAAATAATGTTTTTCTGAAATATATAAGTCTCTTTTTAAGCTACGATTTAAGTAAGGTCCTAGCTTCATTCCGCATATGAGGCGATCTTCGCTACCTTCAACAATTGGGAACATTTCTTTTTCTGTTACGTATTGGTCTACTGCTTTTTGTACGACATCAATTTCTTTCACTAGGCTTAAATTTTCTGCTGTATGTTCAAATACCTCAAGCGTTTCCTTCGTTATGAGAAAATCATTTGTTGGAAATGCAGGTAAATACGGTTTTAACAAATCATAATTTACTGTATAATCTTCATTTACTAATACTGTATAAACGATATTAGCATTCGTTTCTAAAAACTGAGCCATCGCTTGTTCTAATTCATCTTTCGTAATTTCCCGCTCTTCTTTTCCAGTTCTGAAAAAGCGAAACATCGCATCGCCTCCTTTTTACTATATTATAGCATAAAAGAAAACTGAAAAATCATAAAAAAACCCATTGAAATAATTTTTCAATGGGTTTCTATTATATTTATCGTTATTTTAAGAATGCACTTAGCATCCATACATGCTGTTCTAATGTTGTATGAATTGCTAACAGCATGTCAGCTGATGTTTCATCACCAGCTTCACCTGCAACTTCCATACCTTCTTTTAATTCTTGAATAAGTGCAGAATAATCATTCACTAATGTTTGCACCATTTCTTCTGCAGATTCTTTGCTTGTCCCTTCGCTGACACTAGATGTTGCGAGATATTCTTTCATTGTCGCTAATGGTTTACCTTCTAAAGCTAAAATACGTTCTGCTAACTCATCAATATACGTTCCAGCCTCATTATAAAACTCTTCAAATTTCTCATGTAATGTAAAGAAGTGTGGCCCTGTCACATACCAGTGATAATTATGTAGTTTAACATATAACACATTCCAGTTTGCTACCTGCTTGTTTAATACTTCAACAACATTTGTTTTCGTACTCATACAATCACTCCTCTTATCATTTTGTAATGTTTATCTTTTAATAACCCAATTACATTTTACCATACATTCCCTTTCCTTTCGAACAATTGGCTTATATGTAACAAAGTTTTAACACCTTTAATGCTTCCCTAATATCATTAAATTCATGTATTTTTTCAAACACTTCATACGTCTAATTGTCCAAGCTCATACATATGCATAATAGTACATCAAGCTCATCATAGTAGAAAGAGGGATAACATGGACAATCAACAATGGCAAGTAGCAAAGAAAGTAGCCGCTACTTATATCGGAACTGTCGTTGGAGCTGGATTTGCTACTGGACGAGAAATTGTTGAATTTTTCACAGTGAATGGATTATACGGGACCATTGGCATATGTGTAAGTGGATTTTTTTTTATTTGGCTTGGCACAAAGATGATGTTACTTTCATCACAAATCGGGGCATTTTCAGCGCAAGAATTTAACAAATATTTATTTGGGGATGTATTTGGGAATGTTGTAAACACATTATTATTACTCGTTTTATTCGGCGTAACGAGCGTTATGTTATCAGGGGCTGGTGCAGTATTTGAAGAGCAACTTCGCTTACCAAGACAACTCGGTATTCTTATTACAGTTATCGCTTGTCTTATTATAAGTAGCCGCGGATTACAAGGTGTTTTTGAAGTAAATACACTTGTCGTACCTATTATGATGATTTTTATTATCGGACTTGCTATTACAACCTTTTTTCACGGTACACCTTCCATTAATAACACTATTCCTGCAGAGAACTGGAATATGAAATGGATTACTAGCCCTATTACATATGTCGCCTTAAATCTTTCTCTCGCCCAAAGTGTTCTCGTCCCATTAGCCAGTGAAGTAAAGGACCGAAAAGCTATTTTTTGGGGTGGGATTTTAGGTGGTGCTGGACTTTCTTTAATTTTATTATGCAGCCATTTAGCAATCTTATCAGTCGATCAATTTTACCAATATAACATCCCAATGGCTGAAGTCATAAGAAGATTTAATGCAACTTTTCACTTCTTTTTCGTTCTCATTATTTTCGGTGAAGTTTTCACAACTTTAGTTGGTAATGTGTTCGGAATGACAAAACAGATGCAATCTATTACTGGGTGGAAAAATAACAATATTATTTTCTTCATTTTACTAATTAGTTATTGCTTTAGCTACATCGGTTACAGTGACTTACTTCACATTCTATATCCTATCATCGGATGGGTAAGTATTGTTATACTGCCAATCATTGCGTTTAAACAACTTCAAAAAACATAAAAAAGCATCCATGTTATTGGATGCTTTTTTACGCTCATTCACAATCATCACATACTTCCCAGTACGGTCCCATTTCTAATGCTAAATATGGCTTTAACTGCAACCGAATCATTCGACTAGGCATGCGCTCTAAAACAAATTGAATACCTTCTTCATCTTCGTCTAATTCAACTTTTGAAATCGCAATTCTTTGCATAGTCGTAATGGGAATTCCATCTTTATATAAAGTGATTTTCACCTCATCGTATTCATTAAAATATAATTCGACACTCATTTGATTTTTCAGTATTTCATCAACAATTTTAAATGTATTATTTTGTTCTTGGATTATATATTTCCATCCGCCTCTATCTTCTTTCGGAGCTGTTTGAAATAATGTCTCCAAATCCTCGTATAGCATAAGATAACCCCTCTCTTACTAAAAAACGATGAGTATTTTATATACCCTTTATCTCTATCACTATCCATAGCTATTGTACCATATATCAACGTTCTTACCGTATTCATTTGCTTCATACATACTTATAAAATAACTAATTCTATCTCCATTATTATGTATATTACCTCATTACTCCATACACTCTTACAAGTTCAAATAACGACAGACTTTAATCCATGCAAATATTGTCTACTCTCTGCTTTTATTAGCTCACAGCATTCACACTTTTATATATAGTAAGACTACCACAAATAAAAAAGGAGAGTGACTTATACCACTCCCCTCAAAAGACCTTCCCTATAGCTGCTAAAACTAATACGATTATTAAAATTGCAAATAATAATGAGACAATGAAACTAAAAATAGGTAACGCTTTCTTTTCATTCTTCTTAAATAGTAACTTTAAACTAAGAAAAATATTTACTGGTACAAATATAAAATAAAAATATTTAACAATTTGCACCGAGCTATTCGAAAGTGTTTTTAATATAAACACTTCAATTAGAAAAACAATAAAAAATGAAATACTTAGCCAAAATGAGACGTAACTAAGCCAAGAATGTCTTTTTGTCCCCCAATACACTCCCATAATACTCTCCTTTTATTTGTATTCTATACGTTAATAATTATACACAAAGCTAACAAATACCTCTATTTTTCGACAAACATTATGCAAAATACCATTTTAAACGTCATAAAGGAAGTTTACATCTCCATTTGATTTTACACAATAAAACAGACTACCCTCTATTGGCATAATGCTACTAGAGGTAGTCTGTTCTCTATTAGACTTTAAATCTGTCAATTAGTCCTTGCAACTCTTCAGCCATTTGAGATAACGTGCCTGCTGCAGATCCAATTTCCTCCATCGAAGCTAGCTGTTCTTCAGCTGAAGCCGCAACATTTTGTGTGCTTGTCGCATTATTTTGTGCTGTCATTGCAATTTGTCCTACCGAAATAGATACTTCATTTGCCCCTTTTGACATTCCATTAGCCGTTTCAACCATCGTCTTAATTTGATTAGCTATTTCATTTGTAGATTGTAAGATTTCAGCAAAGTTTTGCTTCGTTTCATTTGCGATAACAAGTCCAGATTGAACTTCCTCATTTACATGATTCATAGATTTGACTGTCTTACCCATATCATCTTGTATTTCACATATTAATTTACTAATTTCACTAGAAGATACGCTAGACTGCTCTGCCAATTTACGCACTTCATCTGCAACAATTGCGAAACCTCTTCCATGCTCACCGGCTCTTGCGGCTTCAATCGCCGCATTTAGAGCTAGAAGGTTTGTTTGATCTGCAATATTTTGAATTACTTCTAAAATATCACCAATTTGTTTTGATTTATTATTTAGTAATTGTATAACTGCATCTGATTGTGAAACCGATTCTGCAATAGACTGCATCTGGTTTACTGTTCTTCCTACTAGTTTCCCACCATCTTCTGCTTTTTCACGAGTATGTGCAGAAGCCGTATTAATAGATGATGAACTATTTGCTACATGTTGAATTCCTTCCGTTACATCAAACAGTAACATAGCGCCATTTTCTACGCTTGTTGTTTGCGTCGTTGCCCCACTTGATATTTCATCCATTGCGATTGTGATTTGCTCAGTCGCTTCACTTGCTTGCCTTACACTTGCAGTTAGCTCTTCTGATGCCGCTGCAACATGCCCAGCTGAATCGTTAATTCTTCCAATTAACGTCCGTAACGAATTCGTCATCTCATTAAAGCCTTTAGCAAGTTGGCCGATTTCATCATTAGAATGGATTTCAATTGTTTGCGTTAAATCCCCTTCGCTTATTTCTTTAGAGGTAACAACTAATCTCTTTAAAGGCTTCGTAATTGAAAGTGTCACAAAATAAATAAGTGCCCCGCCTACTACTAATGAGATAAGCATAACAATTAACATATTATAAAATACAGGTTGAGCAGCTTCAATTACTTCAGTTGCGTACATCGTCCCACCAATTTTCCAACCTGTTTTTACGTTTGTAGCAAATACCATATTCTTTTCACTACCACCATAAGAATATGTAAAAGCACCGTGATTATCTTCATAAATTTTCTTTGCCCAAGAATCAGCTGCTTTATCCCCTGATTTTTCTTGTGGATGAGCAATGATTTTTTGCTTTCCATCTAAAATGAAGGCATATCCTTTTTTACCAATATTGATTAACTTTGTTGTTTTTAATAAATTGTCTAAACTTAAATCTAGCGCAACAACCCCATTTTTATCTTCTGTTTGTTTTGCAATCGTTACGACAATATGTCCATTTCCTTTTGCCTTATATGGCTCGCTAACAACAATACCACCTTGTTTTGCCACTGCATCTTTATACCAAGGTCGTGTTGTTGGATCATAATCTGCTGCCATTTGTATATTTGGTTCCTGTACAAATTTCTTATCATTACCGGCAACATACACTTGTTCAACATCTATATTCAAATTGATATACTGAGATAATGTCTTTCTTAGCTCATCCTGATTATCCCCTTGATACATATTCCCTTGAATTACTCGTGCAAAGTTATTCACATCGTTAAATTTTGCTTCAATCATTTGATTGATTAAATTATCTAATATTTTTATATTATCGTTAGCACTACTCGTAATTTGTGATTCAAAATTCTTTTTAGCAGTTTGATAAGACATGCCCCCGATTATAGAAACGGCTGCAATTAAAATTACAAAGAATGAAATTAATAGCTTTTTTGCTACTTTCATATCACGAAACAAATTTAATAGTTTACCCATTATGAACCTCCTAATTTTCGAATTTAAAAGTTAAATTGAGTTAATTATGAATATTTCCCATTCCTTAATTATTATTTTCATAACCTATTATGGTGAATACTTTGTAAAGTTTAAACAATTAATTTCTCTTTGTCTATATATACGAATAATATTATTATAAAATTTACAAATAGAAAAAACCAAAGGGGCCCCTTTGGTTTTTACATTTTTTTATGTTGTTTAGAAATTTTCTTCCATTTATCACGCTCTGCTCTGGCAAGGATTGCATCTTGTTTCCTCATAAAATACGCCAGTTCTCTTTGTAATTTTTTATAGCTTTTCAAACGATCTATCGTAATAAGTCCGTTTTCAATTGCACTATACACCGCGCATCCTGGTTCATTCTCATGCTTACAATCACGGAAACGACATGTTGTCGCAAATTCTTCAATATCAGAGAATGCTGTTTGAATCGCTTCGCTGCCTTCCCAAAGTTGCAATTCCCTCATGCCAGGCGTATCAATCACGAGAGCGCCACTAGGCAATTGGAATAATTCTCGATGCGTTGTCGTATGCCTCCCCCTACTATCCTCTTCACGTATATCTCCCGTTTTTGCTACATCAATTCCTATTAGAGCATTTAACAAAGTTGACTTTCCTACCCCTGATGACCCAACTAAAGCAATTGTTTTCCCTGAAGAAACGAATTGTTTCAACGAATCAATACCTGTATGCTCTAAACTATCAACAACGAAAATAGGAACACCAATTGCTATAGCTTCCGTTTCTACAATTTTTTGTTCTACATCATTACATATACTACTCTTTGTTAAAACAATAACTGGCATAGCGCCACTTTCATACGCCAATAATAAATAACGTTCCATCCTTCTAACATTAAAATCATGATTAAGTGCATTCACTAAAAATAAATAATCTACATTTGCTGCTATAATCTGTTCTTCTGTTCTTGTTCCAGCCTCTTGTCTTGAGAAAGAACTTCTTCGCTGGAAAATACGATGAATAATCGCTTTCTTTTCATCTTCTATTTTCTTTATATACACCCAATCACCAACTGCTGGATAATCGCCTTTCGTAATCGCTTCATGCCGAAACTTCCCAGACAGTTCTGCCATATATTCACCATCATTACAAATAATGCGATATATATGCTTATGCTCAAGTAAAATACGACCTACTTCATAATTTTTCTCTGTAACTTGTTCTTCAAAAAATGAATCCCAGCCGAAAGATTCTAAAATATTTTGATTCAAATAAATATCCTCCCTAGTTTGTACTAAGTGGAAGGATTGCGAATTACCTTATATAATATCGCCCTTTCCATCCACCTTTGTATTTGGTTGATTATTCATATAAGTTATTTTCGCCATAATACATCACCCCGTTCTTATTTTAATTATTCTCATTATATGGAATTCTCCTATAAAAAGCTACATTATTTTACGTAATTTTCAAATAACTTGTTTTTGAGCATTCTAATTTGTTCTCGATGACTAATTTCATCTTCTAGCACATGAAACCATAGATAGTGCTGGTTATATGCTACACCGTTAGGCCACTTTCTTTCTGACATGAGCCACTCATCACCTTGTTCACTTAAATACTTCAGAGATTCTTCTCGAACACTTTGTAGAAGTTGTACATAATACTGTATTTCATGACCACGGATTGCTCTACCCGCTTCCCCTAAATACAGTGCATCTTCCCAGATTTCTAATTCTTCTTTTGTAAAGTCACGATCTTGAAATGAAATAAGCTGATGAACTTTTTCAATAGCTGCTATATGCTTTAATAAGGCGCCAATTGAATTTCCGCTGCTTTGCATAATTAAATCTAATTGCTCAACTGATAATTTTTTTACTTCGCCTAATGTTACAGCTCTCGTATGCTCAAGCAGGCTTACTAATTCCCCTATTTTTTTGTATAACCAACTACACTTCTTATTCGATAATCTATATTCATATCACGCACCCCTTTCTGCATTCATATTATTGTAAAAATGATTCATATAATAGACTGAAATATATCTAAATTTTCTGTTACAATTAATTTGAATACAAATTATACCCAAACAAACTTTCTCAATATGCTTATATGAAATATTAAAAGGAATCAATATAAAATAATCGAATCTTATTCACTAAAAGGAGTGGATTCGATGGAGATGTATCAATGGCTAACCGCTGTTCTCGTTGGTGGCATTACCGGCTTCGTTTCCCATCTAATCAATAACCAAGGTAAGTTATTGCTTCCACGCCGTTTGAAAACATTTTTTCATTTTGGATTTTTAACTGATATTTTTACTGGTAGCCTAGCCGCACTTCTTGGGCTCGTTTTATTCGATGTCACCGCAATAAAAGAAATTATAAAAGTATCCATTGTAACTGCTATTTCCGGTCAAACTTTTTTACTACATCAAGCTCTTGGTGGCGAACAGGCTAAAAATACGCAAATTGGGAAAGCTGATGAGAAGATTCAAGAAATTGACAAATTATTGCGACGTTAGTGTATACTTTCTTTTAAAATTATTGTTATAATGAGAAATAAATATTTTCTATTGCGTCGTTTGTCAGGAGAAAGGGTGTTTCGTATGACAAAAAAGAAAATAGAAGATTTCTTAACAAACTCCGAAAAAGAGGAACTGCTAGAAAACTATAAATGTTTACGAGAAGCCCGCACAAAAAGCGAAGCTAACTATTTTGGCGAAGCAGTAAACCATCTATTAAATAAAGCAAAACAACGAATTATTAAAGATGCAGGTATACATGATGAAAATGCTGCAACTGTTCAATCAAAGAGAAAAGCACTGTTTTAGCTACATTAGCTAAAACAGTGCTTTTTATTTAGAATTTTTTTCTTTCCATGCTATATTCTCTCCGCCTTTATACTTCCCATTTTTACAGTTTCAAAAGTCATCTAGACCTAAAGATCAAACTAATAATATTAGCCCACGCAAACCATTTTAATAATAGATAAAATAATTGAACTAGTAATGCTACAAACTAAATAAGTTTATTAAATCGCTTCTTTTAAATCTGAATGCGGATTTGGTCCGTATTGATTGTCATTTTCTTCACTTTCAATGATAAAAAATACAAGTAAAACAACGCTACCAAACGGTACAAAATTTAATAGTTGCCACCATCCCGTTTTCCCAATATCATGTAATCGTCGTGCACCAACCGAAAAACTTGGTATAATCATTACTAACATAAATAGCAACGCAATAATAGCAACTAACACCTCTGAAAATGATGATAAAAATAACAGTAGCCAAAAAATTACGATATTGGATAAACTAAAAATCCAGTACTCTTTTCGCGTAGCTCTACCACTAAAATTCCCATAATTCTTTAGAGCTTTCAAATACCATTGCATTTAAACCTCTCCCTTTTATCCCCAATAAAATTAAAATATGTAATTATTAACAGATAAGTAGAAATATAACACAATATTTATGTAAAATCCATATTCCCATCTAAATTGCCCTCTATTTAAATAGTTTTTTCCTTCGGCATTTTTCACATTACTTTCACATCTATTTCACAAATATAAGTAGTCCGATATGCTAAACTAAGTATATCCTTTTCCAAGGAACTATATGCCGATATATAAATCCCTATCTTTATAGGGATTTTTATTTTTTGATTCCTCATAACTTTGTTACAATACATTTCTTCTACTATTTCTATACTTTTAGTAACCACTTTAATTAAAAGCACATTCATGTATTCACACTCTTATTAATTCTGATTTGCGAAATATTTATACAAGCTTTATGATGCGATTCCTGTTTCACTATTTTCAGTAAGTTTTTCACTTTTTCTAAACAAAAATAAAGCTCCTATATATTGTAACGCTGTAAAACTACCTATAAGGATAAAATTGTGAGATATTGCAAATAACATTCCAGCTATTGCCGCACCAATCATTTGACCAATGTACATAGAAGCATTTGCAAGCGCGGCTCCTGTTCCTCTTGCTACACTAGATATGTTTTGTAAGTGCCTCATCATTAATACAAACAAAATTCCTGTCCAAAAAAACAAAGCAAAGAACGATAACTCCACCAATACAATGTTCTTTACATGTGGAAGTAATACATATAGCACTGCTGTAAATATAATTCCACCATAGAAAGAAAGGTTATAACCAATTTTATTTACGATTCTAGGACCAAAAATATTACCAGTTAAATTTCCTAACCCTAATACGAGCATAGCTGTACCTACTTCATGAACTTGTAAGCCAAATTGAATGGAAAGCCATACACCAAAAAATGAAAATGCAGCAAAATTTCCGGTTTGAAAAACAAAGTATGCAAAATAAGAAAGTGAAACCTTTGAATCTGTAAGTAATTGTTTATAACGCTGTAAAATCGCTTTTTTATTTCCACCTATATGAACCGACTGTATTTCTGGTAATACAACATAAATAAGAATGACAAGTAGTGCTGATAATATACCAATGAAATAGAATGGGATTGTATAATGTATCGTTGCTAAATAAGCTCCCAGTGGCAGCCCTAAAATTTGAGAGATTGATAACCCTGCTGTTGCAACCCCAATTGCTTTCACAATTTGCTTTTTCTCTATAAGGATCGGAATGGATGCCCACACTTGTGGAGATACAAAAGCTGCACTTACACCTGCTAAAAATCTAAATGTTAGCATCCATAAAAAACTCGGTGCAATTCCACAAAAAAATGTACTTATTGCAAAAAAACTCATACCTAGTACCATCACTTTTTTTCTGTTTAATCCATCTGATATAGGACCAGCAATAAGCGCAAATCCAGCATACCCTAAAGCATACGAACTCACCATCCATCCTGACAACTCAGTTGAAACATGATACACCTGTTGTAATGTCGGCAACAGTGGTGAAATTAAGAAAGTATCTGTACCGATCATAAACATTATCATAAAAAATACAGCTAGTACTCTGTTCATTTAGACCTTCTCCTTATATAAACAGAGGGTACTCTCCCTCTGTTTAACTAATCTTCTAAAATAGATTGGATTTCTTTCATGACCCTTTCATTCAATGCAACGTCTACCGCTTTCACACTTTCTCTTACCTGCTCTGCCCGCTTTCCACCAGGTATAACAGTATCAATTCCTTCTTTATTTAATAACCATGCTAACGCTAAATGAGACACTTCAATATCATTTTCTTTAGCTAGCCCTTTTAACTTATTCACTTTCTTAAAATTACTCTTATATGTATTTTCTTCAAATAGATTTACATTTTGACGCCAATCGACTTCATTTAATTTGAAATCTTCTGTATATTTTCCGCCTAATATTCCAAAAGCAAGAGGCCCATATGGAATAAATGAAATACCCGCTTCTATACAATACGGCAACAGTTCTTCCTCAGCTGTACGTTCTAACATATTGTATGGAGATTGTACAACATCTATATGACCATGTTGATTCGCCTCTTTTAATTGTTCTATGTTTACATTCGATATTCCAATTGAACGAATTTTCCCTTCTTCTTTTAAATGAGTAAGCTCTCCGATTGAATCTATGTAACTTGTTTCAGGATTTGTAAAGTGTAAATAATATAAATCAATATATTCAGTCTGTAATCTTCTTAAGCTATTTTCCACAGCATTCCTTAAGTAACTTGGTTCATTGTTAATATAAGTTTCTCCATTTAACAACGGTTGAATTCCACCTTTTGTAGCAAGTATAAACTCATGACGTTTTCCCTTTAATACTTCTCCTACTAATTCCTCTGATCTACCGAAACCATATGAATCTGCTGTATCAAAAAATGTAATCCCTTGCTGAATAGCTTCTTCTACTAATCGCTTTCCTTCTTCTTCATTCACATCAGCATATAAATTATGTCCCCCTACTGCATTTGTACCTAAACCCAACTTTGAAATATTTAATCCTGCCTTTTGCAATTTTGTATACTTCATTTTTTCTCCCCCTATATTTCTATTGTTCGAATATATTCGAACAATAGAAATATACCACTTTATATGTTATAGTGCAAATATCTTAACTTATACAAGTAGGTGAAATATGCGTACACTCTATCATCCAAATCGAGAAGAAATTCAATTTTCTTCTGTCTTATATGCACTTAGCGATCAAATTCGTTTACAAATTGTAAATATGTTACTAGAGAAAAATGAACAATCTTGTGGTGCTTTAAACATCCCTGTTGCAAAATCAACTTTATCTCACCATTTCAAAGTTTTACGTGAGTCAGGTGTTATGTACACGCGCCTTGAAGGAACACAACGTTTCATTTCAATTCGTGAAGAAGATTTAAATGCTAGATTCCCAGGTTTATTACAAGTTGTATTACATGCGACAGAGCCATATTAAAAAAACATCTCATATGAATATGAGATGTTTTTTTAATATGGCTATTCTTTTAATAAATCTAATAATCCATTACCTTCGGATGTACGTTCATACCCTAAAGGTACAGTTCTTTTAATAAGTTGTGCATATATTTCCGGCTCTGATAACTTTCGACCGTATTCTTTCTCACACTGTTTAATGAGCAAGGCAAGCGCTCCAGCAACATGCGGCGTCGCCATGGAAGTTCCACTTAACACTGCATATTTCCCATCTGGATACGTAGATAATATTTCATCACCTGGCGCTACTAGATCAATTTCTTGATTTGAATTACTAAAACATGTGATTTTCCGTTCTAAATTGACAGCGCCGACTTCAATTACTTCCGAGTAAGCACCTGGGTAATCTAGTTCCTCTGTATTATCATTACAATCTCCATTATTCCCAGCAGCACATACGACGAGAACATCCTGCTTTACCGCCTTTTGAATTGCTTCATGTAATTCTGGAACATCTTGCGGACCACCAAGTGACATTGAAATAATTCTCACTTTCTCTTGATTCGGCCCTCTCCAATTTACAGCATAATGAATTGCCTCAATAATTTGCTCGTAACTTCCAGAACCATCTCCCGCTAAAACTTTTAATACTAACATTTTAGCAAGCGGTGCAACTCCTAATACACCGACACCATTTTCAGTTGCTGCAATCGTCCCCGCGACATGAGTACCATGTCCGTTATTATCAAGATACACATTTGGATCAGCTTCATAATCTTTTGTGAAATTTCTTCCGCCGATAATACGATCTTTTAAATCTATATGATTAGTATCACACCCTGTATCTAATACGGCAACGACTACATCTTGCCCCTTCACACTCTTTTCCCATACTTGCGGAGCGTGAATCAGTTGTACACCTGGTGGAATTTCATTTACTTGTTCTACAACTTTATTTACGATAAATGGAATCAATTGTATACCTTTTTGTTTATTCACTGTACTACTCATCGTAATCCCTCCTGAAAATGTATTATTTTCATTTCAGACCACTTTTGAATACGTGTAAATGTAACATTCGTTTTATTCTTTTTGTTTTCCTTCTTTTCAAATATTTCTCAACATCATTTACTAACTCTATACTACTTTTGTATTTCCCCTATGATTTATAGGAAATAACAGCCTGGGTCATTCAACTAATAACCAAAATAAAAGGACCAATTAATGGTCCTCTTACAGTCTTTTAAAAGAATGATATGTAATTTGAAAAATAATATAAATTAAGACTAAACCTCACTCTTGTTTAAAAACTTTTCTATTTCTTTTACTAAATATTCCGCTCCCTCTATCCCAACAGTAATATTTCCATTTGCTAATGATATGTTCTGCTCTGAAACATCACCTGTGATTTGGCAAGCATTGTAAGGTTGATATTTTTGTAAAATGATTTTATCTGCTTCTACAAAAATTTCAAGCGGTGATTTGATTTGTATTCCCAATACATCGCGTAATTCTTTAGGGATAACAATTCGTCCTAATTCGTCTACTTTTCGAATAACTCCTGTTGCTTTCATATTTCTCCCCCCTTTCTCTCTATTAATTTTTTTCACCTCGCTTTTTCCATTTTATCACTTTTTGGCAATACTTGCCTCTTTTTAGAAAATTTTGTACTCGAGTTAAAAAAACACATTTAATGCATACGTAATCTCTCTTTCAATTGTTTTACATAACGGGATCTTATAAGTAAGAAGTATACAACTTGAATACCTATGAAAATACTTAATACAACTGTATTTTCTTTAAACAATGAGTACTCAAACATTTGCCCTAACGCCGTTAAGGCTACTGCCCCATGTAATGTTGCAACACCAATTGGAACGAAGAATAAAAGCGCCAATCGAATTGTAACTACCTTCGATAATTCCCTACTCGTCAATCCAACTTTTCGAATCATTTCGAACAAGCGAACATCATCCTCCAAATCGGAGAATAAACGGAAGTAAAGGAAACTTCCTGCGCAAACGAAAAATACTATACCAATAAAGAAACCTACAAATAAAATCGGTCCTGCAATTTGTAAACTTTGGTTTTGCTCGTACTCTTCCGCACTAAACGTTGAATATTCTTGATACGGTTTAATTTGATGCGTAAGCTCTTTACCAATTTCAATCTCATCTTTCGTTCTTTCAGTTTTATACATATAATCTTTTGTCTCTATAAATCCATCTTGTAATGAATCATATTGATCATTAGAGATTACATAAACATTTCCTCTTAATATTTTCCCCAATGAAGATGAAGTAACTTTTTTCACCTTTAAACTTTCATTCATATTAGGTAAAGTAATTTCTTTTCTTTCTTTCATCGCTGGCCCTGGTATATCAGCTGACAAAAATACAACCTCTTTATTTGCTACAGTATTAAATGGTTCTCCCGTTAACTTTGCATATTCCTTATAGTCTGATTCTTTTATAAAAGTGGCGCTTCTTAACGACTGTTCCTCCGTTTTCTTTGTCGAAATATTAGTTTTTGAAGCTTCTATATTATGTTTCTTTAATCCTTTGTCAATCATTTGTATATGTTGTGATTCGTTACTATTCCCTTGCTTAGAATGGTAATGAAACGCAATTGGTCTCTCCATTATACCTTTCGTCATGGATGCGAAGCCTACTAATGTCCCTATTGCGGAAAATGCTACAGTAGAAATAATGGTTACAATAAAGAACATTCTTGCGTTATCTCTCATACGATACGCTAAATCTGATAACGTAATAATATTAGTCTGTGTCCAATAGAAACGTTTACTTTTTTTACATAATCGAATAATAAAGACACTCAGCTGCTTGTACAACAAATACGTCCCGATAATAACTACCGTTGTAACAGGAATCATCATAATAAATACCATTGCTCCATGTGATAGAAGAGCTCCTACATAGCCAGCACTAAGCAATACTACTGCTAATATTGAAGAAATGATTGATGCTTTCGGTTCCGGTTTCGCCTCTGCTGATCCTCTAAACAACTTCATAATCTTATTTTTACGAATCATTCCTGCACTAAACAATGATATGATCATAAATAAAATAAAAAACATAATACCCGTTACAACAATTGCTTTCATCGGTATGTAATAGGATAAGGAGATATCTAGTTTCAATATCATCGGAGCGACAAATAGTAATACCCCTGAAAATAACATACCTGAAAGAATACCAAAAATAATTGCCCCTATTCCAATCATAATATTTTCAAAAAAGATCAGACGCTTTAATTGATATTTCGTCATACCTAGCATCATTAAAATTCCTAGTTCACGCTTTCTCGTTTTTAAAAACATTCCCATCGAATATAAAATAAAGAAGATTGTAAATAAGTAAATAATAGACTGTGCAAAAGACATACTTACGAATACGTACTGACCTAATTCTCCTGCACTTAATGCCGGATGAAACGCAAAAAATGAATACACAAAAAAGGCCATAATTGCAAATGCACTACTCAAAAAATAGGCTGAGTATGTCCGTCTATTTCGGGTTACATTCCGATATGCTAGTTCTCTAATGTTCATATTACTTCTCCGCCCTTCTACTATCTATGTTTTTATATTAGTAAAGTGCGGAAATATCTTCCATCGATTCAAATGACAAAAACCTTACATTTTTGAAAGGTTTAAAAAAATTGCTTATACGTAGTACTTTATTTATAATGACTACATTCATATTCATACACACATCCTATTGTATATTCGTTAGTTTTGCGAAATAATAAAGGATAGAAGTATGTACCATTATACATATAAACTTATTTACCGCTTTAATATGAATAGGAGGAAAACATAATGACATTACAAGAACAGATTATGAAAGCATTACATGTTCAGCCTGTAATTGATCCAAAAGTTGAAATTCGTAAACGAGTTGATTTCTTAAAGGATTATGTAAAAAAAACAGGCGCAAAAGGATTTGTACTTGGTATTAGCGGCGGCCAAGACTCTACATTAGCAGGACGCTTAGCACAACTTGCAGTTGAAGAAATTCGTAACGAAGGTGGTAATGTAACGTTTATCGCCGTGCGTCTTCCTTATAAAGTACAAAAAGATGAAGATGATGCACAATTAGCATTACAATTCATTCAAGCAGATCAATCTGTTGCATTTGATATTGCTTCAACTGTTGATGCTTTTTCAAATCAATATGAAAACTTATTGGGTGAATCACTAACAGATTTTAATAAAGGTAACGTGAAAGCACGTATCCGTATGGTTACTCAATATGCAATTGGTGGACAAAAAGGGTTACTTGTTATCGGAACAGATCACGCTGCAGAAGCTGTAACAGGGTTCTTTACAAAATTCGGAGATGGTGGTGCAGATTTATTACCATTAACGGGATTAACGAAGCGCCAAGGACGTGCATTATTACAAGAGTTAGGCGCAGACGAGCGACTTTACTTAAAAATGCCAACAGCTGATTTATTAGATGAAAAACCAGGTCAAGCTGATGAAACAGAGTTAGGTATTACTTATGATCAATTAGATGATTATTTAGAAGGTAAAGCAGTTCCAGCTGACGTTGCAGAGAAAATTGAAAAACGTTACACAGTGAGTGAGCATAAAAGACAAGTACCAGCGTCAATGTTTGATGATTGGTGGAAATAAATTAAACATAAAAAAGAAGCTAATCTTCATTTAGCTTCTTTTTTATATGTTAACGATATACCCCTACTCTTTTCTCCAATAAATCTTGCAGGCAATCTTCATGTTGTTTACAAAATAACGGTGGCATGTCGTCTAACGGGAAAAACTTCAAATCCAACGTTTCATCACCATCTACTTTTTTGTCACCTCCAACTATTGAGAATGAAAAGAACATCACAATTGACTGGGCCTTGTCTCCATTTGGATATGATTGAAAATATTTTGTATACACTCCAATAAGCTCATTTATTTCTACATCATACCCGGTTTCTTCTTTTATTTCCCGGATTGCAGTTTCCGCAGCTGATTCTCCTATCTCCATTGCACCACCTGGAAAGCCCCAAGCGTTAAAGTCTCCTCTTTTTTGCAGTAATACTTCTCCTTCTTTATTAAATACACAACCACCGGCAAAGTTTAAGAAAACATAATCATGTCCTACTTTTTCACGTAATTCTTTTATATAATTCGCCATTCTCATTCCCCTTTTCATACCTCTTCTATCGCTATTTCTTATCTTTTTCAAGCAATTCAATGATTCGATCTAGCTTCTGGTTCATATTAATCACGTGGTGTTTCTTTGCAGCACTGCTTTGTAATACTCTTCTAATAAACAAAGTAAATGATATGAAAAACAAAACGATAAGTCCGATTACTAAACAAGTATATATCAATGTAAAAATATCGCTTTCGAACAAGTTCATTCCACATTCACATCCTTATCCTTTTATTTTATCACATAATTCTTAACATTCAAAAGTAATCAATCAATAAATAAAAAAAGCACCTTTTACAGGTGCTTTTTCCCATTGCTTAATACGTAAATGTAATTGTCGCTAATGAATAACCCGCCAATGCACTATAAGGCGCTACTTGATAAGACACACGCTTTGCACCTTTTGGCCAATTTATTTCATTTAATACTTTCTTTATATCTTGCATCGTCCCATCCATGGACTGCTTATATCGCACTTCTACTTTTTCTGGTTTGGCTGCAAACTGTTGCTGCAACTTTTGCTTAAATTCATTATAATTTTCTGCTCCGTATTCTGCAGATAAGTATTGTAAATTTGTTTCTTTTAACATCTGCTCATATACGACAGTTTTTGAGCTACCAGCTTTTATTTTGTTTGTTAATTCACCAAAATAACTTGTAGTTGCTGCTGGATATTTACTACGATCCCAGTCGTGATCTTTACTTAACTGTTCGTCAGACATGTTAAAATATGAGTAAGTTACACGCCCTGCTTTATCTGGTACTGGATCATCAAATGTAGTATCTAGGTGATACCATTTGTTTTCAATGTTCACTAAATTCCACGCGTGAGCTTGTCCGTTTCCTGTGCCTGTTACAATATGGTTTTGAATACCTGCCTCTTTTAACAACTCATACGTTAATAATGTATATCCTTGGCAAACGGCAGAACGATTCGCTAATGCTTCATATGCTGTATACGCTTGATAAGACGTATCATAAGACACATGCTTAACAACGTAATCGTGAATAGCTTTTACTTTCTCATGCTCATCCATCCCTGGTTTTACAATTGATCCAACAATTGATTTCGCCTGAGCTTTTACATATTGAGTTTGTTCTTTTGATTCACGGTATTTTACTTGCAGTGTAAACGTATAGTCCCCTGGCATTCCTTTAATAGAATATCTAGTAGACGCTACATTATATTTTACATACTCATCAGCATCTACAATTTTATTAAACTCACCATACAATTGATCCATAATATTTCTAGCATTTCTATCTTTTGTTTTATATGTGATTGTAATATTTTCTTCTCGATTATCAATCTGTTTTTTTAATTCTTTTCTGAAATCATCTAATAACTTTACATCTGATTGTGCTGTCACTGTAGTCGGATTTGTAGCTGCATAAGATACAGATGACGCTTGCAAGCCTCCCATTACTATAGTTGAACAAAGTGCGGCAGCTGTCACATACTTACTTGTCTTTCCCATCTTGTCACTCCTTATATTCTATAACTATACGAAAAAGTATCGTATAGTTTCAGAGTATACAATACTTTTTCGTATAGGTCATATGAGATTATGCATATTAACTAATTCACATAAAAAGGTTGTTCTTTTTAAAAGAACAACCTTTTTTCATTAGCATGTTTGTAATACACAGCATGTATTTTCAAAACGTTGATTTTTCAAATCTTCATTACTAATACAGAAATATAGCATCCCTAGTTCTCCCCAAACCATATTACAATTTTTATGATCTGAATCAATTTGGAATAAAAGAGTCATTTGCTGCGGGTCTACTCCCATATATTCTCCTGTCTCATATAACACTTCTTCTTGTACAGAGAATGGCTCACCAAACATTTGATGGTTATCGTAGTTATCTGGAATTAGCTCTTCAAGTAATTGCAAGAAACGATCTGAATCAGCCTCATCTTCAATAAAAAGTTCTGGTAATTTGTATGTCAGTTCAAAAGTAATTGCACACTGGTTATATTTCGCTTGTATTTCATTTTCTCTTCGTAATTGCTCTACAGGAACATCATAATAAAGTACACGCCCAGCTTCTGTTAGATTCACATTTTCTTCAAAATAATTTTCAATGCAAAAGAAATACAGCATCCCCGTCTTAGGAAGATTGTGATCCATACCAACGTTTTGTAAATCACTTAAGTTAAATTGCGCGATAAATTGTAGTGGATTTCCTTTATGCTTTGGATATTCAAATAAAGCTGGTAGATCAGGAACTCCTCCCATTTTCGAACTACCTATCGCAACAGTTCCCTGCTGCTTTGGCACAACTTTTATACAAGGAAATACAGTATTAATAAGTTCTTCTTTCAAGTGTGTTAGTTCATATTTATCAATTAATACTTCAATTTTTTTATTCATAAATTCTCCTTACATTTACATACTTATTTATATCATAGTACAAAGATTATACTTCATTCTTTACAAAATCAACAAGCCTCCCAAAAACGGGCTTATCCTTCGTACGCGAACAAGTTTAAAAAAGCATACTATACATTGTTCCTACAAACACGATAGTTCTTTAGTTCTTCCAGTACATTTTCCCCTCGTTCATTTTTATTTTTAATATAAGGAGGAATTCCACATGGGTTACGGATATAGTTGCGGCGGTTACGGTTACGGCGGTAGCTGTGGTGGTTGTGGTTACGGAGGTTTCGCTTTATTAATCGTTTTATTCATCCTTCTAATCATCATCGGAGCTAGCTGTTGGGGCGGCTTTGTAGGCTGCTAGTAAACTTAAAAACCATTGTAAAAAAGCACGTACAATACGTGCTTTTTTGCCATTTCCAAATCTTTTATTTGAAAGGAAGTATGTTTAATGAAGATCGATGGTGTTTTTGAAGGAGGCGGTGTACGCGGTATTGCACATGTTGGAGCAATTTGCGCATTAGCCGAAAAAGGTTATGAATGGGAACGTGTAGCTGGAACATCAGCTGGTGCAATTATCGCGGCACTTGTAGCGGCAGGATATTCTTGTTCAGAGCTAAAAACGATTATAACTGATATCGATTATAACAAATTTACGAAGAAAACCTTTATTGACAAAATCCCCTTTATCGGAAAAGGACTAAGTGCATGGACTACTCTAGGTATATACTCTAATGTATTTATAGAAGAATGGATTGAAGAATTACTTCGAAAAAAAGGTGTTCATTTATTTACTGATTTACCGGATCTAAACAAACTCAAAATCATCGCTTCTGATATTAGTAATGGTAAAATGGTTGTCTTTCCTGACGACTTACCAAACTACGGATTTTTAAATTATCGCTTCTCTATCGCTAAAGCGGTAAGAATGAGTAGTACAATCCCCTTCTTCTTTGAACCCGTAAAATGGAGAACTCCAAAATGGAAGCAGCCTTGTTATATGGTTGATGGAGGAATTCTAAGTAATTATCCAATTTGGATCTTCGATTCACCTACCACTCCTCGCTGGCCGACTTTCGGATTTCATTTTGTAAAAGATGAGATTCAAGCTGATCCTGCTCACTATAACGAGCCTATTTCCATGTTCAAAGGACTATTTAAAACAATGATGCAAGCTCATGATTTACGTCATTTAGATAAGGAATCAAAAGCAAGAACGATTACAATTCCAACAGGAACGATTACAAGTACTAATTTTGAACTGACAAAGGAAGAAAAAGAATGGCTTTACAATTCTGGTTATAACTCTGCTAATAAATTTTTACAAGCTTGGAACTTTAGGCAATATATCGATGAATATAGAAAAGGAAATCAAGACCGAAAGACAAATCGATTTTTTCGTCAACTTGACTCATAATATTATTACTTTGCGTATAAATACGAGAACGTTTAACAACTTAATAATAAATAAGCCTAGTAATTTCTTATATTACTAGACTTATTTATTATTATATAATCTCGTACATTGTTTAAGGATACGTTAACCCTTCGGCTTCCTCTGCAGTAATAACTATGTAACGATTTCCCGTTCTTAATCCTAACAGTTCTGCTTTTTCAATCGCTTCTTGCTTCGTCTCTGCATAAGCAGCTAAATATTTTTCTCCATTGATCATTTGGCAAATTACATATTGTTTCATTACTTTCTCCTCTTACTTTTTCATTAGTTGTGCAAGTTTTTTTATACCTATTTCAATTTCTTCTAACGTTGCGTATGAATACGATAGGCGCAAAAATTGATTTGCACTTCTATCATATAAAGTACCTGGGTTTAATAAAACCTTTTCTTGCAGAGCTTTATCAAATAAACTGCGATATGAAATGGTTACTTTTATATGTACCCATATATAAAATCCCCCTGTTGGTTCATGCCAAGTTGCTATTTCACGAAGATATTTATCTAACATTAGTAACATAAAATCTCTTCGTTTTTTCAATTCACTTCTTACAAAGCGCAAATGCTCATCATATAGACCATTTGTAAACCACTCTGCTGCAATTTGCTGGGATATAGTGCTTGAACCATAATCTGTTTGCATTTTTATGTCTGACAATCTTTGAATTACTGGCTCAGGTCCAACAATCCATCCAATTCTTAACCCTGGACTAATTACTTTGGACATGCTTCCAATATGTAGTACGATTCCATTTTTATCATAGGCTTTTAAAGGTTTCGAACAAGGTGCATCAAACCATAAGTCTTGATACACTGCGTCCTCTATAATAGGTAATCCAATTTCATTACATATTTCCATCACTTCTATTCGTCTCTTCGCATTCATACTAAAGTTCGTTGGATTATGAAAAGACGGGATTGTATATAAAATAGATGCATTAAATTGCTTCTTATATTTTATAATATATGATGTATTTAAACCGTTCTCATCCATTGGTATTCCAATGAAACGCATTCCTGCGGATTGAAAAACATTAAGCGAATATAAATAGGATGGTTTTTCTAATAAGATGGATGCCCCTTTTGGAAGAAGCCCCATAGAGATAAGTTGCAGCGCTTGAATTGCTCCTGAAACAATTAATATAGAGTCAGGAGATACACATATACCATGCCCCTTTAAGTATTCGGAAATCTTTTCCCTTAAATAAAAATTTCCTTTCGGCTCTTCATACCCAAGCGTCACATTTGACTTTAAAAGCTTATTCATAATTTCTTTCATCTTTTTCTCAGGTAAGAGACCCGGCGCGAGCTCAGCTGTTCCTAATCGAATTACATGTGGATAAAATTCAGCTTGATTAATCTCCTGAATAGCTGGGAGATTCGGATAATGAAGTCCTGTTTCTACATAAGACTGCCAATTAGGCGGGGGTGCGTAAGTTGAAGCATTCTCATTATTATTTACAACAATTGTTCCTTTCCTGCCATTCCCTTCTATGTATCCCTTTGCAACTAGTTCACCGAAAGCCATTACAATTGTGCTTCGATTCACACCAAATGTATGTGCCAAATCTCTTTGTGAAGGTAATTTCGTTCCAACGGTCCATTCTCCATTAACGATCCTTTCTTTTATATACGTTTCTATTTGTTTATACAGAGGAGTCGCTAGAGACATATTCGGTTTCCAAACGAATCTTTCCATTATATCACCTTATATTCTTTTTGGTTGGTAACCTCCCCAACCATATGGATGGATACAAATTTTCATTTCTTCTATACAATATACACTATCATAATGAATTAAAATAGGAGGTAATATGATGAGTGAAGCAATTATTCATGGTATCATTCTTGCATTTGGACTTATCATTCCATTAGGTGTACAAAATGTTTTTGTCTTTAACCAAGGTGCGAGCCAACCAAACATTTGGAGGGCAGCCCCTGTAGTATTAACTGCCTCTATATGTGATACGTTACTCATATTGATTGCAGTGCAAGGTGTCTCCCTTGTACTCCTTACTTTTTCTTGGCTAACTAACTCGTTATATATAATTGGATTTTTCTTTCTCCTATACATGGGCTTTGTTATTTGGAGAAGTAACCCTTCCAACGATGTAAAACAAGAAAAAAGTATGCCCTTAAAAAAGCAAATCCTTTTCGCAGCATCCGTTTCGTTATTAAATCCACATGCTATTTTAGACACAATCGGTGTAATTGGAACAAATTCTATTCAATACATAGGAAGTGAAAAATGGGCTTTCACACTTGCAACTATTATCGTTTCTTGGATTTGGTTTATAAGCTTAGCGTTAGCGGGGAAATTTCTAAAAAGACTAGACTCAACCGGAAAGACAATTTTATTATTAAATAAATTTTCTGGTCTCATCATATGGGGTGTCGCGCTTTATATGTTAAAACAAGTTATTTATTCTTAATGAACGAAAGAGAATTGCATGTTACTCAAAACATCATGCAATTCTCTTACAAATTATGAAGTAGGCTCTGGTTTCTGTTTTACCGTCTTTGCATCCTTTGCTGGTTTAATCCAAGTGATTGCTATGATAGCACCAATGGCAGCGAAAATACTTGTCAAATAAAACACTTCATGGTCCGCCCCTTTCATGAAAAAAGAATATAAAGGTGGTCCAGCTGCTACACCGATAAATCGCATTGAACTATAAAATGACGTAACCGTTCCCCTTTGCTCCTTTTCAATTCCTTGTGTAATGAGGGCATCTAAACATGGGAGTGCCATACCAATCCCTATCCCCATAATAACGAGACAAAGAAGTAGTAAATAAATCCCTTTTATAAATAAAGGAATGATGACTGATGCAGCTGCCATTAAAAAACCAATATAAATACACTTCTTCATAACATTTTGATTATCTCCAATTTTTTTACCGGCCATATATGAACTAAGTGACAGTACAAGTAACGGGATAGCAAGCACACACCCTTTCCATATACCATGAATGTCATACTTTGATTCCAGTATAGTCGACAAATAAAAGAGAATTCCGAATAAAATAAGCATAATAATTGCACCTAATGCAAAAATGGCAATTAACCATCTTCCTTTTTCTCGAAACGTAGACAGAATAGATTTTATAAACTCTTTAAGTGGTGGTACTTCTCCTTCTTGTTTCTTTGCCTTTACTAGAACAAGCAACAAAACAATTGATATGACACATAAAACTGGAATCGCCCAAAATGGTAAGAACCATACAATGGCAGCAAGAGCAGATCCTAAAATAGGGCTCAGCACTTTTCCAAATGTATTGGATGTCTCAATAATTCCCAGGCCTGTACTAACTTGTTTTTCGTCTTTGTATAAATCACCAACACACGGTATAACAACCGGCATTGCCCCAGCAGCACCAATACCTTGAATCGCTCTACCGATTAATATCCAAGTGTAGGGATTATCAACTTTCCAAGATACCCAACCAGTTATAGCTCCTCCTATAGCCGCAATCAGCAAACTCGGAACCATTACCATCTTTCGTCCCCATCTATCTGATAAATAACCAGCAATCGGTATAAGTAAAATGGCTACGATAGAGTAAATTGTAATAATCATGGATACTTGAAACGATGAAATATGTAATTTCTTTTCAATTGTCGGCAAGATTGGAATGAGCATTGAATTCCCTAATGTCATGACAAGTGGAACTGATGCAAGCGCAATTAAACAACAGTTTTCTTTTTTTAACATGTTGATTTCGGAACCTTTCATCATATATTTCTTACCATATAATAGCCCTGCTGGAACATAATTTTCATTCCACCAGGGCTATTACATCTTTAATACTTCCCATTCACAACAAAAGAAATTGGGTAAAATATAGTATTACTTTTATTCTTTGAATTCTGTTCGCAATATATTCATACCAATTAATTGAAAAAAAAAAGAAAGGAAGAATCCTTCCTTTCTCCTATAACCTTCTACATTTAGCGAGTATATCCGCCACCAAGCTGTTGTTCTGCCATCGCTACTAGGCGTTTTGTGATTTCACCGCCTACAGAACCGTTTGCACGTGAAGAAGTATCAGCTCCAAGTTGTACACCGAACTCTTGTGCAATTTCATACTTCATTTGATCTAAAGCTGCTTGTGCTCCATGTGATGCTAATTGATTAGAATTACGATTTCTAGCCATTACCAATCACCTCCTTATTTATATATAAATTGTGTTAAATTCAAATTAAAATACATGGAAATTTTTGGTTATTTTTTACCATAAAAAAAGAGCCTCTAAAACGAGACTCTCACATCATTTCACATTACGAACTTACTACTTCTAATTTTCTATTTATTAATACTTTCATTTCTTCTTTTAATATCTCTTTTGAATTATGTCCAAACCATTCTAAGGAAGCAAAAAGATCCGTACCTCTCACTTCCTGAATAATCTCATCATAATTTACAATACCTTCAAATAACGGAACCATACCAATACGACTTCCTGCTGCAGCATATACATTATTAGGTTCAAACACATGCAAATAATCCGCTGAAGATATATTCTTAAAATGGTAATGTAGTGTCCACGGCTTTAATCGATGGAAACTGTCTATTGGATCTGCGCCAGACTCCCATATATGAAGAAAATCAAGATTTATTTTTAAATTCGGATGGTTTACTTCTTCTAATAACTCTATAGTAGAAGGCAATGTGTCCGTTAGTGTATTGGGATGTGTTTCTAACAGCACATACATATTGTTCTGAGCAAACACATCACAAATCTTACGTATTCGCTTCACATACTCTTTTCTCTCTTGTTCCGAGAAGTCCTTGCTCCCTTTTTGCCCAGCAAACGTGCGAATTTTATTCGTATTAAACCAATTAGCTAGTACTACAAGTTGTTCACTTTTCTCTATCGTTTTTTCAAAATCTGCTGATAATGATATATCTAAGTAATCACTTATCATCGTAATTTCTAAGTTTTTATCCTTTAGAAAATTCAATTCTCGTTCTGTCGTTTCACGTTCTTGCATGTACAAATTTTGTGCATGCGTCCCCCATAATTCAATTCCTTCAAAACCGTTTTCATATGCAAATTGAACAATATCAGTAAATGAAATTAATTGATGACGAAATGAAATGGTACATAGCGAATATTTCATAGTATTAAACTCCCCTATCTTAAATTCAGTTAGCTTATTAAAGAGTTGCGACAGATTGATTTGTTTTCATACCTTTCCATGATAGAAACTGTCTCTCTAATTCCTTCTTAATTTGCAGTTCAATTGCATTCATTTCATCCAGTTTTTCAATAATCGATACTAGCATACCTTTATTATTCGTCATTGCCATTTTAATTGCACGATACTGTACATTTGTAAATCCTTGTACAATATCCTCTACCCGATCACACCAATAATCAAATTCTTGCTCCGAATATTGCAACGTTTCACGGAAGTATGCAAAGGCATGCTCATAACTATATTTACGAATTGCAAGTACTGGTATTTGTTTTACTGCTGCTACAAGTCCAGAAAGCGCATATCCTTCTTCCTCATTTGCCATTTTTACAATTAAATTTTTCAGTTCCATAGTCAGTTCATTTTCGTTCTTTTTGAATGTTTCTGTGAAATAACTAGCTACTGTTTCTTGCGTTGGCTCCCCAATTCCTTCTATATCAATGAAATAACCTCCACCAAATGGGTTATCTTGAATAGAGTGAAGTACTTTTTCTCTTTCCATATTTCCTTCCCAACGAAAATCAGGATCTAGCATGAACCACTCTTCTTCTTTCTCTGTTTTTGATATCATTAAATAATGTGGAAACGGTTTTTGATGAAATTTATTTTCCCTCTCTGGTAATAGAGACATATCAACCATTACAATGACATAACGATTTTCCGGCTTGTTTTCTACTAATTCTAAAAACGTTTCTACATTGCTATCTTTATCTTTTGCATGATCATACCATTCGTTTACTTTAATACCGTACAATTTTTCAAACCAAAGTAAATAATGATCATGGTTAATGTTTTCAGAGTGATATGAAATAATTCCGCCTTGTGTTATATCAAAATCTCCATCCCATAGTCCAAAATAAAATGGACGAAAATCAATGTCGCTACGCCTTTTTATAATTTCACAAAAACAACTCACTAAACAGTGCACTTTAATTGAAGTCATACTCTCATCCACTTTCCTAAAGGTTAGTTATTCACATTTACTTCCTGTAACGGCTCTAACTCTTCCATAAAATCAAGCAAAGATCCTACAGTAAGAAATGCCTTTGGGTCTACCTCATCCTCTGGAACGCATAGCTTTACATCCATTTCTATGTATACAATAAGCTGTAACATCATTACCGAATCTATATATAAATCTTGATTTAAGCGCATCGTTTCTTCTAAATGCGTTACATTTTTCAGTTCCATTTTTTCTATCATAATTTTTAACACGGCATTCTTTAACGCTTCCCGTCTCATGTTGTAACCTCTCCCATCTCTAGTAACTTTCTACTTACTTTTCCAGTTTTATTTTTAGGAATTTCATTTACACTTTCAATTTCATGCGGAACTTTATAAGAAGGTAAGTGCTGAATACACCATTCTCTTATTTTCACTGGATCAACATGAGAGATCACTTTCGCTTTAACTATTTCGCCCATCACAGGATGTTTCCCCCGATATACAATTGCCTCTTGCACACCTTCCAATCGAAGCATCGTTTCTTCTACCTCTATAGGAAAGACTTTTAATCCTGAGACATTAATTACATCGTCCATACGCCCCATAAAATGAATGCCACGCTCAGATTTATACCCTAAATCCTTCGTGAAAATTTCCTTATCATTCATTTTCACGACGATTTCTTCCGGTGCATTTTCATCTGAACCTATGCTTATACTTGCATGAGGTAGAGGGTTTCCTAAATCTAAATGGCTTTTCATATCATGACATATACTAATACAACCTGCTTCAGAACAACCGTATTGCTGCATCATATATGTTGTCATTTTTTTTAGTTTATAAAATAGTGCTTCTGGCAAAGGCGATCCTGATGTCATAATTTTATGAAACTGGAACGTTCCTAATGGAAAACTCCCCATAATGTGTAACATAAGTGGTACTGCATATATAATATGTTTTTCTGTATTGCGAACTATATTTAATGCGAATTTAGGATTTTTGTTCGTAATGATTACAGGCTTGCTCCCCCTCGTAATTGCTGATAACGTACCACATATTAGTCCGTATGAATGTGAAACAGGAGCCATAACGATTGGCACTTCATCTACTTCACAGTTTAAAGCTTCATTATAGGCAGTAATTTCTGTATCAACTTCCGTCCATGCTCTACGAATCAGTTTCGGTTCTCCCGTAGTTCCCGAACTATATTGCAATAAAGAAGACTCTTCTAGTAAAAAGTTCCCTACTTCTAATTTTGTAAAATCGCCATATTCTCCATATAAAATCCCTACACAATTCGCACGCTTTGCCATTTCAATAGCCGTTTCTTTTGGCGTATCTTCATGTATAAGTAATACTGATGATTTCTTTTCTTTTAAGAAAAACACAAGCGTAATAATATCGAATGGATCTTTCAGACAAAGTGCAAATCTATTTCCTTCTGCTTTTTGAAATTGTTCCATTTCCTCATAAACTTGTAATCTCAATTCAAAATCACTTTTGCTATACTCTTGTTTATTAACGATTAGCATAATTTCCCCCTGTAACAGCTGATTTTTGTTTCATAAGTTGTCTTACTCTATACAATGGATTTGGAACTTCATGAACAAGCGATTCCACATCCATATATAATCGACGTTTCGTTAATTGTTCAGCATAGAATGTAGGTGCATATAATTGAATATTTTCAAATCTACCTTTCAAATGTGGATATATTCTTAAATGATTTTCAATTTCTTCAACAACCATCATCCAAAAATGTTCTTCTTTCAATCCATACTCATCCGCAAGTACGAATGCTAATTCTCCTAAATTAAACAGAAATAGTGCATCTAACACCATCTCTTGCAAACATTCAATGCGATCCATTTCAAAGAAATCATTCATTTTTCCATTCGCATATGTTTTATGCATTTTAGTAAAGTCGGGACATTTGTCAACTTCTTTCAAATATGGACGATAAAACTCAAGCCCTTCATGAAAATCCTTTAACGCAATACGAACAGGCACCCCTTCTTTATGGACTAGAATCATATTTTGTCCATGTGATTCCAGTGCGATGCCATGCTCTACAACAAGATGTATAACTGGTATTATCGCTTTTTGAATAAGTAATTGTAGCCAATCCTTCATTCCATATTTATTCAACCACGCATCAATAATTGGTGTACCATCTTTCTCTTTAGCGTATAAACCATTAAAAGGAATTGCATCCTCTTGTGCATCTAAATACTTGTGAACGCTTTCGCGCCAAATGCATCCTAATGAACCATATATAGCTTTCTTATTCGTGTCATACGTTACACTTGAAAACTCACTTAACAAGATTAAACGTGCTTCATCCATTAAATAGGCGTCATTACTTACAACATCATTTAACCAATTTGATATTACTGGTGCACTGACAACAGAGTATGGTTTCAGCGTACGAAGTGTTGAAGTGTTGAGTAAATTCATCGATAATTTAACGTACGGTTTCTTTGGACTCGTAATATTTCTTAACGTTCTCATTGACTGTTGCGCGCAATAATCGTCCTCTGATGTTCCTAAATAAATAATAAATTTACCCTGTATATGATCCGCATAATTTGAAATGATGAAATTCTCCCACTGCCATGGGTGAACAGGTATAAACACGTACTGTTTTGGATTACATCCCTTATTACGAATTCGTTCCATAAACTCTTCTAATTTACGATCGCCAATCTCCTCTTTTAAAATGTTGTTATACATCACTTCATTCTCATAACCTACAGTCGCATAATTCTTATGTGCTGCAATCCATATGAGTTTTATTGGCTGCATAAATTCATAACCATATTGAAAATTGTCACGATATTGAAATCCAACACGTGCTTTATAACTAGGATGATATGGATGGCCATCTATTAATTGGCTTTCAAACTCATCGTAAGATTTTTGAGTATATTCTCTCTTATTATTTCTTTCATATTGTGCAATCGTGTCTTTAAATATTGTTTGTTCTAATTCGTGCATAAAAGAATCTAATTTAGCTTGTTCTACACTAGTAACCCGAAAAACTTCTTCTAGAAATTGCGAGACAGACTGTATTTCTTGCTGTTCATCTTGGACTCTTACTATTAATGAGTCTAAAGAAATACGTCCAAATGTCATCCGTTCCCTGCCATAGCATTTGTACGTGACACTTTTGTCTTCTTCATCAAGTCCTTGTATTAGAAAAAGAATTTGTTCTTCTTTTTCTATGCGAACCGGCGTAATAATCCCCTCATAAATTAACGATTCTACTAATTGACGTAGCACTCTTCTTCGTACTGAAATGCAATCTTCTGATTCGAGCGCCTTCAATACTTTCGTATGATACATGTCCACTCTCATAAAACCCTCCACCTTATGACAAAATACCATTATTTGTATTACGTGAAATTTTAACGCTATTTATGAACGAACAGCCACTTCTCTAACGAGCGGATTATGTACTTGCACATAAATTGCTTGCTCTAATGGATTACTTAACTCATCGACATCGAAAAATCTCGTTAGTAAATTTGCTTTACACGCTAACTTATCTTCGTCCAATAATTCTCTTAAAAATGTTGAAGGTTCCCGGTTAGACGGAAGGAATGATTCAAGTACAGACCTTAATTCCGAGAGAAGAATTTCCTCCTTAATTAATCCTGCTGTGCCAAAACCATTAATGAGGCCAAACATATGATTGAAAATTAAGTAGTAACGAAATCTCTCATCCACAATATAGTCGTCATATAAATTTCCAGTACGTTCTCCAATACCAGCTAATTCATTATTAAGCTTTTCTTTCATTGAATTACAGAAATAAAATCCTTGATTATCACGGAAATAATATTTGACCGGATAACCATCTTTTAGCTGAACAACGCTATTTTGCTGATGAGCTTCTAATGCAACACCATACTGTAAATACATCCATACCATTGGCTTTAAAGAAATATTCATATATCGTCTAAACCACTCTAAGCTTACTTCTTCACAGCTTTTACTTTCTAAATCTGCTAGACGATGAATAATATTCGATAACCGCGTACGCTCTCCAGGTATAGCGTCTTGAACTAGCCCAGCAATTAATGTTGCGTCGTTTGCATGTTCACTATAAAAAGGATTCTCACGAATAATTACTTCAAATCCAGATTCTTGTGTTCCATAATTTAATGTAATAAAGGCTGGATCACAAATAAAATCAAATCCTGGAAATCTTTCTCGTACTTCACCAATAGCCGTATTTAACATTTCCTTCCCTTCAAGACCACTCTCAAGTTCTTTCAGTTTATTAATACGCATTGAATTCGTTACTTTCACCGGAAATGAAAACTTAAGCATATACTTCGAATCGGGATGATACAGTGTCCTTAGTGATGATGTTGCCATATAATACTTACCTACAGGTCCAATATACTCAAGCAATTCTTGAACTATCCAATCTTGTACGTAAGCTTGATGCAAGAGCCATTCTGCCTGAAGCGGATGAATTGGAATTAATGCATATTGATCTTCCTTACAGTACTTCGCTATAAATTCCTTACTAACCGTCTCATCATTGCTTAATTCTTCTTTTATAATCATTGTTGTAGAATCTGATAATAATGATTTTTCATTTACTATACTTTTATGTGCCCGAAAATAATGAAGCTGACATTCTCCTTTTAATTCTGGAGAATACATTGCACTTTTCCAATCCAATATCCCCTGTCTACTCTTTGGTGTAGGATGAGTTAAATGCCCAAATAATAAAGACTGCTCCGCTTCTATAAAAGTTGTATGGAAACCGTATAATGCGGATTTATCTTCTATTCTCTCTTTTGTAAATTCCTCAATATTTTGACAACTACGAATGACTCGAAGCATAAGTTCCGCAGGATTCGTTCCTTCTCCGTAGTTGATAGACATCTCTTTTATTAAAAATGTAATAACTGTAACGTAATCTGCTGTAATAACAGAATTACTATCTCCAATTTGATAATAAAATTGTTCTCCAAACAAATGGCGATCTGTTGATGATTTATATATAACTTCTCCATACAAAGTAACGTTCTGTGCCGATAGCCGACAACATAAATATGTGGGGACTGTATCTCTATTCAACGTATTACTGAAGATACTCTTCATTCTTTCATCCTCTGTAATCCATTCTCCACTCCCTGTTTCTCTTAAATAACAGTTTAAAAAGCTTTGTAATGTTGCATGTTCTGCGATTTGTTTCGCATGCTGCATGTTGGTCCTCCTCTTTATATTAACGCTATGAGAATTTCATATTACAATTGATAATTGAATATCGTTATCAACTATGATTCTAATTGATAATGATATTCAATTCAATAGTATATTTCAGAATTTTTTTATCTGCTTTAATTTTTATTGTTTTCCCTCTTTTCTTTAATCTAGTTAAAAATACACAAAAAAATACTCAGTTTCAAACTACATACTTACTATTTTTCATTAGTAATCTATCCAAAATGTTTAAACAAAAGAGGTATACCTTAATTGGTATACCTCTTTCAAACATAAAATTTACATAATAATATTATTTATATCTCTCCAGCAATATGCTGTCTCTTCTACCTGTAATCGCTCTAAAAATTTTGTATCAATTTTTTCTGGGTTAAATTTTTCATAAAACTTTTTAGAAGGATTATTCGTAACAACCCAAACTAAAAGTGATTGCATATCATTATTTATACAATCCGATAATAAAGCTTGAAATAACTTTTGTCCTATTTTCATTCCTTGATACTCTTGTAAAAGGTAGATTGCATATAATTCTCCATCACAATTATATGTACCAGTTCTTTCTACTCCCCCATCGATGAATCCAACTATTTCTCCATTTAAATTCTCTGCTACAAATCTAAATTGATGATTACCCTCTTTTTGAAAAATATCTTCCCATTGTTTTTCTCGTTTCTCATATGCTATATTATCTAGAATTTCGTCAGCAAATATCCCTTTATACGTTGCTTTCCAACTATCGACATGCACCTTTGCTATACCTTGTATATCATCCTTTATTGCTCTTCTAATATGTATTCCCATCATTTCTCCCCCTTTATTACTCATCATTATATCAATTTCATTCCTTAAAAATCCAAATAAAAAAGAGTGAATTCACTTCACTCTTTTTTATCACAATTATCTACTTTCCACTTCAACTGAAACTACTCGATCAATCTCTTTCAGGGAACTATATAATTCTGTTGTATATAAATCTTCTGGAGCTAAAATAACCATCTCTAGTTGCTGAAATGCTCCACTATCTATATCTTTAATTTTCACGCGTTTCACATGCATGCCTAAATTTTTAATTTGCTTAAATATACCATCTAACTCATGATGCTCTTTAACAGTAATTTTTATAGATAAATCCTTTTGTCTTAATGAATACGGTCCTGCAATTTTCACAAGTTGCGGAAGTACATTAATCGCTAAAATAATTAAAACCATAGCAACTGTCGCTTGTAAATAAAATCCCGCACCAATTGCGATTCCTAAAGCTGAAGCAGCCCACACCATAGAAGCTGTTGTTAATCCAGAAATAACGTCATTACTTCTTCGTAAAATGACACCTGCGCCAAGAAAACCAATTCCACTAACAATTTGAGCGGCCAGTCGCATCGGATCCATATTTGTATGTCCTGGAACAGAATATACATGCACAGATTCAATTGAAACCATCGTAATTAAACAACTTGCTACAGAAATAACCATACTTGTTTTCACACCAAGTGGTTTATTCTTTAGCTGCCTATCTATCCCGATGAATAATCCTAAAAAGAGTGCTAAACCTAATTTGAGTAAAAATTCATATGACATATTCCTATTCTCCTTACTTTACAATGTTTCCCTTAGAATAACTCACTATAACTCTTTTATGATATCAATTCCAGTCTTTTCTATTCATTTAACGTAAAAAACCGAAAAAACATTTATAACGATGTTTCTCCGGCTTTTTATTACACTTTAGATTCTTCTTTATTTCTGATCTTTAATCTTAATTTCTGCACCTTTGTAGAATGCTAATTTACTGTCATTATACTCTTTTGTAAATTTGTTAAACTGCTCTTTCGACTTTTGTGCTTCCACATTTAATTCATTAACAGTTTTAACTTTTTCACCGATTTCTTTTAATTTCGTTTCTTTTACTTTTAATTTTTCATACAGTTCTTTTTCAGTCGCTAACACTTTCGTGTAATTTTCATTCATCTTTTGGAATGCATCATAACGATTCTTATACAACTCTTCTACTGCTTTTGCTTGTTTTTGTAACTTCTTATCTTCAATCTTCTCTATATTACTTTGAACAGATTTCGTTTCCTTCTGTGCTTTTTCTAGCATTTCTTTCTCACTTTTCAATACTTTTTCACGATCATCTACATTTGCAGTAGCTTGCTCTATTTTCTTCACAACTGCTTCATTATGATCTTTACCTTCTTGCAAAATTTGAGCATATAATTCTTGCCCTTGTTTCTCTAACTGCTCTAATTTTTTTGCTTCATCCACTAAAGATTTTTCTTGTGTTGCTGCTGTTTCAAAAGCTGTATATAGATTTTCTTCTGGCTTTTCACCGAAACAACCTGTTAAAAGTCCTACTGATAATGCTCCAACTACTGCTACTTTTCCATACTTCAACGTTCATTCCTCCATTACATACGGTTATCATGCCAGAAGTTCACTGGGAAGTGACTCTCTTCATGATAAGCTTCAAACTCATAACCTTTTTCTTTTAGCCCCTTTAAAATTGCTGGCACAGCAGCAACTGATTGCGGGTGAATATCATGCATTAAAATTACTTCTTGTGGTTTTGTTGCGTTTGTTAATACGTTTTGAGCAATTTGTGCTGCAGCTGCATCAACTGGCATTTTATTGTATCTCCAATCTAATGAATCAATTGTCCAATCCCATACTTTAAATCCGCCTTCTACCACTTTATTTCGGAGACCTTCATTCAATCCAGGCATCGAACCATATGGAGGACGTGTTAATTTAGGTGATTTCCCAATAATATTAGCGATTAAACCTTGATCTTCTTTCATCTCATTTACATACTCGCCATTTTTATATAACTTTGCGAAATTATGTGTCATACTATGCATGCCTACATAATGACCCTCAGCATTTTCACGTTTCACTAAATCAGGAAATTCTTTTACATTCGCTCCAATTAAAAAGAACGTCGCCTTCGCATCATGTTGTTTTAGCGTATTTAATAATTCAGCCGTATATTTCCCTGGCCCATCGTCAAATGTAAGATAAGCAACTTTTCTTTCTTTTCCATTAAAACGACTTGGTGCCGTTTTATTCATTTCAACTTTCGGCTGTTCACTTGCAAGCTGCACTACATTTTCTTGTTTCGCAACAGCTTTTGCTGGTGAAGTAATTGATTGAAACATGTAATACCCAATAGCTACTGCGGCAATCGCTATTAAAACGACTACTATTTGTTTAATTTTTAAAGCTTTTTCCATTCTATCGAATTCCTCTCCCTATTAATCTTATATATAAATCGCCCAATATAATTATACATCTATTTATTTTTATTTCACCATATAAATAGATTTTATTTGTATTATAATGGGAGTTTTATCAAAATTGTTGTTCCTATTCCTTCTTTGCTTGTAACACTAAGCACACCGCCATGAAGCTCTACCATTTTTTTAACGATAGCTAAACCAATACCTGCACCTGCAGCATGATTATTAATTTGGTAAAATGATTGCTCAATATATGGTAAATGTTCTTTAGCAATTCCAATCCCTTCGTCTCTTACCTTAATCACTGCTTGTCCTTCTATTTTAGTCGCTTCAATGTGTATTGTACTTTTTTTATGTGAATACTTAATTGCATTTTGAACAATATTCAAGAAAACTTGCTTTAACCTATTTCGATCTCCCATCAATTCAATTCGGTCTATAGTAGTAATAAATTGAATTTCCTTCTCTTCCGATTTAGGAGTTAATTGCCAAATCGTCTCCTCTAGTATATCGTACAACTGCACCTTTTGTTTATATAAATTAAAATGATTTGATTGTAATCTTGAAAAATCTAGCAATTCTTCTACTAAATGAATCAATCTATCTGTCTCACCTGAAATAATGCCCATACCTTGCTTTATTTCTTCTTCTGTTAAATGATCTACTGTTTTTAACGTCTCACTCCAACCTTTAATTCCTGTTAAAGGCGTTCGTATTTCGTGCGAAATAGAAGCAATGAATTCATTTTTCATCTGCTCAGCCTTATCTATTTTATAGGCCATATAATTTAAACTATGTGCCAATTCACCTAATTCTCCAGGATAATCTTCTTTAATTTTTTGCTTTAATGTGCCTTCTGCAATTTGTGAAGAGGCTTGAATAATGGATTCAATTGGCTCAACAAATGAATTTGCCAAACGTCTACTAATTAAGAAGGCGACTCCCGAAATAACAATACCTACAGAAATAGTAAACGTAATAATTTCAATAATCTTTTTATTTACATTTGTTAAAACAGTCGTATATTTTAAAACACCAATAGTTTGTCCTTGATGTATAAGTGGGCTTAGCACCTCTAGTTGTTTTTTATTACCTTTCGTAGTAACTTGATTATATATTTCACCTTCTAATAATGATTGTGGAATATTCACTTTACCTTTTACCTTTTCACCACTTGAAGATTGTATAACCGAGCCGTGACGATCAATTAACTGTAATTCTGTTCCTTCTAATTGAAAGCTACTAATTATGTCACCACTATATTCTTGTAATCGAATAAAGTATAGTGAATTGTATTCTGAAAAAAAACGTGTACTCGTTTTCGCATGAGACTCTATATATTGCACAATACCATTATAATAGTATCGATAAATTGAGACTGAAAATACAACTTCAAATAATACAAGCATAAGTGTAATGACCGTCATAAAATATAAAGTCACTTTCCGTTTCATCTTATACTTTCCTTCCACACATATCCTTTTCCCCACACCGTAAGAATAAATTCAGGTTCTGATGGATTACATTCTATCTTTTGACGTAACCGTCTCATATTTACATCTACTACTTTCGTCTCACCTACGTAATTGGTTCCCCAAATCATATTTAAAATTTCATCACGCGAAACTGGCTTTGAAGCCTGATTCATTAAATACTGTAATATCATATACTCTGTAGGTGTTAAATCGACTAATTGTCCATCTTTATACAATCTTTCTTCTATAATATTTAACGAAAATGGACCTGACGTAACAATATTCGTTTTTTCTTCATGTACTTCTATTCTTCTTAATAAAGACTGTATACGTGCAGTTAATACTACTGGACTAAACGGTTTTGCAATATAATCATCTGCACCTATTCCTAGTCCTTGCACCTTATCTTCATCTTGTACACGTGCAGTTAACATAATAATACCCATTTTTTCATTTTCTTTCCTGATAGCCTTACAAACTTCTAAACCATCAATCCCCGGTAACATTACATCCAGCAGTGCTATATCAACAGTTTGTTCACTCAAAATTTGTAACGCTTCTTCTCCAGTAGTAGCTTCTATTACATAAAATCCAGCACGTTTTAAATTTAAAACAATAAAGCTACGGATCGTTAATTCATCTTCTAAAACTAAAATTTTTGACATAATTCCCACCTCCTACTCTTGTTGATAATCCGCTAGCGGTTTTATATATGCTTTCACTTTTTCAAATTCCGATTGCTTCGGTACTGCATATACGTGAGAAGCCGTTTTAATTGCTGCGCTGTAGCCTTTTATATTGAACCATTCTTTCCGCTTAAAAATATGAACTTCAAGCCATATTTTATTTGTTCTTGTATCCAAAAACTTTTGAGAATTTGATTCTTTTTGCTGATCTGGTATTGTAATTTTCCCTATTAACTCTTTAGGAATTTTCACATAATACCCTTTTTCTATATCTATATATCGTTCTTCAATTGGTTTAATTCCAGATTCACTCCACTGTATGTAACGTTCAAAAAGCGGACTATCACCATGTGATTTATCTTCCCAACCTTTTGGGCGTACAGTACGAACAAATTCAATAATGCCGTCTTCATTAACATCTTTACTTTCTACAACATATTCATTAAATAAATCTTCTTTCCCATCTATAGGTAATACTTCATAATGATCCTGATCAAATTTTGCTACATAAGTTATACCTGAATGAGCCCCTGTTCCCGCATCGATTACAACTGCCTTTAATGATTTAGAAATACGACCCATTTGTATTCTTTGAATACTATTTATATACGGATCAAATGTAACCTCTGACAATACCTTAAACTTTTCAATGAACTGAACCTTCAACTGTTCATCTTTCATATGCGAAACAAGGCTTATGTCTTTAAAACCATTTTTGTTTAAATCATCTATAAATAACTTTGTATACTTCTGTCTATAAAATTCCTTTATATCGTCACTCTCATCGGAAAAAACATACATTGTGTTTTCTAATAAATCACGATTGGTAGTTATTCCTATCAATAGTTCCCTTTTCCCACTCCCTGTGAAATCTCCTACCTCAACAATATCTACTTCTTCCCCATCAAATGTATAGGTTGACTTCATATTCCATCCATTATTTTTCTTCTCATATACGGCTAAATATATATGATAATCTTCATTAGGTATTTTATATACGATGACAGCTTCTTTTTTATTATCTCGCTCGAAATTCATTGACCATGTCGTCTGTTTATCTCTATTAGACATTGGAGTAAGTAAGCGATAATTAACAGGTAAATCTTTATCAATTTGTTCCTTTAATTCATTAATCCATTTTTCATTTGTAGGAGCTTCCATTAGACTTGTTGGAGCTTCAGACATTTTACATCCAGTCAATATAAAGATAATTCCCATCATACTTAACCATTTCTGCATATGATATCTTTCCTTACCACAAATTTTGAATATGTCCTTTTACTTTTTTACCTATCCATTATACTCATACATATGAGTATAATTTTTCTAAACTAAAAAATCGTTACAGAAAAGTTACAAATACATTCCAAAAAAAAAGATTGGCAAAAGCCAATCTTTTTTTATTATTCATTTCGGACTGATTTTGGCGTTACACCTAAATGATCATTTAATTTTTTTGAAATATCTTTTACATTTTTTTCATTTGGAATGTAATAATAAATACCACCGATACGTTTATCTGTGCCTTCTATTTGCAATTTTTCCATTTCCAAATTAGATCCTGCCATATTTTTTGTGATGGCAAGCATATCGTCAAATGTTAAGTTCGTTTTCATATTTTTATCAACCGCATCTAGTAAAGAGCCCATTTTGCTAATTGATTGAACAGACATCGCTTTTTTGGCAATTGCTTCTATTACAAGTTGCTGTCTCTGTCCACGCATTGCGTCACTATCAATTTTACGCGTTCTTGCAAGTGCAAGTGCTTGTTCTCCATTTAAATGTTGGTAACCTTTTTCTAAATGGATCATACCAGCTTGGTCTTTACTATCTTGTTCAGTGAAAGTAACTGGTACATCAATATCAATACCACCAATTGAATCGACAATTTGTACGAATGATTCAAAGTTAAACTTCACATAATAATCAACAGGGACATTTAAGAATCTTTCCACCGTATCGCGTGTGCTTTCTACGCCACCAAATACGTGAGCATGAGTAATTTTATCTAATTTTTTTCTAGTTGGAATATAAACACGTGAATCACGTGGAATACTTACTAGCTTAACAGACTTATCATCTTTATTAATTGTTGCTAATAAAAGTGCATCTGTTCGAACTGCTTCGCCATATTGGCTTTTTCTCATTTCACTTCCATCTACACCCATGATTAATATTGAAATATTATCCTTTAAAGGTTCAACTTCTTTATCACGCTTTGATGACTTTTCAATTTTCGCATACGCATCATTTACAACAGCTTTTGCTTTATTATATATAAACGAACCATATCCTACTCCTCCAAAAATAAGTAGGAAAAATGGAATTAATATGAACCATTTTATTGACTTTCTTTTAGAACGCTTTTTATTACTTCTCGTATTTTGTTCTAATTCAGAGCTCATACCCATTCGCCTCTCTTTCTCTTTACCAAGTATAATGTAAGTCTATTTATCTTCATATTGAATTTCCTTTCAGTAACCTTACAATTTTGTAAGGTTACTACTAAAACCCAATATGTATTCCATTTCACATTATACTCTCGTACTTATTTTTGGCAAGTCACTATTTACCAATTTCAAAAATTTAGCACTTCGCAACATGCAAATTTATAAATTCATTAACTCTTTCATTTTAAATTAGGATATCTTTTTCCAGATAAACGATATGAATAAAGAGTCCAGCTAATGATAAAACCTCTATGAATACAGTATATTTCACGTTATTATTTCTCAAACGGCGTATACATGCTTTTCTTCCCCTGATTATCAATAAAAGCCGACTTTGCTTTTATTTTCGTTTTTTCTACTTCCATGTCTTCATTTGAGAAGTTCACAATGATTTTAATATTTTTTCCATAAGAAACAGATTGTACTAGCTTATCTTCTGACAAATACGCAAAATTCGTCATCTCTTCTTTTACTGCTTTTTCATGAACTTCATTCCAAACTTTTAGATGCTCTGTAATTTCTTTTTTATGCTTATTCCACTCTACTTCATCTAAATGGTACAACGGAGGAACATTATACAATAATTCAGACAGCATTCGATTTCCAACTTCATCTTTTACCTTTAAACTTCCCCATTCCCAATGGTGCGTTGTAATAACGGAATCATTGTATACTAATTTATATAATGGTACCGAATATACTGGGTTTAAATACACTTGTTTATATTCTTCTTTCAATGGTACTTGTTTTGCATATTTTTCGGGAACATTTTGATTTGGTGACCAATATCCACCGACATAATACGGACTTGTTTTATTTTTCCGCATATCTTCATCGTCCCATTTAATAACAGGTGTTTCAATTCCGTGTGCAAATGCAATCGTACTACTAGCAAAATCATTTCCACCTTCAGAACCAACGACCATACCCTTTTCTTGCGCAATGTAGTCCATTCGTTTTAAACGTGCTTTTAAATCTTGCTCTTGTGTCGTTATATGTTTCGCTGAATAGTCATCGTAAATTTCACCTGTCGCATCACAATCAATAAACCATGAATTATATTTAGGACCATTTTGTAATATATCATTCATGCGTTCCTTTACACTAGGCAGCGATAAAGTCGGGTTTAACTTGCGACCTCTGCCTAAAAAGCCTTGCACCTTTTCTCCGTTTTTCTTCGTTACAGTAGCCTCTTCATATAATGATGGGTCATTAAAGGATGCTGTGTTCCAATTTTTATCACTTTTTTCGTGAATGGAATGATATGAATCATACGGACCAACTAAATACCCCATTTCCTTCGCTTTTGTCACGAAATTAGGTTGCATAAATCCTTGTTCCCAGTTCGGCAGACCAATCCACGCTTTTTCTATTCCTACCTCTTTCATTTCCTTTAGTATGTCCGTTCCATCTGCATTACCCCATTTACTTACCTCTTCAACCGCATCACCAAGTAGCGACTTTAATAAATGCTTATTTAAGCTATACAATTCTGTGTTCGTTAAGTGACCTACACCTTTCTTTAATAGCACACTAGCTTCCTGATCAACGTTTTGAAAAATATCCTCTTTATAAAATTCCTTCATGGATAATACTTCGTTTATATAACGTAAAATAACATTTTTTTGATACTTATCAATGAAATCTTGTTTACTTACTTGATCTAATACATTCAGTTCCCCAGGCTCTGAACTATTCTTTTGAATAAGTTCTTTTATATGACTAAACAGCGGGCTATTTATTTGCTCCCTTAGTTTTGGCCAATTTATATTATTTTCTGATAGACCATTTTGATTCCAAAAATAAAAATGCGCCGCTCCATATAACTTTTCGATTTCTTTATTTTTTCTAGCCTTTTCTTGTAATGTTTTAAATTCACCTTTTCGAACAATATCATCCTTATACAGTTTAGCAATGCTTACCGCATCATTATTTGTCACATATAATTGAAATCCATATGTTTTATTTTTATTTATGCTCGGAAATTCATGTGTAAAATCAAATCCTATTTTCGGATCCGAATGAAACTTCAATTCATTATTAAACATATTGTTTGCAATATATACAATTGAATATTTCGAACCATTTAATGCGAAAAACTTCATAGAAAATGATTCAGCAAATGAATATGCATCATCCTTTAAAAACTTCTTCCAATTCTCATCATTGCTCGGAATTTGCTTACCCTCCCATAACGGAAGTGTATAATTTTCAGCTTCTACTTTCGGCCATGTAAAGCTTTCTGCACCAGTCGATTCCACTTCAATGTTTAAGTGGTCTTTTTTCTTTTCTAATTTTATTTTTACTTTTTGATCTGGATATTCCCACGATGTACGATCCTTTTCTTTTTTTACATTCGATACCTTCATTTTCGGTAGGGGTCGTGATGCCTGTTCCTTTACCCCCTCATGTTCTACAGTTAATGTGAATGTTTCTGGATTTACATCATAAGTAAAATCTTTATACGTCGATTTCTTTATTTTAGACTCTTGTACAGCATTACTACCTTTTACGTCACAACCGACTAAAGTCGAAAATGGCATAGTTGTTAGAAGACATATCGCTATCATTTTTTTCATCCTCTGCACCTCCACCAATGAATATACAGGTGGTTTGTTACAGGAATGTGGCAAAAAATAATAGAGCTAGCATTTTGCTAGCTCTATTTGGATTATTAAAAGTTGATATGAACAACTATAACTTGCTTAGAAGATATGTAATACAGTAACTGCATTTTTTCTCAACAATTATGAAACTAAACAAATCAAAATTTTAACAAGCATTCTTTAACTGAAAAAATAAGTGTATACAATGTATCCTAAAAGTAGTACTAAAATGATTATCCCTGTACCTTTCCAATTCATACCGCCTGCTATATCAACTGGACTACCTGTTTCCGCTCTATTGAGTCCGTCATGTAAAGAACCCGTAGGATTACTTTTTAATTCAATTTGTCTCATACGCTCTCTTTTTTCTTCTGGTGACTCTTTATTCATTTAATCACCTCCAAAATGAATGCACTCTTTACTTACATTATTCAAAATCAACATTTGTTTTATATTTTTTTCCGAAAAAACCTAATTTAAAATAGGTTTGCAACGTAAAGAGAGCTAGCCATGCCAGCTTTCTTTACGATCCAATATGCTCTTCCTTATTTACAATAATACCTTTATGGTCGATTTCAAGCTCACATACTTTCATATCTGTAAATACTCTCGCTAATTGCTCAGCGATTTCTTGACGTTTCTCATATGGCGTTAATATAAAAATAGATGGTCCCGCACCGCTAAGTGCTGTACCGTACGCACCAAATTCTTTTGCGCATTTACGAATAGATGGTAATAACGGTACGAGTTCTAAACGATATGGCTCGTGAAAATGGTCTCTCTCCATCATTTCCCCTACAACTTCCCACCGCTTTTGACATAATGCAGCTACTAATACGTTACTTATCGCACTAGCTTTAACTGCCTCATGAAACGGAAACATCTTTGGTAATACAGATCGACTTTCATCTGTATTTAATTCTTCATTCGGAATAAGAGAAATTACCCCTAACTCCTTGCTCTCAATTCTTACGACGGAAATATCCTTTCCATCAAGTGCTCCGATTACAGTTCCACCTAATATAGAAGCAGCAACATTATCAGGATGTCCTTCAAAATTTGTAGCAATTTGAACTTTTTGATCAGCAGTTAAGTTCAAATTGCCTAGTTGATTCGCAAGTTCTATCCCAGCTACAATCGCTGATGCACTACTTCCTAGCCCTCTTGTTAATGGGATATTACTAGTAACTTCTATTATATGGGGTGATATAGAAGGACAGACTTTACATGCCGTGCTAACGATTAAATTTTTATCGTCTGTCGGAATTGATTCTTCAAAGGAATGGATTACTTGCCATTTATCAGCTTTTTCTTTAACCACCACATCTAAATACAATGACAAAGCTATTCCAACTGAATCAAATCCAGGACCAACATTTGCCGTACTAGCAGGGACACGAACACTTAATGGTATCACGACATAATCACCCCTTTAATATGATCTTTAATCTGTTCTATATCATTTGACAAACTTGCGATGTCTAGTTGATTTGAAGAAATAGCGATATCAGGATCCTTCAAACCATTTCCAGTTAATACTGCAACAACTGTTTCTCCCTTTTTGATTTTTCCAGATTTAACATGTTTAATTACGCCAGCTAATGAAGCATTTGATCCCGGTTCAGCGAAAACTCCTTCAGTTTTTGCCAATAACCTATACGCATGTAAAATTTCTTCATCTGATACCATATCTATTTCACCACAAGACTGCTCGGCAGCCTCTACTGCATACGACCAACTTGCTGGGTTACCAATGCGAATTGCTGTTGCAATTGTTTCAGGCTCTTCAATTACATGCCCTTTTACAATTGCCGCTGCTCCTTCTGCTTCAAAGCCATGAATTCTTGGCTTCTTATAACCTTTTTCTTTCTCATATTCACAGAAGCCTTTCCAATATGCTGTAATATTCCCTGCGTTCCCAACAGGGATAGCTAGAACATCTGGTGCATTTTGCAATTGGTCACAAATTTCAAATGCTGCCGTTTTTTGTCCTTCAATTCGATAAGGATTCACTGAATTTACTAATGTAATCGGCTCTTCTGCAGCAATATTTCTTACAGCCTTAAGTGCATCATCGAAATTCCCTTCTATTGAAATAATTTCAGCTCCATAAGCGACCGCTTGCGCTAATTTTCCATGCGCAATCTTTCCTTCAGGGATTACGATTATACATTTCATCCCAAGACGTGCCGCATATGCTGCAGCTGATGCTGATGTATTACCTGTTGATGCACAAATGATTGCTTCTGAACCTTCTTCTTTCGCCTTAGCAACTGCCATCACCATACCACGATCTTTAAAAGAACCTGTCGGATTCGCTCCTTCGTACTTACCATATAGCTGAATCCCTAATTGCTTGGATATATTTAATAACGGAATAAGAGGTGTATTTCCTTCCATTAAACTGACATCAGGTGTGTTTTCATTCACCGGTAAATAAGAAGCATATTGTTTTAATAGTCCTTTATACATATTGTTTTTCCTCCTCAATAATGTAGTAACTGTTTATTTCACTTGCGACAGCTTCTATCGCTCCTAAAACTCGTTCGAATTGATACTTGGAAGTTCGATGTGTCACAACAACAACTTCTGCCAGTTCACGGTTTAAAGGTAATTGAATAACTTCTTTTAAACTTACAGAGTAATTAACGAAACATTCTGTTATTTTTTGTAACATCCCAGGCTCATCTCGTAATGAAATACGCAAGAAATATTTCGAAACTACTTCTTCATCACCTTGTAATTCATAAGGAACTGGTTCTTTTAACGCACTTTTATTTTTCGGCACTTGATTCATATTTTTAACAATGGAAATAATATCACTTACTACAGCAGAACCAGTTGGCAACTTTCCAGCTCCAGGTCCGTAAAACATTACTTCTCCTACCGCTTGACCGTGAACATATACTGCATTAAATTCATTATTCACATTTGATAATGGATGCTGGCTCGGTAAAAGCGTCGGTTCTACACTTAAATGAATGGCTGATCCTTGTTTTTCTGCTTTCCCAATTAACTTCATAGTAAATCCTAACTTTTCAGCCATTTGTAAATCTTCTTTTTCGACCTTTCGAATCCCTCTTACTTGCACATCATCTAATGAAACATTCATCGAAAAACCTAAGTTTGCAAGAATTGCTACCTTTCTCGCCGCATCTAGTCCATCTACATCTGCTGTCGGATCCGATTCTGCAAAACCTAATTTTTGCGCTTCCTGTAAAGCCTCTTCATAAGACCACCCATTTTGACTCATTTTTGTTAACATATAATTTGTTGTACCATTTACAATTCCCATTATTTTTTCAATTTGATCTGATGCTAGCCCGTCAGTTAGTCCTCTTAACACTGGAATACCGCCTGCTACGCTCGCTTCATAACATAAATCACAATCATTATCGTTCGCCAGTTGAAGAAGCTCTGCACCGTATACAGCCATTAAATCTTTATTTGCTGTCACGACATGTTTCTTATTTCGTAAAGCCTTAACAATATGCTGCTTCGCTTCTTCAATTCCGCCCATTACCTCTACTACAATATCAATATTCGAATCATTTAGAACTTCATCTGCATGACTTGTGACTGCAATCCCGTCAATACAAACATCGCGTTCTTTTTCCAAATCACGTACAACGACTGTTTTCACTTTCACTTCGTATCCTGTATCAAGAGCGATTTTTTTATAATGTTCTTTCAAAATATGAACAACACCACTTCCGACCGTACCTAAACCTAATACTCCAACATTTATAACGTTATTCATCTTCTAATCTCCTCCTAAAAGTTTAATTGTTACACCTATAAATCACCTTACTCTGCTTTTTTGTCATGCAGGTGGTGGTTATTTCCGTACTTATAAATCGTTTCATGTTACCGCACCTCCCTTCAAAGTAATAAAAAAAACACACCCATCCCTAGGAAAGGGACGAATGTGTTTTCGTGGTTCCACCCTTGTTCCAATCTAGACGTATTTCTCCCTAGATTGCTCAAGTTCAGATAACGGCTGATACCGTCAATAATTACTAGATTACTCGTTCACTATTGAAGTTCAAAGGTGGTAAAATCATTTCTCGTGTTAGGAAGCTCACACCCTTGGCTTCCCTCTCTGTAAACCGTAAAAATGATTTCTTGTCCTTATCGTTACTTTTTCGTTCATGTTTATTTGTTAACTCATTATACTCGCCTAAAAAACAAAATCAATACTATTTTTTAATTATTTTAAATTTTCAATCTCTAAATCCGTAAAAAAACACACTCATCCCTAGGAAAGGGACGAATGTGTTTTCGTGGTTCCACCCTTGTTCCAATCTAGACGTATTTCTCCCTAGATTGCTCAAGTTCAGATAACGGCTGATACCGTCAATAATTACTAGATTACTCGTTCACTATTGAAGTTCAAAGGTGGTAAAATCATTTCTCGTGTTAGGAAGCTCACACCCTTGGCTTCCCTCTCTGTAAACCGTAAAAATGATTTCGTGTCCTTATCATTACTTTTTCGTTCATGTCTATTTGTTAACTTATTATAGTTATCAACTTTTTAAAAAGCAAGCCTATTTTTACTAACTATTTTCAAAATAACTTTTTATTATATTTCACAATAGCATTATGCAACTGCCACTCAATTTACCTATTTTGTCATTTCTCCAGTTTATAAATCAACGGTTCATATATAAAGTGAGACTTTAATCAGTGGGGATTTTGTTCATCCCCACTGATTATTAGCCTTCACCAATCGGGCTTTTACGGGCAGTTGATCCCCACCTGACTTCTTTGTTTTCGCTGAATTTTGAGGTAGGGGTGTTACTGCCCGTTAATGCGGGATAAATCCCCATTCTAAAACCCGTACATACTCACCTTACAAAATTATATCAATAAAATTTTTAATACAATCTTTTTGTATAACTTTCTTCTAAAGAACGTGCAACATCTTCTTCTGAAGCATTCACTTTCGCATGCTCCAGCAACATTTTTGCTGCTGATGGTAACTCTTTTTTATTTAACCAAGATTCTGGATTCCACATCTTAGAACGAATAAACGCTTTTGCACAATGAATGTAACACTCTTCTATTTCAACAACAATTCCAAGCAACGGATTGCGTCCATTCGCCTGCATTTCTTTCAAAATTTCTTCATCGTTTGTAATATACGCTCGGCCATTTATTCTAAGTGTCTCCCCAAGACCTGGAATAAAAAAGATTAGTCCTACACGTGGATTTGAAATAATATTCAAAATGGAGTCTATACGACGATTTCCTGGCCTTTCTGGAATGATAATTTTATTATTATTGAGTACGTATACAAATCCAGGTGCGTCTCCTCTCGGCGAGGCGTCACACTCCCCCAACTTATTTGCAGTAGATAATACTAGAAAAGGAGATTTAGAAAGGAAATCTACACAATGGTGGTCTAATGATGAAATAACTTTTTTCAATGCTCGCTCACTTGGTTTCCCCAATATTTTCCGTAACTCTTCCTCTGTTGAAATAATCGATTTTATTTCCATACGCTCTATCTCCACTTATAATCGCCCCTTTTTCTTTATTTTCCCAAAATTCAATACGAATATTGTATAATAAAATTTGCAGAAAGGGGAATTAAAATGACAGAGTGGTTAACAATATTTGATTATGAAAGAAATACACTTGGGAAGAAATTACGTGATGAAGTGCATCGTGACGGTGATTGGCACGAAACATTTCATTGTTGGTTTGTAGAAAAAGATGCTAAAGATATATTCTTATATTTCCAATTACGCTCTAAAAATAAAAAAGAAGCTCCACTTATATGGGATATTACTTCAGCTGGACATATTATGCATGATGAAGATGTACAAATTGGTGGTCTTCGTGAAATCGAAGAAGAATTGGGGCTTTCCTTTCAAACTACTGATTTAGTATACAAAGGAATCTTTAAAATAGATTATGAAATTTCAAATCTTACTGATCGTGAATTTTGTCATATGTATTTTCACAATGTCATCAATCCACTTCCATTCGCACCAGGTGAAGAAGTAGACGATGTGATGAAAGTACATGCAACTTCTTTTCTACAACTATTAAAAGGAGAGATTTCATCTTTAACGACTATTTCAGTCTTAAACAATACACCGATTACGATAACATTTGAAGATATTTATCCGTATGATCTTGCATACTATGAATTTGTTATAGAGCAAGGAAAAGAATTATTAAAAAATAATAGTTTATAAATAAAATAGGACTCCTAGCATAATATTGCGTAGAGTCCTATTTTTTATTATTGTTCAAGGATTTTTAATCTACTCTCTACTTGTATAAATAAACGAATCATTAATAACAGCATAGCCACTATAATCACTATTATTGTATGTGGATATCTAAACAGTATACTAATAACACTTCCAATTAACATCATGATAAATCCGTTTTGCTTCATCACTTCTGCACTATACCTGTTACCCGCATCCCATAATTCCTTATTTTTCATAGATCGTTTCGTACGATAACCATATGCCGCATTAATATCGGTCGGTGGATTTTTTTGAAGAATAATTGCCGCAAGTATAAAAATAATACCAATCAATATGCTTATTCCTATGTTTACTAGTGCATCAATCAATTATATCCCCCCCTAACTTACACTTTCATTATACGACACAACCCTTATTTTTCCAATTTATAACACATTCACTTTCTTTCTTTTGATGTCTGGAACATACTTGGAAGTGTTACAAAACGTGCCCCTTTCGTTTTTAACTGCGGAATGATTTTGTCTAGTGCATCAACAGATCCTTGTAAATGCCCACCTGGAGTAGAATGCTGCAGTATGACACTACCTGGAAATGAATTCCCTAACACATTATTTGTAATCGTATCGGCACTTACACCTTTCCAATCAACTGTATCAACACTCCACTGTACAATCATAAAATTTTGCTCAGTTGCCCAATTCAATTGATTTTCAAGTATTTCACCATACGGTGGACGTATAAATTTAGGGGCATAGCCGGCTAAACGTTTTAATATTTCTTCCGTTTTTATAATTTGATTACGGTACTCAGCGTCATTTACTTTCGCTAAATTCGGATGACTGTACGTATGATTACCAATTACATGCCCTTCATTTGCAATACGCTTTACTACATTCGGAAATTTTTCTGCGTTTTCACCAAGTAAGAAAAAAGTAGCTTTTACATTATGTTGTTTTAACTTATCTAATATTTTTGGCGTGAATTCTGAATCTGGTCCATCATCAAATGTAAGAGCTACTTCCGCTTTATTATACGGTCCTGAAAATGCGTACGCATATTTTTCAACCCATGTAAATGGTGTCCACGATCCACGATCATCTGCTTTCATTTGTACTTCATAGCTTTGAGGGATATATGCGTATGGCAATGCGCTTATATAATCTCCATAATAAAATGAGTTATATGGCATATAAGCATACGAAACATCTCGTTCTAGTCCCCATTGATATGGAGCAAACATTTCTGGCGAATAAAAATAATACATGATAAAAAACCTCCCTAAATTTTCATATGTGATTCATCTGCACTTTGTTAGAGAAATTGTTATTCATAAACAAAAATAAGACTGTCCTTAATTAGGACAGCCTTACTACTTTATATTATTAATAAATTGATGTACTATCTTTTGGCAAAGCTTTCACATGTTTTAAATAGTTCGTCACTTTATCATCATCTTCTTGCGGATATTGATATTCATACGTGTTAGCGATTTCGTTCGCCACTTCCCTAAATAAATCACTCATGACAAAGAATGACTCCCATATGTTTTCATATTCAGCATTAGAAAATGTCCTTTTAAATTGCTCCCACATATCTTCTTCAATATATTGCTCGAAATGCTTTCCAAACTTCCCTGTATTAACTGTAAAGTCTGTTTTCATACCAATATGCCATTCTAGCATTACGATGAACATATCTCGCACTGGTCCTTCAAGCATTCCTTTTGCATAAGAAAGTTCCTCTCTCCATAACCCTTTTGCCACATTTGTACTACACCACCAAAATTCATTACAGCAATCCAAAAACTCTTTTTCTGTAGGCTTTTTTATTAAGTAATCCTTATCGCTTGCTGGCGGGAATCCTTCCATACAATTATCTTTATCAAGAAGCAGTTTACTTAAACTATCTTGTCCAACGAACTTTTTTATTAACTCAACTGGAACTAGCGTTAAATCAATCCGATTCCCATCCATGAACTGCATTAAATATGGAAACTTCCCATCTTCATCTGGTTGAACTAACGACATTTCTTCTGGCATTTGTACTATCATTATTTCTCCAAATCTATGAACCCAATTATGATTAGACGTAAAAGATTGTATATCATTTACAACATACATAATATCATAGTCTTGAAAACAATCTCTTTTCACATTTGGATTTACACGCGATCCATTCATGATAACTGCTCGAATTCTTTCATCCTCTTTTGCTATATTTATAATTACGTCTAACATTTCTTTTTCAGTTCTCATCTATTTATATCCTCCAATTTTTTAATATATAATATAGTGTTATGTATATTGGAGGTCCACGAGCTAATCTCGTTATACACGATACATGTTATAATTTTTGAAACTTCTTTTTCATCCCTTGTTCCTCCTTACATCACTCTTTTACAACTGCCATCCCTTTCAATTTCCCAATGCTTTCTACCATTCACTTTTAATTATACCGAAAATTCTGTCTCGAATACAAAAAATAAAGAAAGGACATCTACCCCTTACAGAATAGATATCCCTTCTTTTAAAGTTAAATTTAATTCCTATGGATTAGTAGACCAAAGCCCAGCAGATTTAATAAATGTACGTTTATTTAATTTCAGCTGCGCTACGATAAATTCTGCAATATCTTCTGCTTGCATTACTTTATCAGGGTTTCCATCAGTTAATCCTAAATCTACAGCCATATCAGTTGCTACTGTACTTGGAGTTAAAGCTGTTACACGAATGTTATGTTTGCGAACTTCCATCGCTAACGATTCTGTTAAGCCAAGGACACCAAATTTAGAAGCACTATATGCACTTGTTACAGGTGCACCTTTTTGTCCTGCTGTAGATGAAATGTTAATGATATCACCAGATTGTTGTTCAATCATGCTCGGTAAAGCTGCACGAGTTGCATAGTATACACCCATTAAGTTTACTTGAATGATTTTTTCCCAATCAGCAACGTCTAGTTCTAAAAACTTACCGAATTTAGAAATACCAGCGTTATTAATTAAAATATCGATAGATCCTAAACCATTTTTTAACGTTTCAATCGCAGTTGTTACTTCTTCATATGAAGAAACATCAGCAGTTGCAATAACAGCTTTTACACCTTCTGCTTCTACTTCTTTTGCTACAGCTTTTAAGTTTTCTTCTGAACGAGCTAATAAGCCTACATTTACGCCTTCTTTCGCTAATGCGATTGCTACAGCGCGACCAATCCCTCTACCTGCTCCTGTAATTAAAGCATTTTTACCTTGTAATAATTCTGCCAAGTATAACACTCCTTAATCATCTCAGTTATGTATTATATTAAAATTGTATCTATGTTTATGTAAAAAGGCAATGATGCACTTTCATGTGCGTAGGTTACTTGTAGGTAACTATAGAAAGTTTTTATTTATAAGTTTCATTTTTTTACCATTATTCATGTAAAATAAAAACAAATCCAGCATAGGGGAGTGTATGAGTATGAAAAGCGAAGGAAAAGCTTTTCAATATAATTGCAGTAACGGTAAATGCATTTTTAAAGAGAAATAGTGTTAGAAGGTTCTCCTTCTAACACTATTTCTCTTCATGATTCGGCATACGCACAATAAATTCAGTACCTTTTCCTTCCTCACTCTCCACTTTTATCTCTCCTTGATGAAGGTCGAGTACTTTCTTTACAATAGCTAAACCTAAGCCACTTCCTCCATAGGCACGATTTCGTGAAGAATCCGCTTTATAAAAACGCTCAAAAATATGTTGTTTCTGTTCTTCTGATATACCAATTCCTGAATCACGGATACGCACTTCCACTACTGTCTCATGTTCCTTTAACTGAATAGTAATCGTACCACCGCTTGGAGTAAATTTAATACTATTATGAATTAAATTAATCCACACTTGACTCATACTTTCTTGGTCAGCAATAACATATACTTTTTCTAAATCTAGTTCTAACTCAATTTCTTTTTCAGCCCAGAGTGGTTCACTATTTAACACAATTTGCTTTAATTGTTGATCTAATCGATAGCTCACTCTTTCTGGTGTATACTCTTCTGATTCTAAAAGAGTTAGCTTTAGTAAATTTTGACTTAGTTTAGATAATCTCGTTGTTTCAGTTTCAATAATGGTAAGATAATGCTTTCTTTTTTCCTCAGAAAGATTATCGTCTTGTAGTGCTCTAGCAAATCCTTTTATAGAAGTTAACGGTGACTGTATTTCATGAGAAACATTCGATACAAACTCTTGTCTCATTTTCTCCATCGTATTCAGTTCATCTGTCATATCATTTATACTTTTTACGAGCACGCCAATTTCACCATCATACTTTTCTTCATTTCTTATTTTTACGGAGAAGTCTCCTTTTGCAATTTTTTGTATCGGTTCAATAATAGTCCAAATCATCGCCTCTCGTTTTGGTCTCATTAATATTCCAATCAATGTCCAAATAAGAATAATAAAGACAAAACCGACCATATCACTAATTAGAAAGGCAACAAACGGCGATACGTTTACGTCAAAAGCATTCAATAAACTAGTTGCTACATAAAATGCGATAGACCAAATGATAGTAAGAAAAGAAAAGAGCGCTAATACCGCTCCAAATACTTTCAGCATCTTCAACTTACTCATTCGTTTTCTTTTTCTCATTTACTTACCTCTAAGCGATACCCTAATCCTCTTATTGTTTTAATACTAAATTTCGACTGCTCTTCTTGAAACTTCTCACGTAACCGATTAATATGAACGTCTAGTGTACGTTCATTCCCTTCAAAATCATATCCCCATATTTCTTCAATTAATTGCTCTCTCGAACAAGTTCTTCCCGATTTAGACCCTAAAGTAAAGAGCAGCTCAAATTCTTTTAACGGTAATGTAACCGTTTGTTCTCCAGATGTAACTTCGAATGTTTTACGATTTAATAATACATTTCCAACTTGAATCGATTGGGAAACTGTAATTTGGTAACGTTTCAATAATGCCTTTACTCTCACTACTAATTCTATAGGGTCAAATGGTTTTACAAGATAATCATCTGTCCCAAGGTGAAATCCTTTTACTTTTTGTGATGTTTCCCCTTTGGCAGTTAGCATCAGAACCGGGATATCATAGTATTTTCTTAATTCAAAACATACATCAAATCCATCCATATTTGGCATCATGATATCAAGAATAACCATATCGACTTTTACGTCATCCATTTTCTGAAGTGCATCTACTCCATCAATTGCCTCATATGTTTGAAAACCTTCTCGTTCTAAAAATACCGAAACGAGTTCTCTAATGTGTGGATCGTCATCTACTATTAAAATTTTAGGTATCAAAGGAACCATTTCCTTTCTACTTAGCATCTAATATATTTTTTAAAAATGAATCATCAGTGGAGTAAACTTCCCGCTGATGATTCATTTTATAATGCACCCTCTTTAATTTTCAATTGTTGCGTTGCAAACTCACGATACATATCATGCGTCTGTAATAATTCATCATGCGTACCACTACCTGTAAGATTCCCTTTTTCAATAAAGACAATTTTATCTGCATCTACAACAGTAGAAAGTCTATGCGCAATCACTAACGTTGTTCTGCCTTTCATTAAGTTATTTAACGCTTTTTGAACGACAGACTCAGATTTACTATCTAAGCTTGAAGTCGCCTCATCTAGCATAAGAATTTGCGGATTTCGAAGCAACGCTCGGGCAATGGCAATTCGCTGTCTTTGTCCCCCAGAAAGCTTCACACCGCGTTCTCCAACTTCTGTTGCATAACCGTTTGGTAAGTCATGAATAAATGCATCAACATATGCCATTGCTGCTACTTTTTCAATTTCTTCATCTGTTACTTCGCCCTCAACGCCGTAACAAATATTATCACGAATCGTTCCATCAATTAACGGACTATCTTGTGATACGTAACCGATTTGACGTCGCCATGACTCTAATGAATAACTCGTAATTAATTCTTTTCCTAATTTAATGGCACCACTAGTTGGCTCATAAAAACGTTCCAGTAATGAGAATAACGTTGTTTTCCCACTACCACTTGGTCCTACAATTGCTGTCACTTTTCCAGATTCAATTGTGAAATCAATATTTTTCAAAACTTGCTCTTCTTCGTTATACTCAAAATGTACATTTTCAAGAACGATCGGTTGCTTAGCATTTGTCACTTTCACACCAGTTTCATGATCTTCTACTTCATATTCTAAAATCGTACTAATTCTTTCCGTTGCACCAATTGCCTTTTGGAATTGTGTAAAGAACATAGATAATTGACTCATTGGCATTACAATTTGAACTAAATACAAAATAAACGCTACAAGTTCACCGGTTGTTAATGCACCGCTAGAAACTCGCATCCCGCCATACCCTACGATAATAACAAGTAGTGCCATTAAAACAAACGACATAACTGGCGAAATTAATGCTTGCACTTTTCCTTCTTTCAAACCAAATTGTAATAACTTTTGTATACCTGTATTACCCGTTTCATATTCTTTCTTTTCTGTATTTGAAGATTTCACTAAACGAATTTCTGATAACACTTGCGTTAACACACTTGTAAAAGATGCAGTTTCATCTTGAAGCGCTTTTGAAATCTTATACATTTTTCGTCCAAGTGGAACTAAAATTAACACAGACAACGGAATAACCGTTAAAAGTAACGCAGTCATTTTCCAATCTAAAACAAATAATACAATTAACGATCCAACAATTGAAATACCACCTGTTAATAAGTTTGACAAATGCTCAGAAATTAACGTTTTCACAACACCTGTATCATTCGTCATACGGCTAATCGTATCACCTGTTCTATTTTGATCGTAATAAGATACCGGCAAGATAAGTACCTTTTTCCACAAACGTTCTCTTAGTCCCGCTACAATCTTCTGCCCAATATAATTTAGTAAATATATAGACAACCCTGCCGCAATAGTTTGCATTACAAAGAAAGCAATTAACCCAACAATTTGTCCTACACTAATTGAAGAAAGCGAAAAATTATCTACTAATCCTTTTGTCAGCATAGGAATAAATAAACTCGCTCCCGTAGAAAGCAAACTCATTAACAACGCAAAAACTAAAATTCCTTTCGGAGGATTTGTATCTTGAATAAGGCGTAAAAACTGCCTCCAACTCCCTTTTTTCTTTATTTCATTTCTAACTTCCATTCCTGTTCATCTCCTCATGTTAAACAAAACTGTTCTTTCTAAAATTAGAATACGATACAAATGTAAACTGAATGTAAACACACTTTTTCTATTTTTACAAAATATACATAAAAATTCATCTTTACAACAGATATAAACATCTGATATTATTACCTGGTACTTAATATTATTCTATGTAAATTATAGATAAATAATTTAAAACACGATATAAATCTCCAGTTAGTGAAAGGAGTATCCTTTTTGCAAACAAATATACATTCTGAAAAGGAAACAATTATTTTTATTCATGGATTAGTTGGCAATCGTCGTGCCTTCAAAAAAGAGCAAAAACGATTTTCTGCCTCCTACAACATTATAACTTATGACTTATTAGGTCACGGTGATGATAAAGGAGAAGCAATCGACTTTTCATTACAGCGCCTCGTAGATCAATTATTAAACTTATATGAACAAGAAGGTATTAAAAAAGCACATATTTGTGCGCTAAGTTACGGCTGTTACATCTCTACAATTTTTGCACAAATGCATCCAGAAAAAGTATTAAGTATTTGTCATATTGGAGGACATTACAATAACCCTTCTCGTTTATATAATGTATTTCAAAATTTTTGGGAGAAGCGAGGAGATGAATACTCTAAATGGCTCTCTCAATACGCAAATACTATTTTTCCAAGCGGTATATTAAAAGCAAATCCGTTCGCAGTCATTTCAAGAAATATTTACTACCGTTTCGGATTACAATTACATTCATCCATAATTGCCCAGTCATTACGACATCGGTTAGAATTCGATTTAAAATCTAAATTAAAATCACTTCCTCACCCTATACTATGGGTAATGGGAGAGCATGATCATCTCTATAAATCTTGTCTATTTGATTTGAAATCTATTTTGCCTAACGTTCTATATAAGGAAATACCGTTAGCGGGACATGCAGCGAACTTATTTCGTCCTAACTATTTCCATGACTTATATGATCGATTTTTAAATGGAAAGTTAAAATAAAAACTATTAAACTTCCAATTTATTCAACTATAAAAAGGCTTCCCAAGTTTCCTTGGAAAGCCTTTTCTCTATACGAAAAGTATATAAAACTACTTTTTCTTAGTATGCTTTTGTGTAACCTAATAGGTGCTTGCTCCAGTAAGAGTTACTTACAGAACTAATACGTACACCAGTTGCATCTGTTTCTGCACTAATGAACTGACCGTTTCCTAAGTAAACACCCATGTGAGAAGGACCTGATTTATAAGTATTTTGGAAGTATACTAAATCACCTGGTTGTGGATTGCTAGTTTTTGTTTTAGAGCTCCAGTATCCAGCAACTGTTTGACGAGCGCCTTTATGACCAGTTTGATTTAATACGTAGTGAATGAATCCACTGCAGTCAAAACCAGCAGGTGTTGTACCAGCAGTTCTGTATGGTGAACCATTTAAAGATCTAGCGAATCCAGCGATTGAAGATGTATCTCCACCTGTTGTTGGTTTTTGTACGTCTTTACCTGGTTGTTGAACGTTATTTGTAACATTATTGTTATTTGTAACGTTGTTTACTCCGCCTTTTACAAACTTAACGAAGTCTGCACTTACGTAACCTGTGCGGCCGTTATGGTTAATTTTGTACCAACCATTTTCAGCACCAGTAACGTTTAATACTTTACCATTTGTTACTCCACCGATTACAGCGTTGTATGTAGCTGGGCCTGTACGTACTTTTAAAGCACCAGTGTTAACAACATAAGAACCACCAGTTTGAACTGTTGTAGTATTGTTGTTTGTAGTTGGTTGTTTTGTTTCGTTAGATACAGCAGAACCACCTTTTGTTACGAAGTCTTTGCTTACGTATCCAGTTCCACCATTGAAGTTGATTTTAAACCAATCTTGTACTTCACCTACAACTTGTACTGTTTTACCTTTGTTTACAGAACCTAATACTGTATGAGATGTACTTGGGCCTGTACGTACGTTAAGTGAAGAAACGTTTACTGTGTAAGTACCTGTTCCTTGTTGAACAGTCGTTCCTGTTTTGCCACCAGTCGTTACGAAGTCACCACTTACATAACCTGTTTGACCATTTACGTTTACTTTGAACCAACCATTTTCTTGTCCAACTACTTGTAGCACTTGGCCTGATTTTACTTTAGAAATAACGTTATGTCCTGTACCAGCACCTGAACGAACATTTAATACATCAGCAGTTACTGTGTATTTTAATTCAGAAGTTGTTTCTACAGTTTTTGTTTCAGTTACAGTCGTTTGAGTTTGAGTTTGTCCATTAATTTCTTTTAGCGCTTCATTTGAAACTTGTGCATGAGCAGAATCCATTCCTGGAACTGCAACGCCAGCTACAGAAGCTGCTGCTAAACCTGCAATTACTTTTTTCATAAGTTGTCTTTACTTCCTTTCCCTACTATCCTCTTAAAAAAAACTTAAAACTTTAATACTTTACAATATTATCAAAGTAAAATATTCATCCAGTTCCATTTTTTAGCAAGAGTTTTATTTTTCACACGTAGTTCATTTTAAATGAACAAAGTGAAATCCGTGTGAACTTCATGTGAACTTTATCATTAAACATAGTGTTTTTGCAATGGTTTTTTCAAATTTCTTATATATCGCATAAAAATTCGACATTCTATTTAATATTTTAATATAAAATATCCCTTTTCTATCTATTATAAAAAACTCTATTAACCTAATACAAACTCAAGTATGTATTTCCTTATAAAGCTCCTTACATGACGTATACTTTCATCATGACAAAAATCACTCTATTTATCAATAGTATAATATTTTTAGAAAACTAAATTTCTATACTATCTACAATTTTGAAATAATTTGACGAATTGTAAGATTTATTTCACAAAAGCCATTTCTCCTTTAAAGAAAACACACACTATATCAACTGTTCTCTTTTTCCCATAATGGAATTTATAGGATATTTATAGTATTATATACATATCTTAATAAACAATAATTTTAGCGAATTGATTAAAGTTTCATTCCCTTATAAAATGAAACTTTAATCAGGAAGGGCTTTATACATCCTCCGCTAATTATTAACCCTCACCACTCGGGCTGCCCATTAATGCGGAGTTTTATTGGAATAAAAAGAGGAGGCATATTTGTGAGAAATATAATAGATGATCCAATACAAAAAAACATAGAGCTATACTATGCTTTTATTCAATTCGTTTCAATGATAACATTACAAAAAGTATCAGCTATTGAAACACGTAAAAACGAATTAAAAAATCAGATGAAAAATGCAGGACAAAAAAACCCTTATTACGTATAAAAAAAGGTGAACAGGTTATATTCCTGTTCACCTTTTTAAATTATTTATAAATTTTCACACGGTCCTCTAGCGGTTGGAATTCTTTTTCACCAGCATGTACTACCGGTTTACCAAATGGCATTTGCGCAATAAGTTTCCAATTTGCTGGAACATCCCACTCTTTTCTCACTTCTTCATCAATTAGCGGATTGTAATGCTGTAACGTAGCACCAAACCCTTCAATTTCTAAAGCTGTCCAAATTGCAAATTGTAACATTCCTGATGATTGCTGAGACCAAGTTGGGAAATTATCTTTATATAATGCAAAGTTAGCTTGAAGGCTTTCCACTACTTCACTGTCTTCAAAATATAAAACCGTTCCATAACCACTTTTAAATGCATTCATTTTTTCTTCAGTAGGTGCAAAGTTATTTTCAGGTACAATTTTTCGTAACGTTTCTTTCGTAATATCCCATAATTTATCATGTTGTTCTCCTAATAAAACAACAATGCGAGCACTTTGAGAATTAAAAGCTGAAGGTGTATGTTTTACAGCATGATAAATCACTTCTTGAATTTTCTCATCAGAAACTACTTGCTCTTTACTAATTGCATAAATAGATCTTCTGTCTTCAATTGCTGAGTAAAAATCTTTTGCCATCATAATTCCCTCCAATTTTCAATTGAGGCTATTTCATATGTATATATCATATTACGCCCCCTCAAACTTATTATTAATAAGCTTATAACTTTATAATATCACAGCAACAAACAAACTCAAATAATAACACTTATATTTAGACCCTTTTTCCTTTTTAAAATGAAAATAAAAAGACTGTTTGTTGTTATCTAAAATTAGTAACAACAAACAGTCTTACTTATGTAGCGATCTAGATTCGTATTTTACTTACTTAATTAACTAATCCAAATGCATACGACATTAACTTATTTGTCTCTGTAAAACGTTTTGTTTTACTTGATGTCCCCATGACCACTGTAATAATTCGATTATCGCCTTGCTTTGCAGTCCCAGTAAAACAGTATCCTGCACTATCTGTAAATCCAGTCTTTAGTCCGTCCATTCCTTCTATATATAAACTTTTATTATTTTTATTTAACATGTCGTTTGTGCTTATAACATTAATATTATTAAATGCTAGCTGACTTTGACGTAAGTGAGTCACTTCTAATATTTCCGGATAATCTTTTATAAGATGATACGCCAATTGTGCTACATCACCAGCCGTCATTTTTGTTTCACTTCCATCTGGCTCTTGTAATCCAGAAGCATTTGCAAATTTAGCATGTTCCGACATTTTTAACTGTTTCGCTTTTGCATCCATAAGCTGAACGAAATCTTTCTCCGATTTTGCCATATGTTCTGCTAAAGCCACAGCTGAATTATTAGCTGACTCAATCATTAATGCATGATATAAATCTTTAACGGTTAATGTGTCATTAACTTGTACTGGGATTCTCGCTCCCTCTGTTTGTGCCGCCTTCGCACTCATTTTCACTGGATCTTCCCAGCGAACTTTCCCGTTATGTATACTCTCTAGTAAGAGATACGCTGTCATCATCTTAGACATACTAGCCGGTGCAAAAGCTTCATTTTCATTATATTGATAAATAATATCTCCATCACTCGCATCGATAATCATAGCTGCTTTTGCGTTAATTTCTGGTGGGATGTACTTTGGCGGGACTACTTTTTCAGTAAATCCTGCTTTAGGTAGTTCTGCCACTTGCAAAGGTTGTCCCTCTACATTCGCTATGCTCTTTTGATTTCCTTGGAATAAGAACCAACATATCCCTAAAATAATGACTAATAGGACTGTCATCCTTCCCCATTTTAACCGATTCATTTCAAAACTCCTTTAGCAAACCTTTTATACACTCACATTTAACCTTATCAACAATTCCTTTATACAGTCAAGGTAAAAGGTATATTTATTCATAGTACAGCAATGATTATTTTAATTTATTTATGTTAAACTTACAATATTGAAACGTAAGAAAATTTAATAATAAAATCTCGTAAATAAAGCGAAACTTTAATCAGCCCCACCAATCAGGCTACCCGTCAAATAGCGAGATAAACTATTTAATAGAAGGGATTCATACAAATGCTACTTCCAAAATCATTAAAATACGGAGACACAGTTGGGATTTACTCCCCTTCTTCACCAGTAACCTACACTTCACCAAAGAGATTTGAACGAGCAAAATCTTACTTACAACAGAAAGGGTTTCATATATTAGAAGGTTCATTAACAGGTCGATATGATTTTTATCGTTCTGGTAGTATACAAGAGCGTGCTGAGGAGCTAAATGTCTTAATAAGAAATCCTAATATTTCTTGTATTATTTCAACAATTGGTGGGATGAATTCAAATTCAATATTACCTTATATTGATTATGATGCTTTTCTAAAGAACCCTAAAATAATGATTGGGTATTCAGATGCAACTGCTTTATTACTAGCAATTTACACCAAAACAGGAATTCCTACATTTTATGGACCAGCTCTCGTCCCTTCCTTTGGCGAATTTGAACCTTTTGTTGATTGCACATACAAATATTTCGCTGAAACTTTACTACATGATCATTCTCTTCCTTATCATATAAAACAACCATTATTTTGGTCAGATGAATTTATTAATTGGGAAGAAAAGACAAAGGAGAAAGAACTTCGACCAAACGATTGGATTTCAGTAATTGATGGAAAAGCTACTGGGCGTATTATTGGCGGGAATTTAAACACGATACAAGGAATTTGGGGTAGCCCCTATATGCCACATATTCAAGAAGGCGACATTCTCTTCATTGAGGACAGTTCAAAAGACGCAGCTACTATCGAAAGAAGCTTTTCATTACTTAAAATTAACGGTGTATTCGATAAAATTTCAGGTATCATTCTTGGAAAACATGAGCAATTTGATGATTGTGGTACAAATCGAAAACCTTTTGAAATACTACTAGAAGTACTTCAAAATCAAAGAATTCCTTTTCTAGCTGACTTCGATTGTTGTCATACACATCCAATGATTACCATGCCTATCGGTGTTCAAGTAGAGTTGGATGCAACAAATAAAACGATACATATTGTAGAACCTTGGAAAAAATGAATGCATGGCTTCTATTGTTTTACAATAAAAGCCATGATACTATATAATTTGGAATGTGAAAGATTAAACAAAATACGTTCCAATATCTATTATTAGGAAAAGATAGATATAAATATATATTTATATGTAAAAGAGAGTGAATAAATGAAACCAACTATTAAAAATTACGTATTTTTACATGTAGCTTTTTTGATATATTCTATCATTGTGGTTTACATGAAATGGGCAGCTAAGTTTCCCATTGCTTCCATCTCATTTTTTATTGCTTATTTCGGACTAGTTGTACTTTTATTCGGATATGCAATTTTATGGCAACAAGTAATTAAGCATTTCGAAATATCGAAAGCATATTCACATCGCGGAATTATTATACTGTGGTCAATGCTTTGGTCAGTAGTTCTATTTGGAGATACGATACAGTGGAATCATTTACTTGGTGCGGCTATTATTATCGTCGGAATTGTGGTGGTGACAAAAGATGAATAGTTATATGTTGTTATTGATCTTTGGAATCGTATTGGCCAATTACTCACAAATTTTATTAAAAAAGGCTACTTTACAGCAATATGATTCTAAATTAAAAGAATATGTAAATCCATATGTAATCATCGGTTACTCTTTATTTGTACTTAACGCAGGATTCAATATTATCGCCTTAAAGGGACTGACAATAAATCAAGTCTCTGCATTAGAATCATTAAGTTATATCATCATATTAATTTTCGGTTGGTATTTTTTAGGTGAAAAAGTAACGAAAAGAAAAGTAATTGGGAATACCATCATTTTAATGGGTGTTGTGGTGTATTTTATTCAGTAATCACTTATACAAAAAGCTCCGTTTATCACAAACGGAGCTTTTTACTATTGACCTAAATTTTGCACTTTATCTTTCAAATCTCGAACTTGATCTACCGTCTGCATAAGCTCAGAGTTTTTAAATTGCTCTACATCCACTTTTCCTTCTTCTATCTTTGTCATCGCCGTATCAATTAACGTATTTAACTTTTCGTTATATCCGACGATTTGTTGATGAATATCCTTTGCTACATCAGGTGGCGTTAATTCATTGAATGCGGGTATATCTTGTTTAATTTCACTAAGCTTCGTTTCTAATTCTTTTCGAGCCTCGCTATCATTAACGGCCTTTTCTGCTAATGCTGGTGCATCATTTGCAAATGCACTTATTTCATTTACATAGTCTGTCGCCTTTTGAGCATAATCTATGGAGTTCTTTCCTTCTTCCACTATTGAACATCCCATTAAACCAATTGAAACTATAAATACTAATAAAATTGATTTTATTTTCATTTTAGACCCCCTTCGTCTTTATCATTGTCTGTAATTTTCTCTATACATAACTTCTAGCTAAATTGTTTATAACCTTTTTCAAATAGCTATTTATCCTCTTACATGCCCTATTATCGTTACAACATCTATTTCTATATGTACGCTTATAATATCTTCAATTATATCCATATATCCTTGTCCTATAGCTGTTCCATAGTGTAATGTAAGCCCCTTCTTTTCATACACTGACTTTGGCACTGAAAAAATAAATCTCCTCAAGTTTCTTTCATCAGCTGGTTCCATAATTAAAACAATCCCATCCTCATCAAACATATACGCTCGCCCTCCAACTTTACATTCACTATGGCTCAGTATTGCCTTGGTCAGCAAAATTTAAAACACAATAAGTTAAGATACTCTCTGCTCTATCATAAAGTGAAACTTTAATTAGCCCTCACCAGTCGAATCTTTATCGGCAAATAGCGGGATAAAGTGAAAGTTTAATCAGTGAGGATTTTGTTCATCCCCCACTGGCTATCAGCCCGATCCCCACCTAACTTCTTTACTTCCGCTGAATTTTGAGGTAGGGTCTTACTGCCCTGCAAATAGCGAGATAAAAATAAAAAACATTCATTCTTTTTTGTTAAGAATGAATGTTTTTTAAAAAATCAATTTCTAACTCTAGCATCTTTTTTTGACGAGGTTTTACTTTTCTTACGGGAACTCCAGCGTAAATATACCAATCATCTAAACTCTCTTTTACCATACTCATCGCACCGACTGCCGTACCTTCTCCTACCGTTACATTTGGAAAAATAATAGAATTAGCACCAATAATCACATGTTTTTTTAAAATAACTTTTTCTGCTTTCACATTCCTATATTGATTCGGGACGGTTGGACCCATTAATGTATTTCCACTGAAATCATCAAGTACTGCATATATGATTGTTTTAGCTGAGATGTTTGCAAAATCATGCATTTCAATCCCAACTTCCCCTCCATATAACGCTGTATACGCTGATATGTGCGAATAACTTCCAATTGTGATTTTACCACTTAAAATGCAAAAATCATCAATTCTTACATGATTGCCAACTGATATAGCACTCGGATTATATATACTTGCTTTTTTACTAACCAATACATTTTTCCCAACAGATAAAAATCCAACTTTCTTTAGTTCTTCTTGACTATAAAAACTATTCATCTACCGACACCACCTTCTGCTCTAAACAAATTACAATTTGCTCTACTAGTTCTTTCGTCATTCCTTCCCATAAAGGTAAACTTACGATTCGTTTTGCTATTTTATTCGTCTTTGTTAAATCTGTAGACTTATAGTTTTTAAAAAGAACTTGTTGGTGGCAAGATGGTGAAAAGTATAATCTAGCTTCTATTTTCTGTTTTTTCAGTTCTTCTATTACTTGTATGTTGCGAACTTCTTCTGGACAAATGATAGGCATAAATTGGTGAATAACTGCTTCTGTCTTTTGGACTTTCCACCCTTTTTTCATTAACCCAGTATTTTGTAACAACTGTTTATACCATTCAGAAATACGGCTGCGTTCTTTTAATTTTTGATCCCACTTTTTTATAGTCGCAATCCCAATAGCGGCTGCGTATTCAGACATTTTACAATTAAACCCCATCATCGTGCATTCACGATTTTTATCAAATCCGAAATTCCCCATTCTTTTAATATGTTGTATATCTTCTTCGTTTTTACTATATATGAGCCCTCCTTCACCAATTCCGAAAGGCTTTGTTGCATGAAAGCTATATACGATCATTCCACTAAAATCTTGACCGTAATGCATCCCTCCATTCATTAAACCAAATCCCGGCGCCGCATCTACGACAACCGGAATCCCCTTCTTCTCTAATTCTTCATATTTTTCTAAGTTCATCCATGATCCAAAAGTGGCGTACGGGATAACAATCGCAACCTCTTCTTTTAATTCTTCTATCTTATCCAAAAGTACGGTTTTATCCATATACCAATCATCTATTGAAATATCAATAAAGTAAGGTTCCAGTCCACACCAAATAGCGGCTAAGGCAGTCGCAGGGAATGTAAAACTAGGCATGAGAGCATACTTTCCCTTTCTTCTTTTCTTTAGTTGAATAGCCGCCATTAACCCTAACGTTGCGTTTGCTACTGTTGTAACAGCTCCCCTGTTTTGAAAAAATGACGACATAATTGTTTCCTCAAAACGTTGATTTATAGGTCCATAATTCGTATATATGTGAGATGTATCAATTTCCTTCAATTCGTCCAAATACTCACTTACAGGTACAGTTGAAGCACGTAAAAAAGGAATATTCTCCATATCTATCTATTCCTTCCTATCATTTTCGGACAATATAGAGCATATCTGTTTCAGATAATCCAAATTTCCTAGCACCTTTCATTCCTTGTTTTTCCGCTATGTTATATAATTCTACCTTAAATCCTGCATTCATTAATCGTTGAATAAATCCCGATTGATTGTAAATTCTCACATGATCTTCTTGACCAAAAGCTAATTTCCTCAATTGTGGTGTTACAATTAATTCATTCTCTATAATAAAATCTACATTCATTACGATCGGTACTTGAATAATTCCCCATCCATTTGGCTTTAACACTCTATATAACTCTCGCATTGCTTTGTCATCATCAGGAACGTGTTCTAACACATGGCTACATAATATTACATCAAAAGTATTACTATCATATGTAATCCTTGTAACATCAATTTCCTTCATTAATGGATCCTTTGGTTCTAAGTCACCACATACATACGTAATATTTTTATACTCGTTAAACCAATCTCTTAACTTCGCTTCAGGTGCAATATGAAGCATTGTATAGTTTCTATTTAACAAGTCCGTTTCCGTTTCAATGTACGCACGGTACAATCTTTCACGATCCATCGAATTACAAACTGGACATATCCCTGTATCTTTATTCCACATTTCAAATTTATATTTCGGAAAATCATAATGTGCTGGCCAAGGTGAAAATTTTTCAAATTGTTGATTACAATATTGACAATAACAAGATTCTTTCTCGAACATATGAGCAACTAACTTATTTAAGCCTTTTTTTATCTTTTCATTATAAATTTGATCTAGTTCGCCATTTCTTACTGCATCCTTAACTATAAATCCCGCATTTTCTAAACAATAAGATAAACTCTCTTTATACTCACTTTCGGAGCTTAAAAACCCACTATTATATGCATCTATAATTAATTCAATCCACTCTTCAATTGTCATTAAAATAAAATGCATTTGTTTTTGATTTTGTCCACTATGTTGTCTAAAATAACTAAGAGGTTCATGTATATAAACTACTTTTCCTTTCCTCATCATATCTAGCCAAGTTGCAATGTCATTAATAGCAGAATAAGCCTTTCCTTTAAAATATCCAAACTTCCCGTCAAACAAATCCCGATTAAACAAAACAGTTGTCGGCTCACCAACTACATTTTTTAAGTTTTTTAACATATAATTTCCTAATTCTTTTCCTTCAAAAAGTGTAGTTTCTTTCGCGATTTTCATATTTAATGTTGAAGGTGGTAATATCTCTCCATTCTCATCAATCAGTTCACGATATGACGTCACAAATGAAATATTTTCTAACGTCAAAAAGTATTTCATCATTCTCTCGATCTTTTCATGATGAAATAAATCATCATCTAATAAAAAGTTTATATAGTCCCCATTCGCAAGTTCTACACACTTATTAAAGTTTTCGGCAACTAACGGCGTTTCATTTTTAACATATGTAATACACTTATATTCACGTAAGTACGGTTGAATCATAGCATTGACTTCATTATTTGTACTATCGTCAGAAATAATAATTTCAATATTTTCATATGTTTGATTCAAAGCGCTGTTGAGTGCTAATTCCAAGTAATAAGGTCTATTGTATGCAGGAATAAGTATACTTACTTTCGGTAATGAAGAATTATTATTTATATGTTGTTTTTTCTTTTCTATGTTTATTTTCTTCGCTCTAATTTTTTGGTAATAGTCTAATGTATATAATATTGATGATGGAACTATCCTTCTTGCATAATCTAGAAAATTAGTTATCGCTTTGTCTAACTCTTTTTCGGTGGATAAGAAACCATATTGTTCTCCTGCTATAATACTGTGTGAAAAATCTTCTAACCCATCCATCATTTTATTAGATTCATTTAACTGTTGATCTGGATGTAATCGAAAGTAACTCAGTGTCTCTGCTATATATACTGCTTTTCCTTTACTTAATAAAGATAACCATGAAGCTATATCTACGTTACATAAATACCGCCTCTTATCAAAAATCCCATATGGTTCTTGTAAATCATTTTTACGAAATAAAACTGTTGTCGGTTCTCCAATATAATTTTTTTGATCCACAATTACCTTATTTCCTAATTCTGTTCCCTCTATAATGGTATCCTCTTCAAATAAACGGACAGTCGAATAAATATGTCGCAGTTCTTTCCCTTTATCATCAATGACTTGACGATGAGATGTTACAAGCTTAATTTCATTATCTAAATCATTGAAAAAATACTTCATCATTTTTTCAATTTTATTCACATGAAATACATCATCATCCATTAAAAAATTTATATACTCACCGTTCGCTTCATTAAATAACATTAACGCATTTTCAAATTGTCCGAGAGTTGACCTATTTTTTATATAAATAATATTTGAATGATCACATAAGTATTTTTGTAACAATTTTTCTGTTTCATCATTCGTGCTGTCATCTCCAACTATAATTTCTATATTAGGGTACGTTTGTTCTAACACACTACATAACGCCTTTTCAAAGTAACTAGGACGATTATACGTAGGAATTAATACACTTACCAACGGAAGTTGCTCTACCATTTCTTCAGTTCTTTCAATACGAGTTCTCATTTTAACTCTCTCACCTCTTCGCATATTATTTATATACGCGACACAAAAATCACATTACTTTAACTGTATGGAGCCTATATACTTTTATGCAAACATGAAACAAAATATCATACTTTTCGTTCCTGAATAAACATATTTAATAATGCGGACATTTTATTTGCACCTTTTTTATTCATATGATCACTATCATAAAAATCATCGTCACAAAATAATGGCGAATCAAATAGATCTATAATTTGAAAAGAATATTGAGTTTGAAAATCATTTATAACTTTATAAAAATCTTCTTTTAATTTCTTACTACTACAATTGAAATAATGTGAAGTAACAGGGAACACAACAATTAATGGCTTTATATCGTTTTTTAACAGTAATTCTAAATATTTCTTAAAAATCATTTTATTTTCAACTAAAGTATGAGGATACGCCAATTTAGCATGTGAAGCTGCTCTTATTTTCCCGTGTTCTTCAAAAGGAATATGAAGAGAAGTAGTATTCCATTCAGCATTTATCCAAGGCAGCGTCAATGATTCATCTTTTAGTTCGTCTAATAAAATATATTCAAAATGCAAATTAAAAATAGAAAGGAGTGGTTTCGGAGTATTTAGATGTGAGAATCCATCAGTGGGTAGAGGAGAATGAACTACAGTATGATGACCATCTTGAAACAATGGATAATATACTTTGTGAATTCTATATGATTCAGATGATAACGACATATCAAAGTAAAACGAGAAATAGGCTATTCCTATTAAACAATATTGAAATGAATGATTATTTGATAAAAGTTGTGACGCTATTAAATAATCATAGTATAGATCTTGCGATGGAAGTGTTAATTTTATTGACTTTTTTGAGAGAAGCTCCGTACTTATGCCACAATGTGGATAAGACAAACCGGTAGCAAACAATTCATACGTCGGATCACTCTTTGCTTTTTTCATAGAAATGTATAAAGACATAAGATCCGGATTTATTTGATAGATAGAAATTAATTTATCCTTCCATTCATACATGTATTTTGTTAAATTAATAATTTTTGAACTTTGCACGCCCCTATTTATCAAGTCATTTGTAAGTTTTTCTGCGTCCCCTCTCCAAATGACTATATATTGAAAAGAACTTTCTATACGAACAACATCTGAAACGTCTACAACATGAACTATTGTTTTACATTTATTTTTGTCTAACGTATTTCGAATCCTCTCCCCTGATAACTCATCACTTAAAACAATGATTTTATATTGCTCCTTCATGTACATCCCCTCCATTATATGTATAATATGAAATTCATTTTTAATTCGTAACAATCATATACACCTGCAATCTAACAAAAAAATAGCTCCACCATTAGGCGTAGCTATTTTTACAATTATTGCTTATTCAAATCATATTCCTTTATCTAACTCATAAAGTTTACGATACTTTTCATTTTCTTTCAGAAGTTGTTTATGACTACCTTGCATGACAATTTGGCCACGATCAAGGAATATAACTTCGTCTACATGTTCTATTCCTACAAGATGGTGCGTAATCCAAATAACCGTCTTTTCTTCCGTTGCAGAAAACATTGTTTCGATTAAAGACAATTCTGTTTTTGGATCTAAACCGATAGTCGGTTCATCAAGTACAATAATTGGTGTTTCTTGCATAAGAGTTCTAGCAAAAGCAACCCTTTGTCTTTCCCCACCAGAAAACCGCTTTCCCATTTCATGCATTTTTGTTTGTAATCCGTCTGGAAGAGAAGTAACATGTGAAGCTAATTGTGCTTTCTCTAAAGCTTTCCATATCTCTTCATCCGTCGCCTCCGGTTTGCCAATTCGTACATTATTTCCAATTGTCGTATCAAACAAATGCGGCTTTTGATTTAATACAGAAATATATTTAGATAAAAGATTCGTATGAGCTCGTTCACCATTCAATACAACTTGGCCATTTACTGGGCTTAACGCCCCTGTTAACAATTTTAGTAAAGTAGATTTCCCTGTCCCACTTCTCCCTAAAATAGCAATTTTCTTCCCTGCTTTTATTTGTAATGATACATCTTTTAATACAATCTCATTACTATCTGGATAACTATACGATACGTGATTCAGTTCAATATCTACATGTTTTGGTTCAATATAATCTTTCTCTCCATGCAAATCCGTTTCATCATGTAAAACACTATCACTTTCTACGCCATTAAGACGATGGGTAGATTCTACGTACGACGGTATTCGATCGATGGCATCTGCAATAGGAATAAGCGCGTTTGTTACAGATAAAGTCATTAATACGAAAGCTGCGATAACTGTAGGAGCAATTTGTTCACTTGCCGCTTCATTCCCAGTCCATATGATCATCGAAATAACTACAATACCTACTACTAATTGAATGATACTGTCCCGAATATGATACCAGCGTTTCACTCTCTTTTCGATTTTTAACAACTGATCATTTTGTTTTACATACTCATTAATAAATTCATCTTTACGACCACTTGCTTGCCAATCAGATAATCCAAAAACAGCATCTGTCAGTTGTTGATACAAACGGTTTCTTCCTTGCTTTAAAGTAACATGATGTTTCTTCATCAAAAGTAATGATACAAACGGAAGAAGAAAAACGATAATAGCTAACATACAACCTACAATAAGTGCAAAAACAAAATCAAATGCACCGATAACAAGTACGAAGATACTATAAACAACTAGCGCTAATATGCTAGGAAATATTGTACGTAAATATAGGTTTTGCAAATGCTCTATATCTTCGGATAACACTCCTAACATATCACCCGTTTGAAATCGAGAACGGAAAAATAACGCCTGTGGTTCTACTATTCTATATAGCCTCGTTCTCATTTTTTCTAATATACGTAGTACGACATCATGTCCGACTAGGCGCTCTATATAATGAAATACAGCTTGCCCTATACTAAACGCTCTTGTTGCAACAATAGGAACATATACAGCCATTACATTTTCTGGTCTAAGGGCAGATTTTGAGATCAAATAACCTGAAATAAAAAGTAACATCGCTCCTGAACTAACTCCAAGAAGACCAAGGAAAATAGTTAAAGTCATTCTACCTTTATTTTGTTTTATATAAGGTTTAACCCAGTTACTCATTTCTCTCCCCTCTCTTCCCTATGAAAATGTAATGTCTCATTCTCTAAAAGTTCTTCATACGTCCCACTTTCTTTCATTTCCCCTTTATTTAGAATAAGAATATGGTCCATTTGTTTCATCCAATGTAGACGGTGAGTTGCTAAAAATACTAACTTTCCATTAAATAGACGTAACATCGCTTGCTTTATTTCAAATTCGGTTTCAATATCAAGATGTGCCGTAGGCTCATCTAATAAAATGATTGGTTTTTTACTTAAAAGCGCACGCGCCATAGCAACACGCTGTTCTTGTCCGCCACTTAGCATACGTCCACCTTCTCCAATTCTTTCGTGTATCCCATTTGGAAGTGATGTAACGAGTGAACGAAGGCCGACTTCATTAATAACTCTTTCAACTTCTTCATCTGTTGCATTTGTTTCATAAAAACGAATGTTATCCTTTAATGAAAGCGGAAAAATATAAGGTTGCTGCGGAATATAAGCAATATTTTTTTGCCAATCTTCACGAGTAGATCCATCAACTTCTACACCATTTACTAACATCTTTCCACTCGAAGGAGATAAAAAACCTGCTAATACGTCGATTAACGTCGATTTCCCTGCACCACTTTCACCAATAACACCAATAGCACCGTTACCTTCCCAAGTAAAATTAATTCCTTCTAATATAGCCTTTTCAGATTCAGTATTATTAACTTTGATATCTTGTAATTTCAAGCTACTAGAGGCATTCCATACTATATCTTCATTTAAATCTTTCTTTTGTATTCCTTTTTGTTGTTGCAAAATCTCTTCTATTTGCTCCATCGCAATTTGTCCATCTAATGTCGCATGATAATTTGCTCCCACTTGTTTAATCGGCAGAAAATATTCCGGAGCTAAAATCAAAATTGTAAGGGCTGGTAATAGTATAATCGTTCCATTTATTAAACGTATCCCTAATCCAACTGCCACAAACGCAATTGATAAACTCGTAAAGAAATCTAATGCAAAAGAAGAAAGAAAAGCAACTCGCAAAGTACGCATCGTTGCTTTTCTATATCTTTTACTTACTTTTTCAATCTTTCCTTCGTGCTGTTCACTTTTCCCTAAATACTTTAATGTTTCTAAACCTTTTAACGTATCTACAAAATGATTCGAAAGTACACGATATATCTCATACTGACTATCTGCCATTTTTTGCGCTGCTAATCCGAGAAGAATCATAAATATGATCACGATAGGAATCGTTACAACTAAAATGATTCCAGACTCAATATCTAGCGTAAAAACATATAGTACAATTAGACCTGGAACGATACTACTTCTAATCATTTTAGGAATCGTTAATTCAATATATGTTTTAAATTTCTCAATCCCCTCAATTGATAAGGTAACCAGATGACCAGTTCCAACAGTTTGAACATACCTTGGACCTAATGTGAAATATGCCTCTATCAATTGTTTTCTTAGTAACGACCCTGTTTTTTCAGCAAAACGTTCCACTAATATTTGTGATGTTCGAACTACTATGTTACGCGCTGCAAACGCGATACCAAAATAAACAACTTCACTTAATATTGTTTGTACTGTCTCTCCATGAAATAAAAACGTAATAGCTCGTGCTAAAAAGATTGTTTGCGCAATAATACTAAAAGCTTCTAAAATACTAATAATCGTTAACGCTACATATAAAATACGGCTACCGGGATAAGACGGAAGTCCTCTTTTTCTTTTCATTAGTACTCCAAATCGTTGTCTGACTTAACAGGTTGTCTAAATACATAATAACTCCATATTTGACTTCCGATAACGAAAGGCAAAATAGCAATCGCAAAGTAAGTCATAAGTTTTAATGCATAAGCTCCTGATGCTGCGTTGTAAATTGTCAAATCATTCATTGCTCCTAAAGAGCTAATCATAACACGTGGGAACATACCGATAAATACACTCGCACTTAGTAAAATTATCGTTAAACTCGTCATAAAGAAAGCCCAACCATCTCTTCTTCTTTTATTTAATAAAGTGGACACTAATAGTGCTACAAAAGCTCCGATTGGTACCATAATCCATTCTGTTCCATGAGCAGTGAAAATGTCGGTTTTCCATAACCCCACACCAGCAAAAACAAGAAGTGTAAGTAATGAAAATGGTGCAATTTTTATTGCAGCAATTCGTGCACGTTCTCTCAATTTACCAGTTGTACGTATCGTAAGAAATTGTAATCCGTGAACAATACATAGTAGGAGAAACATTACTCCTCCAAGTAACGCAAATGGATGAAGTAATTGCAAGAATCCACCTACAACATTTTTACTCTCATCAATAGGTACACCTACCATAAAGTTTGCAATCGCAACTCCCCAAAGGATAGGAGGTAACATACTTCCAATAAACATCCCCCAATCCCATGCACTCTTCCATTTATGATTATCTATTTTCGCACGAAATTTAAAGGAAACACCTCTTAAAATTAAAGCAAGAAGCATAAATACAAATGGAATATAAAAACCACTAAATAAAGTTGCATACCAGTGCGGAAATGCCGCAAACATGGCTCCACCAGCACAAACAAGCCATACTTCATTCGCGTGCCAGAACGGTCCTATTGTATTTAAGTAAACTCGTTTTTCAAAATCATTCTTTCCTAAAAACCTCGAAACCATTCCTACACCAAAATCGAAACCTTCCAGTACGAAGAATCCAACAAACAAGATTGCAATAATTAAAAACCACAACTCATTAAGAGATAACATACTCTTCCTCCTTATCAAATGGATCATGGCTTTGATAATCCTTTTTCGTTTTCTTATTCGTGTGGCCCTTAATGGTACGAACGAATAAGTACACACAAATTCCACCCATAATTAAATACATTGATGTGAATGAAATAAGTGAGAATAATACTTCACCGAATGTTACATTTGGTGATACAGCATCTTCTGTTTTCATTACACCAAATACTACCCAAGGTTGACGACCCATTTCAGTCATAATCCACCCTACTGTATTACCGATGAATGGAAGAGAAATTGCATACACCATTAATTTTAAATACCACGTTTTTTCAGCTAAACGATCTTTTCTTGATAAGAACCATCCGTAAGCTCCTAGAAGAAGCATGAATGTTCCACTCATTACCATCGCTCTAAAACTCCAAAACATTGTATGCACTGGAGGAATATAATCTCCAGGTCCATATTTTTCCTCATATTGTTTTTGAATTTGATTCATCCCTTCAACTTGACCGCTAAACTTATCATACGATAATAGACTTAGCATATAAGGGATTTGAATTTCAAACGAATTTTCTTTCTTCTCTGTATCAATTTTCGAAAATACTGTAAATGGTGCTGGATCCTCACTTGTATTCCATAGCGCTTCAGCTGCCGCCATCTTCATTGGATGTGTCTTAATTAATTGTTGCGCTTGTGCATGACCAAAGAATAATACAAGCGCCGTTGTAATTGTTCCAACAATGATAGAAATTCGGAAAGATTTTTTAAATACTACAGTTTCTTGTCCTTTTGTAATTTTCCATGCACTTACACCAGCAATAAAGAATGCACCTGTTGCAATTGCCGCTGTAATTGTATGCGGGAATTGTACCCATAGTTGTGGGTTTTGAATAATGGCTAAGAAATCATTCATTTGCGCACGACCATCAGCTGCCATTTCATACCCGACAGGTGACTGCATAAATGCACTTGCAGTTAAAATCCAGAATGCTGATAACATCGTTCCAATTGAAAGGAGCCAAATACACATTAAGTGAATTCGCTTCGGTAATTTGTCCTCACCGAATACCCATAAACCTAGGAATGTAGACTCAATGAAAAATGCCAGTAATCCTTCAATTGCAAGCGAGGGACCAAATACATCACCTACAAAACGTGAATACGTTGACCAGTTCATACCAAACTGAAATTCTTGTAAAATACCTGTTACTACACCTACTGCAAAGTTAATAAGGAATAATTGCGTCCAAAACTTTGCCATCTTCTTATATACCTCTTGCCCTTTTACCACATACAACGTTTGCATGATTGCAATAATAAAAGCTAAACCAATTGACAGCGGAACAAAAAAGTAATGGAAAATCGTTGTTGATGCGAACTGTATTCGTGCCAATTCGAGCGTTTCCATACTAAAATCACTTCCTTCATAGTTTTTATAATAAAAGTTAATTGAGCAATCTTATCAAACTCAATTATTAAGAAATACGAAAAGACAAAAACATTTTGTATGTATTGTCGAAAAATATGAAGTTTCAGTTTTTCAAACTATTGTAATGCTATTTTTTACCTTTTCACTATTTCTGTAGTGTTTTATTCGTTAATCGAATTGTATAATATACCTGCATAGTAAATTCAGGTTATTTTTGACGTATTATTGACATCATTTTGTCTGAAATATGTCTTTTGTCATTTTTTTGAATCAGATTTTTCTCATTAGCAAAATGTGTTTTTTCAATATACTTCTTACTTTTATATCTATAAAACAATCGTTTTTTCTTCATACGCTTGACTTTTACTCGAAAAAATGTCCTCAAAAGCACCCACGATAAATGCTTATTTTTTGTCAAGAGAAAAATGTATTTTCAAAATTCAAACTCGAAATAATGTTATTCAAAAATAGAAAACAACTTCCCTCTTCCTCGACTAAAAGTTCATTTTTTTGTCATTTTTCCAGAACAAATAAAAAAACTGAGAGTCGATTAAACTCTCAGTTTTTTTATTTATTTTGCTGTATGTTTTCTAACGGCTGGTAAAATTTCAGTAGCAATTAATTCAATATTTTTCTCAATTTTATCAAATGGTACACCGCCAAAATCAATTTGTGCCATAAAGCGTTGTTGGCCAAACAATTCATATTGGTAAAGCATTTTCTCAATGATTTGTTGTGGGCTACCAACCATTAAAGCATCACGGTAATCTATTGCATTTGTAAATTGCTGTTTCGGATACCCATCACCGCGCAGTGTAAGCATACCAGCATTAATGTGAGGGTAATATTCACTAAGTGCATCTTGTGAATTTTTTGCCGTATAAAATAAACTCGTTGTCGCAACTGGTAAACTAGCTGGATCAAATCCGCTTTGCTGAGCAGCCTCGCGGTAAGCATCTACTGACACTTTAAAGTTAATTGCTGGACCACCAAGTGTTGTTATCATCATTGGCACACCTGCACGTCCTGCTTTAATTGCACTAGCTGGTGGACCTCCAACTGCACGCCAAATTGGTAAGTTATTATTTTTCGCTCTTGGAATAACCGATGCATGTGCGAGCGGTGCTCTGAACTGTCCATTCCATGTTACATGTTCCTCGTTATTAATTTTTAATAAAAGATCCATCTTCTCTTCAAATAATTCTTCATAATCATTCACGTCATAACCAAGTAAACTATATCCTCCAATACGAGATCCACGACCAGCCACAATTTCTGCACGTCCATTAGAAATCAAGTCAATGGTAGCGAAATCCTCATATACTCGAACTGGATCAGATGTACTTAATATCGTTGCGGAACTTGCAATTTTTATATTTTTCGTAGCTTGCGCGACCGCACCTAAAATAACTGTATGAGCTTGCGTTGTAAAATGTGTTTGGTGACTTTCGCCGACAGCAAACACATCAAGTCCTGCCTCATCTGCTAACTTAGCTGTTTCAATTAGTTCGTGAATTCTTTTTTCTGGCGTAATTTTGTCCCCATTATGTGGATTTAAAACATGATCACCAATTGAATATAATCCAAACTCAATTCCTTTTCTTGTATCTATACGGTATTTTTCCATAGTTACTCTCCCCTTTAATAAAGTAGTATTAGTTTTTTTCTAAAAACGTTGGTAAGTCAAGTTTATCTCCGTATTACCTACACCATCACTTGATTAGTCAATTGATGGTGTAAAAAAATTACTCTTGCGGTAATTCTTTTTTTTCACTATGCTTATGAACTTTCGTCATCAGCTCATATAATATTTTCTGCTCTTCTTCATTTAATACATCATCAAAAAACGAAGATTGAAATGCAAGTTGCTCTGGCAATGCTCTCTCTAAAGCCGCTTCTCCTTGCTCTGTAAGACTAATTGTTTTCGTTTTCCAATCTTGTTTTCGTACAATATATCCTTCTTTTTCAAGACGAGTTAACATTCGAGAAATGCCACCTTGTGTAACAGTTACCTTTTCAGCTAACTCCATTTGTGTTAGTGGTTGATACGTACGTATTTGCAAAAGCACATCAAATTGAGCTGTCGTTAAATCAAAACGTTTTAAAAACTCATTTGACATTTGATTACTTTGGTTCGTAAATCGTATTAAACGTAACCATATTAATGATCCTATCGTATTATCACGCATGTTTTGTCACTTCCTAGCGTTAATCTTACTATCACTTTACTACGCAAGTGATAAAAAAGCAAGAGAAAATGTAATAAATATAGCGATAAAGTATTGCATAAATAATGATAAGTAAGAATTCATATAAACATGAATTCTTACTTATCATTATTCTTAGCTTTTCATTTCATTCATTACTATATTTAAAGCTGACATAGCTTTTGGCCAACCAACGTAAAAAGCCATATGTGTTATTAATGCAACCAATTCATTCTCCTTAATCCCATTTTGTTTAGCTAGCTTCAGATGAAATTGTAATTGTTCTGTATTACCGAGACTGATTAGTGCTGACACAGTACACAAACTTCTTTCCCTTAATGTTAAAGTGGCATCCCGCCACACTTCCTCAAATAATATCTTTTCACTATAATGAGCAAATGCAGGTGCCATTTCTCTCATTTTCTTTTTAATATGTACTTCAATAAGTTCATTTTTCATTTTTTTCTCCCTTTATTTTCATCATTTGTGCTATTCCTTGACCAAATGACCAGTTTTCAGCAGCTGTCTCATTTAGTGTAATAAAAATATTCGAAGTTTTAACGTCGGAATATTCCGTAATTTTTAAAGATATCGATTGATACAAATCTTTTTTCTGTTGCACCGTTCTTCCCGGTCCACATGTAATAGAAACATATATCATATTCTCTGTTCTCTTTTCTCCTCTTTCCAACAAATAATATGGATTATATAAAAATTTATTTTGTTGGTAAGGTAAGAACATTTGAAAATAATCATTTTCAGGGATGTTAAAATGTTCAATTAACGAAAGATGGATACATTCCCCCATTTTTTCCAACTCTTCTTCATTTAATATGTTTTCAGGATAATAAATCTTCACAAAAGGCATAGACTTTCATTCCTTTTCTTATTTTTAATATACAACAAAATTTCATCGTGAAATGTGTAAAATCTCATATACTGTAGCACCTTTATTTACTATAATATCAGGCTTCTCTTCATAAAACTCAAACCTACTATATCCCCATTTATCCGGATTATAAACGATTACATTCCCTAAACACTTTTCATTGTTTTGTACATTTTCATTCATCATGTTTAATTGAGTCCCAATCAGCGTTTTACTTTGAGCAATACTTCCTGCATATTCAACAACATATCTACTTTTCTTAAATCCATCACTTAGATTAACAACTAATGGAACACCTATATGTATTTGTTGCCAACCAAACGATTGTAAAATATTATCGTAATACCCTTCAAAGATAAATTTATTCATCCCTTCATGCCCATTCCAAATATATAAAGGTGCATAGCAGTTATAAAAATTCCCGTCTTTCTCCGTTTCCGTAATTAAATAAGCTTTAAAATTTAGTGCTTGGAAACCATCAGTTTTATAACCATTATCCTTTACCCTTTTCTTAATAATTTCCATGTCATAATCCTTTGGCAAAATGACCTTATATTGCATTCCAATCATGTTTATCACTCGCTTTCAATCTTATATACATTATGATAAATCGATAAGTAGCTAACGTAAAATAGGTATAAATTATGTTTGGTATCATTTATAATGATAGTGCATAAGGGGCTGAGATATATGGAAATAAATGATCTTATTATATTCAAAACTGTAGCCAGTGAGGGTTCTATTAGTAAAGCTGCTAAAGAGTTAGGTTATGTTCAACCGAACGTAACTGAAAGAATCAAAAAATTAGAACAAGAATTAGAAACACCCTTACTACATAGAGATAACAAAGGCGTTTCCTTATTACCTTCTGGTGACATTTTATTAGATTACACGAATCAAATATTAACTCTATTAGAAGAAGCGAAAGATAAAATTAAAACAAGTGGGTCTTCTTATATAATCGCGACGTCACAATCGATTTTGACTAATTATTTAAGTAAGCGTATTAAAGAAAATTTCATGAATTATCAAATATATGTAGAAAATAGTAGTCATTTGCCAAAATTACTGCAGCAACAAAAAGTTGATATGGTCATCACTTATGAGGATGATTTTGGTGCAGGTTTTAAAAAAGTATTTACTACTTCAATTTCTATAGGCTTACTAAAAGATCAAGAAAAATGTATCCTTGACTATTCAAAGGAACTCTTCTTCGTTAGTAATGACAAAAAGTGCCCTTTTAGAAATAAGACGATACAATTTCTAAAAGAAAATAATTTATCTCAGCGTCAACTTCAACAATTAGATTCTTATTCGCTTATGGAAGAGTTTATTCAGGACGGAAAAGGGATAGCCTTTTTGCCGATTAAAAATGATAAATTGGTACCAATTGAAGATTTTCCAGTTGAGAAATTAGCTGTTCATTTTTTTACAAATCAAAACTCTTTCAAACAAATCCCTGATGAACTATTTGGTTAATAAAAAATCCCTCCTTTATGAATCTAAAAGAGGGATTTTCATATTCTATACAATTGATTTTTCACACATTTTGCTCCACTTCTGCACTTTTCTCCTTCTTATTCCGTTTCATATTCTTCAGTCCCTTAACCGTGCCAACTAATCCTTTCGGGAAAACTAGCAATACGATAATGTACAATAAACCAAGAATAATCGTCCATCGTTCAAAGATCGGATACTCTGTAGCTAGTTCTGATAAATAATATTTTAGAGATTCAATAATTCCAGCTCCTGCAATTGCTCCAGTTAACGTTCCAACCCCACCAATCATCGTCATCAATAATGCATTTAATGTCATTTCAATTGAAAATACAGTCGTATTAACAAAACGCAATGTGATAACAAATAAACCACCGCTAATCGCAGCTACTACTCCTGCAACAATGCTAGCAATAATTTTATAATGAAGCACTTTATATCCTAGTGCTTCAACACGTTGCTCATTTTGGGAAATTGCCTTTAATACTTTTCCAATAGAAGATTTGGTGAAAAGACGTAACAGAACAAAAATGATAAGTAAACATATAAGTGTTACATAATAAAACGTAAAACGATCACGGAATACGTCTGGTACACCAAATGTAAAACCATCTCCTCCGTGAGTAAGCCCACGCCATTTTTCAGCAAGTACAAAAAATAACTGTGAAATAGCAAGTGTTAACATTGCATAAAAATGACTTTTCAATCGTAAAGAAAGCAAACCAATTATATAACTAACGATTGCTGAAACGATAATTGCAGCTACTATTCCAATTAAAAAGTTCGTTATTGATACGCCTTGTCGATCAAATAAAAGCGCTACCCCATATGCTCCTATCCCAAAGAACATACAATGACCGAACGATACAATTCCTGTATACCCAAGTAATACATCAAAACTCATTGCAAAAATAGCAAAGATGAAGATTTGAGTGAACAAAATTAACAGGCTCCGTGAATCATTTACGAACGGAAATACACTTAAACAAATGAGCATACATACTCCGAAGTATACTTTAATTCGGTCCGATGTGTTGTTCACCATTTCACCCCTTTTCACCAACAAGTCCAGTTGGCTTCACTATTAAGAAAAATAGTAACATTAACATATTAATTGCAAGTGATAAATCTGGTATAAAATACGCTGTAAAAGCACCAGCTAATCCGACAATTAAAGAAGCAATAGCTGAACCTTGAACGCTTCCTAATCCACCGATAATTACTACTATAAAAGCTAAAATTGCATACTGCATGCCCATCTCGGCGAAAATAACGCCCGAATACGGTGCTAATAAGAATCCTCCCAAAGCTGCCATCCCTGCCCCTAATAAAAAGACGAAAGAAAATATCGCTTTTACATTAATACCAAGCGCTTGAACCATTTCTTTATCCATTACACCTGCACGGATCATAAGACCTATCTTCGTCTTTTTGAGTAATAGTAGTAGTGCAATGTAAATAATTATCCCAATCAAAATAACAAATAGACGATATTTAATTAATATAATACCTCCGAATGTAAAACTTCCTTGTAACCATAACGGTAATTTTGCACTAATAGGGTTTGGCCCCCAAAATATTTTAATACACTCACTAAGAACGAGCATTCCTCCAAGCGTAACGAGCAGCTGTCGAGCATGATTTCCATATACCGGCCTAATAAGAAACCTTTCTAAAATAAATCCTAGGAACATTCCCATGGCTACTGCTCCAACTAAAGCTAATATATAACTTCCTGTCACATTAAATAACCAAACACCTGTAAATGCTCCCCATGCAAATAAACCACCGTGTGCAAAGTTTAAAACGCTCATTAAACCAAAAATAAGTGAAAGACCTGATGCTAACAAAAAAATGAGCATCCCTGTTGAAATCCCATTTACAAATAAATTGATTAACACATCCATCCTTTTCACCTCGGATTCATGTTAAGAGATTCCTAAATATTTATGACACATTTCCTTATCCTTTTTTAATTCATTCATAAAACCGTTATGAACAATTCGTCCGTTATCCATAATGTAAAAATAATCGCCAATTTGACTGGCCATCATAAAATTTTGCTCAACAAGTAAAACTGTTGTTTTCTCTTTCATCTTCAAAATAGCTACCATTAATTTCTCCACCATTATCGGGGATAGCCCTTTGCTCGGTTCATCAATAAGTAATAATCCATCACTATTAATAAACGCTCTTGAAATAGCCAACATTTGCTTTTGCCCTCCGCTCAAGAGCCCACTTTTCTTATTCCAAAACTGCTTTAAATCCGGAAATAGTTCCAGCATCCACTCTATTTTCCCTTCTACTTCCTCACCTTTTCCCCTAGCAAGAGCGAAAGTTTCTTCTACTGTCAAATCATGAAAAATACCTTGATTTTCTGGTACATACCCTATTCCTTTTCTTGAAATTAAATGTGTAGGTAATCCACTCACTTTTGCACTATCATAATAAATTTCACCATCTGCAATGCGGTGAAACCCCATCACTGAACGTAATGTCGTTGTTTTCCCTGCCCCATTTCTACCAAACAGTACAGTAATCGTCCCTTTCTCAACAGCAAGAGATACTCCTTGCAAAATATGAAACTGATCTAAATACGTTTCTATATTATTCACTTGTAATAGTGCCACTATATAATCCCCCTAAATAAGCACTTTGTACACGCTCATCTTTCATAATTTCTTCTGGCAATCCTTCAGCCAATAACTCTCCATGAAATAAAACGATAAGATGATCTGACAAACCTAGTATCATATCCATTTTGTGTTCGATAAGTACAATTGTGCTCTCTGGATGTTTCTTAATATTTTCAATCACTTGTAATATAGCAGGGACTTCCTCAACCGAAATACCTGCCGTCGGCTCATCAAGTAATAACACATCCGTTTTTAAAGCTAATAACATCGCAAGTTCTAGCTTCCTTTTCTCTCCATGTGCCAAATCTTTCGCTAATACGTTCTCTTTTTCATGAAGTAATACTGTTTTTAAGAAACGTCTCGCCTCTCCAACTTGTTGCTTTAATTTTGCTGAACTCGGGAAAAAACTATAGTAATCTTGTACGAATGATTGAACACTTAAACGGACATTTTCAAGTACCGTTAATTCTGGGAATATGTTTGTAAGCTGAAAAGAGCGACCGATTCCTAAGCGTGTTCGATCTGAAATCGATAGTTTTGTAATATCTTGCCCTTTAAAATACACTTCACCTGTTGTGGGTGAAATCTGTCCACTTAGTAAATTAAATAACGTTGTCTTCCCCGCACCATTTGGCCCAATAATAGAAATGAGCTTTCCTTTTTGGACAGTTAAATTTACATCTTTAATAACTTGATGTTCACCAAAAGATACACTAAGATTTTTCGTCTCTAGCAAATGTGTCACGAAATCCCTCCCTTTAAAGCCGTGAGTATGAAAGAAATATGTATAAAGAGGGTCCCCCCTCTTTATACAAAAACAACAGAAAATTCAGTCTATTTATTTTGAACTGGTGGTTCTGTTTCTTTCATCGTTAATTCTCGCTCTAACACTGGCACCGGATAATCAACACCGTCTTGCTTTTTCAATGTGATAGAATACAGTGTCTGCATCGCTTGGTGGTCCTTCTCTCTAAACTTCATCTTTCCTTTCGGTGTATCAAATTCCATTCCTTCCATTTTCTTAATCAAGGTATCTACATCTGTATCACCTTTTGTTTTCTTTAAGGCTTCTACAATAGAAATTGCTGCTGACATTCCTCCTGCTGTAAACAAATCTGGCACTGCACCATTAAAACGTTTTTTATGCTCTTCAACTAGCCAATCATTCACTTTATTTTTTGGAAGTGTGTGATAATATACAGAAAAACCTTGCATACCTACTAATGCATCCATTGTTTTTAATGCTGGTATATCTGGCGCACCTGTAGAAATTTTAATACCTTGCGCTTCCACATTCATATCTTTCAACTGTTTCCAAGGTGAATTTGCCCCTGCCCAAACGATAAATAAATAATCTGGTTTTGAACTAATGATATTTTGAATATTCGCTGTAAAATCTGTTGAATTTGTATCCGCGTATTGCTCATTCACAATGTTCGCACCTAATTTTTTCGCACCCGCTTTAAATGCAGCAATCCCTTCACGACCAAAAGCGTTATCTGGGGCAAATGTTGCAATCTTTACATCTTTTTTCGCAATTGCTGCTGCTCCTGCAATCGCATCTTGTGAGGAACTTCTTCCAGTTCTAAAAATATATTTATTCCAGTTCTTCCCGGTAATACTATCCGCAACTGCCGGTTCTACAACCATAATCTTTTCATATTCTTCAGCCAGTGGTAAAACCGCTAACGTATCACTTGAACTAGACGATCCAACTAAAAAATCAACTTTCTCTTCTTCTAATAACTTCGTAGCTTTTTTAACTGCTACATCCGCTTTCGTTTCTGTATCTTCTACAACAAACTTAATCTTTTTCCCATCTACTTTCCCAGTTCCACCAGTTGCATAATCTAACCCTAATTCAAATCCGTTCACTGTTTGTTTTCCATACGATTCTAGCGGTCCTGTTAAAGAAGCAAGGACTCCTACCTTAATCGTTTTTTCATCCTCTGTACTTGTTTTCTTTCCTGAACAAGCTGCCGTTATTAATAACGAACCTAAAACACAACCAGTAAACATTGTTTTTAGCCACTTACGTTTTTTCATCGACATTGTGATCCTCCCCATACTTTACTTTCTGATAGAATCAAACACGCCAAAATCCCCTGTCCGTAATCATGACTAACTAATTCGATAGATAATGGAAAACTCTTGTAGTACCCTCTACATTCGGCACAAATATATAATCACCTTCCTATGTAATGGAAACGGACATACAATCAATATATATTCTGCAATCCAATTGAAAATACTGTTTCATTTCAGTAATGACCATACAAAAAGACTAACTTATTTTTAAGTTAGTCTTTTCCCCTTAATTAGAGTTAAGTTCTACTTTCTCTAACCCTTCAGCCAATTGTTTCTTATCTAGTCCTTCTCCTATTACTACTAAGTTTGTCGGGAAACCGAAGTCTTGTTCTAATAAAGTTGGTACTCCGAACGAATATTGGAATAGGTGAGGGTATTTATCTCCATGGAATTTCACAAAACCTTTCACTCGATAAATACTATCTGGTAAATTCGAAAGCCATTCATATAATTTGTCTTGATCAATCGGTTTCGTAAATTGATATGTCATTGTTTGTATATGTAAATGCTGTTTGACATGTAGTGTCTCGTGTTCCTCATCATTTGGAAATTCTGCTTCTTCTATATCTTTTAAAGATATATTACAATACTTTGTCTCATACATTTTCGCATGATCATTTATTGCCTTTACTTCTTCAAATACTGTATTCTTATCTTCATCTGTTAGTAAATCTGCTTTATTAACAAGAATGTGACTACCAAATTTCAGTTGCTCATGCAATAGCTGTTGTACATTTGCACTTAATATACTTCGATTTAACCACCTTACTGCATCTAAAACGACTACAATTGATTTCACTTCCAGAAAAGGAGCTAAAATTGGCGAGACACACGCGTCTAACACTTCAATTGGATGCGCAACACCTGTCGTTTCTATATAAATTACATCTGGTCTTTCTTGTTGGTATAACGAATGTAATTGTATTTCAAGCTCTTCTTTTAACGTACAACAAATACATCCTTTAAGAAGTTCTCTTAAAACATTCTCTTTTCCAATAATATCTGTATCTACTGAGTATTCACCAATTTCATTCATTAATACTACAACTTTTCTATTCTTCTTTTTCTCTGCTAACAATAAATTTTGTAATAATGTTGATTTTCCACTACCTAAAAAACCACCTAATATATGAATCTCCACTTTATTCATTCAACCGACCATCCATTTCTTTACTTCAAATGTATTCAAAGCGTAATAATTACGATTTATATTTATCATTTTATTAAAAGAATGACCATTTGTAAATATAAGAGATTCACTGTTCATTTACTTCATATGCAACTCTAACTCCAGACTCAATTGCCCCTTGCATCCATCCATGTGTTAATGTCGTATGCTCTCCTGCAAAATGTACTTTTCCAGATGGTGGTGTAATATACGGAAATAACTCGAGCTCTTGGCCTGGTTCGAAAGCTGTAAATGCACCGCAAGAATACGGATTTTTACTCCAGCTAAAAGATGTTCCAGTGACAAACTCACTATAGACGATGTCACCGTATATTTCCGCTAAATTTTTTAATGCGTACCGAATACGATCTCTTTGCGGGAGACTATCCCATGTTAACGCCTCATCTGCCCACGTATAACTTGCTATAACGATAGCTGGTCCTGGAGTATGAATGCCATAACTCGGATAGTATGTAAACCGTATCGGTAAATCAGTAATAGATTTACCGCCACACTGTCCCGCTTTCTCCCAAAATCTACTTTTAAACTCTATTGCAATTTTAGTTGCAGCAATATAATTTAATTCACGAATTGCTCTTTTTTTAAAATAAGAGAATAAATAGTATGGCTGAACTTCTACAAATCTTAACGCTGAAAATGGAATTGTAATAATAGCAAAATCACTTGTTATTGTAAATTGCTCTAACGTTTGTTCATGATTTCCTTGTAACATTACTTTATTATCTTCTTGTATAATTTTATCAACCTTATACGGCATTAAAATATGTTCCCTTAATTGTGGTAAGAATGCATTCGATAACTTATCCATTCCACCAGTTATTTCATAATATTTCGTTGTTGAAGTAAAGAAAATCATTTCACGTAATACTTCAATTAAGGACATTCCCATATAAGCTTCCATATCAAGAAGTACCCCAATCATATCTATCGCACCATCTGAATAATACTCCATTAAAAATGAACCAAGCGAATACGTTTTATACTTTTTTTCAACGATAAGCCAGTTTTTATCAGGATCCTTCTTAATGTAATTTAGTATTGGTTCTAATACTTCAATCATTAGCTCTTCTGCCGTTTTTCCTCTTTCTTTATCCAAAACCGGATATTCAAGTACACTTGGATCATTTTCAAACACATTCAATCTCGTTTGAATGTTATTCGTATAAATGATATCTGCAAAAGTTTTATTTATAAAAAGGTTTAAAGGTAGTTTAAATTTATGAATATACGCTAAGGTTAACTTATGGGTGTCAGGGATTCTCATCGGTCCCGCATTAAAATATAAACCAACACTAAATGGTTCCCGAATCGTATACACTCTGCCACCTATTCTGTTATTTGCTTCTATAATCGTTACTTCGTGCCCAGCCTCTTTTAATAAAGAACCTGCAACTAATCCAGAAATCCCTGCACCTGCAATCGTAATCCGTTTTGGGTTATTCTTTTTAACAAGCCCTGCATGAATAATATGAAGCATTTCTTCCATTGCTAATGGATTCCCCATGCCATTTCCCCTTTTACAAAGGATTTTACTGAATTATATTCGGTTCACTGAATTCCTATGTTTTGTTCGCGGATTTGCACGGATACATTTTCAAATACTTGAATATCTTTTATAAAATGTAATAAACTAGATATGACTCTATAGAAGTAAGACGTATTATCTTACATAATAAAATCAATGAAATTGCGAGGAATTTTGAAATGAAAAAAGGTATTAACCGTGTTGTATTAGTAGGAACAGGAGCAGTTGGATGTAGTTATGCTTACTGCATGATTAACCAGGCTGTAGCTGAAGAATTTGTTTTAGTCGATGTAAATGAGGCAAAAGCTGAAGGGGAAGCAATGGACTTAAGTCATGCTGTTCCATTCGCACCAGCTCCAACTAGAGTATGGAAAGGCAGCTACGAAGATTGTAAAGATGCTGACCTTGTAGTTATTACAGCTGGATTACCACAAAAACCAGGCGAAACACGTTTAGATTTAGTTGAGAAAAACGCTAAAATCTTCAAACAAATCGTTCGCAGTATTATGGATAGCGGATTTGATGGCATCTTCTTAATCGCAACAAACCCTGTAGATATTTTAACTTACGTAACTTGGAAAGAATCTGGTTTACCGAAAGAACGTGTAATCGGTTCTGGTACAACGCTTGATTCTGCTCGTTTCCGCTATATGTTAGGTGAGTACTTCGATATTGGTCCACACAACATTCACGCTTATATTATCGGAGAACACGGCGATACTGAACTTCCAGTTTGGAGCCATGTTTCCGTTGGTATCCAAAAACTACAAACACTGCTTGAAAAAGACAACACGTATAATCAAGAAGATTTAGACAAAATTTTCATAAACGTCCGTGATGCAGCTTACCATATTATTGAGCGTAAAGGCGCAACTTATTATGGTATCGGTATGTCACTTCTACGTGTTACAAAAGCAATTTTAAACGACGAAAATAGTGTATTAACTGTATCAGCTTACTTAGAAGGTCAATACGGTCAAAAAGATGTTTATATCGGGGTACCTGCTGTTTTAAATCGCGGCGGTGTTCGTGAAATTTTAGAGGTTGAATTAAGTGAAGATGAAGAATTAAAATTCGACCACTCTGTTCAAGTATTGAAAGAAACAATGGCTCCGGTTCTTTAATTAAGATAAAAAGCAATCCAATTTATTTTGGATTGCTTTTTATTTTCATTATCTCCTATGACTTTTTAGTGATTTTCTATCATTTCTTATTTTTTAGTCGCATCCTCATTATTTATATCAAGTACATCTAATAAAAAGATAAAGATTGGTATCCCGATAATAAGCCCCCATATTCCAAGGAAATGCTCTGAGAAGATAAGAATCATAAATGTGTAGAATATTGGTAAATTTGTTTTTGCAGACATAAACTTCGGATTTAAAAAATAACTTTCAAGAGCATGGATTACTGTTATGAATACGAGTATGTATACTACGTACATAACTCCGCCTACGTTGTAAGCAATGATACAAAGTGGAAACAAAGAAATAATCACACCTGCAACAGGAATCAACCCTAGTAAGAAAATCATAACAGCTAATACAAGTAGCTGTGGAAATCCTAAAACGATTAATGCAATGACAGTAAGAATACAATTTACAACGGCAATTAAAAACTGAGCCTCAATTACTTTGCCGAACGATCTTGCAAATCTTTCACCAAAATATGCAATTTCTTCATAAAAGATTTTTAACTTACTATCTTTAAACTTTGATGTAAATGTAATAATACGCTCTTTTTCTAATAAGAAAAATAAGCTTAAAATTAGAGATAATAATATTTGTAAACTTACCTTCCCTATATTTGCTATTGATTGATATATGACGTCTACACCTTGTTCTATATATTTTGATACTTCCATCCCATTAATTGTCGAAAGTGCATATTTAACGATTTCATTATCAGGTGGATTTTGAAAAAACAGTTTAAATTGATAAATTAATTGTGAAATTTGTATCGTCAGCACAGGTAAATATTTATATAATGTTGTGCCTATAAAGGAAACTAGTATTATATATAAACATGCAATAACAATTTTCCGGTTTACTTTCAATTTTCTTGAAATAAAACGTTGAAATCGATCCATTAAAAACGTCAGTATAAACGTAATTAATATTAAATTAATCATACTTTTTAATGCGTATAATACAAGCGCTACTATTATTAAAACGAGAAACCGTTGAAACCCTCTACTTCGAAAAAAACTCTTTACTTCATTCATTAAGAATTAACCTCCCCCTTCAATGGATGGAAATTGAATATATTACATTTTATGAACTCCTATAGACAATCTTTCTTACTAATTGAGAAGAATCCTTTTTTTCTTTTCATATTGTTAGATTCGTTTAACTGGAATCCACCAACATAATTTCGGTGGCAGTTATTTTTCATATAATCTTTTATAAACTAGGTGATTTTCTATTTTTGGACTGCTGTTCATACGCATATCCAATATTGAAAAGCTCTTTTTCACCAAACTGTTTCCCTACAAACACTACACCGATTGGTTCTCCATTTTTATCATATCCAGCAGGAACCGCTAATTCCGGATAACCAGCTACAGCTGATAGAAGGACTTCATCGTTATTAATCATAACTAGAGCATCCAAACCTTTTTCTACTAAATACCTATCTAGCTCTTTTCTTGCATTTTCTTGACTCGTTTGCACTACGTTTTCAAACTCTTCTTTCGTTATAGCAGATTTTTCAGACCCTTCAATTAATGTTTGTCCGTATTTTATTCGTCTTTTACTATCCTTTTTATTAAACGCTATAATCTCTTCTAACGATTTTACCGGTACATTCTTTTGCTGTGAAAGATAGTCGTTTACATTATGCTTGAACTCATATTCTAATGTTTGCAAATTATCTACACCCTCAGCACTTAACTGGATATTATCAGTTAATATCGCACCTGCATCTTGAAGGTCTTTTCTAATTTTTTCTACTACTACTTTTCTATTTTCATCTTGTTGGTCTACAGAAAAAAGAAGCCCTATCTTTTTCCCTTTTAATCCATCTATTGATAAATCCTTTGTATAATCAATTCTTTCTTTATCTTTCATTTTTTCTGTCATAACATCTTTTTCGTCATAACCTATCATTGCATTAAATAACGTTGCTACATCTTTTACTGTTCTTGCCATAGGTCCTGCTGTATCAAGAGTTTCAGCTAATGGAATAATTCCTGTTCTACTTACCATACCTAAAGATGGACGTAACCCAACTACTGATTGCTGCGCCGCTGGTGCAACAATCGATCCCGTCGTTTCTGTTCCAATTGCAAGCGGCGCAAAATCTGCTGCAACTACTGTAGCAGATCCTGAACTTGATCCTGAAGTATCGAATGTAATCGGACCGTACGGGTTTAAATTTTGTCCTTTCTTCCCGCTATACCCGCTTGGCATTGTAAAAGATAAATAGTTCGCCCACTCAGACATATTCGCTTTTCCTAAAACAAATGCTCCTTCTTCTTTCAACTGCTTCACAATTGTTGCGTCTTGATCTGCAATCCAATCTTTTAATACATAAGTTCCTGCACTAGTCGGCATCACTTTTTCCGTCTGTACATTATCTTTTACAACGACAGGAATACCATATAAATTCGAATTTTTGTTTCTACCCCGCTCTTGATCTAACTTTCTTGCTTCTTCCATCGCATTAGGATTTATCTCTGTAACAGAATTTAATGTTATTCCATTTTGATCATGTTCTTGTATTCTAAAGAGATAAATACTCGTTAATTCTTCATATGACAACTTTCCATCATCAATCATTTTTTGAAGCTCATCTACAGTCGCATTTACGACTTCTCTTTCTTTTATCTTTACATTTTCTATATTGATTCCTTTAAGCTGATTATGTATCGGTTGTAGCACTCTTTCTTTATCATATACAATACGCTCAGGTTCCTTTGGAAAATAATTTTTATACACGTAATATCCGCCGGCACACGCTAATAAGACAATGCCTCCAGTGATAGACAGCGTTACCTTTACCCATTTCTTCATGTTGCTTCCTCCACTCTATAAGATGCTTAGCTATACAAAAAAGAGAGTTACCTTTTACTTAACTCTCTCCAATCAAAATGCTAAATGAAAAAATGAAAGATTTCAATCTAATTACTTCTTTTTTTGCATTTGCTTTGCTAACATTTCTTTCACTTGATTATACGTTAATCCTGAATTTTTATTTAAACGCTTTACTTCCTCAACATCAGTACCTACCACTGTATATTTTTTCTCATCATTCATTTTTCTAATTCCCTTCTCACCGTATTATTTCTTATATTTCTTCCCTAAATGCGCATAAATTAACACCACTACAAAAAAGGAAGCTGCTTTTAAGCACAGCTTCCTTCTCGTTACATATTGTATTTCTTAATAAAATTTCACTACATCTTCAGTAGGCAAGAACGTTCTTTCTGCTGGTTGTTCGTTTGGTTCACCAAATGGCATTTGACCTACTAAGCTCCACTCTGCCGGAATGTTCCAAGTTTCTTTCACTTCAGCATCTACGATTGGGTTGTAATGTTGTAATGACGCCCCAATTCCTTCAGCAGATAATAGCATCCACACAGTATGTTGTAACATCGCATTTCCTTGATGAGACCAGAATGGGAACTGATCTTTGTATAATGGGGCATTTTCTTGCATTTTTTCTACAGTTGCTTGATCTTCAAAGAATAGAACTGTTCCTACACCTGCATGGAAGCCTTTTAGTCTTTCTACAGTCGCTTCAAAGTTTTCTGCTGGTACGCGTGCTCTTAGTGTTTCTTTAACGATATCCCAAAACTTTTCATGCTCTCCATCCATTAATACAACCATACGACCACTTTGCATATTGAAAGATGTTGGTGCGTGTAAAGCTGTTTTTAACACTTCTTCAATTCTTTCTTTCGTAATTGCATCGTTTTTTGTTACTTTACGAATTGAACGGCGGTTCACGATTGCTTCTTTTAAGTTTGTTGTAGTTGCTGACATTTTAATTCCTCCAAATGTTTGTTTTATAATTTATTTTGTTATTTCATAACAAGCGAATTAGCAATATCCATCGGTATTACATTGCATACCTTCAAATGAATTTGTTTTATCCTTTTCAATTTCTTTATCAATGACCCTTTCTAGTGTTTCTTTACTAGCAAGCCCTTGAATGACTTCATCTCCAATCATGACAGTTGGAACAGCCATAATATTCGCTTCATCATATGCGTGTTGAATTGCTTCTTGATGCTTTTCTTTATATTTACGAGTTACTAAAGCATCTTTAAATTCCGCCTCAGGAAGTCCTACTTCTACCGCTAATTTTGTTAACACATCAATATCTTCAATGTTTTGCTCTTCTTGGAAAAATGCTGTGAATACGCGGTGATGATACTCATTACCTAGTCCACGTTCTTTCGCAAATTGACATCCTTCGAAAGCTAAATGTGTATATGGATGTGGTGAAACACGTGGCAAGCGCATATCAATTCCAAACTTCTTCGCTGTCGGAAGAATGAAAGCATCCCATGAACCTAATTTTTCTGGTTCATTCCATGGATCTATTTTTGAATATGGACTTGGACGTAATTCAAATGGCATCCATTCAATCTCTACATCTTTCTCTTTCGCTACCTCATCTAATGGACCTTTTGCTAAAAAACAAAACGGACATATAAAATCTGAGTATACTTTCATTTTTACAGTCATAACTTTTACACCTTACCTTATCGTTGTAATCAAATCAGTTACATTAATGATAAAAAAATATAAATATTATTTAAGCATTCATTTTTTCTTGCAAAGTTTCAAACAACTGCCCCATCGTAATATTTCTCAAAACTTCTTCCATCGCGGATTGTGCTTGAATTAAAATAATTTCTAACACCGCTTGAATATTCGCCCCAATTGGACAATCTGGATTCGGTTGCTCGTGAATATGAAATAGCTTGTCTTCTTCGACTACGTTCACTGCATGATACACATCTAACAATGTGATTTCATGTAAATCCTTTAGTAATCCCGCGCCACCCGGTCCACGATTTACGTAAACAAAGCCAGCTTGTTTCAAGTACGACATGATTTTACGAATGACTACTGGATTTGTATTGACACTCTCAGCCATATAGTCTGAAGTACAAAGTGAAGATGGATTGTTTTTCAAAATAGATAAAATATGAACAGCTATGGAAAAGCGGCTACTAATTTTCATCGTAATCACCACCTCGATGTAATCATTATAGTTACAACTAAAAAATAAGTCAATCCTTTTCATAGATTTTTTATAAGCAAATTAAAAAGTGCCCCATTATGATATATGAGACACCCCTTTTTATTCTGCAAATAGCGCTTGAAATTCTTCAATAAATAGCTGTACAGCGATTGAAGAATCCTTTAATGAAGGAACAGCTAAAGCAATTTCTCTCCATACTTGCGGCTCCAATTCTCTCGTTTGCACATTCTGTGGTAAATTCGTTAAAGATAATTCAGCTAATATTGCAATGCCTAATCCTTCTTGAATCATATTTAAAGCTGTAGTAACGGTAGAAATTACATACTCAGCCCGAAGTGGTACGTTGGCTTGTTTAAACATATCAATGATGGGTGGTTCGTATCCGCCCTTACATAATATGATCGGTTCATTCTCCAAATCACGAATTGTAATAGAGTCCTTCTTACAAAGAGGATGATCCTCTCTTAAGATAGCAACCATTTTTCCCTTCGTTAACGGGACAATCTCCATCTCTTTATTAGGCAAAATAACAATTCCTATATCAACAACCCTCGATATTAACCAATCTTCAACTTCTTTAATTGTTCCTTCACAAAGAACGACCTCTAAGCTCGGATACTTCTCCTTAAAATGGTTTATCATTTTCGGTAAGAAATGTGCAGAAGCACTCGGAAAACTCCCAATTCGAATCGTCCCCACTTCGTGTCCTTTCTCCATCGCAACTTCTTGTTCAATCTTCTCTACACCGTTCAAAATCTCTCTAATATGTACAAGAATTCTGTTTCCTACATCCGTAACGAGTAATCCTTGTCGTTTATCACGTATAAGAATCGTAACTCCTAACTCTGACTCAATACTTGAAATTGCATGACTTACAGCTGGCTGCGTCATATTTAACACCCTGGCAGCCTTCGTAAAACTACCTAACTCAATAGTTTTTATTAATACTTGCAGTTGTGTAATAGTCATAACTAATCACTTATACTCCTTATAAAAAAGATTCATTTTATTTATTACATTCGATATCATATCATAGTGAAATGAATAACAACAAGGAGGTCTTACCGTGACACAGCTTTCTCGAACTAAGACGGCCATAATCCTTACCTTTCTCGTTTTCATGTGGGGAATCAATTGGCCTTTATCTAAGTTTGCCCTGCATTATACACCACCCGTTTTATTTGCAGGCGTTCGAACTTTAATTGGAGGATTCATTTTACTCCTTTTCGCTCTACCCAAATATAAAGAATTACATTTAAAAGAAACGTGGCATTTATACGTTATTTCTTCTTTACTTAACATCATTATATTTTACGGGTTACAAACTGTTGGTCTTCAATATATGCCTGCTGGGTTATTTTCCGCCATTGTATTTCTACAACCAGTTTTACTCGGTATTTTCTCGTGGATATGGCTTGAAGAATCAATGTACGGCTTGAAAATTTTCGGGCTTGTTCTCGGATTTATTGGTGTAGGTGTTATTAGCTCAAGCAGTTTAACAGGACATATTTCTGTTATTGGAATCCTTCTCGCGTTAGGATGCGCTATTGGCTGGGCACTTGGCACAGTATTCATTAAGAAGACTGGTCACCGTGTGAATGCCATTTGGATGGTAACAATTCAGCTTCTTATCGGTGGTCTTTGTTTAATCGGATTTGGCTCAGAATTTGAAAGTTGGTCTAGTATTGCTTGGAGTATGCCATTTGTTAGTGTACTACTCTTTATTTCATTCTTTGTTATTGCAATGGGGTGGCTTGCATACTTCACACTCGTTGGAGCTGGTGAAGCGAGTAAAGTAGGGGCTTATACATTCCTTATTCCCCTTATCGCTATTATTGTAAGTTCAATCTTCTTACATGAAGCCATTACAATGAGCTTATTTATTGGCCTATTATTTATTGTTGTGAGCATTTGTTTTGTAAATATAAAGCCGAAAACACTTGCTGTAAGGCAGCAGGTTGAAGTGAAATAAATATGAGAAAGAGCCTACTATTTGTAGGCTCTTTTTTATATCTTATTTTTTACGACGCACTACAAAAACACACGCACCTACCGAAGATACAATTGCCAAAATAGATAAAACAATTGCTATCAACTGCATATTACTAGTACCTTCATTCTTTTCTACATTAGATACTTCACCATGTTCTCCTGTTAATGACGTACCTTTTGCAATTGTAGTAAGTGAATGCGGTTTTTCAGCTTTCTCATCGCCTGTCCATTCAACAATTTCTCCGTCTTTATATTGTTGATATGCATCCCAAGCTATTTTTTGTTCTTTATCCGGATTTTTAGCGACGAAAGTAAATCGCTGGAACTGACCGGGTAAAATCCCTTCTCCTATTGCTTCCCATACTACAGTTTTCACTTTTCCGGCATTATCTTTCTGCTCTTCCATTTTCCACCCTGGCACTGGTTCATACTGTTGGAATTCCACACCAGACGGTATTTTCAGTGTAACTTTTGTTGTTGCTATATTCTTTTCAACTGGTACTTTTATCGTGTAAGTCTCCCAAGAACCGATGTCAGAAGTTGCTGGCTTCACAGTAACGTGCGCACTAACAGGTAACGAAAACATTCCCATTGTAATTGCTGTTGCGATCATTGTTGTTCCTAATTTTTTTATACGTTCCATTTTCAATTAGCTCCTTTTTATCTATACCTACTCTTTATCCCGCTATTCGCCGGGTAGCCCAATTGATGAGGGCTGCTTAAAGTTTCACTTTATCTGCCACCTACAATAAATTTATAATCCGTATCGAAGCTATCAAGCGATTGCGTTAATCCATGTACTTGTATATTCCAGTTTCCTGTCATGTTAATATACATCCCTTCTGCTTCATATTCTCCCGGTGAAACTGCCGAAACTTTAAATGATCCTTTTCCCATATTCATATCTAACGATTGAGTCGTTAATATAATTTGTTCCATATCAGTAACGGGTTGTCCGTTCTCATCCTTTAAAGTAATATGGAATATATTTTGTCCTACTCTATTAGGACTTACATTTAGCGTCATTTCATATCCATTATCTAATTGTTTACTCTCTGTAAAAGGTCCAGTAGGAGGCATCGGTGGTGTTTGTACGTTTGTCATAAAAGCTACGATGACGAAAATGATAATTCCAATGATAAACTCTACTTTCACCGTAGCACCTAATCCTTGCTCCGCTCTCATTTTCCCTTTCACATAATGAATAATTCCCAATATCCCCATGAAAACGAATAAAAGTATCTTTGCTAGTAAAGCTAATCCATACTTCGTATCAAATAACGAGTGGATTGTTGGAATAAAAAATGTACTGTTAAAAAGACCTGTTATTAAAATCACAATGACAGCGCATGTTGCCCACGGTGAAAAACGCTTAATCATATCCCAATACATATTCCATTTGTTATCCTCTTTACGTAACAGAAGAATAATAGACGATAAACCACCAATCCATAATGAAGCTGCGAATAAATGTAAAAAATCCATAACAACAGCAATATCTTTAAACTTTAAACCATATGCGTGACTATTAAATGCTTTCATAACAAGTATTCCAATAAACAGCACTATTGGAATACTCCATACTTTAAAAGACGATAGCTTCTCACGCCTCATCGCAAAATACGTAACGATTATAAGCGAACTAATGAGAACCATTTGAGTAATCCAAACATAACTAAAAACAGAAAGCTGTAACGTTTCTTTTAATAGTAAAGGATTGAATGCTTCTAGCCATGAAACATCAGCATTTATTTTCGCTTGCAGTGGTAGATTGAATAACAAGCTAGTAAATATCCCTAATAAGGAAATCCATATTATGTTCTTACTCCTTGATCGAACCGAGGTTGCATTCCCTTTATACATAATAAGATTAAAGAATAGCACTCCTATAAATAGTGAGAAACTTGTATATAAAATTCCACGTTCCATGATCATATCAATTTGCGGAACATATCCCATCTCTTCTACTTGTATATCATCTGCTCCAGCTTCCGCTAATCCAATACGGAATGGAATAACTCCTTGAATGGGATGTCCATCAGCTGAAATAGCTTTCCACTGAATAGAGTAGAGACCATTTTTAAGATTCTCTTTCAATCCAGCTTCTAATAGCTTTTTATTTTTTTTATCAATATGAGCATCTTTTAAATCGACCCTTTTACCTGATGTATCTCTCACGTACAATGTATTAAAACTTGAGATTTGTATGTCCTCATCGAACTCGATTTTCACAACAGACGGTGCTTTCTTCAATGTTTCATTTTCCGTAGGGTTTGATTTCACAACATACGCATGAGCAGATGCACTTTTCGGTATCAATATGATAAGCACACATGCAAGTAATAACAATGTCCCTAACCTTTTCATTACTTTCACACTCATTTCACTTCTTTCTTCCTCATCGCTATATTTTCATTATTTTTACTTCCCGAGTTTGATTCTTGGGCAAAATATTAACCTGATTAAATATAAACTTCTAGAAAGTATAACTCTTTATTTCTCTTCCACCTCTAAACTTCCAATATAATAGTAACTATTATGATAGATACAACTTACATTTTTAAAGCCGATTGTTATTATATCATAAAATATATTTATGTAAGTTATCAAAGAAGAAAAGTTATCGTGAATCATTTGTGAAGAAAATGTGAAATACATAAATAAAAAGGTATTACGTTATTACGTAACACCTTTAAAAAAGTATCCCTCTTCTATTTCTCTTCCGGATAATCACAATACTCGATAATCGTTCCTTCAGTATCCGCTGGGTTAAGATAAATTAACCTTCTACCGTGCTTATTAATGCGTAGTGTATGCTCTAATGTCCGAATACCTTGTTCTTTTAACTCTTCTAGAGCCACATCTAAATCATCGACACGATACGCAACGTGATGTACACCTTTACCTTTTTGTTTTATAAATCGGGCAATTGGTGAAGTGGTGTTATTTGTCGGTGCAAGTAATTCAATTCTATCTCCATCCACTTCAAGAATGGCTACTTCGCTTTCCACACCTGTTGCCTCACTTACGTAACGATCTATTAATTCTCCTGATAGAACCTGTTCATAAAAACGTATCGTACTATCTATATCACGAACTGCGATTCCGATATGATCAATTGTTTTTTTCATTTTATTTCCCCTACTACTTTATTTTTTCTCATTATTAATAGTAACAAAAAAAGCTATAGAAACAAGTTCTATAACTTTTTTTATTTAACCTATTTTCTTATCCGCTCTAGTTGCTGGTTGAACTTGGTTTTTCACTTTTAAAATGCTAAGTCCATATCCGATAAATCCACCGATAATCGCTGGGAAGATCCAGCCTAATCCTACTTCCTGCATCGGAAGGAATTTAGTGAACACTTGGCTTACTACTTCAATGTTAACTCCAGCTGCACTTAATCCATCGAATAAGCTGATGATAAATGTTACGATTAAGCTCACTTGATAAACTTCAGCTCTTCCTTTGAATAATGAATGGAAGAATGTTAAGAAAATCAATACGATTGCTAGTGGATAAATTGCTGTTAATACTGGAACAGAAACTGCGATTAACTGTGTTAATCCTACATTTGCAACAATTGCACTAAATACACATAGCGTGATTGCAATTGCTTTGTAAGGAACATTTGGGAATAACTTATGGAAGAATGAAGAACATGCTGATACAAGTCCCACACTAGTTGTTAAACAAGCTACTGTAATCATTAATCCTAATAATACTCCGCCATATGATCCGAAATAGTAGTTAGAAACTTTCGCTAATACTTCTCCGCCGTTCTCTAAATGTCCAAGCTTTGCAACACTTGAAGCACCCATATAAGAAAGTGCTGTATAGATAATTGCTAAAATAGATGCTGCAATAATTGTCGCTTTTGCACAAACGACCATAATTTGTGTTTTCGTTTTCGCACCTTTTTCTTTAATAGCATTGATAATGATAATCCCGAATACGAATGATGCAAGCGTATCCATCGTTAAGTATCCTTCTTGGAATCCTTTAAAGAATGCATGTGATGTATAAGCTTCCACTGGTGCTTGCATATCTCCAATCGGATGTATAAAAGCAACGATTACTAAAATACCGATGAAAGTCAACTTAATTGGTGTTAAGATTTTTCCAACAATATCGACAATTTTCGCGGGATTTAGCGAAAAAAAACAAGTGATACTAAAGAATATAATTGTGAAAAGAATTAAAGGTGTAGAACCTACTCCTTCTGGCATAAACGGTTTAAGACCAATTTCATAAGAAACATTTCCTGTTCTCGGTATTGCAAATAACGGACCAATCGCTAAGTATAAAACTGTTGTAAACACAATCCCAAACACTGGGTGAGCACGACTAGCTAACGACTGCAAATCATCTTTACCTGAAAAACCAAATGCTAGCACACCTAGTAATGGTAATCCAACACCAGTTACTAAAAATCCAGCGTTAGCAATCCATACATTCTCTCCTGCTGATTGACCAAGCATCGCTGGGAAAATTAAATTTCCCGCTCCAAAAAATAGTGCAAATAACATTAATCCAATAACTACTATGAACGAAAACGGTACTTTATTCGCCATAATATAACCCCCATTCAAGTTTCCTTATCTCATTTTCCAATTTTAACTAATTGAATTTTCTGAATATTTAATTTAAGTATCAACTATTCTTGAACTCATTATAGTTTGCTATATAATATTTTGCAATACTATTTTCGAACTTTTCTTTTATTTTATAAATATACATTTTTTAACATGAAAAATAGACTAAAAAACCAACATGGTCATCCATGTTGGTTTTTCCATTTACTATCATGAATTAAAATTTTGCTGCTACTTTTTTAACGTTTTCTAGACCTTCTTCAACAATTTGTTGTGAACGATCTGGATATTGATTGTGTCCTTCAATTACAACTGTCTCTGGATTTGTAATTCCCCAGAATCCAAGTACCGTTGTTACGTAATTAACTGCCATTTCCATAGGAGCCATTTGCTCTGAAGAGTAATCTGAACCACGAGCACCTAACACAACTACTTTTTTACCACCAACTAAACCTTCTGGGCCATTTGCTGTATATTTAAACGTTTTTCCAGCTTGAGATAAGTATGAAATATATGTGATTAATGGCGCTGGTACTGTAAAGTTCCATAATGGGAATGCAAATACAACCTTATCAGCTTCTAAAAACTGATTTAAATATTGATCTACTGTAGCAACTGCCTTCTCTTCTTCAGCAGTTAACTCCATGCCTTGGCTACGTTTATATCCACCTGAAATCGCGATATTTCCGTAATAAGGAAGATCTAATGCAAATAAATCTAATTCCGTAATTTCTGTATTTGGATTTGCTTCTTTATAAGTACTTACAAATGTTTCATACATTTTTGAACTAACTGCTTGCTCCGCTGGACGATCGTTTGCTTTTACAAATAATACTTTTGACATTTTTTTATTCCCCTCTACATTCGTATTTTCTTCTTTTTTACCAAATAATGAGCTAAATAGTCCCATTTTCTTCACCTAATCTTTCTTTTCATATTCATTATTCATCATCATAAAAATTCTTATTCTAAGAAAAAGTTCCAATAGATACCTTAAGTTACGCTATCACAACTTTTTGTTATTTAATTACCTTATGTAAGTGATTGTAATATAGTCACTTACTTTAGTCAAGTAACTTTTAATAAAAAATAAAATCTCAATTTAAAAATATTAACTAAAATACAATTGAACACCAAATACATCTTTATTACTTGTATAATAAACTTTGAGAGGAAAATTCATATATAGAAAGGATTTATTCATGAGCACTATAGAAAAGATTCAAACTTTTATTATTCTTTTTGCTGTTACATGCGGCATCGTACTCGGACAATTTAATATGATACATACGTATTCAGACAAATTTATTGTCCCCTTCTTATTTTTCATGCTATATGGATTATTCCTCAGCATTCCATTAAAAGAAATAAAAAACGGATTTCGCAATTTAAAATTTGCTGGAACAAGTCTTACTATTAACTTCTTATGGACACCTTTACTCGCTTGGGGGTTAGGAGCACTATTTCTTTCCGATCATCCAGCACTTTGGGTTGGATTTATAATGTTAATGGTTACTCCATGTACAGATTGGTACTTAATCTTTACTGAAATAGCGAAAGGTAATGTAGCACTTTCTACTGCAATTTTACCTGTAAATTTAATTTTGCAAGTACTGCTCCTTCCCATTTATTTATTTTTATTTGCTGGTGTCATGAAAACTGTAGCGATTTCTGTTTTAGTAGAAAGTATTGTTATCGTAATCGTCTTACCATTTATACTTGCACACGCTACAAAGTTCATTATGAATAAAATGAAAAAAGCTGAAACTCTCGAGAATAAACTCATTCCGTTTTTCAGCTCTGCTCAAATTGTATTTTTAAGTTTAGCAATAGTAGCGATGTTTGCATCACAAGGTAAATATTTACTGCAAAATATGAATGTCGTTTTATTATTACTCGTTCCTGTTCTATTGTTCTTCATCATTAATTTCTTACTAGGACAATTTATCGGGCGCATGATGCATTTATCTTACAAAGATACAGTAAGTCTAAGCTTAACAACGTTAGCAAGAAACTCACCTGTTGCACTCGCTATCGCTGTAACAGCTTTTCCAGACGAGCCTCTTATCGCACTTGCACTCGTTATTGGACCGTTGATTGAGTTACCGGTACTAGCTTTTGTTTCACAAGTTTTGTTGCTTATTAAGAAAAAACGGCAATACGCATAATAAAAGCCGTCCCATTTTGGGACGGTTTTTATTATGGAAAGATTACATACAACACTTGCTTCTTATTTATCAATACAAATGAAATTACCGAAACTACAAACGTAATAATACCAATTGTAATAAAGTGAAACTTTAATCATTGGGGGTTTTGTTCATCCCCCAATGATTATTAGCCCTCACCACTCCCGCATTAACAGATCCTTTCTAATTAAAAATGATAGGAAACGTAAATATAACGAAAGCTGCCCAAAGTCCGTATATTGGCAAATACTTCGTAACGGCATCTTGGATAGCTTTTAGTCCTGATTTATTTTGCAAGAAACGCATATAGGCAAACATAATCCAAATGAGATTTGCCCAAATCAGTATGTTTACTCCTAAAACAGCAAGTCTATTAGGTGTAATCCCGTAAGAAGAAAGTCTGAATACTATGGCTGACAATGCGACAGTGTCAATAATAAGCGCCAGAACAATTAAGGAAAAATTTATATAATCTGAAATGTTCTTTTTCTCGTCCGAGTCACTCTCAACGATAGAAAATATAGTAACAGCCAATACGCCAAGCAGTATTCCGTTGAAGGCCATTAGGAAATTGCGATCCAAGAATGGATTTTTCCCGACCCAAATTACCGTTATAAGATAGATAAGCAAGGTAATCAGGACGAGAGGACTAAAAATTTTAGATATGTATGGTGTAATATTTTTAGCAAGCTTAAGATTCATTGATACTAAGTATGCAGTCACAATAGCGAGAGCCGCTGCTCCAAATAAAACAACATTACTAAAATAGAATTCTCCTATATCTAAGTCAACAAAGCTAAATAAACGCATGGTGAATACCGCAAGTATCATTCCGCTCACTGCCATGCTCCCGTAGAGAAGACAATATTCTAAATTAAATTTAATATAGGCTAATCTTGTACTGCCTTTTGAATATTCATTTCCTGTAAATGCAAGCCCTACTAAGACCCATAAAAATATAGGAAGATGTAAATACGCAAGTATGGTACTGTCTTTATAATTTACTGGCAGCGTATTAAGATAATACCCGGAAATTAGGAACAACGCTGCAAGGGAATAAATAATACTTTTTTTCGGAGTATTATTGTAAACAAAATAAGCAGCAATAAAGGGAATTACACCAAAAGCCAAGTTAATTGGAGCAATTGCTTCCTGCTCAACAAAGTGGAAAATGATCCTGGTGCTTATGCCGGCCAGAATAGCTAAAAGGCCCATGAATAAGAAACCTTTTTGAAACAAAGATGTTTTTTCTTTATTTACTTTCTCCTTGAAATGCAACCTTTCATACCAAGCACCTAGAACTTGAGAATCAGGGTTTTGGTCCCATGCTTGTGAGAATGCTTTTTTAAAAGCTTTCGGATCTTTTCTATACATCTTCTCCAACTCATGGGGGTTATCCATATTTTTAACAATCAAATTGTTAATGTTCATAGTTATACCTCCTCTAATTTTAAAAATAAGGTTGTTACCTTTTAACAAAAGCACCTCACTCATTTATTATGATTTTGATTTTAATACAAGTTTTATCGTTTTACAATAAAAAATTATTATTTAAAGGATTTTTTTTATCGTTAAATTTTATATAAAAGAAAAACAAAAGAGCATGACAGTTTTATGTCATGCTCTTTTAACAAATTAATTCTCAAATACAAAATTAATCTTATTATCTTTCCACTCTAATTTCGCATCAAACGTTTTCTCGCCCTTTTTAAAGCCTTTAATTAAATCAGTCTTTTCACCTTTTAAGAGCTTTGTCATATTCTTTTGCGAAATTGTTTTACTTAATATCTTCTTTGAAATGGTGAAATCACATTGCGTTGTATTATAGTTAGAACAACCGTAAAACGTTGACTTATCAATTACATCGCCATCACATTTTTTACAGCTACCAACCTTTTTACCCGTTGTAAATTTCGATCCTTTTCGTTCAATCGATTCAACATGTAGTCCAGTGAAATCCCACTTCTCAGACATTTCCACTGCATCTTCAATAATTTTAGCTGATAGCTTTTTCGTCTGTTCCATAAATGTAGCTGGTGAAGCTGTACCTTCACCAATTTCCGCAAGACGTTGTTCCCATTTCGCAGTCATTTCTGGTGAAGCTAGTATTTTATCACCAATTGCGGTAATTAATACTTTTCCTTTATCGGTCGCATACACTTGGTTTTTCTTTACATCTATATACTTACGGTCTTTCAGCATCGTAATAATACCTGCGCGAGTCGCTTCCGTACCTAAACCTTCTGTTTTCTTTAATACTTTCTCCAGCTCTTCATTCTCTAAATACTTACCAGCTGTTTTCATTAACGTAATAAGTTGTCCTTCTGTATAGCGCTTCGGTGGCTGTGTTTTTCCTTCTTTCACTTTCACCTTTACAACTTTTCCTTCTTCGCCTTCAGCTACAATTGGAAGAATGGTTTCGTCATCTTTATCGTCTTGGAAAATAACTTTACGCCAACCTTCTTGAATTTGCTGTTTTCCTTTTGAAATGAATTCAGCACGTTCATCTACAAGCGTTACAATCGTTGTATAGTCAAAGATTGCAACTTCATAATGAGCTGCAATAAGCCTTCTTACGATCATATCGTATATTTTCTTTTCATCACCTGATAGTCTGCTTGGGTTTGTAACTTGCTCTGTCGGAATAATTGCGTAGTGATCTGTTACTTTCTTTTCATTTACATAACGCTTGTTATTCATAATGGATTCAACCGGAGCCGGTAATAAGCCTTTATATTCATCAAACTGACTTAACTTCTGTAAAATATCAGGGAACGTCGCTGCTTCTCCTTGTGTAACATAGTTAGAATCTGAACGTGGATAAGAAACAATCCCTTTTTGATAGAGTGCTTGCGTTATATCAAGCGTCTTTTTCGGTGAAAACTTAAAGGCTTTATTTGCCGTTGCTTGCAGTGATGATAAGTTAAATAAAAGTGGCGGCTGAAACTCTTTACGCTCCGTTTTCATTTCCTTCACAACAGCCGGTTTCCCTTGGCAAAATGCCGCAATTTTATTCGCCATATCAGGGTCTTTTAAGCGGGATTCATTATCCTTTTCCCATTTTCCGTCATATTTCTTTCCTTCTATATTAAAGGTTGCAAACACTTCCCAGAAAGGCTCTGACTTAAAGTTTTCAATTTCTTTCTCTCGCTTTACAATCAATGCTAACGTTGGTGTCTGGACACGACCAGCAGAAAATACATCATTCATTCCTTTTTTCTTTAGCAAAATACTAAAGACACGTGATGCATTCATACCAACAACCCAGTCAGCACAAGATCTTGTGTATGCTTCGTAATACGTATTAATTGTATCTGATTCATCAAGTAGATTTTTAAACCCTTGGTAAATAGCTTGCTTCGTTAAAGACGAAATCCATAGACGCTTCATCGGCTTTTGCACGTTACAAAGATTAATAATATTTCGTACGATCAGTTCCCCTTCACGCCCAGCATCGCCTGCGTGAATAATTTCTGTTACCTGTGGATTATGTAACAGCTGTTTCACAACGTTAAACTGTTTATACTTTGACTTTGTTACTTCAAATTGAAAACGCTCTGGAATCATCGGTAACGTATTAAGTGACCATTTTTTCCACTCTGCGTGATAATGCTCTGGATTACATAACTGCGTCAAATGACCAATTGCCCATGTACAGTACGCTCCATTTGGAAATAACTCATTCGCTTCTACCTCTAAATATCCATCTTTCCGGCGATATTTAAACTGTGAAACAAGAGCCAACCCTTGATCTGGTTTCTCGGCAATAATTAATTTCATTTTATAACTCCCTATCTGTATTCCAGTGTTACTTTCATTGTCTATATGTTTAGAAGCGATGATAAAACAACAATCTTATTTATCATTCGCGGTTTGTCTCGCAAATGTGAGACCTATAATATTATACGCTTATTCTTTATGGCTTCACAATAGAAACTCATAATATAACAATTTCTTTCACATGCTTATAATTAAAAAAGACGCCCTAAAAAATCAAACGTCTCTTTGCCTACATCTATGAAATTGTGCAGATAATATGCAGATATTAATAAGCATAAGTACCCTCCATATAAACATATGATGAAATGAACGATAGGACAAGGAGGTATCATAATGTTTGCTTATACGTTAACTACCTTAACACTTTGCTGTACTTCGATTCTTATTACATCCTATATTTCCAAACGTAAGGGTACCCTAATGGAGTATATGGTATTTATTATGTCTTTTAGTATGAGTATCGGTTTAAGTATTGGTTTTTACTTAGGCATTCTCTTTAAGGAGGAATTACTATATTCTACTTTGCTTGCTATTTCAATTAGTGGTTTTATCGGCTTTTTAATCGGTCTACGTTTTCACCTATATACCGCTTTAGAAGGAATGTTCTCTGGATTAATGGCAAGTATGATGGGAGCAATGATTACAGAAATGTTAAACGCTCAACAAGCTCATAGTATATTGTTCATTAGCCTTTTACTTACTATAACGATTACTATGTCCTGTGTGATTCAATTATTATCGGAGAACTTTTCTACTTTTATCCAACAGCGTTTTTTGTCATTACTTTCAATTAGTGTAGTAATTATCGTTGCCGTATTCGCGACATTCCCAGATCATACTCCCTCACCTACATCCGGGCATGATCAACACATACATTAGTACTTGCAACAAAAATGAATAAGCAGCTATCCATAGGATAACTGCTTAATATTACTCTGGCTTATTAGGAATGTTTCGGTTTGGAACATAATCCGATTTGTAATCTGTATATTTTACTTCTGTTACCATCCCAGCTGAAGCATGGTGTAAATCATGACAGTGGAACATCCAATCGCCCGGATTATCTGCTACAAAGGCTACTTCATATTCTTCTCCCGGTTTTAAGTTCAATGTATCTTTCACAATTGGAGAACCTTCTATCGGTTTTCCACCTTTACTCAATAACTGGAAGAAGTGACCATGTAAATGCATTGGATGATCGTCCATTTTAGAACCATTTACTAATTTTACTTTTACTAAATCACCCTTTTTTACTTGAATTGGGTCAATATCTGGAAATACCTTTCCGTTAATTGTATATACCATTTCATTTCCATTCATTTGCGTATTTAAGTCCATATTATATGTGGCAGTATACTCTTGATTTAACGTGAAACTACCTAATTTTTTAGCACCATATTTCGTCATATCTAATTTCGATAATTTTTCTTTTTCGTCTGTTTTATCTTTCATCTCTTTGCTGCCATCATACTCAATAACAGCTTTCATTCCTTTTGCACCTTTATTTTTCGAATGGTCTTCAACATACCATTTCCCCGAATTGTTAGCAGTAAATTCAATATCATAACGTTCACCCGGTGCGATTGAAATTACTTTATCCTTTATAACTTTTGGATCGTTTATTGGTTGACCATCTGTCGCAATTACTTTTATATCATGGCCATGAACATGTATATCATGTGATAGATAACCAGCATTGACGAGTCTAAGACGAACGTTATCTCCCTTATTCACTTTTAATGGCGCTACTAAATCACCGCTTTTTCCATTGATTGTGAATAAATCGTACATACTCATATCATGACCTTCCATCTTCATATTTCCATGGTCCATTCCTTCCATATTACTAGAGTCTTTTTTATCACTGCCCATGTTCATATCAGAATGAGCCATGCCGTTCTTATCATCATTCTTTTCCCCATTTTCATTACCTTTAGATTTATTACCTATTTGCCCTTTTGTCATTTCTTTTAACTGCTTATTCATTTCTTCTTTATCTGTAACCCATTCATCCAACATTAATGTGTAATCTTTATCATATTTTTCCTTTGTATCTTCTACAATGAGCGCTCCATACAAACCTCTATCTAATTGATTTACAGAATCTTGATGCGAGTGATACCAGTACGTTCCTGGTACGTTCGCTTCAAATTCGTAAGTGAAACTTTTTCCTGGTTCAACTGCATCTTGTGTCACGCCTGGAATTCCATCCATGTTATTTGGGACAGGATATCCATGCCAATGAATAGATACTGGTGCAGATAATTCATTTTTTAATGTCACTTTCACCTTTTCACCTTTTTTCACCCGAATTTCTGAACCAGGAGATGAGCCATTAAATGTCCAGACTGGAACAATAACACCGTTACTTAATTTTTGCTTTTCTTCTTTCGCTATTAAAGTAACTTCTGGTCCTTTTTCAACTTTCAATGGTGTTGTAGCTGTTTCAGTCTGTAGTGTTTTTTTATCATTCATATTTTTATGATCATTTGTTATATTTGTCGTCACAGAACAGGCAGCAATTAAAAATATTACAGAGACTGTAACGGCTGTTAATACAAATCGCTTCATGGAAAATCCCTCCTTTTTCTTTTTCAAAATCATTATAGAAGTTGATTTTCAAGAAAATAAGGAGATGTAATTAGATCTTACGTAAGCTAATTGGAAGATTACTAAAAGCGGAGACATTACAAGAGGCGAATATTTTAGAAATACAAAATATTTTCCTTGTAGCGACTATACTAGCCGTTCTCGTATTTGTTTTGACGTTATTTCTTAAGAAACAATAACACTGCTATTATTAAATAAGAAAAATGTAGCTAAAATGCTCTTCACAAAAGAACTTACATTTTTGTATAATAAGAACTAATGTTCCTTACAAGAAGACAATAGACTCAAATTACACAAATATATCAAATAGAAGAGGATTGATATACGATGAAAATTGATAGACCAAAAATTTCACCAGAGTTATCTTCAAAGAATTTTCAAGATATTTTTTATGAAGAAGTTCCAACATTGGAAGTGTGTGAAATTATAGACTCCACTTTCGAAAATGAATCTGTAGATAGAGTGCGATTATATGATGCGGTGATAAAAAACTGTAAGTTTACTAATACAGACTTTAGCAATATTGATATTACAGATGTTTGTTTTGAAAACTGTGATTTATCAAATGTTAATTTAAGCAATTCTTCTGTTCACAGAGTCGAATTTAAAAACAGTAAATTAATCGGAGTAAATTTCACAGAATCTAGCTTAGGAAATGTTAAATTTGAGAATTCAATTTTGAATTTAGCGGCATTTGGAAATTCCAAACTAGAAAAAATCATCTTCAATGAAACTTCATTAAATAATGCAGATTTTTTTGACTGTAAACTTAAAAAAGTTGAATTCCAATTATGTAGTCTTGATGAAGCTAATTTTGATCAGACATCACTGAAGGGGATAGATATTAGTTCTTCTACCTTTGATACACTTACAGTTTCAGTGAACGATTTAAGAGGATGTAAAGTATCAACATATCAAGCTGTTCAGTTTGCTACTTTATTAGGATTAATAATTAAAGATTAGTATTTCGAAGAAAAGAACCCTATCCCGAATCATGGATTTTTTAATTGTCCACGGTTCGAGATAAAGTTCAAATAAATTAGTGATGACTCTTTTATTATTTAACTACAGCTTGGTTTCCTTTTACATGTTCATTATTTACACTCATAAATTCTTCAATTTCTTCAACTTCCCTAATGATATCTTTTGACAAGTTTTCATACCCGTCTTTCGTTACAAGAATGTCATCTTCAATACGAATTCCAATTGATTCTCCTTCAATATAAAGACCAGGTTCAATTGTTATAACCATACCTTCTTCTAACACTCTATCTTTATATGTTCCTACATCATGTGTATCTAAACCAAGGAAATGGCTGACACCATGATAATAGTATTTTGATAACTCTTCATCTTCTTGAATTAAACCAATTGCTTTACACTCTTCTGCCAGTACCTTTTTTGTATGCTCATTTAATGCAGCGAACTTTAATCCTGGCTTAATAAGCGCTGTTGTTTCTTTTAATGCTTTTAATACAATATTATAAATTTGTTTTTGACGACTAGAGAATGTTCCATTTGCCGGGAATGTATAACTAATATCAGCGTTATAGTAGTCTTTTTGAGCACCTAAATCTAGTAATACTAAGTCACCATTTTGAATTTGTGCATCATTATCTTCATAATGAAGAACTGTAGCATTTTTCCCACTCGCCAAAATTGTATTGAACGCATGGTGCTTAATGCCAGATGATTTCAGTGTAAAATCAAATTGAGCTTCTAATTCATACTCCATCATGCCTGCTTTTGCATTTTTTAACACATTGTAAATACCATCTTTCGTTACAGCAATCGCTTCTTTAATAATTTCAATTTCTTCCTCTGTTTTAAATACTCGTAATTCACAAATGTTCGGATATACATTACCAATTGTTACGTGTGGGTATTTTTCTCTTACATGTTTAGCAAATGCTAATGTTTTTGTCTCCGTACCATTCCAATCACGACGTTCTATATCTAAATATAGATGCTTCGCATTTTCTGTAAAAAGTATATTTGACATTGTCTTTTCAAAGCTATCTAAATATACAACTTTCTTTATACCTGAAATTCCCTCTGCTTCTTCGCTAGAAACTGTCTTCCCAACCCATTTTTCCATTACTGGATCTGATTTTTCAATGAAAAGTGTCTCTTCTACACTATTCCCAAACTTTTTCAGCATAAAAATAACATTTGGTTCATCGATTCCCGTTAAGTAGTAAAAATTACGATTCGGTACAAATTTATAATGTGCATCAGCTGACATATGCGGTGCTTGTCCCGCAAATAAAATCGTAACGGATTCATCAGGTAATGTTTTCGTTAGTCTTTCTCTATTTTGAGCAAAAAATGTTGATTTCATAATACTCCCCCTAGTGTTCTATGTATGCTTGTAAAGCTAATTGTCCTCTGTTATTCATTTTATTATTGTTATAATTTTTCGTCAATTTTTAACCTTTTAGATGGTGTTGACATAATAAAAATTAAGCGTTAAAATAACTATATATTAGTAAGTAACTAATATAATTAAATCTAACTAGAGGTGAATCAAATGAAAAACATTTTATTCCGTATTAACGAATTGTCAAAAAAAGAAAAAGCAACTGGATTAACAGTTGATGAAAAACAAGAACAACAAATGTTACGTCAAAACTATACAGAAACATTTCGTGGAAGCCTAGATTCCATTTTATTAAACACAAAAATTGTTGATCAAAATGGTCTTAACGTTACACCTGCTGCATTACAAGATGCTCAAATACGTTTAAAATTAAGCAAATGAGTTCCGAGCTAAAGAATTCTAATAAAACATAAAAAGAGCTGGATTTCCTATATAGAAATTCCAGCTCTTTTTATTGTCTTTTTTAATTTAGTAAACGAGCGATACATCGCAATTCTCCACGACACAATCATCGCAAATGCAAGTAAGAAAAACATTCCGCTTAACTCTGCCAAATCAATTGATTGGCTTAAATATGACTTTAATGCCACGCGTACAGCTAATAAGCCTACTAAAATAAATATGAATGCTTTTGACGGTTTCATAAATATATGTTCGCCTTTTATTTCGAACTTAGTTGTTTTAATAAGAAAAATAGAGAAAATAAGCCCTATACTAATTGCCTCGACTATTTCTAACGATGTTAATCGAAACTCTGGTAAAAAGTACATCATTGCGCCTGTACTCATAAAAATTGGCGGCAATATAATTTTCTTTTTCGTTACCGGCTTTTTCGCTGCTTTAAAACGTAGAAACATTACCCCAACAGCCATACAAACTGCTACGACACTTGATAAAAGTGCTATCATACTTTCCACTCCTATCTATTTAAATGACTTTTTTAACAAAATCATAAACCAATAAGTAACTACATGCCACATTATAGAATTTCTTCATTATATTCCTCCTGCTGTAAACTTTCCATATTCGCTGCAATCATTTTACGCAAAGTTTATGAACGGAATATGAACAAAAAAGCCATTCTGCAATTAATAATTGCAAAATGGCTTTTTAACTTATTTTAAATCGTCAATTGTGAAAGCACCTGGAAGTAATTGCTCAACAGTCACTTCTTTTTCATCACCTTTTACATTCGTTAGTAATACAGGCATTTTCGGATCACAGAATTCAGCAATTACTTGTCTACACGCACCACATGGTGAAATCGGTCCATCAGTTTCTCCTGTAATAACTAAGTAACTAAAATCGCGCTCCCCTTCTGATACCGCTTTAAATATTGCTGTTCTTTCTGCACAGTTACATAAACCGTAAGAAGCATTTTCTATATTACAACCAGTATAGACTTTCCCTTCTTTCGTAACTAACGCTGCGCCAACAGGAAATTTAGAATACGGAATATACGCTTTCGATAACATCTTGTTTGCTTCTTCAATATATTTTTTCTTATCCATATTATTTCCCCCTCAAAGTAAATGAAATGATCATTAGTCAGTAATAACTGTATGAACTAATTTAGGAGCCACTGCTGTTTCAGCGATAGAGATGTTCTCATAAATTTTTGCTTTTACATCTTCTACATTTTCACGATTTGCGTAGATTGTTACGAACGGCTCACCTTCTTTTACTGCATCGCCAACTTTTTTACGTAACATTAATCCTACTGCTAAATCGATTTCATCTTCCTTCGTTGCACGACCTGCACCAAGTAACATAGCTGCAATACCAATCTCATCTGCAACAATGTTAGAAATAACACCTGAAGTTTTTGCAGGTACATCAATTACATACTTCGCTTGTGGCATTTTTTCTGGATTGTCTACAATTGAGCTATCTCCGCCTTGATTGCTTAAGAACTCTTTAAATTTCGCAGTTGCTTTTCCGTTTTTCATCACTTCAATTAGCATTTCACGAGCTTCTTCTAACGTATTTGCTTTTTTCGCAAGTACGACCATTTGACTTCCTAATACAAGTACTAATTCTGTTAAATCTTCTGGACCTTCACCTTTTAACGTATCAATCGCTTCTTTCACTTCTAGAGCATTACCAATCGCAAATCCAAGAGGTTGTGACATATCTGAAATAACTGCCATTGTTTGACGTCCTACGTTATTTCCGATACGTACCATTGCATGTGCTAATTCTTTTGCATCTTCTTCTGTTTTCATAAATGCACCAGCACCTGTTTTTACATCAAGTACGATTGCGTCAGCACCAGCTGCAATTTTTTTACTCATAATTGAACTTGCGATTAAAGGAATTGAGTTAACAGTTCCTGTTACGTCGCGTAATGCATAAATCTTTTTATCTGCAGGTGTTAAGTTTCCTGTTTGTCCAATAACAGCTACTTTGTCACGGTTTACAATATCAATGAATTGTTCTTTCGTAATTTCAACGTGGAATCCTTCTACCGCTTCTAATTTATCAATTGTTCCGCCTGTATGTCCTAAACCACGACCAGACATTTTTGCTACTGGTACATCTAAAGCAGCTACTAACGGTCCTAATACTAATGTTGTTGTATCACCAACACCGCCAGTTGAATGTTTGTCTACTTTAATTCCTTCAATTGCTGATAAGTCGATCGTTTCTCCAGACTCAACCATCGCCATCGTTAAATCTGCACGTTCGCGATCTGTCATATCTTTAAAGAAGATTGCCATTGCAAGCGCACTCACTTGATAATCAGGAATACTTCCGTCTGTATATCCATTAATAAAGAATTTGATTTCTTCAGTCGTTAATTCTTTGCCGTCACGTTTTTTTGCAATAATATCTACCATTCTCATTACAATCACCATTCCTTTTTATATTATATAAATCTATTAAAATAATAAGCCAACGATTGTTGCTGATAAGAAACTTACTAATGTTGCACCGAATAGTAATTTCAAACCAAATCTTGCGACTACATTCCCTTGCTTTTCATTTAAGCTCTTAACTGCCCCTGCAATAATCCCAATTGAAGAGAAGTTTGCAAATGAAACTAAGAATACAGAGATAATCGCTGTCGTTCTATCTGAGAAATTAAAGTTTCCTTGTGCTAAATCTGTCATAGCGACAAATTCATTTGATACTAATTTTGTTGCCATAATATTTCCAGCATTAACTGCTTCATGCCAAGGTACACCCATAATAAATGCAAATGGTGCAAATGCATAACCAAGAATTTCTTGGAATGAAATACCGATTACACCTTTAAATACTGCATTAATGAATGCGATAAGAGCAACGAAACCGACTAACATAGCTGCTACTGTAATCGCAACTTTAAATCCATCAATAATGTATTCCCCTAATACTTCAAAGAAGGTCTTCTTCTCTTCTTCTTGTACTTCTAACATATCTTCTTCCTCAGTAACTTCATATGGGTTAATGATAGAAGCAATGATGAAACCACCGAATAAGTTAAGCACTAAAGCGGTTACAACATATTGTGGTTTTAATAACACCATATATGATCCAACGATAGACATAGAAACTGTAGACATTGCTGATGCACATAATGTATACATTCTTTTCTCTGGCAATAACCCTAGTTGTTTCTTAACTGAAATAAATACTTCAGATTGTCCTAAAATCGCAGATGCAACAGCGTTATATGATTCTAGTTTCCCCATTCCATTTACTTTACTTAATGCTAGACCGATAGATTTCACAATAATAGGTAATACTTTAATATGTTGCAAAATACCTATTAAGGCTGATATAAATACGATTGGCATTAATACACTTAAAAAGAACGAAAACTCTTTTTGATTTACTAATCCACCAAATACGAAATTCACACCGTCAGCGGCATATTTTAATAACTCTCCAAAACCATCTGCTATTCCGCTAATTAATATATTCCCTACACTTGTATTTAATAATAGAAACCCCAAAATGAATTGTAATATAACCATCGTTATGATTGGACGATATTTGACTTTCTTTCTATCATTACTAGCAAGCCAAGCGATACCTAAAATCAATACGAGGCCAAAAACACCGATTAAGTATTTCATAAGCCGTTTCCTCCCATTCGTATCCGCTTACATTTTTTTCAATTATTAAAGCAATAGATATACTTTAAACGTATATCTATTGCTTTAAGCTTTTATCGATTAGTAGTTATCTGTAGCACCTTTTGCATCATTTAATACGATTGCAACACTAGCACTTGCTCCAACGCGAGAAGCTCCAGCAGCTACCATTTTGTCTGCATCTTCACGTGTACGAACACCGCCAGATGCTTTTACACCAACGTTTGGTCCTACTGTTTTACGCATTAATGCGATATCTTCAGCAGTTGCTCCGCCAGTTGAGAATCCAGTTGAAGTTTTTACGAAATCAGCACCAGCTTTTACTGATAATTCACAAGCACGTACTTTCTCTTCATCTGTTAATAGGCAAGTTTCAATGATTACTTTTACAAGAGCTTTTCCTTTTGCTGCTTGTACTACTTCATAAATGTCTTTTTCAACAAGTTCGTTGTCGCCATCTTTCAAAGCGCCTACGTTGATTACCATATCAACTTCAGTTGCACCTTTTGCAATAGCATCTTTTGTTTCAAATGCTTTTGTTTCAGTAGTGCTTGCTCCTAATGGGAAACCGATTACAGTACAAACGTCTACATCATGTCCAGCTAGTTCATCAGCCGCTAATTTTACCCATGTTGGGTTAATACAAACAGAAGCGAATTTATATTCCTTTGCTTCTTCGATTACTTTCATAACATCTTCTTTAGTAGTATTAGCTTTTAAAATTGTATGGTCAATTAACTTTGCAATGTTCATTATCTTCACTCCTCATATCTTTTAACAACTTCATTCTAACTCTTAGTTGAACAAATGTAAATACACTTTTGAAATTTTGTTCATTCTTTTTTAAAAGGAATTTTCTTGTAGTAAATAAAGCGCATTCTAACAAAGAACACTTCCTATATAATCAAATTTTCTATGTTAACAATGGTAGTATGTATCTCCATATCCATAATTATTTTTAAAAAGGCAAATTGTGTTCAAAAAAGACTCCTATCATTCATACATAACAAAATAAAAGGAGTTCTCAATATGTTAATTTTGAGAACTCCTTTTATTTCTAACCTTTTTGATAATGTAACAGTTCTTTTGCTGTATGCTGATCGATAATTAATACATTCGCATACCCGCCACGTAACGCACCATCAATTGCTTTTATTTTTCTATTACCACCTGCAACTAAAATAGAGCGTTTCTTTAATTTCAGTTCCTCTAACTCAATTCCAATGGTACGCTTATTGATTTCTTCGCTACTAATATTTCCGTCTCCATCAAAGAAACGTGAACAAATGTCACCGACCGATTGTTTTTTGAGTAAATTTGTTTCATCCTTATCGAAATAACCTAATCGGAATAATAACGCTTCGTCTCGCACTGTTCCTACAGTAAAAATTGCAATATTCGCTTGTTTTCCCATTTCGATAATGTGATGAATATGTCGATCCTGCTCCACTAATTCTTTTGTCACTGCATTATCAAATATAACTGGAAGAGGTAGATTTCTTGGCGTCGTTTGAAAAGCATCTGCAAATAAAGCTATCGTCTCATTCGCATATGTATTTACACTTGAATGACTAATACCACCTTTTAGCTGGACAACCTCTACCCCTTTTACATGTTGCGGTACGATTTTTCTAGCGATTTCATACATCGTCATTCCCCAGCTTACACCAACAATATCACCGTTTTTAACCGTCTTTTCCATATACTCAGCAGCATATTTACTTATATACTCTGTAATCGTTGCATATTCCGGTACTGGAGAAAACACAACATGTGCCTCTAACAAGTTGTACTTTTCTTTCAGTAAATTCCCAACGTTATCTAAATCCGCAAATGGATCGGCGATGCTAATTTGAACAAACCCTTTTTCTTTCGCGTACTTTAACAATCTAGAAATCGTCGGTCTTGAAATATTTAATTTGTTAGCAATTTCTTGCTGACTATAATCTGATTGATAATATAATCTTGCAACTTCAACGCTTAATTGTTGTTTATCTTTTTCCATAGTAACTCATTACAAATCCCTTCCTGTATTTCCCTTTCGTTACAAGCATTATACAGCTTTATGCAAAAAAATTCGACTACCGAATTTTATCTAACTGAACTTCTATTCCACTTATTATATACAATGAAACCTTATTGTGTAGATTTACAAACCCAATATAGAAACACTTACAACATATAAATCAGTTTATATGTAATTCATTCTTTATTGCTTTTCCTGTAGTAACGATAACAAAGCCGTTCAATAAGAAACATGAAACATCGTCTAAAAGCTATTCAAATACCCCTCATAAACAAAAGATACTGTTCATAAGGGGTATGTATTCAATTTAAGTTTATAAAAATCGGATGGAAACACTGCAAGTTCTCACTTATTTAGAATAAGAGAAAAGATGATGTTTTATTTGTTCAATAAAATAATGATGGTGTATATTATCGTTAGATACGCGACTTGCCATAATAGCTCCCTCCATTGAAGATGCAAGAAAAGAAGCGAGCGATATAATATCTATATCTTCTTTAAGTTCTTGTTTCTCTATTCCTTCTTTTATGAGAGAAGCCATTAACATTACTGTATCATCATAACCTTTTGCTGCTGCTTTTTGTAATTCTGGAAATACTCCAGTACTTTCAATTGCGCTATTAAGTAATGGACAGCCTCCAGCAATAGGAGGATTATTAGCTGCATCTTGATATACAAGGAAAATTGCAAGAATTTTATCGATTGCTGTCTTTTTATTTTCCATTGCTTTATGAAAATGACTCCACATAATCTCACCACTTTTGTCATAGGCAGCAAGGACAATTTCTTCTTTACTTTTGAATCTACGATAAATAGATCCTTTAGGTAGTTCAGTAGCTGTCATTATATCCTGTATGGATGTGCGAGTTATCCCATTAGTATTAAATAAATATAAAGATGTTTCAATAATTTTTTCTTTAATCTTATCAACTTTAGTCATACTTTGTAATCCTCCTAATAAAAACGAGCTTAATATTCCAGGTGATATTTACCATCTATTTTCTTGAATTTTTTTGTAAGTATAAATAAGTTTGGAACAAAAATATATTATCCATCCCTATATTATGTGAACCTCAAACCATACAGTTTGAAAAGAGGTAATCAAATTGTATTACCTATATCATTAAAATGAATTTTCTGTCAAAATTAACATGTCCAATTATTTAATTCAGTCCTGTTATACAACTAATTTCACCTACAATCGTAGAAGGTGTAAAAATATATAGTTAATTTTAACGTATAGACTATGATTATTATATATAATTTTTATTAATATGTTTAGCTAAAGTGTTTGAACTACTCCCACTTTCACTTCGTATATTAGGATATCTCCCGCAGTCCTTGCAGTTAAAAGCCTTATCACTTCATTCTATAAAAAGCTAATTGTCAAAAATTAATGAGTACTGAAATTTGCTTGTAAATAAGCAACTGAGATATAAATATATTTGTTATTTACCATTTTTATTTTATTAATAATTTATAAAAGGGGTTTAAAAAACTAGAAACTTATAGTATCATTAGTTTCCGAACCGAACGGTCCGGTTCGGTATTAAATAAATATATTTTAGAAGGAGAACCTAATGCAACAAGAAAAATCAAAGATTCTAAGTAATTTCATTATGGAGGTAATAAAGTGAGCTTTATAAAAATGAATACAAAAGAACTTGTTATGCTAATAGTTTATATACTGTTTGCACTACTTCAAATTGGCTTGTTCATATTATTTGGCATCTCCCTTTTAACTAACAGCAACTTAGTTGAATCAGAATTTGCTCTTAGTGCCATCGGTTTGACTGTACCTGCTATTGTAGGAATCATTTTCTTTAGGAAAGAAATTATTGAAAGTTTTACTTATTTTAAAGAGAAAACAATTTTGAAAATAGTAAGCATTCCTATGGTAGTTTTACTTATGATAATTGTGGAAAATTCTATTATGCATTTTCTAAATACAGGTCAGCCAGAGAACCAAGAACAGATCCTTACAAATGGCGCAGAGATGCCTATTATATTCACATTACTTCTATTTGGGATTATAGGACCAATAATTGAAGAAATTATATTTCGTCATATATTAGTAAATCGTTTTTCGGAATATGTTGGTACTGCTATTGCATCCATCGTTTCGATTATAATTTTTGCAGGTCTTCATTCAAATCAACTTTCGGATCTTGCTATATATTTACCTGGCACAGTGATGCTTACTGCGGCTTATCTTATTTCTAATAGATCCCTTGCATATGTTATAGCGATACATATGTTAAACAATTTTATTCCTTTTATTTAATTGCATATGTCATAACAAGACATATGTAATTGAAGGTTTTGATGCAAAAATACTCTATGTTTCTATCGAGTATTTTTGGCACCAGAACCACTTTTTCTAAGGCATAAGAAATCTTATCAAAACTACAACTTATTAGGAGAGTGTCAGTCATGATTGTAACAACAACTTCTGGAATTCAAGGTAAAGAAATTATTGAGTATATTGATATTGTAAATGGTGAAGCTATTATGGGTGCAAACATTGTCCGCGATTTATTCGCTTCAGTTCGTGATGTTGTCGGTGGCCGTGCTGGTGCTTATGAAAGTAAGCTAAAAGACGCTCGTGATATTGCAATGGACGAAATGAAAGAACTTGCAAAACAAAAAGGTGCGAACGCTATCGTCGGCATTGACGTAGATTACGAAGTTGTACGTGATGGAATGTTAATGGTTGCTGTCAGTGGTACAGCTGTACGTATATAAGTAAATAAAAAAACGGTTCCTCCCTTGGAATTTATACTTTGAGGAGGGGCCTGGTTCTGTTGCAGATTTTAAAGAATAAAAAGAGATGTTGATAAAGCATTATACGTCGAAAAAACACAGTTTGAGTGTAAACTGTGTTTTTTTATATAGAAGCCTCATCCCATCACTATCAAGCTAAAATTTTGTGTTAACTTATAAAAAATGTACATTTTTTACTTTGGGGTAATTTTGAATCCTTAAGCTTATGGGCATGTGCTGGTACCCTCTAATACTGTACAAATTTTTTATAAATGGTTGTAAGGTTCTACGTTTTTGACCATTCTGTACAACGATAACTTTGGTTTATTGATTTCACCTGTAATCTGGTAGCCTATCCTCTGATACAATTTAATGGCAAGTTGGTTCTCTTTCTTTACCGTTAGAGAGCATTTGGCAAAGCCTTGCAGCGAAGCTTGTTCCTCAGCAAACTCAATTAATCTGGTACCTATCCCTAGTCCTCGACTTTCGGGCAGTAAGGCAATTGTTCCGATGTGAAACTCGTCATCTTCTCCCTCCCTCAAGGTAAACATGGAATAAAGCATTTTGATATTCAGAATGTTATAAACAACAAAACCCAGCTTTCGGAACGAAAGCAGCTGTTTAAAAGTGGGCCAGGCAAGACGATTTAAAACGGGTATGGGATAGCAAGTAATCATCCCTAAAGTTTTCCCGTCCATTTGAGCTTCATAGGCGTATTGATGACTAAAACGGTTGTTCTCCTGCCGCCATAGCTTACAAAATGTCCAATCGACTGTGTTCTTCTCCTCAGATCCTGCAAGTGGAAACGCCATGTATTCCAATGCCATTACATTTAGCTGGGCGCCGACCATGGATTGATGAACAGCCTTTACAATAGAGATTTTATTCATTATCCTATTGCTCCTTTTCACTTTCTATATTATTAATATTAATTATCATGGATTTGAATCAGTTCACTTCCCTCTCAATTCATCCTTAGCTTTGAAACCATAATAAAATGTATTTAAAACAAGCTCTGCAGCAGATTTTTTAGCCACATTTCCTTCATGTACCTGTTCCCAGGTATGGAAAAGCAGAGCATAAAGCGTATTCAAAATCCATTCACTGCTAACTGTTTGCTGAAAGTAACCTCTTTGTTGTAGCAATTCAATAACGCGTCTTAAGGGTTCCCTCAGCTTCTCTTCTGCTTCACCTAATTCTTTGTTGTTAAATACAGATGCATCATGACCTAGAAAATAGATTTTGTCACCTAAAGGGATTAACGCTTCAATGAGTTCCGGGATATAGTTTTCGCTTCTTTCCTCATCCAGTGGAATCTGGTTTACAGTATCACTTACCAGTTGTATAGCCCGATGGCCCAAGAACAGCATCAATTTCTCCCTGCTTTCGACGTAGCGATGGAGTGTAGCAATTCCAATTCCCGCATATTCCGCAATTTCATTCATCGAAGCAGTAGGATTTTCAACAAGCAATATAGTAGCTGAATCAAGAATTGCATTAAATCTCGCTTCCTTCAACGCTGACAAGTCTTTCTTCATCGTCAATCTCTCCCTTTTTCTATATAAAGTCGTCATTTTTGATAGATAAATATATCATTTGATATTATAATAAACAATCTCAAATAAAGTGTCCAGCTGCTGAATGTAGCTTTTCAAAAAGAATTATATTCCTGAAACTGATAGTACTTTGAATGTTTCATTTTTAGTATTTCATTATTTAGATAACGATGAAGAAATTAAATTCTTTAATGTAATAAATACAAGAGCCAAAGGAAATGGTACGAGTTACTTTCTGCATAAAGTTATCGGTTTATTTTAAAATTCACTTCCGGGTATTGGGTTATCAGCCTTTTAAGGGTTGAGCCGTCATCCTTCTGTTTTACATACTGGTCAAAAAATGCCAGGCTGAATTCGTTAATAATACGATGAACTTCCTTTGGATTTTCACCTGGGCTCTGCAACAGAGGTGAGAACAAATGTAAATCGGTAAAGCTTGTATGATCCGTATGAGGAATGACCATTGACATACCACCGCCAGCTAACCCGCGTCCGTATCGCTCCCTCACTTCAAAGGGATCTGCTTCATCAGGCTCTTCTGCATTCATGAGCAGAAATGGTTTTCCAATGCCACTTTCAGGCAAGATTTCACCATACAATGTACCATCCATATTGATAGCTGCTTTGACACGAGAATCTTTTGCAAGTATTTGTGCTGCGGTAGCTCCACCGTAAGAGTGGCCAAACATTCCAATTCGCGAGGTATCCAGTCTTCCTGTAAAGAAACCGGTCTCATCGTTTTCGTTAAGTTTCTCTATCTGATTAAGGACAAAGCTGACATCTTCCTCCCATAATTTTATGTGACTATCTCCTTCATCAGTTAAATTGATGGGCTGTACGTAAGCAGTTCGACCACCTGGAAAGACGGTAGCTGCAGCATCAAAGGTATGATCGATACTTAGAACAATATATCCTTGACTAGCCAACTCCTCAACTTGAAACGTGTTTTGATTACGAAAACCATTAAAACCATGAGAGAAGAGTAATATGGGATAGTGATTCTCTGAGTCTGAGAGTTGTAAATCCATAAACGAGTGAGACTTTACCAATTCCATGTGGCTGAATGCAAATGCAGGAATAGACAATGTTTTTTCCAATCCCTTGGAGAGCTCATTTATGTTACGAATATAAGGTTCTGGATCCCCCTTGCTTTTTTCAGCTGCAGGATACCAAATTTGCACCATCAGTTCGCGCCGATCGTTTGGATTTTTTGAATATGGTTCATTTCTCTGATGATCAACCCAATGATATAGCTTCGTACCGACCCTATGTGGACCAGTTGGTTCTTCAAATGAAAATACTGGCATAAGTAAGGGTAACGCAACTGCTACAGACAAATAGATACATAGTAACGAAGTCTTAACTATGAATATACCCGAACTTCTAAAGCCCTTTTTCCGCCCAGCTAATAAATAGCATAAAATTAAGATAACTGGGGATACATATGCCGGAATCATCTGCCACCTAAAACCTTCTGCCAATAACTGAACTGTAACCATTACAACGGCAATCAAAGTAGCTAATTTAGACCACTTTTTCGTTTCTCTGCCTATTAACAGTATCCAACTCAATAGACTAAAATTCACTACTATCAAAACAACTTCCCAGAAATTCATTGGCCTATCTCCTTTGCATGCATTTTATTTCTAATTAAAGAGGTAGTTTTCAGCCTAAGCAAAAGCAGATGAAACACCTATATAGTTGCACCAATTATGCTTAGTAACCGTTTCATCCACTCTACTCCTTTATTCAAATTAAAAACTTAAAATGCCCAGCTACCTTTACAGAAAATTGGTTCTACAGTTCCATCTGGTAGAATACCGTCGATGTCCATCTCACTGCTGCCAATCATAAAGTCCTCATGTGTTACTGAAATATTTGCCCCTAACGTTTCAAGCTGATCGTTTTCTAAATCTCTTCCACCCTCTAAGCAAGTTGGATAAGCTTTACCAATCGCTAAATGGTTGGATGCATTTTCATCAAACAATGTATTAAAATATAAAATTCCCGATGCTGAAATTGGTGATTCATGTGGTACAAGTGCTACTTCACCTAAATAGCAAGAGCCTTCATCCACATTAATAAGCTCTTGTAATAAATCATGTCCTACCTGTGCTTCAGCTTTAACAATTTTTCCTTCTTCAAATGTCAGTTTAAAGCCATCGATAATATTCCCTTGATAAACTAATGGTTTTGTATTGCTTACATAGCCATTTACACCTTGTTTCATCGGTAACGTATAAACCTCTTCTGTCGGCATATTAGCCATAAAGATAGTATCATCAGGAGTTTTACCACCTCCAGTAACCCATTTATGCTGTGGTGCTAATGCAATTGTTAAATCAGTACCTGGCGCTGTATAGTGAAGCTTCATATATTTTTTATCGTTCAGTAGGACCGCACGAGATTCTAAATTTGTTACATGTTCACGCCATTTTTCAATAGTACTGCCTTCACCAATACGAACAGCTTTAAAAATAGCCTCCCATAATGCTGGTACTTGATCCTCTGCTGCTAAATCCGGGAACACCTTCGATGCCCACTTTGGTGAAGGAACTGCTACCATCGACCAAGCTATTGAATCCTTCATTACGGCGTTGCGATTGTTTCTCAGAGCAGCTCCTGCTACCTTTTGATAGGTAGCTAGACGATCAGATGAAATACCTGTAAATTTATCAGGATCTGTAGCATCTATCATTAATAGTGCTCCTTTACGTTCGATCAGCTCATCATTCATTTTGACTATCCACTCTGGGAAGCGATTAAATTCTTCATCTGAGGCATAATCAAAGTAAGCACGTTCCATTTCTTCATCCGAAAAATTAACATGAACACGCCCTGCCCCAGCCTTATAAGCCTCTTTCACAACTATACGGGCGAAATCCAATGCATCCACTGATGTATTGACTAATAAGTATTGCCCTGGTTGAATATTGACACCGATTTTCACCGTAAGTTCTGCATATGCTTGTAATTTTTCTTCAAAAGTCATATTATTTACCTCGCTTTTATTAAATTGGTTTTGAATTCCCCTCACTAACTTACTTTCTGAACAAGTTTTCTCAGAATTTCCATTTCCCATTTTTTATTAGAACATGATAACAACTAATGGATTTTTTCTACTACTCATATATTTAATTTCTAAACTTTGATTCAATTAATATTGATTTGTTTTTCAAAAAATCTAATCGAAGGGTATCAAACACTACATAAAGTTATAGAGTTCTTTATTGTGAAAGCTCACTCATTTCTTCCCAATCTTTTCAATGCTGCTGTACCTAAAGACTTACCATCAATGGGGCGTTTAACATTCTCAATCACTCCTTTATCTTTACAAAAGCATTTTTGATAGATAAATATATCATTTGACATAAGATTAAATCATTTTAAATGAATTATCAAGCCATAAAATTTAATTTTTAAAAAATTCGGTAAAAAACCATATAAAAATAGATTCTATCAAAGGGAACGATAACGAAAAGATTTTTATACACACATGGATAAAACACATGACAAACTTATATATAATTGCAAGTTCAACTCTCACAAAAAACAGGATAAAAAAATAAACAGCAGAACTAGTCCACTGTTTACTTCGCCACGCCTTCATGTAATTTTTCTGTATAATCCTTTACATCTTTCCAGCTATCTTTCGCTGTATGTAAATCTTCTTTTATAAACGTAAACTCTTCCGGACTAATTCCTTTTACGTTTTGTAGTAAATTATTATATTTTGCACCTACTGTATACCATTGATTTGATATGTTTTGTAGTGCTGTAATTGCTGCATCAATTGTTTCTGTCATGTTTGTTGTTTTATTTTTTACATCAGTCAAAATTAAGACTTCTGCTTGCGCTCCTGAAATTCTATCTTTTAAATTAGCGATTTCTCTTTCTGCATTTGCGATATCTTTTTTCGCAACCGCGATCATTGGCCCGCCAGCAAGACATGTTATTAATGCTACACAAAGTACGCCACCAGCAATGACCATATCATTACTCTTTTTAATCGAATCGTTATATGTATTTATTTGTTGCTCTAGAGCTGGAATACCAGCATTCGTACTTGCCAATATCGCTGTTAACTGATTTGTATCTTCTTTGAAACTATTTGTATCTTTCGCCATTCTATTGCGAAAAGCTTTCAAATTTCCTAATAATCCATCTACCTCATTTTGATTCTTTACAATATCTGCATACAACTTTTCTAAATCCGCTTTTAATTTTCCGCTATCCTTTTGATCAATCGCTATTAACATGTCATTATAATACGATTGAAAAGTATTATTGTAATTTATAATATTTTGATCTGTTTTCATAATTTGAGGCTTCATATTATTTAACCAATATGCTGCATTAATTTTTGCATCTCTTTGATGCTGAATCATATTTCCTTTAAATTCACTATTAATCGAACTTATTTTACTTAAATCCGTCTCTTGTTGATTTTGAATTAATTTTGCATATGAATCCATTGCAAATATGCTTGATGTCGTTTGTGCCATTACATCTTGGAATCCTGCTGGTCCAAGAGAATAGTTTTTCACATTTTCTTGTAGCACCGTTACATTTTGTTCTGCTGCAAAAGGATGTAAAGGAAATGCGTTACTCGTTGCCACCCCAGCAATCATTACCGCTAAAAGACATTTTTTATAAAATCGTTTCTGCATATTTTTCACCTATTCTCTTTATAAGGATATCAAAAGCTCCTGCTCACAACTGAACAGGAGCTTCAAATCATTCATCAACACTTAACGCCCTAACGATTCGTATTCGATTATGCTTTTTTCGTATCTACTACTTTAATATCTTCAGCATAAATCTTTTCTGCATAGTCTTTAATGTTTTTCCAGCTATCTTTCGCAATGTTTAAATCTTCTTTAATGAAAACAAGATCGTTTGGACTAATTGAATCCACATTTTGAAGTAAAGAATTGTATTTTGATCCCATTGTGTACCATTGGTTTGAAATATTTTGTAACGCTGTAATTGCAGTATCAATTGTATTTGTTAAATACTCTGTTTGTGTTTTAATGTTCGTTAATCCTGCTACTTCTAATTGCGCAGTTGTAACTTGTCCTGTTATCTTTTGAATTTCTGCTTGTGCATTATCAAGCTCTTTCTTCGCTAATACGATTCCAGCTGTACCACCGCCTACAGCTGCTGCACCACCTGCAATTAATGCTACTCCTAGCGGTGTTCCTGCACCCGTAGCAATAACTACTGCACCACCGATAATTGCAATTGGTCCTAGAGCTGTCGCAACAGATGAACCGATAATAATTGCATTATATTTACTAATCGCTTCATTGTACGTTGTAATTTGATTTTGCAGAAGCGGAATTCCTGCATCTTGACTAGCTAATATAGATGTAATTTGATTTGCATCACCCTTGAAGTTTTGCGTATCCGAAGTCATTTTATTTCGGAATTTCTTCAAGTCTTCTACTAACTGATCCACTTGCGCTTTATTTTCATTAATACTACTTGATAATCTAGTTAAGCCTTTCGTAAGAGTCGCTTTATCCTTTGCATCAACTGCAGCAACTAAAGTATCATAATAGTTTTGGAATTTCGTATTGTAGTTAATGATATTTTGATTCGTTGAAATAAGCTGTGGTTTTAATACATCTAACCATTGCTTCGCATTTCCTCTAGCTGTATCTTGGTGCTGAATTACTTTCCCTTTTAAAGCCGCATCAACAGACGATACATTTCCAAAGTTAACATTACCTTGTTTAATAATTGTTAAAGCGTACAGATCCATTACTAAAGCATTTGAACCTGTTCTTTCCATTGCATCTTTCAAGCCTTCTGGTCCTAATGAGTATTCTTCATAGTCATTATAAGCTTTTGCTACCGCATGAACTGGAGCTTGTTTCACTGTACTTTCAGCTGCATACGTATGAGCCGGCATAATATTTCCTGCTGCAAATACTGCCATCAGTGCTGATAGAGCCATTACTTTATAAGGTTTTTTTGTCATTTTTCTTCTCTCCCTATATCGCTAATTATTTTTCTGTTTAATGTACTTCAACGTTTGTAACGTAATCTTCAAATTGATTTGTTTGCTTATTCATTTCATCACTTACTTTTTTAATTTGATTGAAATGTTTTTGAAGTAAACTACTGTCTGTATACGTACCTTCTTCAACATTTGTTTGAATTTGAATCATATTATTATTTAAAACTTTCCAATCCGTTAATAACGTTTCTAAAGTTGTAATTTGACGATCAATTAATTCTGTAAAGCTATTTACTTGATCTTCAACGAATGTAATTTGAGTCGCCTCTGCTTCAGTTTGTGATAACTTTTGAATAAGTGGTAATAACTCTTTTTGCTTTTGTTGAATGCGAAGAGCTGCTTCTCTCGTTTGACTATCTGCAGCATTTACAATTTCATTACTTAAAGTACCGATAGAAACAAAATCGATTGTTTTCGTTTGTGCAGTTTGATTTGTGATTGTAAATACTTGTTTACCGATATTAATAGAACCTTTAATGATTTCTTGAGGTCTATTCAAAATAGTAGTTAGTTCAGCTTGAATTTCCCCTTGAATTCTTTTAATATCTTCTCTTAATTTCACAATATCTCCACTTGATCCTTGCAGTGTTTTTATTGCTTCATCGGCTTTAATTGATAAGTTGTTACTATCTTTGTCTAATACTGTTTTAAATCGATTTAACTCTAATAAATCTTGCTCCATACTCTCTTGGATGCTTTGTACTTGCAATTGTAATTTTCCATATGCACTCATAAAATCTGCTTTTGCTTGCTGATCTTCATTTACGTTTCCTGCTAGTTCATAGAGCTTACTATAATAGCTATTAAATCTAGTGCTGTATCTCATCATTTCTTGATTTAAGTCAATTAGCTTCGGATTATATTCATCAATCCATTCTCGTACATTCGCCTTTGCAAACTTTTGATGATTCGTTAAGCTACTCATCGCATTTACCTTAATGTCTGGCTGTTGCAAGATAATTAATCCGTATGCTTGAATAAGCGGTGATTGTGATCCTAACATTCTAATTGAATTGGATAATGTATTTGGAGCAATTACATTTTGCGCATATACTGTTTTCACTTCTGTTTGCCCCTCCTTAGCGTAAGCGCTTACAGGAATGAAGCAACTCGTAGATACTGCTGTAACCAATAACCCTGTAATTAAAGTCTTTTTCACTTTAACTCCTCCTATGTATTAGCAACTATTACTATCGCATTTTATTATTCTATTTTCTTGCCCATAATTTGAGATGATTAAAATAGAGAACGTTCTCACCGTGATCCATGTATGAACCACCTCTCTCGTATTGCTACAGTACTTACTTATCGTCACAAAACATTTTATTATTTTTCATATGTGTTTAGTATGAATAATATTGTATAAATTTTCTATTTTATAGAAATTCCCACATTCACATAGTGAATATATTACGTAAAAATATTATTCATTTCAAACTAAACAACATGCGTAAATATGAAATTTCGTTTTGTTTTCATATATGTTTTGTACTGTAAGGTCATTTAAACACAGCTGTTTATATAACGTAAAGAAGTATTTTCATTCCCTTTATTTTCAAGCTTTCATGTCCTTATTTCAAAATATAATCCGATTCACTTTATTGATTGAAATATCTACATATCACAACAGAAAACACTACTTGCAAATAACCGATAAAATTATATCGATATAATTTTTAAACTCATATGCAATTATGCATAGCATATACACAAAAAGGATAGCTTCATTTTCACGAAGCTATCCTTCAAAAATCTTCTTATTTTTTCAAATGATATGGAACTGTCGTAATAACAACATTTCTTTTATAAAGTAAATACGCACGTATGAGTAAACTGGATTGATTATGAAGAATGTTATGCCAACCTTTTTTCGGAATGAACTGTGGTATAACGACCGTAACGCGGTAATTCGATTCACTTGCCTTATATTGCACTGTATCAATGAACTTCGTTAACGGCTGAATAATACTTCTATAATGAGAATGTAATGTAACAAGCCTTACTTCAGGTTGCCACACCTTCCATTTCTCTTCAAATTTCTTTTCCTCTTCTCTGTCAAAAGCAACATATACAGCGATAACTTGATCTGCAGAAAGTGATTTCGCATAGTTCAATGAATTTTCTACTACATGCGTCATACCTGCTACAGGAACGACAATTACATTCCCCTCAATTGGAATAAGAGGTTCACAAGTTTTTAAACTTAATTGATCACCCACTGCATCATAATGCTTCTTAATTCGATGAAACAAGAAGATAATAGCAGGTAAGAAAATAAGAATCGACCAAACTTGTGCAAATTTAGTTAAAAAGAACATGCTCATTACGATAAAACTAATAACTGCACCAATTAAATTAACCGTTAATTTTAAAACCCATCCTTCAGGTTTTTCGCGAAGCCACTTTAATACCATCCCTGTTTGAGAAAGTGTAAATGGAATAAATACCCCTACTGCATATAACGGAATTAAATGTTCTGTTTGTCCTTGGAAAGCTACAATTAAAATAATCGAAGCAACTCCAAGTATTATAATACCGTTTGAGTAACCTAGACGGTCTCCTCTAATCGTAAACATTCTCGGTATGAATTTATCTTTTGCGAGGTTAACCGCTAATAAAGGAAATGCAGAATAGCCTGTATTAGCTGCGAGAATTAATATTAAAGCTGTTGTACCTTGTATGAAATAGTACATGAAATTACGTCCAAATGTTTGTTCAGCAATTTGAGAAACAACTGTTACTTCTTTACTCGGCGTTACTCCGTAATAATAAGCTAAAAATACAATTCCTGAAAATAACACAGCAAGTAATGCACCCATTGCAAGCAATGTTTTTGCAGCATTGTTTGGCGCAGGATCTTTAAAGTTCGGAATTGCGTTTGAAATTGCTTCAACACCTGTTAAAGCAGAACTACCTGATGCAAATGCTCTTAACAGTAAAAACAAACTAATACCCGCAACCGGCGTTCCGATCGGCGTGTGTAAAGTTGGTGAAACGTGACCAGTCAAAATATTATATATGCCTACACCAATTAATATAAATAGGGCTAAAACAAATAAATAAACAGGATATGCTAAAACAGAAGCTGATTCCGTTACTCCTCTTAAATTTAAGATCGTAATAAATATAACAAATATAATCGCAATGATTACATTATGTGCATGTAAACTAGGAAAAGCAGATGTTAGCGCATCTGTACCTGCAGATACACTTACCGCAACAGTTAAAATATAGTCGACTAATAAAGATCCTCCAGCAATTAAGCCTGGATTCATCCCTAAATTTTCTTTTGATACAACATACGCTCCCCCGCCATGCGGATAAGCAAAAATAATTTGACGATAAGATAAAATAAGGGCTGTCAATAATACTAATACCCCAACAGCGATCGGAATGGAATACCAATAAGCGATCGCTCCCACACCTGCTAAAGCAATTAAAATTTGTTCTGGACCGTAAGCAACTGATGACAATGCGTCAGAAGATAAAATAGCTAAAGCTTTCGTTTTATTAAGCTTTTGTTCTCCAAGCTCTGTTGATTTTAACGGTCTTCCAATTAAAAATCTTTTAATAGATGAAACCAATGCTGTCCACTCTCCAATAATTTTGTACGAACTTTTCTGCTTGTTACAGCCAGTAAACGATTTCTTCAGAAAACAAAAAATGTCTACAAGCCATAGCGAAATAGACTTGTAGACATTATTTTTTTTGTCGCACAAGCTCCACCTTCCTTCTCAATATAACGCTTACGAGGTTAGCTGTCGGATTCGGGCCTATGAGTAGCCCTACCTTTTTCAAGGATTCACCCCATCGGATTATGTACTAATCCGTAAAAACGGGTCCCCCGTACCATGCGGTTTCAGCGATTTAGAAAATTGAAACTGTGGATTATAATACTCCTTTATTTTCAAAAAGTAAACAAAAATTTTTAATAAGAAAAAAATTAAAATGATTGCGCATAATCCGCTGAGAAATATACATAATGAATATTAAAAATCCGCAAAGGAGACCCATATGTCTAAAGAAAAGAAGCCTATTTTTTCCGATTCATATTTAGATGCAGTAGCAAATGAAATTAATCAGTTATATGGTAAACGTGAACAGGAAATAAATTTGACAGATAGAACGAAAAGAAATAAATAATTTGTCATACAAAAAAATAAAAAAGATAGCAATACACTTATATATTGCTATCTTTTTTATTTTTTCATACATCTAATTCTATTACAGATTTGTTAAAGGTCATCTCTTCATACACCTTTAAATTTTGATATATAGATTCTAATAATGGTGCCGCTATAGAAAATTTCTCTGCTACATCCAGTAAATATCCTTGCAAGTGCTTCCCTTCAATAAACGAACCCTTTTCCATATCACGTTGCATTGATGACTTCATATCATACGAAATTTTATCAATCGTTTTCATATGTTCCTGGGCAATATTAGCCTTTACTGGAGCTCCTAATACTCTCATGATTTGTACAGATTCCTCAAACACATTACGGATAAAATCACGGCCGCCTTCACTTTCACGGATTGGTCCAATTGGTGCACGCATTAACGTTGTCACACCTGACATTACAGTAATAAATAAATATTTATGCCACATATCTTGCGTAATATTTTCACTTAAAACAAAACTAGATTTCGTACCTGAAAATGCTTTAGAAATATGCTTTACTCTCTCTGAATTTTGAGACTTAATTTCTCCAAACACAAGTCTGTTGGCAGCGCTGGTTTGTACAATTTCTCCTTGATCGTTTAACGTCGTCTCGATAAAGCATAAACCGCCAATTACTTTTTCTTCGCCGAATTCTTTTTGTAATAGCGATAAATGAGCGATACCATTTAACAATGGAATGATTACAGTATTTTCGCCAACAAACGGCTTCAAATCTTGAATTGCCTCGTTTAAGTGATACGCTTTTGTTGAAAATAAAATAACATCAAATGGAGAAGTTCGCTCTTCTTTCGTTATTAATTTCGGTCGGAAGGAAAAATCCCCGTTAACACTTCGGATTACAAGTCCTCTTTCCTCTAATTGTTTTTTCCGTTTACTACGGACAAGAAACGTGACATCTTCTCCCTTTTCGACTAATCTGCCACCAAAAAATCCTCCGACTCCACCAGCGCCTAATACTAAAATCCGCATACAGCATCCCCCTTTTCAAAATAAAATTTTATAACTTTTAGTATACATAACATTATACATGTCCTCTGCTAAATAAGCTGAATTTTCACTCTCAATTGAGTATAAAAGAGTGGTTATTTTCAAATAAATTTGGGCATGTTGTTTCTATAGCATATATGGAAAGGACACAATGTAGATGGAGGCAATACAATCAATTGAGGAAAAAGGTGTAGCAACAGCTATATTTCAATTTATATTCCCGTTTTCGTTTAAAGCTGGATATGAACAAGAGATGTTCCCTTTCTTACAAAAAAACGATTTTCGTCCTTTTCGGCTCGATCATCTCGATGATGAAAATACATATTATGGGGAGTTTAAAGTTTCACATCAAAATATGGAAGCATACTATCTTTCATTTACAAATAAAATTCTCTTTCCTCACTCAGAGCATCAAAAGGGCTTGCAACGTTATTCAAAGGACCTTAACTTAACTGGACATTTAACAACAAACCGTATTTCAATCCCATTCAAGATACACTCTATTGATGTCACACTTTGTCCTTATGAACTTGGCTTCTTAACAATTCGAACAGAAGTAAACACTGCTCCAAACATGACTTTATCTGAAGCAATCGAATTCGCTGCTCGCTTCCGTGTACTTGAAACTAAAAATGATACAAATGAAACTATTTGTATTGAATGTAACGGAAAAAAGTATTCCCAAGTTGAAAAATTCATTTTTGGTTATTTATTTCATGGCGTAACTGATTTCTTTGAAAAGAAGAGATTAAGAAGTTCATACTTTCAAACCTTCCCTTTCTTCGAAGACCAAAGAATGTACGTCCAAACTTTATTGTCACTAAAAGAAGGTATGGAGCTTAATGAAGTGGATGTTTATCGTACTTCTAGTCTTTCCGGATTAACAAGTGATGGTAAGCCATATGTGAGCGCAAATAACCTTCCTTACATTCATGACTATTTAAAAAAACACGCTTACCAGAGATGGGCTCCAAATCGTTATTTCATAATGGAAGAACATATTTTTACATGTGTAACAAATGAAGGAGAACGTAAAATCGCTAAACTTGCTAGTCAAATGTACGGAGAATTTTATTACGCTTTATTATTAAACCTATTCCATAAAATTGTTTTATTAAAAATGGCTAACGCCTATGCTGAGCTAAACATTGAACAAGATACTAATGAAATAGAGAAATTAATTTATTCGATCAATTCGTTCACTGCTAATTATTTTTCTTTAGAATTAGTATCCCAATCACAAAGTGAAGATATTTTCTTTCGTTTAAGAAAACTTTTTAATATTGAGGTTCTATACTCGAACGCGAAACAAAATCTTGATAGTTTGTTTAAATATCAAGAAAATGTCGCCTCTAAAAAAGATAGCCTCTTATTGTTAATTTTAACGCTCTACTCTGTAGTGGGCCAAATGTTAGGGTTTACTATGATTGACCTTTTAAGAAACACCGATTCAAACAAAATATCGTCACCTCTTGAATTTTTCGCTCTATTAATTGCGATTAGCGGCATTGTCATTTCACTTATTTTAGGAGCCCAAAGTTTATACCAATGGGGTCTACAACATAAACGAAGAAAAGCTTGGGTAAAACAAACTGTACTTTCTGCCGTTAAAGAGAAAGAAGATAAAAATTAAAAAAGGTTATTTTCAAATTCTTGGTGCGCTGCAGTAAGTGAAATTTTTATGAGCGATTTTCCGATTATATCGGCGCAACTCGAAATATATCAGCGATTTTTTTAATATATCGACTTACCGACAAATGACAGGACCGGATAATAAAAAAAGGGTGCTCCAAAATAAAACTTGGAGTACCCCTTTTATTATACGAATTCAGTTTACTTCCCTGCTTCGATTTGCTCTAATGCAGCAGCTACTTGCTCTTCCGTTAATTCATGTTGTATTACGTAGCGGTTACGTGGACTTACACGACATTCATGAGAACATGCACGTAAATATTTCGCTTCGTTTTCTTCAGAACATAAAATTTTCTTATTACATTCTGGATTTGAACAGTTTACATAGCGCTCACAAGGTTCACCTGTAAAGTGGTCTTTACCAACGATAACATGTTCTTTTTGGTTTACTGGTACAGCAATACGCTCATCGAACACGTAACATTGTCCATCCCAAAGCTCACCTTGTACCTCTGGGTCTTTTCCGTACGTTACAATTCCGCCGTGAAGCTGACTTACATCTTCATAGCCTTCACGAACTAACCAACCAGAAAACTTCTCACAACGAATTCCGCCTGTACAATAAGTTAAAATCTTTTTACCTTCAAGTACTTCTTTATTTTCACGAATCCAATCTGGTAATTCACGGAATGATTCGATATCAGGTTTAATCGCACCTTTGAAGTGACCTAAATCAAACTCATAATCATTTCGTGCATCAATGATAACTGTATCTTCTTGTTTCATTGCTTCATAAAAATCTTTTGGCTCTAAATACTTCCCAGTTATTTCGTGTGGGTTAATGTCATCTTCTAGACGAAGTGTAACTAACTCTGGACGAGGACGCACGTGCATTTTCTTGAATGCATGACCATCAGCTTCATCTATTTTAAATACGATACCGTCAAAACGTGGATCATTGTTCATTGCTTCCATGTATTTCTCTGTTTGTTCTACAGTTCCAGAACAAGTTCCGTTAATACCTTCTTTCGCTACAAGAATTCTTCCTTTTAATTCAAGTGAATTACAAAATTCTAAATGCTCTGCCGCGAATTCTTCTGGGTTTTCAATTGTTGTGTACATGTAATATAGTAATACTCTGTATGGTTTTGTAGTTGCCAATGTATTTCTACCACCTATCTAATTTTTAAAATCATGTATAAGTTAACGTTCATATCAAAACATATATAATAAGAAAATGAATCCCATTTTCTTTTCTTTATACTATTTTCTATCAGTTAACAAAAATAAAAAACAAGATTACACATCAAAACACTATGGTTATGTTGTAATCCCAATATATTATATATCATACAAATGCAATTCCATCAATTAATATGCTGGATTATCGGCTTTATGTTCACATAAATTTCAAAATTGACCCTTTAATTTATTATGTTTCCCCACGTCATCACACCATAAACTCCCAATTTATTTTACGTTATCACACCATCCATTGCATAAAGGCATATAATTTGCATTAAGGAAACTTTCGTGTTCAAATGAAATTATCATATAACATATCTAAATGTATTGAAATAATGAGTAAGAATAAATACAATAATTTCATCAAGTTAACATTTTAAAGGGGAAAACTACTATGAATAAAGATATAACAAAAGATGAACATCTCCCTTCTGAAAGTACAACCGTACAATCAGCTCACTTAGCTTTAAGTGGAGAAACAAAAGGCTGGAAAAGACTGTTACCATTTTTAGGACCCGCTTTTATAGCGTCCGTTGCTTATATTGATCCTGGCAACTTTGCTACAAATATCGCAGCTGGTTCACAATATGGATATTTACTATTATGGGTTATACTCGCCTCTAACTTAATGGCTGTATTAATCCAAACTTTATCAGCTAAATTAGGAATTGCTACAGGAAACAATTTACCCGAAATAGCTCGTGAAAACTTTCCAAAGCCTGTGTCTATCGGTTTATGGATACAAGGTGAACTAGTTATTATGGCTACAGATTTAGCGGAATTTATTGGAGCTGCATTGGGGCTTTACTTACTATTTGGAATCCCGATGCTACCTGCCGCTTTAATTACAGCAGCCGGATCATTTATTATCCTTGAATTTCAACGTAGAGGATTTCGTCCACTAGAAGCTATTATTACAGGAATGATTTTCATTGTAGTAATTGCTTTTGGGATTCAAGTTTTTTATGCAAAACCAGAATTAAGTCCCCTTCTTTCAGGACTATTTATTCCAAAATTCCAAGGTGTAGACAGTATATTACTTGCAGCAGGGATTTTAGGTGCGACAGTTATGCCGCATGCAATATACTTGCATTCTGCATTAACACAACGCCGTGTGGTCGGAACAACTGACGAACAAAAGAAAAAGATTTTTCGTTTCGAATTTATCGATATTATTATTGCAATGGTTATTGCTGGAGCAATTAATGCAAGTATGTTAATTGTTGCTGCTGCACTATTCTTTAAAAACGGCTTGCACGTTGAAGATTTAGATGTTGCTTACACTCAATTTACCAACTTAGTAGGTCCTGTATCAGCTGCTTTGTTTGGAATTGGGCTCTTATCAGCAGGGCTATCTAGCTCTTCTGTCGGTACAATGTCGGGTGATATTATTATGCAAGGTTTCATTCGCATGCATATTCCGTTATACTTACGCCGATTTATTACAATGATTCCACCATTAGTTATTATCGCTTTAGGTGTAAATCCAACTTACGCTCTAGTCATGAGCCAAGTCGTCTTATCATTCGGTATTGCATTTGCACTAGTGCCACTTATTATGTTTACAAGTAACAAAAAGATTATGGGTGCACTCGTTAACCACCGTATAACAACATTTATCGCTTGGATAATTGCAGCACTCGTTATCGTTTTAAATATCTTCTTACTGTATCAAACATTTGTAGGGTAATGAAAAAAGGGTATTCCAATTTTAATTTGGAGTACCCTTTTTTTCATTATTTGTATTAATCCTATAAAGTCTTTTTAAAATAAATTTTACAATCTATTTCCAGCCAATAACTTCCTTACACCTTGAATAATCTTTATTTTCAGATTAAATTATATAATAACAAATACATTCTATTTTCATGTGAAAAGGAGCGAAAATATGTTTCCTTTATTAAAAACTGAAAGACTTATTTTAAGAGAACTTACCGAAGAAGATGCACCGCGTATACTACAATGCTTTTCTAATACTAATGTACTGCGCTATTATGGCCAAAAACCGTTACAAGATGTTGATCAAGTGAAACAAATCATTCATAACTTTAAGTTGAGTTACAATGCAAGAAACGGTATAAAATGGGGAATCGAATTAAAAGACAAGAAAGAACTCATCGGTACCATTGGTTTTCACGATTGGTCTTCTGAGCATAAACGAGCCAATATAAGTTATGCCTTTTTGCCTGAACACTGGGGACAAGGATATGCGACTGAAGCTGTTTCTGAGGTTATATCATACGGTTTCCATACGATTCATTTAAAGCGGATCGGAGCAATTGTATTTCTTGAAAATGAAGCTTCCAATAAAGTACTATTAAAATTAGGCTTTGAAAAAGAAGGCGTTCTAAAAAATTATATGTATCAAGATGACATTCCCTATGATACGAATTTTTATTCTTTATTAAAATCGGTTTAGTAGAATACATGTGTAAAAAACTTGTTTCAGTACAACAGTTATAGGTAGCGAATTTTTAATGACGGATGCGAAGTACTATACATTATAAAACATTAAAAAAGGGCTGTGAGTAAGCTTTTACTCATAGCCCTTTTTTATGTTCTTTTTCTGTTTTCGCAATGCTTTTGGTACGTATACGCAGAAAGGCTCACTTTCCATATAATCCCCCGTCATTGCATATGCTCTAGAACGAGATCCCCCACAAACATATCGAAACTCACAAACACCACACTTTCCCTTATACTTGTCAGGATTACGAAGATTTTGAAAAACAGGGGAGTTTCGATAGATTTCAGCTAGCGAATTTGTTCTAATATTCCCGGTTTTAATCGTCAATACCCCACTTGGATATGTTTCTCGGTATAAAGTTAAGAAATTAGGAATTTTTCATTACTCTAAAAATACGCTATTTAACTGAAGACTATTAAATTAAGTTTCTTAAAATTATATTTTTAAAGTCTTTCAACATCATTACCTCTTTTCTAAAACCATAAAGAACGTACTATCTGGTAGCGTAACAGCATTCCCAGACTCATCTGTAAACTCGATTTTCTCGCTAAGATGGTTTGTATATCCATCCTGCAAATAGTTCATAGCTTGAACGATATTTACTTTATCTCCAAAGATACCCTTTACGAAGTCCTTATAGTCGTTTGGCGTAAAAATTCCAAACTGCTCCTGCACTTCATGAACAAAGGAATCCTCACCCCAAGTATACGTATATAAGAACTCCATTGCATCATTAACAGGCATTTTGACTGTATTGTCTGCAAGTACCTCATACTGGATTATACGCCCCTTAAATTCTTGGACATACTGCTCTAAGAACTTCATTCCGCCTGCATCTTTAAAACGAATCACCCGCATTAACCTTTTATCTTCGGTCATGATGCCATCACGAATGATAATACGGCCTCCTGGCTTTAACACCTCATAAGCACTCTGCAGCCCCTTTTTAATTACTTCATGATTAAATTTCCTACCTTCATACTCGATATAAGAGAACAGCTCATGAAGGATAGAAGAATATACAATCGTATCAACCGATTCTTTTTCAAATGAGCTGCTTAAATTGATTGCATCCCCTTTAATGACGTTCCAAGAACGCCCCTCGTCCTGCTTCTTCTTTTTCAACGTATCAATCACGTTTTCGGAAATATCGATACCGTAGATTCGTTTATCCTCGGTCTCTTCTTCAATCATGTCTAGCATGACACCACCACCGGCTCCGACATCTACAATCGTATCTCCCTTTATATAATCAAGAATAATTCGTTTATCATCAGCCGAGCTATTCATATGCTCCAGATACACTTCTTCGTTATGGAATCTATCATATGCATCCTTTCGTAACCCGAAGAAATCAAACAGCAGCACATTTGCCCGAGCATGCATCATATCTATCTTTTCTGCCTCTACACAGAAGGTAATTAACGCCTCACCTACAGCAGAAAACCGAAACGACACATACGCAGTCTTCATATCTTCATCGACTTTAACCTGAAAAGAAACATGCGTTGTATTCGGTTTCTCGTTCTCACGGTACTCCCGTAGATACTTCTCAATAACTCGCTTACGATACACGTTGTCCTTTTTTTCGCCTTTGAAATCATAATGTAGCTGCTGCATCAATTTCTCGAAATGTATATGCTGAACTTTTCTAGTGCCTATCTCATTCTTTAACATAACAAAAACTGTCCAAATATCCTCAAAGCTAAGAGCATGCATAGAAGGTTCTACATACCACAAATCCTTATTAGATAGGAATGTTTGAACGTCACCCTTCTCGCTCCCCATAATTATATCTTTTTCAAATGCTGACTCCTTATGTTTTGGCGTGAGTCTATGTATACGAGAAGTAAATGGCTCCATATAACCATCAAACAGACCATCAATTGTAATCTTCACATCGTTCTTCACTTCACTCCACAAAGCTTTTGATACGCCCTCAATAATGCATTGGTTAAGATAGTATAGAATCTCCTTTAACCTAACGTCTCCGTATTCTTCTTTATATGTGTTAATTAAATCAACATGAGAGTCCAAACGAGCCTCCCCGCGTATATACTGCCCGATTAATCCATGTGTTCTAATTAAATCTTGAATAAACAAATACTCAGTAGAGTTTAAGTTTGTCTCTACACGTTCAATAAACTGAATATCACTAAAGATATCAGCAGAACCCTCGTTATGTACCAATAGATTAATCCCTTTTTTCTTCCATTGCTCCCGCTGTTTTAAAGATCCTACCTTTGCAAGCTCACTATACGTTAGTACCTTTTCAATAATACGATATGCTTCTTCATCTAAAGACAGTCCATCCAACACTTGCAGCGTACGGTATACATAGTACAACACCGCATCTGTTTTTAATGCACCAAGTACTTGTACATTCTCATAGTTTTGATGTATCTCCTCTGCCTCAATTAGATGCTTTAACCACGTAGGGATTGAAACAGAACTCCCTTCAATATATGTATTTAGAACTTCAATGCTTTTCAACTTATTTCCCCCCATATATAATCAATATCGGTAGTAAGATCTAGTACACCTTCTCCAAAAAGAGCATCACCTTATGTCCCTTCTCCTAAATACTACTACTTGCTTTTTACCATCTACATCTCTTTCGAATAAAAATGTATCAAACCCAGTCTTTTTATCGTGTAAAAGAGAGTTATAAATTCCGTTACTACCACGCCAAGGTTGTAACATATTTTTTGTTGATCTCTTATTTTAACTTCATTAGGAATTTCGGAAGATTACCTCTTAAATTGATAAACATATGTTGTGACAGAATCAACTGAAAATGGAAACGGCAAGCGGGTGCACTCCACTTACCGTTTTTTCATAGCTTAGTATGTATTTGAATTTCTTTTGCTTTCTCTTTTTCACCCTTCACGCGTACAATTAAATCATATGATCCGGATTTTGAAGCTTCAAAAGAAAGCAAACCTTCTTTTTGAGAAGTGATTTCTTCTTCATAAATAACCTTATCATCTTTTGTAACTTGTAATAAAATCGTACCTTCTTCAACAGCTGCTTCATAAGGGATTTCCACATTTCCTTTTTCAGCTTTAAGTGTTTGTACATCGTAATACCCTTGCAGAGAACCAATTTTTAAAGTCGTTTCGCCATTTTTTTGAACCTTTGTAACTTGTGTCGCTGTATTGCACGCGCTTAACAATACAACAAGAGTGAGAATCATAAATAAACGTAATGATTTCATAGAAATTCCCCTTTTTTATGTATATGTGAATTAAGATTCATTCTTTAACTATTTCAAAAACACCAACACCTAAAAAGAATCACTGCTTTTCTTCAATTTCTTTTTTAAATAATTTTTGAAACTCTAATCATTAAAAACCCTACTTTTTCTTACTTTAATTGTTTCTAAAATGTAGAAAAGAACCCCTAAACCAAATATATTTTCAGCATTAGAAATATTATTACCTAATTTAATAATAGGTACATTTAATCCGAATCTTTCGCTCCATTCCAAAGGCATATATCCTCTTTTACAGTTTATTAATATCCGGTTATCCATTGTACGAAAAGAAGTTTCGAAAAAATCAAATTCAACTTCTACTTCAGAAAGTCTTATCTCTTTTTCATTCATTAAAGAACCACGTACCATTCCAAATCCTTGTATCATATTTTCTTTAAACATACCTACACAATTATAATTTGAGTCATAAATAGCCCAATCATAGTTTTCAACTTCACTATGAAAATATGCAAGAGTTTCCCCATCCTTTGCTTCCAATCCAATAACTTGCTTGTTTTTTAAAAAAGGTAATTTTGAAGAAATTATATCAGTTGAAACCATAGTTGTTCCTACTATATAGGCCCCATCGGGAGTATATAAACCGTAATGTTTATTATTTTGAGGTAATTCTAGTAAAACATAAGTATCAATATCCCAAAACTTCAAATCATTTTTAGCTATATTCTCTTCTAATAAGTTCCCTTTTCTTAATTGCCAAAATCCAATCCCCCCAAAAACAAACGAAGCTATAACCATAAATATTATTTCTCCCCAATTAACATCACCCCAACTATTATACAGACAATATAATCCAAAGAGAAAAATCCCTGTCCCAATTAAACACTTAAACCGCCCCCTTTTTTTATAATACTCAAATAATTCCACACAAACACCTCTATCAATTCATCTTAATACCCCAAATTACCTTTTAAGTATACCAAGGACAAAATATATAACCTAATATTTTTTTATATAATTAAAAACAAACATAGTTACAGAAAGAAAATGCTTGTATGCTGCCTTGTATGCTATATTTCTATTCTTCTCTTTACTTAAACAAACTGCTCAATATTATTTGTTGCAACTTCTTATGAATGTGTAACTACAATTTTGCACTTCTCTTCTTTATATGCTAGGAACACCACCAAAGGATTTCCCGGTCCTCTGTAAAAAAACCTTACTTTTAAAAAGTAAGGTTTTTTGTATTTATTCATTAGTAATATAAGCATTCTTATAAGTATAAATACCACCAAATTGATGCTTTTCAATTCCTTTTACATAATCCTTTTGTACATATGCTGAGCCAATATGATAAAGCGGCGCCACCGCAGCATCTTCTAATAATACCTGCTCGGCTTCTCGCAACGCTTTCCATCGATTTTCCGTATCTAGTACAAAATCCGTTTTCGCTTTCTTTATTAATTCATCGTAACGAACATTAGAATAATTCATTTTATTATTCGGATTCCCTGTCGTAAATAACTCTAAATAACTAATTGGGTCTTTATAGTCAGGTCCCCAATTTGCCATAGTTATATCATAATCACCTATTTGTTCTAACTGTAATTTTTGCTTAAATGGCTGTTGTTTAATTTGTATCGTTAACCCTTGCAAATTCTTCTCTAAATCACCTTTTATGTATTCTGCCATACGTATTGCATTATCTTGTTCGAACGTTAAGAACTCTAGGTTTACTTGTTCTACCCCAAGCTCTTTTTTCGCTTCTTCCCAAAGTTTTTTTGCATTTTGCAAATCATATGAGGAAATATCTCCATTTTCTTTTCTAAAATCTTTACCAGTCACTTCATTTACATGACCAACTGGTACAAGTCCACTTGCAGGTTTTGCTCCGTTATTAATAAAGTGAGCAACGAAATCATCTTTATTTAACGCTAATGAAATAGATTGACGCACCTTTTTATTTGCTAACGCGTTATTTTTTTCATTAAAACGAAGCATAGCAATTCCAGGATCACTCGACATATGTAATTCCTTATTCCCTTTATACTTGTCTACAACTTGCGAATTAATAGGTACTCGATCTAAATCTCCGGCTTCATATAAATTTACAGCTGTCATTGTATCCTTTACGATATGAAAGTTTATTTCGTCTAATTTCACTTTCTTTCGATCCCAATATGTAGCATTCTTCTTTAATTGAAACTCTTGTTCATGCTTCCATTTTTCTAATACAAATGGACCGTTATATATGAGATTACTAGGTTCCAATGCATAATTGTTTCCTTGTTCGTTCAAAAATGACTCATGCTGTGGTAAGTATATAGGTAGTGCTAACAACTGTAAAAAATACGGAATTGACTGTTCGAGTTCAACTTCTAACGTATAATTATTTATCGCTTTAACCCCAAGTGCATCAAGAGGCATTGTTCCCTTATTGATCTCTTTCGCATTTTTTACATAAAAGAGCATGGACGCATATTGAGAGGCTGTTTCAGGGGTAATTGCACGTTTCCAAGCAAATGTAAAATCATTTGCTGTTACATTATCCCCATTTGACCATTTTGCATCTTTACGCAAATCAAATGTATATTTCTTACCATCTTCACTTCTTTTAAACGATCTTGCTACTGCTGGAATAGGCTGATCTTGATCATTTAATACATATAACCCCTCAAATATATTCTGCATAACGTGGGCTGATGTACCATCCATTGTTTTCGCAGTGTCCAGAGAAGGAATTTCTTCTGATACTGTTACATTTAACACTTGTTTTTTAACCTCTGTATCACTTTTATTCGCTTTATTATTACAAGCTGTTAATAATAAAGATGTAACAAGTGCCATTACCATTAAATGGCTCTTTTTTCGCTTCATGAGTTGTTCTCCTTAAATATAAAATATTATAAAGCGTAATATATTATAGCAGAAATACTAACAGAAAGATGCGACATTCTTTTGAATATTTATTCGTTCAAGAAAAAAGCTATCCTTTTAAAAGGATAGCTTTTTCAACTGCCACATAATTATCTATCTTTGCAGACCTCGTTTATAACGACGTGCTTCAAATATAATACGCTCTTCATCTAACGTTTTACATTCGCCATTCCAAACGACACGTTTTCCGTTAATAATTACATCGCTTATATCTTTACCACTCGCAGCATATACAAGGTGTGATAACACTTCATCTGCTGGTTGTAGATGCGGCTTGTTAGACGGGTCAATCGTAATAAAATCAGCACACTTACCAGCTTCTAGTGACCCTGTTTGTTTCATCCCGATTACTTCCGCAGCTCCTTTTGTCGCAAGAGAAAGAGCTGTTTCAACTGGTAATGCTGTTGCATCTTGGTGAATACCTTTTTGTAGTAAAGTCGCTATGCGCATTTCTTCAAACATGTCTAAATTATTGTTAGACGCAACACTATCTGTTGCAATTCCTACTTTTATTCCTGCTTCTAGCATCGCTTTTACATTCGCTATACCAGAACCTAGTTTTAAATTACTATTCGGATTATGAGCTACTCGAACGTCATGTTCTGCTAAAAATGCACGCTCATCGTCATTTAATACTACACCGTGTGCAATAACTGTTGGGCGTTTAAACAATCCGCAGCTCGCTGCATATTCTACTGGACGTTTTCCATATTGTGCTTCAATATCACGTACTTCACGCTCTGTTTCCGAAAGATGAATATGGACCATCGTTTGATTTTCTACTGCAATACGTGCGCATTCTTCTAACAGTTCTGTAGAACATGTATATGGACTATGCGGTGCAACCATCGTAGTTAACATGCCATTTTCTTTATAGTAACGCTTCACATATTTCTCAGCTTCTTCAATTGCTTTCTTTTCATCCTCTTTCGTTCCGAAGCTAAATAAAGTTCTTGAAACAGCAGCTCGCATTCCACTCCTTGATACCGTTTCCATAATTGCATCTTGATCTACTCCAATTGGATTAAACATGTCAGAAAATGATGTTGTACCACTTTTCACCATTTCAAGTAATCCTAATTCCGTACTAGCAACCGCAAGCTCTGGAGTAAACTGACTTTCAAGTGGCCAAATTCTCGTCTCCAGCCATGGTTGTAATAACATATCATCGCCAATACCTCTTAAGAGACTCATTACAACGTGTGTATGTGTGTTTACAAGCCCTGGTAAAACCCACTTTCCTTTCATGTCAATTACTTCATCTACTTCAAAATCATTAGCGAATTCTCCGCTCTTTACATCTATAATTTGATCATTTTCTACAATGATATATCCATTTTCTATCACTTCGTTTTGTTCATTCATCGTTACAATTGTAGCGTTTACATAAGTTGTTTTCAAAAGTATTTCCCCTTTCAACTCTATGAAGTTCCCTTTAATAAGTTACCACCATTATAGTAACTTATTAAAGATTAAGAGTCAAAAGATAATTTTAATTCTTTCGTTATTTTTCCCTTCAAAATGTTATATTGCTTTTCATTTGTATCTGCAAATGCTTCTTCCCGATTTGACTTTTCATCCATATAATTCAATTTCCCATTGAATTGAGTCTCTGTAAAATCAAATCTCTGCCCATCTATAAAGTTATAAAAGTGCCATACCTCTCTTACTTTTGTCTTTTTAATTTCTCCTCCGTATATGTCTTGAACGACAAGAGCTGTAACACCACATTGTCCCTTTGCTGGGTTTTCAATTGTCCACTTTGAACTCGTTTCAATCGACCACGATTTTATTAGTGCTTCATATATTCTTTTTTCCTTTACATCATCCATTCTAATCTTCCCCTACTATTAATAGTTTTACACATCATATTTCAAAAGAGGCAGTACACGACCCTTAAAGACAGTTGATGGTGTCTCTCCTATTAACTGTGCTCCCATTTTCAAGTAATATCCTTTTGCATTCGGATCACTATCAATTGTAAAACTTTTTAATCCTAGTTCATTGGCTTTTTCTATTACATACTCCCAAAGTATTTTCCCGTAACCTTTTCCTTTGTAATGAGGATGAATGTACAAGAAATCGAGAGCTTTATCATTACGTAAAAATGAGAAAAAACCAATCTTCGCATTATCGTTTACTAAAACATATACAAAATTATTTTTTATGTACTCTTCCGTAATTGTTAAATCTTCCTTACAAGCAAGTATGAATTCTTCACTATAATTCCACGTTGCTTTTGAATGCAGTGCGAGTTCACTTAATTCATTTGCTTCACTTAATAATGCTTCTCTTATCTTCATGATTCTTTTTCCTCACTTTCAATATGTACACTACTAAATTGATTCGGAAAGCACTTCAAAAAAACCTTTAATTTCCATAAAATAGAAATTGATTTTATAAATCTTTATTATAATCAGTACGATTTTCAACAATTTTTTTAAAGAAAAAGAACGCCATCCCTAAAAGTTGGCGTTCTCTTTTTCTAAAATTTAATCTTCAAGCTCACTCATTCGTTTTACTATTTCGTACGATACAAACCTATACAGTTTCTACTACCGCTTCAAGCATTGTTCCATTTTTAGCATAGTTCGTATGCCAAGAAAAAGCTTTTTCTAAAATATGAGGAGTTTGTCCACCTCTTATTTTTGCTTCTTCGTAATAAGCTCGTAGCTGTTCACGATACATTGGATGTGCGCAATTCTCAATAATAAGTTCCACTCTTTCTCTTGGCGCAAGTCCCCTTAAGTCGGCATATCCCTGTTCAGTGACGATAACATCTACATCATGTTCAGTATGGTCTACATGAGAAACGAAAGGAACGATACTTGAAATGTTACCACCTTTCGCAATCGATTTAGTAACAAAGATAGCTAGGCGAGCATTTCTTGCAAAATCACCAGACCCACCAATACCATTCATCATTTTTGTACCTAAAACGTGAGTAGAGTTAACATTTCCGTATATATCTAATTCTAATGCAGTATTAATTGAGATTAATCCAAGGCGACGAATAATTTCAGGATGATTGGAAATCTCTTGTGGACGCATCATTAATTTGTCACGATATTTTTCAAAGTTAGAAAATACTTGTTGCATTTTCTCTTCAGAAAGCGTGATAGAACAACAAGAAGCAAAATTGACTTTTCCAGCATCCATAAGATCAAAAACTGCATCTTGTAAAACCTCGGAATATACTTCTAAATCTTCAAATTCTGAATCTAACATTCCATGCAATACGGCGTTAGCCACTGAACCAATTCCTGATTGTAACGGCGCTAAACGATTTGTTAATCGGCCTACTTTGACTTCTTCTCGAAGGAATTCTATTAAATGCTGTGCCATAATAACAGTTTCTTCATCCGGAGGAACAATTGTCGATGGCGAATCCAATTGATTCGTAAACACAATTCCCTTTACTTTTTCAGGATCAATTGGAATACCGATTGTTCCAATTCGGTCATCTGTTTTCACAAGCGGAATTGGAAGCCTCTCCCCTTGTTTACCTGGTTCATATAGATCATGTAGCCCCTCTAATTGCGCGGATTGAGCCATATTCATTTCAATAATAATAGACTTAGCATTTAAGGAAAACGCTAAGGAATTTCCAATTGAAGTGGTTGGAATAATCATTCCGTCCTCTGTAATCGCAACCGCTTCCAAAATAGCGAAATCTATATCCAGGACGTCAGCACGGAGTAACTCTGCTGTATGAGACAAGTGTTGATCCACAAATAAAAAGTCTCCGTTATTAATTCCTTTTCGCATAGTAGCGTCAGCTTGGAAAGGTAATCTTTTCCCTAAAATTCCTGCCTCAGCAAATAATTTGTCTACATCCGATCCTAAAGAAGCCCCAGTATAAACATTTACTTTAAAAGATTCATCATTCTTAACTCGGTTTACAAGCGCAAATGGGACTGCTTTTACATCACCTGCACGTGTAAACCCACTTAAGCCTAAAGTCATTCCACTTTGAATCCAGGAAGCTGCTTCTTCAGGTGTAACTACCCGATCTTTTAGACGTTGATCTCTGATTCTATCTAAATTGTTCTCCATATGTAATCCCTCTCTCATTGAATATTCATAATTATTTTACACATTAACACTATCAAAATAGGGATTTTAGTATACAATGCCGAAAATTCAGACAGAACAGCAAATCTAGGTTCTAAAGCAGAAAAATTTAGAATCCTAGAAGTTTACGGAAATAACTAGCGTATGATTGACTAACTGGTACTCTCTCACCATTATCCATCGAAAGTACAAAAGTAGAATGGGTATCAGGATAAATCGCTTTAATATGATTAACATTTACAATAAACGAACGGTGACATCTAATAAATGAATCTTTCGGAAGCAAGTATTCGAATTCTTGCAGAGAGTATTTATGTGTTCCTGATAACTCTTCTGAATTCACATACGTCTTTTTATCTTTAGCCTCTAAATACATAACCTTTGAAAAAGGAACCGGAATCCAGCCGTCTGTTGTTTTTAAAGTAACAACTGACTTTCCATCCGTTAAAGCTGGATAAATTGCCGTCACGCACCCTTCAAGCTTTCCATTGTTTGAAAATGGTACAGCCATTCCATGATAAGGAATACCAAAAACATCCCGATTCATAAACTCAGATGTTTTTTGATTCATCACCATCGCTTTATGAGCAATCGTTCCTTCCTTTATAGGATCCCCGACACTAATCTTTAAATCAATTCGTTTACTTGGCCGATAGTAAATATATTCTTTCGTATTCGAAACAGCAATTGAAATTTCATCTGAAAATAGTTCCCCAACAACATCTAGTAATAAACCTAACGTTCTATCTTCCATTCTATTAACACCTCATTCACTATTATACTACTATTATGAACGAGCATCTGTTGCTTTATAAAAAGTTTAATTTTAAATTACTTTTAAAATTAGTTTTATTCACTATTACTTCGTTACTACAAAAAACCTCACTTCAGAAAAGTGAGGTTTCCTCTCATACAATATTTTTTTATTTTTTATTAAGTAAAGTGAATTTAAGAATTTATTGCCCCTATTTCTGTATAATAAATAATCCCAAACTACAAACAGTTTGGGATTATCTTTCTCATTTATTATGCGCATCTAACCACGAAATTAAATCTTTAAATACTTCATCCTTATTTACTTCATGAAACATTTCATGTCTACCATTTTCATATAAACGTAGTGTCACGTCTTTCACACCACATTTTTTATAGTTTTCATATACTTCTTTTACACCTTTCCCCATATCGCCAACAGGATCACGATCACCAGAGAATATATGTATTGGAAGATTCTTTGGCGTCTTCTTGTATTCTTCTAGTTTATTTACTTCTAATACACCAGAAAATAATTCTCGGTAAAAACTCGTCGTACAAATGAAACCACATAACGGATCCGCAATATATTTATCAACTTGATTATTATCTGAAGATAACCAATCAAATTTTGTACGATTTGGCTTAAAGTTCGAATTGAAGTTTCCGAAAGATAAAAAGTTTAACATTGGACTTTTCGTTTTTGCCCCACGCAATTTCATTTCGATTGTTGCTACTTTATGACCAATAGCTCCTAAAAGCCCTGGATTTCCACCTGTTCCTGAAATCAGAAATCCATCATATAATTCGCCTCTAAGTTGTACAGCACGTCTTGATAAAAAAGAACCCATACTATGTCCAAGTAAAAACAAAGGACTTGACTGCTCTTCTTTTATCTTTTCTGAAACAAAGATAACATCCGATACAACTTGATTCCAGCCTATATTTGGTTCAAAATGACCATAATCTTCTTCTTTTTTTACTGTTTTCCCATGTCCTTTATGATCATGCGCATAAACACCATACCCTGCTTCCAATAAAGCATCTACAAATTCTGTATACACCCCTGCATGCTCTGTCATGCCATGTGCAATTTGAATAATTCCTCTCGGATCTCCTTCTGGTAACCACTTACGCAAATAAATTTCCGATCCATCCAATGCCGTAACGAAACTTTCCTGTACATTCATTTCGTCAGCCCCCAACTCTATTATGTATAGCTTTAAGAAAATGAATATCCATTCACTTTTCTTATTTTATATTATATGTAATTGCTTTCATTATGACAAATGATGTATTTTTCAGACTTGCTTTTAAACTAATTTCTTGACGAATCCAAAATAAAATTATATAGTTACTTACATAAAGTAACTATATAATTTTTAGGAGGTTCCTACTATTATGATGCCATCATTATTTTTAGCACATGGTTCGCCTATGCTCGCTATTCAAGATACAGACTATACACGATTTTTAAAAACACTTGGAGAAACATATAAACCGAAAGCAATTGTTATTTTCACTGCTCATTGGGAAAGTGAAGTATTAACGATTTCCTCATCAGATAACGAGTATGAAACAATTTATGATTTTGGAGGTTTTCCCCCTGAGTTATACGAAATCAAATATCGTGCGAAAGGCTCTTCTCATATTGCATCTATTTTAGAAACAAAATTTAAGAACAAAGGTATTTCAGTCCATCATAATATGACGAGAGGTTTAGATCATGGTTCATGGACACTCCTGCACCGCATGTATCCAGAAGCAAATATTCCTGTCGTGCAAATATCAGTCAATCCATTCCTTTCTGCAAAAGAACAATTTGAAATTGGAGAAGCACTTAAAGGACTCGGACAAGAAGATATTTTAGTAATCGGGAGTGGCGTTACCGTTCATAATTTACGAGCACTGAAATGGAATCAAACTACACCTGAAAAATGGGCAATTGAATTTGATGATTGGATTATTAAACATATGCAGAATAACGATAAAGATGCATTGTTTAATTGGGAGAAAAATGCTCCTCATGCACAATTAGCAGTACCAAGAGCAGAACATTTTGTTCCTTTATTTATCGCTATGGGAAGTGGTGAAAATAGCGGTGAAGTCATTCACCGTAGTTACGAGCTTGGTACATTAAGTTATCTTTGTCTTCGATTTTAAAGAAAAGGATGAAGCACATGCTGCTTCATCCTTTTTCTTTTTCATTCACTTAGTTAACTAACTTCCAAATGTCGTTTCTCTGATACCTCTTCGTTCTTATTATGAAAATAAACCCAAATACACGCAATAAATAATAGTGAAGATGTAGAGAGGAAAACATATTGGAAACCTGCATGCGCTGCAATTTGTCCCCCGAGCACTGGACCAATCATATTTCCTAAAAACTGAAATGATTGATTATATCCAAATATTCGTCCCGTAACATGGGTTGGTGTATGTTGTTTTAGTAGAGTTTGTACGGAAGGTAATAATCCTGCTTGTGCGATACCTAATAAAAATCGAAGAATTAATAGTTGCCAAGCTGACGTTACAAATGCTTGCGGGATAAAAATAATTCCTGCAGCAAATAACGCTACAACTAACGTTTTTTGAGGACCGATATGATCTGATAATCTTCCTAGTCTTGGTGCTGCCAAAATAACTGCTAATCCTGTCGCTGACATAACTGCACCCGCAATTGTTTCAATATGTGCAGTATGAGGACCTACTAAATTTTTCACGTACAATGTAACAATTGGTTGAACTGACATATTAGCAAGTTGAATAATAAATGTTGTTACAAATAAACTAATAATTAAATGCTTCGCTGGGACCATCGTCCATACTTTTTTCGGCTGTATTTTTTTTGCTTGAGCAGAGTGATTTTCTTCATGCAGGAAGAAAAAAACGATGAGAAAGGATAGGAATAAAAAAGCTCCCGTAACAAGAAAGACATGACGCATTCCAATTAACTCAGACAAATAACCGCCAAGTAACGGGCCAAGTAACGAACCGCTCACACCACCAGTTGAAATTGTGGAAATCGCCCAACCTGAATGTTCTTTCGGAGTTTCTGCTGCAATAAATGTCATCGCTGTTGAAAGGAAACCAGATACTGCTCCCATTAAAAATCTTAGTGCGACTAGTTGATACACATCCGTTACAAACCCCATAAGCGTCATAATAATCGCCATACCGAGGCTAGCACGAATAAGCATCAATTTCCGTCCATGTATATCACCAAGCTTTCCCCATATTGGCGATACGATCGCACCCATTAAAAATGTTACACCAAATGCAAGTCCCGACCACTGTGCAATGCTTGAAGTGCCAGTTACTCCTAATTCCTCAATATAAAAAGATAAGAAAGGAATTACTAAACTCATACCGGCTGCAGTGGTAAAACAACCTAGCCAACAAATCATTAAATTCCGTTTCCAGCTGGCCATTTTCACACCTTCTTTCTTTAGATACCCATTCTACACCCTTTCTTGTAAAAAGTTTAGTAATTTGCTTTATATGCAAGATTTACTACAAAACCCGCTATTTTCTAGTAAAAAACACTACATCTCTACATCATTTTCATAATAAAACCAACTCCTCTATATGAAGTTGGTTACTTATTATCTATCGGTATTAAACGAGCATTACAATTTCTCTCGTAAAACTCAATGGGACCTGCTTGTCCAATAATCGCATATTCATATCCATCTTGCTTCATATTATATAAACAATGATGCAATAATTCTTTTCCTACACCTTTCACACGATTTTGTTTCGCTATGCCCATTGGACCAAACAAGCCTTTCTTTCCTCTCACTACATCGTAACAGGCGAAACCAACTATTACTTCCTCCTGCTGTGCAATATAGATAGGTAACTTTTCGTTATATGTCCGAAATCCATAATCAACCGACTGTAACCACCGTTCACCAAATTCATCCACTACAAATCGTGATAACTTATCAAAATCAGAAGGACTAACTCTTCTTACATGACAAAATAATGTATTATAAATAGATTTAAAACTATTTAAATCAACCGCTAAGTCTCTCGGTGTAGCTGTAATACGTAATATATCTTCTTGCATTTGTGTATGTATAAATCCACCAATATTTGTATCTACACGAAATAATGCATACATAACATGTCCTTCATTTACTACTACTTGCTGAAAGCGTTCCATACGTTTCTTCGCTATTTGTAAAATTTCTATCGCCTTATAAGATAGTTTATATTGCCCTATTTTTTTATACTCTTGATTATGTAAATCGAATTGTTTTCGTAACGAAAGTTTTTCTAAAAAATCTGGACCGACTTTGTGAAACAAATACATAAATAACTCAGCGCAAACTCCTGTACCTTCTTTACACATACCTATAAACAGATGGACTGGGTGAATTATGTTATACTCACTCTCTTTTGCTGCAATCTCCAATATTTTATGCACACGTTTTGTAAATTGAAATTCCTCCATATGTGTTTCCATCCTCTACTAATTTACTAACAAACCGTAACCATAAATAATTGAAACAATTACACCCACTACCAATATACCTGGAAGTAAATTTGCCACCTTGATTTTAATAATACTAAGCAAGTTCAATCCAATAGCAGATATCATAATGCCGCCCGTAGCCGTCATCTCCACTATAAATTGGTTCATTAATTCTTTCGGGACAAAACTATTAATTTGTGTTGCAAAAACTGCAATACTACCTTCATATAAAACAACTGGAATCGCCGAAAATACTACGCCAATTCCTAGAGTTGTCGTTAATATAATAGAAATAAATCCATCGATAATCGCCTTTGTAAATAAAATATCATGATTTCCGCGAATCCCACTGTCAAGTGCACCAAGTATCCCCATCGCGCCAATTGCAAAAATTAAAGTAGCTGTTACAAAACCTTCTGATATGCTACCTTTCCCTTTCGATCCAACTTTATTTTCTAGCCAATCCCCTAAATGTTTTAACTTTTCTTCTAATTGTAACCATTCTCCAATTACCGTACCAATCACTAAACTCAGTATGACAACAAGAAAGTTTTCACTTTTTAATGCCATTTGAAGCCCAAGCACAGTAACCGCTAAACCGATTGCGTGCATTATCGTCCCTTTCATACTTTCTGGAATCCTACTAAATAATTTACCAAGTAAAGTACCAAATATAATACAAATTCCATTTACAACTGCTCCTAATATAACCATTTCTCATTCTTCACCCTTCGAATTCTTTATTTCTATATTTTGGTTTATACATTGATTTACAGGTTATCTATATGTTAACTTAATATTGAGAATATTAACAAATGTTTTCCACTACATAACCCGCTATTTTTTGTAACTTTAATTACCTTTAATAGATTCAGTGTTAATTTAATTGCGGGATAATATTAAAAGGGAAGGTATATATGAAAACTTTACTAAAACGATTTTTGTTAATAGCCTTTTTCATTACACCGATTGTTTTATTAATCAATTACTCTTTTATTTCAAAAGCAAAAGACAAACCCGATTTGCAAAACAAATCTAGTAAAACCGCTTCAAAAAGCGAAAAGAAAATAGAAGACCAAGAAATCACACTCACCTTCTCTGGTGATACAATGTTTGATTGGCAATTACGTCCTATAATCGAAAAGAATGGGGCTGATTACCCATTCCAACATGTAAAAGAAGAAATAAAAAAAGCTGATATTTCTTTTGTGAATTTAGAGTCGGCATTTACAACGAAAGAAAAGAAAGCACCTGGGCAACTGTTTTGGATTAAAAGTGATCCATCTACACTACAAGCTATTAAAAACACTGGATATGACATCGTAAATATTGGGAATAACCACACACTTGATTATGGGCAAGATGGATTATTAGATACGATTTCTCACGTAGAAAAATTAAAGTTCCCTTACATTGGAGCCGGAAAAAATGCGAAAGATGCATATACAGCACGAGAAATGACCGTAAAAGGGAAAAAGTTTAAATTTCTTTCCTTCGTTCGATTTATGCCTGATTCTAATTGGGTAGCTGGTGAGAATAAACCTGGCGTTGCGAATGGCTATGATTTAAATCTTGTAACAAAAACAATTAAAGAACAAAAGAAAGATGCAGACTATTTAATCGTCTATATGCATTGGGGCGTTGAAAAATCAAATCGTCCGGTAGAATACCAAAAGCAATATGTACCTAAAATGGTTGAAGCAGGAGCTAACGCAATTGTCGGGAGCCATCCACATTGGTTACAAGGGTTTGAGTATTATAATAAAGTTCCTATCGCTTACTCATTAGGTAACTTTTTATTCCCGAGTTATGTGAATGGGAAAAGCGCTGAAACTGGCGTATTAACTTTAACTTTTAAAGGAAAGGATGTCCAAATGTCATTCAATCCTTATATCATTCGCAACAACCAAGTTTCCCCTGTAAATGAAGGAGAAAAGAAAAAAGCTCTTCAATATTTACAAACAATTTCAACTGATGTAGAAATTGATGATACAGGGAAAATAAAAAACAAACGAAACTAGACAGCTCAAGATCTATTTCTCTGTAATATACTTTACAGAATAGGTGATAAACATGCTGAAAGAGTTATTAGAAAATATAAACCTCTTAGAAAACATCTATAAAATGTCTATAGCAATCCTGCTTTTATGTTCCTTTTATTCTGTGAGACTATTTAAAAAAATAAAGCGAGAGAGAAATCTTACTCCTTTTGAATTTACAATGTATGTAATCATTCGTATTGCGATACTCTTTTGGTTAGCTAGCTTTATTCTTCTTGAATTTAATGAGTACCTAGTTTAACTATAAAAAAGATAGAACAAGCACTATATTCCCTCGCTTGTATCTATCTTTTTTATTTACATTCTAACTCTTTCCTTCTATTAAATAAGCAAATCAAACAAAACAGGGTTTTTATTAAGTTCCATAAATTGAATATTATTTTCTTTAAAGCGAGTAATTAATTGCTCATAATCTTCTTTATGTTTTAATTCTACGCCGACTAATGCTGGACCATTTTCTTTATTATGTTTCTTAATATACTCAAAGCGCGTAATGTCATCTTCTGGTCCTAATCCTTTATCAAGAAATTCTCTTAGCGCACCTGAACGCTGCGGAAATTCAATGATAAAGTAATGTTTCAGTCCTTCATAAATGAGCGAACGCTCTTTCATTTCTTGCATTCTATCAATATCATTATTTCCACCACTTAGCGTACATACAACTGTTTTACCTTTTATTTCATCTCTATATAAATCAAGCGCTGCAATAGAGAGTGCACCAGCCGGTTCAGCTACAATCGCATTTTTCTTATACAGTTCTAAAATCGTCGTACAAACTTTCCCCTCTGGTACTAAAATAATATCGTCAATTACATCTTTACAAGTTTCAAATGTTAACTTTCCTACTTTTTTAACAGCTGCCCCATCAACAAAGCTATCTATTTTCTCCAATGCTACATTTTCATTTTGAAGAAAAGCCTCTTTCATAGATGCAGCTCCCATTGGCTCTACACCAATAACCTTTGTAGTAGGACTAACACCTTTTACATATGTACCAACTCCTGATGCTAATCCACCACCACCGATTGCTGTAAAGATATAATCAACCGGTTTCTCCATATCATGCATAATTTCAACTGCCACTGTCCCTTGACCAGCAACTACATACGGATCATCAAACGGATGAACAAATGTCATTCTATTTTCTTCACAATAACACTGTGCTTCTTGGAAAGAGCTATCGAATGTATCACCAACTAATACAATCTCTGCGAAATCACCACCGAAAAATTGTACTTGTGATACTTTTTGTTTCGGTGTTGTTGTGGGCATAAATATTTTTGACGGAATCTTCAATAAATTACACGTATAAGCAACTCCTTGCGCATGATTACCAGCACTTGCACAAACAACACCGTTTTGTAACTTTTCTTTCGGTAAACTTTGAATCAAATTGTATGCACCACGAATTTTGAAAGAGCGAATTAATTGTAAGTCTTCTCGTTTTACATAAACGTCACAATCATATTTCTCAGATAAAACTGTATCACGTTGTAACGGTGTTTTAATAACGATATCTTTCAGGCAATTATGAGCCATTAAGATATCTTCAATTTTCACTCTCTCCTTTACCTTTTGCACCATTATATATCATCCTTATCTCTTTTAAATTGGCTCAATCAAAATGTGGGATTTTCAGGACAGCCCCTGTATTCGCCGATGTTACCATTTGTGCATAACGTCCGAGCCAGCCAGTTTTTACTTTCGGTTCTGGTCGTTTCCATTCTTTTTTACGCTTATCTAATTCTTCATCACTCACTCTTACTTCTAGTAAGCGTTCTTCAACATCAATACATACAATATCCCCTTGTTCAAGAAGTGCAATCATCCCGCCCGCTGCTGCTTCTGGTGAAATATGTCCTACTGAAATTCCACGTGAAGCTCCAGAAAAACGTCCATCTGTTAATAATGCAACCTCAGCACCTAATCCCATTCCAGCAATTGCTGATGTTGGGGCTAACATTTCTGGCATACCAGGCCCACCTCTTGGTCCTTCATAACGAATGACAACTACATCTCCTTTTTTCACTTTCCCAAGCATAATGCCCGCAAGTGCCTCATCTTGTGAATTAAAAATAACGCAAGGCCCTTCAAAACGCTTTACCTCTGTTGCACCGCTTTTAATAACCGCTCCATCTTTAGCAAGATTTCCTTTTAATATACGTAAGCCCCCCTCTTCACTATGAGGGTTTTCGAGAGAGTGAATAACCTCCTTATCTTTAATCTCTGCCTCAGCGATATTTTCTCTTAATGTTTGCCCAGTAGCAGTTATTCGATCAAGATGAAGTACTCCTTCTTTCCGGCTCATCTCTTTCAAAATTGCACTAATCCCGCCCGCACGATCAATATCTTCCATATGCCAATTTGAGGCTGGACTTACTTTACATAAATGAGGTACACGTCTTGAAACTGCATCAATACGGTTCATATCATAATCTAGTCCTGCCTCTTGTGCGAGTGCTAGCGTATGTAATACTGTATTCGTTGATCCACCCATCGCCATATCAAGTGCAAAAGCATCGTCAATTGCTTCTTCTGTTACAATATCACGCGGCTTAATATCTCTTTCAATTAAAATTTTCAATTTCTCTGCTGCTTGTTTAATTAACTCTTCACGTCTTGGATCAATTGCTAAAATACTCCCGTTACCAGGAAGAGCTAAACCTAATACTTCACATAAACAATTCATAGAGTTCGCGGTAAACATACCCGAACAAGAGCCACAAGATGGACAGCCATGATCTTCAATATCTTTTAATTCTTCTTCTGAAATTTTCCCAGATTGATAAGCTCCTACCCCTTCAAAAACAGAGCTTAAATCAACAACTTCTCCTTTTGACGTTTTTCCAGCCGCCATCGGGCCGCCTGAAACAAACACAGTCGGAATATTAATACGTAGTGCAGCCATCATCATACCTGGTGTAATTTTGTCACAGTTTGGGATACAAATCATGCCGTCAAACCAGTGTGCATTTACAACCGTTTCTACTGAATCTGCAATAATTTCACGACTCGGAAGAGAATAACGCATACCAATATGTCCCATCGCAATACCATCGTCAACTCCAATTGTATTGAATTCGAATGGTACCATACCTGCCGCGCGAACTGCCTCTTTTACAAGTTTCCCAAACTCGTTCAAGTGTTTATGCCCTGGAATAATTTCAATAAAAGAATTACAAATCGCTATGAAAGGTTTATCAAAATCTTCATCTTTCAAACCAGTTGCTTTTAATAAACTACGGTGCGGTGCTTTATCAAAACCTTTTTTAATCATGTCACTTCTCATCTTGTCAAATCCCCTCTTACATATTTTTCATTTATACTCTCTTACTCTATTTCTTTACTAATTCTTTCGGTGCATGAATCCAGCTCATCATTTCACGAAGCTCTGCTCCCACTTTTTCTAATTGATGATTTTGTTCTGCTTTTTTCATTGCGTTATACGTCGGACGCCCTGCTTGATTTTCTAAAATCCATTTCTTCGCAAATTCACCTTGCTGAATTTCTGTCAGAACACGCTTCATTTCCTTCTTCGTTTCATCTGTAACAATTCTCGATCCTGTTACATAATCTCCAAACTCTGCCGTATCTGAAATAGAATGGCGCATAGTCGTTAATCCACCTTCGTACATTAAGTCGACAATTAGCTTTAATTCATGCAAACATTCAAAGTATGCAATTTCAGGACGATATCCACCTTCCGTTAACGTTTCGAACCCGGCCTTCACAAGTGCAGTTACCCCGCCGCAAAGTACAGCTTGCTCACCGAATAAATCCGTTTCGGTTTCTTCTTGGAATGTCGTTTCAATTACCCCCGCACGTGTACACCCTACACCTTTTGCATACGCCAGTGCTACATGTAGCGCTGTTCCCGTCGCATCTTGATGCACTGCGACTAATGCTGGAACACCATTTCCTTCTTGAAATACACGGCGAACGAGATGACCTGGACTTTTTGGCGCGACCATCGCTACATCTACGTAACTTGGCGGATTAATTTGTCCGAAGTGAATGTTAAATCCATGTGAGAAAAGTAACATTTGTCCTTCACGAAGATTCTCTTCTACCTCTGCTTTATACACATGAGCTTGCTGTTCATCTGGCAATAACATTTGTACAACTTGTGCGGTTCGAACCGCTTCTGAAACAGACATTACTTCAAATCCATCCGCTTTCGCTACTTCATACGACTTACCAGGACGAACACCAACTACAACCTCTACACCAGAATCACGTAAATTTTGTGCTTGCGCATGACCTTGTGATCCATAACCAACTACTGCAACAGTTTTTCCTTGTAATAACTCTACATTTGCATCTTTTTCATAATATGTTTTCATATTCCATACACTCCTTATAATTTATTTACTTGCAGAACATCAATTAATTTTTTCAACTGACTAACAAGTAATGTCGCTTCATTTTCAGTACAAACTGCTGTGAGTTTCATTTCAGAAACACCACTAGTATCTCTTTCTTTTAAATGTAAAGAAGAAATATAATAACCACGCCGAGCAAAAATCCCACTTATACGTAATAAGACGCTTGGCTCGTTATGAATAACGAGTGAAAAAGTATGACTCATTCTTCCCACCTCTTCATAATCATTTCGTTATTCCCTTTGTTTGGCGGAACCATCGGAAATACGTTTTCACCTTCTTCTACACAAAAATCAACTACAACAGGACCTTCATAAGCAAATGCTTCTAACATCACTTGTTTTGCCTCGGTTGAATTTGTTGCTCTTAATCCCTTTACTCCATAAGCTTCTGCTACTTTCACAAAATCTGGTGATCCAATTTTTGATTCTGATAAACGATTTTCATAAAACATTTCTTGCCATTGCCTTACCATCCCTAAAAATTTGTTATTTATGATAAATACTTTTACAGGGATGTTATTTTCAGCAATTGTTTGTAGTTCTTGAATGTTCATTTGAAAAGAAGCGTCACCTGCAATACAAATGACAAGTTCTTCTTTTTTAGCTAGCTGAGCACCAATTGCTGCTGGAAAACCAAACCCCATCGTTCCTAATCCTCCAGAGGTAAGGAATGTCCGAGGTTTTCTTGCTTTATAGAAGTGAGCAGCCCACATTTGATGCTGACCTACTTCTGTTGTGACAATCGCTTCACCATTCGTTAATTCACTTACTAAGTTGATCACATGCTGTGGTTTTAACTCAGATTCTTTTTGCTTATAAGAAAGTGGATATTCTTCTTTCCATGTCTTTACTTTCTGAAGCCATTCGTCTGTTTGTGTATAAATAGACATATGTAACAGCATGTGTAACGCTTTTTTTACATCACCAACAATCGGATGTTCTACAGTTACATTTTTATGAAACTCAGAAGAATCAATATCAATATGTACTTTTTTCGAGTTTGGAGAAAAAAGTTCTAATTTTCCTGTTACACGATCATCGAAGCGAACACCTAATGCAAGTAGTAAATCACATTCTGTTACCGCCATATTAGCAGCGTATGTCCCATGCATACCAAGCATCCCTAGAAACAATGAATCATCCGGTGGATATGCACCAAGTCCCATTAAAGTTGAAACGACTGGAATACGGTTCTCCCTTGCGAATTCGAAGAGTTCATCGGATCCACCTGAATGAATGACACCTCCTCCAATATAAAGAAGTGGACGCTTAGATTTTGAAATTGCTTTAGCCACCTCTCTAAGTTTCATGCTGTCTGGTACAAATTCTGGTTTGTACCCCGGAATATCAACTTCTTCATTAAAGAAACTGGTGACTTTTGCATTTTGAACATCTTTTGGAATATCAATTAATACTGGTCCCGGGCGCCCGCTTTTGGCGATGTAAAAAGCTTCTTGCACAATTCGTGATACATGATTCACATCACGAACCTGGTAATTATGCTTCGTAACAGGTACTGTAATTCCGACAACATCCGCTTCTTGAAATCCATCTTTACCAATTAAAGGCGTTGCAACTTGCCCGGTAATGACAACTAAAGGAATCGAATCCATATAAGCGTCTGCTAAGCCCGTAACTAAATTTGTCGCCCCTGGGCCAGAGGTAGCAAAGACTACCCCGACCTTTCCAGAAGCTCTCGCATATCCTTCAGCCGCATGAATGGCAGCTTGCTCATGACGAGTTAAAACATGTTTCAAACCACTTTCGTATAACGCATCGTATACTGGTAAAATCGCTCCGCCTGGATAGCCGAAAACGGTCGTTACACCCAATTTCTTCAAACATTGAATCACGTGCCCAGCGCCTGTCATTTCTTCATACTGTAACTTCTCATACGCTGTATACTGCTGCTTCATTTCCATTAACTCCTCTCCTTATTTATGCTAAGCTTTCCGTCAGCCCGGGAACACATACTCCTCTTTCTCTCGTTAATTTTTTAAATTCTTCGGTCAATTGTTTCGTTACACTTCCTGGTTTCCCATCTCCAATTTCTCTGGAATCAACTTTTACAACTGGAATTAACTCCGCTGCTGTTCCTGTTAAAAATACTTCATCCGCTACATATACATCATGGCGAGTGAACGGTCTTTCCTCACACGGAATACTCAGTCGCTCACATAGCTCGATAACACTATTTCTCGTAATACCTTCTAATGCTCCTAAATAGGATGGCGGGGTTAATACTTTTCCATCTTTCACAACGAAAACATTATCACCAGAACCTTCACAAACATATCCTTGTTGATTTAACATAAGAGCCTCTAACACTCCTGCTTGTGCTGCTTCAATTTTTACAAGTACGTTATTTAAATAATTCATTGACTTAATACGTGGATCTAACGCATCTGGCGTATTACGTCTTGATGCAACAGATACAACGCTTAGCCCATTATCATAAAATTCTTGTGGGAATAACTTTAATTGTTCTGCAATGATAATTACGCTCGGCTTCACACAACTTCTCGGATCGAGCCCTAAGTCACCTTTTCCTCTTGAGACAATTAAGCGAATGTAAGCATCAGTATATTCGTTTTTTTGGAGTGTATGTAAAACTGCTTCTTCCATTTCTTCTACCGTCATTGGAATTGTTAGTAAAATAGATTTCGCTGATTCATACAATCGTTTCACATGTTCTTTTAAACAAAATACATTTCCTCCGTAACTACGAATCCCTTCAAATACACCGTCTCCGTATAAAAAACCGTGATCATATACTGAAACAACTGCCTTTTCTTTGTCTACAAATTCCCCATTCATGTAAATGTACTGGTTTCCCATCTCACATCGCTCCTCTTTTTTTCTCTATTTTTTGCAATCTATTTCTACATCGATTGCTGAGATGAGTATTTTTAACAGAATATTCAGTATATAAATCTTAAAAATATACTCGTCTCAACAATCGATTACTTACATACTTGTAGCAATCCATTGCTGAGACGAGGGAATCGTGGTACCACTCAGCTTCCTTATACTTCTCACGAAATATAAGCTCTGCAAGTCCAATTAGACTTTTGTTTTTCTATCGGGAACAACCCCGCTACTTTTTACTAGTTTTCAAAAGTAGTGCTCCAAGGTGATTTTCAATGAGTGAATTGTTACCACCCTCACAGCCTCGGGGCAGCTCTCTGAAACAATCTTTATCATTTACTCTCCTCTTCTACGCATTCTCTTCTTCTATTTTTAAAAATAAAAACTCTCGCCTCAGCAATCAACTACTACAATTTAGTAGCTTTGATTGCTGAGGCGAGAGTTTCGCGTTACCACTCAGCTTCCTTATACTTCTCACGAAATATAAGCTTTGTAGGTCCAATCAGACCTCCGTCCTTTTACCGGAGACGATGCCGCCGCCCTCTACTCAGTTTCCCTTTCGCAAGCGATGCTCCGAGGTGATCTTCAATGATTCGATTGTTACTACCCTCACAGCCTTGGAGTAGCTCTCTGAAACGATCATAATCATCTACTTTCCTCTTCTTTGCATATACAACATATAAAGTTAGAAAATTCTTAATTAACTTTTATTTGTTACACGTATTATAGGACGTTGTTCTTTTCGTTGTCAATATGTTTTTTTCAAAAAAATCAAAATTCATTCTATTTATTTTTTCTCAAATCAAAATTGGAATGCATTACTTACATACACTCATATATTACTTAAGTATGTTTGCATTACTACATAAAGAAAAACTTATAAAGTTTATGAGGAGATGAGGAAACTATGTTAAAAGGGAAAGTAGCGTTAGTTACAGGAGCAAGCCGAGGAATTGGACGAGCGATCGCTAAACGTTTAGCAAATGACGGTGCATTGGTTGCTGTTCATTACGGTAGTCGAAAAAATGACGCTGAAGAAACTGTTCATGAAATTCGATCAGATGGTGGCCAAGCTTTTTCTATCGGCGCAAATCTAGAATCCTTACACGGTGTAGAAAACCTTTATAACGCTTTAGATACTGAATTACAAAAGCGCACTGGTGAAACACAATTTGATATTTTAATAAACAATGCTGGCATTGGTCCTGGTGCTTTTATTGAAGAAACGACTGAACAGTTTTTTGATAGAATGGTTTCAGTAAATGCAAAAGCTCCATTCTTTATCATTCAACTAGCACTACCACGTTTACGTGACAATAGCCGAATTATTAATATTTCATCCGCTGCCACCCGCATTTCTTTACCTGATTTTGTTGCATATAGTATGACGAAAGGCGCTATTAATACAATGACTTTTACGCTAGCAAAACAGCTTGGAGCACGAGGAATAACGGTGAATGCAATACTTCCAGGATTTATTAAAACAGATATGAATGCAGAACTCTTGAGCGACCCGATGATGAAGCAGTACGCTACTACTATTTCCGCTTTCAATCGCTTAGGTGAAGTAGAAGACATTGCCGATACTGCTGCATTCCTTGCTTCTCCAGACAGCCGCTGGGTTACTGGACAATTAATTGATGTGAGCGGAGGATCTTGTTTGTAAAAAACATATATTTTCAAATCTTTTTTATTGCGCAATAAAACAATTTATATAATACTATATAAAACATATACATTTAGGAGGATTACAGCAATGTCCGAAAAAACATACGAACTCGCAACCTTCGCAGGCGGTTGCTTTTGGTGCATGGTAAAACCATTTGATGAACTTCCTGGTATTCATAAAGTACTTTCTGGCTATGCAGGAGGTCATGTAGAAAACCCAACATATGAACAAGTAAAAGCTGGAACATCTGGACATTTAGAAGTTGTTCAAATTACATTCAATCCTTCTATTTTTCCTTATCAGAAATTACTAGACTTATATTGGCCACAAATCGATCCAACTGATGATGGCGGACAATTTTTTGACCGTGGTCCATCTTATCGTACCGCTATTTTTTATCATAACGAAACACAAAAAGGGCTTGCTGAAAAATCAAAACAAGCTCTTGCAGAAAGCGGTATGTTTAAAGATCCAATCGTGACTGAAATTCGTCCTGCTGCACCTTTTTACGAAGCAGAGGAATACCACCAACATTTCTATAAAAAGAATCCAGAGAAATATGCTACTGAGCAAAAAGAATCTGGGCGTGAAGACTTTATAAAAGAAAATTGGCAAAAAAAATAATAAAAACGCATCGTGCTTTTTTAGTACGTTGCGTTTTTATTTTTGATAAAAGTACCATACAATTAACAGAACAATTGCTGTTAGTGACCAAAGTACTATCTCGTTTTTCACTCTATTCTTTTTCTTAGTCATTTCATTCCCTCCTAATAACTATTAAACATATTCAATTTTTTCTTTGTTTAATTGTCCATCTTATATACGTGAATACATCCTTACAAATTCTAATAGCAAGACCACCAATAATTCCGATTGCAATGGAAATTACTAGCATCTGTCCAAAACTAAAAGAATTTGTGTACATTATGTAGAGAACGATACATATAAGTAAAACATCCGGTAAAGAAAGTAAAAACCTTTTAAGCATTCCTTTATCTCCTCTATACTTTTTAATTTATATCTTCTACTGTAATTTTGAAATAAAATTTGTTCAAAAATTCCATTTACACCCTCATTTTATGAAAAATAATAAGAATCCCTTTTCAAAAGAGATTCTTATTCAGCAGATTTAAGTTTAATTATTTTCTACATATCCTATTCCATAATTACTCCTAAAATAGAATAATATTACTAATGATTTATTGTAAATTGACTATTTGCCAGGTAACCGAATGTCGCGCCAGCTACCTACATCGCATTGGCCAAATTCATTATTACCTACCGCGATCACCGTGCCGTCTGATTTTAGTCCGACTGTATGTGCACAACCAGCCGCTATCGCTACAATATCTCTCCAATCACTTACGTTACATTGACCATACTCATTCCAACCCACTGCGACCACGGTACCGTTTGATTTAAGTCCGATTGTATGATTCGTACCAGCCGCTATTGCTACAATATCTCGCCAGCCACTTACATCACACTGGTTATGTTTATCATTCCCCACTGCTGTCACCGTACCGTCTCGTTTAAGACCAACAGTATGAAGATACCCAGCCTTGACCGCTACAATACCTCGCCAGCTACTTACATTGCATTGACCATATCGATTATTCCCCACAGTCGTCAATGTGCCGTCCAATTTAAGACCGACTGTATGCCAGTCACCCGCTGTGACTGCCACAATACCTTGCCAACTGCTTACATTGCATTCTCCTTCTTTATTTCGGCCCACCGCTACTACCGTGCCATCCGATTTCAGGCCAATAGTACGACGCCACCCTGCCGCAACCGCTACAATATTATGCCAATCGTTTACATCACATTGTTCATGCTTATTCCAACCCAGTGCTACCGCAGTACTGTCACATGTAAGACCGATTGTATGAGCATTACCCGTGTTCGTTGCCATATGAACATTGCCCACTGCGACTGCTTCAATATCTCGCCAGCCACTTACATTACATTCCCCTTCTTTATTCCGGCCCACCGCTACTACCGTGCCATCCGATTTCAGGCCAACTGTATGACAACGCCCCGCCGCTATCATATCTTTGGGCCATCGCTTCACTTTTTCTTTCGATAAAAGGTAATCCATGTTTTACCTCCTTGCATATAAGCAACTGTATCATAATAGATATTTTTATCAAATTTCATTATAAATCTACATTTACAAAGAAAGCTTATTTTACTTCTTCAAAAAATAAAAACCTCCAGTTTAAATACTAGAGGTTTTCTCGTTATTTCTTCAATCGCTCAATAAAATCATGTAATTTATCAAGTGACTTCATATTCTGATTGCAAGCTACACCATCTTTGCAAATGTAGTTTCCCTTTTTAACGAAAGTTCCTGGTACATCGCCTTTAATTTCAACTAAAAACATTCCTACTTCTTCATGTCCATGACATAACGAACAAATGCTTTTTTTATTTAAACTTTGGAACGTTCCTTGCAGACCAACAAATTTATTTTTATCATTTTTCGCTATAATAAATTTCCTGCTTGACCCCTTATCAATCCAGCTTAAATAAGATATTTCTTTCATATCCATTTCTTCCATATCAGGAAGTTTTAACTTTTTCGCTTTAGGAAATAATTTTTTTAATGTTTGTGCTGTAACTTCTTGAAACGGAATTACATACGGATTTATTTTCATTAAAAATGATTCTGCATCTTCTCTATTTTGAACTGTTAATACCGTATCAATTAACTCTTTCTGTTCATCCGTTAAATTCTCAAATACATGTATTATCTTTTCAATCGCAAGCGATTTTAACGCTTGAATTACACCTCTATCATTTGCCGTTGCATGCCCGTTTGCTAAAATATAAGCTTGTGATTTTATAAAATTATATTGATCACTTCTAATAAACGCTTCCATCTTTATCACTCCATACAAATTGTTGATCTAGTTTTATTGTATACAATGATTACATTTTTTGATATGTAAAAGATAACTTAGAAACAAACATTACATATATCACTTATTCTCTACCTCTGCATTTCCTGACAAAAGAAGCCATCATCTGTTTTCCATTCCGCATATAATACGTCTTCAAATTTAGTAATTCCTTTTTGCTTTATTTGTTTATAAAGCCATCCTTCATCAAATCCCGCTTCCCTCAAATTATCCTTAACTACTTTTCCATCACTAATTAATGAAATTGGTAAGTATACAGGCTTATGTTTTAAACTTAAATCATTTATAGTGGGAGATTCGTATTTACTTTTTTTCAGAACGCTTATGTTTCCGTTCGGTTCCAATATCATATATTCAACTTCTCGGATTGAAAATATATCTTTTTGTTGCCTAAGCATTTGTTGTAATTGGTTTATATCCAAATGATTTACGCTTAATTGTTCACGATCAATCTTTCCGTTACGAATAATAATTGAAGGATACCCTTCAAAAAACCTTCTTGTTCCTCTTACTTTTTGTGTTATCACTTCTATAGTATAAATTAAAATTACCCAAACAAATACTGAATATAAAATAGACCATACTTTAATTTTAGGATCATATATTGAATTTCCAACGAGCTCACCTAGGACGATTGCAGAAATAAAATCAAATGGCGTTAGCTGAGATATTTGTGTTTTCCCTAATATTTTTGTAGCAATTAATAGAACAAAAAAACCAACTAAAAGCTCTATCGTTATTTGTCCAATATGATTCATATATGTTCACCTTTCTACTTTTCAAGTGCTCTGTATACCATTTAATAAAAAAACGGCACATTTTTTCTATTATCATGCCCGTTCACGCCTCATATATCCAATACACATAAAACAAAAAGAGTCTGATTCAAAGTAATATATGAATCAGACTCTTTTCCTCTTATTTAGAATACACAATCTTTTTAATCGTTTCCCCAGAAAGAAAATATTCTTCTGCAAGTTGATGAATAGCAATCCCACTTTTAAACGCTTCTTTAATTGCTTTATTTCTTTCATCTAGTTGTTTTCTTCCGCCAGATCGTGTACCCCATTTATAATGTTTCGTTTCTTGTTTCGGAATGTAAATTGTTTCACCTTGTATATACTTTTGAATTTCAGTAATTAAACTCTCTGGTAAAACAGCATTAGCTTTTACGTATTTCATTTCTGCTCGCCCCTTATTTTTTATGGTTCATTTCAATAAGGTGCAAAGCCAAATATAAAAAATGATACGAGCTCATATAGGCGATTGTATATTACTTGTCTACCTCACGCAAAGTATCGCCATTTCCATACTTGGCTTTGCATGAGACGTTGCAGTGTCTGGCAATTGAATTATAATCGCCATATAAACACCTCCTAATATACCTTTTGCATTTTATTATATGATAAATTCCTTCTCCTTGCATCCACACCCTTCTTAAAGCACGAAATTACTTAGTTTGATATAATACTTTTTAACTGAATTAAAAATCATTGTGAGGTTACATTATGAAGAAAAAAATTATCATTACAATCGTTACACTATTCTTTATTATCACGGCATTATTCGGAACATACAAATTGATGAACGCAAGAAGCTTTCAATTATTTGGAGATTTAACACAACGCGTAGAAACAAATGAAAAAGTGATTGCTTTAACTTTTGATGATGGCCCTACTAACAATGTAAAACAAATATTACCGCTACTAGATAAATACAACGCTAAAGCTACTTTCTTTTTAATTGGAAATGAATTAGAGCAAAATTTATCGTTAGGAGAAGCTATCGCGCAATCTGGGCACCAACTCGGAAACCATACATATTCTCATAATAGAATGGTTTTCAAAACACCTTCTTTTATTAAAGATGAAATAGAAAAAACGAATTCATTAATCCACCAAACAGGATTTACAGACGAAATTGATTTTAGGCCCCCTAACGGTAAGAAGTTAATAGGGCTGCCATATTATTTAAATAAAAACAATATCGAAACAATCACATGGGATCTTGAGCCCGATACTTTTTATAAATCTGCGGCTGATAAAATTAAATACGTTAATAAAAATGTAAAACCAGGTTCTATCATTTTACTGCACTCTATGTATGATGAGTCTAATGAAAATTTACAAACGATTGAAGGTATTTTAGATTCTTTATCTAAGAAGGGCTATCAGTTCGTAACAGTAAATGAATTGCAAAAAAGAGCAAAATAAAAAGGTAGCGTATCTTTGTATGATACGCTACCTTTCTTTTTATATAATGCCAAGTACATTTAAGAATACGATAATAATCGCAATTGGTGCGATATAACGAAGTAAGAATAACCATAATACGAATAGTTTATAACCTTTATTTTTACTTACACCTAGCTCTTTCATTAATACATCTTTCTTCATTTTTAAAGGAACAAAGATAGAAACTAATAATACACCAAGTGGCATTAATACGTTACTTACTGCATAGTCCGCTAAATCAAAGACTGTCTTCCCGAAAATCTTCAGATCACTTAATATACCGAATGATAATGCTGATGGTACCCCAACAACGAAGATTAATAACCCTACGATTAAGGCCATTTTTTCACGTTTCCCTTTACCTTTTGATGTTAACGATGCAACACTAATTTCTAACATCGAAATTGCTGATGTAATCGTAGCGAAGAAGAATAGTAATAAGAAAACGATGAAGAATAATTTTCCGAATGCCATTTTACTGAAAATAGCTGGCAATACGATAAATAATAGTCCTGGTCCTTGAGATGGTTCCATCCCAAATGCGAACACAACTGGGAAAATTGCAAGTCCTGCAAGTAATGTAATAACAAGAGTTAAGGCTACGATAGAAAATGCTGAACGTGGTAAGCTTTCTTCTTTCGGTAAGTATGAGCTATACGTTACCATAACGGCTACCCCAACAGATAATGAGAAGAACGATTGCCCCATTGCGTATAAAATAACTTCTGATGTTACATGTGAGAAATCAGGTTGTAAGAAGAAACGAACGCCTTCTCCAGCACCATCTAACGTAAGTGCACGAACGATTAATACAAAGAATAAAACGAATAGTGCTGGCATGAAATATTTATTTACTTTTTCAACACCATTTTGTACACCTTTACTTACGATGAAAATAGTAATAAGGATGAATAATAGCTGTGATCCAACTGCTAAATATGGATTGGAAATGATTTCACCAAACGTAGCTTCGTATGCTCCATTTCCTTCCCATAGTCTACCTGTAATTGCATTCCATAAATATAATAAAATCCAGCCTCCTACAACACTGTAGAAAGAAAGTAATATGAAACATGTTACAATTCCTAATTTACCTAACCAAGGCCATAACGTTTTAGGAGCAATCTCTCTATATGCATCGACAGCCTCTTTTTGTGTACTTCTTCCAATAACAAATTCAGCTAATAATAGCGGTAAACCAATTAATAATGTGAAACCGATGAAAATTAGGAAGAACGCTCCGCCTCCTCCAATGCCGGCCATATATGGGAATTTCCAAATCGCCCCAAGACCAATTGCCGAACCTGCTGCAGCTAATACGAAACCTAATTTCGATGTCCATTGCTGTGAATTCATTTGTTAATCTCCTCTCTATCTCTTTTTCTTTGTTACAATTCGGTATTTATATTGTTCTATCAATACTCTTTTCTAATACGTTCACTTCCTCCCTAATAATAAAAAAACGCCCCTACGTAAATACGTAGGGACGACAAAATTATCGCGGTACCACCCTAGTTGTGAAGAACACTAAGAAACCACCTAAATAAAAACGCCCCTACGCAAAAACGTAGGGACGATAAAATATCGCGGTACCACCCTAGTTATGAAGCCACACCAAAGTTAGGACCTAAATAAAAAACGTCCCTACGTAAATACGTAGGGACGATAAATATCGCGGTACCACCCTAGTTGTGAAAAAATCTTCACCACTTTATTTGATAACGGTATAAACTACCGTCTTTCATTTCCTCAAAATATGAGATTTATGAAAGATGCTCCAGGACGAACTTCATGAATAATCTATATACTGATTCACACCAACCATCAGCTCTCTGAAATAGGGAGATATTCACTACTATACCCTTTCATTGCCCAAATATTATTTTCCGAATTGATTACTATCATTTTTATCACACATTAAAAATAGTGTCAACTTATATTTCGAATTTTTATGTATTACAATCTATTTAAAAATTCGAAATATAAGTTTTAGTTTAGAAAACAAGTAGCTTAGTACATAACGAATTCTAACAGGCAATAGAAAAAGAATTACGTATTATTGATACTTATTCAATAATACAAATCATCTAGAAACATAACCTGTCTCTCTGTATTCATTTTTTAAGAGTTTGATGGATACCAAGAAAATTTCGCATCACTATCCAGTGGTCTATTTTTCGTTTCTTCTTTAATTACACGAAACCATTCATTTAGAATTTGATTTTTGGGCAATTGAGCAGCAAGGCTATCTTCCCAAATTATATGTGAGAACCAGGCTTTCGTTTCCCATTCAAACTGCAATTGTGCGAACGAAATTATAGGGTGATCAGCTCCACGAAATTGCTCATTTACTGCATTTGAAACTTCTGGAGCTTGCGGTAACAACTCGTTCTGAATTCTATTTCTTATCGTCTCATTTTCTAGCTGATCCCAGAAATACAATTGCCCATTTATTTGATAAAAAACATCAAATGAAGCCTCACCTTTCTTCAAATTCAATAACACGAAGGCACGTTCCACATCATTGTCAGCCGCTTTTACAGCATTAACAATTATATTTTGTGCCATTGATACCCAGTAACTAGTCGCTTCCTCTACCGGTGATTCAACATACAATTCTTCACTTAATTCATGAAGAGTAGCTTCTTGCTCATTTACTTTTTCAACTTTTTTAAAAAACCTATTAAAAAACCCCATAACTTCCCCCTTATTACTATTTTCTATTTCACAAAATAAAAAATAGATTTTTCTTGCTCATCCACATTTACTCCTGGCGCGTATGTATGAACTTGTTGCAACACTTCTTCTATTAGCAACTCTAACTCCTGCACACTTTTTTCTGGATTCCCTATTAATGTGTCCGCCATACGTTCATATAATTTTTCAGGTTTAATAGTCATTCGTTCCACATTATTAGGCATCCATTTAAACGCTGGATGATGTACGTACATTTTATTCAAACCAAATAAAACACCGAATATGTTCCTTTGTACTTCGCAAATAACGTCATAAAGCATAAGCCAATCTTTCCGTTTTAAAAGCGCCTTTCGATTGTGCCAACGATTACTTAACCATAGATTTTCTGAAATCATCCGTTTTGCTAGTTCATCTGAATATGCCGCTACTTTTTCTTTTAATTCATTCACTTTCCCTTCTCCATACAAACTAACACCATCATGAATGGATGATACAATACATTGTTTTTCATAACTTATATCATATTGATCCACCACATCCGAAATCACTTTCTCTACTGTCTCTGTTAAAAAGTTACTAATCTCTAATTTAATTCCCTCTTTCGTTAAATACGTTTCCGACCATTCTTCTTCCTCATACGGATGATACGATAATATTGTCCCATCAATATGATGAATAGGGGCCCTACGATCCTCATCTTCTGGCGGTGTTGACCATAAAATATGTAATTCTATATCTGAATGTTCATCTTCAAGCTTTCTAGCTACTGAACCCGCTAAAATAATAGCTTCTACTTTCGGATTTTTCCTATAAATCTCTGACATCTCTATCGCTTTCTCTTTTAATCCCATTTCATTTCCCCCTAAAATTGCAGTAATCCCCTATATTTCATTTATCTATTTCGATATTACAGCTTGCATTACCTTTTCAAATTCCTACTTAATCATATTTGTATCCAATAGCGCTGAATAACTTCACCAGTACGAGAAGAAACTACTTCATTTTCTAACACACCTCCAACCTTTTGAATCGTTTTAGCAGAACCGATATTGGATTTATCGCAAGTTATTAATACTTTCTGCAATCCTAATTTTTGCGCTTCAGCTAATGCAAGTTGTAGTTGTTTCGTAGCGTAACCGTGGCGACGTTTATTCGGATGGACACTATATCCAATATGACCGCTTTCCCGTAATAATTCTGGATTTAATCTATGTCTAATATTCACAAAACCTATAAGTTCACCTTTTTCAAAACTTAAAAACTGACTAGACGGCACTCGATTAGCTAGTAAATTTTCTCCTAGTTCTTGTTTACTCACTTTTTCAAACCATTCATCAAGAGAATCAAAGTTTTGTAAAGAACTACTTCCATGTGGTTGTTCCCCTGAGTGTAAAAACGCTTGTCTATACGCCGTAATATGCTCACTATATTCATGGATTGGTTTTAATAGTTTCATTGTTCTTCTCCCCCTCTTCATTCCATAAAACAAACACCTTAATAGCAGCTACTCACTATTAAGGTGTTTCTATCCTTTTTATTCAAATAACCCCATGCTTAAATAACGTTCACCTGTATCAGGCGCAATACATAAAACTTTTTTACCAACGCCTAGGCGTTTCGCTATCATGATTGCAGCGTAAACAGATGCTCCAGAAGATGGCCCAACTAATAATCCTTCTTGTCTAGCTAAGTTTCTCATTGTCGTTAAAGCCTCTTCATCTGCAATTTGAATAATTTCGTTATACACTTCTGTATTTAAGTTTTTCGGAATAAATCCTGGGCTTGTTCCTACTAGTTTATGAGGACCTGGTACACCACCGGATAAAACGGGAGATCCTTTCGGTTCCACTACTGCAATATATAAGTTTGGCAATTTCTCTTTTAACGTTTCACCAGTCCCTGTAATCGTTCCGCCTGTTCCTGCCGTTGCAACAAAAGCATCAAGCTCTCCATCCATTTGTTCGTAAATTTCAAGTGCAGTCGTATAACGGTGAATATTCGGATTAGCTGGATTTTCAAATTGTTGCGGGATAAAACTATTAGGTATTTGTTTTTGCAGTTCTAACGCCTTCGCAATTGCTCCTGGCATTCTTTGTTCTGCTGGTGTTAAAACTACTTCTGCTCCGTATGCTTTCAATAAATTAATACGCTCTTTTGACATATTATCTGGCATAATTAAAATCGCTTTATACCCTTTAGCTGCTGCATTCATCGCTAAACCAATCCCTGTATTCCCGCTTGTCGGTTCAATAATTGTATCTCCTGGTTTGATGAGACCATTTTCTTCTGCAACGTGAAGTAAATTATAAGCAGCACGGTCTTTCACACTGCGCGATGGATTAAACATTTCTAGTTTCACATACACATCTGCTGCGTCTTCCGGAATAAATTTAGATAATCGGACGACAGGTGTATCTCCTATTAATTCCGTAACGTTTTCACACAATTTCATAGCGCATCCCCTATTCTATCGTTTTCTTATCACTTGGCAGTAACCATGAAGTGAGTCCAATTAATGGTAGACAACTACATAATAGCATAATAAATTGCAGGCTATATATATCTGCTAATTTCCCAAGAACTACAGCACCTAATGCTCCAAGTCCAAATGCAAGACCTACGATTAATCCTGACACCATTCCCACTTTTCCAGGCACAAGCTCTTGTGCATATACAACAATTACACTAAAACTACTTGAACTAATAAAACCGATACATAAAAATAACGGTACGACCCACACAAGTGAGACATGTGGTAATAACAGTGCAAGTGGCGCTGAACCTAACATTGAAAATACGATGATATTTTTCTTACCAAATCGATCTGCTAACGGTCCTCCGAAGAAAGTGCCTAACACACCAGCAATCATAAATGCGAATACGAAATACTGGGCATTTTTTATAGATAAACCGTAATGCTCTATTAAGTAAAATTGATAGAAATTCCCGATACCAGCACCGTACCAAGAGCGTACAAAAGTAAGAAAAACAAGAAGTATAATAACGAATTTAATGTGTGTACTTACAATTGCATTTTCCGCCTCAAGTGCAGCCCTCTTCTTCCTTCTTACAGCACCGGTTGCTAATTCATTTTTGTACCAATTCGATACGAAAATTAATAATGCAATTCCTACTGCTGCAAATGCTGTAAAACCTAATGAACCAATTTGACCGAGTGGAACGAAAATTAGCGCTGTAAAAATAGGAGCTAAAGAATTCCCCGTGTTTCCCCCAACTTGATAAATCGCTTGCGCTAACCCTCGTTTTGCACCTGCCGCCATATACGCAACACGAGCGCCTTCTGGATGAAAGACTGCGGAACCTAAACCAATAAATAAAACAGAAATAATAACAATAATAAAGTTTGGTGCAAACGCGAGTCCAATCATTCCAAGCATACTTGAAAACATGCCGAGTGGTAATAAAAATGGTGACGGCTTCTTATCTGAATACATACCAAACACCGGTTGCATAATCGATGACGTCATATTTAACGCAAACGCAATCCACCCTACTTGCATATAGGATAAATTCATCGTTTTTTCCAAAATAGGAAACAACGCCGGCACAACTGCTTGCATCGAATCATTTAAAAAATGCCCAAAGCTAATCGCAAATAAAATTCGATATATTGTCGGTGTTTCTACAGTTTTTTTGTGTGAAACTGCCTGCATATGTGAATCTCCCCTTTCTGTACAAAATATATATTTATTACAGTAGGTGTAATAAATTCTGACTTTTGAAACATTTCTATTCTATACTGCTTTCATTTCTTTTTCCAGAAATATAACTTAACTCCCGTCATTGGCTTGCATCCTTGTAACTTTCAGCGGTAAAACAGTACAAAAAAAAGACAACCCAATCACATACTGGGTTGCCTCTTACATTAAATTGCAAAATGCTTATACTTCTCGTAATCACTCGTCTTACATTCTATTTGTAATTTGGTACCTTCGTTTTCGTAACTCGTAGATAAAACGTGTGCATGATTATTGAAATACGAAACTACCTGTCCTTGATCATATGGAATTAACATTTCACACTTCGTATATTCTTTATAGATGTGTGAGCGAATCATTTCTACAAGTTCTTCAATTCCAACATGTTTCTTCGCTGATAAATAAACGCGATCTTCTTGCACTTTCGGAATTTCAACATCTACCATATCTGATTTATTATAAGCATAGATCGTTGGAATATTTTCTACTCCAATTTTCTTTAACGTTTCATTTGTAATATCAATTAATTGTTCATAATTTGGATTTGCGTAATCTACAACGTGAATAAGTAGGTCTGCTTCCGCTACTTCTTCTAACGTTGAACGGAACGCCTTCACAAGATGATGTGGTAATTTACTTACAAATCCAACTGTATCTGTTAATAAAAATGATTTATTATCTGGCAAATCAATATTTCGTACAGATGTTTCTAACGTCGCGAATAACATATCTTTTTCAAATACTTGTTTTTCTTCTGTACCATTATAAATTTCAAGCATTGCATTCATCGTCGTTGACTTTCCTGCATTCGTATAACCTACTAATGCTACAACAGGTATTTCATTTTTCTTACGCTGCTTTCGCTGCGTTTGACGCTGGGCAACGAGCGCTTCTAAATCTTTATTCAAAACTGAAATTTGTTCTTCAATTTTACGACGGTCTAACTCTAACTTCTTTTCACCGACACCTTTATTTTTCGTACCAACGCCGCCGCTCTGTCTCCCTAACGATTCACGAAGACCGATTAAACGAGGCATCATATACTGAAGGTGTGCTACTTCTACTTGTAGCTGTGCTTCTTTCGTTTTCGCACGTTGCGCAAAAATATCTAAAATTAAAATGGTACGATCAATTACCTTACAATCTAAATCCTCTTCTAAATTTCGAATTTGTGAAGGAGATAATTCATCATTAAAGATAACCATATTCGCATCTATTTCTTGTACATACGCTGCAACTTCTTCAATCTTTCCTTTTCCGATATAATGCGATGGATTTACTCGTTGTAAATTTTGCGTTACTTGCCCAATTACCTCTACATCACAAGCTTCCGCAAGATTTGTTAACTCTTCCATTGAATATGCAAAATCATCTTCATTACCTACATTTACTCCAACTAAAACTGCTCTTTGTAATACTTCTTCCATATATTTATTCCTCCATTTCGATTACGTAAAATAAAAAACACAGGTCGCTGCCTGTGTTTTCGTAAACGGATAAGGGTTCACCAAAGAAATAGAAGAAAGCTATGCTTTCATCCTATTTTATAGTCAAAAAGTCCCAAGATTGTATACGTATCCACGGTAAGTGTTCACTTATACAATCCCATTCTATTTATAAAGGCAAAACAAAAAGAGGGCGTATTCGTCCCTCCCTCTTTTTCACATATAAGCTTAATAAAGGGTTCCTTTAAAATAGGCAGACCAATCCCGTTCACTCTGTACACAGACAGAGCCTTTGAGCGCTATTCAATTATTGGCACAAAGTATTGAGACGTAATCTGATTAAGATCAAAGGAAGCCCCTCCGTTCATTTTAAGTTACATAAAGTGTAGCATAAGTAATTCGCTTTCACAAGGTTTAACAACCTATATCACACGAAAGAAAATCTTTATATTTTTACTTTAATCGTCATTTTTTGCGAGTTTTTCTCACAATAAAAATAACAAAAGCAATTATCAAATTTAGAAACTTCTCGTATATTATTTTTACAGCACTCGCCAAATTCCTTCATAGTAAGTTAAGTATTATCGTTTTAATACAACAAAAATCTTTATTGACATTTTTATAACCTAATATTAGTATCAGGTTATAAAAATAAAAGTTAGGAGATGTTCCTATGCATTCTAAATCTCGTATTACTGCAATTGGTACTTATGTTCCAGATCAAATATTGTCTAATAACGATTTAGAAAAGATGGTCCATACGAATGATGAATGGATTGTACAAAGAACAGGAATGAAGGAAAGAAGAATCGCTAGCGACGAAGAATACTCCTCAAACTTAGCCATTAAAGCAATTGAAAATTTATGTACAACATATAAGAAAAACTTAGAAGATGTCGACTGTATCATTGTCGCTACTACTACTGCTGATTACGTTTTCCCTAGTGTTGCTTGCCAAATACAACAATACTTCAACATACCTCATACACTAGCTTTTGATTTAAATGCAACTTGTGCTGGTTTTACATATGGACTACACGTCGGTAATAGCTTAATCACTTCTGGATCACATGAAAAAGTACTTGTCGTAGCGACAGAGACATTATCTAAAGTTACTGATTATACCGATAGAACGACCTGTATTTTATTCGGTGATGGTGCTGGAGCTATTTTATTAGAAAGAGATGAAAACACCCCAAGCTTTATCGCTGCTCACATGGGAACAAACGGTGATGGCGGCATTCATCTATATAGAACAAACTTATCTACTACTATGAATGGCACACCACTGCAAACAAATGAAAAAATCGTTCAAAATGGAAGAGAAGTATATAAATGGGCAACACGCACGGTACCAAAAGGCATAAAAAATTTATTACATACCGTAAATATGCAAGTAGATGATATAGACTGGTTCATACCCCACAGCGCTAACTTACGAATGATCGAATCTATTTGCGAAAAGTCTCAAATTCCAATACAAAAAACATTAACGAGCGTGGAATATATGGGGAATACCTCTTCAGTCACCATTCCACTCGCTTTAAATTTAGCTATAAAAGAAGGGAAATTAAATAACGGAGACACACTTTTACTATACGGATTTGGTGGCGGACTTACGCATTTAGGGCTTATTGTAGAGTGGAATTTAATTTAAGTGTATAAAAAGAGGCTCTAGCCAGTAACTAGAACCTCTTTTTCATTTAATTTCTTGCCCCTTTTCGAGACCATATCACAACAGGAATAAGTAATAACGCTAACACGCCTCCAGCCAATGACAATGCCGCATAACTTGAATTCGCTACTACCATACCTGACATTGCTCCACCAGAAGCTCCAGCTAGCGCAATAAAAACATCTATTTTCCCTTGTGTTTTAGCACGTGTAGACGGTGTTGTGGAATCAACGATTTGTGCTGTACCACTTATCAATCCGAGGTTCCATCCTAGCCCAAGTAAAGACAGAGCAACGATTAATAATAATAAAGAATCACTTGGCGCTATCGCAGCTATGACACCCGCTGCAAGTAAAATCACTCCACCAGCTATGCTCATTGTAGTTCGGCCAATTTTATCAATTAACATTCCTGTAACGAGAGATGGAAGATACATTGCACCTACATGAAAACCTATCACAAGTCCTACTGCACTTAAACCGTGACCGTGGTGTCCCATATGAACTGGCGTCATCGTCATAATCGCAACCATCACGATTTGCGTAAGTATCATTACGATTGCTCCAACTGTAATACCTCGTTTATTTTCTTTCGCTTCTTCTGTTATTGGTTGTCCTTTATATGTATGTTCCTGTTTATATCTTTCTATTATGTTAGCAATAATCAAAGGATCTGGACGAAGCATAACAAAAAGAACTAGACCCGCCAGTATAAATGCTGCTGCCGATAGTATGAACGGACCTGCAAGTTTAGGAACTCCAATTGAATGAGCAAAACTTCCCATTACCCCTACTAAATTTGGTCCTGCAACTGCACCGAAAGTCGTCATTACCATCGTAATACTAACAGCCGTTGCTCTCTGCTTCTTATCTGCTAAATCTGTACCTGCATAACGAGCTTGTAGATTCGTGGCTGTACCAGCACCATATATAAGTAAAGAAATAAGTAAAAGAATAATACTATTTGTTAAAGCTGCCATTACAACACCAATTGCTCCAAATCCACCTACTATAAACCCTGTTGCAAGACCTATCCGGCGTCCATATCGTTGCGAAAGCTTCCCTACTATGAAAGCTGCTAATGCCGATCCTAATGTAAACATAGCAGTTGGTAATCCTGCAAACGCATCTGTTCCAAGCATTTGCTGCGCAAGAAGTGCGCCCACTGTAATACCAGCAGCTAGTCCTGCACCGCCAAACATTTGTGAAATGCTGACGATTATTAACGTTCGTTTGTATAGTTTTTGTTGCTCTTCTTCTGTGTACACATGATTATCTATTAAAGCCCCTGCCTTATCTAGCAATTCCCCATCCTCCTTTTAAAATTAATCCCTCTTGTTAATGTACTATGTATAACGTTACATATTCAATGGCATTTTCCATTCCTTCCTTTCATTCTAAAAAACTTTCTAATCATACTCGACTTATCCCATGCTATATTAAAAATACTACTATTCACAATAGGCAAGGAGGAAACAATGAAAAAAACAGTAGAATTATGTGAAGCTTGCAAACATGATCCAGTATATAAAATAGAAGAATCCGATCAAGCAAATCAACCTTATAAATTATGTAACCAATGTCATGAGCGTCTTATTTCGTTATCTTTACATCCTAAAGAATGGTACCATCTTGTAATGATTCACTCACCTTATAAATATTATTTGCATGATAGTTTTTATGAAGAAGATGGTAAAGCGAAGCAACCAAAATTAGAGATGAATGAGCACAAACTTACACCCGTGCCCACTTTAGAAGAAGTTCGCTCTAGTTTAGAGGAATTACTTGATTACACCATGACTAGATGGTTTCTTCAAGAAGCAGAAATTGAAGCTCTTAATAGGTACGATCAAAACGAAGTACTAGATGCTGTTATAAACCGCTTTTCAAACACAATGAATGGTGTAATTAAAACTAGATTACTTGAAATTGTTATATGTATACTAGGAGAATTCGCCTCAGATTGGATAAGAAAACTGTGGAAGGCATTTGATGAAGATTTACTTGCACCTCTTTCTCACGCTGCAGCTTATTGTTTACCATTTGAAGAAGCCTTTCCTTTAGTAATAGAAAGGCTAAAAACAGTATTAAAAAGTGAGCTTCCGACCACTTCCTTCATTTGTCTGCATTCTTTTCAATCCTCAGAAACATTAGATTGGATAGAGGAACATGCAGTATCATTTCATAACGATTGGGCGCGATTAGCTGCAGTATCACAACTAACTTGGAGACGAATTAAGTCTTGGCTAACAAAAGGACACCCTTTAAGTTTAATAGCACTTGATGCAATGGTTAGCTGTATACCTGCAAATGAAGATGTACTACATGAAATGGATCCAAAAATTTTATTAGCAGATCCGTCAGAAATAAAGTCAACCTTAATAGCTTACAAACAAAGAGACAATGTTCCAACTGTCAAAAGAAGTGTTGAAACTATTTTAGAAAACAAGACAGAAATATTTCAATACATGAATCCTTTACAAATATCTATCAAAAAGAAACCACAAAACTTTTTAGTTATGGATGGCACAGTACAAATCCATGAAAACAGACTGGATGAATACGTAGACTTCATTAATACAAACAACTTTACTGATGTTTACATTAATGACCTTAGGTATAGTTTGCACCATATTAATTTTCTTGAACACTGCCCGCAAATTGAAAGCTTACACATTAGTAGTATATATATTACTGATTATTCAGCCCTATATAAATTAAAAAACTTAAAATCTTTATCACTAGAAGAACCACAAGTTCCACTAAACTTAACAGAGCTAGAAAGCTTTACAAATTTAGAGGAACTTCACATAAAGTGTAATAAAAACATTAAAGGCTTCGAATCTTGTCCTAACTTAAAAGAACTGTACATTTGGAAATACAAACCGAAACAAAAGAACCTTGAAGAATTAATGTCTTTACAAAAAATTGAAAAACTAAGCATTACACAAGGGAACATTAATTCATTAAAAGGATGTAGGTCATTACCTAAATTAAAGCATTTAGAACTCAATTATTTAAGAAATTTAGAGCATATTGATGAAATTGAAAACAATGCTTCAACTTTAAAACACATCGAATTCGACCATTGCAGTAAGCTTAAAAACCACGAATATTTGCGCTATTTAACGGAATTAGAAACTCTCATCTTATCAAGTTGTGGTAACATACGAAATCTACAATTCATTAAAGAACTACAAAAATTAAAACATTTAAGCTTCGTGGATTCTACGATTGTAGACGGAAATTTAGAATCTTGCGTCGGAATTGATTTTGTTGGTTTTAATAATAAAAGGCATTATAGTCATAAATTTAAAGAATTAAATCCAGATTTTTCATACTAACGTAAGGAAAACAGGCTAATAGCAGCCTGTTTTCCTTTACGCTTCTTCTACTATCCTTCCCTTTCTCTTTTTACTCAAAGCTTTCCCTTCCCAAAACAACAAACTTACGAAAGCACAAATTAAAATAATTGGCACACTTGCTTTATATAAATCTGTAAAACTCATAGCCATCTGATTCTTGGCATAATGATTCACATCATTTGAAAATGTGAGTACCTCTTTCTTTATACTTTCCTCTTGTTTTTCAACTTCTTTTGTCACTTTCCTCATAACTTCTTCTCTTTTTACATCTCTATATTCTACTGGAACTTTTCTTAATATTTCATCCGTCTTGTCGCGAATCAATTCTTCCTTTTTCTCTTTACTTAATCCCATTGTCATTGCATTTTGTTTCTTATTTATATTCGACTCTAAACTTTGATTCTCTATTTTCTCTTTAGTCATTTGTAAAATTTCAGTTTGCTCAGTACTATTCACATGAATAGTACGCACCTTTTCTTCTGCATAACGATATACTTTTTCTTTATTTACAGTTAAATTGTGAGTTAAGTTAGAGACAAATATTGCGACTGCCAATACAATTCCAACTTGTCGTAACATTGATACAACACTTTGAGAAGCAGTTAACAATTCTCCTTCAAACGAAGACGCACTTAAAACTGTAATTGGCCCCACTACTAAACCATATCCAACACCTAATATCATACATGGAATAATAATTTCTATATTTGTTGAATGAACATCAATCATTTGCAACCAATAGTAGGAAAGCCCCATAACAAGAAATCCTGACAAAATAATAGTTACTTTTCCGAGTTTTTTAATTAAAGTTGCTGCAACTGGTGAGACAAAAAATATCATTGCTGAAATAGGTGTCACTAAAAAAGCCGCTTCAATTTCCGTTCGATCCTGTAGTTTCGTCAAGAACGTTGGAAGCAATACAGTAACTCCAATTAAAAATAAATTACTCAATATAACAACGATCGACGCTCCGACAAACATTCGATCTTGAAATAACTTTAAATTCACCATTGGGTTATGAATCTTTCGTTCTACTAAAATAAATAGAATAAGAGAAATAGTGCTAATTGCATAACAAGACAAAGCAATATTACTTTGCCATCCCCATGTATTACCTTTTACTAATATGAGAGTAAATGAAAAAATTGCTGTGCTACTTAATAGTAGTCCTATCCAATCTATTTTTGAGATAATACGTTCTTCATTTTTTATTTGTAGCATGATGCAACATAACACGATTCCTATTATACAAACCGGAACATTAACGAAGAACACCCATCTCCATCCTAAATTTTGCGTAATAATTCCACCTATTACTGGTCCCATAGCAGCTGACAATCCTTGTGTTACTCCTAAAATTGCAAGCGCAACATGCCTCTTAGCTAATGGCATAGCTGATACACCAATTACCATACTTGTTGGAAATAAAATCGCTGCCCCAATACTTTGTATAAAACGAGAAAAAATAAGAAAATCACCTGTATTAGCAAAAGCGCAAAGTACCGATCCACCACCAAAAATCACCAGACCCAGAATATACATCTTTGCTTTTCCAAAGATATCAGCTATCCGCCCTAACGGAATGGCAAGTACTGCAATCGTCATTGTATAAACATTTAATACCCAAGACATCTTTTCTAACGAAGTATTTACACTCGATTGTATTGCCGGTAAAGCTATATTCATAATTGTCGTATCAATCATACAAAGAAAGATACCTAGACACATTAAAAAGACAATCTTAATACCCTTTGATTGCTCCATCTTTATATACCCCTTTATTTATTGTGAACGCGTTTTTCATTCTTCTGTTTTATTGTTTTCTTTCGCCTCTAACTCTTCTAATTTTTTCTTCAAAGTCTCCACTTGTGCACTATAAGATGCAATACCTACATCTAGTGAAATTTCTTCGACGAAAGTAATACCTACTCTCCACTTTTCATATTTCAATCGAAGATCTGCAATGTACGCTTCTTTTCTTTCAATTTCATCTTTAATCCATTTTTTTATTGTTACATCATCACTATAGTTACCAAAATACATTCTCATTAAAAAATCCGAACGTAAAACATCCTTCTCTACAGGCGTCTGCATGTATTGATAAAACTCTTCACGTCCTTCATCTGTAATAAAGTACATCTTCTTATTCGGTTTCCCCTCTTGCATGACAACCTCTTTTTTTATTTTCCCTTCATTCTCCAATTGTCGTAACGTTGGATAAATCATTCCAAAACTTCCATCAAAAAAATGAGTAAATACGTCTTCAAACACAATTTTAATATCGTAACCAGACAATTCCTTTTCCATTAATAAACCTAAAACAACATCTCTTCCCTTCAAAGTAAAACCCCCACACATTATATAATCAATAATCATATTAACAATGTTAATATGATTATTGATTATATACCTTATTCTGTTAATTGTAAAATGTTTCTAAATAAAAAAGCCCCATAATTTGGTTTCACCAATTCACAGGGCCATTTTCTTTTTTACTCTTTCACACCTACATCTTGCAAAACTTCAATATCCTCTTTCATTTCATAATAATAAGAAGGCAATTCTATACCATGTTCTAAGAAATAATCCTCAATGAATGAAATAATAATTTTTAACGTTTTCACACGAGCATACAATTTATCGTTACTTTCAATAATATGCCACTTCGCATTTGGCTTACTTGTTTTTTCAAACATGTCTTCCATCGCTTCAACATATTCATCCCATTTTTCACGATTACGCCAATCTTCGTCTGTAATTTTCCATCTTTTCAAAGGATTTTTCTCTCTATCTTTAAATCTCTTTAACTGTTCCTCTTTACTTATATGGTAGAAGAACTTCCCCATTATGTAATGGTCATCTGTTAGTAGTTTTTCAAAATCATTAATCTCATCATATGCTCTCATCCACTCTTCCTTTGTAGCAAATCCTTCAACACGCTCAACTAACACACGACCGTACCATGAGCGATCAAAAATGGTGATTTGCCCGTACTGTGGAATTTTGCGCCAGAAACGTTGCAAATAATGGTAACGTTTTTCATGAGGTGCAGGCGCTCCAATTGGATCTACTTGGAACCCACGTGGGTCAAGATGTTCCGTCACCCGCTTAATTGCCCCACCTTTACCAGCCGCATCCCATCCTTCCATAACAAGCATAACCGCGATTTTTTCTTCTTTCAAAATTTGCTGTAATGCTAATAAGCGCCTTTGATATTTTTCTAATTTCTTATTGTACTTAGATTTTGATTCAATTTTTTTCGTTAAGTCTACTTTAGCAAGATGTCCATTTTCCATAAAACAAATCCCCCTTGTTGTATGACAATGTTATTTTAACATATTTTTGGTAATTTTTTCATATCCTAAATAGCTGTGTAGAAACATCTCTACACAGCTTCCCTCTCTAATTTCACATATACAAGCACATTTAACTACATTAAAATAAATAATTTATACGGAATTCTTAGTATATTCTTTTTATTAAAACGTAAAAATAGCCCTTTTAAAAAGGGCAGTAATCTAAGTATAGAAAAAACAAATTTATTCTTTCTTACTTCATACGTAATTATGTTAGCTATAAGAGTAGTGAATAAGATATTGATTCACTACTCACAATAACCACTTTACATTATATGGTATATTAACTCGTAAAAAGAAGATAATAACAAGTAAATCCATTAAAGAATGGGAGCTCTAAAAAAAATGAAACGAAAAATATTAACTCTCTTTACGCTTATATGTTTAGCACTACCAATGCAAGCTAGTGCTTACACATTTCAGTCACTGCCGATTGCGTCAAAGTCTAAACAATGGTATGTCGAAATTGATAAATCCCATAATCCAAACAAGCAAGCAATCCAGCCAAAACAAGGTGTATTTGATACGTATAGTTTACTCGTAAAAAACATCGGTCATGATGTATCAAATGTATCTGTGGAAATACTTGATAACAATCCTACCTCTAAAGCTACCTTTAAACCTTCTACACCTAATGAAAACATTTCTAAAAGTCATACAAGCTTTGACTACATGGTATTCCCATTAGACTTTAATAGTCATAATTTTAAAGTTGTGATCACTTGGGAAGAAAAGAATTTCTCTTATAACGGCCATCCGGTAAATGAAGGTAAAAAAATGAAACAAACATTTGTATTTAATGAAGAATAAGTCCTAATTTCTTTAGGGCTTATTCTTCTTTTTTGAAACCTACTTGTATCGCTTCCGTCACTTCTTTTGTGATTTCTATTTTTGTTGCTTCCATACTAATTTTTTTGTGCCAAATGTGTATGGAAGGCTTTTCATTACAAAGATGTTTTATTAATACTAGTTGATTATATGCTAAGTTATTTTCTATATAGGTCTAGCCCTCTTTTCCCATATAATCAATTAAATCGACGAATACTCGGTACAGACAATGCTATTCCAATTGTTAAAATTACTAAACTAGCTAGTGTTATAATAGTTATCTCGCCACCTATGACAGTAGCTAACCAGCCTACAACTACGTATCCTAATGGCAATAAAGCAAAAGAACCCAACATATCAAGGCTTGCCACTCTTCCGAATGCTTCTTCTGGTACAAGCTCCTGTAAACTCGTTTCCCAAATGAGTCCAAATATCATCATGCCAAATCCTTCAATTGCCATTAAGAATATTAAAGCGGGTGCCCAAGAAATGAATGGCATAATTAATAAAGCAATGCCACTCATTAAAACACCTCCATAAGCCAGTAATCCTCTCTTATGCCACAGCTCTTTCCCACCAAATATTAATGCGGCAATTACAGCCCCACCACCAGAAAAGGCCATGCCAAGTCCATACAAGTAAGCTTCAAAATGATGATGAACATTAAATAACCATGGAATTAATACGACGATAATACCGGCATAACAAATATTTATAAAAGAAAAAACTAAAATTGTAATCCACAGCCACGGATGACTTTTTAAAACTAAAACACCTTCCATAAACTCTTGTTTGTAATTAAGCTTACTCTTTTCAATGGGTTTTACTTTTTTAAACTTAATTTCTTTTAAAAATAATAAACATAAAAATGATAATAAGTACGTTGCTGCATCTAGTCCGAAACCTATCCCTGCAGATGCAACCGATACGATTAACCCACCAAGTGCTGGCCCAATTAATCGTATACCTTGATTACTCATTTGAGTGAGTGCGTTAGCTGCATTACGAATTTCAGGGACGAATACTTTCGCCCTTACAGCAGAATATGCTGGTTGGAATATCCCTTCCATAAGTCCGTATATGGCAACGAGAATATATAAAATCGTAATTGTTAATAAATCCATAAATATAAGCGATGCAAGTAATAGCATTAATATACAGCGGATTATATCCGTAAATAACATTAACCTAACCCGATCAATTCGGTCTACAATTAAACCCGCAAACGGTAAAGCAAGAATATTAGGTAGCATGTACATTGCCATCGTCATCCCCATTACAACTGTTGAACCAGTTAATGAATACACAACAACTGGAAGTATGACCATAGTTATCGAACTACCTAAGGCCGAGAGTAATTGTCCAATCCATAAAAACTTAAAGTGCGTTGATACTTTAACTGGTAATAATAATTTTCCAATATAACCTAAACTTTTCTCCTTTTGTATTTCTCCTTGCATGTCTCTCCCCTCTTTTCGAATGACTATAGAATTTATAATATATAACTGAAAATTTATAACATTCCATTTCTAATTATATAAGAAACAATTATGTTATGGTAAAATTATCAAAAAAATATAAAGGAGAATACATCATTATGCCTCCAAATTCACATAACATCGAACATCAGATCTATACAATGTGTATGATCCAACGTAACAATGAAATTTTACTCATAAAACGCCCCAGCCATCGAGGTTTCCCTGGCTACATCGCTCCTGGCGGCAAAGTAGATTTCCCCGAAAGTATCGTTCAAGCCGCTATAAGAGAAGTAAAAGAAGAAACTGGATTACTTGTTTCCAATTTAACTTTTAAAGGATTAGATGAATATGTCAATCCGAAAGATAATGTTCGATATATGGTATTTAACTATTGGACAGACTCATTTGAAGGTGAACTTCTTTTGAATCCTCCTGAGGGTGAATTATTATGGATACCAATCAATACAGCACTAAAGCTACCTGTGCAAACTTGGTTTAAAGAAAGATTCCCATTATTTTTTGAAACAGGCACTTTTGAAATTCAACGTGTTTGGGATAATGAGCTAAATAAACAAATTTCTATGACAATTACCCATACATAAAAAAGCTTGGAAACCCATCCAAGCCTTTCTTACTTCTGTGCAATTTTTTCAATCTTATAATGAATATGTAAAAATTCAAGTCCAAATAGCCACATGCTATGATGAGCTGTTAACATTTTATCCTTACCCTCTGTAATGATGAAAGTCTCTGCTAACGGTAAACGGATTGTTAAGAACCGAGTATGTAAATAAATCCCCTCATCTCCCTGGCCATTTTCTCTTAACTTACTAGTAATGATTAAATCATGATTATCATTATATAGTTTCAAAATACCAGTCATATTCGAATAAGGTAAAGGTAAGGCGATATTCATATATGTCTCATTCTTATTTGTATGCTTTGAATAAAGAGCTACAAAAATAGATTCACCTGCTTCATTTTTCCTTATCCAAGCCCTTACATTCTCTCTTCCATCTTTCTCATCTATTACACTAATGATAGAGCCATGCATCGTTTCCCAATTGCCGCCCATCCCTAAATGTATTTGTCCTACATGCTTGCTCATTTTCTCATAACAAAATGCAAATAGGCGGAACCAACGAGCCCATTTAATATTTGATTGCAACTCATACTCTGTTGTATTTTCATAAAAACGAATAATACTTAAAGGTACCTTCGTCACGTCAAATGACTCACTATGAAAATCAGTTATTTGATCAACTAAACCGTTGTATTCCTTACTGCCTACTAAATTGCCGCTATATAAAAAAGCCTCACCAATTGCCACACTTCCTCTTAATTTACTCATTGGTTTCCCATAGTATTTATAATTCGGAACACTCTTTTCGATCATCCAGCCGACAAATGCCGGTAACGCTACTCCAATTCCGTTGACAACACCGTGAATCCAAACCATTTGAGCAATTGTAATCGTCATTACATGCTTCAAATTTCCGTATGAATATATAAGTGAGAACATAATTGTAACCATGAGTGTACTAGACGAAACGATTAAAAGAATCTTTGCACTGATAGCATTAAATTTTGCTCTCCAAACGTAAAATCCATATCCATAAATGGCACATAAATATAGGAGCACTGCAAAAAATTCAAATATTCTCGAGTATGTAATTCCTATTGCAACTGTCATAGGTGAAATCATGATGATAAACATAATAGCATCATATACTTTACTTCTCTTTTCTCTTTTTCTCCCTATTAAACCAGCTGATAATGGCAATAGAAACGCCGAATAATGAAAATGCGCTGCTGTGAGTAAAACAATGTCAGAGCTAAAATGCATAATTGAAAGTTTTGCTACTGAAGCAAAAAACCAAAAACCACCTAAAAACAAATAAATAAACGCACTATCTATGGCGATTTCTTCTAACGGCTTCCATCCTCTTTCTAGCAATCTACTTACACCAAATAACGCAACAATTCCTGTATATACAAACCAAACTAGCGCAAATACATTGTAATTTGTGACGAAAGCTAGCATTGCACAAATTGCTGCGATTGGATATAAAAACGATACGAATTTATAAAATAATAAATACGATCCATCTCTTTTTCTTTTATCAATAATACAAAGTGACATTGGTATAAATAATAAAACAGACAATAATATAATTGCTTCAACAGGATTTATATTCGACCACTCATATATTAGAAAAACAACATAACAAGCAAGCCCAAATATTATATTTTTCATATCGTTTATTTCCTTTCCACAAATGTTCCCTTATATGAAAAAAGCGAGCCAATTAACGGGTTTCGTACTTGTACATGAATTCGAAAACACTGTAGTGTTGCATCATAACTTTCAACAATTTTTGCTTCACCATACAAAAATTTTGGTAACGGCATTTTTCTTCCAAACATATAAAACCATTGTTTCTTTGAAGAAATATGCATTGCCCCTAACTCATCGATATGAAAATGCAGTGTAGAAACGAGTAAATGTGGTTCGCCAAAATAATCTACAATTTCATTTTCGTTTCCATCCAATTGCATAACTGCGTTAAAATATCTTTTCTTATTTCACCTATTGATTCCCCTTCTCCAGCTATTTCAAACCCAAATCCAATCTTTGTTTTATACAAAAACTTCTGTGGTTCTCCTTCTTTTTTCTCTAAATACGAAATTTCAGTAAAGCGAGCATCCCACTCTGTATGTATATCTGGTTCTTGCGTATATCCCCATAATTTTCCCATCGTCGTGTTCATTTTTGTCGCAACATAAATAGGCTGTTTCCTTTTCATTCTCCCACCTCCTATGCACTATAAGTTTAATGTACATGCAATGAATTTATTTTGCTACATTTTTCACAAACTTCCTCAGAAAAAAGAAAGAATTTTTAAAATATATATAAAACACTTGATTCCCCGGAAAATTTAAATTATTATAAAACAAATGTTACCAACAACTTCATAAATCAAACACTCTCGCCTAAAACGTGAGATAGAGGTTGCGATACTTATGAGTATTCTAATGGAGACACAGAGATGTCTATGAACTTAGATGAAAGGAAGTATTGCCGAAATTGATAAGTTTCTCTGCATTTATCAATTGGGGCTGTTTTCGAATAGAAACAGAACTGTCATATGTACAGACGTGTACGTATGAAGAGCTATCTACAAAAAAGAGATATCATTTTTTATGATATTCCTTTTTTGGCGGTTTTTTTATTAGCTCCGTTTTCTGTTTCCCTTTTCCTGTAACAGCACCATCCTCACTTATTTGAGATGGTGTTTTTTGTTTGTCTTTCTGGTAACTACAGGAGTATTGGGATTTATATATTTCCTAATCTATTCTTAAAAATAGACGAAAGAAGGAATCTGTAATGGAAACAATTGTTCAAAAATTCGGTGGCACTTCTGTCGGAAGCGTCGAACGCATTCAACATGTAGCAAATTTAATTATTGAAGAATATGAACGAGGTCATAGCATTGTCTCTGTCGTTTCAGCAATGGGAAAAAGCACAGATGAACTTGTCGCACTCGCTAACGCTATCACAGAAAATCCAAGTAAACGTGAAATGGATATGCTTCTATCTACAGGAGAACAAGTAACTATTTCATTATTAACGATGGCACTGCAAGCAAAAGGCTATCATGCAATTTCATTAACAGGGTGGCAAGCTGGTATTACGACAGAATCTGTACATAGTAGTGCACGGATTACTGACATTCATACAGATCGTATTCAATCTTATCTTGCTGAAGGTACGATTGTTATTGTAGCTGGTTTCCAAGGAGTCAGTGAAGATTTTGAAATTACAACGCTTGGACGAGGCGGTTCTGATACAACTGCTGTCGCATTAGCTGCTGCACTAAACGCAAAAAAATGTGATATTTACACAGATGTGACCGGCGTATATACGACGGATCCACGAGTTGTAAAAGATGCTTATAAATTAGATGAAATTTCTTATGACGAAATGTTAGAACTTGCAAACCTCGGTGCTGGCGTATTACACCCGCGTGCTGTTGAGTTTGCTAAAAATCATAACGTAGTTTTAGAAGTTCGCTCAAGTATGGAACAAGAAAACGGAACAATTGTAAAAGGAGAATGTAACATGGAACAACAATCAATCGTTAAAGGTATTGCATTTGAAGATAATATTACACGCATCACAGTGAAAGGATTAGAACAAGGTTCACTTTCAACTGTTTTCTCTACATTAGCAGCGGCACATATTAATGTAGATATCATCATTCAAAGTATTACAAATGAAGGAACTGTTCATCTCTCCTTCTCCATTCACTCGAATGATTTAAGAGAAACATTAGAAGTATTGGAACAAAATCAAGAAACTCTTCACTACGAATCTGTAGAACATGAAAATCACTTAGCAAAAGTATCAATCGTAGGATCTGGCATGGTATCTAACCCAGGTGTCGCTGCAAATATGTTCACTACTTTAAAAGAAGAAGATATTCATATTAAAATGGTAAGTACATCAGAAATTAAAGTGTCTGTCGTTATTGACCGCCTTCATTTAGTAACAGGCGTTGAGGCGCTGCATCAATCATTTATGGCGAAAATTGAGCCTTTCGTGCAAATGAGCTAATTTGATATGTTTAGTAACGCTTATAAAAAAAACATATTAATCTACTTCCTTCCTATTAAATAAAAAGCTATTCGTTAACAAGATGCTATATGATATATTAAAAAACACCTTGTCACATTTTCCTATACTGTGACAAGGTGTTTTTGACTGAAAGGAATTTGTAACTACTTAGTAGTATAATTATGAGGATAATTAAATAATAAACTTTTATACATAAGGAGATAAGACTATGGCAAAAAACAAATTACTACGAATGGACAATGTCAGCATTGTTGTAGAATCCCTTGATAACGCAATCTCTTTCTTTGAGGAGATTGGCTTGAATCTCGAAGGTCGAGCAAATGTCGAAGGTGAATGGGCTGGTCGCGTAACTGGACTCGGTTCTCAGTGCGTAGAAATCGCTATGATGGTCACTCCAGATGGCCACAGCCGAATTGAACTTTCGCGATTTCTCACCCCTCCTACTATAGCAGATCACCGAACAGCTCCTGTAAACGCCCTCGGTTATCTACGCGTCATGTTCACTGTCGAGGATATTGACGAAATGGTTTCCAGACTCACTAAGCATGGTGCAGAGCTCGTTGGCGAAGTAGTTCAGTACGAGAACTCGTATCGTCTCTGCTACATTCGTGGAGTCGAAGGAATTTTAATCGGTTTAGCAGAAGAACTCGGTAATAAATAAGTAATGTTTTATAAAAAAGAGGGAATAGCTCTATATTTAAGCTATTCCCTTACTTCTATTAAAACAGATGAATGTTTTCTTTCTTGCAAGCTTCACGTAAATCGTCAGGCCATACAGAAGATTGAACTTCACCGATATGTGCTTTACGTAAGAAGTACATGCACATTCTTGATTGTCCAATGCCACCGCCGATTGTTAATGGTAGTACGTCTTCTAGTATACCTTTATGGAAATCATACTCACGTTTGAAGTCTTCACCAGTTTTCGTTAACTGCTCATCAAGTGATTTACTATCAACACGAATTCCCATTGATGATAACTCAAATGAAGATTGTAGTACTGGGTGCCAGAATAAAATGTCACCGTTTAATTTCCAATCGTCATAATCAGCTGCGCGTCCGTCATGCTTTTCACCTGAACGAAGTGCATCACCAATTCCGATAATGAAGACTGCACCGTGTTCTTTTGCAATTGCATGTTCACGATCTTTCGGTGTTAATTCTGGATATTTATCTTCTAATTCTTGAGAAGTAACGAAAACAATTTCTTCAGGTAAATACTTTCCAAGGAACGGATATTTTTCAAATAAGTGATCTTCTAAATCTTTGAATATTCCATAAATTGTTTGTACTGTTTTTTGTAAGTATTCAACAGTACGCCATTCTTTTTGAACGATTTTTTCCCAATCCCATTGGTCAACATAAATGGAATGCGTTGCATCAAGTTCTTCATCACGACGAATCGCGTTCATGTTTGTATATAAACCTTCACCAGCTTCATATCCGTATTCATGTAATGCAAATCGTTTCCATTTCGCTAGTGAATGAACAATTTCTAATTCTTCTCCTGAATGTAACATATCAAATTCAATTGGACGTTCTACACCGTTTAGGTGATCGTTTAATCCTGATTTTTTCGTTACGAATAATGGTGCAGATACGCGGAATAGTTCAAGGCGTTTTGCTAATTGGTCCTCGAAAAATGTTTTAACTTCCTTAATTGCGATTTGAGTCTCTCTTACTGTCATTAATGATTGATACATGGTGGTTTCCTCCTAAAATGTTTGGATGTTGTGAAAAGAAGCCAACAAAAAAAGCCCTTCTTTCCCAAAAAACTGGGACGAAAGGCTTTGGTTCCGCGGTACCACCCAAATTAGCAACAGAGGTTGCTCACTTATACAATACGGAGATGAAATATCTCGATACTGTTCTTCTTGTAACGGCGAAGTTCCCGGCTAAGTCTACTTTCCTATAAAGGATTTCGGTTAGCAACTCCAGGAGGTTCTTCATAATAGGCTTCGTATCAGGCTCACACCACCCCTGACTCGCTTAAACTACGTCCTACTACTACTCATCCTTTCATAGTCGTTTTGTTGTCACATCTCTGAAACATTTTATTAATGATTATTCTATACAAAAAATAAAGAAAGTCAACAAAAAGTTTTAAAATATTTTTCAATTCTTTATTTTACGGCTTTATTGATTGTTGTTAATTTAACATCTTTACTTTTTCTGCCTCGTCAATCCAAAAAATGTTTCACTGACCGAAACTAACGTATACACAACAATTAATGTGATCGTTCGGAATATAGAATCTGCAGTATTTCTTATTATTTTCATTTTCTTTATAATTCCTTTCAGTTTACTTGCAAATTCATGTTATACTATAGCATTCAAGCAGTTTATTTTTACTTAAAGCAATCATAGTCATTTATAAAGAGTATTTTCTGAATCATTGACTATTATCAAATAAGATTTTTATATAACGGAGTGATCATATGAGTAAAACGAAAGCAAAACCGAAAAAAGGTGTAGGACAAGGTACAGGAAGTAAAGGATGGAACCGTTGGCAATCAAGTGCAAAGAAAAAGGCAGCTGCCAAACCATACAAAAGTAAAGGTACAAAGAAGTAATTTAAATAACATTTGATTTCTTTACTTTGTACAAAACAAAATATAATTATTACAACAAAAAAGCTATGCCCTCATAAATTTGAAGGCATAGCTTTTTTATATTAAATCATTAAAATATCTCGAATTTCTTCCTCTGTGATTGAGGACAATTTCTCTTCTCCCGGCTCAATCACTTCAGCGATTAAATTTTTCTTACTTTCTTGCAGTTCATGCATTTTCTCCTCAATTGTTCCCTGAGCTACTAGCTTTATAACTTGCACTGTATTTTTTTGTCCCATTCGATACGCCCTATCGGCCGCTTGTTGTTCAACAGCTGGATTCCACCATAAATCATATAATATTACTGTATCTGCACCAGTTAAATTAAGTCCGGTACCACCAGCTTTTAAAGAAATGAGAAATAGATCTCCTTCTCCTTCGTTAAACCGATCGCACAGCTCTACACGATCCTGCGCTGGTGTACTCCCGTCTAAATAAAAGTATGGAATTGCTTGTCGATTTAACTCACGACCAATAATGGAAAGCATCTTCGTAAATTGAGAAAAAATTAATATTCTCTTCCCTGTACTTCTACATTCCTCTAAAATCTCTAACAGTTGTTCAAATTTAGCTGAACTTCCTTTGTAATCATCAACAAATAAAGCGGGATGACAACAAATTTGTCGCAATCTCGTTAAACCAGCTAAAATTCTAATTTTATTTTTACGTAACGTGTCTTTGTCTAAATGCTTTAACGTTTCTTCCCTTAACTTCGCTAAATAAGCAGCATAGAGACTCTTTTGATCGGGTAATAACTCCGATGATTGTAAGTGCTCTATTTTCTCTGGCAACTCATTTAATACGTCCCCTTTTAATCGTCTTAATACGAATGGTTTCACTCGCTTCGCTATATCTTCACGCCTTAAATCACCGAACTCTTTTCTTCCTGGTAATAATTCCGGGAAGACGACATGGAAGATAGACCATAGCTCTTCTAATGAATTTTCTACAGGTGTACCAGTTAGTCCGAAACGGTATTCAGCTTGGATTGTTTTCACAGCTCTTGCCGTTTGCGTTGTAGGGTTTTTAAACGCCTGTGCTTCATCAAGAAATAGTGTATGAAATGGTCTTGCATATAATCTTATATCTCTTCTCAGTAATGGATATGACGTGATTACGACATCAAATTCCGTTATATCTTTCAAAATTTTCCGGCGCTCTGCTTGGTTTCCATCTGCAATAACTGCTCTAATATGCGGGGCGAATTTTTTCAATTCACTAAACCAATTATAAACAAGAGATGATGGTGAAACGACTAATATTGGCAGTTTCTTTTCTCGAATCTCAGTCAAAACAGAATCTATAAAAGCAATGCTTTGCAACGTTTTTCCAAGTCCCATATCATCTGCTAAAATACCGCCAAAACGGTAATGAGCAAGTGTTTTCATCCATTCGAACCCATATACTTGATACTTTCTCATTTCTGCATTTAAAGTATTTGGCACAGCAAACTTTAATTTTTTCGGGTTTTGAATGTTTTCTACTAACTCTTGAACAGAATCATCCAAACTTAAAACATTGCCTTCATGAAGTCCGTTCATCCATTTTACACTTCGAATAAGCGGAACATTTACCTCTTCTCCATGTAAAAATTCTTTCCGAATACCTGATTCTTTTATAAACTGATTAATTTCATTAAACTCTTTACTCTCTAGCGATAAAAACGAACCATTCGCCAATCGATAATATTTACGTTTCTCTTCAAGGGCCGCTAATACACCTTTAATTTCTGCTTCTGGTATTCCTTTTATATCAAAACGAAATGACAACCAATCAATTCTTTCTTTTCTTCTCACTCTAATAAGAGGAACTGCATCCCCTTTACTAATTCGCAATTTGATTGCTGTTGTCGCATAAATATCAACTAAACCTTTTAATGTTGGCACAACGTGATATAAAAAGTTATACTCAGCTTCTTCATTATGCATAAAGTAACCGCCTTCTGTTTTTGCAAAAGCACTTTCACTCATAATGTCTAAAATCTCTTTTTCCTTTTTCTCATCACGGTTAAAAACAGACGGCTGTCCATCCTCTTCTAGCGGATTAATCATAACGTTCCCATAGTGAAATTCAAGACCTGCTAATAAGCGATTTTTCACGCGGTCTAAATACAATTTCGCTTTTAGCGAAGGTGTTTCAACACGATCCGATATTACTTCATCAATGTGTACAGTTCCGAGCTTCATTAATCCTGGTACAACTTTCGCGACGAAATGTTCCATCTTACTTTCTGGAATATAAAACTGATTACTATTTGAGCGACTCATCATCTTTTGTAATTCAATAAGTCGCATACAATCTTCAATGTGTAAGTGATATAATTTCCCATCGTAAAGTGCATTGTTATACATATCCATAACTTGTACACGATTTAAACCATCTATATGAAGTGTAAATCCGCCATTATTTCCCTTCGTAAATTCAAAGTGTAACGGCAACAACCCTTTTGAAACTTGTAATCCCTGAAACAGTTGTTCATTTTGTTTCAGCTGTACATATTCAACTTTAGAAAGTGAAGAGAGCATATCTTTCCATGAAGCTGGTGGTATAAATATCATACTTTCATCTTGTTTCGCATGTACTTCTAGCGTATTTTCATACATTTTTTCGTTATGATACATTTTAATGAGCTGCTGAATAATCGCATCCGTTTCTTGTTTAAAACTATGTACATCTGGTGTATATGTAAATTCATTTGAACAATGAAAAGATTCCCTTTTCTCCACCTTAGAAAGAAATTCTCTAATATGATTTATGAAATACACTTTGGCAAGTTTCAATTGAATTCCAAGAAGAGCCCCACCACTTCTCGTAGCTACTGGTGTACATATAAACTCAATATCTAATATTTCACGTGTATCAAAACGGTGTTGTTTACTTTTTGGCCTCAGTGGTTTGTCTGCAAACAGCTGAAACATACCACTTGTCAATTGATCATTTCTGCTACTAGTGGAGCTCATTCCACCTGTTTGTTGATTATAGTTTATTTGTATTAATACTGCTGCAACATGTTGACAGTACGTTTGAAAAGACGCTAATGAAGGACAACTACATTTTGCAACAACATCACCCTTTTTGGCTTTTGCTACTGTAACATGGAAATCCTCGTTCCCTTTTACTGTCGCCTCACAAATTTCTTTATTTTCATCGTAATGATCTATTATCACTTTATTTGATTTATAATAGGCTTCACCTCTTTTATATGAGGTCTCTCCGCACACTTCTTTAATAATCGATTTATTCAATGTGAAACTCATCGCTTTGACACTTCCTTAATATAAAACCATTTTCTCTTACTTAACATTTTACATGCTCCACGAGAAAATATAAAATGTTGATTTAACAAAAGAAGATGCTTATTTATAAGCATCTTCTTCACTCTATCTCCATCAACCTCTTCGCCTCAAAATACAACACTTGAATAAACTTCTTCGTATTAATTCGCGTATGACCAGAAGATGCGCGTTCATCTTTCGTCATTTCTGTCATCCGTTTTCTAACTACGGTAAAATCGAAAAATTTTGGAGCATAGCTTTCAAATTTTGGATTTGAAAAGTCTGTTAATCCTAAAGAAGCCAAATGATTTAACGACTGATAAATAGCTCGACGTACTCTTTGTTCAGACGCTTTTTTCTCTTTATCAATATCCGCCTCTAAAGCTAGATCCCCTAATTTCCTTATCGTAATATGATGAAAAATTTCTTTTAACGCAGGAAAGCCAAACTCAAATGTCTGTGCCTTTTCTTGACCATATAAATATTCCAGCATACTAAGTAAATCTTTACTTCCATTCTCTCCCGCAATACCGAGTTCTGATAGTAAAAAGCGTCCTAAATCCCCTATCTTTTTTCCTTCTTGCACTGGTTCAGTACGCAATTGCGGCTTTTCCCACTGAAACACGTTATTCAATGATTTTTGAATATCATGTATAGAACGCTCCAATCTAATACGCTCCATCACTTTGCGTACAACAGATACAACTTCGATTTTGTTTAATGGTTTTGTAATATAATATTCTACACCAATTGTATATGCCTCACCTATAAGCTGCTTCGATTCCACTTGAGAAATCATAATGATTTTCCCCGTGAAAGTTGACGCAATGTGACGAACTGTTTCAATTCCGTCCCTCATCGGCATCAACAAATCAATAAATAAAATATCTACTTTTTTAAAATTTAGTTGATCCGCTTCAATAAAAGCTCCGTCATCCGCCTCACCAATTACTTCTCCAAGATCTCCATCTTCAATAATTTGCGAAAGCATCGAACGGAAAACTTCATCATCGTCTACGATATAATAAAACAAATCTATTCCCCTTCCTGCTTTAAACTATCCTCTGGTAAACAAACGATAAACTTACATCCTCTTTTATTTTCTCGGTCTTCTAATTTCACTTCTCCGCCTAGCTCTGTTACCATTTCATTTATGTAAGAAAGCCCAATACCAGTTGACGGTGTTCCCGTTTGATCATACTTGGAAGTAAATCCTGGCTTAAATACTAATTTCTTATACTTTTGTGTAATACCAGGCCCATCGTCAATTACTTCAAAAAATATATGCTGATTTCTTTTATATAGCTTAATAATAACGAAACCTTTATCTTCAATTGCTTCAACTGCATTTGCAACTAAGTTATTAAAAATTGATAGCACTGTATACACGTGGTATGCAGCATGCTCACCTTCTATATGTTTAGAAAAACGTATATCCTTTTCTAGCATTTCAGCATACTTCTCGTTTATTCTAACAATCATCTCTGCTAACTCATGTCCTTCTACATATTCAGCCACATTTTTATCTAATAACAGTTTAGATAATCCTGCAAATATCCTTTGATTATCCTTTTTTATTTCATGCACTTCCCCCGCTATTTTCAATGCTGTTTTACTACTTGAATCAGCGCTTACTTGTAAATTTCGATATAGTTGATATGCTTCTTGTGTAATTAACTCCGCATTTTGTAACGTCTTTTTCAAATGAACAGATTCCACATATAAATTAGAAAGATGCATTAACATATTTTCATTTTCTTTTCGAACTTGCGATTCTTTTAATTTCGTTTCATATAAATTCATCATATTTAAAAAACCAAGTGCAAAGAAACTACGAAAAATAGCAATAATAATAAGTTTATTCACTTCAGAAATCGTTATTGTTGTACCTAGTACTAACATGTGATAAAACGCAAGTTCTGACATACTTGCAACAATTTCAATTGAAATTCCAAGGCATCCAATAATGATTGGTTTCTGATGGAATTTATTTACCCTACAAAGCGAAAAAAAACTGCCATAAATAAAATAATAGAAGAACACAGGATAACGCAAATAAAATGATTCTGTCATATGAAATGAACCTTGCATGATCCAGTCAAGACATACTCGGAATAAGACTACAGATATACCAACAAGAATACCTGCAACTCCTGCTGGTACTCTTCTTAAAAATAATAATAAAAAGAAGAATAGCGGTGTACCGAAGCTAACTCGAAACGTATCATTAAAGGGATGAAAGTTCAGCTCCCCAGCAATCGGAACAACGACCATTAATATAATTAAAAGGGACATATCTTTCTTCCATAATTGATTCCAATTCAAAGGTGACACTTCCTATACTTTTTTTCAGTAGTAAAAGTGAAAGCCCGCTTATTGTTATAAACGGGCTTTTTTTCTATATTCTAACCTTTTCTACCGCTTTTATTTGGCGATACTCTGGCTTCCACATTGCTTCTTGCACTGCCATCTTGATATCGTTATCACTTGAGTTCACTCTTGCAACACCTTCTGCAACTGCAACTTTCGCTACTTCAATTGCAACCATTTCTGAGATATTACGTAATTCTTCGACCTCTGGTAAAATAGGTGCTCCTGGCTGACTTGTATCTACCATACTTGCAACTGCTTCAGCAGCCGCTGCGAACATTCCATCCGTCATGACGCTTGCTCGTACTACAATTGTTCCAAGACCAAGCCCTGGGAAAATAAGTGCATTATTTGATTGTCCAATCACATACGTTACACCGTTATATGTAACTGGTTCAAATGGACTTCCTGTTGCAACTAACGCTCTTCCTTCTGTCCACTCGATTAAATCTGCTGGTTTTGCTTCAGCAAGTGGCGTTGGATTCGACATTGGTAAAATGATTGGTCTTTCTACGTGAGAAGCCATTTCTTTAATAATCTCTTCTTTAAATGCACCTGCAACAGTAGATGTACCAATTAAAATTGTCGGTTTTACATGTTTCACAACTTCAGCAAGTCCGATCACATCATTTTCTTTCCACTCACTTACTTCTGCTTCTTTTCTTGCGTACGGAATTTGGAAATCAAGAAGATCTTCCATATTATCTGTAACTAACCCGTTACGATCAATACACCAGAAACGCTTATATGATTCTTCTTCAGATACGCCTACGCGAACCATCGCATCTCTAACTTGATCTGCGATACCGATTCCAGCCGTACCAGCACCAAATACAACAACGCGGTGTTCACTTAGCGGTACACCAGAAGCTTTCACTGCCGATAATACTGCCGCAAGTGAAACTGCACCTGTACCTTGAATATCATCATTAAACGTACAAACGTCATGACGGTATTTATCTAAAATTTTTCGTGCGTTACGAGAGCTAAAGTCTTCCCAATGTAAAAGTGCTTTCGGGAATTGTTTATTTACCGCTTGTACAAACGTATCAATAAATTCATCGTAAGCTTCACCTGTTATACGAGGGTGACGATTTCCAATATAAAATGGATTGTTTAATAGTTCCTCACGGTTTGTACCTACATCTAAAATTACCGGTAATACGCGGCTAGGATCGATTCCAACTGCGGCCGTATAAACAGCTAGCTTTCCGATTGCAATGTTAATACCACCAACGCCCCAGTCACCAATTCCTAATATGCCTTCTCCATCTGTTACAACGACTAAATCAATGTTCTCAGCTGTTGCACCAATATTGGTGAATGCTTCTTCAATACCTGATGGATCGTTAATCGATAAATAAACACCACGTGGTTTACGATATTCATGACTATATCTTTGAATTGCTACACCGACAGTTGGTGTATATACAATCGGTAACATTTCACGTAAATGATCTGTTAATATACGATAAAATAATACTTCATTTCGATCATGTAACGCAGTTAAGTATACATTCTTTAATAAATCATCCGGCTGAGAACTAAATTGTTCGTATGCTCGGCGTGCCTGTTCTTCTAACGTTAAAACCGCTGGCGGTAATAACCCTTTTAAACCTAACTCTTCTCTTTCATTTTGTGTGAAAGCTACCCCTTTATTTAAAAGTGGTGTTGATAATACTTCTGCTCCTCTTAATGTTGTTTCTAATGCACCATTAGAAGCTACTGTAAACTTGCTCATAACATCCCTACCTCTATTCATATATAGCATTTCTATATTGTAAACAAAAAAGAGGGGCTTGTCCCCCCTCTTCTTTTAATTTTTCTTTAAAAGAGTTGCTCCTGCAATCCCTGGGTGCGTCATTTCGAATGGATCTAGAATTAACTCTAAGTCTTCTTGTGACAGTACACCATTTTTCACACAAAGTTCTCGAACGGATTGCCCTGTCGCGATTGCTTCTTTCGCAACGCGAGCTGCAGCTTCATAACCGATATGAGGGTTCACGGCTGTAATAATTCCTACACTCTTCTCAACATACTCTTTTAAGTGATCTTCATTCGCTTCAATTCCTTTTAAGCAATTATCTGTAAAGGCACGGAAACCGTTATTCATAATGCTAATTGATTGCAGTAAGTTGAAAACAAGTACTGGTTCCATCACGTTTAATTCTAATTGTCCTGCTTCTGAAGCAAGGCAAATTGTATGGTCATTACCAATTACTTGGAACGCAATTTGGTTAATAACTTCTGGCATAACAGGGTTTACTTTCCCTGGCATAATAGATGAACCTGGCTGACGAGCTGGTAACATAATTTCTGCTAAACCAACACGTGGACCTGACGCCATTAAGCGAAGGTCATTCGCAATTTTAGACATATTCATCATACATACTTTAAGTGCTGCAGATACTTCTGTGTATGCATCTGTATTTTGCGTTGCATCTACTAAGTCTTCTGCACCAACTAGTGGTAGTTCACTAATTGCAGCTAAATGTTTTACAACTGCTTCAATATATTCTGGGTCTGCATTTAAGCCTGTACCAACTGCAGTTGCTCCCATGTTCACTTCATATAAGTGTTGACGCGATTGCTGAATGCGTTTCATATCACGTTCAAGTACACGAGAGTACGCTTTAAATTCTTGTCCAAGGCGAATTGGCACAGCGTCTTGTAAATGTGTACGTCCCATTTTAATCACATGATCGAACTGTTCTGCTTTTAATTCAAATACATCATGCATATAACCCATCGTTTGTAATAAGCCTTCTAATGCATTTAACGTTGCGATATGAATCGCCGTTGGGAATGCATCATTTGTTGATTGGGCCATATTTACATGACTATTTGGACTAATATAATGATAGTCTCCCTTTTCCATTCCTAATAATTCAAGCGCACGATTGGCAATGACTTCATTTGCATTCATGTTCATTGAAGTACCCGCTCCGCCTTGGATTGGATCTACGATGAAATGATCATGCCATTTTCCATCAAGAATTTCTTGAGCAGCTTCTGCGATCGCACCGCCCTTGTTTAATTCCAATCTTCCTACATCTGTATTCGCAAGCGCTGCTGCTTTTTTTACAACTGCGAACGCTTTAATTAAACCTTCATGGATTTTGTATCCTGTAATTGGGAAGTTTTCAACTGCACGCATTGTTTGTACGCCGTAGTATGCATAGTTTGGTACTTCTTTTTCACCTAAAAAATCTTTTTCAATTCGAACACCATTTTTAACTTCAGTTAATGTTGCCATGATTATTCACTCCTTAACGATTTCTTATGCTGCTTTTGTTTCTTTGACTGTTTCTACATATTGTTTTGCTTTCTCATTATCGAATTCGCCTTCCCACTTCGACATAACAATGGCCGCTAATGCATTTCCTAATACATTGACAGATGAGCGAATCATATCTAAAATGCGGTCAATTCCCGCAATTAATGCGATACCTTCTAGTGGTAACCCCATTGAACCTAACGTTGCTAATACAACAACGAACGATGCACCTGGAACTCCCGCCATACCTTTGGATGTTAACATGAGAACGAATAATAACGTTATTTGCTCCGTTAGTGACATGTGCACACCGTACATTTGTGCAACAAACAATGCCGCTAACGCTTGATAAATAGCCGATCCAGTCAAGTTAAATGTATAACCTGTCGGAATTACGAAAGAGGCAACTGCCTTTGGACAACCGAACTCTTCCATTTTTCTCATTATATTAGGTAAAACAGCTTCTGAACTTGCTGTCGTAAACGAAAGAATCAATTCTTCTTTTAAAATTTTCATTAATGTAAAAATGTTTACTCCAACCATTCGTGCATTAATACCTAATACAATCACAACGAATAGTATAACAGTTACGTATACAGCTAGCACTAGTTTTCCTAGCGGAAGTAATGTCGCTACACCAAATTTTGCAACCGTAACGGCAATTAATGCGAATACACCAAATGGTGCAAATTTCATAACTTGATTTGTAACCCAAAACATGGCTTCGAGTACGCCTTCAAAAAAGTTAAAAACAGGCTTTCCTTTTTCCCCAATTGCCGCAACTCCTAAGCCGAACAATACTGAGAAGAATATAATCGGTAATAGGTCACCTTGTGCAATCGATTCAAATACGTTTTTCGGTACAATGTGAACAATTGTCTCAGCAAAACCTTTCTTCTCTGTTGCATCTGCAGTTTGTTTATAAGAAGAAATATCACTTTGCTGTAAATTACTCATATCAACGCCAGTACCTGGTTGGAATATATTCGCTGCAAGTAATCCCATTAAAATAGCAATCGTCGTAATAATTTCGAAATAAAGAATTGTCTTACCGCCTAGTTTCCCAAGCTTTTTCATATCTCCTACACCAGCTACTGCAACAATTAATGCTGAAATAACAATTGGTACTACAATCATCTTAATTAAGTGAATAAATATATCCCCAATTGGTGTGATATAAGAAATCGCCGTTTTATTGCCATAAAAGACTGCCCCTACTACAATCCCTAAAACAAGCGCGACAAAAATTTGTGTTGCCAATCCGAATTTTTTCATTTATGTTCATCCCCTTCATGCGAACGCTTTCAATTTGAATTTATAAAAGCTACTCACACATCTTATAAGCGAACCTACAAAATCATACAAAAACCTACAAGTTCGTCACAAAAAATTCAAATATTTTTCTTCTTTTTTTCATTGACACCATTTTGTTAAAAAACGATAAAATAAACTTGATAAGCAATCAGATTATTGCGTATAATCAAAAAGATATATACTTACAACAAATCAAAATGAAAAGGAGTGGATGTTATGAAAAACTATACAAAGCAATTCGTTCTATCTTCTTCTTTTCTTTTTCATTTTCTTAAAAAGGAACAAAGGCATTCGCCTTTGTTCCTTTTTTATTGCGATCTATATAGGGGGAATTGTTATGAGACCATATAAACGTGTTTTAATTAAATTAAGCGGCGGTGCACTTGCCGATCAAACTGGAAATAGCTTTAACTCCAAACGATTAGAACATATCGCAAACGAAATTTTATCCATTGTTGATTTAGGTATAGAAGTATCCATCGTCATCGGTGGCGGTAACATTTTTAGGGGGCATCTAGCTGAAGAATGGGGAATCGATCGAGTAGAAGCTGATAATATCGGTACGTTAGGTACAATCATTAACAGCTTAATGCTTCGCGGTGTTTTAACAAGTAAAACAAATAGAGAAGTACGCGTTATGACTTCCATTCCATTTAATGCAGTAGCTGAACCATACATTCGCTTGCGTGCAGTCCACCATTTAGATAACGGTTATATCGTTATCTTTGGAGGCGGAAACGGCCAACCGTTCGTGACGACAGATTATCCAAGTGTACAAAGAGCCATCGAGATGAATAGTGATGCCATATTAGTCGCAAAACAAGGGGTCGATGGCGTCTTTACAAGTGATCCAAAGCATAATAAATCAGCAAAAATGTACAGCAAACTAAACTATAATGATGTCGTTAGACAAAATATACAAGTCATGGATCAAGCGGCATTACTGCTTGCCCGGGACTACAATTTACCAGCACACGTCTTTAACTTTGATGAGCCTGGTGTCATGAAGAAAATATGTTTAGGCGAACATGTGGGGACGTTGATTAATGATGATGTTACGATGCTGGTGCATGAAAAATAATGATTTCCCACCAAAAAAGGGTGCCTTTTGTAGGCACCCTTTCCTAATTCATCATCACAAATAGAAGTCAACCAATCCCGCCACTTTCTCCTTACAACGCTCCCAAAAAGATAACTTTTCAAAAAACTCTTTCGTCATTTCTTTCGAATCATGAAAATCCTCTGTTAACGCCTTATTAACTTGTCCTACAATAGGACCACCATAAATATAAAAATTCATTTCATCATTTATATTGAAGCTACGCGAAGTAAAGTTTGTTGTACCAATAACGGTTAATTCATTATCAATAAGCATTAATTTACCATGGAACATTCCTTTTTTATAACCATATACAGTAATTCCATTATTAACAGCTTGACGTATGTATGGATACGCCGCTTCTTTTATAAGAGGTAGATCCGGTTTATATGACCAAAGTATTTTTACTGTAACACCACGCTTTTGCGCCGCGATTAAAGCATTCATAGATTCTTTATTTTTCGCTATAAAATACGGTGTTGCAATTACAATGGAGTGCTGAGCTTGTTTTATGAGCTCTATATATTTTTCAGCAACGTAATGCCCATTGTAACTAGTCATAGTATGTAATGTATTCCCTTTACTAGCTTTATTCGTACTTCTCTTTATCTCTTCTTTCGTATCTCGTTTCCAGTCTAAAGCGAATTGCTGTTCTAAATCTTTTGCTCCTTCTCCTTTAAGTCGTACATGATAATCACGCCAATATCCAAATCGCTTATCTTTCCCTAAGTACTCATCTCCTATATTAAATCCGCCTGTATAGCCAATCTCCCCATCAATCGTCGTAATACGGCGATGATTACGATGATGAAGAGAATAAAAGCCGAATGGTAATTCAGGTTTTCTACTATATGTAAAATGCACACCATTTTCCTGCAATTCATTTTTCATCTTTCTTTCAAATGATAAATCATTAATGCGATCAACGGATAAATAGACGTTTACCCCTTCTTTTGCCTTCTCTTTTAATAAGTTTAAAAAAGTATGGCTACTTTTATCATCCGACAAAATGAAGAAATACGTGTAAATGGAGCTTTTCGCTTCTCTTATATCAGTAAATAATTGTTTATAAAAAGACTTCCCTTCTACATATAATTGAAAGTCACTATAATGAGGCGCATACTCTGTCGGCATGTTTTTCCCGGCTTCCATTTTTCTTCCGAGTGTAACGTCAATATGAACCCAAATTAAAATAAAAACGAAAATAGCAATAGCAATAGAAGTAACTCGCAATATTTTTTTAATCATTTTGATTTCCTTCCGATCATTTTCTTTCCACCTTTCTATTTTGTCATTCAAATTTAGATTTCATGCTTCATACAAAAAAGGATGTGACTTAACGTCACATCCTTTTCACATTAAACAAAATTTCTCGCATCATTATTTCTTCCAAACTTATAAATCGCAATTAAGAAGAATGCAATTGCGAAAGCGAATAAAATTAAAATGTTTAAATACAACTCCGAGAATGGTATTCCTTGTTGTAGTTTCGATACTGTGTCTAACAACCAGCGCTGTGGAAGAAAATTAGCTACTTTTTGTACTGCACTTGGCATAATGTCATATGGGAAATAACAACCCGCTAGTAAGCATGTTGGTACAATGACCATGTTTTGCATCGCATTTGCCGATGATGAGTTTTTTGAAAAAGCAACAATTACTAACGACATTCCAATCGCTATTAAAGCAAATATCATCAGTACACCAACCATAACGATGAAGGGCATATTGATATTCGTATGAAAAACATTCGTTAAGAATAGGATTGTAATCATAATTTGTACTGTTAATATAATCATATTTACCCCGACGTTAGATAATATAAATTTCTTTCCATCTATCGGCGTGGATAATAATCTAAAGTACGTTCTATTCTCTTTTTCTTTTAAAATATAGCCTGATAAGTTCACTGCTGAAAATAACATAAACATAATAAGATAACCCATGGTTTGGTTCGTCATATCTTTATTTTTCGAAGTATCTTCTAACGTCTCAGTCTTCACTTTAAATGAACTTTTTTGATATCCTGCGTACATCGTATCAAATGCACTTTGATCTGTTCCTGCTACTTTACTTATCGCTGCTACATTATCAATATAATTGTACAAATATGACTTAATAAACGCTGTTACTTGATCACCTTTAATCGATGAAATTTCAATATTGCTTGGTTTTCCTTCTCGGACACTTTCTGAAAAACCAGACTGTAACGTAATCACTCCATCAAGTTTTTTTGAAGTGAGTTTATCTTCTACTTCAGATTCTTTCACTTTACTTACTTTTACATGATTGATTTCTTCTAAAAATTTCACCGTATCATTTGCTATCGACTCATTTTCTTTATTTATAACTCCGATATTTAACGTCCCTTGCCCCGCATTTCCATATATTGAAAAGGAGATTAACGTTCCTATTATCGGCAAGCTAATAATAATGAGTAACCCTTTTTTATTTTTCAAAAGGACTGATAATGTTTTTTGCATAAGCCATAAAATATCTTTCATACTATAGCCCCTCCCGTCTGCGTAATGCGATAATCGATATGAATAAAAAGAGTGCTGAGATTCCGATATTTAAAGAGATGACTGGTAGTGCCGCCCCTACATCATTTGCATAAATAATTTTCATAACGGCAGTGTTTGCCCACGTTAATGGTGATAAATTCGTAATGAAATTTTCTTCTACTACGAAGTATGCCCCGCCAAAAATAGAAGCTAGTTGTACGATAACTAAAATAATTGCTCTAGATGCTTCACCTGTTTTTGTAATATATCCGATGCCGAGGCCGAAGCTAGTTGCTAAAAGGACTTCTGTTAGTAAAATAAGTAAGACAACTCCAAGATGATCGCCCCAGTTAGCTTGAAAAACAAATTTACTAAATAAAACGACAAGTAGTATGCACAGTGCATTCGCCACCATATTACCCAATATTTTCCCGATAAAAATTTCCGCTTTCGTTATAGGTGCAGCAATGAGACGATCTCCTGTTTTACGTATTCGTTCGCCTCTAATTAAATTACTTGCTCCCATCGCACCATACAAAGCAACCATCGTTGTCATTACAATTGCATAGTAATCCATAGAACCTGGTTTTTTAGTCGCTTGTAATGCCGTTTCTTTAATATACTCATTACGTTCTCCATTCGGAATTATTGTGCTAATTTTACTAGGGTCTACTTTCTCAATCTCAACTACTACATTGTACTTATCAACAAATGTAGTCATCATTCCTTCAACTATGCTACTTTCAATACTACTTCTATCACTTCCGTAAAACTTTACCCCGTCCTTATTCAATTCTACATACGCAGCGTATTTGTTTTGTTTTACTTTTTCTTTTCCATCTACCTCTTCAGAAACTTTCTTAAAGTAAATACCAGATTTACTTACTTCTTTTGCAAATGCTTCAAATGATTGAGAAAACGTACCATTTGCTTCATCTTTGTATATCACTTGTATATCTTTAATAGTATGACTATCGCTATTAAATGCATTACTTAACGCTGTTCCTAACACAAGCATAAGTACAATCGGAAATGCTAACATAAAAACTAAAGTTCTTACGTCTCTAAATTCTCTTTTAATGTGCATAATTGCAATATTGAAGATGTTCAATTGATGAACCTCCCTTTACCTTTTCTTCATTTACCTTTTATTTATCTCGTAAGTTTCTTCCGGTTAAGGTAAGAAATACTGTTTCTAAGTTGGGAGCCTGCTCCTCTAATGAACGAATTTCAATATCATGATTGATACAGTGTTGAATGATTTTATTTAAATTATTTAATCCCGCATCAGAATTCACTTTAATTACGTTTTCTTCAATTTGAACTGCTTTCACACCGTTTATCTCTTTTAATTTTTCTACATCTAAATTCTCTACCGATTTCACTTCAATCCAAATATCTTTCGTGTCAGTAATAATTGCTTTTAACTGTTCTTTCGTACCTTCTGCAATTACTTTACCGTGATCTACTATCGCTATTTTCGTACAAATCTCTTCTACCTCTTCCATGTAGTGACTCGTATAAATAATTGTACTTCCCATTTCATTTAATTTACGTACTGACTGCAAAATGTAGTTTCTTGACTGTGGATCAATTCCAACTGTCGGCTCATCCATAATAATTAACTTCGGTCTATGAGCAATTGCACAAGCGATATTCAGTCTTCGCTTCATCCCACCAGAAAAGTTCTTCGGATAGCTTTTCTGTTTATCACTAAGTCCTACAAATTTAAGAGCTTCCTCTACCCTAGCTTTTAATTCGGCTCCTCGTAACCCGTACAATCCAGCAAAGAATTTCACATTTTCATAGGCAGTTAACTCTTCATAAATCGCAATATCTTGCGGAACAATACCGATATTCATTTTCGCAAATCGATTATGTTTCTTTATATTTTTTCCTAGTATGCTAATCTCACCTTCATTACTTCTTAACAAACCAGCAATCATATTTATCGTTGTACTCTTACCAGCACCATTTGATCCTAAAAAGCCAAATATTTCTCCTTCTTTAATAGATAAAGACATATTATCAACTGCGATGAAATCACCAAATTTTTTCGTTAAATTTTTAATTTCTAATGTATTCATCATTTTCACCCCTATTTCGGTTTCTCTGCTTTTAGTATAAACAAAAAGAATGAACCTGCTCAGTGCAGAAGTTCATTCTTTTCACATGAGAATATTCACTTTTTTCATATGAGATGGTTCATCCTCGTACCATTCTCTTTATATTGGCAACAACATCGTTACTGAAAAACCACTTGTCCCATCTACAATAATTTTTCCGTTTACAGACGCCGTTCGCTCCTCCATCCCCATAATACCGAGACCTTTTTTAACAAGAGCTACCCCTTTTCCGTTATCCTTCACTTGCACCTTAACCATCTTGTTAAGTACATGAATATCTATAGAAATAACTGTCGCATCAGCATATTTCATTGCATTTGTTAGTGCTTCTGTAACATTCTCACCGATAATTTTCCACTGAATAGGAGAAATCATATCTAAGTTCCCTTTGTATACAAAAGGAATATTCACATCATTCTTACCGGCAAATTCCTCTATGAATAATTTCATACGATGAATGCCAATTTGCTCAGTTGGAGGCTTCATATTTTTTAATGTAATGCGAATACTTTCAATTCCATCTTTTGAAATGTGAATTGCATTTTGTAATAACTCCGCAGATTTTTCTTTATCTATTTCCATTAACCTTTTTGCTGCTTCCATTTGAATAAGTGCACCCGTCATCGAGTGACCAATTTTATCATGAATTTCTTGCGATAACCGATTTCTCTCTTCTAGCTTAAATGTGTATTCAGATTGTCTTATGTACTCTTTATTTTCATGTAAGCTTTTCGTAAGTCGTTGCATATCTTTTCGCATCTTATCATTTTGCGATTCAAGCTTTACTACACGCGATATATATCGATCTGCTATAGTTAAAACGAGAAAAGAAAATGCAACAATTAATCCATAAGTCATTCGAATACTTTCATCTGCAATCGTAATTGGGAGCATCATAACAACAAAGCGTGGCCAATTCTTTTCTATGTAATGGAATGTAATTTCGTATAAGTTCAAAGGTAAAAACAAAATAAAAAATGGATGAACCCTCCATGTAAATAACATAATTATGCCAATTGACATACAGATTAATAATTTTTTATACGTATCTTTTTTAAATATAGAAATCATTACGTTTACAGAGAGGTAAATAAGTAAAGTAAATATAACCCAAGGTAAATTTACTACATTTGCGTAAATATAACTAAACACAATATATAAAAAGACAATTAATTTACTTACAGTTAGCCAAAATTCCATATCACTAATCTACTTTCCCTGTTAAGTAATAAATCGCAATTTGTGTGCGATGTTCAAGTCCAGTTTTCCCTAAAACTGACGTAATATAATTTGCAATTGTTCCTTCAGATATAAAAAGCTGTTTCGAAATTTCTTTATTCGAGAAACCTTTTGCAATTAATGCGATAATACTAAGCTCCCTTTCTGTGAAAAGGCTCTTATCAATTTTACATTCTTCCTCTTTACTTTCCATTAAATTAGACTTAATTTTATCGAGGACAACATCTTGCATAACAGTTTGACCGTTATATACTCCTTTTATCGCATCACGAATACGCTCCGGATCGTTATTTTTTAACAAATAACCTTTCGCTCCGTTTTTTACTGCATCCAAAATATATTCATCATCATCAAACGTCGTTAAAATAAGCGGTTTTGTTTTCGTCTCTTCACAAATGAACTTCGTCGCCTCTACCCCGTTCATATTTGGCATGCGAACATCTAAAAGAGCAATATCAACTTCATGCTTTTTACAATATGCTACAGCTTCTTCCCCATCATTTACAGTATCTACTACTTCGAACTCTTCGTATGTATTTAAAATAATTTTCATGCCCTCTCTAATAAAAGAGTTATCATCCGCTATTAATATTTTAATTTTCATGTTTGTTAGTATGGCCCTTCCCCTACTAACATTCACATCCTTTCTCCGTGTAACATTTCCTACTTGCTCATTATATACTTCTCTTTACCATTTTTTCACACCTTTTTTCATCTAGCTCTCCTGCAAAAAATATATTATTCTTTTTTTACAATATGTGTAGGGTGACTTATCATTCTTTACGTCTATATAATAGAATGCGTCAAAAAGGAGGGAGAGACCCATTGAGGAAAAACAATTAATTGAAAAAGCACAGCAAGGAAGCGAGCATGCTTTTCGTATCCTTGTACAAACATATCGTCATTATATTTTTCAAGTTATCTTTTCTATTTTAAGACATGAAGAAGATGCGAAAGATGTTACACAAGAAGTATTCGTAAAAATTCACACCTCTCTCCCAAATTATCAATTTCGCGGATTAAAAACGTGGATGGCGCGTATTGCCACCAATCACGCTATTGATTATAAGAGGAAGAAAGCTAGAGAAAGTGAAGAACTCTCCTTATGTAAAGAAGCTGAGGAAAATATAAAGTCCTCTCATAATATTGAGGCTTTATTATTGACGAAAGAGCAGAAATTACTCATTGCTCAAAAACTGAGAGAACTTCCCGAAAATTACCGTGACGTCGTTCTCGCACATTACTTAGAAGAAAAAAGTTATCAAGAAATTGCTTTACAGGAAAACATCGAAGTAAAAACAGTCGAAATGAAACTGTATCGGGCACGAAAATGGATTAAAAAACATTGGAAGGAGGAAGAGTTTCTATGATGCATTATTCAAAAGAAGATTGGCGCAATTATACATTAGATTTTATAGAAAACAATAAACGTGAATCTATGGAAGAACATCTTTACGAATGTGATCATTGTTTAACACTTTATATGGAAAGTATTGATGAACAACATGAAAACCTTCCAATGATAAATGATGATTCATTTACGAACGAAGTTATGACGCAAATTAATTTTGAAACGCTACAACCTAATGAAAATATAAAAACGAACTCACTAAAACGCACAATTATTCACTACATAATTGCGACTGCAGCTACGATTATTTTTATGGTAAGTGGTTTATTCCAATATATTTTTACAGCGACATCAAATTTCGAGAAATCTTCAAAACATAACGAGTCTTCTATCTCACAACAAATTGTAAACAAATCGGTAGATACATCAAAAAAGAACGGAGGTTTAAAGCATGAATAAAAACCCCTTTTTAGCACTTGTATTAGGGCTAATTCCTGGGCTTGGACATTTATACTTAAAAAAGCTAGGACGGTTTATTTTATATAGCGGAGGATCTTTATTTCTATTCTCCTTTGCAGTATTTTGTACCATAGTAGTAAGAGAACGTGATATTGCTTTTCTTTCTCTATTTTTACTAGCCGTTCTATGGGCAATTAACTTACTAGATTTAGTTATCACCATTATAAAACAAACGAAAAAACAAGAAGCTGGAGAATTGATAAATTCCTCTAAAGAGAGCGAACGATTTTATATCATTCTCCTATCTATCATCCCTGGACTTGGCCATTTCCAATTAGGACTTATGCAACGCGGTCTTACGTTTTTAGTCGCTTGCGCTGGCTTAGGCAGCATGATTATATTTGTGACTTTATTAACATCTCAAGGAAGTTTCCTTATCTTCCTTATTACGTTACCTGTTTTATGGATTTATAATTTCTTTGACGTTGTTCAGCAACTACAGAAAAAAGAACGCGACGAGCAATTAATTGACCGTACTATTTTCGAAGATTTTGAAGAACATCAAGAGCAGGGAAAGAAAAGTAAAACATTTGCTTCTATTTTAGCGATGTTCCCTGGAGCAGGGCATATGTATTTAGGTTTACAACGCCGTGGTCTTCAGCTTATGGCAGCCTTCTTACTATCTATTTATTTACTCGACTTATTAAGACTTTCTGCATTTTTATTTTTAGTACCAATCATTTGGTTCTATAGCTTTTTTGATGCGTTACAGCAAACAGCAAAATACGGAAAAGAACGAGTACAAGACGAACCCATTATCGATTATTTTATAAATCATCAAAGATGGATCGGTATCGGATTAATTACACTCGGTGGTTATTATTTATTAAATCAAACAGTCCTTCCTATTTTGAATGATTATTTTGTAACTATATTTAATATTCATCTTAGTGAACTATATTATCGCTATTTCCAGACATCTATCGTTGCGCTCCTTTTAATTGGCGGCGGCTTTAAATTGTTACTTGGAAATAAAGAAAACAAAGGTGGGACAAGCGAATGAGGACTTGGCGTGTTGGAACATTCTCAATGGGGCTTTCTATTATATCGTTAGGGTGCTTTTTACTATTTTCAGTCGTAAAAGGAATTCAAGTATTAGATACACTAACTGCATGGTGGCCAGTTTTACTTATCATACTTGGAGCTGAAGTTTTACTATACCTTCTATTTTCTAAGAAGGAACAATCATTTATTAAATATGATATTTTTAGTATTTTCTTTATCGGTGTTTTAGGAAGCGTCGGAATTGCTTTTTACTGTTTATTATCAACTGGATTACTAGAAGAAGTTCGTCACTCTATTAACACAACGAGGCAAACGAGTAATATTCCAGACGGACAATTTGATATACCTGAATCTATTAAAAAAATCGTAGTAGATGCAGGCCATCAGCCTCTAACGATAGAGGGAAATAATACAAATCAAATTCACCTTTTGGGAACTTATGAAATGACGACGAAAGCAAATGAAAAACTCAATTTAAAACAAGATGATTTCCTTTCAGTTCAAACGGCTGGAGAAACGATGTATATCACTTTAAAATCATTACCTGTTCAGCATACGTTTTTTAATTCAGCACCACAGGTGAAACCAACGCTTGTTCTTCCGCAAAATAAAAATGTGGAAATCCGTGCTTCAAATAACGAACTATCTCTTTATCCAGGTCAATTACAAAATAATTGGTTTGTACAGGAAAGCTCAAGAGTATCTGTCCATCTTGCAAAAGAGAGTGATGTATCTTTAACAGCAGTAACAAATCAAAAAGAAACACACGGAAGCACACCTTGGGAACAAGTAGAAGATTTAACGAAAAACGAAAATACTTCTTCAGAAGAACATCCAGAATTAAACAACCAAGAACATTGGTATAAAAATTCGATTAAAACTGGAAATGGCACGTACAAGTTAAATATTGTGAAAGCTTATAATTTGAATATGAGTGTTCTCGAAAAATAAAAAACCTTCCGCAATTGCGGAAGGTTTTTCTCATATAATCGCTTTAATTCCTTCTAACACTAATCCAATCATAAATCCGCAAACCGCCCCGTTTACTCGGATCCACTGCAAATCTTTACCGACATTATTTTCAATCATTTCGATTAACGTTTTATCATCTAACTTATCAAGATTTTCTTGTACAAGCTTACCGATTTTCGAATGGTTTTTTTCCACAAGTGTAACAACTTGCTTTTGTAACCACTCCTCTATTTTTTGAACAGTTTGTTCATCTTCTTTTATTTTGTTCATTTGTTTTTGTAAAAATGGAATAACATATTTATCAGTAAATTCTTCATTATTTACAAAAGCAACTGCTCTTTGTTGTACTTGCTCTAGCATCTCTTTTATTTTGTCAGTAGCATTCCAATTCGCAATCCACTTTTCTTTCCAATTTTCTAATTCCTGTAATAAGGCTTCATTTTCTTTTACATTTATAATTTCTTGACGAATCTTCGCTAATATAAGTTGTCTTGTGCTATTATCAGCCTCTTGTAAGCTGTTAATATTACTAATGATAAACTTCTGCAAAATGCCGCCAATTTTATCTTCATCTACAATATTCATAAATGATTTCAAAGTAAACTGCAAGAATCCATCTACTTTTATATTTTCCATCGCCTTCATACCTAAACTACCGAGCTGGTAACGAGCTTCATCTTGCGCTGTCCAATCTTTTACCTTCACTAATATGTAATCAAGTGTCTTTTCATCATATTCTTGCACAACTAATTGATCAACAAGCACTTGTAAAATGTTACTTGTATTAATTGTATGCAAATATGTTTTTAATTCTTTTTCAATAATAACAGCTAACTTTTCTGTATCTATTGTAACAATTGCTTTCTCTGCAATCGTTACAATCCCCTTTTTCACAGCATCAGACTGCATTTCTCTCTCAGCAATTTGCAGTACCATTTGTGCTAACTGCATCTCTTTTACTTTATTCGTAATACTTTCTTTCGTCAGCCATTCATTTTCTAACGTATTGATGAGCCCTTTCGTTACTCGTTTACGATTTTTAGGTAACAAAGCTGTATGCGGAATTGGTATTCCCATCGGGTGACGGAATAATGCTGTAACTGCGAACCAATCTGCAAGCCCGCCAACTAACCCAGCTTCAAATCCCCCTTGTATAATCTCTCCAGCTATCGTTCCTTGAAAAGGGATAGAAGCCGCAAAGCCGACACCCATAACCCCAAGCGAAATACCCGCTATATATTTAGTCTGTAATGACATCGTATACACATCCTCTTATTATGTAAAATAAAGCTTTTTGTTGTATTTATTCAATATTAGTTATCCTTTATATATACTATAAAGAACTATTGTGAAAATAACAAAGATTTTTATGTACATGAAAAAATGAGGCTACAACTAGCCTCATTTTTCTTATATCGTTAATTCCAAACCTTTCCTATAATATTCATCCATTATATCGTTTGGAACCATACTTCCACCCGTTCCCCACACAATATGAGTACCTTTTTTCACCTTCTCTGTTAACTGTAGCTTTTGTAAATACTCATCTTCTTTACATACTTTCACTGGCCCTATCATACCTGCTAGTGCAGAAGGCTCTAAATAAATATTCTCCGTATCAGCTAGCTCTTTTAACAATCTATATAACTCTTCATCGCTTACTGTGTAATTCCCACTCAAAAATGGTTCCATCGTTTTACCGACAAATCCAGATGGCCTTCCTACCGCAAGTCCATCCGCATCTGTTACATTATCAATTCCGATATCTTGAACGGAAATTTTGTCATGAAGGCCTGTCATTAAGCCGAGTAACATACAAGGAGAATGTGTTGGCTCTGCAAAGTAACAATGAACATTATCTTTATACAATAACTTTAAACCGAATGCTACTCCGCCAGGTCCTCCTCCTACTCCGCACGGAAGATAAACAAATAAAGGATGATTTTCATCTACTACAACCTCTAACTCTTCTAATTGCTTTTGTAATCGTGATGCTGCTACTGCGTATCCTAAAAATAAATCATGCGAGTTTTCATCGTCTACAAAATAACAGCTAGGATCCGCATCCGCTTGTCTTCTTCCTTCTTCTACTGCTTTGCTATAATCATCTTCATATTCAATAACGTTTACACCTTTACTTCTTAATAAATCTTTCTTCCATTCTTTTGCGTCTGCTGACATATGAACAGTTACATTAAAACCTAGATTCGCACTCATAATCCCTATGCTAAGTCCTAAATTCCCTGTAGAACCTACTGCAATTGAATATTTCGAGAAAAACTCTCTACATGTATCACTATCTAAAACGTAATAATTATCTTCTTCTGTTACCATTCCGTGCTGCAATGCTAGTTGCTCAGCATGTTTCAACACTTCATAAATACCGCCCCTAGCTTTAATTGATCCTGATATTGGAAGATGACTATCACATTTTAATAATAATTCTCCTAAAATAGGTTGCTCATATTTTCTCTCTAAAGCTTCTTTCATAGAAGGTATTTTCACTAAAGGTGATTCGATTATGCCGTTCGCCCCTTTCGTTTCAGGAAAAACTTTCGCAATATATGGTGCAAAACGCTTTAATCTCTCTTCCGCATCTTTTACATTCTCTTCATTAAGTGGTGAATCTTTTATTGCTGTTTCATACTTTTCTATGTTTGGATTTATCCAAAATACTTCTTCTGTTGCAATAAGCTTATTCACTAATGGATATTCTGCTTGTAATGCCCCTATTTCTTTCATTTTGTTTCCTCCTTATATCCTTGTAGCTCACCATACAATAAATTATAATTAAATTAATTTTAATATAGTTTAACACAAATAATCCCATTAAGTTAATTTTAATTTAATTTATTTAAATATAATTTAATAATTATTAAGGAGATTTTCATTATGGAAAATATAGATATTGGTAAAAAAATTGAAAAACAAAGAAAAGAAAAAGGTTTAACTAGTAAAGAACTAGCAAAGATGGCCGATATTACACCATCAATGTTAAGTCAAATTGAGCGCGGGTCCGCTAACCCTTCTATCCAAACATTAAAAGTGCTTGCTAAAGCTCTTGATGTGCCAACATTTAGCTTTTTACTTGAAGATACAAATACAGACGATTTAATTGTACGTTCCCATAAACGAAAGAAAATGATTATTGATAATTTATCATATGAAATGCTTTCACCTGATTTCACTGGAAATTTAGCAACAGCAATTATGACCGTCCCGCCTAATACAGCTTCATCAGAAAATGTGCTAGAACATAAAGGAGAAGAATTAGCATTTGTCTTAGATGGGAAAATCACATTATATTTAAATGAGGAAGAATACGTATTAGAAACTGGCGACAGTGTAAAAATACCTGCTTATTTAAAGCATAAATGGGTGAATCATTTTGAAAAAAACGCGATAGTCTTATTTTCTGTTACTCCGCCGATTTTTTAATATATCAATAAAAACAGGATGATTCTTATAAAGTGAGGATTATCCTGTTTTTATTAAATAAGAAAGTGAAATTTTTGTTAAAAACTTAACAGTTGAACCCAATCCGAACAATCCTCCTAAAAACATATTTACAAGTAAAACTATCCCTCCCATTGATGCTAACGTATCATGAGTCAGATTCATCCCACCACTACCAGAGGCACTTGTAATATTCACATAAAAATAAGAAATATGTAAAAATTAATTATTTTTTCAGAATTTTGTTTAAAAATATGGTAAAATCACTCTTATACTTCTTCTATTTTGCTATTATAGAAATAATTAAATTAGGATACTTTTATCGAATGGGGGAATATATAATGAGTGTGTTATTAAAAGGGCATGAACAGATTGTCAACGAATTAAACATTTTATATCAAGTAATGGTAGCGGAGCAATTAATTGAAGCGAAACAATTAAAAGAAAAAATAGAGAAACAGATTAATAAAATTGAAGCTGATCAAACTCTATCGCTTTACTACTCCCTACTAAACTTTAAATATAAGGTCCTAACCGATTGGACAAACATTAAGTATGATACTTTTAGTCAAATTGTTCGTTTAGACAATCCAATAACTGAAGACTTTATTACTTATTATTATCACTTTTTTAAAGCTGAACATGCTACCATTATTGGAAATTATGATGAAGCAAAAAAAGAATACGAAAAAGCTGAATCCCTTTTAAAACATGTACCAGGCGAACTAGAAGAAGCTGAATATAAATATAAATTTGCTATATTTAATCACCATACAAACAAACCACTTACAGCAATCAATTATGCAAATCAAGCTAAAGAGATTTTCTCAAAATATCCACGTTATGAAATTAAAATAGCTCTATGCGAAAACATTTTAGGCTCATGTTCTGTTTATTTAAAACAATTCGAACAAGCCGAAGAGAACTATAATTCAGCAATCAATATTTTACAAAAGCTGAAAGACGATACACTAATCTTAAAAGTTCGAAATAACTTAGGTTGGCTCTACTCTTCTCAAAATCTATCAACCCTTGCTATTAGACATCTTACAATAGTTACAAACAAATTACCTAAACACCTAAAAGCCAATTTTCTACAAGCCAAAGAACATTTTAGTTTAAATGAAAAAGAACTTGCAAACGATTGGGTTCAAAAAGGCTTAGAAATTTGTAATGAATTAAATAATCAAGAATATAAACACCATTTCACTATCTTAAAAACACAACACACTGGTATTCTAGACGACTTAGAAAACGCAATCATTGCAGGCACTACATATTTTAACAGTAAAGAATTATACGATTATGTACAAGAATATTACGAATTATTAGCAGTAGAATTTCATAAAGTGAATAAAATAGAGAAATCTCAAAAATATTTTTTCAAAACTTACGAAGCAAAACAAAAATTATTAACTAAGGAGGCACTAAGATAATGAAAAAGATTAGTTTAGCTATTTTAACCTTTACATGCATACTTGCTTTTGGATTTAATAATTTTACTGAAAGTCAACAAGCAAAACAACTTCCAAAATGGGATACAGATAAACAAGAAACACATGCAGACCTATAGAAACCTAAAAACCCCTAATAAAGGGGTTTTTAGATTTCTACAATATAATGATTTAGCATATGATGAAGAAATATGCTTATAAAAGATAGCCATACAGATACTCTCTGTACATGGCTATCTTTTATTTTTTCGGCACCAACAAAATCCCTAAACTAATAATACAAAAGCTCATTATTTGCTCTGCTGATAGACCAAACAGAACCGAATTTTGTTCACTAACAAGCGAAATAATAATATGAGCAAACCCCTCAATAATTAGAAAAACACTTATATTCTTTCCATTTCCGAGCCTTTCATTTTTCATCCATAACAAGCCCATTATACAAAGAGCAAGGATGATCTCATATACGAAAATAGGATGATATAAAAATTTAGATTCATATATATTCATTCCCCATGGTAGTGTCGTTTGTACACCTACTTCATGACGGAATAGAAAATAAAAGATAATGCACACACACAATCCAAAAGGGAGTACATCAAGTAAAATACGAAGCAAAAATTGTTCCTTTTTACTTTTCCAAAAAATGTATACACTCGCAATTACGCATCCTACTACAATATGTTGCATACTTCCAATAGCTAATATTGCTTGCACCGGCGCCCCAAAAGCCCATACAGGATTTAAAATTGCTGGTGCAAACTTCCATACAAATACGATGATAAGAAAAGCATTTGTTACGGCATCCATCATTTTTTCATATGATACATTTTGATACTTCATCTTTCGTTTCATCAACATAAAACCAAATAGACTTCCAATTATAAGAGATATGGGTTGTAACCTCACAATCCACTCCATCGTCACCAAATCTCCTTTTAATTCTCAATCAATTTCTTAAATTTCTTTTCTAATTGATCTGGTGGTAATACACCTCGTACATGATCTACTATAATTCCATCTTTATTAACAAAAAATGTCGTCGGTAAAGAGAATACTTTATAATCTAGTCCAGCTACTCCATCCATATCTAGTAGAACAGGAAACTCAAAACCATAACGATTAGCAAATGCGCTTGCTTCTTGTACTGGGTCACTAACAGTTGCATTCACCGCAAAAATTTCAACATCCTTTTTATATTTATCATACATATGAACTAAGTCAGGTGCCTCCATTTCACACGGCCCACACCATGATGCCCAAAAATTAATAATATACGGTTTTCCCTTGGCATCATTTAACGACTGTAACTTTCCGTCTAATCCTTTTAATGTGATGCTAGGTGCTTTAAAACCGACTTGTGGTAATACTTCTTTCTCCTGTAACTCTGCTTGTTTCGCTTTTCTTTCCTTCTCTTCTTTCTTTGAATTATAAAAGTTAACCCCCGCCCAAACGAGTGCCCCTACTAATATAATAGCAATTATTTTCTTCACTTTTCTTCCTCCTCATTTTTAAAAACCTGTAAATCCACCGAATAGACGAATAAAGAATGCTGTAATTTTCGTCATTTGATTTGTATACAATAAAATACCTGTTACAATCATCATTCCACCGCCAATTTTCATCATGACATTGGCATATGTAACAATCCATTTTACCTTCCCAATAAAGAATGCCATCACGAAAAATGGAACCGCAAACCCAAGAGTATACGCTGTAATATAAAGAAGCGCCCCTTCAGGATTCGTCGCGCCAAGCATGAGTACAGCTGAAAATATCGGTCCAACACATGGCGTCCAACCCGCTGCATATGTCATACCGACTAAAATCGAGCGAATATATCCAGTCGATTTACTTCTATACTGCACCTTTTTCTCTGCCATAAGCCACTTAGGCTGAAACAAGCCCGTCATAAATAGCCCCATTAAAACAATAAAAATCCCACCAATTTGTTGAATCAATTTTTGGTTAGATGAAAATGTTATTCCAATCCAGCTTACCGATAAACCTAACGCGTAAAATATAACCGAAAATCCGATCATAAAAAATACTGTATGTATAATCGCTGATTTTTGCATAATCCCACGATTTTCTTTTAAATCTTGGATAGACACACCTGTAATATAAGATAAATAAGATGGATATAGCGGTAAAGAGCACGGTGATATAAATGACAATACTCCCGCCCCAGCCACAAGCCAAATTGTTAAATCTGCTGCATTCATTTTATTCCCCCTTAAACACTACGATGAGTAGTGTTTATTCTTAAAAAAAGAGGCTATATGCACTCTCCGACAATAAGTACAACCGACATACAGAATAAACCTACTGTTACATATACCGAATTCGTATGTAACGGAATAGTAAGCTTAACAACCTTTTCATTTAACACTTGCTCGATTCGTAAATTTATTGCTGTTTTTGCAAATGAAGCTGTAACACATCGATTTTCCATTGTCTTTATTTTAATTAATTTTAATAACGCGCTACCTAACTCAAATGAAGATTCCATTTTTCGCATCGCATATTTATCAGCAGCTAGCTCCTGATACGTATGATATCGCTGTAACAACCCTTTTAATATCGGTATGTACATCATTCCTTCTGCTAATAGCGTAAAACAAAATAATTTTAGCGGATCCCAATTCTTTTGATGATATTCTTCATGGAAAATAATCGCATCAATTTCTTCATCTGAAAATGTTTGAAGCAACCCTTCCGACATGACAACTTTCGGACGAAATAGCCCAATTGTAAATGCCGCAACTTCCGTAGTCGGCAATATATATATTTGTTTTCTTTTTCGGACGAAAGGGATAAGTACTTTTTGTAATTTTTTACTATAGAAAAATTGTCGCCAAATTCTTTTGCACACGATTAATACAGTAAGTAGTAATAATCCAGCGATTATAATACGAATCAGCGATAATTCTTTCATATGTTTTTCTAACTGGAACAAACAAAAATTTGAAAGAAGGAACATCTTATTTTGAAACAGAAATGGATATGTAACGTAATACACTAACATACTGAAAAAGAGGATACTAACAATTACTGCTAACAATACGATTTTACGCATTTGCCATTTCATTTCATTAATCCTCTCTTTTTAACTGACTCAATTTGTCTTCTAACTTTTTTATTAAAGTCGGATCAGCCTGCTCTAACTCATCTAACATATGATTTACAACTAAATCTCCAAATTCCCCCATCAATTCCTGTGTCATTTTCTTCGTTTGATTGGATAAGAATTCTTCTTTTGTTTGTACAGCACGATATATACCACTTCTTTTCACAGTCTGTTTTTCTAAGTGTAATTTCTCTACTAACCTGTTCATAACTGTCATAACAGTGTTAAAATTCACAGGTGATTCTTCACTTAATTTCTGCTGCACTTCTTTAATAGTAATACCATCGCTAGACCAAACAATCTCCATAATTTTCGCTTCAAGCGGTCCAAAGAAATGATTTAACCCGTGCTCATTTAACTTATAGTTTTGAGTAAACATTGTACAACTCCTTTCACACTACGAATTGTAGTATAAATTAAATGAAAGGTCAAACGTAAATGATATATATGAAAATTAACTACCCATAAATACATAGGCTATTCCATTCATTTTAAACCTAATTTTTCTCCAAATGTATCAAAAAGATACTGCTCTAATATTTGTACACTAAACTTCTCATTACGTCCAAGTGCAAATAATTCCCGATCTTTCGCTACGATAGTATCTAACGGAATAGCTACATTATCCACTATTTTTGTAATTTCAATTATATTACTTTTTACATTTACTTCTGTTTTAAATTCAACGTTTTCTAACACTATATGTGAACGTCTTCCTGATGCAAAAAAAGTAAAATTAGGATTTTTAACAACGCCAATTTCAGTCTCTAACGCATATAAATAGTGAAAAATTACATCTCTGTGTCCATCTTTTATTATTTTTTCATCCTTCTCATCGTCTAAGTATTCTTTCAGCTTCGTTGTAAATTCAAATCGAAAATCCACTTTTTTCACTCTCCTTCTTTGTATTTCATATTAAATAAATATATTGAAATAATTTTAACATATTGTAATACAACTTCCTATTAAAAGTAAAAACTGTTTTAAAAAATCGCTATTATTTCCGATACCCTTTTAAAATATAAGTATAAATTCAATATGAATCAATGCGTCATTATATCTATTTAAACATATTTTTTCCATATTTTGAAACATTAGTATGAAATATTATATATCAATGTATGGTTTCTAATGCATTGGTATATATAGTCAGTAGTTTCTTTACTATTCCGATATACTTAAGCTACATTTTCTAATTATTGATTACATTACGGAAGGAATGTAACTCTCTTCTATCGAATTTTTATATAACAAAAATAATTAGGTGGTGCTTTACTATGAAATTAGCTGTCATTGGTGGCGGTGATTTACAAGATTCAAATCACTTGCCTATTAATGAACGCCTTATAGAATTAACAAATAAACAGTACCCAAAAATATTGTTTATTCCAACGGCTAGTCATGATGATGAAAGCTATATAAAATTATTTTTAGACACTTTTGAAAAACAATTACATTGTGAAGTACAAATTTTACGTACTACAACAGATTCACCTTCAAAGTATGAAATAGACGAGATGATTCATTCAGCCGATTTAATTTATTTAGGTGGCGGGAACTATATTCACATGCTTACGCAATGGAAAGAACATAGACTCGATGAAAAATTATTATTGGCTCTGCAGCAAGGAACACTTATTGCTGGTTATAGCGCTGGTGCTATGTGTTGGTTCACGTCTAGTATCCGATCAGATTATGAAGGTTCTGGTTATATAGAGAGTAACGGATGGGGTATTGTTAATAAAAGATTTTGTCCACATTATAATCAATTAAACAGAATGAACGCCTTCCATTCCTTTTTACAAAATCATCAAGGGAATATAGAAGGAATTGCACTGGAGGATAATTGCGCTTTATATATTACAGAGGAATCCTTTGAGATTATCGGTGAACCGGAAAGAGCGTGGGAGTTTTATATGAGTGATAAAACACTCATTAGACAACATTTTGATATAACTTTAAAAAGCTATTTATAAACCTGAACTTACGAAAAAATGTCCCTAAGTCTAATAACTTAGGGACATTTTTCTATTTAACTAACTAATCGTGTAATTCGTTTCTTTTGCCATGAAAGCTTATAATATGCATACTGTAATATTAAGCTGACAATAAATGCTGCTGGATACCCGATCCAAATGCCTTCTATTCCAAGACTTGTATGGTAAGAAAGATAATATGCTACGGGTACTTCTACAAGCCAAATTGAAACAACTCCAATAACAGTTGGCCAAAGTACTGTACCGCTCGCTCGCATTGTCGCACTAATAATTTGTGCATGACCGAAAATTAAATAACTCCATAATGTAATCATAACTAAGCTATGAGCAATTTCAATTGTAGTTTGACTCGTTAAAAATAGTGATAAAATGTCTCTTGAGAATACGTAAATAAGAGATATTAACACACCACCGATGACGTAGTTCATAATAATTCCGGCCTTCACAACTTTCTGTAATCGATCAAATTGATTCGCACCAATCGATTGTGCCGCAAAAATGGAAACTGTAATACCAAGGCTAACTGCTGGCATTTGTACATAACTTGCAACTTGATTCACAACGCCGTAAGCAGCTGTTGCATCCGAACCGTAACGATTTACAAATGCGATTACGGCAATTTCAGATAATGAAACTAATATCATATTAATACTCGCTGGAATACCGAGCCTTAGTAATAGCTTTAATAACTCCCCATCCATTCGAAGGTATTTTCTAACCGTTCCATCTAGTTGTAATGGGTGATTTTTCTTCTTTAAATACACAAGCATGACAATAAACGTAATAACTGTAGATATAACAGATGCATAGGCCGCTCCATACACATCTAATTTCGGAGCTCCTAACCATCCAAAAATAAGAATCGGTAATAAGATCATATTTAGCGCTGTACTTACAATTAAAAAGTAAAATGGCGTTTTAGAATCTCCTGTACCTCTCATAAATGTTGTATATGCGAAATATAAAAATAATACTGGCATCGATATAAATAAAATCCGTGCATAATGTACACTTATTTCAATAATATTTTCTGGCGTTCCCATTAGACGCATAATATCCATTGCAAAAATACTGCCTATTATCGCCAACACAACTCCAATAATAAAGGTAAACGTCAACGTCGTACCAACGATAGCTTTTAAACGATCTTCATTTTTAGCACCAAACGCCTGACCAATTAAAATAGAGCTTCCTGAACCGATACCAATTACAAATGAAACGAGCAAGAAAAATAATGGGAAGAATGCTGATATAGCCGCTAAATCATTAACTCCAAGCCATCTTCCTACTACTACCATACCAAATAATTGTCCAACTGATTGTAGTACATTACTTAATAATAACGGTACTAAAAACATCGACATCGATTTCCAAATCGGTTTACTCTCACTTTCCAACTTATGTGACTCCGCACCTTCTTTATTGTTATCTGCAGGTGGTTTCAAATGTCATTTCTCCTTTTATTAAAAATCTATTTTCAATCTCTATCTCTTTGTATAGTTGTTATAATACTGTGCTTCTATTCATTTTCTTTTCGTATGATTATAACTTCACCCAATATTGACTTCCATCGGCTGTTCGATCTAAAAATCCATATTCGATTAAATATCTTCTTAAAGTTACAAAATCAGGGTATACATTTTCTATCACTGTATTTACTTCTTTTTCAGTATACTTTTTATTACTATCAAACTTCTTCACTAAATGGCGCAATATAATTAATTTACGCTTTTGTTTCTTCGGAAATTTAGAGAGAGGTCCATCTAATCCTTCTGTAAAATGAACTTTTAATACTTCATCATTTTCTTCTTCCGTAATATTGTATCGATCATCCACCATCGTTGCTGTTCTATGAATTGGCACAAATTTCGTTTGTACTTTTGATTTTTCTTCTGATAATTCCATTAGCGCTAAAAATACTTTTGCTTGCTTCATTTTCTCTCGCAGTGTAAATCGATGATTACGAATTGTTGATGTACTTCCGCCATCCATCTCTTTTACAATTTCTTTATCATTCAGTCCCATATGGAAAAACTGAACCATTTTCTTTTGTAAATCCGTTAAACCAGTAAATTTCTTATCCATATTTAACAAATAATCAAACATAGACGTATGCTCATTTTGAATATGCAATTGGACGAACTTCTCTGCTTCATACAAAATTTGGTTATCTTGATAAATAACACCTTTAATAAATGTTTCACCACAAGCTAAGCAAATGTACTCCTCTTTTTCTTCATCAAACACATACCCTTTCTTTAATTCCTCTATTGACGCATCCCAAAACTTCTCTGAAATATCACTCATACTAAACACTCCTTCAAAATGTTTATTTAAAACCAAACAAATCAATATATCGTTTATTATCACTTCATCATCTTATCACAACACAAACAAACATTTCAACGTTTCGTTTGCCCATTTTATAAACTTTTATAAAAACATCTAACAAAAGGGTTTAATACAACGAAAAGCGAATATGTTTATACAAATTCATTTTATAGGATGTGAAATAGAACATAAATATTCTTTAAGACCCTTAGTTTACCGTTAAACAAATTGCACAGAATACATATGCGATTAGTGAATATGGAACTGGTATTCACTCATTCCAAAACTTCAGTATTCAATTTTAACTACAAAAAAGATGTTTTCGTATAAGAAAACATCCTTTACTTTTTATATATTCTATTTACAGTCTCTACTAAAACCTTACTTGCTTGTACAAATGTATGCTTTCGATTTCTATCTTCAACAAATTTATTAGCACAACTACTCATAATGATCATACAACTAATTATGACTAACGCTATCTTTCTATTCTTGTAAGTCACTTTATGCCACTCCACTATTACAAAACTTCTTTTGAATTTATCCCATCAAGAAATTTTACATGAATAATAAAACGCGCGAATATGCAATTCTGCATATTCACACGTTTTATCACAATGTTATGATTTAATTTAGTTAAAGAACAAGTATACCGAGGTGACTAACTTGAAATTTAAAGCGAAAAAAAATCCATTCCACGTCATTTTCATTACATTATTTATAATTATTTTTTTCGTTTCGTTATTCTTCCAAAATGAAAATTCTATTTTTTTCACTCTCATGATGCTATTAAATATCGTGAATCTTTCTTCATTCTATTTCTCTCACTACAACATAACGGAATCATCTCTTGTTGTAAAACACGGTTTCATTTTTCATACTGAAATTCCATTTGAAGATATTCGTCACGTTAAATACTCTGGTAAAAAACTTCATTCAAAAAAATGGACTAGACAACAATTAGAAATCCATTACAATTTATTTGACTCAGTGACCACTTTCGTACCACTAGAAGAAGAAAAATTCATTTCACTCTTAAAAGAGAACTGCCCACAGATGAAAGTAATGAATACGCCTGCTAACAAATAATATATTTTGAAGCTTGTAGTATTGCAAGTAGATGAAACATAAAAATGAACATCAAAAAAGCCAAGATTCTATACTAAGAACCTTGGCTTTCTCTATTACTCTTTTGGAGCAATCATTTTCTTTGGATCTACAATTTCATCAAATTGCTCTTCTGTTAGTAGCCCAGATTGCAATGCTGCTTCTTTTAAAGTTAACCCTTCTTTATGAGCATGCTTCGCAATTTTCGCTGCATTTTCATATCCGATATGTGGGTTTAGCGCTGTTACAAGCATTAGTGAACGATTCACATTTCCATTAATTACTTCTTCATCTGCTTCAATACCAACTGCACAATTGTCATTAAACGAAACAATTGCATCCGCTAATAAGTGAGCTGATTGTAAGAAGTTATAAGCAATAACAGGTTTAAATACATTTAACTCAAAGTTACCTTGGCTCGCAGCAAATCCGATTGTTGCATCATTCCCCATCACTTGCGCTACAACCATCGTTAATGCTTCACTTTGCGTTGGATTTACTTTCCCTGGCATAATAGAGCTTCCCGGTTCATTTGCTGGAATAATAATTTCTCCAAGACCACTACGTGGACCACTTGCAAGCCAACGTACATCGTTAGCGATTTTCATTAAATCCGCAGCTAATGCTTTTAATGCACCGTGAGTATATACAACTTCATCATGGCTCGTTAATGCATGGAACTTATTTGGTGCAGAAACAAATTGTTTACCTGTAAATTGACTAATTTCCTCTGATACCATCTCACCAAATTTAGGATGAGCATTGATACCTGTTCCAACCGCAGTTCCACCAATTGCTAACTCTTTCATATATGTATTGCTCTCTGCAATCATACGCTCTGTTTTTTCAAGCATACGGTGCCATCCGCTAATTTCTTGCCCTAAAGTTAACGGCGTTGCATCTTGTAAATGTGTACGACCAATTTTTATAATATGTTCAAATGCAGTTACTTTTTCTGCTAAAGTTTCTTTTAATTTCGTAATTGCTGGTAATACGTGATTTTCTACTGCGATTACACAAGCTACATGAAGCGCCGTTGGAAATGTATCATTTGAACTTTGTGACATGTTCACATCATCATTCGGATGAATATGTACGTCAGATCCCTTCTCTTTCAAAATTTGATTCCCACGATTTGCAATTACTTCATTCACATTCATGTTTGACTGTGTACCACTACCTGTTTGCCATACGACAAGCGGAAAATGTTCATTCCATTTCCCTGCAATCACTTCATCCGCAGCTTCTACAATTGCTTCTGCTTTTTCTTCTGATAGCTTTCCTAATTTTTGATTGCTAAGCGCTGCACTCTTCTTTAAAATTGCAAATGCTTTTACAATTTCAAGTGGCATTTGCTCTGTTCCAATTGGAAAGTTTTCTTTACTACGTTGTGTTTGTGCTGCCCATAATTTATCAGCTGGAACTTTTATTTCTCCTAATGTATCTCTTTCAATTCTGTACTCCATGTTTTCATCCCCTTGAAAATATAATACCTACATCTCTTATAATAACAGACTTTCTCTTAAATGATAAGAATTCTCACTCTTATATATAGATATTCTATATTTATTTTAAAAAATTCCTCTTGACCTAAACTTAAGTTTAGGCTGTATCCTTTCCATTGTAACCTACTATAACACTACTGGAGGAATTCAATATGAAAAAATATGCTTTTATAACAGGTGCAAATAAAGGAATTGGATATGAACTTGTTCGTCAATTAGCAGAAAAAGATTATCACGTATTTTTAGGTGCTCGTAATGAACAACTTGGACAACAAGCCGTAGAATCTTTAAATGTTTCAAACGTTTCCTATATTCAAGTAGATATTTCAAATTCACAATCCATTCAAGAAGCAATAAAGAAAATTTACGAAATGACTGACCACTTACATTTATTAATTAATAACGCAGGCATAGCGCTAGACTTCAATACACTACCTAGTGAATTAAATATTGAAACTTTACGCCAAGGATTTGAAGTTAATTTTTTTGGAACTTTCCAAATGATGCAAGCCTTTTTACCATTATTAAAGAATTCAAGCAACAGTAAAATAATAAATGTAACAACTGACATGGCCTCACTAACAATGTTTGCTAATGGTGAAACACATCCAATTAATACACTAGGATATAATTCTTCCAAAACAGCTATTAATGCTTTAACATTAGCTTTTAGTAAAGAATTTGCCACTAACGGTCCAGAAGTATTTGGGGTAACTCCTGGTTTTACAACTACGGATCTTAATGGAAATTCCCCTGGTGGCCATACAACCACTGAAAGTGCTAAAATTATTATTAAATATGCATTAAGTGAAACAAACTATAATGGTAAAATACTTAACAAAGATGGCATTATACCTTGGTAATAAAAGGATGAATGATATGTATTATACAATTGGGCAAGTCGCCAAAATGCAACATTTAACTATTTCTCAAATACGTTATTACGATAAACAAGGACTGTTTCCTTTTCTGCAAAGAAACGAAAAAGGAGATCGAGTTTTTGATGAAGAAGCACTGAAATATTTAGAAATGATTTTGTGTTTAAAAAACACCAGTATGCCAATTCAAAAAATAAAACAATTTATCGACTGGTCTATGGAAGGAGAATCTACCATCCTTCAAAGGTTAGCATTAATGAAACAACAGGAGACCAATGTCTTACAGCTCATGCAAGACACTGAAAAAAACTTAAAAAAGATACAACAAAAAATTGCTAAATATGAGAATGAAATAACTTCAGCAAATGCTATTAAAAAATAAAAAAATCACCTTCTACATATTGTAGAAGGTGATTTTTATTTTATGATGCTTGCTTTCCTTTATCTGCATCATCTACATACCAGATGAATTTGCCTGTATATCCGTAAATAACTGCTAAAATTAACGATACGAAGCTTAACCACATAAACGGAACGTATGAGAACGTTGCTACACCTAAAATACCAGCCATAAAAATACCATTATCAGACCATGGAACCATACCTGAAGTTAACGTTCCACCTACTTCTGAGTTACGCGCTAATACACGACGGTCTATTTTTAATTTATCATAGCTATCTTCCATAATTTTTGGTGTTAAAATTAGTGATACATACATCGCACAACCAAATATATTAGCTAAGAATGCCACGATTAATGTAGACAATGTTACATTACCTGCAGAATTTAATTTCTTCTCAAATTTTGATACGATTACTTTTAAAACACCTAGTTTTTCAAGTAATCCACCAAATCCTAAACCGAAAATAATAACGGCTACTGAGCCAAGCATGCCGTTAATTCCACCACGGTTTAATAACTTGTCAACAAACTCAACACCAGATTGAATTGAGAATCCGTTATAAGCTGTTCCAATCGCCTCTCCAAAGTTCATCCCTTGGAAAAGAGTTGCCCAAATTGCACCAATTAAAGCTCCCATTGCAATTGTTGGCATAGACGGTTTCTTCATCGCTAATAGAACGATAACAATGACCGCCGGAACAAGCATCCATATTTTAATATCAAATTGCTTTAATAAAGCTTCTTTTAAAAATTCTACTCGATTCAAATCTACATTATCGCCGCCATACATCCAACCAGCTACAGTAAACATAATACTAGTAATAATATAAGCCGGAACATCTAATACGAGCATAGCTCGAACGTGAGCAATAACATCTACTTTCGCCATAGAAGCTGCAAGAACTGTGCTATCAGAAAGTGGTGATAATTTATCGCCGAAATAAGCTCCTGAAAGAACTGCACCAGCAACAAGCGGAAGTGGTAAACCAAGTCCTTCACCAATCGCCATCATAGCAATACCTGCTGTTCCCACTGTTCCCCAAGACGTTCCTGTTGCGATAGAAGTTATAGAACAAATAATTAATGTTGCTAATAGGAATATGCTAGGGTGAATAAATTCTAATCCATAATAGATTAATGTTGGTACTACCCCACCAGCAATCCACGTTCCAATTAAAGCACCTACTGCAACTAAAATCAGTATTGCTTCTAATCCGTTAGAAATCCCTTTCGTAATTGCATCTTGCAATTCTTGATAACGAAATCCTAATCTTAATCCAAGCGCAATTACTAAAAACCATGAAATAAATAGCGCTAATTGAATTGGGAGATCAAAAATCGTTTGGAAGGAAAAGACAACAGCAAGAAATAGTAATAAAAGAACTATGATTTCTAGCATCGATGGTAATCTTACACTTTTCATTTTTTTCTCTCCTTACAAGTCGATAACATGACGTATGTCGTCTTACATGTATGTAATATACAATTAGCGAAGACAAAACAAAATTTTCATATTATTTCGATTTATTTTTCCAGTATAATATATTCACAACCCTTTCTATTGTAAAAGTAGATTACGTTTTTCGCAATGAAAAATATAAAAAATGTTGTATTTTTATTTATCCCGATATTTTCGGCCAATAAGACCTCCGCCTTAAAATTCAGTAAGTGCAAAGCACTTAGGTAAGAAATTAACTACTGTAAAATTCCGAATCGATATGAACATATTAAAGCTTCACTTTATTTACAAGGAACAATCCCATACTAACTTTTTTAATATTTGCTGCAACAAAACTTTTTACAACTATCTTAACTTTTTAATTCACACCATTATTTTCTACGCAAAAAATAGGGCACACATCCTTAAAATGATGTATGCCCTATCTTTATTTATACATATTTTGTATTTCTTCTTTATTTTTAAGTATTTCCTCAAACTTATCACTACAACCCTTCGGAAATAACACTCCCAGTCCATATGAATGCGCAAATTGAAAATGAGGGCACTTCGCTTTTACCTCATCCCAAAACTTATACACGCCGAAATCACCACTTCTAACTTCAATATCATGAAATAATACAATACCGTTTTTCGCGACTTTCGGTAGCCATGTATTATAATCGTGAGAAACAGCTTCATACGTATGATAGCCATCAATATGCAAAAGATTTATCGTTTCATCTTGAAACCGGTCTACAGCATCATCAAAAGTAGATCGAATTAAATTTCCTATATTAAGGTAGTTATCGCTCACTACTTTTTCTACTATTTGAAAAACCCCTTCTCCATATGGACCTGTATGCCCATCTCCAGCCCAAGTATCTACTGCAAAGCATTTAGTCGATAACCCTCCATCTTTTACTCCTTGACAAAAACTGAAGAAAGAAGCACCTAGATGTGTACCTAACTCAACTAAAGTTTCCGGTTTTTCAAATCGTACTAAGTCATATGCAAAATCTAAATGTCCACTCCACGCAGATTGTGACCGAATAATAGGACTAAATGTTTCAAATTCAAATGATGGTTTATGAGTAACCCAGTTCATCGCATAACTCCTTCTGCACATATTTTTAACAAACCAAATTACTCTTATCTTTATTTTTTTATTGCCATGATTATGATTCTATTTCATGAAAATATGAAGAATTTATTCTTTTCTATTGAGGTAAAGCATCATATACATATGGGTCAGTTGGCTTATTAATTTTCTCGATTTTGTTTACTTTTACAAGTGGAAAGACTGTTCCTTTATATGTCGTTTCATCTAATAATCCTGTTATTTTCACCCATGTTTCTTCTGGAATTTTTTCAATATTTTTCCCGGTAACAATCATCCCCCAGACTGATGCATCCGCAATACAACAAGTTATACCATATCGAGCCACTACTGCTTTATTACCCGTCACATCTTTATCCTTATATATAAACCCTAAGAATGTAATTTCTTTCCCTTTAAACCAATTGACATTTTGACCAATTACATTCATTGTTTGAACATAATCCTTATCCTTTACTTGTAGTTTACGCTGTCCTAACATACTTTTTACTACTTGCTCTTCCGTTTTATAAGTCGTTGCTAAATTTGATGTTTCTTCTGAATCAACTAATACTTCTCGCTCATCAAACTTAACCTGTTTCCCCTCTTTTTCGTTTCTTTCCAGACTTCTCGCCTGTACACTTTGATTCATACCCCTTTTTCCTGCTAAACTTCCATCAATTGTTACACTTCCAAAGAGAAAAGCACTAACTATCGGAACAACAAATAAAACATATACAAAGAAACTTTTTATCCCTGATTTTGATGTTGTATGATGTTTACAACAATTATAATCATGCTGTTTTTCTCTTCCATCTCCCCAAACTTGTACAATACCAAAAATTAAAATTACTACAAAAGCTATATACGTAAATTTGATCATTTTTGGAGCGATAAAATTATAAATATTCCCTGTTACAAGTAGTTTAAATAAGAGCATTGCTAAACCAATTAAAATAATGCCACGAATATAGCGATGATATGCCTTCTGCTCCTCTTTCTCCATTCTTTCTCACCTCCTATAACATTATGATTTGCACGATGGTATACACAGATACAATGACAATTCCCATCAAAAAGAATACAAATCTCTTTTGAAAATACGCAAATAGCATTAACGTATTTTTCATATCAAGCATAGGCCCAAACACAAGAAATGTGAGAAGTGCCTTTATCGAGAAAACATGTCCAAAAGACGCAGCTATAAAAGCATCGGCTGCAGAGCAAATTGATAAAACATAACCAAACCCCATCATAATAATGAGAGCAATTACTTCGTTATGTGCTACTGCATCCAGTACATTCCGATCAAAAAACGTTTGAAATACACTTGCTAAAAAAGCACCAATCAATAAATACTTACCAGTATCAAAAAACTCATCTACAGTGTGATTCATAACATCTTTCCAACTCTTTTTTTTGCTTATTTGAACTGAAACCTCTACGTCTTTTAAAACATTTCTTTCGCGATAGCAATAATACACAATTAGACCTATGAATAGAGCAACTAGAATTGTTATCCCAAAGCGTGCATATACAACGTAATCATTTTTTTGAAACGCATATACAGTAGATAAAAAAACGACTGGATTCATAATGGGTGCACTCAGTAAAATAACAATGCCTACATGAAGTGGTAACCCCTTTTGAATGAGCCTTCTTACAATTGGTATAATGACACATTCACACATTGGAAAAAGAACTCCCACAAATACTGCTGGAATCATTGCAACAATTGGAGATTTCGGCATTACTTTTTGAATCATATCTTCCGTCACAAACACTTGAATACATGAAGAAACAATTACCCCTAATAAAATAAAAGGTATTGCTTCAAAAATGATACTTAAAAATACCGTATTCACATTCAACCATTCCTGCGGTATATTTTTGTGCAAATTTACTAGACTTGTAAAATCTACAAAAAATAATAAAAAGAGAAACATAGCGATAAGAGCTATGCCTACTAATTCTTTTGAAACTCTATTAAAGACCAAGCTTCTCGCCTCCATTTTATTTACATGTAAACATGTGCTTGTCCAAATGCTTCATACTACAGCACAAATTTTATAGTCTATTTCTATTCTTAAATCGTAATCATTATGATTTATTATTGATTTTTCTTCCCCTATCGTTTAATATAAAACGTAATCATTACGATTTAAAGGAGAGATCATTTCATGAAAAAAGTACCTATCACTGTATTAAGTGGTTTTTTAGGATCTGGAAAAACTACCTTACTACATCACATTTTGACTAATAAGAATAACTTAAAAGTAGCTGTTATCGTTAATGATATGAGCGAAGTAAACATTGATGCATCTCTTATAAAAAAGGGTGGTTTTTCACGTACGGAGGAAAAACTAGTAGAGATTCAAAATGGCTGTATTTGTTGTACACTACGAGAAGATTTAATGATAGAAGTGAATCGTCTTGTGAAAAATGGTGATATTGACTATATTATTATTGAATCTTCTGGTATAAGTGAGCCTATTCCAGTTGCTCAAACGTTTACTTATACAGACGAAGTTCTTAACATTGATTTAACGAAAAATTGTCGCCTCGATACGATGGTTACAGTTGTAGATGCAAATAGATTTTGGGATGATTTTGCAGATGGAGAAAGTTTATTAGACCGAAAACAAGCCATCGATGAGAATGATACCCGAGAAGTTATTGATTTATTAATAGATCAAATTGAATTTGCAAACGTAATTATTCTTAATAAGATAGATTTGCTAGAAAAAGAAGATGTGATAGAGCTTCATCATTTACTAAAAAAATTAAATCCTAATGCAAAAGTTCTTGAATCTTCGTTTAGCAAAGTACCATTACAAGAAATTTTAAACACAAATCTATTTAATTATGAAGAAGCCAGTCAATCGGCCGGCTGGATACAAGAATTAAATAGCGACCATCATACACCAGAAACGGAAGAATACGGTATCAATTCCTTTGTTTACCGCCGCAAATATCCTTTCCATCCCGAGCGCCTTATGAATTGGCTAGAAAGATGGCCTTTAGATGTTGTAAGAGCGAAAGGATTCTTCTGGCTGGCATCTCGTAATAATATGATAGGGCTTCTATCTCAAGCAGGTTCCTCTATTACAATTCAAGGAGCCGGTGAGTGGATAGCGGCATTACCTGAAACTGAAAGAAATCAAATGATTACAGAAGAACCAGAAGTATTGAAAAACTGGGATAAACAATATGGAGATCGAATAACCGAACTCGTATTTATTGGAATTGATATGAACCGTTCGTTAATTGAACAATCATTAGATGATTGTCTATTAACAGAAAAAGAAATGCAACAAAACTGGAATACATTTATTGATCCTATCCCGGCTTTTACTTATACTTCATAACAATTAATAAAAGGCTTCAGTAGAATGAAGCCTTTTTACTTTATAGTACTCTTATTTAATAAGTTTGCTTTAATTATGAATACAATTGTACCTAAAACAATTAATATAGCATATACGATACCAACTACATTACCTATTTTTTCTAAGCCAAGCGGTAATATTATAGTAGCAACTCCAACTATATAAGAAAATGCTCCTGAAAGCTTCGCTAATTTATTTTTATCTCCAACAAACGTTTCTTCTTGATATCCTGCTAACAAAAACAACCTCTTTTTCACATGTATTTGATACCCTAAAAAAATGATAAGTAACCCTACAAATAAACAAACTAAAAATCCAGCTAACATATACTCCCCCTCCTCTACAATATTTTACTATACATAAAAAACAAATTAGAAATTTCAGTTTATTAATGAGTCATTCTGTGATATATTGCATATTGTATTCAATTTGTATTTTTAGAAAGGAGAATTTTAGATCATATGGATTCAAATCGATTAAAAGGAATTATAATGGTCATAATCGGTGCTTGTTTATGGGGCTTGTCTGGTACAGCTGCACAACAACTTTTTCAATATGACAATGTTTCAACCGAATGGTTAGTTACGATCCGTTTACTTATATCTGGAATTATTTTGCTCATTATTTCCTCATTCGGAACGAGAAAAAAAGAGATATTTAGCATTTGGAAACAAAAATCTGATGCTATTAAAATGATTTTGTTTGGTCTATTCGGTATGCTTGCTGTACAGTATACGTATTTCGCTTCAATTAAAGAAGGAAATGCTGCCGTGGCAACATTATTACAATATTTAGCTCCTATATTCATCACTGTATACTTACTTTTCAAATGGAACGTTCGTCCATCAAAAATTGATTTCATTTCAATTACCCTTTCATTAGTAGGCACTTTTCTCTTACTAACAAACGGGTCTGTTCATAACTTGGCTGTTTCTACACCAGCTATTATTTGGGGTATTTTATCTGGATTATCTCTCGCTTTTTATAGTTTATATTCAAAGGAATTGTTAGAAAAATGGTCTTCCTCCGTTATCGTTGGATGGGGCATGATTATTGGGGGTATTGGTGTAACGATTGTACACTTTATTTCTACAAACGAATTCATTTTATTATCAACTATGAAATATGTAAAACTAAGTACCCTACCGCTCATCACATTTGTCGTCATTTTCGGGACACTTATTGCCTTTTATTTATACTTAGACAGCATACGATACCTGACTCCGAAAGAAACAACATTATTTGGTTGCACAGAACCACTCGCAGCTATTATTTCTTCTGTACTTATATTGCACGTGCCATTTCAATCTTTTCAGTTATTAGGCGCTTTTTGTGTCATTGTAATGGTGCTCATCTTAAGCCAAAAGCCGGATGAAGGGAAACAAAAATTAAAGCTTGTTCATGCAAAAAAGGAAAATATACAATGAAAGGATTGAATTCACTATGCCTGTCCCTCAAAATTATAAAAAACCAGGAAGAATTTCAGCAAAATCACTCGTTTTAAATCAACTACAAAATTGGATTATTGAAGGTGTACTGAAGCCCAATGAAAAAATTAATGATGGGGAATTGGCTGAGGCACTAGGAGTAAGCAGAACACCTGTAAGGGAAGCACTTCAAATATTAGAGCTTTCTGGATTAGTGGAAATGGTACCAGGGCAAAAAACGAAAATTGCTCCTATTAAGTTAGACGACGTATCTATCATTTATGAAACGATGGCTGGTCTTCACTCTATTATAGGAAAGCAAGCTCTTCAAAACATTACAGACGCTGATATTCAAATACTTTCTGAAATAAATGATCATTTTCAGCACTCTATAGAGAAAAAAAACGCAAAACAAGCTTTAAAATTAGATATACAATTCCACAATACAATTTCTTCTATTGCTAAAAACCAATATATTGAACCCTTTCTAGAAAATATGCAACTTCACGTTTTACGTCTTGAATATTTGTTTTTCCAAAACTTTGTTCCAGCAAGTCAATCTATTGAAGAACATCACTCTATCATTCAAGCATTACAGAAGCAGGACGAAAAACAAATGGAACAAATAATGACCCAAAACTGGCTCCGTCCCATGAAAGAAATACAAAAAATAATTTCTACGAAATAAAAAGAGAGCTGGTTACACAAAATCGTAACCAGCTCTCCTTTTACTAATCTATATAGCTACGCCTGAATATTTGCATAATCTTCCATATCTTCGTACTCTTTTTCCAATTCCTCTAAAGACAGCTCGTATAATTGTCGGTCGCGAATCTTAAACACACCTGCTCCAATTAACTCATCAATTAAATGCCTCTTACGATTTTCAACAGCAAAACGGAGTTGACTACTCATCTTTTAAAAAACTCCTTTCTACAATCATTGAAAATGATAATCTTTATCAATTACCACTTTTGATTATAAAAGATGACTCTTTATAAGTAAAGTAATTTCATGAAATATTTACCTTGCAAAGTATTTGTGGCCACATTATATATATGTATGCCGTGCGAAAAATGTTATGACACTTTTTCTTATCCTTTTTCTTTCATACTTTGCAAGTTGTCTCATCGTGATGAAATTCACCATCTATTTCTACTTGAATGGTGACATGTTCTACATGAAACTTCTCCTTTAATACATACGTAGCCTCTTTTAATACACTTTGCGTTTCATTCCCTTTAATAATCAAGTGGCAAGTTAATACTTGAAAATCCGATGTGACAGACCATATGTGCAAATCATGAACTTCTTTGACAATCGGAATATTTAATAATGTACTTTTTACCTCTTCAACATTTATGTGCTGTGGTGCACCTTCCATTAATATATGAACCGTATCACGTGTTACACGCCATCCACTAATAATGACTAAAATAGACACAAGAATACTAGCAATCGCATCTGCAGCAGTCCATCCGAAAAATTTAATAAGTAACGCAGCAATAATCGCTCCGACGGAACCCAATAAATCGCCTAGTACGTGCAGGAAAGCACTTCTTAAATTCAAATTACCTTTCACATCTCCGCCTCTCATTAATATCCAAGCTGATAAAATATTAATAAGCAGACCAAGGACTGCAATAATGAGCATCCCATTACTAGCAATCTCAACTGGTTCTTTAAAACGACGGATTGCTTCAATAAAAATGTATACCGAAATGACAATAAGAACGACACCGTTACATAATGCTGCTAACATTTCGACTCGCTTATATCCATATGTTTTCACAGTTGTTGCTGTTTTTTCTCCGAGCTTAAACGCAAGTAAACTTAAAGCTAAAGATACTGCATCACTTAGCATATGCCCCGCGTCAGATAGTAGTGCTAAGCTATTTGTTACAAATCCACCAACAACTTCTGCAATCATAAAACTTGTTGTTAGTAGGAAGGCAATTAGTAACGCCTTTTTATTTTTTGAATGACCATGATCATGCGAATGTCCCATACTTATACTCCTTTAAGTACAATATCTGTATGTTAGTATGAAACAAACTCCCCGTGTTTATCCCGAATCGACTGATTGTAAACGCCCGCTTCCTCTGTATACACACTTCGCTATTTTTTAAACAATCCCTTTTTCTCAAATAAAACAAGACTACTTCTTTTTTATTTTCATATTGTTTACTAATGAAAGAATTTTTAAGGAGGTTACTTAAATGAAACGTTTATTTCTCTGTATGGAACGTGAACTTGTTGTAGTGAAAGAACACAATGATAACTATGAAACGACTTATCACTTACAAAATATGCAACCTACCTGTATCGCTGTTGATCCATTTCAAAAGAATCGTGTATATTGCGGAACATTTGGACGAGGTCTATGGTTAAGTGACGATAGTGGGGATTCATGGAGACCAATTGGAGATTCTTATCGTTACTTTGATTTCCCTAAAGAAGATGGTATTTTGCACTCCTCTATCACTTCCATAACAATAAGCTCAAATGAACAAGTTAACGGATATGGGGTCGTTTATGTCGGCACAGAACCGAGCGCTTTATTTCGCTCTGAAAATGGTGGTGAAACGTGGACTGAACTTAAAAATATGAAATCATTATTATCTTCTTATACATGGGCTTTCCCGCCTAGACCTTTTACCCATCACGTACGCTGGATTACAGTTGATCCAAACAACCCTAATACAATACACGTTTCAATCGAAGCTGGTGCTGTTATTCAAAGTAATGATAAAGGGCATACATGGATTGATAAAAAATTCGGTGCTCCTATCGATGCTCATCAATTACTTATGCACCCTGAAGCACCAAATCGCCTTTATGCATCATGTGGTGACGGATTTATGGGCGGACCTGATCGTGCTTATCTTGAGAGTTATAACAATGGAAACAGCTGGATCTCATGTAGTGCAGGACTTGAACATCATTATTTATACAGCATGGCTATTGATCCAGCTGATTGTGATACGATTCTCGTTTCTGCTGCACCGAGTGCTGATCTGGCTCATCACCGTATCCCTTATGAATCTTATATTTATCGAAAAACGAAAGATACTCCTTTCCAGCAAGTACAACAAGGACTACCATCTGCAATCGGTACAGTCATTTCGATGTTTGCTACAAACGAAGCCGAACCACATACGTTCTACACGTTAAATAACAATGGCGTCTTTCAATCCAATGATAGCGGCGAATCATGGGAACAACTAAACATTCCGTGGAAAGATGAATATAAAACGCAGCATCCGCATGCACTACTCGTTACTAGTTCTTAACGAAAAAGAGACTGCCTAAATGGTTTTAGGCAGTCTCTCTTTTATTTCTTTAAATCAATGACGATATCATCTAACACAATATCTTTACTCTTCGCTTCTTTTTTCGGCACTTCTATTTTCTTCTCTTTCCCATTCACATACTCTACTCCACCATGATTTTCAGGTGTATGTACTCGCAAGTGCACACGAGGTGCAACGATAAGCTTTGTTGCATTTTCGTTTAGTTTTTGGAAGGTGGCACTCCAATGGATATTGTAAGGATCGTTGCCACTTCCCCCATTTCCTTCACCCGAATAAATATTCCCTAAATCATCCTTAACCGTCAATTCAACATCTACACTATCCCATTCTTTCCTCGCGCCCTTAGAAACCTCTTGATTGTAATAAAGAATAAATGAAACTGGCGATATTGCGACCTTTTCCATATTTGCTTTTATACCTTCTTTTTCCGAACTCCCACCAATTGTTCTCTCTTTACTATCCACTGATTTTACAGTTAAGGCGAAATTCCAATTACCTTGTATTGATTTTTTCCTATCTGGCATCTCTATTCTCTCTATATTCCATCTAAAGTTTACTTTGTCCTTTTTATTGCTATCATGATGCGTCGTTGTTACCATACCTACATACTTTTTTTCATTAACTTTAGTCATTTTACCACTGCCTGAACTACCATGAGCGTCCATTATATCCAATCCCCCTAATATGATAGGATCCTCCCTTAAGTCCTGCTCACTTTCCAGTGAATACGTTATAGATAATGTTCTGCCATCAGAAATTACATCATTAATTGTAACCTTAACTCCACTACTCTCTCTCGTCATATTCAACTCAGTCGAAAATTCTTTATAATTTTCATATAACCCTGTTCTACCATTATCTAAAAATCGGAATATGTCCCCTACAATTGGCAATCCCCCCGCATATGTAGGAAATCCGATACCGAGTGTTGCAACTGATAATCCTACTAAAATAGATGCAGCAGCCACACCTTTTTTCCAACTTTTCATCTTTTTCTTCGTACGTATCGATTGTTTTACATTTCGTTTTACTTTTTCCTTTTCAATTTCAGAAGCCTCAATTTCTTCTAGTTCTTTTTCGTCTATATCAATATCATTTAATAGTTCATAAATGTCTTTCATATTGCACTACCTCCAAAACTAATATTCGTAGCATTTTGTTGTAGTTTCTTTTTCCCACGGTACACTCGATTATCAATTGCTGCCCGAGTTAATCCTAACTTGTCACCTATTTCCTCTGTCTTCATACCAAGTAAATATTTCATAATGAACACCTTTTGATCTAGCGGTTCTAATTGATTAATGAGCTTCAATAATTCTTCCCTATCTTCCATAACGATTAATTCGTCTTCTGCTGATTTTTCTGTACTGATATGAAACTCATCTGAAATGATTTCTACCGTTTTAGTCGATTTCCGGTAATAATCAATTGCTTTAAACTTTGCAATCGCTGCAATCCACTTTTTAAAATCACTCGGCTCTCCATGAAATTTATTTGCGTTATTCCAAATGGAAAGAAATATATCGTTTATACATTCCTCTATGAGTCCATCATTTTGAATGGGAAGTAGAACTTTATGCGTGATCCCCTTTATGAGTGGTAAGTATGTATCGACAACAAATTCTAACGCGTCTTCTTTTTGCCGCTGTAATCTTTTTATAAAATTTTTCTCATTTGATTTCATGTAGCGATTCCCCTTATTGTTTTGTAAAAGCTTTTACACCCTATATAACGTCTGAGAAAATTTTTTCTCTCATCTTTTTATTTTTTGTATGTAATGGAATACTTTCCCTTAGCCATTGTCTCACATAACTATGCGTTCAAAGAAAATTTTCTCAAGTCTGTAATTTAATTCATGTAGTACACTATTTATATAGTCACTTTTTAACTTAGTGTACATTTTATTTCGTTAATCTACTATTTTAATTTAGGAGATGAGATGTGTATGTGTGGAATTACAGGTTGGGTAGATTGGAAGGAAGACCTTTCAAATCAACATGTTATTTTAAAAAAGATGGCAAATAGTATTGAGCATCGTGGTCCAGATGCTGAAGGATTTTGGTTTTCACCTCATGCGGCCTTTGCACACCGGCGTTTAATTGTAATTGATCCAGAAGGCGGGACACAGCCGAAGACATTCCGTGCTGGTGATTATACGTATGCTCTTACCTATAATGGAGAAATTTATAATTTCCGTGAACTTAAAGAGCAGCTTCAAAAATGTGGGCATGCATTTGAAACCCATTCAGATACAGAAGTATTACTACATGCTTATTTAGAATGGAAAGAAGACTGCGTGCGATATTTAAACGGAATTTTCGCTTTTGCCTTATGGGATGATCAGAAGCAACAATTGTTTTTAGCACGAGATCATTTAGGTGTAAAACCACTCTTTTACACAGAAAGAAATGACAGTATTATTTTCGGCTCTGAAATTAAAGCATTATTAGCGCATCCATCTGTCCCTGCTGAACTTGATGCGGGTGGAATAAATGAAATATTTGGATTAGGCTTATTTCGCACTCCAGGATGTGGCGTCTTTAAACATATTCAAGAAGTACGTGCTGGACATTCTATAACATTTACACGTCATAAAAAAGTAGTTACGAAGTATTGGAATTTAGAAAGTAAGTTCCATACAGACTCTATAGAAGATACATCTTCGCATATTTTATCTATTTTACAAGATACAGTAAAAAGACAATTAATTGCCGATGTTCCTCTCGTTTGTATGTTATCAGGCGGATTAGACTCTAGCGGTATTACTGCACTTGCGGGTAAAGAATTTGCTGCGGAAAATAAAACACTTCATACGTATTCCGTTGACTTTGTAAATAGTGCAAAAGATTTCGAGCTGACATTTGCTCGCACTGGTTTAGACGCTCCTTGGGTAAAACGCGTTTCTGAACATGTAGGGACAGCGCATCATGATATTATTGTGAATGCTGAAGAATTAGCAAATCACTTATTCGTTCCCCTTCATGCGAAAGATTTACCGAGTGCTGGTGAAATGGAAACTTCACTATATTTACTATTTTGCGAAATAAAAAAAGATGCGACCGTAGCTTTATCCGGTGAATCGGCTGATGAAGTATTCGGTGGATACCCTTGGTTTCATCAAGAAGAATTACTATATGTAGATAAGTTTCCTTGGCTAACAAATTGGAAAAATACATCTCCTCTTCTACTAAATGAAGTAAGTAACCAATGTAATCTAGAAAACTATATTGATACACGATTCCAAGAAGCGATACTTGAAGTACCTACTCTTGAAGGGGAAAGTAAAAAATCCGCGAAACAACGCCAAATGTTTTATTTATTTTTAACACGATTCCTTCCTTTCTTACTTGACCGTAAAGATCGTATGAGTATGGCTGTTGGATTTGAAGTTCGTGTACCGTTTTGCGATTATAGATTAGTTGAATATTTATGGAATGTTCCTTTCAACATAAAAAGTATTGATAATATTGAAAAAGGCATTTTACGTAGAGCACTACAACCAGCTTTACCTGACGATGTACGTAATAGAAGAAAAAGCGCTTATCCAACTTCACAAGATCCACACTACTTACAAACAATCCGTAATTTAACACTTGATATGTGTAGCAATAAAAACAATCCTATTTTCTCACTTATTAACCATTCCATCTTACTTTCAATTGCTGATCAAAGTAATAAAGAGATTAACAATTTTGAAGCAAGAAGTGCCATGGAGTATATGCTACAAGTAAATGAATGGTTAAAAACATATCACATCCATATTGCTTAACAAAAAGGAGTTCAAGGATAAAAACCTTGAACTCCTTTTATATTAATTAGCACATTGTTTATTATCAGTATCAATAGACCATCCAATAATCGTGGCACAGTCTCTACCTTTCCACTGCAGTACATTTGTTAATACGGGCTCAATCTGCAAGCTATTTCCGTCGTGTAATATTTCTACTAAAGATTGATCATCATCAAACCTTCGTTTGTCACACTCTAAAATACCGTCCGTTGCCATTACAATGTGATTCATTCCTTTTTCTAATCCTCTTACACCTGACGTAAAGCAAGGTGTATTTGCTGCAAAAATATTTTTCCTGCCAATATATTCGTAATTCTTCCGTTTATTTAATCGTCCTTTTCCATTTTTCGTTTTCTCAGAATGGAATAAATACGCGAAACAATCACCAACTGATAACCAATATAAAAATTCGCCTTTTCGTAAACAAATTAAGCAAGCGAGTTCCTCATCATCTTGATCACACTTTTTAATAAATAACTCATCTGTAAATAACGCTAATAAGTACATATGTGTATGATGGAAAGCTAAATGTATTGGATATGAGAATAACTCTTTTAGTTTTTCTTTTCTTTCCGAAATCGCTTCTATTATATAATCTATATTTTTTGTTTTGTGATGTGTATCAAAAATCATAACAAATTCAAATTGTAATTCAGGATCCCACCAAGCCAGCACCGCATCTCCTCGTTCATATGCATCACTCTCTTGATTTCCCCCATATACGCCGACTGAAAGAGGACCACATTTTTCAACATGTATTTCATCTACATACATCTGTTCATGACTAATCCATTTGAATGTATTCACAGCTATCATCCTCTCTCTTGCTAAATGTATACCTTTACACATAGATTACCTTATATTTCAATAAAAATAAACTTTTTCAACATTTTTTATCCAAATAAAAGGGTTTTATTTCTGAAATCACGAATATATCTTACTATACGATATAAAAAGGAGATTTATTATTATGTACAACATTAATCAACATTGGGAGAGCATTTATTATCACTTACGATACGAATACGAGGACAACCTTTCCCACCAAGCAATTCGTATTTTACAAATCGTTTCTCGTGAGAAAGATATAACAATTGGAAAAGTCGCTACTGAGCTTAGTCTTTCTCATAACACAGCATCTGAACATATAAAACGCCTTATTCAAAAGGGTTTCATCGTTAAAGAGAGAAATAAAAAAGATGAAAGAGTGGTAAACCTTACATTAACAATTGAAGGAATTGAAGTATTAGAAAAACATACTTTACTAGATAAAGAAAAGATAAAAATATTAGAATCACAGTTATCAACAGAAGAACAACAATTAATTGAAAAAGCATTTTCCTTATTAGCGAAGGAGGCAAAATATGCATTTCCTCGTTAAAATAATCGTTTCGGCACTTATTATCGGCGTTATCACTGAAGTCGCTAAACATTACAGTACGATAGGTGGCTTTATTGCTTCCCTTCCTCTCGTGAGTTTACTTAGTTTATTTTGGATTTCATTCGAAGGCGGAAATAAACAAGAATTGAGTCAATTTGCTTTAGGGGTATTATATGGATTCCCCGCATCAGCACTACTATTATTTATTGTCTATATTGGTTTAAAAAATTCATTTACACTTAGTACATCTGTCCTACTTGGTATAGGTGTTTGGTGTATCGTTTTTGCTTGTCAAAAATTATTTCAAGCTTAGGAGGAATTAACATTCATAAATTTGTAGAAATAATGGGGCAAAATATAGAAGTACATATAAAAGGAGATGGTAAACAAACTGTAGTCATTCAAACCGGAATGACTTGCTCATTTTATGATTGGTTTCCTATTATAAAAAAGCTTTCAGAGCACTTTACAGTTGTTTCATACCATCGCCCAGGTTACGGAAAAAGTGATTTAGGCAATCAGCCGCGTACAATAAGGCAAGTTACAAAAGAGCTACATATGTTACTAAACAAACTAGCTATTCAAGAACCATTTATTCTAATCGGTCATTCCTATGGAGGATTATGTGCACAACATTTTGCGATGTTACATGAAGATAAGCTGCAAGCACTTATTTTAGTTGATTCTACTTCGATGAACTTACACCGTTTAGATGAACTTCATTTACCAATTTCTGATCAAACTGATTCTGATGATGTTTGGTTTCAAAAATATAATATGTATTCAAAAATGGATGTAGACACACTTTATAACGAACTAAAACCTATTCTCACCGATCAATCAAAACAGCAAATTGAATTCTCTACCTCGCCTTCATTATATAAAGCGACAGCTTCTGAACTATCGGAGTGGAAAAACTGTGCTCTCTCACTAAAAGAGCTATGTAAAACATTAGAAATACCATTAATCGTTATCGGTAGAGATCCTCAATATTCTATTACTCAATTGACTAATGGTGGCATGCCAAAAGAGGAAGCAACACAACTTGAAGCAATGTGGCAAGAACTAATTCACGAACAATTACACCTCTCAACTAACAGCCAATATATTCTTGCCGAACATGCTAGTCACGGTATAGAAAATGATCGACCAGATATTATTATTGAGGCGATTCATTTCTTACAAATAAAAAAAGGAAGCAACTAAAGCTGCTTCCTTACTTATCTATTCATAATCTTCTTCATCATCGATTTCTTCGTAATATGAACTTCCATTACTTACATATATAGGGCCATTCGCAACATCAATACGTAGTACCCACGCCCATGGCACAGCTAAACGTTTATGTATCGCTCGCCAAAAGCTCATTGATTTTCTTTCGTACTCCTGGAACTCCTGAAGTAACTCTTTGTAGGAGGAACCGTCTAACTGAATATTTGCTTCTAACAAACGAGAATGGGCATAGTACTGTAACTCTAGTTCAGCAGCAATTTCCATTTCTTCTTCCGTTGCCATACCAATGATTGTTCCATCTTCTGGTGCAATTTCATATACGTTTTGAACTTCAATAAGCCCTTCTTTCTCTTTCTCAAACATGTAAACAGCCTCCTTTAACATATATTTTTTATGTTACAAAGTCATACTTCTACAATAACTTCTCTCTTTCCTCTTTTTTTGATAAACTTTTACAAAATATTTAACCGATGACCTGTTTTCTCTATTCTTTCAGCAGAAATGAAACGATTTTTATCAAAATTTAATTTATACACATCAGGCATATGAAGTGTTTTCCAAAACTCAAAATCATATTTCCAATTAAAATAATTCATGAGTAATACCATAATATTTCCATGCGTACCTATTACAATATTCTTACCTTCATATTGTTTTAATATATTTTGCATACATATTACAGCGCGCCTTTGTGCGATATCATTCGATTCTCCGCCTTCGTATGCAAAACTCCAATCTTCCCACACATTCTGCATAGCATCATTAAAATTTGATACTGGCTCTGTGCTCAATAATCTTTCACGCAAATCTTCTTCTGTTTGTATTGATAATTTATATGTATTCGCAATTCCTTTTACAGTTTGGATTGCTCTTTTGTACGGACTAGAAATAACAACATCAATATGTTTATCTTTTAATAAATGTGTTACATTCTCTGCATCACAGTGCCCTTTTTCAGATAAAGGTCGTTCCCGTTCTTCTTTTGTATATGTAGAATGGGCATGGCGAACGAAATATATTGTTGTCATTTTTCAACCTCCTTTCTTATTTTCCATCTATATTCAATAATAAGATTGGAAAATCCTGTATTACAAAAGAGCACTTTTCATAAGTGCCCCTTTGTTTACATAATAAAATTATTTCATTATAATTTATTTCTGAATTCCTCACTTATGACAATATCTCGAATAAAGTAATCCATATTACTTAGAAGTTTTTCAAATGCTTTTTCACTCAAATTGTTCATCATAAAGACAATCTCAATCTTATTCCCTTTTTTATCAGTACCATAGAAACTATTTGTTAATACAAATGCAGTAGAACCACCTTTCTGTCCAGCAAATTCGAACATACCCTCTCCTACGGTTCCTTTAAATATATTCTCAACCTCACCTTGCATTTGTGGTGTAAAATAATTTCTGCTATTTATCTTTTCCAGTAAACTCATGTAATCCTTCGCATTTGCACCTATAAACCGATCTGACCAAATACGCTGAAAGTCCATATCGGCTTTTAAAGATATCTCGCGTTTTGTCCATTCTTTCTCGTCTTTCATCCATTCATGTATTTGCCATACATGCTTAACATATTCATCATTAGACATATTACGTAGCTTGTCCAATGCTTTATTTTGAGGAATATGCAGTTCTTTTTCAACATAGCCCCTCATATATAATGCCCCTGTATACGTTGGATAAAATTCATCGTGACTATTTAAGCCTAACTCTTTCAAACTTTCATTTATCCGCGCTGCTCCAAGCTTGTCTAATAAATATGATGCATTCGCATTCGAACTATAATGGATCATTCCTTTCACTACTTCTTCTAAAGAAGTTTGACCACCCTTCACTAACTCTTTAACTTTTACATCATCTAGCCATGCAGGGTGTGCACCACCATCAGTATTTTTCACATAGTATTTTTCTAATTCTTTCAATGAAATTTGCTCGTCTTTTCTTATTTTCCCTTCAGCTACTTGCTTAGCATATTCAATTGCTATAACGATTTTCGACATACTTGCTAGCGGTAATTTTTCTTTTTCATTTATTGATGTCAATGTTTCACCATTTCTTTTAACAATTAAAGAAGTTGTTTTATCATCCTTATGTTCTTTTATGTAATTTAGCACATAATTAGAGTCTTCTTTGGAATTGACATATTCCTTCACTGAAAAGAAAGCTATACAGCCTACTATAGTAATTCCAGCTATAATTCCAACAACTTTTAATCCCCTCATGATACTCCCCCTAAAATAAACATATTATATATTATACTAAATAAATTTCCCTTTTTAAGTAATAATTAGATTATTTATACAAAAATACTTCTTTTCTTAAACAACAAAAAAACATGCCTTCATTAGGAAAGCACGTTTTGTGATATTCTTCACATTGTTTAGTTAAAAAATAAATGTTTACTTACCATGATGTAACATTAAATCACTAAGTTCTTCTTCAATGTGATTTAATTTCGCAACGCCTTCTTTCCATTTATGAATATAACGTGAAACCCCAACGAAAAACAAAACAATAATTGTGGAAAGAATAATACCATATACGATTGCTACAGTACCCATAGTTACACTTCCTTATAATTAGTAATGTGGTTATTAGTTATATTTTTATTATAAACCTTTTTCTTTTAAAATACTTCGATTTCAACTTTTTGTAACAAAATTGATTTTTCTAACATTTCGTTCGTGAAAATGGCATATTTTTCACAAATTATACAAAACTTCACCATATGTACTATTACCATATGAGTTATATTATTAAATAGAATAAAGGGGATGATATACTATGACGACTTGGTTTATTGTAATGTTAGTTGTATTTGGAGCATTTAAAATTATCGTTTCTAGCCTTCCTAACACTGTTATTGAATCCATTATTAGCAAGTACGAAACACATCCAAAACTTGAAGAAGAGAATGTGACTATTACAATTCATGGAAATAACGTAGAAGGCGAACAGAAATCAAAAATTATTCATGATTTTAACGAAGGTTTATTTTTAGATCGCTATTATGCACCACCCCATAATGAAGGCACTCCTTTAATTATCCATGCAAAACGTGGTAAAAAAGATTTTACATTTTATATTTATAGTCATGAAGAGCATGTTGATGTTGTAAAACAATATAAAAAGAAGGTAGTTGCTTATAGTTTACGCTCTAAAAACCTTCAAAATAGTGATATGTTCGTGTCAGCTGATTTAGCTTAATACTCATATATAAAAAGGAATCCATGGCATATGGATTCCTTTTTACTATTTACTGAAAAATAAGCTCTGTCTTCAAACTATCTTTCGGTAACAACCAGCCTTTTTTCTCTAAACTCGCCATTAATAATTCCCTTTGTTTTGTCGCAATACTTTCTTCATTTGTTTTAAATGACACTTCTATTACGAAGTCATCTTCTAATTTTCCTGTATTACTTAATGGCCAAATTTCAATATTTGCTTTTATGTTTTCAAACTCTCCTGTATATCGTTTCATTAATACAGGACCGTAAATACGGGAATTCTTTAACATCTCTTCTCCCCAATTTGTATACAACCATTTGTTCATTTTCCCTGGTAATTTTTCTATTAACATGTTTTGAGCAGCTTGTTTATTTGGTAAATCAAGTATTCCATATCCTTTAGCACTGTAACTTTTCTTATTTGAAATGCTTAATGTTTTCTTCTCAAATCCCCAATCTATTTCCGCCTCATAACTATCCGTATTACTATCGAATCCTTCTTTTTTAGCTACTTCTAGTGCATCTTGAATTACACCATTTGGAATAGGATATCTTTTTTTATATGTTAGTTCAAAATCTTTACTAAATTCTTTCTTTCGAATTCTAGCAAACCAACCTTCCTCGCTTAAACTTTTATTCGCAGTATCTAAAAATTGCACTTGTATTCTTTCATATTTTGTACCAGCCTGGAAATGTTCTAACACCTCTGGCTTCATCTCTTTGTTATCACCTAATACTTGTTCTGGCTTCAATAATAACTTTACTTCAAAACTAGGTTTCATTGGACTAGCAGCAAACCCTTCCTTAACGTTATAAAGGAAACAACAAAAGAAAATGCTTACGAATACAAATACTTTTTTCATATACCTATCCCCTTTGCATTTTAAATGACTTCTATACGTTCCATTGCAAGTGAATATACATTTTCATATCCTGCTGTACTTAGCTTTTGTTGTAATCGATCCGTATCCTCTTTCAAAGCGTGCACTAGCACCGTATGTTCTGGTAATAATGTATTTAACATCTCTTTAACGTCTCTTATACTTTGGTGAACTTTATATGGAACTCGCTTCACCCTACATTCTTTACCTACATGCTCTTTCATAACTTTTTCTGCAAAACTCCCTTTCGCAATATGCCCAGTAAAAATAACGGCATTTCGCTTTTCATTCCGAAGTTGTTCATAATATAACTGCGCTCGTTTCGTTTGCATATTCGCATCACTCATTACAACTATTCCGTAACTATTTTGCATACTAATGTCATTATCCATCACTATTATGTTTCTTTTTAAACTCTCCATAATCCATTTAAATTCTTCATTATTTTTTATCCAATCTTTATATACGAACATCTCTTCAAATCCAGCCAAAATTTCTTTATCTACTATAAGCGGAAATTCTTTATATCGTTCATATAAATACAATACTATATCTTGCGCCCTACCAAGTTGTGGAAGCGGTAATAATGCTATTCCTTTATTTTGCATAACTCGTTCAATTTCTGCACATAGTTCGTTTACACGTTCATTTTGCGAAACATCATCTGTGTGATAAGCGGCATCCACAATTGCGATTTTTATATTGTGGCCCAATTTCTCAGGTAAATTAGCTCGTAGTATATTAGACTCTGCTGAATAGTCACCTGAATAAAATACGTATGTATTACACATATCAACTAAAAACCAAACAGCTCCCAATACATGGCCACTATATCCCCATTGAAACCGCAATGTAGGAGTAATTTGTACCCATTTATTTGGATTGCTAATCTCATCAATACATACATAATTTAAATCTTTTATATGTTGGTCGCTATAAGGTAAATTCCACCCTTGCAGCACATTATAGTTTCTCCATTTTTCATAATATAACGGCAGTTGCTCCTTCGTATAACGAGTCGTCCAAATTTTTTTCTTATAGCCATACTTCGCTAATAAAGGTAAACCCATCGTATGATCTTCATGAATATGTGATAAAAATACCGCATCTAAAAATGGAACAGCTTCTCTCTCTATTTTTGGATAACTATCCTCATAAGATCGATTAATACCACAATCAAATACTATTTTCGTCTCTTTATTTTTTACAAAATAGCAGGAGCGACCGTATTCTCCTGCTCCTCCCCATACTTCCACTCTCATCATGCTACCCCTTTTCGTTTTTGCTCCATATGTTGTAGCAGTAATAAGCATATTGTTGTAAGTCCAACAGAAACAACGGCCATCGCCATGCCTATAGATACTTCACCCTGTTCAAATTGAGCAAAAATAAACGTTGCTGACGTTTCTACTGATGGAGGTAATACGAGAAGCGATGCTACTAACTCTCTTATCGAAATTGTAAATGTCATCGCCCATCCAGCAAGAATGCCTGGGATAATAAGAGGCAATATTATTTTTCTGAAAATATAAATATAATTTCCAGAAAAAACACTTCCTGCCTGCATGAGAGAATCATCAATTTGTCCGAGTGATGATTTTACATATTGCACCGTGTAAGGTAAAAACAGCACAACATACGTTACGATAACCATGACTGGTGTATTGTAAATTGACATAGGCATATATGGTGAATTCCAAAATAGAATAAGACCTACAACCATAACGATTCCTGGTACCATATTCGGTAACATACCGCACATATCAAGCCATTTTTCAGAGGTTTTTTTCCCCTTTCGAATCATAAGTGCCCAAAAGACTCCAATCATTACCGCTATAATCGCTGTTACGAGTGAAAAAAGAAAACTATTCCATAAAGCCTCTAATCCCGGAGATCCCATTGTAAACAATGCCTCATAATGGCTTGTTGTAAAGTTATTTACATGTAAACCGCCGCCTCTTAATTTTGACAAAGAAGCAATAAGTATAGAAAAGTATGGAATTCCAATTGATACGATTAATAAACCAATTACATACATCCATGCTACAACGCGCGTAAATATAGACAAAGTATATCTTTTAGATTTCACACCTTTTCCACTAACTATTGCATATGAATACTTTCGATTCAATACATTTTGCATATACCAAATAAGCATACAAGCACTAAGTAATAAAGAAGATAATGCTGTTGCACTACTAAAATCAATTGGCCAACTCGAAATAAATTTATGGATTTCTGATGTTAACACGTGGAATCCTATTCTACGTCCGAATGTAGCCGGTGTTCCAAATTCAGCAATCGTCTTTACGAAAATGAGTAAAGCACCCATTACATAACTTGATACTAATAACGGCAATATTATTTTTCTTAAACGATAGAAAAAACTTCCGCCATGAACTGCTGCAGCTTCTTCTTTACTACTCCCAATCTGAAGTAACGTGTTTTTCAGCATGAAATAAAGGAATGGGAATAAATGCAGACTCATAATTAATACCATACCTCCTAAACTAAAAAACGATGATGAAACTGTCTTTAGCATCGGGAAAAATTGTTCAAAATAGCCGTTAGGTTGTATGAACAAAATCCAGCCCATCGATCCAATATACGGCGGTGTCATAAATGGAATCATAAAAACAATATCTAACTTACTATACTTTCCTACATCTGTTTTGCTCATAATAAACGCTAATGGAAATGCAAATATTGTAGCTCCTATTACAACGAGTACACCTAGAAGCATCGAATTTAGAAAAGTTCCCGCTAATCCACCACTCTGCATTACTTCAAAAGGCTTTAAAAAATTCCAACTGCTATTTTCATATACACTAGAAAATAAAATAAGAAAAAGTGGAATGACGATTAACATCGCCACAAGTAATAACGCTACCGTCATTCCAACTTGTCTTACTGATACGAATCGATTTACCATGGAATCACCATCTTATTGAAATACTTTCTTAAATTGTTTTCCTATTTCATCTTGCTCTTTCTCAACTGTTTTCCAATCAATATTTAATACTGGAATCTCTTCTACATTTGGTCTATTTTCAGCTTTTATATCTGTTCTACCAGGCAATAAATACGCTTTAGAAACTTGTTTTTGTACATCATCGGATAATAAATAATTAATAAACTCTTTTGCACCTTCAACATTTTTACTATCCTTCATAATCCCCGCTGCACGCGGACTAATAACTGTTCCACTCTTTGGATATACGATATCAACAGGTTCACCCTTTGCTCTTGCGCTATACGTCATATAATCAACACCCGCAATGACCATATCTTTCGCACCTGTTACAACTGGGTCTAACGCTTCCTGGTTTGCTCCTGCTACTGTAACTTCATTTTTCTTAAGCTGCTCAAATAAATTCCATCCATCTTGTCCATTCTTTTTCACGTATCCTGTTACAAAGTCTAAAGCTGAACCTGAAAGTGCTGGATCTGGAAGATTCACTTTCCCTTTCCATTCTCCTTTCGTTATATCGCTCCAATCTTCAGGCGCTGTCTTCACATTTTTTGTATTGTACACAATCCCTAATGCTGAAGCACTATACCCGAAATAATGTCCTTTATCATCTGACCATTCAGAACGCAGCTTATCAGCTTGTTTCGCTTCTTTATAAGCTAACGTTTGACCCTCTTTCTTTAATCCTTCCATCGCTGGTAATGATGCAAGTACGACTACATCAACGACTGGATTTTTCTTTTCAGCTTCCATTCTCGCTAAAATTTTACCAGTTGTCCCTTGAAACATTTCCACCTTTATACCAGTTTTCTTTTCAAAGTCTTTTTGAATTTTTTCTGCTAACCCTTTTGGCCCTGCACTATATACAACAATTTTCTTTTCATTCGTATTTTTACTTTTTGCATCTGCATTACCTGTCTTTGAACTACACCCTGTTACTACAGCCGAAAATAATAAAGTACATACAAATAAAGACTTAAGCGAACTGAATTTCTTCATACGATTCTCCCCCTATATGATGAATACATTTTTTTGGCACATATAACGATACTGGTTTACCGATGCTTAGCTTACTATTGTGATAGGCTGTCCAGATGCCTAAAGTCCCCATATTTACTTTCACTTCATAACGTTCTCCTACATATGTAACGTGCTGAATTTCACCTGTATACATTTCGCACACATCATTTTTTATCCAACTCACATGCTCTGGACGAATCATTTTTTCACCCTCTACAAGCCAATTCGCCTTACCAACAAATTTGGCAACAAATTCATGAGACGGTTTCACATAAATATCTTCCGGTGTTCCTTTTTGTAATACTTCTCCTTGTTTCATGACAATAATTTGGTCTGACATTGACATTGCTTCTATTTGATCGTGAGTGACATACAGTGCAGTTAAACCAATGGAATGAACGATATCCATAAGCTCTATTCTCATTTCTTCTCGCAAAATTGCATCGAGTGCACTTAGCGGTTCATCAAACAAAATAAAGTGAGGTTTTGTTACAATTGCTCTAGCGAATGCGACACGTTGTTGCTGTCCACCAGAAAGTTCGTGTGGATACCGTTTCTCCATACCTTGCAGGCGAACTCGCTTTATCGCATCTTCTACTTTTTCTCGTAAATGATTCGTTTGCTTTGTAGCTCTTAAACCAAATGCAACATTTTCAAAAACAGTCATGTGCGGCCATAAAGCAAAATCTTGAAATACCATACCGATATTCCGTTCATGAGGAGATGTCTTTATCTTTTTTGTAGCAGAATACATGCACTGGTCTCCAAAATATATTTCTCCTTTATCCGGTTCTTCAAGTCCTGCTATCATTCTAAGCAAAGTCGTTTTCCCACACCCCGAAGGTCCTAAAAGTGTAGTGAATTCCCCTTGTTTCATTACAATCTGCAACGGCTTTAACGCCTGTATTTTTCCAAATGTCTTTTCTAATCCACTAATTGTAATATCCATTGCTTCACCTCTCTCCCCTCATTCTTAACCTGCTTTCATTCTATATGGAAGATTTATACTCAATGTTAATGTACTGTAAAGATTAAATTAAAAAACTTCTAATAAACTATTTATTTCTATAGATTTTTTCTATAGTTAAAATAAAAAAGGCGGCAATTCATAATGAATCTCTTAAAATTAGAAATTGTAGTACTTATTAAGAAATACAAAAAGCTTACAATCGTTGCAGAAAAACTTGGCGTTAAACAACCAACTATTACATTTCATATAAAAAGCTTAGAAGAAGAACTCGGTGTGTCTTTATTTGAATTACGTTCTGGAAGGTATTTCTTAACAGAGGCTGGTGAGGCTTTGCACCATTATGCTTGTAAAATAGATGCGCTTATGAAAGAAGCTAGACGTGTCACGCAAGAGTTTAAAGATTTTCATAAAGGTGCTATAACAATCGGCGCTAGTTATGTACCAGCGACTTATCTTTTGCCAGAAGTCGTTCATCAATTTCAATGCGAATTTCCCAATATAAAAATAACGCTACTAGTGAAAACAGCCCCTGAAATTCGAATGATGCTACAAAATCACGAAATCGATCTTGGGATAATTTCCGCTGCTCCATTTGATGAACCACTTTTAAAACAAACGAATATAATGCCCGATACACTTGTTCTTGCCTTTTCCAAAGAACATCATTTTTCAAAGAAAGACAATGTATCGTTACAAAATATCGAAAAGGAACGCATACTATTGCATCGTAATCCATCTACAACGAGAGATTTACTTACACAATGGACGTTGGCGCACAACATTACATTCCAATCTGAAATTGAATTAGACTCATTAGAAACGATGAAACAAATTTTAAAATATGGTAATGGAATTGCCTTTATTTCTAAACTTGCTATCGAGCAAGAAATACAACGAAATGAGCTATGCTATATACCAATCCCTGAATTTGAATTTCAGCGTAATATTTATACGATTCATCATGAGGACAGATGGAATTCTAAAATCATTTCTTTTTTACTACAAAGCATCACTTCATTTACAACAAAAAATTAAAAGGCTGTCGTTATGCACGACAGCCTTTTAAACTATAAATCTATTTATTTTTCTTTGCCTCAATTTTTGCTTGCGCCTCTTCAGCCTTATCTAATGCTTCTGATACTTTCTTCTCTTTTTCTTTCACTTCATCTATACTATCGACAGCTTTAATAAGTTTATCGATTCCTTCTTCTTCTACCTTTCTACGCTTTGCCACTCTTTCATTTACTTTCTCTTCCACATCTTTTGCTTTTTGAAGCATATTCTCTGCATTTGATGTTACAGCTTTTTCAAGTTCATCATCTTTTTTCTTTTGTAACACTTCATTTGCAATGTCTTTCGCTTCTAAATACTTACCGTCTTTTAATGCTGTTGCTCCGTGATCCATTTTCTCAGCAACTTCTTTATATGATTTCGCTTCGTTTCCTGATTTCTCTTTTTCTGCTTTTTCGAACCACATTGTTGCATCACTATACTTTTCATCTTTCAATGATTGCATACCTGTTTCAATATATGTGTCATAATTGCTACATCCAGCCATTACGACTAATAGAAAAAGCATAACAAAACTTAATTTTTTCATGCTGTTGTCTCCTTTTCTTTGCCTGCTCACTATACTGTAACATACATGAAAAAGAGTTTCAAAAACTAAAATACTAATTCGGTCATTTTTATTTTATTAAGTCAAATTGCCTTTTAGACAGACACATCCACTTGCTTTTTCATTACATGCTTCTTTATTCCTACTAATACAACTAACAATAAACCTCCGCCTAATGTCATCATAACAATGCTAGTTGGCAACATATCTAATAATAATCCGTACACAATCATACCGAGCGGTGCGATTGCAGTAGAAATTGTTTCAAGTAAGCCGAAAACGCGTCCTAAATAACTTGGATCTGTCGTCTTTTGCAAATGTACTTGCATCGGGATATTTACAACCATCATTGATATACCAGTTAACATCATAAAAGCGATATAGTAAATAAAACTTGCTACTTTCGGGATGGTGACTACTAATGGAAACACTGTACATAAACTCAAGCCCGCAAATAAAAGCAACCCAATATAAACAGAACGAAAGGGATTATTCACTTCTTTACGTACTGATAACGCAATTGCACCAATTAACATCCCAACTGCTAACATTCCCTCTACAACACCGAGTTGCTTCGAAGATAGATGCAAATTTTGAACAATAATATATGGAAGTGAAACGAAAAGTGCACTCGCAAAAAAGTTTACCCCTACTGCAATTTTCATTAAACCATATATTTCATGCTGTCTTTTTACATATGAAAACCCTTCTTTTATACTCGTCAAGAAATGCTCTTTACTTTCAGCCATTTCTTTTTTGTATAAATCAAATACGATAAATAATTGCACAACAACCGCTAAAAAGAATGTAATGCTATTCAATAGGAAAAACGATTTAATTGAAAAGAAACCAAATACAACCCCGCCAATAATCGGTGCTAAAATATTTGATAAAGATGCTGCCGTCTGGTTCAAAGCACTGGCTTTTTGAATACGTCCTTCATCTACTAAACTTGGAATAGATGAAGTTAATGAAACAGAGTAAAAACTCGCACAAATTGATAATAATGCTGCTGAAACATAAATAAACAGAAGTGATGGCCCAAAAGTAGTTGCAAGGATAAACATAATAAACATTGTTAAACTACTTAACAAATCGGTACCGATGACAAGCCATTTTCGATTGACGCGGTCAGCTACAGCACCAGCAATTGGTCCACAGATTAGCCTTGGAATCGATCCACAAATAAGCGTAGTTGCAAACCCCATTCCTGAACCCGTTGTCTTTAATACGTATAATCCCATTGCAAACGTATAAATACCGGCTCCTAGCAAAGACGTCATTTTCCCAATCATCATTAAAATAATATTTCTCGTTGCAATCTTCATTCTTGAATCATGTTGTCCTATACTTATATCCCCCATTTTTGACACTCTCCCCTTAAAAGTTAAATTGTGTTAAACTTATTATATAATTAACTTTCCAATTTTTACAACAAAAAGTTTAATGACATTTAACTTTCTAACTATAAAGGAGCAATTATATGGCTACTCTCGGTGAAAAAATTAAAACGTTACGAAAAGAAAAAAAGCTTACTCAAACTGATCTAGCAGGTTCAGAACTCACAAAAAGTATGCTAAGTCAAATTGAAAATGGAAAAGCTACACCTTCTATGAAAACACTACAATATATCGCTGACAAACTTGAATGTGAAACGAGTTTTTTATTAGAAGAAGATGATGTAGAAATTGTAGAACTCATTCAACAAACGGAGAAACTAATAAAAGCAAACAAGTACGATGAAGTATATGAGGTTTTACTACCGATCGTTCAAAAAGAGCTACCTCCCACTTTGAATACTGCTCGTTTATATAAACAGTTTGTAACAGCTGCGGCTAAAATGAAAGATTACAATATTGAATATTACGTTGAAAAGGCTACTTCTATTTTTGAGAAATATACGTTATACCGGGATAGTACGGAAACAAAATTAAAATTATCCTTTACGATATTCACACGTAAAAAATATGCTGAATGTTTACAACTTATAGCTAGTATCCGAAATGACTATGAAGAAAAACATTTAGAAATGGATCTCATTATACATATCGAATTATATTTATATGAAGCAATTATTTTTCTTGCATGTGGTGATTACGAACAATGTGAAAGTGTCATTTTAGATGCACTTGCATTTTCAAAAAAACATCAAGTGTATTATAAAACAGATGAATTTTATCGTATTTTATCTTATCAAAAAGTAATCACGGCTGATAAAGAACAATATTTACATTACATAAAAAAATCAGAGCAATTCGCCATTTTTACAGAAGATAATTTCTCTGCAGCGGTTATTGATCTTTTAAAAGCTTTCTACTACAACACAATTGCTAATGAATATACAATTGCATTAGAACATTTAGAACAATTTCGAGAAAAATTAAAAGATGAGCCAATTTTTCAAGATGATGGATCATATTATCTTGAAAAAGGAAAAGCTTTGTATGGTTTAAAACAATACGAAGAAGCTTTAAAAACATTGCAACGCGCTATCATACCAGATTATATAAACCATCCACTTGATCACGCACGGCTTACAACAGCTGGGGCATATCGCGCTCTTTGTTATGTGAAACTTAATGAAAAAAAAAGAGCTCTTGAAGAAGTAACAGAAGCATATGAAATCGTACAGGCCTATCCTGATTCCATCTTCACTTCATTTATTAAAGAAACATTACAAATAATACAAAAACTTTAAGAATGTCTCTAAATGGTATATTATTCCTCTTTTTTAGCAAAGATAATAATGATGGGAGGAATATAAATGAATATACAACGTGCAATAGAGCTTTCTGTGTCAGCGGAACAAGCCAATGTCAGTTTTCAAGGCATGCCTGTTATGATTCAACACGTCGATGAAAGCAATGAAACCGCCCGCATATATGAAGTAAAAAACCCAGAACGCGAATTAACTGTTCCAGTTAATAGCTTAGAGGAAATATAAGAAATGCCACTTCTCTTTTGAAGTGGCATTTTTCTTCTTTCAGATTACTTACTATAAATTTCTTCAACCCTTTATTTTACATGAGCTGAAAAAATAAGAATTTTCTACTTCTTTTCTTTTTGTGACCTGCTAAAATACAAACTATGGATTAATTATTCGTACTATACATTAAGGAGGAAAAATAATGGCATCTACTTTAGAAAAAAACAAGCCTTATTATGCAGTTATATTCACTTCTAATTTATCAAATAATACAACTGACTATAATACCGTTGCCGAAGAAATGGAGAAACTTGCAAAGCAACAACCTGGATTTTTAGGTGTAGAAAGTGCAAGAGGTAATTCTGGACTCGGAATAACAATTTCTTATTGGGAATCACTTAATGCGATTGAAAATTGGAAAAAGAACACCTTACATAAAGAAGCGAAAAAAAGAGGTCGTGAGCAATGGTATGAAAACTTCCACCTGCGTATTTGCCTTGTTGAGAAAGAATTTAAGTTTCAAAGAGGCACAATATAACTATGAAAGAAAAATTAGCTCTCGTTATTGTTCATGAAATATATGGTGTGAACGACCATATGCATCACGTTATCCAGCACTTTACTTCATCTCATATAGATGTATTCTGTCCTAACCTTCTACAATCGCAACATGCATTTCATTATCATGATGAAGAAAAAGCATATGAACATTTTGTAAATCATATTGGTTTTGATGATGGAAAAAAGCAAATTGAAGAATTCATTTCTCATCTTTCTAGTAGTTATACACATATTGGACTTATCGGCTTTAGTGTTGGAGCTACCATCTCATGGCTATGTAGTAACGATCCGAAAATAAATTTTATTATCGGATGTTACGGTTCTCGTATACGCGACTATGTTCACATAAAGCCTACATGCGCTACACTACTTATATTCCCTGAAAAAGAAGCTAGTTTTTCAGTATCCTCTTTCATTCAAACATTACAGCAACAGAATAACCCTTTATTAGAAATAAAACAACTACACGGTGAACATGGATTTCTAAATCCGTACACTGAAAAATATAACGAGCACTCTACAAAACAAGCATACAATTTAATAGATTCATTTCTTGTAAAGTGAAACTTTAATCAGTGAGGGGTTATCCCCCACCTAATCTCTTTTCTTACGTTGAGTTTTAAGGTGTGGGTCTTACTGCCCATGCGTGATAAAAACAATCTTATAAAGGAGACTCGAATGACGCTGACATTGCTCTTACTTATTTTCATACTCATTGCCTTTATCTCAGCGCTAACTATCATTTTTATAACCGTAAAAAAAGGGAGATTTTTCAACCGCCCCTACTTAAAATCTATTATCGTTTACATTTTATTTTTTACAAATTGGATTTTATATTTATCAAATTTTTATGCGTTACTTCCCGAAAAGATTAGTGAGTTCCTATTCCTACCCATTTGGTTTTTCCTTTGTATATTAGGTTTTATCACTTTCTGGCGCGAATGGAGAAACAATCGTGTGTTCTCCATATGTATCGGTTTTCTTTCCTTTATTAGTTTTTTATTTGGGCTGTTTTTGTTAGTTCTTTCGGGGATGTAATAGAAGAAGGAAGAAAAGCCAACTTTCAACTTTTCTTCCTTCTCTGTTTACCTTTAGCTTTCACTGTCACTGATTCACAAGGTGTATAATATATTTGAGGTGTCGCCTTATCAACAAACATCATAAACGTAACGAAACCGATAATAAAGAAAATAAACAACGTTAACAAAATTGCTCCTATCGTTAAAAGTATCATAACACCACCCCTATATTTTTTATGTTATTACACTTTTCGCTATTATATGAGCGTAATCCTTTTTAGAAAAAGAAACGTAACAAAATAATCACAATCACTCCTGTTAATACTGTACCTAATAAACTACGAGTATATATCGCTACAAGAAATGTTGGAATTGCTGCAATAAGATAATCCCACTGCATCGTCTCGTGCATAAATAAAACTTGTGCTAAAAGTGCTGCTAATATTGCAATTGGTATGTAATTTAACCATTTTAAACCCCAGTCTGGAATTTGTAGTTTGCTAAATACGAGTAGAGGTAAAATACGTGGCACGAGTGTCACAGCTCCTGCTGCTAGTAAAAGTAATAATACATCTAATCTCATTTCCATTTTTCAATCACCACTCCAATCGTCGCAGCTAGTAAGGTTGCGATAATAACCGCTATACTATCTGGCATAATTAAGTGTGAAACGTATGCAAGTATAATCGCTACAATTGCAACACTTAAATGAATTGCTAGCTTTGGTTTACTACTTATGAGCTGAAGTACAAATAATCCGATAAACATCGCTGGTAATGCATAATCCATCCCGTATGTATGTGGATCTGGTATCCACTCACCAAATAGCCCGCCAATGATAGTAGCAAGAATCCAGTTTAAATAAGCCGTTACATTTAGCCCAATCATCCATCTTTCGCCTAAATATCCTTTTTGCGCTGCATGCTGCACTGCAACGCCGAACGTTTCATCTGTAATTTGAGAACCGATAATGACATTTTTTAATAGAGGTAGTTTCGTAAAGTACGGTGCGAGGGCAGCACTCATTAATAAATGGCGTAAATTAACAAAAAATACAGTAAAAATAATTGCGGAAGCAGGGGCACCGGCTGCATACATACCAGCTAATATAAACTGAGCAGAACCTGCATAAATTAAAGTGGACATAAACGCAATTTCAATGATGGAGAAACCAGCTGTTTTTGCAATTACACCAGCTGCTATACCGATGCTCAAGTAACCAAATACAGTTGGTAAACAATCTTTTACTCCTTGCTGAAATGTATCATCGCTCTGCAAAGCTACATGTGCCTCAGCTTTACTCATCTCTATCATCCTCCATTCCTTCTAAAGTTCGTTTTCCTGTTACGACATGAACTAAATCTATATTTTCACGCCATAACGTATCTAACTTATCAGCTCCAAATTCCTTTGTGATTTCTTCAACCATAATATCGTGTCGCACATACTCTGTAGCAACGAGAACTAGCGCTGGGTCATACGTTGTAACGGCCCATGAAGTGCTATCATTTGAGAAGTTCGCAATTAATACTTCCTCTCCATCACGAGCAATAACAGTTAAATGACCCCCCATTCTCTTTTCAACAACGTGGGGCGTCATATAATTATGGTGAAATGTCGCTCCTATTTTTGTTTCTGGAGCTCCAAATAAGATTGAGAATATATTCACGCCTTCCTCTTCCTTTTGATGAATGTATGGCTCAATTTCATGCACTTGATCTTCCCATACAGAAATCCATAACTCTTCCTTTGCCCTATTAATTATATTGCATATCTCTTTTAAAACACGATCATTTGAGCGAATATGCGAAATTACATCTATTTGTCGCTCTTGTTCTAAACAATTTAATTTCTCATCTAAAAATTCAAATGACTTTTCAAAGTCTTTTCGCATTCGATTCATTAATTCGGTAGCTGGTACTGGTACATATTTAACTGGTTCAGAGGGTACAATATGCACCGCTCCTTTATCCATTAACTTACCGAGTACCTCGTAAATCATAGAACGAGGTACTCCTGTTTGTTTACTCACTTCATAGCCCGTTACTGGCGAATGTTTTAACAATCCAATATACGCTTTACATTCATATTGAGAAAATCCTAACTTTTGTAACTCCTTTATAATTTCATCCATCGGTAACCCCTCACAATCTAAATCGCCCTTACTTCAAAACGACGATTTTGCTTCCCTTTACTTTTTACTTTATCAATAACAAGTGTTCCTATTTCACTCGTATTTTTCACATGTGTGCCTCCACAAGCTTGTTCGTCTAAATTTTCAATTGTAACAATGCGGATTTCTTGGATGGTAGTTGGCAGGAGATTTATTGCTGTTTTAATCATTCCTACAGCATTTTCTGCTTCTTCGCGGCTCATATAACGAGTGGAAATTTCTTTATTTTGCTTAATAAGTTTATTCACTTCCTCAACAATTTCTTCTACTTCCACGCTCGATAACTCTTGTAACTCATTAAAATCGATACGTGCTTTATCAGGATAAATTTGATTTCCGGTGCATAGAGCTCCATACTTTTCATAAACAACAGCTCCGATAAGATGCAGTAAAGAGTGATGACGCATTAAATTATGACGTCTTTCCCAATTTATCTCTAATTTAACTGGACCTAATTTTACTCGAGCTTCATCTTTTATATAGTGAACTATTTCTCCTTGCTCCTTCTTTACTTTTTCAACTTCAAATACAGACCCATCTTGTACAATGACACCCGTATCACATTCTTGCCCTCCACCAGTTGGATAAAAAACTGTTTCCTTTACAAATACTTTATTCCCTTCTACTTTTATCACTTCTGTTTCGCAACTCGTTTTGTATGCATCTTCTAAATATAATGCCGTTGTCATACTCTCACCTCTTTAGTAGTTATAGTTATACCTACTAATATAAAAAAGAAGCTCCGTAAAGTCAATTGATAATTCTGAAATTTGAAATTAATAAAAGACTCCTTTATTAGGAGTCCACTATCTCAATATTTCATTCGCTTCTTTTTCATAAATTTTATCAAATGACGTCATAACGCGCTGTGATGCTTGAATCATCTTTTGATCTGTCATAAGATCGGCCATCTCTTTCGTCATATCTACATTTGAATTTTCTAGCATATGATTTTTTACTATTCCTGTTCCGTTCGGTAAATTAGCAATGTTTCCTTCTGCTAGTGTAAAGCTTTTATTTTCACGTTGTACGAGACGTGCATTCGTTTCTGCATCTACTGTTTTTGTTTGCAAACGAGCAATATTATTTTGTGTTACTTCATCATATAATGTACCGTCTGCTTGTACAGCAACCTTTGCTCCTTCTAGAATACGAATACGCTCATTATTCTCTCCCATTACGAAAGCACCTGAAGATGTTTGTAAATATCGATCACTATTTAATGTGAAGCTACCATCTCTCGTTAAAAACGTTTCATCATTTTTAGAAGTAACAAAAAATGATGTTGTGCCGGCCGCGCCGTCATCTAAAAAGAAATCTGTAGCGCTATTTGTCATTTGTATATTTCCTTGTACTAAATTCACATGCGTTGCAGCTGGTACTACAGCGTAATCGACCGAACCGATATTTGTTACCGCCCCATCTCCGCGGCGATATGTGTCTTGTACATCAAATACTTTAGACGTCATATTTTCTGCTTTAAATCCTGTCGTTTGAGCATTTGCAACGTTATTCGAATGAACATTAATGCGCTGCATGTAATTCATCATGCCCATAGAACCTATATAAAGACCGTTCATATTCGTTTGAATAAGGCAAGCGCCTTATTCTTCACCTCTTTTCTACGATGTTTGTAACATTTGTTTTGCTAAATGTTCAGCTGTAGCGATATGTATATTTTTCTTTATGTCTTGGCCATCTGTCATTAATACAATAGGAGCTGATGATACTGCTGGAATTTTCAACAATTCGCCACTACTTGCTGTTTCATCAAATTTCGTAAACACAATACCATCTATATGAATATCTTTAAAGTTTGTAATAATTTCAATCATATCTTTACTTTTCATTGAAGCTGATAACGTTAAACAAATATAATCTGGTTCTACTTGTCCCATCGTTTCAATCATTTCTTCCACTGTTTCTGACGTACGATAATTTTTCCCTGCTGTATCAATTAAAATATAATCGACGCGTGCTTCTTCTTTAAAATACGTAAGCGCTCTTGTCATTGCAGCTTCATCACGTACAGCAATTACTTCCGATCCAATTGTCTTTACGTTATCTTGCAATTGCTGCACTGTCCCTATGCGCGAATGATCTGTCGTTATAAAACCAACTGTTTTGTTCTTACCGTGAAATTGCCATGCCATTTTCGCCAGTGTCGTCGTTTTACCAACGCCAGTTGGACCGATTAATGCAATTGTTTGTACTTCTTTTTCAAAGACGTTTTCCGTATTGAAATGAGATTTCATATCTTCCAATATGTACCTGATAACTTCTTCTTCCGTAATCATCGTTGCATTTTCAAACTTTATTTTTAACTTTTCAGCATATGCATGAATGAAATATTGTTCCACATCGTTTTGTTCTAGCATCCGAATTACTTTTTGAATAATAAACGGTACAGATTCTTGGTTTTCTTTCTTTGTAACCACTTCTTCTTTCTTTAGTGGAACGACTTGTTTCACAACTTTTTTCTTTTTCGTTACTTCCGTTTCTTTCGTCTGTTTCACCACAACAATTCCTTTTTCAAACAGCTTTAATAGTTTCTCTTTTTTTCTTGCCCATTCTTCACTATTTCCTGTTTGCATCGCCGCGTATGACATAGGAGTCGTTACATTTTCTAAATTGTGCAGTACTGATTGAATTCCATTCGCCTTCACAATTTGTTCTGAAGGATCATTCACAACATCCATTAACTGTTCATGAAATTGAGCTGTACCTTCATTCACTTCTTCCTGTTTTTCTTCTGGAAAAGCAACTAACATTTCATAATCCTTTTTCCAAAAAAACGGTATATTTCGTTTTACACTTTCATCGACAACGTAATAATAATCTGTACCATATTGGTCAAATAACTTTCGATACAATTCATTTTTCGAAGCTGCTTTTATTCGCATTAACGCTTCTTTCTTTTCTGTACTTTCCATTACTTCACCCCCTACTATTCAATATAGGCAATTTGATCCACAACAATTTCTGGTGCTAATTCGCTAATACAAAGTACTTGTGCTTCCACTTGATAACGTTCTAGCAGTCTTACAATCGCAAATCTAAAATCTTTTCTACGTGTTAATAACACTGGTTCTCTTCCCATTAAACGTGCTTGTTTAAAGACGCGCTGCACTTGCTCAACGACACGTGTTTCTAAATCTAAATCCCAGTTTAATAAGTAACCTTGATATGAATTATTCACAACATCCGCATCTAACTCGATTGAATCAGAGAAGAGCGCTGCATATATTTTTCCGTCTGGATTTTTCGCATTTTCACAAATAACTTTTGAAATACATTCACGAACAAATGATGTCACACCGTCAACGTGGTTTTGATAAATTTCTTTGCCGTCAATAATACCTTCAATAATTGTTGGTAAATCACGAATAGAAATACCTTCTTTTAGAAGTTGTTTAATAACATTTTGAACGAGTGATAAATCAATTTCTTTCTTCTTAATCTCTTCTAATAGAACGCCATTATCATTTTCAAGCGAATTAATTAAATCTTTTACATGTTGGCGCTGAATTAATTCGTGAAGATTACGTCTAACGACAACATCTAAATGTGTAATTAATATGCTAAGTGGCTCTAACACTTGATAGCCTTTCATTTGTGCATCTTGCACCATATGCTCTAAAATCCAATATCCATCTTCACCGAAAATTGGATCTTTCGCTGGCTCTGCATCTAAATCAGCCATTACGTTTGGCGTTTTCAATGCTAATAAATAACCTGATTTTAAAACACCCTCAGCCGCCTTCGCACCTTTAATACGAATAATGTAACGTCCGCGTGGTCTAAAACTCGTATTATCTTTAAAGTTAATTCCAGGAACATTAATACCGAGGTCAGTAATAATCGACTTCCTCATAAGAACAACTTTATCACGAGCTGTTTCCCCGTTAATTTTCTGCTTTACAAGTGCTGCTAAATCTAAACCGAGTTCTACTATAATTGGATATTTATCCGTAAATACTCCAAATGAATCTTCCACTTGTTGCAGTTGCTCATCTTCGCCTTGAATCATTTCTATTTCTTTTTGAAGCTCGTCTTCTTTTTCTTTCTTTATTCGATTTTTATTACGAATGCCCAAGAAGATAATCGTTCCGCCAACGAGTGCGAATGGTAGAAACGGTAGCGGAGTAAAAATACCCATTGCGATAAACAAACCACCGAGCGCATATACAACAACTTCATGTGCTAATAACTCTTTAAAGATTCCTTCCGTTACCGTATCCGGTGAACCATCAAATACACGCGTTACGATAATACCTGTTGAAATCGCAAGCATTAACGAACCGATTTGGTTTACGATTCCGTCACCGACAGTTAACTGTGTATAATGAAGAGCCGCATCTGCAAAGCTCATTCCTTGCTGCATCATTCCGACAATTAAACCGAAAATAATGTTTACGAATAAAATGACAATCCCGAAAATAACGTCCCCTTTAATGAACTTCCCGGCACCATCCATCGCTCCGTAAAACTCTGTTTCCATATTTAATTTTTTTCGTTTTGCTTGTGCATCTTTTTCTGAAATAATACGCTGGTTTAAATCAGCATCGATAGACATTTGTTTCCCTGGTAAAGAATCAAGTGTAAAACGAGCTGCTACTTCAGCTGTACGCGATGCACCGTTTGCAACGATAAACTGGAATATGATTAATACTGTAAAAATAACGATACCAATTAATAAGTTTCCGCCAATTACGAACTGGCCGAACTCTTCAATAACATGACCGGCATTTCCGTCTGTCAAAATCGCTCGCGTCGTCGAAACGTTAATCGATACGCGGAAAATCCCGATTAATAACAACATCGTCGGAAATGACTTTAATTCATCCCACTCGTTAATACTTGTCGCTCGCATATAAATAAGTACTGACATACTTAGTAGAAAAACGATAATGATATCAAGTATAAATGGTGGAAGTGGAATTAAGAGCGCCACTACGAATGACGCTGCTAAAAAGATAGAAAAATAGGTTCTTGCAGAATCTATCTTAAACAAAGAGATCTCCTCCAAACGCGCTATTATACTTCAAGTTCATTTGTCTGAATTAAATAGCGCATAACTTCAATTACAGCTACATATAAATCTTCTGGAATCGCCATATCTTCCTCGACTTGATAATATAAAGAACGAGCAAGCGGACGGTTTTCCACCATTGGTATTTCTTGTTCACGGGCAAGCGTTCGTATATATAACGCGAGCTCATCTTCCCCTTTTGCAACGACAATTGGTGCTGCATCAACGTGTTTATTGTAACGAAGTACGACCGAAATATGAGTCGGGTTGTTTACAATAAACGTTGCGCCATCCATCTTCTTCGCAATTGTTCCTTGCAAGATTGCATGCATAAAGTTTTTTCGTTTCCCTTTAACTTGCGGGTCCCCTTCATTATCTTTATGCTCTTGTTTCACTTCTTCTTTTTTCATCTTAATATCTTGCTCGTACTCCCATTTTTGATAAATGAAATCAATAATAGAAAGAACGATTAAAATAATTAAAATTGCTAAGAAAATAAATTTAATTTCCCTAATAATTTCAGTAAGTGATGCAGTCCAGTTAAATCCAATCATACTGACAATTTTCTCTAAATTCTTTTTAAAGAGAACGTAAGCGACGTAACCGATTAATCCCATATAAAACAGTGATTTCAAAATATCTACTAAACTTTTACGACTAAACAGTCTCGTAAAATAGTTTTTCGGATTAATACGTGACGCTTTCGGTTTAATGACTTTAGAAGAAAATAGGAAGCCGACTTGAATCATATAATTGAATAAATGAAAAGCGTATACGAGTATTAATATCGGAGCTGATACTTTCAGTAATAAAATCCCCATTAAATAAAAATACTCGGTTGAATCTGTATTTTTTCCAATTTGATCAAACAGCACCGCTACGGAATTTGCAATCTCATACCCTAGCCAATCTCCGAAGAAATAAACGACAACTGCTAATACGAGAATGGAAAATAAATTATTTAAATCTTTACTCCGGGCAATATTCCCTTCTTCACGCGATTTTTTACGCTTCTGCGGGGTGGCCTTTTCTGTTTTATTATCCTTTGCCATGCGCGTCCCCCTACTTCGTTAAGAAAAAGTTAAATAGTTTCGTATATTCTTCAAGTAATACATCCGTCATATTTTTAAACACATAACCGAGCATCGGTACACTCATCGCAATAAACAAAATACCACATGTAATTTTAATTACGTATGCATTCATAAAAACGTTTAATTGCGGAGCGTTTTTTGCAATTAAAATTAGAACAAAGTTAATGATGAATAAACTTCCCATAAGCGGAAGAGCAATTTCAACCGCTGATGTGATCGCAAATAATAGCGTTGCGAGTAGACTATCTAAGAAACTAGTCGTCAGCAATTTTGAAATCGCCTCTGTATATTGAAACGACTTTAAAATCGTGGCAACTAAATAATTAATGCCGCCAAGTGAAATAAAAATAATGAGAAAAAATATATCAAAAATGGTTGATAGTAAAGTAGACTGTGAGCCCGCATTTACATCAAACAAACTTGCTTGTGATAAACCGATATCAAAGTCTAAAATATGCCCGGCCATTTTCGGAATGTTCCACAGCATTTCTACAATTTTTGAAAGAGATAATCCAATTACAATTTGCGTCGCTGCATAAGCAGCTACATCCCAAACCGTCTTTATGTGAGAAACATCAACTTGATCGGCAACTGTAATCGACAGACCGAGCCCAAATGTAACCTTCGCCATAGCTGGAATAGATCGTCCTGAGAAAAACGGTAAAAAATATAAAAATGAAGTAATGCGGCAAAACGCAAAAAACGTCGCCGCCCATAATTCCATATTCATTTCAGTTCACCCATCTTAGTACGAACGCAATAGCGATGGGATTTTATCAAATAAATCTAAAATAAGCGTCGTTAACTCTTGAAACATCCACGGACCTAAAATGATAATAACGAGCACAATACTCGCCATTTTCGGTAAAAACGTCAGCGTTTGCTCTTGAATTTGCATCATCGCCATAATGACAGCGATGATAATAACGACAATCATACTTACGCCGGCAACCGGCATTAAAATCATAACCCCTTTATAAAAAAAGGTTTGAAAAATATCTATAATTGGTGACGTATTCATTTATATGACTCCTATCACATAGCATCAAACGCTTCAGGCGACCGTTTTAAACATAATGTCGACGATTTTTGTATATCCACCTAAATATACGAAAACGAGTATTTTAAACGGTAAACTTAAAATCATCGGCGGTACCATCATCATCCCGAGGTACATTAAAAGTGTACTAATAATCAAATCTATAAATACAAACGCTAAATAAATGAACATCCCTGTTAGTAAACCTTTTTGAATTTGCGTTAACGTAAAGGATGGTACGAGTGTAAATAAGGAAAGATCTTTCAAATCTTTTGGCAACTCTTCTCCGCGTACTTTCAGCATCATTTTTAAATCATGCTTATACGTATGCTTTGACATATATTCTTTCATAATAGGAGCTGTCGTCTCCGCAGCTTGACTTACTGTTATTTTCTCTTTCGTCATCGGATCCCACACATCGCTCTTCAGTTGCCCGAGTACAGGCTGCATCGTAAAGAGTGATAAAAATAATGCAAGTCCAACAAGCACTTGGTTTGGTGGTAAATTCATTACCCCAAGTCCTTGACGTGTAATCCCTAGAACGATCATAAAATAAGTAAAATGTGTAAATAATAGAACGATAGAAGAAGATAATGATAAAAGGGTAACGAGCGCAAATAGTTGTACACTTGAATTACTCGTAAACTCTTTTCCATTTTCGAAATTAATAAAACCGTTCGGGGCTGCATACGCTGGATTTACAAAAATAATTGAAAAAACGATAGAAAATACGAAAATAACGGCTAATAATGATAACTGTTTCTTTATTCTCATGATGGATCCTCTACTTTTTTCGTTTCACTCTTCACCGCGTCTTCTAGTGCTTGTTGAAACTGATTTCCTGTTCCGGTTAATTGCACAGACTGCACACCGTTATTACTAATAACAGTGAACACTTGCTTTCCGTCCACTTCAAATAAAAAGGCACTCGTTTGATGATTTAAATAAACGCCGTCTTTTACTTGAATATGGCCATTTTCACCTTGCTTAAAAAACTGCTGTTTGCGCGTCTTTTTCGTCATATAATATGCACCGTAACCGAGCGCACCAAACAGTAAAACGACTTGAAATAAGGTCGTCATATACGACATATGACTCCTCCTCTACTCTTTATCTTGCATTTGACTTTGCGCTTTCATAAGCGCCGCTTGTTTCTTATCAGCTTCAATTTCAGAAATGATAATACCGAATTTTTCGTCCATTACGATTGCTTCACCGATGCCGACTTTCATATTACTTAAATACACATCTACTTTATGTCCTAAATTTTTCTCTACTTCCAGTACATCGCCAACTTTTAACTGCTTTACATCACCAAGTGTAATAGATGACTTTCCAAGCTTTACACCAAGTTCAATCGAAATATCTGAAACAGTATCAATATGTGCTTTACCTGCTTCATTTCGCTTTCCTGCAAAATCTTCTAATCCCATTAATGACACGGGAGATACTTCATGCTTCATATGGATCCTCCTACTCTACAAAACTTTTAAATAGGAGCGCCTTACGCGTTCCATCTTTTCCAATAAAACAATTAAATTTATGCTTTCCATCTACATAACCAAGTAATTCATCTGAAACTTTCGTATGAAGCGGAATAATATCGCCTTCTTCAATTTGTTCAATCTCACTCATTGTCATTTTCTGCTCACCAATTGCAACGTGAACAGGTTTGTACACTTGATTTACTTTCACTTCCACTTCAGACGTATACTTTTTACGTTTATCTGAAGAATGTTCGACAATATTTTCAGACGTTAACTTATCCATAATTTCTTCAACAGATAAGAATGGAATTCCAATACGCACCGTCGTATTCCAGAAATCTGTTTTCATATTTACGTTAAGTAATGAAATGATATCGCTCGCTGTCGTAATCTTTAGTGCATTCGGATCTGTTTCCGTCGTTACAAATTTCGGTTCAATCGCAACAACACTTTCAAATGATTGCTCTAAATTTTTACAAAGAAGCAAGAATATATTATCAAGCGTTAAAAACTCAAATGCTGTTAACGGTCTGCGCATCGTAAAGTTACGCTTACTATCTCCGCCAAGCCAACATTCATGAATATAAATAACGAATGCCAAATCAATCTCAATAACAATTTCTCCAAGCTCTGGTAAACCGAGATCAATTACGCAATATAAATAATAATCTTTCGGCATTTTCTCCACATACTCACTGGTAAATGGAACTTGCTCAACTGTTGAAGGCTCTAGTTCAATTGGAATACGCATACGCGCTGATAACGTCTGTGACGTCTGTTTTCCAAACGTAGAAGCAATCGCTTGCAAACTACGTAAATGCTCAACACCGAACTTCTCTGGTCTATTAAAATCATACTCTTGAAATTTCTCTTGCTTTCCTGCTTCTTGTGCGAAAGCTGGCATTTCCTCGCCTTCATTTACCGCCTTCAGCAGGGCATCAATTTGCTCTTGGCTTAATTTTTCGCCACTCATGACAATCCCCTTCCCTACCTTTTCAATTCAACGATTTCAACGTACATCTTTCCATTCTTCGTCAAAATCTTTCCGGTTCCAATCTCTTCATTCTCAAGCATAAGACGCACCGTATTTTTCGTTGAATTTTCAAGACGATACAATGTACCTTTCGTAATATGAAGCAGATCTTCAATTTTCTTTTTCGTATTTCCGATTTCAAAATAAATTGTTAACGGAATATCATCTTGTAATTTCAAATCTAGCCAACTCCCATATCATGTTCACGAAAATTTCATGTTCTCTCTATATATGAAACTTCTTATTTTGAAACGTCGATATTTAATATTTTTTTAATATATCCTTGCGTTTCTTTAAATGGCGGTACGCCTCCGTACTTCCTCACATTCCCAGGGCCAGCATTATAAGAAGCAAGCGCCAATACTAAGTCGCCGTTATTTTTCTTTAAATAACCGCTTAACTCTTTTACGCCACCTTCAATACTTTCAGCTGGTGAAAATGGATTCTTCACACCCATCTCCTTCACATTCGCTGGCATAAGCTGCATAAGACCCATCGCACCTGCATGTGACACCGTTTTCGGATTAAAATTAGACTCTACTTCAATCATTTTTTGAATTAACGTTTTCGGAATTCCGTATGTACGACTTATACGATCAATAATATCCTCATACTTCCCTTCATTGGAAGAACGTATTTTTTGAATATTATACTTCTTCGTTAATTCCCACGTATCAACAGCCTCATTTTTCGTTTCTAGGAAACGTCGTTCAAACTCTTTTTGCGCAACTTGCACTTCAGCTGCTTTCTTCGTTTCAGCCTTTTCTTCAGACTTACTCGCTTCCTCTACTTTATTAATAGTTTCTACCGGCTTATTAACAACCGCTTCTATTTTCGTAGATTGTACCGGCTGACTCATATCTTCTACTTTTGCCGGCTGCGTAGTTTCTTTCGTCTCCTTCGCAGGCTCACTCTGCAACTTCTCTTGAAAACGACTACTAACGAATGCTTGTGGACTACTTAGCTTTTGCTGAATTTGCCCTTTCTTATATGCAAGCACTTCTTTTACTATATTTCCAACTATCATAATATCACCTTTTCGGTAAACAAAGATAATCTAATATTAGAGTTTTTTTTTAAAGTTTGCAATAATCCTTTTAATAATTATGTAATAAAAAAATGAATATATTGTTAAACTGTTATTTTTTTATATTTATTAATTCGAATTTTTAGTTGACACCCGCTATGACAGGGATTACAATAAATCTCGAAATTGATTTTTTCGCATATTATCGTTTTTCAATTTGCAGAAAAGTCAATATAAAAAAATGGGGGTTTCTTAACATGAGAATTAATACAAACATTAACAGCATGCGTACTCAAGAGTACATGCGCCAAAACCAAGCTAAAATGAGCAACGCTATGGACCGTTTATCAAGCGGTAAACGTATCAACAACGCTTCTGACGATGCAGCAGGTCTTGCAATCGCAACTCGTATGCGTGCTCGTGAAAGTGGATTAGGAGTAGCAGCTAACAACACGCAAGACGGTATTTCATTAATCCGTACTGCTGATTCAGCAATGAACTCAGTATCTAACATCTTACTTCGTATGCGTGACCTTGCAAACCAATCTGCAAATGGTACAAATACTAACGAAAACCAAGCTGCATTAAACAAAGAGTTTGATGCATTAAAAGAACAAATCGATTATATTTCTACAAACACTGAGTTCAATGATAAAAAATTATTAGATGGTTCAAATAAAACTATCGCAGTTCAAACATTAGATAATGCTGATACAAGTAAGCAAATCAACATCAACTTATCTAATGTTTCTACTAAAGAATTAGGACTTGATACTTTATCTATTGGAACTGATAAAGTAGAAAAAACAGTATATGATGCAACTACAAAAGCATTTGCTGATCTTGGAGCAAAAACAGGTGCTGATAAGGCCGCATTTGATGCAGATGTAACTGCTGCTATGAAAGAATTCGATAAGGTTAAACCATTCATGTCTGCAGACGATGTAAAGAAAATTGAAACGAAACTTGAAGACTACAATAAAGCAGATAATGCTGGTGCACAAACTGCTGCACAAGCACTTGGTAAAGAATTTGCTACATTAACAAAACTTGAGACTACAGATCTTAAAGCTAATGCTTCTGGTGCAATTGCATCTATCGATACAGCATTAAAAAACATTGCTTCTAACCGCGCAACTCTAGGTGCTACATTAAACCGCCTAGACTTTAACGTAAACAACCTGAAGAGCCAATCTTCTTCTATGGCTTCAGCTGCTTCTCAAATCGAAGACGCTGACATGGCGAAAGAAATGTCTGAAATGACTAAGTTCAAAATCTTGAACGAAGCTGGTATCAGCATGCTTTCTCAAGCAAACCAAACTCCACAAATGGTTTCTAAATTATTACAATAAGCCATTTGAGTTAGTTTCCTGAATAAACCTCTCTGCTTGCGGAGAGGTTTATTTCTTCTATATAGATAGATTGAAAGATTTTTTTAGCTTAAAGAGAAGCTCTAGCCATATTTAGTATCGGTCAGGGCCTATTTTATTCTCGTTCCGTGTATGAAAACAAAAAGATAAAGTGAGCATAAGTCTCTTTTTCTCTTCATAGCCGTTTATTAGCTTTTGAATATTGATTATATCAATCTATAAGGAGTGTCTATTATGCGTATTGGTACGAATGTTTTAAGTATGAATGCTAGGCAGTCGTTGTATGAGAATGAGAAGCATATGAATGTTGCAATGGAGCATTTGGCGACTGGTAAGAAGTTGAACAACGCTTCTGATAATCCCGCTAATATTGTAATTGTGACTCGTATGCATGCACGAGCAAATGGTATGCGTGTGGCAATTCGTAATAATGAGGATGCGATATCGATGCTTCGCACGGCGGAAGCTACCCTTCAAACTTTGACAAATATTTTACAGCGTATGCGTGATTTAGCCGTTCAATCTGCGAACAGTACAAATTCAAATAAAAACCGTCATTCGCTGAATAAAGAGTTTCAGTTTTTAGCAGAACAAATTGGCTATATTGGCGAGACGACTGAGTTTAATGATTTATCCGTATTTGACGGTCAAAACCGCCCTGTTACATTAGACGATATCGGTCATACGGTACATATATCAAAATCTATTCCCCCTTCCCCTACACAACATGACATCAAGATTTCAACAGAACAAGAAGCAAGAGCGGCAATCCGTAAAATTGAAGAGGCTTTGCAAAGTGTGTCACTTCATCGTGCCGACCTTGGTGCAATGATAAATCATTTACAGTTTAATATTGAAAATTTAAATAGCCAAGGTATGGCGTTAACAGATGCTGCATCTCGAATCGAAGATGCAGACATGGCGCAGGAGATGAGTGATTTTTTAAAGTTCAAATTATTAACTGAAGTTGCCCTTAGTATGGTTTCACAAGCGAACCAAATTCCGCAAATGGTTTCTAAACTACTACAATCATAAAAATGAATCTTCCTTCTTTGGAACGATTCCATACAAAACAAAAGGGAAATACATATAAACTATGTATCTCCCTTTTGTTTTGTACCCAAATTTTATTACTGTGTTACCGTCATAACTTGTCCACTACGGTCAACCATTATTTTCATTTTTCCGTCTTGTGCATTATATAGCCCAAGTTTATGTAATTCCATTTTACAATCTTGTACGAAAGTTGGTAATTTACGAATTTGATCGATATCAGAACTTGTAATGAAATGAATTAAAAGCTGCGTCATGCCTTTAATATCTTGTACAAGCTCTTCTTTCTCTCGTTTTAGCCTTTCATTTTCTAGTTGTAACGAATGCACTTCACCTTCTAGACTACGTGTATTCTTTGCTTCTCTAGAACGCCCTGCTGCCATGCTAGAAAGCTTATAAATACCTTCCATAAACTGATGTAGTTCGTCTTCTTTCCTTTCACTACATTGATTAATTGTTTCAAAGTTATCAACGATACCAGATATAACTGTTACAAGATTTTTTTCATCCTCTTTTTTATGCTGGATTTCTTCTTTTAATTCGTACTCATTTTCTTGTTTTCTTGCAACGATTGTCTCTTTTACCGGTATATATTTTCGCTTTCTTCCTGGTTTTTGTTTTTCAATATTTTCAAACGGTATTTCACGTTTTTTCAATTTATAATACGTATTTTGCAATTGACTTTCTGTTTTTGGAAAAAGATTTAGTTCATTTTTACTTACGTATTTTGAAATATTTAAAATGTTTAAACCGTGGCGTTGACAAAATTGATACACTTCATACAGTAGCTCTAGTTCAGACTTCAGCCATGTAATTGCTGATTTTTCATATGCTCGCATCCCGCCATTTTTTTCTATATCTATTTGAAATAATACCATTCTATTATGTAAATCAACTAACTCTTCATACTTTATTTGGAATTCTTTTTCTATTTTTTTTAATTCCGCTTCTAGTTGCATATCGTTCGTTTTATTATTTGACATGTTTTGTAAAAGACCTAATACATTAATTGCTGTGTGGTGATACATAATCTTTGCCACTCCCCCTCATCCTTTCACAATTCTCATCTGACTCCCATGTCTTTTAAGAAAATAGCAATTTTTACATATCCATATTATAACAGTTCGAAATTATCTGTCAAATAATAAACATACAAAAATGTATAGAAAGTATAAAAATTTGGAAAATGTTTTTTATTAATATGCAAAATTGCATATTAATTACATTTAATTATATTATATGGTATTTCGGATGTTTTTTCACCGAAAAAATTTGCGCTACCACGAAATGTTACTAAAGTAATCAAAAAATACGTTCACTTATATTTTCAAATTAAAAATCTCTAAATGAAGATTATTCACACATACAGCGACAAACACCCAAGAAACCTTTCATTTTTCTGCCAGCTTAAAGTATAGAATACTAAAAAGGAACTAGCCAATGCTACACATGGCTAATTCCTTCCTCTCTCTAACAGAATAGAGTTATAAACCCAGTCTTCAAATCCCCAATCGAAGTCTCGCTTCTTCTTACATAAAACTACTTCATACCTCTGAACTCACATCGCATGGGACTCTATTAATCACTGAAAACTTCCTTACATAAGTAGTTCCTCTATTCCTACTAAATAGAAAAATGTTATACACCAGCTCTTCTGCTTACTTATAACCACTCCATATGTCTGGTCTCAACATCGCCTAGGGCTCTATTAAGCACTGACCCGCTCAACACTTGGCTAGAGCTTCTATTCCGGCTAAATAGAAGCTTTTAAAGCACTAACTTATCAACTAAACCAATTAGCTCTTGAATATCTGGCTTACTTACTTGGGCATTTGCTCCTACAGCTTCACCTTTATGGAATAATTCATTTGTAATTAATGAAGAGAAAATAATGACTGGTAAACGATTCATTACTTCACTATCCTTAACCACTTTCGTTAAATGATGTCCATCCATTTTCGGCATTTCAATATCCGTAATTAGCAAATGAATATGCTCAAACATTTTTTCGCCTTGCTCTTTCGCTAATTTTTCAATTTGCGCTAACGCTTCTGCACCATTGCTGAAGAAATTCATTTTCGTATATCCAGCTGATGATAATGTTTCTTCTAATATTTGGCGAAGCATCGCTGAATCTTCTGCAATATAAATTACTTTTTCAGCTCGATCTGTTTTTTGTTCTAACCCTGCAATTGATTTATTGTCATAACCAGTGCCGCTAATTTCACATACAATTTTTTCATAATCTAATAGTAAGATGATTTTGCCATCTAGTTTTACAATACCAGATGTCGTTTCTTCTAGTCCCATAGATAATGAAGCTGGTTCATCAATTTGTTCCCACGAAATACGTTGAATACGATGCACTTCATCCACACGGAAAATAACTTTCATTTGGTTTAATTCTGAGATGATAAATTTCGTTTGATCAAGTGGCTTTGTTGACTTTAAATTAAGAGCCATTGCCAAGTTAATAACAGGTAAAATTTCACCACGTACTTGAACAACACCTTCAACTGCATGATGAGATTCTGGCACAGTTGTAACAGGAAATGGATTAATGATTTCACGTACTTTCATTACATTAATACTAAATAGGTTTTCACCAACAGTGTACGTAACAATCTCTAATTCATTTGTTCCGCTTTCTAATAAAATACTTTGTGCTTGTGACATAAAGGTGTCGCTCCCCTTCCATTAATTCCGTATATCTATTTATTAAGCTTTATAAAATCGAAAAAGTCAACTACCTATATAAAAAATATAGATAGTCGAACGATTCATTTTATTAAAAAACAATTAATCTTGTATAAACGAAGCAAGTGCCTCTAATAACACTTCTTGTGCTCCTACAATTTCCGTCGGCATTGCTTCCCATTTTTTCGAAAGCTCGGTCTCTACTCTTATTCTCAGCTCAGAATTCATTTCTGCTAGCACATATTCTTTCGTTGCTATATCAACATCAAGTAGCGCAAGTGCATATAATTCCGGGTCATTTATTTCTTCGAATAATCGTTTTAATACCACCGGTGCTATATGTTTTAATTTTTCAATATGAATTTCCTTATCCGAAAATAGTAACTCATATTGAATAAACGTAACATTTTCTTTAATCACTTTAAAATAACAATTATTTTTTTTATCATTCACAAAATAACCGTTTGGATCTGCAATAATACTCTCTACTTTACGAATTAAATCTGGCAAACTATTCGCCGCCATTACAGTCCGCTGCTCAACCTCACTCGGCGAAATGAATGTAACGCGATACTTATTTTGCACCATCCTCCTCACCTCTCCTTTTATAGAAATTCAGTCTAATTGTATACTACAACTACCTTAAATTAACTTAAAACTCTTTTATATTACCACTTCTTACACTACCATACTACTCTAGTAACTCTACATATCTCTGGTCTTACACATCGGTCGGGACTCTATTAGGCACTAACCGCTCCAAAACATCGCCAGGTCCTCTCTCAAAACCTAAAAAGTGCTTTTAAGAACCTTTCAATAACTCTATGTTATTAAACCAAAACGCTATTTGCTGATCCGTAATATTTGGCAACATAACAAAAAACTCACGACACTTCATCTCATCCTTAAACAGTTGATACTTCCAAACGCTATCGCTACCAACACTTATGAAATAAAACTCATGGATACGGCCAATGATTGCTTGTTTTTCGCCAAATGAATACGGTGGCACTTGCTTAATTTCAAATTGATCTGGTAAATATACATGCTCTTCTCGTTCTATTTTTAATACTTGCTCGGCAAGTTCACGTTTATTTTCGAAAAAAGGCAATTGTAAAATTCGCTCTTGTCTTGTCATACGAATAAAAAACCCTTTCTACTCCATTACATTTTTTCCTTGCGATATATTATCGAATTAAGTTTACAACTTCATTTAATACTTCATCTGAAACTTTAATTACTTTCGCATTTCCTTGGAATCCGCGTTGGTATAACATTAAGTCAACGAATTCTACAGATAAATCTACGTTTGCACCTTCTTGTGCACTACCACGTACTTTTCCTGCTCCATTTTGTCCAGATGCACCAAGTGCTAAAATACCCGTCGTATTCGTCGCTGTATAGTTACCATTACCAGTTTTCATTAGTCCGCCTTCGTTCGGGAACATCGCAACAGCTAATTGGCCAGCAGCTTTCATACTTCCATCAGAATATTTTACCATCACATATCCACCATCAGCAATGAAGCAATCTTTAACAGTCGCCGCTGCTCTACCATCTACGCCTGTTACTGATAATGTTTTATCTGTCGGATGATTCGTTAAATTACTTAAGTCTAGTTTTATATTGCCGCCATTAAATGGAATATTAGCTGCTTGCTCTTTCGGACTTGGATTTCCAACAGCATCAAATGTCATATTTCCGCCTGCACCTTCAACATCCTTAAACCCTTCTTTTTTCGAATCATTGCGCATCTGTACCTTATATGAATAATTATGTTCGCTCGTTTGTGTAAACTCCACACGCATCGTCCAAGTGTTACCAGCATTATCATATATAGGTATCTCTTGTGAGATTGCTTTTGCATCAGCTGGAATATTCCCTCCAACTACACCTTTTGATGTTCGAATACCACCAATTGCCGTTCCCATTGGAATTTGCAACGGTCCTGGAATTCCAGATAAATCAACTTCACCAGTTGCCTCATTTGCAGGGTATGCAAATACGTATTGACCTTCAGTATTCGTAATATAGTAATCTGAAGATATCCCAAACGTACCTTTACGCGTAAATTCCATATTTCCGCCTTTTGAATCACCTACAACGAAGAAACCGTTACCTTCCATTGCTGCTTGTGTTTTACCACCCGTTAAAGTGATGGTACCATCACTATAATCGGTAACCGTTCCGCTCAATTTTACACCGTTACCGATACTTTTTGGGTTTGTTCCAGCATATTTATCATCGGCTTTTGCACCAATCGAATTGTTATATAGTAAATCATCAAACATTGCTTTTTGTTTTTTATAACCTACTGTTTGTGCATTGGCAATATTATTTGAAGTTACACTTAATGCATTTTGTGTTGCATTCATCCCTGTAATACTTGTATATAACGCTTTAATCATAACGTATGTACACTCCTTATGAATTTGTAGTTTTTACTTCTTCAGTTACTTTTTGATCGTCTTTCTTTGCGTCTTCTGGATTTGTTTCTCCAATCGGTTTATCAGACACTCTCTCAACGAAACGAAGAGATACAACTTTATTATTAATAACGAGCTGTACATCGTTATTTTCTGCAAGACGAACCGTTTCTACTTGACCAGTTACTTTGTTTCCTTCGCCGTCAACACCTCTTACGTATTTCCCTAAAAACTTCATTCCACCATCAAGTGCTGTCGAATACATCGTTGATTGCAGCTTATCTACTGCTTTCGTCATATTCTGTACTTGTTCCATAAGAGATAACTGCGCTGTCTGATTCATCATTTGATTCATATCCATCGCATTAAATGGATCTTGATGTTGGAAACTTGATAAAAACAATTTTAGGAAATCATCTTTCCCCATTACCCCAGGAGTCTTTTGCGCCCCTGCCGAAACTCCATTACTTTGTTGCACTGGCGATTGTACACCATTAACAGGTACATTACTTTTTTGCGCTCCTGCTTGTAACGGAATATGATTTGTACTCGTTGTATTTAATCCAACTGTTGGCACGCTTTATTCCTCCAATAATCCCGCAAATTCTGTTGATTGTTGTTTTTCATGATTTGTATTTGCTAATTTCTGTTTTTGCCTTTGCTCTTGTTCTCGTTGTTCTTTACGATTTTCATCTTTATCTGAATAGCTAATTTGAATATTGATTTCTTTTTCTTTTAATTTTAATTTCAATTCATCAAAAATGATTTCAACACGTTTTTTCGCATCGTGTTTTTCCATTTCTACATGAACATCAATTTGATCTCCATGTTTTTTCATAAACACTGTTAATGTACCAAGTTTTTCTGGATTTAACTGGAATAAAACACGTTCTTGTTTCACTACAAATTTTTGTAAGGCCTCTACTTGCGCTTCCATTTTCTTTCCTAAGTCAGGTAATGAAACTTTCTCAGTACCACTATTTGATTTCCCTATTTGTTCGGTACTCGTCGTTTTATTTAATAATTCTGCACCTGCAGAGCTCGAATCGTTTAATATATCACCTTCTGGCAACTCTATCTTTGCATCATCGCTCTCAAGTTTCGGAAGATCTACCTCTTTAGCCCCTTCTTGTTCCTTTGCAATATTACAAGTTTCTGTTTCTACAACCTTCAATGCTTGCATCGTTTGCTCTGGCATCTTCATTTTGTCTAATACCATTTGCATTGTATCTTCTAAACATATAGCATTTTTGATATTCATATTTGAAAGAAGTTCTTGTAATTGTTGTAATTCATCTACAGGTAATTCGTTAAGTTTTATATTTCCATATTCTTTATATAGTTCTTGTATTTTTTGTATGTATTGATATAGCAATTCCGGCTGCACATGTAATTGCTCAATTGCAACCATTTGCTCAGATACAGCTAATAACAACTGTTCTGTCTCTTTTTTTTCTTCTTTCTTTACAATTGGTTCTTCTTTCGTTACCGATGGTTTAGAAAGATTATATTCTTTTTTCTCTTCTTTTGGTGCTTCTTCTCGTTTCGTTTTCTCCGTTTTCGGCTGCTTTTTATTTTCCATTCTCATCGTACGATCGAATGAAGAATCTTCATTTTTCGATTGTACTTCTAGCCCTTTTTCTTTTTGCGGAGGTAAACTTTGTTGCACCGGTAATACAGACTGTATCACTACATTCACCTCATCCATTCATACACATTTTCAAATCAAGAAGCATTTTTTCTTCCAGCTTTTCTTGTGCTTTCGCAAGCTTTTTGCAATCTTCTTGATACATCTCATCAATGACACGTTCTTTTTCTTTTACTTGCTCTAAAAGGCTTTCATTTTTTTGAATAAAACCTTCCGTTTTTTTAATTTTTCGATTCCATTCTTCTATTCTTTCAGGTGAAAACGTATGTGAAGAAAGCATGCCAGCCATAATACGTTGCCCAGTTTGTACGACTTTACCACGCGATTTCACAACATATAAATCATATTCTTTTTTTTGTTCTATTTTTCTTTTTTCAGCTGTTAATTCATACACTTCTTTTAAAATATGTTCTTTTTCTTGATTTATTTGCAATTTTATTGTGTCGTACTGCTGTTTATCCACCTTTTTTCATAGCCCCTTCCTATTATAACGTTCTCTTTTTCTATTATATAGTTTTTTTCCAAAAAAATCTGTGAAATATTAAAAAACAAAAAAATAAGACCTCTTGGGCAGAGGCCTTATACTATATGCTGTATCGCTTCAACGATATCATCAAATGGGAAACTATCCGATCGGCCTTGCTTTAAAAATGTATTTATGCCTTCTACTTTATTTTTACATTCAAAAATATAAGCATTTTCTTCATTTTCTTGAATCGTTCCTAACTTAAAATACAATTCATTTTCTTTATAAATTGATAAAATTTTTCTCATTTCATTTGCAAGTTGCCAATGATGTGGCGAAACAATTTCTTCCATAATCCTACTTACTGAATCTAATACTGAAATTGCAGGATAATGACTAAGCGTTGCAAGCTCACGCTTTAATACAATATGTCCATCTAAAATCCCACGTGCTAAATCTGGTACAGGACCATTTAAATCGTCCCCATCAACAAGCACCGTATAAATACCTGTTATAGATCCCTTTTGTGTTTTCCCAGACCGCTCTAACAACTTCTTCATATAACTTTCCATTAACAGTGTTTTACCACCAATCGGTAACTCTTTAACAGCAATATCAACACTTCTTCGTGCATCGGCAAAACGAGTAACAGAGTCCATCATAAGTAATACATTATTGCCTTGATCACGGAAATATTCAGCTATAGACGTTGCGAGTTTCGCGGCACGAAGTTGCATAAGGTGACTTTCATCTGACGTCGCTACAACAACGACGCTTTTTCGCATCCCTTCCTCGCCTAACTCTTTTCGAATAAAGTCTTTCACTTCCCGACCACGCTCTCCTACTAAACTAATAACGTTTATATCAGCTTTTGCATTTTTTGCTATCATTCCAAGTAAAGTTGATTTACCAACACCTGACCCAGCAAAAATACCAATCTTTTGACCGATACCAATTGTTAGCATAGAATCAATTGATTTTATTCCTGTTTCAAATACATCGGTAATCTCTTCACGTTCAAATGCATGTATAGGCGGTGCATCTAGTTTGATTTTCTGTAATGGAATGTTTTCAGCTTCCTCATTTAACACTTCACCGTTTGCACTTAACACTTTTCCGAGTAAGTGATTACCACGTGGTACAACAACATCTTCTGAAATTAAGGTCACTGAATCTCCATAACATACTTTTTCTGTCTGTTCAAATGGAAGTAGCATATTATTTTCTTTTTCAATGGCAATCACTTCACATAAGACGTTATGTTCTCCAACGAAGCAAACATCTCCAATCTTCGCTTTCGGCCCTTTTGCTACGAAAAACTGTTCTTGTACACTATGAACTTTGCCTACTTTCGTATACAGCGGTGTTTCAATGAACTTATTCCATTTTTCGTTCTCATTCATTAACAGGCGGCTCATACATTTTGCTCCTCAAATAACTTCTCTTCTTCCCATTTCTGACGAAGTTTCGCAAATATAGGTGCAAATTTAAATTCAAAGAACTCTTTCTCTTCTTCCAGAACAAATTCACCAAACTGCAGAGAAAAATCATATTTCCATTCTACTAATTGTAGTAACCAATATTCTTTCGTATTTTCCTTCTCTTCTTGAATACGTTCAAACGTTTCTGGATGTACGGTAATGATTAATTTTTCAAACGAAGTAGGCAATGTTTGCACGATGCCCGTTAAAATAGGTAACACATCAAGCAATCGTGAATCTACCGCTTGATTCACGATTTTTTCTGCTAAATGAAAAGATTGATCCCATAATAACTCTGTCCATTCATATGCTATTTCTTGTTGTTCTTTTTGAAACTGCACACGGGCTGCTTCCATCTGTTCCATTTGTTCATGAATATGCATTTGAAATTGTTCTTTATCTTGTAATAACTGCTGACGCTCTCGTTCTAGCATTTTCTGCTCTTGCCTTAGCTGATTCATTTCCATATGTAATGATTCTTGCTGGGCGCGAAGCTCTGCATGATCAGCTTGTAATTCTTCCTCTTCTATTTGGACTGAAGCTGGTTTTGGAAATTGTAATTCATACGTTTCTTCAGAAAAAGAAACAGAATTCTTCGGAATTCTGTTTTTAAATAAGGACATCCTCTTCACCTCTTTGAACGATAATTCTTCCTTCTTTCTCTAGCTTTTTCACTGTACCAGTGATCGTTTGCTGTGCTTTTTCAGCATCCGTCATCTTAAGCGGTCCTAAGCCATCTAATTCTTCTAGAATCATCTCTTTACGGTTTGAAGACATACATGTAAATAATTTCTCTTTAATTTCTTCTTTTGCAATTTTAAGTGCTTTCGCAAGAACGCCGTTATCTGTAATTTCTTCTAATACACGGCGAAGCGCAAGATCTTCAAGACCAAGTAAGTCTTCAAAGACAAACATATTTTCTTTAATTCTCTCAGATAACTCATAATCGACTTCATCCAGCTTTTGAAAGACTGTTTTTTCAACACCTCGTGAAACATTATTTAAAATGTTTACGATTGTTTTCAAGCCATCAGTTTTATTAATTGCACTAAATGCCATATTATTTAATTTCGATTTTAACAACTCACCAATTTGATTAATTAATTCACCATCAACTTGTTCTAGTTTCGCAATACCCATTACCGTTTCTACTCGCTTATGATCTGGCAATCTCTCAATTAATTGAGACGCAAGTTGCGGTTTAATATAAGAAGCGATAATTGCAATTGTTTGTGGTGACTCATCATTAAGCACTGTAAGAAGTGGCTCTAAATCTGTAAGTGAATTTAAGAACTCAAACGGATTATCTTTGTTATACCAAAGATCTTCCAATAATTTTTCCAGTTCGTCTTCTGGCATATTTTTAAATATGCGACGAATGTATTCTTTATCTGGAGTGACTAAGTTCAATTCTTTTACATTTAATTCATACAAGAACTCTCCTAGTACATTTTCTAACGTTTCTGGTTTATATACACGAAACTTCGCGATTTCACGAAGTAATACTTCTTTTTCCTCAGCTGTCATATATTCAATGACTTTTGCTGCCACCCCTTCTTCTAATGTACGAATAAGGATGGCAGCTTTTTCTTTGGAGGAGATTTCATCTAACATCGTTGTTCCTCCCTTACTGTCCGTTTAACCATTTTTTAATTACTTTTGCAGTACCTTCTACATGTTCTTTCGTAGCATCCTGCACTTGTTCATCTAACGTTGGTTCTTTCGGTTCTTCTGGTTCAGGTTTTGGCTCTGGCACTATTTTTTCTTCAGGAATTTCCAAGATACTTTCATTACTTGCAGCAATTTCCTCTTCTGCTAAGTATTCTTCATATTCCTCTTCTTCTTTCTTTCTCTTACGTCTTGCTAATAAGAACCATACTAGACCACCGATTGCTAATAAGCCAGCTGTAATTCCACCGAATAACCACCAGTTCATGCCACTTTTTTCTAGCTCTTTCTCTTTTTCGGCTTTCGGCTGATCGAACTGAACAGTTACAACGTTAACTTGACCATTTATAAAGTTACCGTTCGGATCAGCTTGAAGTCCTGCCGCTGTTCCGATTGCTTCTTTAAAAGTTGTCATATCAATTCTACGTTTTACTAACGTATCATTATCTACCCATACAACAACATTCGTTTTCGTTAATTCTGGGTGTTTCTTAATTGTTTCAACTGTTTTATCTATTTCATAATTTTCAATTTTGTTGCCATTTTTATTATCGTAGACAACTTTACCATTTTGATTATTGTTCGTACCGTAGTTTGGCACTTCACCGTTAGCTGTAATACCAGCACCTTGCTTCGTATCTGCCCCTTCTTGCGCAGTAGAGCTTTCCTCTTGCTCTTGTTTACTACGAAGTACACCTTTGTCACCATACTTCTCTGACTGACGTGTAACTTCATCGTAGTTTACAGATACTTTCGTATTCACTTTATATTCATTCGGTTTAAACATCGTCATTAACGTTGCATCAATGTCTTGCTTTAATTTACCTTCAAGTTGATGCTGCATCTCTACTTCTTTCTCGTAAGAAGAGGAACTACTAGAATGTGCTTCACCTGTCCCTTTTGAGATAACACCTTTTTTACTATCAATAACACTTACTTCTTCTGCTTTCACACCAGGAACCGCTGCACTTATCATTTGCTGTATACCCGCAACTTGATCAGCTGTTAACAATTGTCCACGCTTCACTCCAACCGTAATCGCCGCTGTTCCTTTTGCTTTTTCTTCATCAAAAATTGTCTCTTTTTCAGGCAATGTAATTTGAACATTTGCCGTTTCAACTGTCGCAAAGTTTCTTACAATATCTTGTTCCAATTGCTTCTTCGTACCGACAATTTGCTTCATTTTTTTATCTTGTTCACTTGAACCGAGAGAGCTTTCTAATAAAATTTCTTCACCGCTTTTCGAATTAAACGGTAAGCCCATCCCATTCATTTCTTTTCGAACCCATGGAGCATCATTCTTTTGCACACGAATTGAACCATCGGCCGCTAATTGGTAATCGACACCTAACTTCGATAATTCTGCTGTAATCTCTTGTTTATCTGCATCATTTAAATTTTGATATACAACAACATATTTATCTGGCAAGGTGAAGTATAAAAGTGCTCCTGTTACAATCGCTAAAAGCGCAGCACCGATTACTAACTTATGCCACATTTTTAACGATTGGATAACATTTTTCATCTTTTCCATTTAAACACACCCGTCCACTTTCCTAAATTTGCATATTAATTAGTGACTTATAATTTTCAATAAGATTATCACGTACGAGAGCAGCCGTTTTCATTTGAGACTCAGCTTTCTTTTGCTGAATTAAAACGTCATGTGTTTCTCCTACTCCTTTAGTTAGTAAATCATATACTGCTGTTTGTGCATTGTTTTGCGTTTGATTCATATCTTCCAATAAATCAATAAACTTTTTCTCCGGAGCTACCGATGTTTGAGAAGTTTTCGGTGCACCAATTGACTGAATTGCTCCAAATGGTTGTGTATGTAACATTGGTTGAATTTTCATATTACGATCTTCCCCCTTATCCTCGGCCGATTTCTAAATCTTTATCAAGCATTTTTTTATTCGCATTTAATACACTTGTATTCGCTTCATACATTTTTTGAGCAACCATTACATTCGTCATTTCAGCAGTTACATCAATATTTGGATAACGTACATATCCTTCTTCATTTGCGTGTGGATGCGTCGGATCATACACTAAATTTTCCGTTTTGTCTGCTTCAATACTTTTTATTTTCACTCCATTAGTAGGAGCCCCATCTAACATACTTGCAAAACTATTGTTTGATTCTAACACCACACTACGACGCTCATATAAATCTGCCCCCGGAGCCGCCGTCGTATTTGCATTTACAATATTGTTAGAAGTAACTTCCATCCACTTTCTCGCTGTCGTTAGCCCTGAGCCACTTGCATTAATTGCCTGAAACATCCGTTTTCTCTCCTTCTACTTTTAACGTCCGCGTGCCGCTTGGTTAATTGCATATTGTGTATTAATTGCGTTAATTGAAATACCGTATAACTGATTTGCTTTCATTAAATCTAGCATTTCTGTCGTTACATCCACACTATTTCCGTCTTTATTCGTTTGCATTGATTTTGTTTGAATCTTTGCATATGTATTTTTCGTAATTACTGTCGGCAAGTGCATTTCATTCGTTTGATATAAATCTGGATTACTCTTTAAATCAGCCGCATTGTTTTTATATAACGCACTACTTTTATTCATCTGCTCAGCAAATGTTACATCTTGTGCTTTATAGCCAGGTGTATTCGCATTTGCAATATTACTAGAAACAGTATTTCGTTTCGTCACTAAATAATTCATATAATGGCTTACATCACTCACTAAATCTGGCATATTCCACACCCTTCCTTTTCTAACGTAATGATCCACTGATAGAAGTTTCACTTCATTATTTATTTTCTTATATGCGTTTATTAAAATATTTACTATTATGTACCCTTACATATTTTATTCCATTTTTTCATTGTTGTCTTTAGAAAAATACAAAAATATAAAAAAGAATGCAAAAAACTGTATGCACATAGTAATCTATAGAACATTTCAATATATAAACTACAACTAAAGTCCATTTTTCTATTATTTAGATTACTATTATTTTTTCATCACAGTCATAAAATGAAACCTCAATCAGCGGAGTTCTTTATGTAAACGAAGGAATAGACCCCCTTTTAAAAGGGGAATCTGTTTCCAAACGTTATTATTAATATTTACCGTAAAATGAATTAGCCTTCATTCGCCCATCATTTGTCATAATCATTTCTTCCAAAATCTTTTGCTTATCCCGAATATGCTGAGCTGCCTTAATAATGAACGGGCTTACTTCTGCTGCAACTTGCGCACGCGTTTCTTCATCCAATGTCATCATCCAGCGATTTAACATCTCACTCTTCTCAGCAAACTCTCTGTCTGACACTTGCAATTCACCGATTTCATTAAAACAGCTGACAAACGTCCGATAAATATCATTGTTCATTTTCAAGTGCTCCGCGGTAACCGTCTATTAAATCTTGTAACACTTTCACAATTGCATCAATATCTTTCGCTTCACGCGTTACTTTCATCGTTTGAATTTGAATGCTAATCCAATCATATAAACCATAGAGACTATCATATAAATCTTTCGTAATTTCAGGATTTAATTGAAGCTTTAGTTCTTCAAAAATACGTTCTAATTTTTCAAGAAGTGCGTCCCCTTCTGGTAGTTTAAAAGTATGTAAAAGTTCTTCTAAATTACGAAACTCTACAATACATCTTTCATAAATAAAAATTGTATTTTTAATCGGATTACTCGTCATAATATCATTTTGCATATAACGTTGCCATGCTTGCATACGATCACTTCCTCAAATTTCATTAATCATCACTTTTTTGTTTTGTCATTGCTTTAATTGTTTTTAGTTGGCTATCAAGCGCCGCCAATGTACTCTCTAGCTTTTGATACTTCTTCACAATTTCATCTTGCTTTTGCAAGTTTTGCGTCTCAATATCTTTAATCTTTTTATCTAAATCACTTACACGTGAGTCAATGTTTTTAACTCTCTCGCCGACCACACCTTTATCACCGAATAGTTTATCAAGCGGTTCTTCCATCATTTTTCCTAAACCGTTAGAACTAAAGAAAAATTGCTTCGCTGCATCGGGTTTTTCTTTTAATGCTTGTGTTAATTTTTCATCATTAACTTCCATCGTTCCATCTTGCTTTAATTGAATACCAAATGTGAATAAATAATTACCATCTTGAGAAAATGTTACGACATTGTTCATTGCCTGACGTACACTTTGCATAATAGCTTGACCTTGGAAAGCTCCACCTTTTCCAGCAAAGATATCTACTGTAGAAACAGCTTTATTATAATCAGCTACCATTTTTTTAATAACATTCGATGCGTCTGTTACGTTTGAGTCATTTACTGTAAATTTTAAATCTATACCTTTTGCTTTTGGATCTGTTGTTGCACCAGCATCTGGTGCTCCCTCTACCTTCGGCTCAGTTACCTTTAACAACTCAATTTTCACACCAGGAAGAGCTTCAATTGTATTGGTAGAACTTTCATCTGTAATACCATTAATACTATATTTAGCATTTTGTGCTTCATTGATTGTATTGAGCGCTGTGCCATCCGCCTTAGCTAAACCCATATCTTGAAATAGTGTAGATGTGTTCGCCTCAAACTTAATCTGTCCATCTGTTCCCTCTTTTTTCGAGGTCATGAAAATTTTATTTCCAAGTGTATAAGCTGATACTCCATAATCTCCATCATTAATCTTATTAATTAAATCTTTATATGTCATATCAGTTGTTACTTTTAGTTCTTTACCACCTAGTTTTAATGTTTCATCTTTAGGAAGCTTTGCATTTATATCTTTAATTTCATTTGAAGCTATTTGATGACGTTGCGCGAGCTGTGTAATTGTCATATTAAAAGTACCAGCAATCGCACCACCATCAGCTTTTACATTAATATAACCGTCTTGTGTTGTCGTTACTTTTTTCTCATTTCCTTTAAAAGTCGCTAAGTTTTTAAAAGTTTGTGTAAAAGAACTAAATTCTGACTTCAAACTTGTATATAATAATTTATCATTTGTAAGGTCGTTCTTTTCTTTCGTATACGGTGTCTTTCTCATATCTAACGCATTCATTTCTAATTCAACGAAGTTAGAAGTATCAATCATGTTATTTCCGAGGTTCCAAATCTGTTGTCTACCACCAATACCTGTCATCGTTGTTCCTGCCATTTTTCTCACTCCTTATAGATTACATGTAGTCTAAAATACTCGTTTTACTCATCGTACTAACCGCTTTAAGCGTCGCTTCATACGTTGCATTTATATATGCCAAGTCAGAAATTGCGACCGCTAAATCAACATCCTCAATTTCTTTACGGTTTTCTTGAAGCGCTAAATTTTGCTCACTTAAAATTGTTTTAAACGTCTCCATTGTGTTCATTGTTGAACCAACTTCAGTTGTACGGTTAATGATGCCATCTAAGTTTTTCTTATTTTCTCCTAATAACGGTTGTAACGCTTTTTGGTCACCTTTTTGCATCGCTTCGCTCATCTGTTTTAATGTTTTTATTACCGGGGATAATAATGCTTCTCCGTTACGGAATGCCTTTAATTCATAACCATCATTTAGTTGCCAGTTCACATCATTTTTTCCGCCCTGGTACGTACCATCTTCTGTAAATGGTGACTTTTCTGCACTATCACCACCGAAAATATAACGACCTTGCTCTTTCGTATTCGCTAAATATACAACTTGTTTTAAAATTTGATCAATCTCTGCACCGATGGCTTTCAATTCTTTTTCACCATTTGGCTCATTTAATGCTTGTACCGTTAATTGATCTGCTCTCGTTAAAGATTTAAAAATACCTTGTAAAGTATTTTCAGTTTGTGTTAATACATTTTTTGAGTCAGCTAAATCTTTTTGCATTTGTTCAATATTCGCCAATGAATGTTGAATCGCAAATGATTTACTCGCTGCAAGTGGATCTTCACTCATAAGAAGATTTTTCTTCCCTGAAGTTACTTGGTTTCTATGGTATTGTTGTTGCACATTCAAATCCATTAACTGATTCTTTGCCCAGTTTGCATTTTGAAATGTAGATACTCTCATTTCTATCTCCTCCTTATATATTTCCAATCAATTATTATCACTTATCGAATAATCGAAAATAGACTATCAAACACTTCATTCATCGTAGTAATAGCTTTAGAGTTTGCGACGAAATATTTTTGGAAGGCCATTAAATTTACCATTTCCTCTTCCATATTTACACCTTCAACGCTCATTTTTTCTTGTTGAATACCTTCTAGTAAGTCGCCATGAATTTTTTGATAACCATTTACTGCACTTTTATCAGATGCAACACGAACTATAAATTGGTCTAATGCTTGTTTATAAGAAAGACCTTCTTTATAATCGTCATCTGTAACTGCTGCTAGTTTATTTGCTGTTTCAGCAGACATTTTCATTTTCGAAACATCTTTTTGGAATTCTGGATTTAACTTCATATCCTTCGCATAATCTCCAACGAAGAAATCTTTTCCCATCACTGTATTCACTTGATTTTTCATTGAACTCATTAAGTCTTCGAGATTTTTTTTATAATCAACAATCTTCGCTTTCGTATCAATCGCTGATTTTATCGCTCCGCTAGTTACAGAGATTTCTGAACCGTAAATCTCAACTGACATTGGGTCTTTTTCTTTATTTAATTGAAGTGGATATGTATCTTGTCCATTTACTGTTAAAATACCATTCATTCTAACACTCGCGATATTAGGATTCATAGATTCATAAGATACTTCGATGTTTGCATACTTAGACATCTCTGTAACGATGCGATCTCTTTCGTCTAAAAGTTGATTCGGCACTTGTGTACCTGCTTGTCCAATTTTATGATTCGCTTCTGCTAAACTAGCAGCAAGACGATTAAATTCATTAACATGCGCCTCAATATCTTCTGCTGTCTGTGCTTCCACTGTATCTAAGTTTTTCGCAAGACGATTCACTTGACTTGTGAACTTCCCAGTTTCAGAAATTAATGTATCGTAGTAGTTTGGTTGCTCTGGATTTTTTGCTACTTCACGAAAGGCATTAAAGAAACCGTCCATTAAACTAGATAATGAATTCTTTCCTGTCGTTCCAACCATAGACTCTACACGTGATAAAGTCGAATTCATGTAGTTATAGTAAGAGAGTTGAGATAATTGATCATTAAACTGCTTCGTCTTTACCTCATCAGTAATACGGTCAACACCTAGCGTTTGTACACCGTAACCAATTCTCTGTTCTGGCGTATGACCATTGCTTGCTCCAACAGATCCGTAATTCACCATTTGACGCACATAACCCGGTGTATGAATATTAGACAAGTTTTGTTTCGTTGTTTGTAACCCCATTTGAGCCGCTAACATGCCCGATAGCGGTGTATTATAATCAGATAATCTCATAAAGCTTCACTTCTCCTTTACAATAGTTCGTTCATAAAGATTTGCGAATTATTGTTTCGCTCTAAATTATATTCAGAAACAGAATCCACAATACTTTCTGTAGTTTTTAATAGTACGTTTAAGTAATATTGATTTTTCAAAAGAATCATTTTTACATTCTCTTCTAATTCAGTTACGTTTTTTTGTAATTCTTTCATTTTTTCAATTTCTTCTTGAGAAAAATACGAAAATAACGCACTTACACGAAACGATTCAACTCCTTGTTCTTTACAGAACTGAACAACCATTTCTTCAAATGAGCTTGATAACCCTTTTAAACCATCAATGTACTGCAATTGCTCTACTTGTAACTTTTGAACTGCATTTACATTTTTATTTTTTAAATTCTCATATATTTGCTCTCCAAGCGCTTGAATATTTTCATACGCTTTTTGTATAATAACAAGCTTTTCATATAATTGTATGTACATATAGCTTCCTTCCTTTTACAAGACTAAATTTACAATTAAGCCATGGATTTCTCCAATTTGATTTAACATTTCTAAATGTCCTGTTTTCGTGTTAATTAAATTCATAACATCTTCTAATTCATTCAATCCCATTTCTGCCTGTTTCACAATCGTCATTTTCTGTGAATATCCGTAACGTGGGTGACGAGACATGACATCTTTATACTGCAATACATTATCAACGTAGAAATTCAAAAATGATTTTACTGTATTTTTGTATTCCATTACATTATCAAGCGTTAATTCCATTTCAATTTTCTCTTTAATTTCTCCAATATTATCGACAAACGCTTCCATTTGTTCTAGTAATTTATCTTTTTTCGGATCTGCATGCAAATTATCCGAAAATGCAAGTCCTGTTCTGACATTTGCTTCTTTCGGCATTTGAGTAGCAGGCGGTATATGCGATAAAATTGGATTATGCGAGATAGAACGTAGCATATATATCACCTATTTATTTTTTTATTTCTTCCTAAACTTAATCGTAAAATCCAGTTATTTATAATTATACTCTGAACAGTAATATTTTGCAGTTATTTTTTATAAAAGATATGTTACAATTTAGCATGAGGTGGCACAATTCTATGAATATTTTCCTTTGTGGTTCAAATCAATTAACAGCATTAGATCAAGAAGAAATTAAAAAATTTTTAACTGACTATGCTCACAAACATAAAATTTACATATTATGTTATAAATCTATTGAAAATGAGGTTCTTCGTTTTTTCGTTGAGAATGAAAGACTCGCTCAAAATTTATGCCTTTACACGCTGCAACCATTGCAAGCAATTACAGATGAATTTCAAGAAGTCGTTGATTACTTAAAAAAACACGGAGCCGAATATGTTGCTTTTGATCATCCTTCTGACTCCATTTACCGATCAGATTATATGTTTTTTGTTAAACAAATTATTGAAGACACTGATTTAGTTCTCTGTTTTTATAATGGGGACAAACATACATCTGTCATCCCTGTCGATGTTGCAAAAGAAGCAGGTATTGATGCTGTCATTTATGATTTACCAGGATTACATGAAAAGCAAATGAAAAAAAGCTTTGAACAAAAAATTCGTATGATGTAAAGGGGGAGGCACAATATCATTATTGTGCCCATTGTAAATATGATAATTGAACAAGATTATGATCATTTTATCGCGAGTTTTAAACAACAATTCAATATGGACATCGCTTCATATAAACAAGATAGAATGCGCCGTAGAATCGATGCTTTCATTTCGAGAAAAGGCTTCGAAAACTACACTAATTTTTTAAACAAATTACGCGCTGATCAAAATTTATTTTTAAATTTTATTGACTATATTACAATTAACGTTTCAGAGTTTTTTAGAAATAAAGAACGATGGCAAACTTTAGAGTCGAAAGCACTACCAAAATTACTCGAACAAAATAGCGGAAAATTAAAGGTATGGAGTGCCGCTTGCGCTGCTGGTGAAGAACCGTATACACTCTCTTTAATTTTATCGAAGCATCTTGCTCCATTTCGTTTTGAAATTCAAGCAACAGATCTTGATTTTCATATTTTAGAAACCGCAAAACGCGGTCAATATACAGAACGTTCTTTAAAGGAATTACCTACTGATTTGAAAGAACGTCATTTCACAAAAGAGAATGATCTATATTCATTGCATCAAAACATTAAACAAAACGTCTCGTTTAAACAACATGACCTTTTAATGCAGTCATTCGATACAAATTATGATTTGATTATTTGTCGCAATGTAATGATATATTTCACAGAAGAAGCAAGAGTAAAACTTTACGAAAAATTTAGTCGTTCTTTACGAAAAGGCGGTGTACTATTTGTTGGTAGTACGGAACAAATTTTAACACCCGAGCGTTACAATCTTCAGCGATTTGATACATTCTTCTACGAAAAAATATAAAAGAGGTCGTCACAATGGAGTGACGACCTTTTTACATAACTCGAATTAAAATAATACCGACAATCCATACAAAGAGAAAAAGAAGCGTCATAGACCATTTATGTTCTTGCATCGTTTGTTTCAATGCCTGTGATAATTGTGTCATGTTCATTTCCGCAAGCGCTCTCCATACACTTACATCCCGATCTTTAGCAATGCGGTCTGTAACACTAATTAAAATTGTTTCGTTAGACAATTTCGTTATATAAGCAGTAATAACCGTTACCATCAAATTTATATTTCCTTCTGAAGAATCACTTTCCACTCTAGAGATAAGTGCACTCACATCTAGTAACGGAATATGTACTTTTCTACCAAATGATAGTTGTACTTCAGCGAAATCATATGTTCCATCTAACAAAGGAAGTTCTTTTATATGCGCCTGCTTAACAAGCCCTTGTAGGCTTCTAATTACTTGTTCAAATATTTTTTCTGTTTGCTTACCTTCTCCAGATAACGTATGTAACTTTTTAAAAAGTTGTAACACTGTATCCATCTCTTTAGAAAGCATTTCCTTCATAATCTTTCCATCACTTAAACTTGCAAGTAAAATACCTATTTCATTATTTTTCGAAATAATTTTAGAATGTCCAGTAAACACTAAATTGCTACGCTTTCGTTCTTTCTGGATTTCATGCTCCGAAATAGCTGCAGGCTGTTTTAATGGTTGTAACGCCTTATCTTCAATTGTCGTACGTTTAATCTCCATTTAAGCGCCTCCACTACTATGAAATAATTAGCCCCATTCTTTATTACTCTTTAAAACTAAAAACAGTACGAATAAACCTGACATGATAGTAAACACATCAGAAGCTTGCACTCCCTGTTCACCTTTTTCTTCTTTCTTGTCTTTCGGTTCTTCTTTTTGTTCTTTCTTTTTAGAGGCAACTTGTTTGTTATTTTTCTCTTTTTGGTCCTTCGCCTTATGTACTTCCTTGTTGTCTTCGAACGGCTCTTTTATAACGTAAGTAAATTCCTCTTTCTCTTCCAACGGTTCTTTTATAAACTTATTTACTTTCTCATCTCGCTTCGGAATTTGAACAACTGGCAAATTTTCTTCTGGAACCGGGTTTTTGACTTTAGAATCTTCTTGCTTCTCATTTTCTTTCTTATCTTCTAATTCATTTTCTAGTTTATTATCTAATTTATCTTCTTTCTCTTCTATCTTTTTATCATCTTCATTTTTTGGCACCAAAACAGAAATGGTATATTCACTTTCCTCAACAAGTTTATTACCTGCTGCATCTATTATCTCTACAAGTAATTCGTATGGCCCAGCCGGCAATGCTTCTGTTATTTCAAATACTTTTTGCCAATCCATATCATGCTTGTTGTAGTCTAATAAAAACGAAAGCTCTTTATTTTCTTTCCCTTTTAATGTAACGCGCACTTCTTTTACAACCGATTCTATATCTGATGCTTTTACTCGTATATGTATAGAATCTCCCTGTTTTCGTTCAACTAAGTTCTCTTTTACTTCATCAATAGTAACTTTCTGTAACTTTGGCAATTCTTTATCTATAGTTGGCGTTTCATTTTTAATACGAATGAGCGGGACTTTCACTTCATTTTTTATGAGCTCTTCTTTCTCATTCTCTTTGTAACTTTGAACGAGCTGAAGATTCCAATCACCTTGCAAATCAAAATCCCCTGCTTTATAGTTAGCAACCCAGCTCTTCGTTTCTTCATCATACTCAAAAGATAACATTCTTTCTTGCGCATATTGCTCCCCATTTTTTTGTAACTGCAATATACCTTTCATACTTTGAATGTTTTTCCCATTTGGTTCTACAGCAATTCGCACCTCTTCGCCAACTTTAAGCTCCGGCTTATTTACTGTAATAATTCCCTGTTCTGTTTCTATCTTTCTTTCACTCAATTGTTTATTTACTACTTCTTGTTGTTCTGCTTCTTTTTGTTTCTCTTCATCTTGCTTCGTTTCCACTTGCTCTGACGATTCTTGAGATTCCTTATTTTCTTCTTGTACATTCACTTCATTTATTTTTTGATCTGACTCAATTTGTTCCTCAGCCTGACTTTGCAAGGGGAAGAACAAGCATACATGTATGCTTAGCCAACTCATTAGAAAAAACTTTACGTTTTTCATCTACTAGTTCAAACTCCTATTTCAATGCCTTATAGTGATTTCGTCACTTTTACTCCGAAAAATCCATCTACATTTACAAGTTCACCATACGCCACTAATACATCATTTACATAAATACGAATTGGTTCATCAATATCCTCATCTAGCACAACTGCTTCATTTTCTTGTAAACTTAATATATCTTGAATCGTTTTCACTGTACTTCCAAATACAAATTTCACATTCATTTCTACATTTTGTAGAATGGACGTGTCCATATATACTGGTTCCATTTGTTTTACTTCTTTAAATTCAATAGGTTGCACAACTGGTTCTACAATTTTTTCTTCTTCAATTTCTTCTGTGGCAATCTCTTCTTCTTCCACCATTGGATACAGAAGTCGCCTTACCATTTCTTTCGCTTCAGAAATTGGCAAAATTTGATACATTTTCGATTGAAGCAGATCACCAATTTCAAGATTGAACGTAATTTGAACGAGTTCGTCCACTTCCATTGACTCTCCCAAATACTCCATTTCTTCTTTTAACGTTACAAATTTAACATTTGGCGGCGTCATGTCCATTTTTTCTTGGAACATTTCTGACATCGCCGTAGCAGCATGACCCATCATTTGGTTCATAATTTCTTTAATACCGCTCAGTTCTAATTCAGTAAGCTCTTTTTCCGGATCAACTTCCCCTGTTCCCATCATCATTAAATCTACCATTGTTAAGGCGACATCTTTCGTAAATACGAATACATTCTCATTCTTTAGCCCTTCAACAAAGTCGACATTTAAAATAACAAATGGCACTGGTACTCCATCATAATGACGAACATTGATTGCTTCCACATTTGGTGTACTAATTGTAACTGGCTGATTTAAAAGCGTTGACAATACTGTTGAAGCGGAACCAATTGAAATATTTGCAATTTCACCAAGTACATCTTTCTCTTCTTGTGTTAAATGCTCTTTTTCAACTTGTTCTTCTACAATCTCAGTTTCCACTACTTCTGCTGGTTCGACTGTTTCTTCTACTTCACCAGATAATTGCATTAATTTATTTACCATTTGTTTCGCATGATCAACTGAAACAATTTGTACAAGTTTAGAATTTACAAGATTATCTATCTTTAAATCAAACGACACTTTAACAATCGTATGATTCCCATCGATTTCAGAAATTTTCTCCATTTCTTCTGATAACTTTACAACTTTAATCGTCGGCGGAGACATATCTACTGTATCTTGGAAGAATTCCGACATAGATGTAGCTGCGAATCCCATCATTTGATTCATCGCTTCTTGTACAGCACTTAGCTCTAATTCGCCAAGTTCTTTTCCGTCCTCCACTTCACCTGTTCCCATCATCATTAAATCAGCAATGGATAATGCAACATCTTGCTTAAGGACAAGAAGGTTTTCCATATCTAATCCTTTTGTAAAATGAATGTTTAATACAACATGTGGAACTTCGACATCTCTTGAATCATATAAATCTACCAACTCTATGCGAGGAGCAGTAATGCTTACTTGCCTATTTAAAATTGTTGATAATACAGTCGAAGCTGAACCAAATGATATATTTGCAATTTCGCCAAGAATATCGCATTCTTGAGGCGTTAAATGCTCATTTTCTTTTTCTAGCACAATCGTGCTCGTATCCCCTTTTGTGTGTTGCTCAGGCATTTTCCCTGCCTCCTCATTTCTGTTTTTCTATCAAATAATATAAACTCTTATTTTATTTTAGCAAACTCATTAGTATAAAACGTTACTATGTATCCGATTATTAGATTCGTAGCAATTAGCCAAAAAGCTCCCCAATTGTATACAAGTGGGGAGCTTTCCTTCATTCCTATTATAAACCTTCTGGGTTTAAAATGAGGACCACTCGTCCATCACCGAGAATCGTCGCACCAGAGAAATAGTTAGAACTCTCTGCAAAGAAGTCACCTAATGACTTTAAGACTATTTCTCTTTGACCGATAATTGTGTTTACAATAAGTCCATAGCTGCGATGTGTATTACGAACAATTAACACAGGAACCATTTGACCATCATATGACGCAAACGCCTCATCTACTGTTTTTTCACCAAATACAGTACTTAAATGTTTCACTTCAATAATTTGATTACGATAATTTAACACATCTTTCCCTTGTAAGGATTGGATGTCTTCTCTCTTAATTCGAATTGCTTCAACGATATTTCCAAGAGGTAAAGCATAACGCTTATCATTCGTTTGAACAAGCATAGATTGAATAATAGACAACGTTAATGGAAGTTCAATTCTAAATGTACTTCCCTTTCCTTCCTCAGAATCAATAATTAAATGTCCACCTAAACTATGAATCGTATGTTTTACAACATCTAATCCGACACCGCGTCCAGAAAGATCTGATACAACTTCAGCTGTACTAAATCCTGGTTGGAAAATAAGATCAAACACTTCACGATCTGTTAATCTATTCGCATCTGCTTCAGTTACAACGCCATTTTTAATCGCTTTTTCTAATACTTTCCCTTTATTAATACCGTTTCCATCATCCGTAATTTGAATAACGACATGATTTCCACTATGAAAGGCTTCTAATTTAATCGTACCTGTCTCATTTTTACCTGCATCACGTCGTTTTTCAACAGTTTCAACACCGTGATCGATTGCATTTCGAATTAAATGAACGAGCGGATCACCGATTTCATCAATAACAATTTTATCTACTTCAGTATCTTCACCTGTAATTTGTAAATCGATTTTTTTCCCTAAATCTTTCGCTAACATACGTACCATACGCGGGAAACGATTGAACACAGTTTCAATCGGCACCATACGCATATTTAATAGTACATTTTGAATATCTTTTGAAATATCGCCTAATCGATTTAAATGTTCAATTAGCTCCTTGTTTTGAATCGTTTGAGCCAATTCATCAATGCGCCCACGTTCAATTACACTTTCTTCAAACATATTCATTAATCTTTCGATTTTCTCTAATTGAACACGAATTGAACGATTCTCCACTTTAGCATTTTTCGTTTTTGTAGTACTTTTAGCTGGCATAGCACTTGAAGGTTGATTCGTTGCCTCTATTGGTGATTCTACCTGCGTAGCCACAGCTGGTTGTAGCTTTTCTTCTACTTGCACAACTTCTTGTGTAACGACTTTTTTAGAAGCTACTTCCTTCGATATAGGTTCTCCTTGCTTTACTTCCACTTTCTCAATTTCAGAAACATGAAGTACTACTTGTTTCAATTCTTCTATACTACAATCCGTATCCATAAATACTGTAAATTCAAATCCGAAAGCATCTGCCTCAATTTCTTCAATACTCGGAGCTGTTTTTTGTATATTCCCTACATTTTGCAATGCTTCAATACACATAATGGCACGTACTGCTTTTAAAATCGCTTGCTGTTCAACTGTTATATGCACTTCATGCGAAACTGCATCATCGTTGTCTATATGATTTTGCTCTATATGTTCCGTAGGAGTTTCTACATTGCCGTTCAATAACGCTTCTAATTTCTGTTTAGTTGAGGCTACATCAATATTGCCCATTCCACCTTGTTGCACATCTGCAACCATCTTCTCCAAATTATCAATGCACTCAAAAATCACATCAATAATATCCGCATTTACAACTATATTTCCATGACGAATTTCATCTAACACATTTTCCATCTTATGCGTTAAATCAGCCATCTCCGTAAATTCCATGCTCGCAGACATACCTTTGAATGTATGAGCGGATCGGAATATTTCTCCTACAACATCCATATCAGCAGGATTTTGTTCTAACACTAGCACATTTTCATTTAGCGACTGTAAATGTTCTTCTGACTCTTCGAAAAATATATTTAATAGATCTGTTTGCATTTTTATCCCCTACCTGTCTAACAAACATTTCATTTATGTATAACAATTTAGTGTTTTACAATGAGAAAAAAGGGGGCCACACGTCGATCCGCTATCACTGTTTTGATTCCTTGTGGCACCCCTTCTATATTAACTATTTGCTACTTTTGTTAAAGCTTCAATTACACGATCCGCTTGGAATGGCTTTACAATAAAGTCTTTTGCCCCGCCCTTAATTGCATCTAATACCATACCTTGTTGTCCCATTGCAGAACAAATAACAACCTTTGCACTTGAATCAATTTTAATAATTTCCTTTAATGCTTCAAGCCCGTCCATTTCTGGCATAGTAATATCTAATGTTACAATATCAGGTTGAAGTTCTTTATACTTTTGAATTGCTTCTACCCCATTCTCTGCTTCGCCGATAACTTCAAATTCAGCATTACTTTTTAATAAGTTTTTAATCATCGTTCGCATAAACATCGCATCGTCTACTACTAAAATTTTATGTGCCATTCTTTTTAATTCTCTCCTTCTATGTATAAATATATCTTAATATTTCACCTTATCATTCTCACTCATTATACAAAATAAAATGATAAAATTTAATATTTTTTTAAAAGAATTTTCGTATTTTTATTATTTTATTATTAAAATAATAATATACTACTCTTTTATATAAATAACAACGCGACGGTTTTTTTCCCAGTTTTGCGGTGAATCATTTGGTACAATTGGCTTTGTGTCTGCATATCCTACCGCAGCTAGCCTTTTATCGTCCACATTATACACTTCAATTAAATGGTGAATCATATTTGCCGCTCGTGCTGAAGATAACTCCCAATTAGAAGGGAATTTCTCGTTATGAATAGGTCTACTATCTGTATGTCCCTCTACAACAATTGGGTTAGGTACGGATTGAAAAAATCCAACTAATTGACTTATTATCCCTTTCGCTTCGGGCTTAACGTTTGCATCGCCTGTATCAAATATTAAATTATCTACTATAACGACGCTTACCCCTGTATCCTCCCGATATACATTCACTTGACTAATACCGTTATTATCTACATACGCTTTTAACTTCTTATATAATTCATCCATTCTCTTTTTTGAGATCATTTTTTCATCATTTTTTTCATGTGAAATATCTGGTATTGTATTTTCCATTACTTTTGCATCTACTTGCCCCGTATCACTAAATTTTTCAAGCATCTTTGACAATTTTACTGCATCTTGCTTTGATGTAGCAACTAGTAATACAAAGAAAGTTAATAATAACATCGTTAAATCTGTAAAAGTCGTCATCCAACGAGGCGATCCCTTTTGCGGTCCTTTACTCATCATACCACTCCTTGAAATATTAGGCTGCTCCTTTTACCTTTTTTACCTTTGTTTCGTATACGTATGTATCCAGTTTCAACTTTAATTTAGAAGGGATTTGTCCACGATACAATTCTGAAATTGCTTCTATTACAAACTTCTTCTCTGTATATAAATCTTCAATACCACGATATACTTTTTCCGCAAGAGGGATTGCAATCATATTCGCAAGTACAGACCCATATAATGTCGTTAACATCGCAACTGCCATTCCTGTACCAATTTGCGATGTATCTTGTAAGTTTTGGAGCATAATGATAAGACCGATTAACGTACCAATCATTCCCCAAGCTGGAGCAAAATCACCAATTTTATCTAATAATGCTGCTCCTTTTCTTAACTCATACACTTCCGTTTCAATATCTTTCAATAACACTTCTTTTAATTCATCTTCATCGTAACCGCTTAACATTAATCGAATTCCTTTTTGAATAAAAGGATTATCCACTTGCTCTCCATCTACCTCTAAAGAAAGCAAGCCGTGCTTTTTAGACTTTTTCGAAAAATCGACAAACAAATCCGTTAACTGTTCTAAATCTTCTTCTCTTCTATGTAAAACAGTAAAAATGCTTTTCGTATATTTTTTTATTTCTCCAAATCGATATGCCACAACAATTGTCGCTGTTGTTCCCCCTATGACAATTAAAATAGATGAAACATCTAAAAAGTTTTTGAAAGCTTTTATTCCACCGCCGCCAAGCATAATTGCCGCTATCACTATAATGAAACCTACTATAATGCCCACTGGGCTAGAAATATCAAACTTCCTTTTTCTTCTTTGTGGTCTAGCTAATACTTGATTTTTCTCTCCCATATTTCTGCCCTTTCCTTTCCATTTTTATATAACATTTTTTTATTTTAATAATACGTTTTCACATATAACATGTATTATACGCTTATCATCTGTTTATCGCAATATACTCATGAAATTGACACATTTCATTTCTATATTAGAATTATGGTATGAATAAATGAGGAGGATCACGATGGAACACAACATTTTACAAGTCATTGCATTAGCAGAAAAACTAAAATATGAAATGCGACATAGCTGGCTTTCCAACGGACGTCAAGAAAGTGTTGCCGAACATACATGGCGCATGTCTCTAATGGCCATTTTAGTTGAACCTTATTTGGATCAAAAAGTAAATATTGAGAAATTACTTAAAATGGTTATTATTCACGATCTAGTCGAAGCCGAAGCTGGTGATATCCCTGCATTTGATACAATGAATAGTCATGACTTACAGCTACAAAAACAAAAAAATGAACTAGAAGCTATTTTAAATATTAAACAAACATTAACAGGTTCTCTCGGTGAGGAATTATATGACTTATGGATGGAGTTTGAAGCGAAAGAAACGTACGAAGCAAAAGTTGCTAATGCACTCGATAAACTTGAGGTGAAAATCCAGCATAACGAAGCTGATATTGATACGTGGCTACCAATTGAACATAAAATGACATTCCAAGTAGCAAAGCATACAAACTTTGATTCTTTCCTATCTAAATTACAAAAAATCATTGAACAAGATGGAGAAAAGAAGTTAATTGCTGCCGGCATTGATGTTGAGGCATGCAAGCAATAATGAAATAAGACACTCAACAAGAGTGTCTTATTTCATTATTGTTGATATAGCCTGCTTATAAATAAGCTGTTGTTTTCCATCCACTAAGATTAAAACTGTAAATTTATCCACTCCAACAACTTCTCCTATTATTCTAACGCCACTCTTTAAGAAAATTGTAACTGTACCTTTTTCTTCTTTTATTTGTTTATACAATTCTTCCTGTAAATGTTCCAATTACTGTCCTCTCCTTTCTGTGAAACATCTTAATATAAAAAACTATAAATTTTTTATTTATGCACTTTGTCTTTTATGTTCATAAACTTATTAATAAGTATATCTAAATCACGACTAAATAACAAAACTTTATCATGATCCAATCCGTGTCTCGCAACAAGTTGAATTAACTCTTTCTTTTTGTTTTCTATTTTATTTTTTAATTGTCCCATCTCCATCTCTATACTAAAACTCCCTTTTCCCATAATATTACTTGTAAAATTATAGTACATATTCTCTCATAAAAAAATAAGAAAATGGTTTTTTTTACAATTTTTTATTTTTTATGCCTAAATTATGAATTACGTAAAGGTTTATTTACAAATCACTAACATGCAATCCTAATGAATCTACAGGCATTTGTCTAATTATAAATGAGACTGGCTCGTTTTCTATACAAAAAACATACTGTATATAGTAGTCCATGAACCATATAGATTAACTTACTAAAAAGGAGGAAAACATATGAGTTATGGTGGAAGTTGCGCTGGTTTCGGCGGTGGATTTGCTTTGCTTATCGTACTATTCATCCTTCTAATCATCATCGGATGTAGCTGTTGGGGTGGCGGCGGATACGGATATTAATATATCCTATCCTTGACAAATGAACGAAAAACTATAGAAAAACAGCTCATATTTGAGCTGTTTTTTTCATACTTTCGTATGAATTTATATCCCTCTTATTTGCGATTTCAACTAACAACATATTGTTTACTATGGAATAAGAAACATTTTTCACTGATATAAAAGGTGGTTATACATACATATTACAAACAAAAATCATTTTAACATTAATTCTTGTCGGCATTTCATGGGGCATTATTGGAGGCGCTTATCAACTACTTCTAACGATCTATGCCGAAAAAATTTTCCATACGAACATTGGGATTTTATATACGGTTCAAGGGGCTGGGCTTATGATAGGAAGCCTTCTCGTTAATCTTTATATATCACATAATAAAGAAAAAATGAAAAAAGTATTCGGTTGGGCCTACTTATTACAAGGAATTTTCTTTCTCGGATTCATTCTATCCGATCAACTTATTATCGGTATCATTACTTTATTCTGTATGCGTATAGCAGGAGGAATCATCGTTCCACTTGATACGACATTACTTCAAACTTACACACACGAAAATATGATAGTTAAAGTTTTTTCATTCCATTATTCTATTTACGGATCTCTTATTCAGTTATCGATGTTTTTTACAGGAGGGCTGTTAGAAATTCTTTCTCCTCAAATGATTGGCAGTTTATTAGCTACATGCTGTATTTTTGTAAGTTTTATATGGCTGTTCTTGTTTTATCGCGGGGATCTCAGTGAATAATTTAATGATAATCAATACATTTTGATCCCATTCATTATTTGTTTCCCCATAATAAAATTGTTTCAAAATGTAAGTCGGATTTTTTAGTTAAAGAGCCTTATATGGCAATACTATTTGAGAAAAAACTAGATATTTATGTTAAAATACAAATGAGTTTGTGAAATATTGCACTTAAATAATAGACTTTAACTAGTTAAACTTGATTAAATAGGAGGGCTGTTTTGGGTATCACATTCATTTTCGTATGTATTATATTAGTGGCTTCTATTCTGCAAGCAAGTACAGGTTTTGGCTTTTCCATAATGGCAACCCCTTTCTTACTTATGTTATTTCTACCACAAGAAGCTATACAAATAAACATTATTTTATCTTTAATTATTTCCATTTCACTCATTTGGAAAATAAGAATGGACGTTGATTTTGTTCTACTGAAAAGGTTTATTTTTGGAAGTATAGTTGGTGTTCCTTTTGGCATTTTAATTTTCATTTCCGTTAACATAAACACTTTTAAATTAGCAGTTAGCATCCTACTCTTACTATTAACATTATTGCTAATATGCAACGTTAAGATTAGATCAACACAATCTAGAGATTTCATAGTTGGTGGATTATCTGGTCTTTTAACGACAAGTATCGGTATGCCCGGCCCACCCCTGTTACTTTATTTTACAGGAACTGATACTAAAAAAGAGAAGTTAAGAGCAACTACATTAGCTTTTTATTTGTTTATATATTTCATTAGCCTAGTAACTCAAATACTCTTTACTGGCACAAACAAAACCATTTGGGAATCAAGTTTTTATGCCATTCCAATTGTATTTTTAGGTTTGTTTATAGGTCAAATTATTTTTAAATGGCTTAATCAACGGATTTTTAAAATATTTACGTACATTCTTTTAAGTTGTACAGGGGGTTATCTTCTTATTGAAAGTTTGAACTTGTTATAGAAGATGCTTTAGATTGCGCCATAACAGATATGTTCAAACAAAATTATTGCTGTATTTTCCGGCAGGGTATTCCATATCAAAACTTAAATAACTTTATTGACAGTTTACAATTAGCAATAATCTTTCTTTCATAAGATAAACATTTCAAATCAAATACTAAATAAAACGATAAAAAGCGGCTATTATGCCGCTTTTACTTACTATTGGCATTTCATTCTCATTTTCTATCACTTTTGTAAAAAATTATTAATTTTTATTTCTATGTATATGATAACAAACAAAATACCTAAGTTCAGAAAGAATAAACAACTTTCTGGCCTTAGGTATTAACAATCAAACTATTCACTTATACTAAAGTTTCATCACAAAGCTCTGTTACATTTTTAAAATATTGCAAGTTCTCCTTCGCTTCAGCTTCATTAAATAAATTGAGTTGCTTCATTATTTCAGTAGCAAATTCAACGTACGCAGACCCTACCGCTGTTATTATTTTTCCATCAACCGTTACATCTTTGTTTTGTTTATATTCCCATTCATGTAAATGAGCTAATTGTTTTTCATCTGATGTTAATGATGTTGAGAATTTCTTCTTATTCAGCACCCCTGCTGCATGTAATAAAGATGTTCCGGCATAAATACCCGCTATCCATTTATTTTGCTTATGTAATTTGTTCACAATAGATAACAATTGTTCATTTTCTAAATGATCAAAAATATGTCCGCCTGGTACGATAAACACTTCATAGTCCTCTATTTTAATTTGCTCAATAGAGACATGTGGTTGACACAAAAAACCGCCTTCTCCTGTAACTGTTTTTCCGTCTACAGTTGCTGTTATTATTTCAAATTGCTTACTTATCAAAAATAAACTCGCTATATTCACTTCAAATTCTGCAAACCCATCAAACAAAAAAATTAAAGCTTTTTTCATATTATCTCCTCCCCCTATACTTATTCGAAGACAATCACCTTTCTCCTCCAAAAAAAAGCAAACCTGCATCACAGGTTTGCCTCTTTGCTCTCTTTGCTCACTTCTTATTAAATCCTTTTTCACTTAAAAACTCTTTCATATGCATTCTTTTTTCTTTAGACATAAACGAACTCATTGATTCCGTCCATGTTACGTTTTTCTTGTTTGATGATCTTTCTTTATAATACGCGTTCATCGTTTCATCATATTCGTTTAGTAATTCATCATATTTTTGTTCATCATATCCATTTTCATGAAGAACTGCTGCTACCGGTAAACGTGGTTTCACTCCATGATCTTCATCTGGTACGCCGACTGTCATTCCGAATACAGGATATACTTTATCAGGTAAATAAAGCAGTTCACTCACTTCTCTCGGATTATTACGAATACCACCAATATAACAAATACCGTATCCTAACGATTCTGCTGCTAGCGCTAAGTTTTGCGCAAAAAGTGAAGCATCTACTGTCGCAACGATAAAATCTTCTACTCCTTCATGCTTTATCTCGGTACCATGTTTTTCACATGCCATTTCAAGTCGTTTTAAATCTGCACAACAAACAAAGAATGCTGCACATTCTTTCACGTGACGATTTCCGGATAGCTCTGCTAGTTTAATCTTTAGGTCTTGATCTGTTACATATATAACAGAATAAGCCTGTACAAAATGCGAGGACGCAGCATGCTGCGCAGCTTGCACCATTCTTTCTACTACATCTTTCGGAATAGGTTCTTCTTTATATTTACGAACTGAAACGTGTTGCTCCATTTTATGTATCATCTCATTCATGAAAATCACTCCTTTTTCTCTTCCTAATGAAAAATTAACATATCTTTTTCAATATTCACAACTTATAAGCACAAAAAGAGCAATTCTTTTTGAATTGCTCTTTTTAAAACGTTTATTAATACGGTAAATGAAATTATACCGACAGATTTACATCATATTATTTCTTATCTTATTACGCCGTTTTCAAAACTTTAATACCTTTTACGATATTCCAAATGAAGTAGTAAATTCCTACAAGAATGAACACTGCATATGTGATCATCATTCCAATTCCAGCACCGTCAGATTGATTGAATCCTAAACCGAATATTCCTGATATCGCTAATCCTCCGAATAAAATTGCGTACGGGAAAATATGTGACCAAAATGCTTTTTTCGCGTGGTATTTCACTTCATCTTCCGCAACGAAGTACACGATAATTGGTAGTAAAAATGGTGCAAAAAAGATACTAAAGTAACATAGTGAAGATAGTATATTATTTCCTTTCATCCGACTCACCTCTAAATAGTTTTTGTTATCTTCATTATGTCAGGAATCCATTCTAGAAACTATCGCTTTACCTTTCATTAAGATGACATGTTTGTAAGATTTCCCTCAAAAAATCCCACCTGGACTTTCAGACGGGATTTTTTTCTCTATATTCGATTCATAAACCAATATTGCGTAATGGCTAAATACTCACGTATATTCGATGGAATGACAATTCGCTTTGGTGTTTCGGCCGGAAGACCTTCTAATTGTAACCCTTGCTTAGCTGCTATTTTTTTCGCTCTAAACATGTGGAAATCGTTTGTTACGATCATTCCTTTTTTCATATTGTCCGGAATTAAAGGTTTTGAGAATTTAATATTTTCATCAGTACTCGTTGACTTATCTTCCATTATAATGCGGTCTTCTGCAATTTTTAATTTCATTAATTCATTTTTCATTGCTAATGCTTCTGAAATATCTTCCCCTTTTCCTTTCCCTCCAGATACAATAGCGATTGCTTTATCATGTGATTTCAAATACTCAGCTGCTTTATCAATACGATATTGCAATGAGTACGATGGTTTCGTTCCGTTTACTTTCGAGCCCAATACAATTATATAATCAGCTTCATAGGTCGCATTCATTTGCCCATGCTTATAAATGTTATATTGTAAAAATCCCACATAAACGGCGCAAACCATTATAATTCCTATCATATACTTAATTATTTTTTTCTTTTTCATATCCATATACTCCTATGTTCTTTGCTTCTTTCATGATAATATCCATTTATTTGTTTGTATACAGACAAATTCCAATTCAACCTAATTTATCCTCTAGAAAGTAATATTTATATTTCTTTCGGGAACAGTAAGTACAACTTTGCACGAAGGAGTGTCTCTATTGCTTCTCTTTTTATGTAACGTATCGTTCTTTTTTATTTTATTTTTACTATCACTTAAGATGCTCGGTAAATCAGCTTTAGCACAACTAACTCCTCATGATTTTGGTGCTATTATCTTTTTATCTTATTTAGCTTTTCAGGCCATACCAGTCTCTGGTGCTTTGCAAGCTTTTTTCGGTATGCTTGTAATTACATGTTTACATTTAATCCTTACAAAATTAAGCCTATTCAACAAACTAAATCGTTTTATTCTCGGGCACCCTATTATTTTAATTAAACATGGTGACATTATTTTTGAGAATTTACAAAAAAGTAGATATCCAATTGCTGAATTACTTTCTAACCTTCGCGTTGCAGGATATCCAAGTGTTCATGAAATTGAATACGCTATTTTAGAAGCGAACGGCGCTATTAGTATTTTACCAAAAAGAGAACTTGTACCATTAACTCCAAAAGATTTAAACATAGAAGTTAAGTATGCTGGATTACCAATTGCACTTATCGTCGATTCACAAATTCAATATGATAACTTAAAGTTAATACATAAAGATGAAAAATGGTTATATAAAGAATTAAAGGAAAAAGGAATTACAAATATTAAAAACGTTGCCTTTGCTTCTGTTCAAGAAACGGATGGATCTTTTGCGATTAGTTTAAAGGAATAAAAAAATCCCCTTAATTGCTTAAGGGGATTTTCTTCATCATATCGCTTCTTTCTCTCCTGCCATATTTAATGGAACAGGATGTTTCATACGATTCATCGTAAATACGATAATCGCTGTCATTACTTCTGCAACTGGCATAACGAGCCAAATTCCGTTTATCCCAAATAATTTCGGCATAATCCATAACAATGGAATAATAAATAGTAATCCTCGGCTCATTATAATAAGTACTGATTTCTTCGTTTGTCGCACTGATTGGAAATACTCTCCATACACAATGTTATAACCTAAAAATACGTATTGGATAAAGAATAAGCTAATACCTGTTAAGGTTAACTCCAATAATTCTGGAGATTGAACATCAAATAAACCAATGATATATTTCCCGAAGAATAATCCGACAATTATCGCAATGCCTCCGAGGACAACTGCAATTTTCACAGCAAACTTCAATCCTTCACGAAGTCTCTCTGATAAATTTGCCCCATAATGGAAACTAGCAATTGGCTGTAATGCTGCTCCAACACCAAAGAATAATAGTAATGTCATTGCATGAATACTATTCACCATCGCATAGGAAGCTACTCCTACTTCTCCTGCATATTGGACGAATGCGATATTAAAACCAATCGTTACGATTGCAACCGTACTTTCTGCTGTAAAACTTGGGAAACCAATCACCATAATTTGTTTGACAGTATCCCATTCAAAATGGAATTTCGTCCACTTTAAAATACTACTTTTTCTAAAGAAATGAGTTAATAATACAAGGAAACCAATCGCTGCCGAAAGAATAGTCGCTGAAGCAGCACCTGTTACGCCCCATCCAAAGATAAAAATAAAGATATAGTCAAACACTATATTTAATACAGCTGTTACAACAAGACCAGCCATTGCTAAATTAGGATTTCCATCATTCCGTATGAATGTACTTAAAATATTTTCTAAAACGTATATCATTCCAAATGTTAATAATACGTGTAAATAGTCTAACGCATATGGTAGAATCACTTCATTTGCACCAAATAAGTATGCTAAATCTTCTATTCTCCATAAGCAAATCGCTGCTAAAATCCCTACGATAACAACTGCTACCGTCATGGATTGAGTAAAAATAGACCTTGCTCTTTCTCGTTTATTTTCGCCTAATGCAATGGAGTATAACGTTGCCCCGCCCATTCCGATCCATAATGAAATAGAGAAGAAAATCGAAAATGCTGGAATAGCCACGTTCACTCCTGCTAAACCGTTCGCCCCAACTCCTCTACTAATCATGACCGCGTCAATTACAATATTCACTGACATTAATACCATTCCAAGAACGGCTGGTATTAAATAAGAAATAAATAAGCTTTTTATCGGTTTTTCTCTTAATTTTTCTGTTGCTTCCATACTCTAATATGCTCCTTTTTTTCAACTCTCTTTTCTTAGTTTAAACCTTCAAGTAACTTGAAGGTCAAGAGAGAATTAAAAAAACAGGTAACTGACTTATACTAATGAATGTAAATTTGTAATCAATTCAAAAGTTTTCATCTTATTTTTTCACTACAGGAATTTGAATTTCTGTTACTTGCTCCTCTGGATTTTCTGTTACAGACCAATCAATCAATCCAATCTCAATCGAATCTCCATGTACTTCGTAACCTTCTTTATCAATGTATGTAAGTAACTCCTTGTACGTTGCATCTGTTTCTTCATACGGTCCATGATGATAAGAGCAAGCATATAAACCTTCTTTAATTTCATCTGAAGTATGCACTTCATACGGCATATAATCCAAAAGAATAAATACACTGCTATATGCTTGAAACTCATTTTGCATTAATCCTTTTTTCGCAACAGTTACACCAATATCTCCAGAAAATAAACTATCATCCATTTGCCTCATATTTTTTTGTAACGAATGAATGTAGTACTCAAACATATCATCCGTCGTATTTGGAGCAACCGCAATTGCTGTAATTTTTCGCTGCGGAATCTCTTTAATTACCATTTGTTCAGCTTTTGCTTTTGTTGCTTTCTTAATTAAATGAATTCTATGCTCCATTTTCGCCAAAGCATACTCAATTTCTCTTTGTTTCTTCAGCATCATCTCTTGTTGTTTTTCCAGTAAATTGAGTGCGTATGCTGGATTTCTTTCATCAATATATTTCTTAATTTCCTTTAACGGAATATTTAACTGGCGTAAAAATTTAATCGTATCTAACAGTGAAAATTGATCGATTGTATAATAACGATAATTCGTTTGAGGATCCACAATGGACGGATGAAAAATTCCTTTTTCATCATAATACCTTAATGTAGATTCTGCGATATTATGCATTTTCGCCATTTCTCCAATTGTAAAACGTTTATTTAATAACATCTTTTATTTCCTTCCATTTCTATTTATTTCATTATATGTTCATTTTCTCTTCAAAACAAAAAAGAATTCCCATACGAGAATTCTTTTTTACTATTAAACCTCTATTATTATAGGAAGAATCATCGGCTTTCGTTTTGTATTTGTATATATATACTTCCCTAACGCTTCTCTTACCTCCCTTTTCAAAATACCCCAGCTATTCACATTCTCTTTCTTTAAATTATTAATCGTAATAACAGCTAATTTATTTAATTCTCTTAGAAATTCTTCTGAATCACGGACATAGACAAATCCACGAGAAATAATATCTGGACCTGAAATTATTTCTCCATCCACTTTATTAAAAGTAATAACTATAACGAGCATTCCATCTTCTGAAAGTTGTTTACGATCACGTAATAATGCATTTCCAACATCTCCAATTCCTAATCCATCTACATATATATTTCCTGCCTGTATTCTTCTAGATTGAATTGCCACTTCATTACTTATATCTACAACATCTCCATTACGTACAATAAAGATATTTTCCTTTTCAATACCAATTGATTCTGCTAACAAACTATGGTGATGTAGCATTCTAAACTCTCCATGAATTGGAATAAAATATTTTGGCTTCATTAATGTAAGCATTAACTTCAACTCTTCTTGATATGCATGACCGGATACATGCACTCCAGTAGAACTACCTGATCCGTAAATCACCTTTGCTCCTAATGCAAATAAATTATCGATAATTCGAGAAACGTTACGTTCATTTCCTGGGATAGGGGTCGCGGCTATAATAACCGTATCTTCTGGTAAAATATCCACTTGTCTATAGTTTCCACTAGCTAAACGCGCTAAAGCTGCCATTGGTTCTCCTTGACTTCCTGTACAAAGTATTGCAACCTGCTTTGGATCTAAACGATTTACCTCATTTGCTTCAATCAACATACCTTCTGGAATATGTAAATAACCTTTCTCTAGAGCAACCTCTACTACATTTACCATACTTCTCCCTAGCAAAGCTAGTTTTCGATTTGTTTTTATACATGCTTCAACTATTTGCTGAACACGATTCACATTAGAAGCAAACGTAGAAATAACTACTTTTCTATTTGCTTTCATAAATATTTCCTCTATCCGTTCTCCTACTGACCTTTCTGATGGAGTAAAACCTGGGCGTTCTGCATTTGTGCTTTCAGATAATAAAGCTAGTACACCTTCACTTCCTATTTTAGCCATTTTATGAATATCAGGATGTTGATTATTTACTGGTGTTAAATCAAATTTAAAATCACCTGTATGTACTACAGTACCTTCTGGTGTATGAAAAACAATACCGAGACAATCCGGAATACTGTGGTTCGTTTTAAAAAAAGTTGCCTTAATAGAACCACAATCAATTTCTGATTCTGAATGAATAACGATTAATTCCGTATCATTTTGAAGATTGTGTTCCTTTAATTTAATTTCAATTAAACCTAACGTTAACTTTGTTGCATAGATTGGTACATTTAGTTGTTTTAAAAAATATGGTATTCCACCAATATGGTCCTCATGCCCGTGCGTTACTATTAAACCGCGAATTTTTTCTTTATTTTCTTGCAAATATGTGACGTCTGGAATTATTAAATCAATCCCTAATAAACTTTCATCTGGAAATTTAGATCCACAATCAATGACGACAATATCATTTTCATATTGGATAGCATACATATTTTTTCCTATTTCATTTACTCCACCTAAAGCAACAATAGACAAGTTATTTTTTAATGCCTTCAAATTATAAATCCTCCCTTTCACAGTTATAGTTCGTGAAATAGTATGTAGAATTTATTATTTGTAATGGAAAAGGACTTCATACTATTTTATACATATAAAATTCACACACTACTCTTACACCTATATCCCAATAAGGCAGCTTCTTCCTCAAAAAGCTCCCATTTTTTCATTGATTTTTTATAAAATCTATTATATATTAATTACAGGTTCAAATTACGAGTTCAAAAGAACTTGTAATTCGACCCTTTTGTTTAATGGGTTTTACATATTTTCATTAGGCAAATTCCGAGAAATCGTATGATAAAATTAAAAATGACGAGGAGAGGATCAGATGGAATTCGAATTTTTCTTTCAAATTGCACTTATTTTATTAAGTACAAAGCTTGCTGGTGATCTTAGTGTTAGATTAGGTCAACCTTCTGTACTAGGTAAATTAATTGTCGGTATCGTTATCGGTCCAGCTGTATTAGGTTGGATTGAAAATTCAGAGCTTCTAACTCAATTAAGTAATGTCGGGGTTATTCTTTTAATGTTTATGGCTGGACTTGAAACAGACTTAGAAGAATTAAACGCAAATCGTAATTCTTCTTTAGCAGTTGCACTCGGAGGTATCATTCTTCCATTCGTAGGTGGTTACGTTTCCGGTCTTGTGATGGGAATGGAACAAGGAAACGCTGTATTCTTAGGATTACTTCTATGTGCGACAAGTGTTAGTATTTCCGTACAAACACTTCGTGATTTAGGTAAAATGAAAACACGTGAAAGTACGACGATGCTTGGAGCCGCTGTATTTGATGACATTCTTGTTGTTATTTTATTAGCATTTGCAATGAGCTTCTTAGGTACTGATGATGTTAACTTAACAATGGTTATCTTGAAGAAAGTAGTATTCTTCGCTTCTATTATTTTAATCGGATGGAAAGGTGTTCCTGCGATTATGCGCTGGTTATCACCACTGCGCGTATCTGAGTCTATCGTAAGCGCGGCTCTTATCATCTGTTTCTCATTCGCATATTTTGGCGAATTATTAGGCATTGCTGGTATTATCGGTGCTTTCGCTGCTGGTATTGCAATTTCTCAAACAAACTACAAACATGAAGTAGAAAAGAAAGTAGAACCAATTGCTTACGCTATGTTCGTTCCCGTATTCTTCGTTAGTATCGGTATGAATATTACATTTGACGGTATCGGCAATCAAATTTGGTTCATCTTAGCATTAACTGTTATCGCTGTATTAACGAAATTAATCGGCTGTGGATTCGGTGCACGAATGACTGGATTTGACGCTAAGTCTTCTGCAATTATCGGTGCTGGAATGGTTTCTCGTGGTGAAGTTGCACTTATCATTGCAGGAACAGGACTTTCTTCAGGTCTATTGGCACAAGATTACTTTACAGCAATCGTTATTGTCGTTATTTTAACTACAATGATTACACCACCAATGTTAAAATACACTTTTGGTGCAAAAGATAAAGCAATGAAAGCAAGTAAATAAATTTACTATAATAAAAGGAGATTGCTATTTTATAAGATAGCAATCTCCTTTTTGTTTTATCTTTAAACAATCCCGTTCTTTTTTAACCATTTTTCAAAAATAATTCGTGCTTCATCATCATCAATATCATTCCCAAATGAATACACCATAATGCCATAATCATCTATATATTTACCTAGCTTCATTCCCTCCACTTTCTTATAAAAATCGTCTGCCTCATAGTGCGGAATATAAGCATCCCAAACTGGTTCATTTATTCTTTTGTACGCCGTCACTTCTAAATCATATCCGTCTTCATAATATCCGATGTGATAATGTTTGTTAGGATCATATTTCTCCATTAAAAGTCCCCTCCTACTAAACAAGAGCGAGCCTTATATTACAGCTCGCTCCTCTCTCTATTTATTAAATACGCTCCATCGCTGTCTTCAACGTTCCAACAACGAAAGCAATCTCTTCACTTGAAATAACAAGAGGCGGCGCTAATGTTAAAACGTTATTATATCCTGCTGTTGTCATACCGTTTCGTCCTATAATTAAGCCCTTTTCTTTACAAGCATTTACAACACTTGCAATTTTGTCGTTATCAATTGGCTCTTTCGTCTCTTTATCATTTACTAATTCAATTCCAACTAATAGACCTTTTCCTCTAATATTCCCAACAAGCGGATGTTCCCCAATTTCATCTTTTAGTTGCTCTAATAAAAGGGAACCCATTTGCGCAGATCGCTCGATTAAATTTTCATTTTCCATAATCTCTAAGTTTTTAAGTGCTAATGCACAAGCTGCTGGATTTCCACCAAATGTATTAATATGGCGGAAGAATTCATATTCTCCTTTACCTTTAAAAGCCTCATATATTTCTTTTTTCACAGCTGTTGCAGATAATGGTAAATATGCGCTCGTAATGCCCTTTGCCATTGTAATAATATCTGGCTTCACATCATAATTCATAAACCCAAATGCTTTTCCTGTACGACCGAAACCGCATATTACTTCATCACTAATAAGCAAGGCACCGTGTTTTTGACACGTCTCATGAACAGCTTTCATATAGTCTTGTGGTGGCATTAATATGCCCCCGCCTGTAATAATTGGTTCCATAATAAAAGCGGCAATTGTTTCACTTAATTCCCACGTCATAACACGATCGACTTCTTTCACACATTCTACATCATAAATATGCTGCCCTTCAATTTCAGGCATACGGTAACAATCCGGTGGTGTTACGTGTAAAAAACCTGAAGCAAACGGCTCATATTGATATCTACGCTGCGCTTGTCCCGTCGCTGCCATTGTCGCCATTGTATTCCCGTGATACCCACGGTAACGTGACATAAATTTATAACGATGTGGTTCACCTTTTTGAGCATGGTATTGCCTTGCTATTTTAAAAGCTGTTTCGTTCGCTTCTGAACCACTATTTGAGAAGAAAATAACATACTCTCCCCCAAGCCACTCATTTAACTTTTCAGCAAGCTTTATAGCTGGCTCATGGGATTGTGACATTGGAAAGTATGATAATGTTTGTAATTGCTTATAAGCCGCTTCTGCGAGCTCTTTTCTTCCATATCCACTATTGACACACCAAAGGCCACTCATACCATCTAAATATCTTTTTCCTTGTATATCTTCAACCCAGCACCCTTCAGCTTTTGCCCCTACCATTGTACTATTTGGACTAAAGGGACGCATTCCGTGCCAAACATATTGCTCATCTTTTGCTAATAATTCATCAGTTTGCTTCGTTTTCATCATTACTTCCACCTTCCATAACAACTTATTTTTCACAAAAGCTGCGCTGGTGCCATGATGACTTAAATTTCTCCCTGCTATTTTCATTCCACAAAATTAAGACAAATCCTACTTACAAATCAGTAATATTTACAAGAAAATGACAAAAGAAAAAAGAGCTTTTCTTATCTATCGAAAAGCTCCTCTTTTATTTAATGTGAAGACGCATCGCTAATGCCATGACCAGTATTAGATTTCACTAGAATTTCATCAAATTTCGCTTCATCTTCTTTCTTACTAGATAAAACCGTTCCTAAATATGCTGCAAGAAATCCGAGTGGAATTGAAATAATTCCTGGTGTCGTATATGGAAATAACGCTTCCCCAACAAAAATAGCTTTTCCAGCTACAGGGTTCCAAACATTCGGACTCAACGCTACGAGAACAATTGCTGATACGAGACCTACAATCATACCCGAAATAGCACCCGTTGTATTAAAGCGCTTCCAATATATTGTAAATAAAATTACTGGTAGATTTGCACTCGCTGCAACTGCAAATGCTAATGATACTAAAAATGCAACGTTTAATGTTTGGGCAAATAATGCAAGTATGATAGATAGTATCGCTACTCCAATAGATGCATAACGAGCCATGGATACTTGCTCTTTTTCCGTTGATTTTCCTTTACGAATGATTTCATTATAAAAATCATGAGCGAATGCTGATGCTGCTGTTAATACAAGACCTGCCACTACAGCCAAAATCGTTGCAAAAGCAATTGCTGATACGAAAGCAAATAAGAAGTCTCCACCTAACGCTTTGGCTAATAAAGGTGCCGCCATATTACCAGCTGGGTTTGCTTTAATAATCGCTTCATTTCCTACAAACGCTGCCGCACCAAATCCTAAGAAAATCGTCATAATATAAAATGCACCAATTAACCACGTCGCATATACGACAGATTGACGTGCAGTTTTTGCATCACGTACTGTAAAAAAGCGGACAAGTATATGTGGTAATCCAGCTGTACCAAGTACTAGTCCTAAATTTAAAGAAAGTGTATCAAGACCATCCTTATACTTTACACCTGGATTTAAAAATGAATCTTTTAAAGGTGTAGCTGTTTTCATTTGAGCGAACATTTCAGTCACGCTGAAGTTGAATTTTGCGAAAACGATAACAGAAATAATAAACGTACCAGCCATAAGCAATACAGCCTTTACGATTTGTACCCAGCTCGTTGCTGTCATACCTCCAAAAATAACATACACCGTCATAAGTGTTCCAACGATTAATACAGATGTCGTATATTCAATCCCTAATAATAATTTAATAAGTGCACCCGCGCCAACTAATTGTGCAATCATATAAAAGATAGAAATCGTCATCGTATTAAGAGCTGCAACTCCGCGAACTTTTTTCGCATCAAAGCGTGCTGCAATCATATCCGCCAAAGTGTACTTTCCTAAATTTCTAAGCGGTTCTGCAACAAGATATAGTACAACTAGATAAGCAACTAAAAAACCGATACTATAAAAGAATCCATCAAACCCAGTTAATGCGATTGCTCCAGCTATACCGAGAAATGAAGCAGCAGACATGTAATCTCCAGCAATGGCCAGACCATTTTGCCAACCAGTTAATCCCCCTCCAGCCGTATAAAATTCACTCGCATTTTTCGTTTTTTTCGATGCAAAATAGGTTATGACGAGCGTACCAAGAACAATAATTAAAAATAGTGCAAATGCAGTAGTATTCAAGTTCAGCCCCTCCCTTTTTGCATATCTTGCAGAATTTTTCGGGAGATTTCATCAAATGATTCTGCTTTTTTGCTATAAATCATACATAGTGCCCATGTCATGATAAATTGGGAAAAAGCAAATACCCACGCCCATGTAACGTCTCCAAATGCAGGTGTATTAAGCACCTTTGAATACGATGTTAGAATAGGTAATGCGATAAAAAAACTAAAAAAGAAAATACTCATTGGAATGATAAACTTCTTTTTCGTATTTAATAACAATTGAAATTCTTCCGACTGAACCACCTCTGTATAATTCACCTCATTTTGCAACTTACGTGCTGACGTATCGTCTCGTTTCATTAACCGATCCCCTCTCTTACTTGAAATACACTTCCCCCTTGCATACCTAAAGACTAAATTTTATAAATATTCAGAAACTTATATTCATTTTAGACAATCCATGCATTCATGCAAAGATTTTTTGATAGACATTTTTCGGCAATTCCCCCTAAATTTTTAATATACTTTTTCAAAATAAAGTGACACTTTACTTATTTATCCTCATTAAGACAAAAGCAGTGCTTAACGCACTACTTTTGTCTTTTTTTCCTTTTCTAAATTACGAGCCGTTTCGCTTAGCTCAACATCTTTTCCGTCTTTCAGTGTTCCAAATATAAAATCGAATACTGGATTTGAAACACCAAACCAAAACTTTTCATTTTTATAATGGTGTAATATATGTTGTTTTTTTAGCCATCTTCCAAACTTAGTGACGGGACGAATCGGTCTATGAGCAATATAATGTTTCCATTCGTAAACGAGCAGCATAATAATCATTCCGATTCCAAATGAAAGTGTAATAGTAACACTTTTTGTAATACCATATGCTATAAGTAAATATATAGTAAAACTAGGTATACTAAACCATACAGGTAAAAACAAAAGTTTTAAATCATCTGGATATACGTGGTGATCATAATGCAATCTTCTTAACATTTTTAATAGAAATGTGTTTTTAGGTGGCTTTATATGGAATAAAAAACGATGTGTCATATATTCATTAAGTGTATAGAAAACAATCCCAAACATACATGCTAACATGCCAAACCACGTAAAAAATTGCATTTTTAAAATAATAATGAAAACAAATAGAATGCTATACATAATAACGATATCATGTTGTAAAAAGAACTCTTTCCCCACTTTCTTCATCTTGTTTCCCCCTTTTCCAAAAAAACAGCCGCAACATATCGTTACGACTATTTCTTTTCTATTCTTATTCTATTCACTTTACAAATTTGCCTGCTGTTCTATTGTCGAGAAAAAATTGTTTGGTCCAAATATATTTTGCTTCGGAATAATATGTTCCACTGCAAACACTGTTACTTCTCCTCTTTGCACTTCTCCAATAATGAGCCCAAATATTTCATGATTTACTGCAAACGTCGGTTGCTTTGTTTGTAACAATCTTGCAGCATTATGAAATACCGCTTCATATAGTGGATTTCTATCAGTAATTTCTTTTCGGATTTTTGGCGCTAACGTAATTATAATTTCTTTTCCGTCAATAGTGGTTCGATACATAAAAATCTCCCCTTCAATCTTATGTGAACAACTGTAAAGCTTTGTATGCAAAATGTATAGAGTAACCTACTAAAATAATACCTGCTCCGGCTGTTATGTAGCCAAGCGCTTTTGGTTTTAATAAAGTTCTTCCAAAATGTACAGAAAAAGCAATATTTAAATTCCATAAAATAATACCAACAATAATGCAAAGACTGTACAAAAAAGCTTCTTGTTTCGTTACCTTCGTAAGTAATGAGCTAAGTGTACTTCCGTATATACCAAACCAAAAAACAAGATTTAATGGATTGGATATCGCAATTAAAAATCCTGCCATAAACGATTGCTTAAGGCCACCCACCTCTTCTTTTTTATATTCCATATTCGAGTCGAAAATTCCTTGTTTTACACTTTGAAATCCTAAATAAAATAACAAGAAAAAACCCGTGCAATACATGAAGGCTTGTACATATGTATACATAAACACAGAAGATAAACCGAAATAAATGAGAAGCATAAATAAAACATCTGCAGTCATTCCACCAATTCCAACAACCCAAGCGTGCCAAAACCCACGTTCAATTCCTCGTTTTAACATTTCAATATTAATCGGCCCTACTGGCGCAGCTAATGATATACCTAATACGATTTGCTGTATAATTGCTCCAAACATCGCTCTATCCTTTCTACTCTCTTTACTACTAGTTAATGATGTAATTTGAAAAAATAGACTAGCTTTCATAATAAAATACCCTTTTTTATCCAAAATATACAAAAGAGCCATCTAGGTGATGGCTCTTACTTTTCTATCCTATGAATAAAAGGACATTTCCCTTTTATTGGCTCTACATCGTCTCCTATGAAATATTGTTTCCATTCACGATGCTCTGGGTCACCATAATGACTAATGTTAGGATGTTTCGGCAATTGATCCCACTTTTCAACTCGCTCACGAACCATTTGTCTTGAATATGCTCCTTTAGGACGATCTCCCTCTAATCCATCAAAAATAGTGCGTGGCTGAAACCCAATAACGAGAGAATTCCCTAAATGTCTAGTTTTTCGTTGTTTATAAGCTGGCGCATTTCCAAATGCGAATATTGGCTCACCACCAAATGAAAATTCCCATAAATAATGGTCTGGATCTTCAGGAATTTGCTTTGGCCATGCTTGATTATCGTTTTCATGTAAATACTGTAACACTTTCCAAAAGGAATCACGGTAATATTCGAGTGGCTGTTCTTCACATTCCGGTTCTACAAAAAGGAAAAAGCCCCTTCTTACAATCGGCCTCTCTTTCATTAACTCTAAAAAAGATAACATTGTATGTGGTAAATGACTCCAATCATTATGAGAAAGAAATGAATAACGAAGTTCATTCTTTTTCAAAGCTGTTAAACCGAAATAACATGGAAAAGTTGGTTCTAACACAACATTTGAAAAAATCTCAAATTCTTTTGCAACCCAATCCGGTATGTCGGTTCTCGTTCTCATTCCTTCATTATCTAATAAGTAAGACTTATTCATTCTTTCACCTCATTATGTATAGCATTCAATTAAGAATATTATATACTCAGCCTGTCCTATACCTATTTAAAAATTTGACTGAAAAATTATTTAAAAATACAAAAAAATAAAATCGCTTACTTGACTAAATTCTCCCAATTCGTGTATATTTAAATTAATCATTTAGCAGAATATTCAAGAATATAGCATTTTTAGTTTATATTATTTTTTTAAAATGAATTTCACTAAATGAAAATAGTAAACGCTTTTAGGAGGAATTGTAACATGCAAGGAAAAGTAAAATGGTTTAACAACGAAAAAGGTTTTGGATTTATCGAAATGGAAGGCGCTGACGATGTATTCGTACATTTCTCTGCTATTCAAGGCGACGGCTACAAAGCTTTAGAAGAAGGTCAAGAAGTATCTTTCGACATTACTGAAGGTAACCGCGGACCTCAAGCTGCTAACGTAGTAAAACTTTAATCCAACATATAACAGGAGGTTACCTTACTTGGTAACCTCCTTTGTTATTCCTTTGTATATTTCCGTTTTACAGAGCAAAAACTATGTGAAATGCGCACTATACAAAGGAGGAATTATTAATGGGATCAGAAGTAAATGATTTTGAAGAAGTGAAATTCCGTGTAGAAACAGCACAAAAAATGGTAGGATCAGCAACAATTTCAATGGATCCAGATACATTAGAACATGCTACTACTGCTGTAGAAGCAGCTCGCTCTCAGCTTGAAATTATGAAATCTGTTGCAACTGATTTAGATGAGCCATTTTTAATGAATGAGGAAAAAAAATTAAATAAATGTGAGCATCAACTAAACGAAGCAAGACACTAAAAAACATCCAGAGAATTTTCTCTGGATGTTTTTTCATGACAACTGTTCCCCATACTTTTTCAATGTTTCTCCCACTGTACATTGCCTTATACAAAATGAATGAGCGTAATACTTACTATTTGTCTTTCGATTATGTTCTCGCAAGAAACATCCTTCACAATACGTTTCTAATAAGTCATTTACCTCTGTAATGAGTTGCTTTTTATCCACCTTTGCACCTCTCTATTCGGTTATTTCTTTATGACTATCAATAACTGTTCCTTCTAATGCTTGCGTTGCTAATTGATGTGCTTCTTTATTTTGTTTTCTAGATATCGGCTCACATACAAGTTTTAATTTCATTTGCTTCGCCTTTTGTTCAATTTGATCTAAATAATGATTTAAATGTTCATCGTAACAAGGCCATTCTCCGGCTAATTGCTGCAGTACCACTTGTGAGTCTCCGCGAAGTGTAACTGCTTCATACTTAATCCCTAGTTCCTCGAGTATATTCATACCGTATAATAATGATGCATATTCCGCTTCATTATTATCATATATACCTTCTATATATGCATTGCGGCGAATGCGGTAGTTTGTATTTCCTTTTTTATAATACACACATATACCAACGCCAGCTTCTTTCGTTTGCACATCATACCCCCCATCAAAATAAACGAGTATTTCTTGGGGCTCTTCCTCTACTTGCTTACTTAACTTTTTCATCTCTTTTAATGACCATTCTGCGTCCATTTCATCGTAAAATAAAAGTTCCTTAGCTCTTCCTGTTTTCTCAAAATCCTCTGCAAATTGAAGTACTTCTTCTATGTTCATATACTCTGTTGTTAATTCCGTCTGCAATCCACGCTTCGTTTTATACAACCAATGAATTTTATATTTCATACTACATTCCCCTTATGTAAGACTTCTTATATATATCCGGCTAATTGAAGCCTCACTTTATTTTATTATATTTTATCTAGAGTCACAGCATTATATTCAATATGATTACATACAAAAAGAGCTATCCCTATAGGAATAGCTCTTTCATCTATTACATAAATCTTTCAAATTGTACTCGCTTATTAATCCAGTACATTACAGGCATACCGATCGCCATGACAACAAATTCACCGATTGCACAAGTTAACCAAGACAACATAAATGGTAAACCCAATGCAAGATGAAGTTCAATTGCAATCATAAACATTGTAATCGTAAAGATAACTGTATTAAAAATCATACGAGCCCAAACACCTTTAATAAATCGCATAGAAATAATCGTTGCAACTAATGCAAGAATAGATTGACCTACTCCAAATACTAAATCATAAGCGATCATAGGTGAGAACAAGAGATTCGTTAAAAATACACCTAATACAATTCCGTAAATTGCTTTCTTGTTAAATACAACGAGATGATTAAACATCTCTGAAATACGAAATTGTACATTCGTAAAGCCAAATGGCTGAATAAGCATAGAAACAGCAATATATAATGCCGCTAAAATACCATTACCGACTAAAGTTCTAATATTCATGACAAAATCTCCTTAGTTTTTTTACGTGGGATGGTTTCGAACCACGTTATTCGTTTTTTAAGCAACAAGATTATATTTTACGTCGTAGCCCCTCTTTCGTCAATAGATTCCTATCATAAACTACCTTTTTCCTTTTAGACAACGTATAATGAAACATATGAAAGATTTAGGAGGTTTCACTTCATGACAGCAACAATTCAAAATGAAAAAGTGATCGTTTCCATTTCTGACAAAGGTGCAGAATTACAGAGCGTTCGCTTAAAAGAAGACAACACAGAATATTTATGGCAAGGTGATTCTACTTATTGGGGACGCCGTGCACCAATTTTGTTCCCAATTGTCGGCCGATTAGTAGATAATACATACTACGTAGACGGTAAACCATATTCATTAACACAACACGGTTTCGCTCGTGATCTTACTTTCTCTGTGAAAGAACAAAGCGAAACAAAAATCACTTATATCGTTACTAGTAATGAAGAAACATTAAAAAAATACCCATACGAATTCGAATTACTCGTTTCTTATGAGCTAAATGGACAAAGCGTTCATATAACATATGAAGTAAACAATCCTACTTCAAAAGAGATGTTCTTCTCAATCGGAGCACATCCTGGATTCAACTTCCCTTTATTGGACGGTGAATCATTTACAGATTATCACTTATCGTTTAATGGTTCGGAACGCTTAGAAACAAGCGTATTAGAAGGACCTTATCTTTCAAACAAAAAGCAATTAATCGCTGAAAATACGACTGAATTGCCACTTACATATGATTTATTCAAAAATGATGCACTTATTTTTGAACATATGAATACGAATGAAATTTCGATTCGTTCTCATAAACATAATAAATTTGTAAAAGTAGAATTTGATGGATTCCCATTTGTTGGCGTATGGACACCAGGGGATAACGCACCTTTCTTATGTATTGAACCTTGGTATGGCATCGCTGATGAAGTAAATCCAGCAAAAGATTTCAAGAACAAAAAGGGAATTCAATCTTTACAAGCGAATGAAACATTTACATGTCGTTACAGCATCACAATCGGATAACTACTCTATCCCCTACTTCAAAAAAATATTTAAGTAGGGGATCATCTTATAATTTGGAGGTTTCTCATTTTGATTGAAGTATATATTGATGGTGCATCAAAAGGAAATCCTGGTCCTTCTGGTGCAGGAGTGTTTATTAAAGGCGTTCAGCCACCTGTACAATTATCAGTACCACTTGGAACAATGTCCAATCATGAAGCAGAATACCGCGCTTTACTTTTAGCATTAAAATATTGCATCGAGCATAATTATAGCACTGTCTCTTTTCGTACAGATTCGCAGCTTGTTGAGCGGGCTGTTGAAAAGGAATACGCAAAAAATAAAATATTTGCACCTCTTTTAGATGAAGCACTGCAGTACATAAAAAACTTCGATCTCTTTTTTATTAAGTGGATTCCAAGTAGTCAAAATAAAGTAGCTGATGAATTAGCTAGAAAAGCTATCTTACAAAATTAACGGGGGTATGAGTGTGAAAAAAGAGTGGATTGCTCCTCTTGCTTTATTATTTGTCTCTTTTATTTGGGGAGCTACGTTTGTTGTCGTTCAAAACGCTATGTCTTTCGTTGGTCCATTTACGTTTAATGGTATTCGCTTTTTATTCGCTGGAATTATTTTATTATTCGTTCAAATTATTTTCTCACAGAAAACTTCAAAACAAGAATTAAAACATAGTAGTTTAGCTGGATTAATGGTTGGGTTCTTCTTATTTGTCGGCTATTTATTACAAACATTTGGCTTACTCTATACAACTTCTTCAAAAGCAGGTTTCTTAACTGGGCTAAGCATTGTTATGGTCCCAATCTTATCATTTATCTTTTTAAAACAAAAAGCCACCATTTTCATCATACTTGGTATTGCTGTAGCTACAACAGGTTTGTACTTATTAACAGCTGCTGATTCTTTCCAATTAAATATAGGAGATATACTTGTTCTTGGTTGTGCAGTCGCTTTCGCTGTCCATATTCTTATTAACGGCTTCTTTTCTAAAAAAATATCACCTTTATTATTAAGCACATCTCAAGTATTAGCTGTTGGTATATTTTCTTCTATTTGCGCTTTCTTGTTTGAAGATTGGGAAAAGTTATTTTCAGTATCACTATGGACGAATCAATCCTTTTTATTCGCACTCTTTCTAACTGCCCTGTTTGCAACATCTATTGCTTTTTTCATTCAAACATCGGCACAAAAACACACTTCTCCAACGAGAGTAGCAATTATTTTCGCAATGGAGCCCGTTTTTGCTGCATTAACAGGCGTTCTCGTTGCAAATGAACAACTTTCTATTTCTGCTATTATCGGATGTCTATGTATTTTTCTAGGCATGATTTTTGTTGAATTACCTTCCAAAACAAAAAAAGAAGCGCAGGCTGCGTGAAGTTACGCTTGTAACTTCCGCATAAAAGCCTTAGCGCTTTTTTTATCTGTAATTTCTTCCTCTTTCAATCGTTCTAATAACGCAACGAAATAACTACCATCAAACTGCAATTGATGTTTAATTGTGGCTTCTATTGCTGCGTTCACAATCCCATCAGACGCACCAGTATATCCTTGTCCAAACATAATAAACCCTTGTGCTTCCTCTGATAATTTAAATCCTTTCGTATGTAAGAATGAAAGATAATCTTCTACTGTTTGCATGTTATTCCCACCTACTCAAAAATTCTCCATCTCCTATCATACATGTTTTTACACGCTATGAGAATGAAATTTCTTTGACAACTTTGTAAATCAATCTTCTACTTCTCTTACAATGGAGGATTTTCTAACAATCTGAAGGAATATGTACAGTGGAACTTATTTCATATTAAAGGGGAGACACGATGAAACAAGCACTATTAATTATTGACGCTCAGCAAGAATTAATTGATGGAAATGAGCAAGAAAATGAAGTTTTTCGTAAAACCGAGCTATTATCTACACTAAATATAGCCCTGCAGAAAGCAATAGATTCAAATGCTCTTATTGTTTTCGTAAAAGATATCGATGTTGCTTCTGGTAGTGGCGAAGGATTTGAAGTACATAATCAAATTCAAGTACCCCAGTCTGCAATCTTTATTAATAAAGCAGCAACCAATTCATTCTACGGCACTTCTTTACTTGAACTTTTAAAAGAAGAAAACATTAATCATATTGTTATAGGCGGATGTAAAACAGAACATTGCATTGACACTGCAGTTAGAGCAGCAACTGTACAAGGATTTGACGTTACATTAATTAAAAACGGTCATTCAACAACTGATTCTAACGTATTGTCTGCAGAACAAATTATTGGTCATCACAATAAAACTTTACACGGTCATTATAACGTTGATCATTTTTCTATGGTGAGAGATATCGAGGAAGACCTCTTTCAGCCGACTCATGATCAATATCGTGATTAGCGAAAAAGAATCCTTCATTCAGAAGGATTCTTTTTCACCCAAAAATTTGTGCTGCAATGCTATATAACTCATTATTCCTTTTTAATAATTGATCGCTATTTTTCATCATAATTGGTGGTGTATTCACCTTTTTAAAACCAGCAATCTCTAATACTTTCATGAAATCTTTCTTTCCTTCTAGTACATCAATTCTTAATTTACCATTATGCCCTTTTGCTAAATCATGTACAATTCTCATTGCCATCTCATCATTTTTAGCAACAACCGGCCCTATTATCTTATTTTCTGGTGTTTGTATGCTTAAACCGTAACCTAATACATTTTGTTCCTTGTCCTTTACAACGATACACTGTTCACTTTGCATAATTCTTTTCTTTAAAAACTCTTTTCTATTTGTTCCAAACGCATATTCATCTATTTTTATTATTTTTTCTAAATCACCCTCTTCATAATTCATCACATAATCTTCATTTCTTACACAATAATGTTTCGCATTGTATGAGTTACATATGTATTTAGAAACATAACTTACTGCCCTAAATCCTAACTTTTCATATAAAGGTTTCCCTTCATCCGTAGCAATAAGCATAATTGGAGTATGAGCTGATACGCTTTTAACGCACGCTTCCGTTATTATCTTTCCAACCCCTCTCCCCTTATAATCTGGATGTACAATCACCATTCCGATAGATGCTAATTTCTCCCCATATAATATTATTGCTGCGCTAGCAATTAGTTCCTCTTTCTCATTCCAAACACCGTATACAATCCCTGCGTTAAAAATAGTCTCAATTTCTTCTCTGTTATAATCCCAACCAATATAAGAAGATAATGATACAATATCGCCTATTTGTTCTTCCCTAAGACGCTCCAACCTAATTTCTAATTCACTCATACTCCATCCCCTTATCTAGACATTTAAATCATTATTACGAAATCAACTTGTACATGTTTCCCTTTATTTGTCACACACATATGTTATTTTGACCAAGACTATATTGTAAATGAGGTGACAACATGCCCATTACGAATCGATTTTCTACCACCACTAACGGCGCACTCGCTATTACAGGTAATACTTTAGGCTTAAGTAAAATCAGCAATCAAAACCGTGCTGGTACAATTGGGGCAATTGGTGCATTCGCAACTACGAATACTGCTTTACAAGTAACTACTTTTCCTGCTGGTACAACATTAAACTATACACAAAATAGTTCTACCGCTATTTTAAATATCCCTGCTGGTAGTACTATTCTTTACGCAGAACTCGTTTGGGGTGGAAACTATTTATCTCGTGATCAAAACATTACGAGTGTATTAGGAAACCCAGTTTCTTTTACAACACCTGTTTCAACATACTCGATTACTCCTTCAGCTGTTACGGCTTCAAATCAAACTTTCGTTTCAAACTCTATTACATTTGGCTTTTACACTCGTTCAGCAGACGTAACAACTCTTATTCAAGCGGGAGGTGCTGGTTCCTATACTACAGGAGCGGTTCCTGGACTTGTAGATCCTATAGATGCTTCTAATGGAACAATTAATTCGGCTGGATGGACGCTTATCGTCGCTTATCAAAACGGGACATTGCCAGCAAGAAACTTAACCATTTATGTAGCTGGTAACCGTGTTTCTGCAGAAACTGGTAGTGCCGATGTATCTGTTTCTGGATTTTTAACACCTTCAGGAGGACCAGTAAGCGGGAGATTATTTTTAAGTTCTACCGAAGGAGATGCAGATTTAACCGGGGATCAAGCTTTATTTGGACCAAATTTCAGTTCATTAAATGCTTTATCTGGACCAAATAATGCCATAAATAATTTCTTCGGTTCTCAAGTTAATAATGCTGCAGGAAACTTAGATACAACTGGGACATTTGGAACGCGAAATCAAAGTGCTTCTACAGGTACAAACATTTCCGCAGGAAGACAGGGCTGGGATATTACTTCTATTGATATTTCTCCTTATTTAACAAACTCACAAGTATCCGCTGCAATCCGTTTAACTACTAACGGAGATGCATATATGTTAAATACAGTCGGCTTACAAATTAATATAAACTCCCCAAATATACAAGCAACGAAAAGCGTAAATAAAAGTGTTGCTGCAATTGGAGATATTCTCACTTATACAGTTACTATCCCTAACACCGGGCTTCTTCCTGCCAATAACGCTATTTTTATAGATAGTCTCCCTAATGGTACTTCTTTTATACCCGGCACTGTAACAGTAGATAACGTACCACAAACAAATGCAAATCCTGCGGCTGGTATATCTCTTGGAACAATTAATAATGGTGCTTCTCGTATAGTAACTTTCCAAGCTACTGTCGTTTCTCTTCCAAGTCAAAATCCTATCTCTAACACTGCTAATATTACATTTCAATATACACCAATCGCCGGAGGAACAACTTTTAATGGTCTTGCAACAAGTAACTCTGCTGGAACACAAATTAACCTTGCAGATATTAATGGAACAAAATCAGTTAACAAACTTTTTACCGATATTGGTGAAACATTAACTTACAGTATTGCCTTAGCTAATATAGGAAATATCGCTGCAACGAATGTGATATATACGGATCCGATTCCTAGCGGGACTACTTTCATTCCAGGGAGTGTAACTGTGAACGGAGTTACTCAAGCTGGCGCAAATCCCACTAATGGTATAACAATTGGTTCAATTGCCGCAAATTCCACTACTACTATTTCATTCCAAGTGCTCGTTCCTTCTATCCCTCAAACAAACCCAATATTAAATAGTGGAACAACAACATATCAATACATTCCTGTACCTAATCAACCAGCAGTAAGTGGGACTGATACGACAAATATTGTCTCCACTCAAGTGAATAATGCTACTGTAACAATGACGAAAGCAGTAGATAAAAATTTTGCAGATATTGGTGATACACTAACGTACACCGTTTCCTTTACAGGTACAGGTAATACAAATGCGAACAATGTTATTTTTACAGATGTCATCCCTACTGGAACAACTTTCGTTCTAAACAGTTTAACAATAGATGGCACGACACAAGTGGGTGCAAATCCCGCTACCGGCGTGAACATTGGATCCATAACAAGCGGCACAACAAAAAATGTTGCATTTCAAGTAGTAGTAAACACAATACCCACGTCAAATGTCGTATCTAACGGATCAAGCGCTTCTTATCAATATACTGTCAATCCTAGCCAATCACCTGTTACAAAAAATATTTCTTCGAATCTCGTTTCCACTCAAATTAACAATGCGAATGTAACATTAACAAAATCAACAAATAAACAATTTGCTACAATTGGCGAAACAATAAGTTATACAATCCTTATTACAAACAGTGGAAATACAGCCGCTAATAACGTGCAACTAACAGATCCACTTCCAAACGGAACGATATTGACTCCTGGTACTGTAACACTAAACGGAGTTTTACAAAATGTAGATTCTCTCGTTGCTTTACCTATCGGCACAATTCCTGGTGGGTCTACTGTTACCCTTTCTTTCCAAGTAACAGTCATCAATATTACGACCCAAAATCCTATCATTAATAACGCCTTCGCTTCTTATCTATATACTGTAAATCCAAGTTTGCCACCGACTTCAAAAACAGCAAATTCTAATTCTGTTACATCAACAATTAGACTAGCAAATCTCCGTGCTAATAAATCTGTAGATAAAACGTTTGCGGAAGTTGGCGATGTATTAACTTACACCTTCGCTCTTACGAACGATGGGAATGTTGCAGCAAACAATGTATTACTATCTGATTTAATTGCGAATGGAACCGCCTTTGTCCCAAACAGCGTTATAGTTAACAGTGTTACTCAGCCAGGCGTTACACCAGCTAGCATCAATATTGGTAGCATCAATGCTAATACTACAATTACAGCTTCATTCCAAGTAGTAATAACTAGCATTCCAAATCCAAACCCTATTTCAAATAGCGCTTCCATCTCCTATAACTTTATCGTTGATCCAAACGCTTCACCTGTAAGTAAGAACACTACTTCAACTACTACATTTACTCAAGTAAACGATGCAAATGTCATTTCAGCCAAAACAGTGGACCGAGCGTTCGCTACCGTAGGGGATATATTAACTTATACTGTTACTTTGACGAATGCAGGAAGTGTTTCTGCTGATAGTCCTACTTTCGTAGATACGAATCCAGACGGTACTACCTTTATCCCAAACACTTTTCTTATTAATGGTGTACTCCAAAATAACGCAGATCCAAATATAGGTGTTCCACTACCTTCCATTGCTGCTAATGGCTCACTTACTGTCTCTTATCAAGTAACCGTCACCTCTTTACCAACACAAAACCCAACATTAAATTCATCTAGTACACAGTATAGCTTTATTCTAAATCCGGGCGATCCACCAACTATAGAAACATCTGTAAGTAATACTGTAAGTACACAAATTAATTTAGCAAATGTAGTGATTGTCAAAGAAGTAGATTTAACTATCGCCGATGTCGGGCAACCAATCACATATACAATTTCTTTAGCTAATCTTGGCAATACTACAGCAAATAATGTTATTGTTACCGATATAATCCCTAATGGCTCCACTATCGTACCAAATAGTATTTTTATAGGTGGTACTTTACAACAAAGTGCAGACCCTAGTACCGGTCTTCAAGTCGGCTCCATTCCTTCAGGTGGTTTTACAACGATTGTTTTTCAAATAAGTGCAAATGGGCTACCTTCACCAAACCCAATTCAAAACAGCGCTTCACTTCAATATAGCTTTATCGCTGATCCAAACTTACCTGCTCTCGTTAGAAACACTGCTAGCAATATAGTAACTACACAAATTAATACTGCTAATATCGTTGCTACAAAACTCACAAGCACAAACTTCGCTGATGTTGGTGATGTCATACTATATGCAACTATTTTAACAAATAACGGGAATATCTCTGCTGCTAATGTAACGTTTACAGATATCATTCCAGCGGGTACCCTCTTCATTCCTAATACTGTAACGATTAATAATGTCCCTGTAGCTAACGCAAATCCTGCCACTGGCATTTCAATTGGTACGATAGGAGCGAATTCATCACGCACCGTTGCATTTCAAGTTTTTGTACCAACTATCCCTGCTGTAAACCCAATTACAAATCAATCAAGCACAACATTCCAATATACGTATGATCCATCCAAACCTGCTGTGATGCAGATGGTTGCTTCTAACACTGTACAGACAACTATTAATAACGCCTCAATTGCCGCTACTAAATCTGCAGATAAACAGTTTGCTAACGTAAATGATATTATTACGTACACGACTACTTTAACGAATAACGGGAACACACTTGCATCAAATGTAATATTTACAGATGTAATTCCAAACGGAACATCGTTTATTCCTAATAGTGTTACTGTAAATGGGAATACACTGCCTAATGTCAATCCAGCAAGCGGAATTGCAATCGACCCAATAAATCCGAATGCAAATACAATCATCTCATTCCAAGTACAAGTAAATTCTATCCCGAATCCAAATCCAATCCCGAACCAAAATAATACAACGTACCAGTATGTCGTAGATCCTAACTTACCTCCAGCATCCGCCAATACGTTAAGTAACGTAATAACAACTCAAATTAATAACGCTACTATTGTCGCTACTAAGTCTGTGAATACACCGACAGCTGCAATTGGTGATATTGTTACTTATACGATTGCAGTAACAAATACAGGTAATATCCCTGCTAGTGCAACTGTTTTAACAGATGGGCTTGGCGCAGGAGCTTCATTTATCCAAAACTCCGTAACGATCAATAATGTTCCACAACCAGGATTAGATCCATCACTTGGTGTTCACTTGGCAGATATTTCGCCAGGAGATACTGTATTCATTACTTTTCAAGCACAAATTTTAGCGATACCACCTAGTGGCACATTAACAAATAATGCTCTTGTAAATTATGAATATACCGTAAATCCAAACCAATCTCCTGCTGTTGGTAGCACTGTAACAAATACAACAGTTACACCAATTATTGACGCTACTTTAGTAATAAATAAAAGCGCTAGTACAACTTTCGCTACAATTGGTGATACAATTACATTCACTTCAGCTGTTACAAACAATGGAAATACTACTGCGAACAACATTATTTTTACTGATACAATTCCAAACGGTACTACCTTTATCCCAAATAGCTTTAAGATAAATGGTGTAACCGTTCCGAATGCAAATCCACAAAACGGTATCAATATTGGTAACTTGAATTCAAATGCATCTGCTACACTCAGTTTTCAAGTAAACATTACAACACTTCCAAACCCTAATCCAATCCCGAATAAATCATCGCTTCAATATAGCTTTATTGTAGATATAAATGAACCGCCAGTTTCACGAACAGTTCAATCTAATAAAACCTTTACACAAGTAAATACTGCTTCTGTTATCGCAACAAAAACTGCAAGCAGTGCTTTTGCTGCTGTTGGAGATACAATTACGTATACAACTACCCTCACCAATACCGGAAATACTGCCGCAAACACACCTGTTTTTATCGATATATTACCACCTGAACTTTCATTCGTTCCTGATAGCGTACAAATTAATACCATCCCACAACTTGGATTTAGACCAGATAGCGGGATTTCTTTAGACTCAATTCCAGTTGGAGGAACGACAACAATTAGCTTTCAAGCTATCGTTGGCTCAATACCAGTTACAAATCCAACTTTGAACCAGTCTAGCACGACATACTCGATCATTGTTGATCCTACCCAGCCGCCGGTGACAGAAACAGCTACAAGTAATCCAACTTTAGTTCAAATTAACGAAGCGATTATTCAAGCAACGAAAAGTGTGGATCGGCTATTTTCTGACATAGCACCTGGAAATTCATTTTTAACGTATACAGTTTTATTAGAAAATGTAGGAAACACAACTGCTACGAATATCATTTTTACAGATCCGATTCCAAATAACACAGTATTTATAGAAGATAGCGTTCGAGTAGGCGGAGTTTTATTACCTGGAGTAAATCCAGCTAACGGGATACCAATTGGAGATATTATTGCAGGAGATTTTATAAATGTTACCTTCCGTGTGCAAGTAGTTAGCATTCCAAATCCAATTTTCACAATTGGACCAGGCGGACCAAACTCACCGGTTGTAAACGGCGCTTCTATTGATTATAAATTTATGACAGGACCTAATTTACCACTTGTTTCACGAAATACGACATCTAATTCTGTTTCGACACAAATAAATTCTGGGGAAATTGTGGCAATCAAATCTGCAGATAAAACTTTCGCAACGATTGGTGATACAATTTCTTATACAATTACATTAAGTAACCCTGGAAATGTCACTTCACAAAATATAATTTTCACGGATACTTTACCTGATGGGACGACATTCATATCTGGCACTCTTACAAACGATTCTGGTACACAGCAAATCGGAAATCCATCTAAAGGGATTCAGATTGGAAATATAAACCCAAATGGAACGGCCGTGATTACTCTCAACGTACTTGTTACAAACATTCCAAGTATAAACCCAATTTCTAATTTTAGTTCTGTACAATTTGCACATGTAGTTGATCCTAGCCAACCTGCCGTAACACAAACGAACGTATCTAATGCTGTTTCGACAACAATTAATAGTGCAATATTAACGACCCAAAAAAGCGTTGATAAATCTATCATTTCTGTTGGAGATACGATTACGTATACAACAACTATTACAAATACAGGAAATACGACTGCAACGAATATAACGTTCACGAGCGCAATTCCAGCTAACACTACATTTATACCAAACTCAGTCAAAATAAATGGGGTTCAGCAATCTGGTGCGCAACCAGCACTTGGAGTAACTATACCAAATATTGCTCCTGGTGAAACAGTAACCGTTACTTTCCAAGCAAATGTTCTTTCTGTTCCCCCTTCAAGTTCAATTATGGGTAATGACACAATTTTATATTCTTATACTGTCGATCCAAACGGAACTCCTATTACAACTTCTACTTCCACGAATATCGTTACAAACCCGGTACTAGATGCTATGATAACGATGGTAAAATCGGTCGATCAAACAATTGTAACACTAGGTGATACCATTACCTATACAACCATTTTAACGAATAATGGCAATACAAATGCAACGAATATTACTTTCACTGATCTTATTCCAGACGGCACAACGTTCATTCCGAATAGTGTCACAATCAATGGCAGTACACACATCGAACTCGATCCTAATACAGGTATAACAATCGGATCAATTGCTCCTAACAACTCAATATCTATCGCATTTCAAGTTACTGCTACTTCTACACCAAACCAAAATCCTGTAGCCAATTCCGCTACTGCTTCTTACACATTTATCGCTGATCCAAATGCACCGATTGTTTCAAGAAACGTTACTTCAAACACAGTGTTTACTACGATTAATACAGCTAACATTCTTTCATTAAAACAAGTCGATAAATCCTTTAGTCGTATTGGAGACACACTCACTTATACTGTCGTTTTAACAAACAATGGAAACTCATCTGCACAAAATGTTATATTTACAGATACAGTGCCAAGCGTCACTACATTTATTGCAAACACATTTTCTATTAATGGAGTTCCTCAAAGTGGGGCGGATCCATCGAACGGTGTGAATATTGGGACAATAACAGCCGGGACTACAGTAACAGTTTCGTTCCAAGTTACTGTAACATCATTACCAAACCAAAACCCAATTGTAAATTTCTCATCAACATCGTATCAATTAGTCTCACCGCCTGATGCAGAAACTTCAATTAGTAATCCTGTTTCAACCCAAATTAACGAAGCAATATTGTCTATGACGAAAAATGAAAGTGTATCCTTTGCAGATATCGGGCAAACTGCTTTTTATACTACTTCTATTACCAATGTAGGCAATACCGATGCAACTAATATTGTATTCACAGATGCATTACCAAGTGGACTCACATTTGTTCCTAACACATTAACTATCGATGGCGTTTTACAACCTAACGCGGATCCAAATACAGGTGTATTACTTGCAACACTTCCACCAAATGAAATATATAGTATCGTCTTTCAAGTTACAGTAAACAATATTCCCCCTAGTAACCCAGCACCAAATACAGCATCAACGACGTATGAATTTACTGTTGATCCTGTTAATTCTCCCGTTTCAAGTGCAGCTACTTCCAACACTACACTCCTTCAAATAAACAACGCAACTATTATTAGCACCAAAACAGCAGATCTTACTTTTGCGGATGTTGGTAATACAATAACATTTACACTTAACCTTCCTAATACCGGAAATGTGACCGCAACTGATGTAACTATTATCGATATTCTTGATAGCAATTTAAGTTTCGTTCCAAATAGTTTCACAGCTAATGGGCAAACCATTCCAAACGCCGATTTATCAACTGGTGTAAATATTGGTTCCATTAATGGTGGTAATACGGCAATCGTTACATTCCAAGCAACTGTTATTACACTTCCAACACTTAATCCCATTTCTAACTCTGCTTCTACCACATATCATTATGTCGTTGATCCTAGCCAGCCACTTATTACAACTTCCAATCAATCTAATACAACGACCACACAAATTAATAGCGCTATCCTTACTGCACAAAAAAATCCAAATGTATCTACGGTAGATATCGGGCAGGATATTACCTACACCGTTACAATTACAAATAGCGGAAATGTAAGTGCAACGAATGTTATTTTTACCGACCTTATTCCAGACGGAACTTCCTTTGAACCGAATAGCTTTACACTGAACGGAACTAGCATCCCAAATGCAGATATCATTACAGGCGTTCCAATCGGTGATATCGCGCCAAACGAATCTGTCATCGTAGCATTTAACATTATCGCCAATGAAATTCCGCCTATAAATCCAATTACTAATCAAGCTAGCGTTAGCTTTCAACATATCGTTAATCCAGCTAATCCCCCAGTTTCAAAAAACATTATTTCTAACAACGTTACAACAAAAATTGAAAGTGCTATTTTAAATACTATTAAAATAGGAGATAAAACTTTTGCAACGATTGGTGATACGATTACGTATACAACGACTATTACGAACACAGGCAATATTCCTGCTAACAACGCTATATTCTCAGACCCTTTACCATCGTGGACACAATTTGTTGCAGAATCAGTTATTGTTGATGGCACTCCATTACCATCCGCTTCGATTATTAACGGTGTTGGCATAAATACAATCAATCCAAATCAAACTGTTACAATCATATTCCAAGTACAAATCGTAAGTAATCCAACAACGTTCACACCTGAACTCCAAAACTTAGGATTTGTTAACTTCCAATATAACGTAGGCAATGCATTACTGGCTCAACCTGGCAATGTGGAAACGAATGTCTTCGTTACTTCTATTAATACAGCAATACTTTCAGCTGTAAAAACTGCTAATACAGCCTTTGCAAATATTGGAGATACGATCACTTATACAGTTTTGATTCAAAATAGCGGCAATACAAACGCTACGAATATAAATTTCTCAGACCCAGTTCCAGCAGGAACAACCTTTGTTGAAAATAGTTTTGCTGTAAATGGAAGTACCATTCCAGGTGCAAATCCAAATAACGGAGTGAATATCGGAACAATTAGCTCGGATAGTTCCTTAACCGTTACTTTCCAAGTCATAGTTACATCAACTCCACCTTCAAATCCGATTACAAACGTAGCATCTATTCAATACACATTCATCGTTGATCCGGCCTCTCCTCCTGTTACAGGCACGATAAATTCTAATAGCGCTTCAACACAAATTAATAACGCGACTGTTACAACTGTTTTACAAGCAAATCGTTCAATTGTGTCTATCGGGGATATAATTACGTATACAGCAACATTAACGAATACTGGAAACTTCCCTGCAAACTCTGTATTACTCATTAATGGAGTTCCTGAAGGAGCATTATTTGTTCCAAATAGTGTTACGCTCAACGGGATTTCACTTCCAGATGCAAGTCCAACTCTCGGTATTCCCGTTGGTATTATCGCACCAGGTGATTCCGCTACTATTACGTTCCAATTTCTTGCAAGTTCTATTCCACCACAAGGAGCAATTATAAATCAAGCACTTACAAGTTACACGTATATTGTCGATCCAAGTCAACCTCCTGTTACAGCAACATCCTCGTCTAATACGGTTAATACAGCTGTTGTTGATGCATCATTATCCGTAATTAAAAGTACAGATTCTCTCGTACAATCTACTGACGGTACAATCACTTACACAGTAGTCGTTCAAAATAACGGAAATACTACTGCAAATACAGTTACTTTAACAGATTTGGTCCCCGAAGGAACTGCCTTTATTCCGAATAGCGTAACTATTAATAGCGTTTCCGTTCCAGATGCTGATCCTAACGTAGGAATACCATTAAACTCCATCACACCGTCAGAAATCGTCACTGTAACATTCCAGGTTATCGTTCAATCTATTCCAAGCGTAAACCCAATTTCTAATACAGCCCGTATTGACTATACTTTTATCGCCGATCCAACTGCTCCTATCATCTCTCGAACAATTACGTCTAATCCTGCTTTCACACAAATTTCGGATGCGACTATCCTTTCTTTAAAAGCAGTCAATGCACAGCAAGCAACAACAGGTGATATTTTGACTTACACAATAACACTAGAAAATACAGGAAATATTCCAGCTACTAATCTCATATTTTCAGATACGATCCCCCAAGATACTACATTCGTAGAAAATAGTTTTACACTTAACGGAACAACTATACTTGATGCCAATCCAAATGTAGGTGTTACTTTACCTACTTTAGCAGCAAACGCTACTCACCTTATTTCGTTCCAAATTCTTATTAACGATTCATTCTCCCAAGAATCGATTACAAATCAATCCAATACAACATATACAATCCAACCAGACCCAGGGCAACCGCCTATTACTGAAACATCTACTAGTAATATCGTTATTACAAATTTCGTGCAAGCACAATTGGCAATTACAAAAACATCCAATCCAACAACTGTAGATATCGGTGGAACTATACTTTATATTTCTGAAGTGAAAAATATCGGTAATGTTGACGCAATAAATATTAATTTCACAGATTCTATCCCTGCTGGGACTACATTCGTTCCCGATAGTGTCACAATTAATGGTGTCCTTCAGCCAGGTGTAAATCCTGAAAACGGAATACCGATTGGAACAATTCCAGCAAACAGTTCCAAAACGATACTATTTCAAGTGCAAACAAATAATCCACCGAATGAAACTGAAATTGTAAATCAATCTTCAGCAACTTACCAATATGTAAGTATTCCTACAGCCCCACCAGTAAATCGCTCTGCAAATTCTAACATTGTTACAACATCACTTCAAAATGCAAATATTATTTCTGTTAAAAGTGCGGATGTAAATTTCGTATCAATCGGGCAAATGATTACCTACACAAATACACTTCAAAATATAGGAACCGTTCCGGCTAACAATATCGTGTTCATTGATAACATTCCAGAAGATACTATATTCATTGAAGATAGCTTAGCAATAAATAATGTAATTCAGCCTGGCGTGAATCCTGAAAACGGAGTAACTCTCGGCACGATACAACCAAATGAAACAGTCACTATTTCATTCCAAGTACAACTTACAAATATACCAGAGGGCAATACAGTCATTAATATTTCAGACACTTCGTACGAATACCAAATTGACCCTAGTTCTCCAATTATTCAGCGTAGATCGTTATCAAATGCAGTAAATACTGAAGTGCGAACGGCAAATGTTAGTGCAATTAAATCCGCTAACAGATCCATTACACGTATCGGTCAAATCATCACATATACAGTCGCAGTTACAAACGCCGGTACAATACCTATTACAAATACTCTCCTACTTGACGCAATTGCTTCTGGCACCACATTCGTTCCAAATAGCATTCTTGTAGATGGCGTACCAAGACCTAACGAAAATCCAATTACCGGTATCAATCTTGATATAATTCTTCCAAATAATACGATTATTGTTACGTTCCAAGTAAGCGTAGTTTCTATACCGCCACAAAATAACATTAATAATATCGCCGTCATTCACTATGAGTATCGACCAGACCCAAGCACACCACCAATTTCAGAAACGACCTCTTCCAATGCTACAAACATACAATTTATTGATGCTATTCTTATTGCTACAAAATCTGCTAATACTGTATTAGCTACTATTGATGAAACCATTGAATATACAGTATTCATTCAAAATAATGGATCGGCTACAACTAACTCCATCTTTTTTACAGATACTATAGCAGATGGAACAGTATTTATTCCAGGAAGTGTAATAGTTAATAATACTGTACTTCCTGCAGCAGATCCGAATATCGGCTTTTCCATTCCTAATGTCGCAGCAGGTCAAATGGCTACAATAACATTCCAAGTTTCCGTTACGAATTTACCTACTGTAAATCCAACACCTAATACTGCAAACATCGCCTACGACTTTATTTTCAATCCTGACTTTGCACCAATTCAAAAATCTACTACTTCCAATACTACTTTCGTTCAAATTAATGATGCTGATATCGTTTCACTTAAAACTGTTGATTTAACCTCTGTAACGATTGGTGACATTTTAACTTATACAACAACTTTAACGAATACAGGGAATACGGATGCCACTGCTGTTGTATTTACAGACAATATACCTGATGGAACAACCTTTATTGACGGTAGCGTTTTAGTAAATAACATTCCTCAGCTTAACGCCAACCCAAGTGTAGGTATACTTGTGGGAACGATTGCTCCTAACATTTCTATCCCAGTCACATTTTCTGTTACCGTCGTAGCTCTTCCTGCTAGCGGTCATGTTCAAAATCAATCAACTTCTCGTTATACAATAAACGTGGAAGAACAAATATCGACTAGCAATATTACCTTCACTGAAGTTATTTCCGCTAATGTAATTGCGACAAAAACAACACCTATCCAATATGCTGACTTACAAACTATCATCCCTTATACAATTTCCATCATAAATAACGGAAATATACAAGTCGAAAACATTATTGTTACAGATATTATCCCAGCAAATACGAGCTTTATAGAGAATAGTGTTATCGTGAACGGCAACGCTCGGCCAAATGACAATCCTCTTAACGGTATACAAATTGATACCATTCCACCTAATACGACAGCAACTATTCTATTCCAAGTAAGGGTTACTTCGATTCCACAAACAAATCCAATCTCTAACACGAGTACAATTGAATATGAATACACGTTACCAGATCGACCACCTATTACCGAAACTATTATTTCATCAGCTGCCGCAACAGAAATTAATCACGCAAATTTGAATAGTAATAAAGCTGTTGACCTTGCATTTGCAACGGTTGGTGATACGTTAACGTATACGATTACACTAAATCAAACCGGTAATGTTGCAGTAAATGATGTAATCATTCAAGATATTATTCCTCAAGGTACTACGTTTATAGAAAATAGCGTCATTGTAAACGGAGAAACTCTTCCAGGAGTGAATCCAGTAAGCGGCATACCAATTGGTACTATAACTATTGGTGAAGATGCTATCGTTTCATTCCAAGTAACTGTGACTTCTATTCCAACACCAAATGAACTAAACAACAACGCAATTACTACTTTTAACTATATAGTCAACCCAAATAACGTACCTGTTACAAATACGACTACAACAAACACCGTCACAACTACTGTCCAAAATGATAATGTCATTGCGATAAAAGCTGTTGATTTCACAAGTGCCTTACCCGGTCAAACTTTAACGTATACCATCACGATTACTAATAATGGTAATATCATTATCGAAGACCTTCTTTTAGTAGACACAGCACCAGCAGATACGACATTTGTTATTGGTAGTGTTACGATTAACGGAATCAATCAACCTAATGCGAATCCGGAAAATGGTATTACGTTAGGAAATCTTGCTCCAAATGAATCTATTATTATTACATTCCAAGTGACAATTTCTTCTTCTACTCTTCAATCTACAATCAATAACGATGCTACTATTTCCTATACGCCTATTGTCGGTCCAATCCAACCACCTATTACGATTACAAAGCAAATAAATACAGTTACAAAGCAAACAAATACCGTTACAACGACAGTCGTTGATCCGATGGTTGACATTGAAAAAACAGCTGACAAATCTATTGTCGTTATAGGAGATATCATTACATTCACATTAGCGGTATTTAATCACTCCCCAATTCCGACAATCAGTACTTCTGTTATAGACAGCATTCCAGCTGGTACAACATTTATAGAAAACAGCGTAACAATTAACGGTACTCCCGTTACAAATGTTCGTCCAGACACTGGTATTAATATCGGCTCTTTACCTGCAGATTCAGTAGCAACTATAACATTTCAAGTTCTCGTAACTTCTATTCCTTCAAACAGTACAATTATAAATTCTGCAACAGTTACCGCTGCCTTTCAATTGACACCACAGGATCCAATTATTACTTTCATTGTTAATTCAAATATTGTTCGTATACCAATTCAATTTATAACTGCAACAGTCACGAAAAATGCTTCCGTCAGCTCAGCTTATTTAAATCAATATTTTGATTACACGGTACGTATTACCAATAATTCCAAAATTTCACTCTCGAATATTTCTTTACAAGATACCATTCCAGCAGGTTTACAATTTATAAACGGCACTGTCTTTATTAACGGTGAACGCTCTCCACTAGCGAATCCGAATATCGGTTTCCTAGTTGCCACTAATTTGGAACCAAACGAAACAATTATCGTATTATTCACAGTACAAGTAATAAGTCCACCTGTTAATAATGAATTTAAAAATACGGCCAATATTTCGTTACAACTTCAAGTCTCGCCTACCGACCCACCAATTACAGTAACCGTTACAAGTAACGAAAACATCGTCACTTTTTTTCCAGAAAATCCAGATGAAACACTTCCAAATTTAAATTGCTTCTTTGACGGTGAACGCTTCATTCGCATTACTCCTCGAAATATACGAAATTACCTTTGGACTTGGATTTGGTGGAAGTAATTGAAACAAAAAAGAGATTGTAGTTTGGTTGAAACCAAATTACAATCTCTTTTTCATTACCTATATCCCACTACGTTGTAACTCGTCCAAGGATATACAATTAAACAACATCTCAAGTTATCTTAGTCGTAATAAGTTGGCCAGCTTCATTAATAGTAACTTTCCATTTCACTCCACTAGCAGTCTTCATGATTATACCTTTACTTGCCTCTATTTCAATATCTCCAAACATTCTTCCGCCAGTTGTCGCTAACCAAGCGTTCCCATTTTCCATAGAAGACCTTGCAAAAATACGATTAATTCGAAAACGCTTATGATCTTGAGAATAACCACTTAATGTAATTCTAACTTTATATAACTGACTCGCCTTCATATTCGATATAATTGTATCGCCAACATTTAATGGAACATCCAACGCGATAACCCAACTTCCAGTTGCGCTTAATGCATATTCAATTTTAATTTTCTTTGGGCTCTCTCCCCACCCAAAATACATTCCAAAACAATTTAACATTTGTATTGGTTTTTTCGTAAAATCCAGTTCAATTACAACTGGATTACTATCTGGAACGTCAATATAGTTTACACTTTGTTCATCTATTAAATTAAAGCAATTTGCGAGATTCCCCCCGTAAGGCACTTTCCCACTTACTTGCTTAATCGTATACTTCTGCTGAGCATTTACTAAAATATCATCTTGATTCCCTATTAAATGTGGTTTATTTAACGTAATCGGTAACTGAATTCGAAGAGATTCTTCATAGGTAGACTTACAAACATTGTATTGTCCTTTATCTACAATAGTTGTAGAAAGTAAATTTGAAAAAAGGTAGTTACGATGCGAATTAGAAGAAAATTCAATGACAATTTGTTCACTACTCATCCGGTACGTATCCCAAATCATACAATCAAATGTATTATACGCACCTGAGCAACGAATTGCTTTTTTCGTTTGTTGTCTACATTGCACTTGAATATCATGAAACGTATTTCCTGAACTTTCATTTGGCAAATCACTATTTCCATCTACTTCAATCCCATACACACATCCATCAATAAATATTGATTGAAATACATTGGCATTAATCCAGCAAGGTGTATTGATATCATCTATATACTCTGTTTTCAAATATATTGCAGTTTGAAAGTTTTTAATTTGAATAAATTTAACTTGAAAGAAACTAATATAATCCCATGCCTTTTGACAATAAAAATGTATAGCTTTTCCTTTATACGATGGAGTTGTATTTATTATATTTATATTTGATATAACAGATTGATTAGGTACTTCGATTTGTTGTGAACCAGAAACATAAATGACAGCCGATTGAAACAACGGATTTATAACTTGAATAGTACCACCAACTATCGAAGCGTTACTTTGTAGCTCAAATGCATTAAAATCCCCATCAATTTGCAGCGTTACGGTAGGATCTAACTCTAATCTTACGTTTGATTTAATAACAATCGGCTTTACAATTTTGTACGTATTTACCCCTGTAATTCTAACCGTCGAAATTCGATTCGCTACACAATAATCAATAGCTTGCTGAATTGCTAATGAGCTATCATTTCCCGAGTTTGGAACTGCGCCAAAACAATCAATGTGAACGCTACTTTCTGGCGCACAATCTTCTTGGGAAGAAATATATTCTGACAAAATAAATTCACTCCTCATATTACCTTTTTTCATATAATATGTGAGTTCTCTCTTAAAAGTTTCTATAATAAAAAAAACAAACGACCTACCCGGTCATTTGTTTAACTCATATATATTTTTCGTTTCTTCTATCATTTTAGCTAACGAGAAATACCTCACTGCTTTCTCTCGTGCTTTCAATCTAATATCATTTACCCTTTGTTCATCCCCTTGTAGTTCTTCAAGTGCACTTGCGAATTCAGATTCGCAATATTCAGATATTAAAACACCTGATTCTCCATCTATTACCGCTTCATGTATTCCACCAACATCTATTGAAACAATTGGTGTCCCTGTAGCCATCGCTTCAATTACTACCATTGGAAACACTTCACGAAAAGATAATAAAAGTAAAGCATCCATATTCCCTATAAACTCATGCGGCTCTGAAATATTCCCTAGCATCTTCACCCTTTGCTGTAATCCATATTTTTCTATTTCTTTCATAATCGATTCTTTCTCTGGTCCATCACCAGCAATATAAAACATAAAATCATTTCTCTTTTTCAACACATTTGCAATTTTGACAAATAGTTGATGGTTTTTCTCTTTGGATAATCTAGCTAATATCCCTATTTTATATGTAGATTCTTTCTTTTTCTGCTGGAATAAAAACTTTTCAATATCGACACCGTTATAAATTGTATTTATTTTTTCTTCTGCTACATGAATTGAAATTAAATTATTCTTCTCAAACTCACTTACTGTAATAATATTGTTCACATATTTATTCATGAAATAACGAAAAAGCGTTGGCATTTTCTTTTCTAATATCGTTACATTATGTTTCGTATAAACAATTTTCATCTTTTTTTTAATAAACTTTTGAATTAGAAAAGCATATAATACCATTCGCAAACTATTTGCATGAATAAGCTCTATCTTTCGTTTACAAATTTCGTTTCGTAAATAATAAATATTTCTCAAATGATTCCATCGACTAAGTAAGATGAAATTTTCTTTTCTAGTAAGGGATTCATATAGTTCTCCATCACCTGCAGCTGTATAAATCTTAAAATCCTCATAATGCAAATTATTTTCTAATTTACAGAAATAATTTTCGGCTCCGCCAGTTATCAATTTATCAGTCATCAACAGTATATTCATAATTGCGTCTTCCCAACTACATTGATTTTATTTTTTTTATAAGCATGATAAGCATACTTACTAAAATAGTAAAAGCTTTGCACTGCATTAAGACTTTTTTGGTCCCTTAATAATTTCCAATACCGAAAAGCTGCTCTAACTTTATTACTCGAAACAGAATTTGCTACAATTCGATACTTCGCTAATACTTGCTGTATCCCTTTTGCTTCATGCCCTTCATGTAATAAGTTCAGCCATAACGCTGTATCTTCCGGCTGTACACTAGGCATTTCGACATACGGAATTTTTTCACGATCAATCATCACCGTTAAACACCCGATAATTGTATTTCCTACTAAATAATGATAGTCAACAGATTTTGGTACACTCACTTCGCGATTTAATTCATTACCATTTTCATCAATTAAACTATACGACGCATATGAAAAAGCAATATTCATTTCTTCCATAAATAACAATTGTGTCTTCAATTTATGCGGCAACCATATATCATCACTATCTAAAAAGGCAATGTACCTTCCTCTCGCCTCTCGAATCGCTAAATTCCGAGCTTTAGCAGCACCAACATTTTCTTTTAATGATAATAACCTAATACGTGAGTCTCCTTCTATTATCTCTTTAATTTTTGCGGCAGATTGGTCGGTTGAACAGTCATCAACGATAATCATTTCCCAGTTTTCATACGATTGATTCTGTACAGATAAAATTGTCTCACCTATAAATCGTCTACTATTATAAGAAGGTGTTATTACAGAAACATGAGGCGCCTTATTATGTGCTGATAGACATTTTACCATCTATCTTTCCCCTTCCTTCATATATTGAAATATACTTCACAACAACTGCTAAAAATAAAAAGAACGCTTCGTTAATAATGAGTGACAATGACATCATCTGAAATAAAAATGCAATCATAGTCAATAGAAGGTATGGTTTTTCACGAAACAAAGTATGCTGCGCTAACTTAAACATTAATATGAATAAAAACGCACTATATAGAAGAAAACCAATTGTACCCGACTCAGACAAAATTTCTAAAAATGTATTGTGTACATATAATTTTTCATTAAATTGATACTCATAATAATTCGAGAAGTTAAACGCACCAATTCCGATATATGGATTGGATAAATAATATTTAAAAGCAGCTTCCCATAATGTAAATCTACCACTTCCATTATCATGGGAAAAATCAGAAATTCGTTTATTTAATATGTCATCTAATTGGCCCCCCATTACACTATTCGATAAACTAAAAATAACTACACTAAACAATACTAAACTCATAATTATTTTTATTTTTTTAGCGAAACTAGACATACATATATATACAAAAATGACAAGCACAAGCGCTAATATTCCCCCTCTTGAAAAGGTTAATAGACTCGTCGTAACACATAAAATTAACCCTAAGATGTTAGTGATATTTTGCAAATTCGTCATATAGTACATAAAAAATATTGTATTATAGAAAATAAAAATGTTAGGATCATCTAGCAATCCAATTAACCGTGGATATCCTCTATCCACTAATAAACCAGCAAAAATTTCTCTCTCTTCTCCACCGTATAAACTAAAGTATTGTAAACCGATTATATAGAGTAGTAGACTTACAACATTAAATACTATTCCTACATAAGCAATAGATGATTCAAGTACCACTATTTCAGTATTCCCCAATAAATTTCTCATTATAAAATAGCATCCTAAAACGAGTAGCACGCCAAAAATCATACGAATACTAGCATTTAAATACATAGAAAGAATTCCGCTTAAACAATAAATGAAATAAAACAGTAAAAATATAACTTCATGAAAATATAACTTTTGAATATGAAAGTCTTTAATTGTTAAACAAAAATATATGACTAAAAAAATCATATATATCTTCAATGAAAATCCAATATATAAATTGTATTTACTTAACATGACAAATAATATTAGAAGAATAATCCATCCCATTGATACTTTCATATTATTTTCCATAGGCTATATCCCCTGTTTCGTAATATAATCCTTTTTGCGTATTTTTCTTATAAAAGAAAGAAGAAGTTTTTTTAGCTCATAATCATATAGGAATATGGCAGCTACTACAATTAGTATATTAAGAACAAGCGCAATTAAATGATATGTATGCAATATATATTGCACTCCAATAAAGGTTACACCAAAATAAATTGTATACGGTATTACAATTTGGAATACAATTTTTTTCTTCACTACACTTACCGCTATATATCCCACTAAAGCGACTATTTCAAATAAAACCATAGCGTATGCCGCTCCTATCACTCCACCAAGACTACTAAAGCTATAAAGCATAACCCCACCTATCACCAATGCTACACACTGCACAACAGTCCTCTTATTTTGACAACCACTCGTCGTTAAACCGTCAGCAATGGCAATATTTAAACTTTGTAGCACAATAAGAAATGATAATATTTGGAGTGGTTCTACTGCATTCCTCCATTCTTCATGAAAAAATATAGAAATAAAGTATGGTGCTAAATGATATAAACCGATCGTCATACATATTCCTACAATCGCCATTGATTTAATTTGAAGTAAATTTAATTTCGTATGCTCTTCTATATTATTCTGGTTATAATGCTTAAAGAGCACCGGAAAAAATGCACCTGCAATTACCCCTGGTACTTGATATAAAGCTGCCGGCATCCGGTACGCCACTGCAAAAACACCTACCATACTTAATGGCAATGTATAGTTAAGCAAGATAGGCGCTAATTGTGGCGTACTCATTATTAAAAAACCGCTAATAATAAAGGGAGTTAATTGCCAAAATAACGCTTTATGAATTACGACTTTCATATTCATTTTCGTCTTTCTTCTCATGATATATATACTGAATAAACCACCAATCATATACCCAAAAGCATATAAGCGAGCTGTTACATACACCGGTAACTCTCCGAAAATACAAAAACATGTAATTATAATGACAACTGATGCTGATACAACTTTTATGAGCGCTATATACTTCATACGTTCCGTCAGTTGAAAATAGGCAATCCCTATGTTTTGCCAAGTTAATCCTATTAACATGAAAAACATTACGTTTATCATCATATAAATTAAATTTTTATCCGCATACATATAATGAATAGCAATATAACCGATTATAGAAATAAGAATAAATAGAATCATCCTTATTTTTATATACGATGATAAAATCTTCTCTAAATCTGCTCCATCCTTTGCCCCTTCTCGAAGAAACGTATTACTAAGTCCTAAGTCTGTAAAAAATAACATAACAAACGTCACTGCTATGGCAACACTAAACATCCCATAATGTTGTGCGTTAAAAAAGTTTGCTAAAACAATTAAACTGACGGCCTGAAGAAGGTTAGCTAAAATCGTACTATAAAATAGATGGATAATATTGCTTAGAATAGATCTACCCATACAAGTTCTCCTTTGCAAGTAACCTACTTACATATGTTGTTTGTTTACATATATATTTATCTTGCACCATTACCGTTCAATACAATTAAAACGGTTTTACATAAAATACGGATGTCCATCCGAAATGTTTTCATTTCAATATACTCCATGTCCAGCCTCAACTTTTCCTTTGGATCAAGATTATACCCTCCATTTATTTGTGCCCATCCTGTTAATCCTGGTTTTACTATTAAACGTTCCTTAAATTCTGGAATATACGCATCAAACTCATTATAAAAAAACTCTCTCTCTGGTCTAGGGCCTACAAAAGACATATCTCCTCTTAAAATGTTTAAGAGCTGTGGTAATTCATCAATTCTCGTTTTTCTTATAAACAATCCAACTTTTGTAATTCTTTGATCATGTTCTTTTGCCCATTGTGGTCCGTTCATTTCAGCATCCTTTACCATCGACCTTAATTTAAATACATTAAACTTCTTCCCGTTTATACCTAAACGTTCTTGAAAGTATATTGGAGCCCCTGATGTTTCTAAGGTAATCATAATACAAAAGAACAACATAATTGGTATTGTTAATAGTAACAATATGATTGAAAATATAATATCAAACAAGCGTTTTACACTTCGATTCAATATGCTAGGCTTTTCTTGAGCCGGAATCGTATACAACTTGGCTTGATTTGTTTCACGAATCATGGATCGTTACCCCCACATTCAAGAATATAAAATTATACCTATTAATTCACATTCTTTCCTATTTATATCCGCTATTACTTTTTGCACTGTACGTAATGAATCTTTTTGCTTTTTAACTGCTAAAACCACTCCATCGCATTTCCCTGCAATAATGTGCGTAGCAGGAAGTTCAAATACTTCAGAAGAATAAACGAAAATGTAATCAAAATCTTCTTTCCACTTAGCAATCGCATTATCAAATTCATCCATAGCAACTAAAGGCGTCCCTGTATGTACTGTTTTTTTTGCAGGAATACAATATAAGTAATTAGACAAATTACTAGAAAAAGATTCATAATTGCAGGAGGAAGAGCTTATTATATCGTTTACTGTTATCATGTGATCACTTTGTAATAATACATGTAGTTTAGGGTCAGAAAAATTCACATCAATAAGTAACACCTTTTTTTTCATTTCCGCAAACACTAGACCCATATTTACTATAAGCGAGGCAACAACACCTCTGTCCTTCGTTGAACTAACTGTGAACAGTTGTTTTCCGGATTTTTTCAGCTCGTGATACACCGTATAAAACTGCTCTTTCATCAGATCATCATGCAAATTGAATGGAAGCTGCTTCTTTGTCCTAAACATCGACATGTTCACCTCGATATATAGATGATTTTTTATCAACCTCTGTAGGTTTCTTTTTTCTATTTGGTTCCATATTTATGTGACCAATAACAGAGACTGTTGTTATTTTCTCTAAATCTTGTTCCGTGTATATACGTTCATCAAAATAATCTTGAAATACAGCTAAACCTATCCCAACAAAAAAACTAACAATTAAAGAAATAGGAATGATCAGTTGAAATTTCGGAAACAATTTTTCAGCCTGTTCCTGTAACTCAGGATCAGTTAATACTTTCACCCCTTGTACATTTGTGTACTGTTGAAAGCTTTTTTGTGATTGCTCTGCCAATGTCTTTACAATGTCTTTCACGATTTTCGGATTGGAATCTTTTACTGTAACAGTTACAATTTGTGAGTTGTCCGTATTCACAACCGAGATTTTTTGTGCTAATTCATAACTTGATTGCTCTAATTTCAAAGTTTTTTTGACTGTTGAAATAATTAATGGGCTTTTTAAAATATCAACATACGATGTTACTAGTTGCTTATTTTCTTGTGTTTTATTTGTTGAATTTTCCTTATTAAACTCATCTAAATTCCCAACAAGAATTTGCGTTGAATATTGATATGACGGCTTTAAAACATACATAGAGATAAGAACTAAAGAAGCGGTTAAACAACACATCGTTAAAATAATCGTTACGAATCTTCTTTTCAGTAATTGTTGAAAATCTTTTATACTCATTTCTTGCTTCAATTATTTCACCGCCCTTTTCTGAATAACATCCTGCAATTCACTCTTTACAGATAACCCTTTCTCTCTTCTATCCACTTGTTTTGTTACATACTTTCCGACTCCGAATGCAAATTTTTCTACATATACATACGAAAGCATTGCAAGTATAAACGAAAAAACAAGTGAAAAAATTAAAATAATAGGCAACGGTAATATTTCATGGAGCATGTATATAAGGGAAAACAACGATATAATATGGTATAAATAAAGACTGTAAGAAATCTTCCCCAAATATAACAAATATTTATTATGTAGTAAGGACGACAAAGTTGATATTGACAAACTTAATATGACAAATAAACATGCACTTATCGCCACTACGTAGTCTCGAAATATAAAATTATTGAGCACTTTAATTTCTCCTATAAGCCCTTCATACATAAAAAGTAAAATCGCAAATAAAAACCATGCAATTTTTGTGTTTTTAGTACAATTACTATAAAAAACTATTAAATTATTTTTATACTTCGCAACTAGTGCTCCTAGTAAAAACAGTACTGTGTAATGCAATGTTAATGCATAGCTTGTTAATGTTAAGCCCGAGCGAAACAAAAATAATATTACGACAGAACATATACTAAAACTAAACAATAATAGTAATGAACACCTTAACGTTTTTCGTAAGCAAATCATCAAAATTAACGGGAAAATTATTGATATTCGCATTTCATGGACAAGTGACCAAATCACACCGTTATATGCATCTGTATTATATTTCCCAACCAATAAAATATGTTGTGCGATTAAGCTTGAAGAACTTTCAATCGTCCATGAGCGATTAAACCATTCACTTAAATAAGAAATACCATATTCACTAATTGTAATCTGGCATACAATAGCTATAATTATTGCCACAATATAAGGAATATATATTCTGCATATACGTTTTAAAAGGTATGACCCATAGCTACTATAGTTTTTTTGAATAGATTCATACAAAACAAATCCGCTCAAAACAAAAAAGATAATAACTGATTCGTTACCACTACTAAAAATTAGACGAGCAGGCGTTTCTTTTAATAGATACACAACAAATGGTTTATTATCTTCATAACTGTAATTTTGAAATGCTGAAAAAATCATTAAATGATGACCAATCATTACTACTAATGAAGAAATCCCTCTTATAGAGTCCAATTCTTCGTATCTTTTCATCTTTTTACCTCAACTCCTAATGAAATGATAATAATCATTTCAAAGCGACATCTTTATTCATATTCCTCTCCTTTCTTTTCATTCCAATTTTTCATATTAAAATGATTTTATAGTATAAATTTGAGTGTATTGTAACATTTTTTGTAATATTTTGAATAGAAAATCTCAAAAATTGGTATATACCAATTTCAACCTCGAAAAATGAGTAATATTGATAGAAAAACGCTATAAAAATATCTTGCATATTTACAAAATTAAAGAGCTGAATAGCGTTTTTTCAATATAAAATAAAAAAGATAGCCTACATAGGCTATCTTTTTTATTTTATTTAATTACTGGCACCACTATATGCTACATGTCGTTTCTCAATTCTCTCTTCAATTTCTTTCATATTTTCTTTATTATTTAATAGTGATTGTTTATTTTCAATTAATAATTGTTTAAACGATTTTCTCACTTTTTTTCTCATTTTCATTGTCCTCCTTGGGGGATGGTTTATATAAAAGATAAAGAATTATCTGTGTGTTCTTATAATAATTGATTGTTGTGAATTCTATTTGAACTTCATATGAAAATCTCGTTTATTTTCTGACAACTTTGTGAACACGAAAAAATGATTATCTAAAACTATGTTGAAATTAATTCACTTCATGATAAAAGTTATTATTTTCATCAACTTTTATCATTATATCTTGTCGAAATATTTATATATTTAAAATTGAGTTCGCCATAATTTTATTTATTATCATACTGTTTACAAAAACAAAAAGAAGGTGTCACCAAGTCAAAGTTCGACTTATGCAACATCCCTCTTCCCAAACTATTTATAGCATATTTATTAATATTTCAGGTCTTCCCCAATTCATTTCTTCACAAACAAATCTAAGTTTTTCTTCATCCATTGTGTGTAATCCTTCTTCTAGTGAACATGAAATTGGAACTTCACAGTGAATTTGGGCTAATTGTAACGAAATATTTAAGTTCTCTAAATCACTTTCAATCTTCGTACGCTGCGCTTTTGTTAATGATTCTACATTTTCTAGTACAGCGGATACTGTTCCGTGCTCTTGAATAAGCTTATACGCTGTTTTTTCACCGATACCTTTTACCCCTGGATAATTATCACTTGTATCTCCCATGAAAGCTTTTGCATGGACGATTTGCCACGGCTCTACACCTTTTTCTTCCATGATTTTCTCCGGTGTGTAATATTCGTAATTTCCAATTCCTTTACGCAGAAGCATGACTGTAACGCTCTTATCAACAAGTTGAAGTAAATCCGTATCACCTGTTAAAATATAAACTTCAGCTTCATTGCAATATTGTTTTGCAAGCGTACCGATACAATCATCGGCTTCGTAGCCTTTCATACCGATAACTGGAATGGATAATTTTGCAGTCATTTCTTGCACTAAATCAAATTGAGGAATTAATTCTTCTGGTGGCGCTGCACGATTTGCTTTATAATTCGAGAACGATTCTGTTCTAAATGTCGTACTTCCCATATCCCAGCATGTAACGATATGTGTTGGTTCGATCGCTTGCGTAGCTGTTAATAAGTGTTTCATATAACCATGAATCCCGTTCGTAGGGGTTCCATCTTGTCGTTTCATAAATTGTCCGTAGACACTTGTTGCGTAAAAAGCACGAAATAATAGTGCCATACCATCAACTAATAATACTTTTTTCATAATTCCTCTCCTATTAAAAAAATAATAACCTTACGTTATCACGTAAGGTTATATAAATAGATTACCATTCTACGTTTTTGCTCAACTTTGTCTATTATACATTGTTTTTGTATATTTAGCATCATTAACACATTAAGACGTTCTACTACAACAAGTATGCAAGATGCCTGAATACGTATTTTTTCCAGTAGAAACAACGATAGCTTTTGCATTTCCACTAACAATATGCGAACCTTTAAAACATACATTTTCAAGCTCAAGTGGATTATAATCTTTCATCCGTTTTAATGGAATAAACCGTTTACGTTCAAGGTGATAGCAGCTCTCAAACTTCTCTATATTCGCTTCGTTTCCCGTTAACACAGACTCATTCACTAATAAATCATCTGCATAAATAATACGTACATCAGCTGGCACAGCATCTCCAGCCGAAAGAAAAATCATATCTCCAGGTACAAGTTCTTGCACAGGTATCTCCATCATTTTCAGTTCACTATTTAGCCCTGTACTACTAGAACATTCTACTCTAGATACAGTAATCGTTTCACGTTGTAATTCATCACACACACGTTGTTTTGAAAAACCTGGAATCATGCCACCTAGCTTCATCATTACTTCTGCAAGAAGTGCTCTTTTTGAAGTTAGTTCATTTCGGCCATATACTTGAATACGTTTTTGTGCCTCTTTCATTGATAGTCCGTCTCTTGTTGTTTTAAAATATGCAAATACAGATTTTACATCTCTTGTTGCAATTTCAATTAATAAATCTTTATTTTTTTGGAGCATTGTTTGTTCTTTTATTGATTTTTTACTTAGTTTATATGACGTGTTACCCACAGTTTTGTTTGCATATAACATATTATCGTCTCCTCCTTTACAACATAGGAAGAAACGCTTTGTTTCTCAATTTATCCACTTTACTGTGAAAGTGTCTCGCGCTTTATAAACGCTATATTGTGATAAATATAGAGGGAGGAACAAATCGTTTCCTGCCTACATCATATATTTTTGATTTGAAGTATATGGGTAACGGAACCGAGTCAGAATTTGACATGCTCCTCACCTCCTCGTTTAATTTTATAGTTTATAATATGAAATTACTCATAGCTTGGTAACAAAAAAGACCCCTACCCTTAAGAGAGTAGCGGCCATTACATACACAAATAAACGATTTCTAATATAATTAGAAATCTACGGACCTCTCCCTCACCGAGTTTTAGCACTGTATAGCATAGGTACATTACCAGCTACGTTAAGAAAAACCTTAATTCGATCATTCCTGTTGACCCATTGGCGTCTCTCGACATTTTTGGGCAGTAGCATTTCTCTATACAGGAGCCTCACCTAACAGAGACTTATTTTCATTACATTGAAAATGTTACTCTTATTTAAAATAGATGTCAACCGTAGCCTACAATTTTTTCAAATGGTATGGCAAACTAACGTATATAAAGTGAAACTTTAATCAGTGGGGGTTTTGTTCATCCCCCACTGATTATTAGCCCTCACCAATCGGGCTTTTACGGAATAAAATAAAAAACTTTACGTTTAAACGTAAAGTTTTTAATAAGTTATACAACCAGCAATTACAATCCCAATTGAAAGCGATAAAAACATAAGAAAAAGACCGACTGCTTGATTATCTTCTTCGAGACTTTTGTTTATATTAAAGCGTGGTGTAAGCCACTCAGCTAAATAAAAGACGATAATTTGAGCCAAAATCCCAACTGCTCCCCACGAAATCATATCAAGAAGTGAAATTGAATTAGCTGCTGTCGAATATAAAACGATAGCTAACCCAAGTAATCGCCCTCCAAGCACATAGCTTACCGCCTTATTACCTTGAGCCATTAACTTAAATTCCTTAACTTTCGTTGTCACTTCCATCAAGAACAGACCAATACATAAAAGTCCAAGTGTTACTGCTAAATATAATAAAAAATTAATCATTTTTCCCCCTCCTTTTTATACCTACCGGTAAATAGTACGATTCATTTCCTGTAATCTTTTCTCCCGCGCGAATACCGATACTACTCGCTTTTCCAGCAATTAAAAACGAACCAAACACATATGACAGTTTCTCGATCCCTTTTTCTGTTTCCAAGGATACGACTGGCAGTTCGATATACTTTTGAAATATCGGCAGTGACGCTTTATATGTTTGGTGTGCATTTTGAAGCATAATATTTTCGTCTTTATCGCGAATCGTAATTGTATCTCCTTCTCTCCCAAATGAAGGTTTTTGAACGAAAGAACCTTTTCCTAAAAATAAATCTGGTTCTAAATATGTAGGTAACATATATTCTTTAATCCACTGTTGTTCCTCATTTGTATAAAAGGCCTCTTCTTCTGCTAACCCCCAAATAAGACACTGAATTGATTTTGGCTGAAGTAAAAATGCTGACAAAGGATTTATTATAAAAAGCTTTCCGGCTTTTACAAGTTGTAACAATTCCACACCTACCAAATCTCCTGTTTCAGGATCTTGATCCTCAATTAAATCTTCTATCGGATATGTTTGGCGATATAAAACGTCAATCTTCGCCCCATCTTTATCGACTAGAGCATCCTTTGTAATTCTAAGTTCTGACATTGGCACTACTTTATTTTCAACATGGCATAGCTGACTTAAATACATAGTGGTATTCCAATCCTCGATATGTTCATGATGTGCTGTAAAAACAACATTTGGATTATCTAATCCCTTTGTCGCTTCCATTACTGCTTTCGTTACACCAGAAGATAGCAATCGTTCTTGATCCGAGTTTGGATCATCATAGCCTAGATTTCCACATACTTTCCCATTCATTTGAAAACATTCCACAATAAAAGTTGGTGTATCACTATTAAACTCAAGCATTTTGATTTTGTTATCCTCTGTTACAGCAAAATCAAATCGCGAAATTACAGATTCAGGATAGAGCCCTTTCATTCTAATGAAAGATAAACTCGCGGATGGAAAGCCAAGATCTAGAAGCTGTTCGTCACTTAAATTACGCAGCAGTCTAGCAGTCTTAAAAAATATTTTCCCCATTCGTTCAGTCGCTAAGTGTAATTGGTCCAAAGTCTGATTTGTTATAGAAAAAACATGAAACAAACTATACTCACATTCATATAAATCCGACCAAAAATCCGGATATTTTAAATAAAATTCTTTTCGATCCCTTATGTATTGCGACATATTTTAGCCCCCAAATCCTCCCTTTGAACCGCTTCCAATTCCACCTTTAAATTCAGCAGACGATTGATACGATTTAAACGCCGATGAATTTTTAAAAGTGGATTTATTTTGATAGTATCGCCCACCATAGAAATAATGCCCACGATAACCTGAACTACTATCATCACACTGCCATACCCCAAGTTCATCATCCCAATCCCAATCAGAACAACTATTATCATTTGGTTTTGGGGGAAGATCTTGTGCGCAACCAAATAAAGTGCCAGTCATTAAAGACGTTACGACACCACCTACTAGCCATTTCGTTTTTGTCACCTTCGCACTCCCCTTTTTAAATTCTATTCCTATTATATAGGATGGCATGATAAAGTAGAAGAAAAAGGAAGAAGAGGGATTAAATGCGCTTAGAATATCGACTTAATGATGAAACGAAAGGGTATCCTGCTTTATGGAACTACGCCAATATTTCTAATTCTGAAATTATCGCACGCATGACTTGTGAATATTTTATTAAAGAGAAAAATACTTATGTTGTTACTGCAACTTCGGTTGATCCAGACGGAACAGCAGTTATTTATATTCAAAAAGAAGTTTTCGCAAATGACCCTTCAGACCCTACATACTCCTACATCGGTTTTGAAATTAGAGAACTAAGTGAAACGAGTTCAAACATAGTAGATAGTCAAGATGTATGGAACTATGAAGAAATTTTACCATCTCTTCATTCAGATATTATATATATTCAGCGAGACGGCATGTCTATGGAGTTCTCCTTAGATTCAAGAGAGATTGATGAAGACAGAAAGTGCTACATTTATTACGGAAACTTCACAGGTGAATCAAGATAATATTGATATATCTATGCAACAAAAAACCTTACGTATAAAACGTAAGGTTTTTATATAGCCCCACATATGCCGTTCTCTCTAGATGTCCATAAACCTGCTCTCACAGGTGGATGCTCTCACAAATGTTTGTAACTTCCTTCTTAAAAAGATGGCATGTTAGCTACATTTAAATATTGAACTTCCATATTAAACTTATTGGTTTAAGACATGCATAAGCTACGTACACCGTAGGAATTTTATATAAGGTTAGTTGAAATAAGACCCCCGCACGTGCCGTTCCTCGTAAATGTCCAAAAACCCGCTACTCGCAGGTGGATGCCCTCACAGTTACCGTACATCTTCCTCCACAAGGAAGGCTTGATGATGGTCGCTAAATATTGAGCTTCCGTATAACTAACATCGGTTTTAGACATAAATAAGTTACGTACACCGCAGGATGTATTATTTACTTGTCGTTATATTATCACATTGTTTCCAATGTGTAAAATACAAAGTTTTTCGAGCAATCTCTTGCTTGTGACCTTATTTTAATACAAATTATTTTTGCATGCAAGTGATTAATCTTCTTCTTTTGCAATTTGATTTTCTGGATAAGAAATCCAATCACTCCAGCTACCTGCATACAATTTAACATTTTGGAATCCAGCTAATTTTAATGCAACGATATTTGGGCACGCTGTAACACCAGAACCACAATATACAATGGTTTCCTTATCTTTCGAAAGATTTTGGAAGCGTTCTTGTTGCCCAGCTCCATTCTTAAATTGTCCTGATTGCAACATTCCATCCTTCCAAAAATGGTTTACCGCTGTCGGAATATGACCTGCTTTATGATCGACAAGTTCCTCGACACCAGCATAACGCTTTGGCTCTCTAGAATCAATTAATGTAACATCCGCACCTGCACGGATATTCTCTCTGACCGTTTCCATCGTTACAAGCATATGATCTTGTATGTTTGTTTTGAATGTTTTTCGTATAACAACAGGAATTTCCGTTGTTGTCGGTAGTCCATTCTCTTTCCAAGCCGGGAAACCACCATCTAATATATATACTTTCTCATGTCCTACATAGTTACATAACCACCATAAACGAGCAGCATTTGCACCGGCTTGACTGTCATACGCAATTACTGTCGTATGCTCATCAATACCAGCCTCCGAAAGCTTGTCTGCAAACTCCTCAATATTTGGTAAAGGATGGCGGCCACCATGTTCTGCTATAGGACTTGATAAATCTAAATTCAAATCAAAATATAACGCATGAGGAATATGTCCTTCTTCATACTTTTCTCTACCCCAATTAGGATTCGCTAAATCAAAACGACAATCGATTATACGGACATTCTCATCTTCTATATGCTCACGTAACCATTCGACTGTAACTATCATCTTTAACGACCTTCTTTCTCTTTCAAACGACTTACATACTCCATAACCATTTCTTCTGTAACATATTTACGCTGCAAGGTAACACCATTTTTTGCAAGATCATTAATTTGCTTCGTTACAACATTAATGACATCAACCGAAAATTCTTTCCCATTTGACGCAAGAGATACGGCAGCTTCAATAGCTGCTTCACGCTGTGCATCTAATTGTAAACATGCTTTTACACTTTCATTTTGTTTACGAGAATGTGCTGTAATTGCTTTATGTACTTCCATCTTCTCTTCCCCCTAAATAGTTATACGTTTTTATTCAATTCCATTGCAAGCCGGATCATATCACGACATACAATCCCATTTTCAATAATCTCTTCTTCATAATGCTTCGAAAAGTAATCAAAATCAATAGAAAAAATACGAAATCCACATTTTTGATATAAAGCAAGTTGTGAAACACTAGAATTGCCTGTACCAACTTCAAGTTTTGACATACCATATCCTTTAGCAGTTTCTACAGCATGCCTTAATAGCTTCTTCCCAATCCCTTTTCCTTGTAAATGCTCTGCAACCGCAATATTCATGATTTCCATCGTCTTTGGCCTTGTTTCCAAAAGAACATATACACCGATAACGCTCCCCCCCTGCTTAGCTACGTATGTTAATCCTCTTTGTACATATGTAGCTATTTGCCGTTCACTTGGATCAGCAAGTAGCAATAAAGACTTCGGTATAGCCTCTTTTGGAATACGTTCTATTACAACAGACATAAAAAATTCCCCCTTCTCTATTGTTCTAAACCCTCCTTGTCTACCATAAGTAATAGAAAGGAGGGATTCACCATGGACAACAATGAGAAAAAATGCAACGTCATCTCTATTGATGGAAAGAAGAAGAAAAGCGACACGTATTCCTATCCAAAATTAGTAGTTGAAAACAAAACATATGAATTTTCTTCATTCGTCTTATGCGGTGAAACACCAGATGGCAGACGACTCGTTCTTACTCATATGATTTCTACCGATGAATTTGCTGGATTTGTAAAATCTTTAGATACTGTACTGCAAAAGAAAATTGAACGAATCTTTTTCTCATAACGACTATATAACATAAATTTCTTTTTCAATCTCTACTAACTGCTTTTGCAATTGTTCTTTACTTTGTTCATATAGAGATACATCGATCGTTTCAGCCAATGCAAACAATATACTTTCATAATAGTTCATCACATCTTGCTGCATCACTTTTTGGAATAAGTTCCACTTCATATCCCACTCTTGCTTATAATGATGAACAAATAAATCTTTTTCATCAGCTACATAGTTTGATACGAACGGTTCTAATACAGATTTAGCGTCTTCTTGCATAAAAGCTTTGTCATTCTTTTCAAAAAAGCTTTTCTCATTTTTAAAATGTGCCAGTGCTTTTTTGAAATCTTTTATTTCAACTGAAGGGAACGGTTCTTTATGTGTAATATCTTTATATTCATACTCCACTATTCCATTCATAGAAATTGATTCATTTTCTACTTTACAGTTCACTACAATTTCGTCCTTTGCACGCTTCATCGCTTCGTCTATCCATTTTTCAAGGCGTAATGATGTCGCACGCATTTCTTGCAATAAATCATGCTGAATAAATGCTACTAATTCCATAACACACTGTTGCAATTGTGTTTTCACATTTCCATCCGTTCGAAGTGACGCCGGATTAATAAATTCAGTAAACACATCGTTATAGCGCAGGAATAGACGCTGTTGCACGTAATAAAGCAACTCTTTCACTTCATTTTGCATCGCCTGTTCTTCAGCAAGTACACTATATGATGAAATGATATGAAGTAGTTGATCACGCTCTGCTTCATATTTTTTCGTTTGCTTCTCTTTCTCTTCATTCCCCTGTTTTGCACCCTTTATCATGTTTACTAAAAGCTGATCTGCCCCTTGCAAAGCACCATATAGAGCATGCACAGAAACAAGCATTAAATCTCTCATCATAAAGGACGTAAATGATTCCTCAAACTTCGTAATCCCAGAGTTTTGTAAAATACCATACTTCTCTTTTTCAACATTCTTTCCTTGTTTCTCTTCAAGCGCACATAAACTTGAAATTGCAAATAAACGCGGATTTCTAATACCGTATTGCAGCAGCTGATCTGCGATATAACCTTTTACCATTTCAAGTTCTTCTTCAGACTCTGCTAAATCCGCCGCATTAATTAAGAAGAACATTTTATCAAGGGCAAAAGTATCCTTTACACGACCAAGCTGAATTAAAAATTCACGGTCAGCACGAGAGAATACATGATTATAATATGTTACAAATAAAATAGCATCTGCGTTTTTAATATACTGGAATGCAACATCCGTATGGCGAGCATTAATAGAATCCGCTCCAGGTGTGTCTACAAGCGCTACTCCCTGCCTTGTTAAAGCACAATCATAATAAAGTTCCATATACTCAACGAAGCATGATTTCTCTTCATTCGCTACATAATCAGAGAACTCTTCTAATGTAACTTGTACTTGTTCTCCTAAATAAGTAGAAACTGCATCATATCCTTTTTGTACCGCTCGTAAAAAGCTAAATGTTGTTTTTTGCTTCCCAGTTGGTGAAGGATATTTCATAACTTTATCAATTTGTGCTAACGCTTCATCTAACGTAGCAATCTCATAATGAAACAGCTTATAAACAGCTTTCATATCTTCTAATAACGCTTGCTTTGATTTAAACTGAACAATTACTGTTCCGTGTGGTTTTTCCTCTGTAACCGGCAAAATTTGATTAATCGTTGCCGTCGTCGGGTTTGGTGATACAGGAAGTACTTTCTCACCGAGTAAGGCATTGGCAAATGATGATTTTCCAGCACTAAATGCCCCGAATAACGCTACTGTAAATTGTTTTGTTTCCACACGTCTTCTTTTCTCTATTACCTCTTGCTGTACATGTTTCAGCGCTGGCAATGGCTCTAATATCGTTTCAGCTTTTTTCACTTTCTCTAATATCCGCTGAATATTTAAAGCCGTCGTTCCTTTCAGCTCTTCTTCATGAACCGCTACGTTATCGCTTACGATTTCCTGCTCTTGTAGTGTAAATTTCTCACTAACAATTTGCTTTTCCCTTTGCAATATCTCATCTATTTGCAGCCCTTCAGGCGTAGCAACATGATCGTGCCAAACATTTCGTAAATAGTCTTCATATGCCTCCAAATTGTTACTGTATTGTAATTGTGTTTCTTTCGCCGTTTGCAGCATCGTATATGTTTCAATCTCTTCTTCAATACGAGCAACTGCTTCTCTCACCTTTTGCTTTAAAACGACCGCACTTTTATCAAAAATTTGCTGTGCTTTTATAAAATAACGTTTCTTCAGTTCATTCGCTACATCCGCTGTATAAAGAAGTAAGTAATCACCTGTGAAACCTGCGCCTTGTTTAATTACTTCAGCCAACATTTCTGGTCCGAAAGCAATTTCTAACCCATATATGTCTTTCCCAATTTCCTCCGTGAACAATCCTTCTTCTTTTAAGAAGGCTACAATAAATTCCTTCACATGAAAATCAAGCTGCGTTTCAACAGTCTTTTGAAGGGCAGAATAAAACGCCTCTACACGTCTTTGTTTTTCTTGCTCCGTCTTTCCTTTCGCAAATAGCAAACCGACCTTAAATTTTGTTAATTTCGTTTCTAAATATGCATTTGCCAATTCTCTCATTTCAAACGGCATTAAATATGCGTTATCTAATATAGCTTGTAAACCTTTTATAAATTCATTTCTCACATAAGATTCTTTACTTGCCTCACGATTTTTCGCTTCCGTTAACTCTTCCTTCTTTTCAACTACCTCTGAAATAGAAAGTGGTGATGCTAACTCTTCCTCATATTTCAAGAGAGCTTTTTCATTTTCAGAAACAATAAACGAGAAATGTTCTCCCATTAAATATTCTGTTTCTCGCTCCATTCCAGTCCTTACATACTGCTCTTTTTCTTTCATAATAGAAGTAATTAACGCTTCTAAGCTTCTAATTTCATTATGTGGATGGTTCATCATTCGTAATGACGTATAATAAACACCATCTACTTCAATATCCCAGTTAGAGAATGATTGTTTTACACTATCTTTATAATTCTCAAACGATAATTCATTTTCTTTATGTTTATCTATTTGATTTACAACGAGATAAACCGTTTTATTACGTTGTTTCAATTCTTTAACAAATTGTAAATTCACTTCCGATTGGACGTGATTATAATCCATCATATAAAAAATGACATCTGCCAGATGAAGTGTCGACTCTGTCGCTAATTGATGGGCATCATCTGTTGAATCAATCCCTGGTGTATCAACTAACATAACCCCTTCAGGAATCGGCGCGTCGTTTCGATAAATATGAACACCAATTACTTCATCGCCGTCTTTACAAATTTGTTTTAATTCTTCTGCTGAATATGCACCGTCATATTCGTACTGCTCTCCAGATTTAACCGTTACAACAACACGATCCATTCCTTTTTCAATTTTGACAACGTTAGCGCTTGTCGGAATTGGACTTGTCGGTAACAACTGCGCTTTATATAGATGATTCATCATCGTTGATTTCCCTGCAGAGAAGTGACCGCAGAACGCTATCATAAGCTGTTCTTGTTTATATTTTTGAATTACCTCAAACAACTTTAAACTATTCTCTGCATCGCCGTGTTTTTGCCACTCTTCATAAAAACAAACAAGTTTTTTCATACCGTTTGTCTGTACTATGTTTGTCATCCCCTTGTTCCCCTTTATCCAAGATGTATATACTTTTCCCCGCTATTTGCGAGCTCATAACCAGTGAGAGTTACACCTACCCATTGATTACAGTTTCACTTTACTATCATACTAAATTTTCAGCATATTCTCATTAAAAATAAAAAATCCCTTTCATTCTTTTTACAAATGAAAGGGATTTTATGTCATATCACTCATTTTGCTGTTCCTACTCCATTTAAAACATACTTCGCAATAACTGCATATACAGCGACTGTACCTGCTACTAATGCATATACCATACTTACGCACCAACCTTTTTTTGATAATGATTATCACTTTTGAATACAGTTTATCATTAAAGAGAATCATTATCAACACTTTTCATAAAGAAAGCTCCTTATAAGAAGGAGCTTTACTGCCTGTTTTGAAAAAGGTTAAAACTTGTTGTGCACTCTTATTATATCTCATCCTACATAACTTAACAGTTTAAAAAAATGGAAATATCCCCTATCCCCTCCACCTTACATTTCGTATAATAAAAGGGAATTACTTAACAAGGAGGAAAAAAATGACACAAAATCTCACACAAGGCGAGAGGATACACTCCATTGATATTATTAGAGGAATAGCTGTACTAGGTATTTTTCTTGTGAATTGGCCTGTTATCGCCGGGGTTGACTCACGTGATCTTTCAGGAATTTACGAAGGGATAGACAGCTACATTCGCCTATTTTACGATATGTTTATTCAAACGAAATTTTATACAATTTTTTCGTTTTTATTCGGATTAGGTTTTTATATTTTTATGAGTCGTGCTGAAGCGAAAACAGATCATCCAAAAATTTTATTTGTTCGCCGCTTACTTATTTTATTATTATTCGGTTTCTTACATTACGTTCTTTTATGGGACGGAGACATTTTACATACTTATGCGATTGCTGGATTTTTCTTATTTTTATTTTATAAGAGAGAACCTCGTACTATTTTAATATGGGCTATCGTTTTATTGAGTATTTTTCAATTCATTATGCTAATGGCTGGTATTACGGTTGCATTGGTACCAAAGGAAGAGCTAGGTTTTTCCTTACCTATCATGCCATTAGAAGACTGGCTGTCACAAATACAAAATCGTTTCCATGCATTTTACGCTGATGGAATTGGATTAAATTTACTTATGCTCCCAGAAACAGTTGGGCTGTTTTTACTTGGTTTATACGCCGGCAAAAAGGATATTTTCCGCCGCGCGAAAGAGTTAGATCCAAAGCTTAAAAAATGGCAAATTATTATGTTCCTTTTTACATTACCAATGTGGTTCTTCATGGTTCGTTACTTCTTATCAAAACCATTTTATGAACCAATTTATATGCAGGTCTTTACAATGTTTAGCGGAAAAACGTTATTCATATTCTACATTTTCACACTAATGCGTTTATTACAAAAAGAAAAATGGCAAACGTTATTACGTCCATTCCAATACGTTGGACGAATGGCATTAACAAATTACATCTCGCATACAATTGTTACATTACTTGTATTTGGTCTATTTCTTAAAAATTATTATCCTGCTCCATTATGGGTTGGACCAATATTCTGCATTAGTTTCTACACGTTACAAATCTTTATTAGCCGCTGGTGGCTTTCACATTACCAATACGGGCCACTTGAGTACATTTGGCGTCTTGGTACTTACGGGAAAATGATGCCACTTAAAAAGAAAAGCAAGGTCTCATAACGAGACCTTGCTTTTTTACGCTTCTCTTACTGCATTTTGCATAGATACTGGCTCTTCTTCTACTTTCACTTTGCGCTGCGGCACCATATTAAATACGATATTTAAAAGTACTGCTGAAGCACTTCCAAGTACAATTCCGTTATCTGTTAAAATACGAATGCTTTCTGGAAGTTGTGAAAATAATGTAGGAACGACTGTTACGCCAAGCCCAATTCCGACAGAACATGCAACGATTAATAAGTTTTCTTGTCTTCCGAAGTCAACGCTACTTAACATTTTAATACCATATGCCATAACCATACCGAACATCGCTAACATCGCACCGCCCAGTACTGATTTCGGAATAATTGTTGTAATAGCTGCGATTTTAGGAATGAAACCAAGTGCGATTAACATACCACCGCAAGTATAAATAATAACGCGATTTCTTACTCCAGTTAATTGAACAAGTCCTACGTTTTGAGAGTATGTTGTATATGGGAACGCGTTGAAAATACCACCTAACACCATCGCTAATCCTTCTGCGCGATAGCCTTTTGTTAATTCTTTTTCACCGATTTTTTTATTGCAAATATCAGATAATGCAAAGTATACACCCGTTGCTTCTACAATCCCTACACAAGCAACGAGAATCATCGTAATAATTGGTGTTAATTCAAATGTTGGTGTACCAAAGTAAAATGGTTGAATACCGTGGAACCAATCCGCCTCTCCAACCGCTTGCAAACTTACTTTCCCCATAAACGCTGCAACGATAGTACCGAACAATAGACCTAGTAAAATAGAGATTGAACGAATAAATCCATCAAAGAAACGATACATAATGATGATAAATAATAACACACCAAATGCTAATGCTAAATTTTCAAGACTACCGAAATCCTTACTTCCTACTCCTCCAGCCATATCATTAATTGCTGCTGGAACAAGTGTAACTCCAATTACAGTAACAACAGATCCTGTTACAACAGGTGGAAACAGTTTTACAAGTTTTCCAAATAATTTCGCAAAAATAACAACGAATAACCCAGCAGCAATAATTGCTCCATAAATTGAAGACACACCGTATTGTTTTCCAATCGCAATCATCGGTCCAACGGCTGTAAATGTACAACCAAGTACAACGGGAAGTCCTATACCGAAAAAGCGATTTGATAATGCTTGTAAAATTGTCGCAACGCCGCACATTAATAAATCAATTGAGACTAAATATGTTAACTCTTTTTGATTTAAACCAAGTCCACCGCCCACAATAAGCGGAACGATAATTGCTCCAGCATACATTGCAAGCATATGCTGCATACCAAGCGATGCAATTTTAAATGGATGCTGCTTCATCGTTTATTTCACCTCCGCAGTTTTTTGCTGTACAAATGTAACTGTGCCGTTATCAAGTGATGCAATTTCTGCTAGTGATTCAACACGAACGCCTTGTTCACGAAGCTTCTTTCCTCCATCTTGAAATGCTTTTTCAATAACAATTCCAATCCCTGCAATACTCGCTCCAGCTTGCTCTACTAAACTCATTAAACCTAAAGCAGCCTGACCGTTTGCTAAAAAGTCATCGATGATTAATACACGATCATTTTCATCGATATGATTTCGAGATAATGAAATTTCATTTGTTTCTTGTTTTGTAAATGAATATACGTTTGCAACGTACATATTATCTTGTAACGTTAACGATTTACGTTTTCGTGCAAAAATTACTTTTACACCAAGCTCTAATGCAGCCATAACTGCTGGTGCAATGCCTGAAGATTCAATCGTCACGATTTTTGTAATGTTCTCTTCTTTAAAACGTTTAGCAAATTCTTTTCCGATTTCTTGCATAAGTACTGGATCAATTTGATGATTTAAAAAAGCATCTACCTTTAATACGTCACCAGATAAAACCTTTCCTTCGTTCAAAATCTTTTCTTGTAATACTTTCATGTTTGTTCCCCCTCTTATGCAATAAAAAAACTCCAAAAGCCACCACCACTCGTTACAAGTGAGAGACGCGCTTTTGGAGTTTCGCAAAAAAAGAATGCTAAACAAGCAATTATATTCGTCCTCACTCATAGTCAAAGTATTTACGGTACTTCGGTAGAAACTTGCAGGCCATATCCCCGCGATTATATGAGTGTAGCTAACTATTTATTTTATAGAAGGATTATAACGTACTTTTTATGCTTTGAAAAGCATTTATCGAAAAAACACGTACAAATTTTTAAAAACTACTATTTTTGTTCGAGTTTTGCAAACTCTTTCATTTCCAATTACAACTTCGTTAAAATGATTGGCCCATCTTTTGTAATCGCAATTGTATGCTCATATTGAGCTGATAATTTCCCGTCCATCGTTCGTGCAGTCCACCCATTTAAATCTACTTTAGAATATCGCATACCTATATTTACAATCGGTTCAATTGTAATTACCATTCCTTCTTGTAACTGAGGTCCTTGTCCTTGTTTCCCAAAATGAAAAATTGCTGGTTCTTCATGAATCTCTTTACCGATTCCATGTCCCGTAAAGTCTCTTGCAACAGAAAAACCTTCATTTGTTACATAACTTTCAATTGCATAGCCAATATCTCCTACATGATTACCAATTACCGCCTGGTCAATTCCTTTATACAAAGCATTCTCAGCTACTAACAACAACTTTTCTGCTTCATCAGAAACTTTTCCAACTCTATACGTCCAAGCAGAATCTGAAAGACCTCCATTTAAGTTTACTACCGTGTCAATTGTTACAATATCACCCTCAGTTAAAGGAACATCGGCCGGAAACGCATGACACATTTCATCGTTTACAGATGCACATATCGCATATGGATATCCGTTGTACCCTTTCTGCTCAGACGTTGCACCATGCTGTTCTAAATATGCTTCAACAAACGTATTAATTTCTTTTGTAGTAATACCTGGTTTCATCATCTTCGCAATTTCTCTATGACATGAAGCAAGTAATTTTCCAGATTTATGAATTAACTCTATTTCATTTTTCGTTTTAATTATACTCATGCTGTCTCTCCTTACTAAACTTGCTATTTACTATTAAACTTCAATCATACACATCCTCTTCCAAAATTTCAAAACTTCCAATTACAAAAAGTATGATTTATTTCTGCATAAAAAAACAGAAGGAGATTCTTCTGTTTTTTAATCATTTTTACATATATAATTCATTTTCAAAAACTCAAAACAACTACCATTTGTTTTCTGTATAAACGTTCCAACTACTTCAAACCCTGCCCTTTTATACACTTTAATCGCTCTCTCATTAAATATAGCTACTGATAGTGTTATATACTTGCATCCATATTTTTCTTTACTAAAAGCTAGTATAGCGTTTTAGAACTGTAAACCAAATCCGTTCCCAGTCATATTAGGTCTCATTCCAAGACCAATATCAACCGTTCCGTCATTTATTTTACAAACAGTAAAATAACCAATGAGAGTGCCATTTTCCTTCACAGAAAATGTATGATCCCCTCTACTTTCATCATGTAAAAATTCAGCTAAATCTTCTTCATCTGCCTCTATATCGTAAAAGGAATATTTCCCTTCATAATGCCAGTTGTATGCAATTTCTTCTGCTTCTTCTTGCGTCATTACTGTATATGTATAGTCCATTCTCCCATCCCCCTTTAAAAAAGAGCTGCAATTAAGCAGCTCTTTTTTTACAACTCATAAATCTCTTTATATTTCGCTTCTAAATAATCGGCTAAGTAGTTTGCATTTAAGCCTTCACCTGTTACATCTTCTAAAATTTCAAGTGGCTTTTTCGTTTTACCGTATTGGTGAATATGTTCTGTTAACCATTCACGAATTGGTGTTACGTTTCCTTCTTCTAATAATGCATCAAAGTTCGGAATGTCTTTTAACATTCTTTGCTTAAATTGCGCTGCATACATGTAACCAAGCGCATAAGATGGGAAGTATCCAAATGAGCCACCAGCCCAGTGAACATCTTGCAATACACCTTGTGCATCATTTTCCGGACGAATTCCTAAATATGCTTCCATCTTATCATTCCAAGCTGCTGGTAAGTCCTTCACTTGTAATGTACCATCAAATAATTCTTTCTCTAATTCATAACGCACCATAACATGAAGCGGGTATGTAAGCTCATCTGCTTCTATACGAATGAATGACGGCTTCGATTCGTTAATTGCATCATAAAACTCATCGACTGACATATCATCAAATTGACCATCGCTATACTCTTTTAATAAATCATAATTTTTCTTCCAGAATGATTTATTACGGCCGATAAAGTTCTCAAAGAATAATGATTGTGATTCGTGAATACCCATAGATGTACCACTGCAAAGTGGTGTACCTTCAAATTGTTCTGCAATGTTTTGTTCATATACTGCATGACCACATTCATGAATTGTTCCAAATACAGCCATACGGAAATCTTTTTCATCATAGCGTGTCGTAATACGAACATCCCCTCTATTTAATGTAATTTCGAAAGGATGTACTGTTTCATCAAGACGACCTGCTTCAAAGTCATAATTCAATTGCTTTAATAGTTCTAATGTAAAGTTCTTTTGTTTTTCTTTTGAAAACTGTTCCGATAAAGCACTTGTTTTTAATCCTTTTTTAGACTCAGAGATTTCTTTTACAAGCGGCACGATGCGCTCACGAAGTTGACCAAATACGTGATCTAAAACTTCTACTGTAATACCTGGCTCATACATGTCTAATAATGTATTATATTTATATATTTCATAACCCCAATATGTAATAAATTTCTTTTTAAATTCAACAATTTTTTCTAAGTACGGGCGGAACATTTCGAAATCAGATTTTTCGCGAGCTTCTTCCCACACACTCTCTGCTTTCGCTTCTAATTTCACATAAGCCTCATATTCAGCTTGTGGAATTTTTTTATTTCTATCATATTCTTTCCGACACTCTTCAACCATTTTCTTTGTCGTTTCAGAAAGTTTATCTTCACGTATTAAAGCTTCAAGTTCTGTTAAATAGTTTCCCATCTCATCTGAAGTCGACATAGCAAACACTTCTGACGAAAGCATACCAATTACTTCTGAACGCTGATCTACACCTTTTTTGGGTGCACCTGTTCTTAAATCCCAAAACATTAAACTTAATGCTTCTCCGTAATTTTGTATCTTCTTCACGTATGTTAAAAATTGTTTTTCTACTTCATATGTAGCAACTGTCATCGTATAAAAGCCTCCTTTTTCTACCTCAAATTTAATTCGACACAGAAACATAAATTCCTTTTATAATAGAAAAAAAGCTTGGCAAGCGCCAAGCTTTCTCCTTATAATTCTTTACCTTCTACTGGCAGTACATTTTTCACAGCTGCAACTACTTTCTCATCTTCTGAATCAGATAAGAAAATTGATATAGCACCTTTATCTTCACTTGTACGAATTAAACGCCCAATTCCTTGACGAAGTCGTAAAATCATATATGGTACATCTACATCCCAGAATGGATCATTTACGTGCTTACGTTTCGCTTCAAACACAGGATCGTTTGGAGGGAATGGTAAAGACCAAATAATAACGTGCGATAATGATGAACCAGGAATATCTAAACCTTCCCATAAATGAACCGCACAAAGTACAGTCTCTTCTTCATTTTGGAAACGAGAAACGAGCTGGCTAATTTCCTGATCTCCTTCATATAAGAACGGAACCGACATTTGCTCTTTACTTACATACTCTTTGAACGCTGCAAGCTCTTGCGTTGTACGGAATAATACAAGCGTACGTCCATTTGTTTTTTGTATATTTTCAAGTGTATATTGACACTTTCTTTCCCATTCATTTTCTTTCGTATGTGATAGTAAGTTTACTGTCATTTGCTCTTCGTAATCAAACGGTGAAGCAACTGAGAATGACAAGTAATCTTTTACCCCTAGGCTATTAGCTGTGAAAGCGAATGAATCGTTGTTCGATAATGTCGCAGAAGAGAAAATATACGGTATTTTCTTCGAGAATACTTTCTCTTGTAACACTTCTTCAACTGCACGTGGCATAATAACTAACGTGAAGGCACCATCACCTTCTTCACCCCAAGTAATTACATTTTTCTCGTGCATGAACAGACGAAGTGAATGTTCTAATACATCTAAATGCTCATCAACAATATTTAAATCATACGTGTTTACTGTATGCATTTCACTTTCGAATACTAATGCATCTCCAACTTCACCGATTTTTGCATAAAGTCGTTTCGCTTCAGCTGTTACTTTTTCTGTCACAGTAATTTCTAGACGATCAGAACCGGCAATTTCCTTTTTATTCTCTTGTAACACATCAAAGAATCGTTCAGTTTGCCAAATTGTTTCTTCTACTAAATGTGCAAACTCCTCACGAATATCGTTTTGTAGCAATCTCGTTAATAGTTGCTCCATCATCGTTTGCTTTAAACGGTATGTTAAAGCTTTTTGAGCTGCATATTCTACAAGATGTCCTTCATCGAATACAACGCAGCTACTTTCTGGTAATAATGGAATTTGCCCTTCACGCTTACGAGCATCGTACGTCCAAATATGATCCATATAGAAATCTTGAGAACAAATAATTAAATCTGCTGCTTTACGATAATGTTCACGAGAAAGAGTTTGTCCACAACGATGACGAGAATCACAAGTAAAGCAATCTTGGAAGTAATCCCAATTTACTTTTGACCATTCTTCGTCATTTAAAAGTGGAAATTCTTTTCTGTCACCATAGTGAGTAAAGTTTTGCATCGTACCATGATCGAATACAAACTGTGGTAACTCGTAATATACGTCTTCAATTACTTCTGGAGCTCGTCCACTCATAACATCTTCAAGTTTACGTAAGCATAAATAATTATCCATTGATTTTGCAAGCCTTACATCAACAGATAGCCCTAATGCTTCAGATAACTTAGCGATGTCCCCTTCTTCTTTCACAAGCTGCTCAATTAACGTTTCATCTGCACAAGCAATAATAGCTGGTTTCCCAGTATAACGCGCGTAACAAATTGCATATAGAAGATATACAATTGTTTTCCCTGTTCCTACACCAGCTTCTGCGAACATAACTTTCTTTTCTTGGAAAGCGCGTTCTAACTGAAACGCCATAAAAATTTGTTCATCACGCTCTTCAAAGCCTTTTTCCGGAAGGATGTCGTAAAACACATCTCCAATCCACTCATTCAACTTATCATAAAAATTATCTTGTTTTCCTACTTCAAATGGTAATCTCTTCTCAGTAAACATCCTTAGCCTCCAACCAAAAAGTTTTTCTATAAAAAGATAATAGCAACTGCTACGCATATGTGTGCAGCCACTTTCCCCTGTTGCAATACATAGAAATTCACGAAAAAAAATTTTCCTTTCGAAAAAGGAAAATTTTCTTCTATATTAATGACTTTAAATACCGTTTATCAATCGCTGTTTCATGTGAAAGAGCTGACAAATATTCTTCTTGTGCTTTTTGTATTTCATCTACAATCGCACCTTGACTATCCACTTCTTTTCCGAGCTCATCATACGTACGGTGAATAGCTTTTTGAATCATTGATAATTGAAAATTATCCATATGACTTCCTCCTTTACGCATTACATAATAGCCAGTATATGCGCGCTAGAGGAGTTTTATACTATGAATTACGCGGTGGACGTTTTCCGAAGTATTGGTAGTAATCTGTACGGATAAATCCGTTAAACAGCTTACGCTTCTTCGACGCATCTTTTCCGTAACACTTCTCAAATGCTTCGTAGCTTGTTAATACATACGCTGACCATGTATCTAATGGGCGGAATACTTGTCCCATTTCTTTATACAGTTGTTCAACGAGTGCTTTTTCACTTAAACGTTCTCCGTATGGAGGATTCGTTACAACGTAGCCATAATCCTCTTTTGTTGTGAAATCTTTTACTTGCATTTGTTTAAATGTAATTAAATCGCCTAAGCCTACTTCTTCTGCGTTATCTTGAGCAACTCGAATCATACGATGATCAATATCTGATCCAATGATTTGTAATCGTTGATCATAGTTCGCTAAATCTTCAGCTTCTTGACGAGCTTCACGCCAGTTTTGTTTACCTACCCAGCCCCACTCGTCAGATGCGAAACCACGGTTAAATCCTGGTGCAATGTTTTGTCCAATTAATGCTGCTTCAATCGGAATTGTACCTGATCCACAGAATGGATCAACAAATGGACGATCTGGCTTCCAGTTTGTTAATTTAATTAAAGACGCAGCTAATGTTTCTTTTAACGGAGCTTCCCCTTGATCCATACGGTATCCACGTTTATGAAGCCCAACACCGCTCGCATCAATTGTTAATGTTGCAATATCCTTGAGCATTGCAATCTCGATACGGAATAACGGACCATCTTCTTCAAACCAAGTTGTACGTTTATATGTTGTTTTTAATTTTTCAACGACAGCTTTTTTAACGATACGTTGGCAATCCGAAACACTGAATAATTCAGATTTTAAAGATTTACCGATAACAGGGAATTCACCATTCTCTGGAATATAATCTCCCCAGTTTAATGCTTTTGTTTTTTCAAATAGCTCATCAAATGTCGTTGCTTTAAATTCGCCAACTTTAATTTTTACACGGTCCGCAGTACGTAACCATAAGTTCGTACGACAAATCGCCTTTTCATCTGCTTCAAATGTTACTTTGCTGTTTTCTACTTGACATTCATAACCAAGATCGCGAACTTCTCGGGCAACTAACGCTTCAATACCCATTGCCGCTGTTGCAATTAAAGTAACTTTTCCCATTTGCATTCACCTCTTATGTATATTCAAACAATAATTAATAGCAATTGGTCCTATTAATTATTACATTTTACGAAAAATTTTCTCATTAACCATTTTAACTCATACTTTATAACTTCATACAAATAAAAAGCCCTCCTCTAACAAAGGAGAGCTGAGTTATTTCATAGTTGGTTCATAACGTTCTGTAAGCCATGTTCTGTTCCTTTGTACTACAAACGGCCCACGCCTCGTACTCCGGTGGCAATCATCTATCTACAGGTTATAAAACCTGTCCTTTCCCGTCGTTCATTTCCTTGGAAAAGATTCCCCTACCATTATTTGGGTTTCTCGCTCGTGGGGTTTACCTCGTTCCACTCCTATCATTTCTTCAAGGACTTCGTCACTGTGGCACTTTAAAGGTAGTCAAACCATATCCGAAAGGACTTAGGTTTTTTCCCTGCCGTTAAACCAGCCTTACAGCCAGAATACCCTAGCTTATGAATTGGCTAGGCACGAACACTACAGCCATCTCAGGCCGTGCGAGCATGGACTTTCCTCTACAACGTTGGCGTTGCAGCGATTACCCAAACGTTATGACATCCATTAGTATAGTGGAAACAAAAAGATTTTGCAACGTTTTTTTCTATGTAAAATGCTTAAACCTTTTCCCACCTTACATCATTCGTATAACTTACTTCCAAATACAGCTTTTTCTAAGTTAGATAAGCGTTTTAAAATATCCGTATTCGTGTTGTTATAAACCGGTTGTGCAACTGGTGTTTGTACAGGTTGTTGTGGAACTTGCGTTACTGCTAGTTTTTGTTCCTCTAATTCACGCTTTAAACGAGCATTTTGTTGCTTTAATTGCTCAAACTCTTTGTGGAAAGCTTCATAGTCTTTAATGATCATATCAAGAAACTTGTCTACTTCTTCTTGCTGATAACCTCTCATACCTGTTTTAAATTCTTTTTCTAAAATATCTTTCGCTGTTAATTTAATTTTATCCGAAATCATTTTCTTCACCTCAAATTTTTACCAAAACTTTCATTAACTAAATTTTTTCAGAAACAATGCTTTTTGTCAATCATATATACGAGTACTATATTACATATTACTCTGCATTATTCCACTGTTCCTCTTCTATTATATCTTGTAAATCAGAAAAAAGAATGAAATAACTGTGATAATTTTCTATTTCTCCTTTTTTCTTTGCTGATTCTACAATATATTTGGGACTTCCTGGTTTTTCTTCATCGTATACCGCTAAAAGCGCATCACTTTTTTCAATAAAAAATTGATTTTTTAATTTAAATTGCTCTGGGCTTTCATACTTCCGTTTCGTGATACTATCAACATGGTCTGCTTGAGAAAGAATAAATTCGTAATATTCACGATTATCTTCTTTCCAATTTTCTTCTTGTTCTAAAAACGGAGTGAATACCGCTAATTTTAAATCAGGATATTCTACTTGCATTTCAAAAACAACTTCAGCAGCCCATAATTCTACACCTAATTGGCCGCTTATTATAACCCATTCTAAACCATCTTCTACAAAAGTGATTAATTTACGGTGTAATGCTTTCTTTATACACTCCACTCCTGGATGATCATTTTTAAATATTCCAAGTTCAAATGGCTTATATCCTGTTACTGCAATAACTTTCATATCAACACTCCAATTACAAAAAAAGAACTAGCATTTCGCTAGTTCTAACATATCATTTACTTTTTAAATATTCCACCAACGTTTGGTCCGATATTTGGACCTACTGGTGATACATTGTTTGGTAAAAACGGTGATACATTTGGTCCTGGTCCAAACGGTGATACATTCGGTCCTGGCCCAAATGGAGATATTTGATGACCGTGGTGATGATGATGATGATGACCATGGCCACACGGTCCACATCCGCCACCGAATCCTGGGTCGATTGGGTCCACAACATTTACATTTGAATTTGTTTGCGGGAAGAAGTTTTGGTTTTTAATTTGTTGATGATGTACATGTGTTGTATGTGTTGGGAAAATGTGTGGCACCACCGTTGTTGAAAAAGAGTGTGTTACGCATTGTTTCGTCGGATGAATGACAGGAGCAGTCGTACAAATAGGTCCTGTAGGCTTATGCCCTCCAAAGCAAGGATGACAATGATGCATAGTTTTTTCTCTCCTCTCTCGTTAAAAAAATCTGATTACACTTTACAGTATGAGAAAAGAGAGAAAGCCGTTTGTTATATATACCCATTTATTACAAGGAAATTTGTCTAGTCCTTTATTTCATTTACATTGTTTTTATAGACAATTCTTCAACATCACTTACCAAAAAAGCCTCCAACTTGCTTTACAATACCTGTCACTTGATTCATCGCATTCATCATTTGTCCAGCTGTATTCATCATTTTATTTACATCATAGTTACCATCTGATGTTTTAAATTGAGAAACAAAACTAGAAAACTGACTTGGCTGTTGTTGCTTTTGCTTACCCTGCGTCGGGTACGGTTGTTTTGGTGGATAAAACATCGCTTGTTGATTAGCATACGGAGATGGTGGTGGCATATAATATTGCGAATTCATATAAGGCTGCTGCTGTGGTTGATTCATGTATGGTTGCTGAGCTTGTGATTGTTGAGCTTGATTCACATAAGGTTGCTGCTGCTGTTGTGGTTGTTGAGCTTGATTCACATAAGGTTGCTGCTGTTGTGGTTGTTGAGCTTGATTCATAAAGGACACTTCAAACGGTTGATAATAATTTTGATTTCCATAATAAGGCTCGAAAGGATACATATTATACCGTAAATATGTATCCGTATTATATTGGTACATATTTTGCTGTGCATATGGATTCGTTTGCTGATATAAGTTAGGTTGTTGAAACATGCATTCTCTCCTCCTTCACATAAGTTTCTACATATATAATATGTACCTATAAAATAATATGTGTGATGGAGTATCTGTCTATTTTTGTCGGAAGTTTAAATTTTTAAAAAATTAAAAAAGAAAACCCTTCCATGCTATGATAATGAAGAAGAAGATTCTCATGGGGGAGGAATCAACATGGTATTAGGGGATTTAAAACAAGCGTTTTCTCAAAAAAAGGGGTATTGCACAGAGAATGCAAATGAATTATTAGACTTTGCGAGACATTGGTATCTCGAAGGAAAAATATGCATATCAGATTATCGAACATTAATAAAAGAATTAGAAATAAACGGCGCAACAAAACCTACAACAATGACAGAAGCATAAAAATAACAAGAGGGCTCTCCCTCTTGTTATTTACATTGCTCAACTATATTTTGCAAAGTATACGAAATGGCTTGGTGTGTTTCAAAGAATCGTTTACCTTTACCTTTATTTACAAAGCATTGCAACACATTCGTTTGTAAATTATCATATACTTGATCAATTTGCTGTACATGTATATATTTTGGCTTTTCTTCTTTAATCCACTTATAAGCTAATTCTTTCCACTTCTTTAATTCCTCATCTACCATATCTACAAACGGTTTCATATCCTTATAAAAGTCGTATTCGGTTAGTTCTCTCTTTTTTACATTCGCTTCATTATTATACTGCATGAGTTTTTCTGAAGACTGTATTAATGCTTCATTCTTCATTTCTTTCCCACCTTATTATGCACTCACTACGACGTTTTGAAATGTCTTTACCCAATTCCCTTTCTCTTCGTGATGCACTAATTTATTTTCCATATGTTCAATATGCATTTCTGTTATTTCTATCTTATTGCATATTTTTTCACTCGCATCCTTTAATGCATGATTCATTCTAATCCCTATATTCATTTCCAGCAAATCGAGAGAACTTAACATTTGATCCATTTTTTTCATTACATCTTCCTTCTGAACCATCGCCATATACAAAACGCCTCCTTCTTTGCTTTTCCTTTGTCATGTAATTTCGCCGAATGATTCACCACTCCTGCCCACATGACAAAACTAGTTGTTATTCGTCAAAGAAATCATTTCGTATGTCATTTATAGAAATGGTAACAATACAAAAAGGAGGTGTATTACAATGGCAAAGAACAAAAATAAAAAAAAGAAAAACCAAAACAAACAACAAAATAAACCCGAGACTGGCAATCCAAAGCTAGATGGTCCAAACTTCCCTGCTACATAAAGCGAGACTTTATTACGAACAGTTAAATTTCAAGTCACCCTTAATCTCCTACTAGCATTACGTTTTGAGATTAAAGTTGTAGCACACATAGCAGGATTGTTTCAAATTAAGAAGTCCCGTCTTCAAAATGGAAGACGGGACTTCTTTTTTATTATATCATGAACTCATCCATCCTTTTAGCAAAACGATTTGCCATAGATAGCCTATAGATTTGTTCTCTCTTTCTTCTATACCATTCTGTTATATTAACTTCCCCTTTAGGTTCTTCAGGTACAAATAGCACATTCATTTTCATATTTGCACAAAACCAATCTCTCATTTTTATTTCTTCATGTAAAATAACAGGATAAATATCTCTAAGTGTTGGCGTATAAGACTTTCGAGTTTCCTTTGCGTAAACTTCATAATCTTCTCTAGACCCAGTATGTGTAGTTTGCAATGCAAACTTATAAAACGAACCATTATAAATTGGATGAAACAATAACCATGCTAATTTTTTTCCTAGTTCTATACGCTGTTGTAACGTTTCAAATTGATAAACCGAAAATCCATACATTCTCCCTTCAATTGTTGGGAAGATAACTGCACTAATATGAAGTCTTTCTTGTACTTTAAAAAGTGCAGTATGGAATACATGTTTTTTAAAATATGTGTTCTCAATGACTGGTTTTTGAATTTTATTTTGTTCATTTATAATAAGCGCTGTCATAAGCCTATTCATATCTCTTCTTTCCCAGAAAAGTAACCATTCTTTTTCCATAAAAATTGATACGTTGAAATATTGCAACAAATGAAAGAGAGGTGCACGTCTCTTCTTACTTTCCTCATACAATAATAGCTGAGGAAATGCATCTAAAAAAATAATCCAATTAGCCTGTTCGTACAGAATAAATAAATGTTTTTTTACCGTTCTAGGTAAAACAGTAGCATAATATCTCCCTTCTAAATCAGTCATATTCCAGCCCGCATTTCTCGAAACCATACTCGCTAAAAAGGCCCACCTGATTTCACTATTTCTTAAATAATATTCTTGATAAGATTGTGTCCGAGAAATATTGTCCACATTAGCTATTTCTGTTTTCTTTTTAATATTGTGAATGATTGCTTTTTCTTCCTCTGTACAAAAATTTTTTTCTCGATTTTGTTTCATTTTCATATAATCATTCCATGTAAACATAAATAAGTCATCATACCTTTCATCAAAAAGGTCACATCTTTTTTCATTTTTTGATATAATCACCTTTGTAAGTAATTCTTAGCAAGTTGGGGGTGGACACACTATGACCATTCGTTACCCAAATGGAAAAAGGTATAATCAAGCTTCACAACCTCAAAAAACACCTATAAAAACACATACTTATAGTAATAGAGGTATGTCCCTTGAAGAGGAATTGAATGAAACAAATCAATATTACTTAACCCATAATATTGCATGTGTACATAAAAAGCCTACACCTCTTCAAATTGTAAAAGTAGATTACCCCGCTCGAAGTGCTGCAGTGGTAAAAGAAGCGTATTTTAAACAACCTTCTACAACAGATTACAACGGTGTATACAAAGGGAAATACATCGATTTTGAAGCAAAGGAAACAAAAAATAAAACTAGTTTCCCACTTCAAAACTTCCACCTTCATCAAATTGAACATATGAAGCAAGTGGTTGCTCATAATGGAATTGCATTTGTTATTATTAAATTTACACTTTTTGATGAATTTTATTTACTAGATGCAAAACATATTATTGCATTTTGGAATCGTCAAAATACTGGTGGACGCAAGTCGATTACGAAAGAAGAAATAGAAGAGCATGGATCCTTATTATCATGCGGTTATCACCCTCGGATTGACTATATCCGTGTACTAGACATGGTTTATTTTTCGTGATAGAGTCATCACTAAGGCTCTTTTTTCGACTTTTGGGGGAGAGAATGAAAGGTAGGAGAAAGTATAATGTCAGATAATTATCGTTCTCGTACAGAACGAAATCATGTGAAAAATCAAGAGAAAAAAACACATAAAGAAGAAAAACCAAAGAAAAAAGGCTCCTTTTTCAAGAAATTTCTTATAGGTTGTCTACTTCTTGGTATCGTTGGTCTTGTAGCCGGCGTTTCCGCTTTCTTTGTTATGGTAAAGGATGCTCCAAAATTAGACAAAGCCAAACTTGTTAATCCTTTATCAACAAAGTTTCTTGATAAAAACGGGAATTTCTTCTATGAATACGGTGCTGAAAAACGAACACACGTTACTTATGATCAAATTCCAAAAGTAGTTGAAAATGCATTCCTTGCAACTGAGGATTCGCGTTTCTATGATCATAATGGAATTGATTTTAAACGAACTACAAAAGCAGTTATGGAAAATGTCACTGGTGGTTTCGGTTCCCAAGGTGGTAGTACGATTACACAGCAAGTCGTTAAAAACTACTTTCTAACGATGGACAAAACTGCTAAAAGAAAAGTACAAGAATGGTACTTATCTTACAAATTAGAGCAACAATACTCTAAACATGAGATTTTAGAAATGTACTTAAATAAGATTAATTTAGGTAACCGTTCATACGGTATTGCGACAGCAGCGCAAAAATATTATGGTAAAGATTTAAAAGACTTGCAATTACATGAAGCTGCTATGCTCGCTGGTTTACCCCAAGGTCCAAACATTTATGATCCAACAAAAAAGGAAAATGTTGAACGAGCAACAAATCGTCGTAATGTCGTATTATCATTAATGAATCGACATGGTTATATAACAAAAGAAGAAATGAATAACGCCGTTAAGATCCCAGTAACTGAGGGCCTTCAACCGTCTTCAGAAGTAACTGAGATGAAGTATCAAGCATTTTTAGATGCGGTTGTAAAAGAAGTTGAAAAAGAATATCCTGATGTAAATATCGGTTCAGATGGTTTAACGATTCATACAACACTTGATCAAGATGCTCAAGATTACGCTGAAAAAATTATGGATGGTAATCTTATTAAGTATCCAAACGATCAATTCCAAGGATCATTCGTATTTATGGATACACAATCTGGAGAAGTTCGAGCAATTGGTGCTGGACGTAAAGAAAATAAGTCCACTTTCAAAGGTCATAATATGGCAACTGATTTAAAACGCCAAGTTGGTTCAACAATGAAACCAATTTTCGACTACGGTCCAGCGATTGAGAATCTTCAATGGTCTACTTACCATCAATTAAATGACTCTGAATATACTTATTCGGATGGCACAAAGATTAAAAATGCTACAGGGAGTTTTAAAGGTGACGTTTCACTTCGTGAAGCATTGAAGAAGTCATTAAACATCCCGGCTTTAAAGACAGCTCAAACAGTTGGACTTAATAAATCAAAAGAGTTTGCTGAAGGTTTAGGCATGACATTTGAAAATGGAGTACATGAATCTACTGCAATTGGTAGTAACGATAGTTCTCCATTAGCAGTAGCAGGTGCATATGCAACCTTCGGTAATAGTGGTAACTATAATAAACCACACTTCGTAAAAGAAGTAACCTTCCCGGACGGGAAAAAGAAAAGCTTTAAACCGAAAGAACAACGCGCTATGCAAGACTATACAGCTTACATGGTAACTGACGTTCTTCGTGACGTAGTAAAACCTGGTTCTGGTGGTACAGGACCAACAGCATATGTTTCAGGTGTTGACGTAGCGGGTAAAACTGGAACGCAAAACTTTGATGCAAAAGATTTAAAGAAATACGGCATTCCAGCTGATGCAAACAGGGATAGCTGGTTCGCTGGATATACACCACAATATACGATGGCTGTATGGACTGGTTACGTAAAGAATGGTCCAGAAAACTACATTAGTGATCGTTATACTAAAATTGCACAGCAAATGTTCCAAGTAATGATGAGCAAATTCGCTACAGATAAATCTCGCTTTGAACGTCCTTCTTCTGTACAAGAAATAAACGGAGAATTATACGTAAAAGGTGCGAAAAAAGATGCAATTAAACAAATTAAAGTAGATGCCCCTAGTGGTCTGAATGTCACTTTTGATGGCGCTAGCACAGTTACACTAAACTGGTCTGGACCAGCAGAAGTCGATGCATATGCAGCCAGCTATAAAGCAACTGATGGTTCAAGTGGTAGCCTATCAATAAGTGGTACGACAGCTACTCTTGGTGGTATTAAACCAGGTGTTACTTACAGCTTCTCTGTAGTAGCGAAAAAAGGCACTGGAACAAGCCCAGCAGTTGGTGCATCCTTCACTGCGCCTGGCGGAACTCCAGATGCGAAAAAAGCTGAAGAAGAGGCTAAGAAAAAGGCCGATGAAGAAGCTAAGAAAAAAGCTGATGAAGAAGCCCAGAAAAAGGCTAATGAAGATAAAGTAAAACAAGACGAAGCTAAGAAAAAGGCTGAAGAAGAGGCTAAGAAACAACAAGAACAACAGCAAGAACAACAACGTAAACAGCAAGAAGAAGCTCAAAAGAAAGCTGATGAGGAAGCTAGAAGAAAAGCTGATGAAGAAGCTAAGAAAAAAGCTGATGAAGAAGCTAAGAAGAAAGCTGAAGAAGAGGCCAAGAAAAAAGCTGAAGAAGAGGCTAAGAAACAACAAGAACAGCAACACCAAAATACCGGAGGAGATACACCTCACGCAGACGGTGCTGTTGTTACAACAGAGTCCTAATATACAAAAAAAAGAAGTCCGTTTCTCTTAACGAGAAGCGGACTTCTTTTTTGTTATCATTTTCTTTACATACAGCTTTTCTATTTCGATATACAACTGCGCTAATTGAATATAAGAATGATAATTACTCGGTTTCTTTATAATGAATGAATATCTTTCCATAAAATTAACAGGTTGCACTTTTAATTTATTCGTATTTATTTGCATTTCATTCAAACTATGAACAGGTTGTTCATTTAGCCAATAGACAACCGATAACAAGTGAGCTGCAAAAAGAATCATTGGTCCCTCAGCCTCTTGCTTATTTCTATTTCGAAACAGTATAGCAATGTCTTTATGCTTATTTTTCCATACATTCAACATCGCTGGAATGCTGTTTTCAATTTCCTTCCACGGCTCATACTGTCTTTCAATATCAAATATAAAGTAAGTATTTTGTATTATCTCTTCAAAAGAATTGTCTGTATGATACTTAATTAAATTTACACTTTCTTTAAAAAATGGTAAACAGTGAAATTCTTTCGGTATTTCTATAACTCGCTCCATCCTTTATTTCACCTTCATTCGCTTCTTTCCTTCACGACATACTTCTAACAGTCTGCACTCCTCACATTGCGGTCGTTGTGCTTTACAGTGATAACGTCCAAAGAAAATCATACGATGATGTGTAACTCCCCACTCATCCATCGGTACTTTCTTCATTAATGTTTTTTCTACTTCTAACACCGAATCTTTCCATCTACAAATCGCTAACCGTTTACTCACTCTTTCTACATGCGTATCAACAGCAATTGCCGGGATGCCATACGCTACCGAAACAACTACATTTGCTGTTTTTCTCCCTACTCCTGGTAATTTCGTCAACTCGTCACGGTCTTCTGGAACTTTTCCATTGTAATCATCCAGCAACATCTGACACAATTTTTGAATGTTTTTTGCTTTATTTCTATACAACCCAATAGAACGTATATCTTGTTGTAACTCTTCCAAAGATACACTTAAATAATCTTCTGGTGTTTTATATTTTTGAAATAAATTTTTCGTCACTTTATTTACAAGTGCATCTGTACATTGTGCAGATAGTGCCACCGCGATTACTAATTCAAAAGGATTCTCATGAATTAATTCACAATGTGCTTCTGGATACATATCCGCCATTGTGTCTAAACAATAGCGAATTTGCGTTTTATTTAACATATACTTCCTCCTATATTACTGCTCCAACCAATTATAAAAAGGCACTTTTCCAGTAAATTTCGTCTCTTGTTTTGTCATTTGTTGTGCTCTTTGTTGATTCGCTCTAAATTTTTGACCTTGATTTTGAGCCTGATCTACCGTTTTAATTCCATTCTTTTTCCACTCAAATAAAATACGATCAATATATCGGAAATTTAGTTTTCCACTCATTACAGCTTCTCTAAGAGCCGCTTGAATTAAATTTGGATGATGTTGATCTTGGTCCTCCCACATTCCTAACGTTTCACATTCGAACGGCGAAAGTGGTCTTCCAAATTCTTTTTCAAATACTGTATATAAATTTACTTGCAGCTGTTTTTTTTCTTTTTGCTCTTCCTCTATTGATTCATCCATTAAGAAATGTAATATTTTTTCCCATAACGGTTGTAAAGAATAACTTTCGCACATCATCGCTTCTGATCTTTGTCCACCTTCTAGTGATAAAAACCCTTTTTGAATCAATGCTTGAATTACTTCCATACATTTCATTTCCGTTATCGTCATCCGTTCAGAAATCTCTGATGGAGTCGGAAACGAATTACCTGATTCTAAAAATGTGTGTACATGAAGTACGACCATAAATTCCGTCTCATTTAAACCTAATTTTTTATAATGCATCATAAGTAATTTTGGAATTGCAATGCTTCCCTGCTCAAACCACTGTAACATCATTTTCTTTTTCATCACCAAACACCTCGCTCTCTAGTATAACACACCTTTAGCTATTTCTTTTTGCCACAATTCGTCAAAAAAACCTCCCTATTAATGGGGAGGTTTTTTATATTACATGAATGAAATATAAAATTAAGCTTGCACTTTACTTTTCATAAATGTATGGATACGCTCTAATGCTTTCTCTACTTGTTCAAGAGATGTCGCATATGATAAGCGAACATTATTTGGAGCACCAAATCCTGTACCTGGTACAAGAGCCACTTTTTCCTCTTCTAATAGAGCTTTTGCCCAATCATCAACTGTTGCATATCCTGATAAAGCTACAGCTTCTTTTACGTTAGGGAATAAGTAAAATGCACCTTGCGGTTTAATGCAAGTAAAGCCAGGGATTTGAATTAATTTATCATAAATGATGTTTAATCTCTCTTCAAAGGCTTGACGCATTGTTTCCACAGGTTCTTGTGAGCCTGCATATGCCGCAATTGCGCCGTATTGAGCGATTGAAGTAGGGTTTGACGTACTATGACTCGCTAAGTTCGTCATCGCTTTAATAAGCTGCTTATTTCCTGCAGCATATCCAATACGCCATCCTGTCATAGAATGAGATTTAGATACACCATTAATAATAAGTGTTTGTTCTTTTAATGCATTAGAAAGCTGGGCAATTGAAGTATATTCTACGCCACCATAAATTAATTTTTCATAAATTTCATCAGAAACGATTAAAATATCATGTTCTAAACATACTTCTCCAAGCTGTTGTAATTCTTCTTTGCTATAAATCATTCCTGTTGGATTGCTCGGTGAATTAATAATAACTGCTTTCGTTTTCTCTGTAATTGCCTCACGCAGCTGCTTTGCTGTAATTTTGTACTCATTGTCTTCTAAACCTTCTACATAAACCGGCTTACCGCCAGCAAGCTTTACTTGCTCTGGATAGCTTACCCAGTAAGGAGTTGGGATGATAACTTCATCTCCCTCATCAAGTAATACTTGGAATAATGTATACAATGCATGCTTTGCACCATTACATACAATAATTTCAGATGGATCATACGCAATACCTTGATCGCGAGTAAATTTCTTCACAATTTCTTGTTTTAACGATTGTAATCCACCTGTTGGTGTATACTTCGTATGCCCTTCTAACATCGCTTTATGTGCAGCATCCATAATATGCTCTGGTGTATTAAAGTCAGGTTCCCCTGCCCCTAATGCAATTACATCATGACCCTCTGCTTTTAATGCTTGTGCCTTTGCTGTAATTTCTAAAGTTGAAGACGGTGTTAAAGCAGCTACTCGCTTTGCTAATTTCATTTGTAGTTCCCCCTACATCTATTTTTCAATGCTATATCGTCTTAAAAATTTTCCATCTTTAAATTCAAGATAGTAATAACTATAACGATTGTCATCATCAATATATGTAACTTCCCATAGTGGTACATCATTTTCAAAGCCTAATTTCACTTTCATAATCTCTTTCGGCTTACTTTTTGATTCCTTACTTTCATTGCCGACTTGCTCTATTGTTCTTTGTATAGCCTCTTTTTCAGAAATACCTTCGCTCTTTTTCCTTACTACAGTATCCCCTTTTTTCTCAGGCACCCAAACGATAAGTTGTTCTCCCTTTTCATCTGTACCTTGCACGACTATATATGCAGATTTTCCGTTGTAATAATCAACAGATTTCACCTTTGTAAGCTTTGCTTTTTCTTTAGCAATTTCTACAAATTTCGACTCTTTTGGAATTTTCTTTCCCATCGCTTTATTATAAACATACGCCCCATATATTCCGCTAGCAACGATAACAATAATGATTGCAAAGATCCACTTTTTCATTGTATCACTACGTTCTGTAAATCGTAAATACAGCTGTTTCTTTATCTTTTTCGTCTAATGCTAGTCCGAACATGAGGTCCTGCTCTTTTAACGTACGATTTAAACTATCAACAATTTTATACAAATCCGACGAATATTTAATACGCGTCGTTGATAGTACTTCGATTTTCTTCTCCATGAAAAAACTCCTCCGTTACACAAAAATTTCTAATTATAGAAGAACGCAATGCGGTTACAATAAGAGTACATTCTTTACAACCCCTGCTTCATCACCCATCTATTATAGCAGGACATGTACAGCAAAAAAAGGTTTCAAGTCGAAAACCAACACATTTTGTATACAAGAAGTAAGAAAAATAAAATTCCTCCTACCCACATTTTTTACGCCTGAAGTTTATAAGTACTTCAGGCGTATTTTTCTTCCATTTTTATTCATTTGGTGTTTCTTCTAATTGTACTAACAATTCTTCTAATGGCCCTTCATAAAGAGGTACGTTAGGAATCGATTGTAGAAATCGTTTTCCATAGGAAGAACTCGTCAAACGACGATCTAACACTACTACCGTTCCTGTATCTGTATTCGTTCGAATTAAGCGGCCGAATCCTTGTTTGAAACGTAATATTGCTTGTGGAAGCGCTAATTTAGCAAATACATCTTCACCTTGATTTTTTAGCCACTCACCTTTCGCTTCCATCATCGGCTGATGAGGAGGTGTAAATGGTAGACGGACTATAACAAGACAACTTAAGGCATCTCCTGGAATATCTATTCCTTCCCAGAAACTGCTCGTCCCTAATAAAATTGATTTGTCGAATTCTTGAAACTTTCGAATTAAGCGGCTTCGACTTCTATTATTCACACTTTGGGTCAGTAATAAATACCCCTCTAATTCATCATTATTTTTTAAATTCGCATACGCTTCTTTTAACATTTCATACGAAGTGAATAAAACGAGCATTCTGCCTTTTGTGGCTTTCGCTATCTTTGCAATATGTTCCGATACAGATTCAATATATCGCTCATTACTTACTTGCTTAATAAAAGGTACATCCGTTGACACCATTAATTTCATCTGTTCATCATAACGAAATGGCGACGGAACCTTTAAAGTATTTGGAGCGAAATCATGTAAACCAAGTTCCTCTTTTATATAATCAAACGTATCGTTAACTGTTAGTGTTGCGGATGTAAAAATAACACTCTTTTTTCCTGTTAAAAATTCATCAGCAAATCTTTCACCAATATGAACAGGCTGTGCATATAGAACTGTTGAATGAATCGTCCCTTTCGTTTCAGTCTCCATCCAAGTTACATACGAATTCTTTTCTAATACGAGTAACTGTAATGATTCTGCCATCTTTCTCAGCAACTCAATTAAATGCATAAATTCACCTGTTACAACATGCATCTCCCATTCTAACTTACTTTGCAATATATCCACTTGCTTCTCAAGAGCAGTTACTACCCTTCTTAATTCATATATAAAACGATTTGTTAATTCGACGATACTATCCCACAACTTACCTTTTTCTAGTTCTGCGTTATACCTATAGATGAGCGGCATATTATTCGTTCCTTGCTCTTGCTTTGTTTGTTTAAATATAAAAGTACGTAACATTTGGAAGAGTTCATCCGCATCAAACTTAAGTTCCTTCAAACTATAACTTATCATACGGAAAGTTGAACGAGATGCTTGCTCTGATTTTTTCATCATTTTATATACTTTGGAGAGTACATCTTCTGTTTCTAGTGTCCCAAGACGAGATATAACCAATTGAAAATACATACAAGAGAACTGTTCACCCAATGTTCTACTCGCGGCTTCTTCAATATGGTGAGCTTCATCAAAAATAATATGTTCGCATGAAGCAAACAACGGTTCTTCACTTGAAAAATCTTGAAATAATAACGCATGATTTGTAATAACGATATCTGCAAATAAAGCTTTATTCTTCGCTCGCTGGTAAAAACAACGACTAAACCAATTACTTTGCATACCGCCTGGACTATACGCATCGCTACAAATACGATTCCAAAGTAACTTTCCGCCCTCAGGAATATTTAATTCGTCTCGATCACCTGTTTCAGTTTGCAATAGCCAAACTAAAATCTTCGCCTTTGTAAGTGCCATATCATAATTTTTTTCTTCCTCTTGCAAAGCATACTCAAATTTATGTAAGCATAAATAATGCTTTCTTCCTTTTAGAAGAGCTACCTCAAATGAAAATGGCATTATTTTTTGTAATAACGGAATTTCTTTTTCTAATATTTGTTGTTGGAGTTGTACCGTTTGTGTACTTATAATGACAGGTTCTTCTTTTCTCTTTGCAAAATAAAGACTAGGAAGCAAATAAGCGAGAGTCTTTCCTGTTCCTGTACCGGCTTCAATTAGTGAAAAACGAGAATCTCTTAACGCCGTATATATCTCTTTCATCATCAGTTGTTGACTTTCTCTTCTTTCAAACTTTGGCATATGTGATTCCAATTTATCCATCGTTTTATTCAAGAAAGCATCAAACTTTGATGAACACGTTTCTCCAAGGTTTAAGGAATAGTTCCGCTTTTTCAGCGCAATATTTCGATGTATTTCATACTCCGCTATATCTTCTTTACCGTGCATTACTTTCTTTAAAATATTTTCAGAAAGCACATCAGCTATATCGCTTTGGAACACATCACTTAATTCATAAAGCGATTGCAACGTGACAAGTGGTAACTTTTCAATTTCATTTAAAAATTGTAAAAATAATTCCGCTGTTGCAAGAGCATCACTATCCGCACGATGTGGTTGATCGTGCTCTAGTTCATGCTTTTTAGCTAAATCACGTAATTTATAACTATCGGCTGTCGGCAAAAGAATTTGAGCCAATTCAACCGTGTCGATTTTCGGACAATGTATTTCTGTATATCCAGCTTGCCTTAATTCTTCATTTAAAAAATTCCAATCAAAGTGAACATTATGCGCAACGAAAGCCGCACCTTGTAATAGCTCAACAATCATCGGGGCTACATCTTGAAATAACGGGGCTTGTTTTACAAGACTTTCATCAATCCCTGTTAATTCTGTAATAAATGGTGGGATCTCTCTCTTTGGATTAACAAAAGACGAAAAAATCTCCAATATCTCTCCATCTTCTACTACAACAGCTGCAATTTGGGTAATTTTATCCTTCCCATCTTTCCAGGAGTTCCCTGTCGTCTCTAAATCAACAACGACATAACGCTTACTCATATATGTAACACCTCAATTTCTTACCTTTCAAACAACAATAATTTATATAATGTTACTATACCACGTTTTATCTCATCTTAATGAAAAGATGCACAAAAAAGCTATCTCCGCAATGGAGATAGCCTTTCTACTTATAATATCGTACCCGCTTTTTCAGCACCTAACATTTCAATAATTTGATTATTATCGTCTAGTACTGCAATTTTTGGTTCTTGTGTATGAATCTCTTCTTCCGTAACTAGCCCATAACAAATAATAATTACTTTGTCCCCTGGTTGTACAAGTCTTGCCGCCGCACCGTTTAAACAAACAACACCACTACCGCGTTCCCCTTTAATAACGTATGTCTCTAAGCGAGCACCATTATTATTATTTACAATTTGGACTTTTTCGTTTTCTACAATATTTACTGCATCCATTAAGTCTTCATCAATTGTAATACTACCTACATAATTTAAATTTGCCTCCGTTACAGTTGCACGATGTAACTTTGCTCTCATCATTGTGCGAAACATAGATGCTCCCCCTTATTTAACCGTTAATGTTATATTGTCAATTAATCTTACATTTTCAAACTTAACTGCAATAGCTAAAATGATTCTTCCTTCGACTTTCTCTACCATTGTTAATGACGGATATGCATATAAATCCGCATAATCTACAGTGCCTTTCGTATGCGTCTCAATATAATCTTTCACAAGATTTGTAATGATTTCCGGATTACGTTCACCTGCCTCAATTCTTTCTTTCGCTATACATAGGCTGCGGTATAAATGAAGAGCTTCTTCACGTTCATCTTGTGATAGGTACACGTTACGAGAACTTTTCGCTAAACCATCTTCTTCCCTTACAATATCAACTGGTACGATTGTAACTGGAATATTGAAATCAGTTACAAATCCTTCAATTACTGCAACTTGTTGAGCATCTTTCATACCGAAATAAGCACGCGTTGGCACCGTAATATTAAATAGTTTCATCAGTACAGTTGCAACACCAGCGAAATGACCAGGTCTTTGTTGACCGCATAATACGTCCGTGCGCTTCACAACTTCTACTGTTGTTGTTTGTTCTGCTGGATACATTTCTTCTACACTCGGATAAAATAAATAATCTACACCGTTTTCTTTTGCTACATTTTCATCTCTATCAATATCACGAGGATATCGATCTAAATCTTCATTTGGGCCGAATTGTAGCGGGTTTACAAATACACTTAAAACTACAATTTCATTTTCTTCTCTTGCCTTACGTAATAAAGTAGCATGGCCTTCATGTAAATAACCCATTGTTGGAACAAAACCAATACTCTTTCCACTTGCACGAAGTTCGCTTGTAATTTGCTGCATCTCTTGCACTGTAGTTACGATTTTCATTATTGTTTTCCTCCGTATAACGCTAAGCATTCTTCCTCTTTCATTGTGAACGAATGTTTTTCTTCAGGAAATTGCCTTGTCTTTACTTCAGTAACATATTGTGAAATCCCACGCACAATCTCCTCTTGAACAGACGTATATTGCTTCACAAATTTCGGAACACGATTTACGCCGTATGAGATAAGATCATGATAAACAAGCACTTGCCCATCTACTTTTTGTCCTGCACCAATCCCAATTGTTGGTATTGTTAGTTGCTCTGAAATAAGTTCTGCTAACTGCATTGGTACACATTCTAACACAAGCGCTATTGCACCAGCTTCTTCACATTTCTTTGCATCTTCTATTAATTTTTTTGCACTCTCCGCATCTTTTCCTTGCACTTTATATCCACCCAACACTCCTACAGATTGAGGGGTTAAACCTAAATGCGCTACAACAGGAATTCCTGCGTTCGTCAAATATTGAATCGTCGATATAACTTCTCCAGCACCTTCTACCTTCAGTGCGTGTGCCCCGCTCTCTTGAACGATGCGACGTGCATTCACCATCGTTTCTTGTAATGATACGTGATACGACATAAATGGCATATCAGTTACAATAAACGTCTCTTTCGCTCCACGGCGTACAGCTTTCGTATGATGAATCATATCCTCTACTGTTACAGGTACTGTTGAATCGTATCCGAGTACAACCATTCCAAGAGAATCTCCAACTAGAATCATATCAACTTCAGCTTCTTCTGCTAATTTAGCAGATGGATAATCATACGCCGTTAGCATTGTAATCGGCTCACCTTGCTCTTTCATCTTCAAAAAATCTGTTTTTGTTTTCAAAAACTACTCCTCCTTTATGCAGGAGAGAGGAGATGGCCGAAATCATATGAAAAACCCCTCTGACCATAAAAGGGCAGAAGGGTTGTGTGTTAGTCGGCATTATTCATCCCTCTGTCCCAGTCCGTTATTGGATCAAGGCAGAATCCAAGTTATTATTTTTCGTATGACTTCGAATCATGGTGCAGTTCGCTCTGATACTGCCCACATTCGAACTAATTATAGCAAACTACAAAAAGGAATTACTACATTTTTTTGAAAAAATAATTTTTTATTCTTATTACGGTATATGAAATTTAACACGAGAGTATATATGCTATACAGTTTTTATGGAGAATTCAATCCTGAAAAGATACATGTTTTTTCAACGCATGCTAAAAAAGTCCAAGTTAATTTTTTCTGTAATCCATTTAACTGTATAGTATAACTCTTAAACTAATGATGCAGGTTAATTGAGGAAAGTACTTAACAAAGGAGAATTGCAGATGTCTATGAACAGGTGGTTATTTCGATTCAGCAGTTTGCTTGTAATGATTGTATGGTGGATGTCTTTAGGATCCTCCCATGTATTTGCCTCAGTTACTGTCGTAACACCCCCCACCGATTTAACGAAAGTGATTGAGGTTGAACTAAATGATGATTACTTTAATCCAAATGTTATCACGATTCCGCTTGAAGGATCAACAACATTACTATTGAAAAATAAAGGTAAAAACGAGCACACCTTTACAGTGAAAAAACTCGGCATTGACGTCGTAATCGAGTCAGGAAAAGAAAAGCATATTACCGTGAAACCTAAAAATACTGGTACATATGAATTAATATGTCGATACCATCTTCTTAAAGGAATGGCAGGCAAAGTAATCGTCAAATAACATGCCCTGCCAACTAGGCGGAAGATATTTTGAAATGAACTTTAAATATGAAAAAAAATTTATTATCATGTTACAAATTCAACTCAAAACTATTGAAATAAAAAGAAGTTCCAAAAGAGGAACTTCTTTTACTTAATTTCAATATCTGCAGAATGAATATGATGTACTTTCCCCTCATGATCCTCCAGAAGTAATACACCATCCTCTGTGATTCCTTTTGCTAACCCCGTAATTGTCTCTCTCATCGTTCGAGCGGTAATTTCTTTCCCGATGCTCACAGCGTAACTTTCCCAAAGAATTTTAATGACAGAGAAACCATTTTGTAAATACTCTTCATATAATTTTTCTAGTTGTAAATAGATTTGTTGCATAAGTTCTGCACGAACAATCGGCTTACCTGATTCAATCGCTAATGAAGTAGCAATGTGCTGAATTTCTTCATCAAAATGTTCTTGCTTTTGATTCGCATTAATACCGATGCCCATAATGACAGCATTAATTTTATCAGGATCCGCTTGCATTTCTGTTAATATACCTACAGCCTTTTTACCTTGAATTAAAATATCATTTGGCCATTTTATTCCTACGTTTACACCCGTGCATTTTTCAATTGCCTGTGCAACACTAACGGCCGCTAACAAAGTAAGTTGCGGTGCATGATGAACTGGGATTGATGGGCGTAAAATAATACTCATCCAAATCCCTGTTCCTTTTGGTGAATGCCATTTTCTGCTTAAACGACCTCTTCCCGCTGTTTGTTCTTCTGCTACAACGACTGTTCCTTCTTCTGCACCTTCATAAGCAAGTTTTGCTGCAATGTGCTGCGTTGATTCAACGGTTTCTTCAAAATACACTGTTCTACCAATCCGCTTCGTTTGTAGCCCTAACTGAATTTCATTAGCGGTCACTTTGTCTGGCTTACTTGCAATTCGGTAACCTAATCGACGCACAGCTTCAAGTTCATATCCCTCACTCCGCAGATCCTCCATATGTTTCCACACAGCAGTTCTTGAACAACCAAGTTTATCACTAATTGTTTGGCCGGATACAAACTCGCCATCCGCTTCAGAAAAAACTTGCAATAACTGCTTTCTTATAGTAGATTGCATCCTTGTAGCCACTCCCTTATACGCTCTTTCTCATTAACTACGTTTCCTTGTACGATTGCTTCTTCGATTTTCTGAAGCATCTCAGCAACCCACGGACCAGGCTTTTTGTTTGCCCAGTTTAATAAATCATTACCAGTCACATTCATTTCTTGACGCTCCTGGATTGGCAATGCATGAAACATTGATTGTACTCGTTCAACAGATGTAGGGTCATAGCGTTCAATCATCGCTTCATATACTCTCTCTGCCATTTCAGCGATATGAATTCCCGTTTTATAAAGAAGGACTGTATCCCAATCCTTCTCCTTTCTAGTACGGATTGTCAATAAAACTGCAACAATATCTTTTATTTTTTTATTCGAAAACTTCCATTGACGTAAAAAGACAGATGGATGTTCTTCTCCGATACAATATAAGAAAAATGCCCACGCCTCAATATCCGTTTCGAAAGAATCCCATTTATACTGCGTAGCTTTTAACAGTCTCTCTTCTGACATTTGTAAATATGGCAAATGAGAAAATAGCTTCGTCTCTACTAATTCTTTGAGACCTTTCACACAATATGTACCAGTTAACAGTTTCTCAAACTCTACTGTAATACGCTCAATTGCTATATGTTCTAGCAAATGCCCATACGTTTCAATCGCTTGCTTCGTTTTCATTTCTAATGAAAAACCTAACGTGCTTACAAACCGAATACCACGCATCATTCGCAGGGCATCTTCTTGAAAACGATCCGCAGCATTTCCAACTGTCACAATTTCTCTCTGTTGAATGGCTTCCTGTCCAGCAAATAAATCGACCATTTTGCCTTCTTCTGTCATAGCAATTGCATTCATCGTGAAATCACGACGTTTTAAATCCTCTTCTAATGAACGAACAAATTGAACACTACTAGGTCTTCGAAAATCTTCATATTCGCTTTCTGTTCGAAAAGTAGTTACCTCATAGGGCTCACCATTTTCTACAACAATTACAGTTCCATGCTCAAGACCAACAGGAACATTTCTTGGGAATATAGCCATCACTTCTTCTGGTAGAGCAGATGTCGCAATATCAATATCTCCAATCGGCCTATCGATAATAAGATCTCGTACGCTCCCACCAACAAAGTAAGCCTCATGTCCTTGTTGCTTTAATGTCTCAATAATAGAACTAGCTTTTTTAAATCTTTCCATTTTTGTCATCCCTTAGTACGTCATAGTAAATCGTTTCATATTGTGAAACAATTTTTTCTGAGCGAAATTGCTCATAAACACTTTCTCTTGCTCGTTCTCCCATATTACGGTGAAGTTCCTCGTCCTTTAATAGCTGAATAGCTTGATTTGCCACTCCTGTTGTATCGCCAACTTCACATAAATATCCTGTTTCCCCGTGTTGAATAACCTCTGGAATACCTCCAACCCGTGTTCCGATACAAGGTACACCACACGCCATTGCTTCTAATAAAACAAGACCAAAACTTTCCTTCTCTGATAGAAGCAACATTAAATCACTCATCGCAAGTAGTTCTGCAACATTATCTTGCTTCCCTAGGAATAAAACGCGATCTTCAATATGTAAATTCTTCACTATCTGTAAAATCGTACAGAATTCTGGTCCGTCTCCAACAAGAAGCAACTTCGCATCTACTTCTTTAACAATTTTAGCAAATGCCTGAACAACATCCTGCACACGTTTCACTTTACGGAAATTCGAAATATGAATAAGTACTTTTTCACTCTCACTTATACCATATTCTTTCTTTAATTGAGACATATTACGCTTGAAATATACACGTTCGTCTATAAAGTTATATACCGTTTGAATTTCTTTACTTGGTTTTACAAGCTCATGTGTTTCGTTAATTAATGAATGCGAGACAGCAGTAACAACATCCGATTGCTCAATACCAAAACGAATTAAATTATTTAACGAAGGGTCGGAACCTAACACAGTAATATCTGTTCCATGTAAGGTTGTAACAATTTTAATACGCTCTCCGATCATTTGTTTTGCTAAATATGCACAAATTGCATGTGGTATTGCGTAATGCACATGTAAAATGTCTAAGTTTTCTCTTTGTGCAACCTCGGCCATTTTACTTGCTAACGCTAAATCGTATGGTGGATATTGAAATACAGAGTATTGATTTACCGTCACTTCATGAAAATAAATGTTTGGATATACTTTATTTAACCGGAATGGTAAACCCGATGTAATAAAGTGAATTTCATGCCCACGTTCCGCCAATTGCTTTCCTAATTCTGTTCCAACAACTCCAGAACCACCTACAGAAGGATAACATGTAATACCTATTTTTAATTTCATTTACATCCCCCTAATAAATCAGCATGTAATAAAACCGGTTTCTTACTCATAAATCCTTCGGCATACAAGACTCCAACTTCTTTTCCAAACATCTTCTCACGAGCAATCACAGTTTCAACGTAACCTTCTGTTAACGGTGTCTTAACACCATCACTCCCTGTTGAAAACTGACTTTCATACGCTTCTAATGCTTCCACCTTTATAGAGAGGTACTCACTTATATCTATACAAAAATTCGGTTTATGAAAACCATTAATCATATAATTATAAAAAGACTCCACACGATGTGGTGAAAGTTCCGGCATATATTTACGGATTCCTGCTGAAAAAATAGCCTCTTCCACAAGCTTTGCACAATTTGCATGATCTGGATGGCGATCTTCATAGTACGGCGCAAAAACTAGTTTTGGTTTATATGTACGGATCACCTTGACAATTTCACGTATATACTCTTCTTTCATATACAAACCACGGTCTGGCATCGCTAAATTCAGCCTCGTTTTTACTCCCATTATACGAGCTGCGACCTTCGCTTCTTCTTTTCTCAACTCTATCGTTCCATTTGAAGAAAGATCAGCTTCTGTTAAATCACAAATACCTACTTCATACCCTTGCTTTGTATATTTAGCGATGGTACCAGCCATGCCGATTTCAACATCATCGGCATGAGCACCAAACGCTAATATATGTAATCCACTCATAATTGTTCCCCTCATTTTCTTAACTTACGATAATCTAAATCTCCTCGCTCTAATGCGTGCATTAACATTTCAGCACTTGCCATATTCGTTGCAAGTGGAATCGCATATACATCACATAAACGAAGTAATGCATTCACATCCGGTTCATGCGGCTGTGCTGTTAATGGATCGCGGAAGAAAATCACCATATCTAAATCGTTCTTTGCAATCATTGCACCAATTTCTTGATCTCCACCAAGAGGGCCAGATTGATATCTTGTTACAACTAATCCAGTCGCTTCCATAATGCGAAGCCCTGTCGTTCCTGTTGCAAATAATTCATGTTGTTCAAAAATTGGTTTATATGCGTATGCAAACGAAACCATATCATTTTTCTTTTTGTCATGTGCGATTAAGGCAATTTTCATCCGTTGTCTCCCCTTTAGTCGATAATATTTTCTAAACCGTACACAAGATGATCAAGGTTCATTACTGTCTCAATTGATAGTTTTACACCTGACATAAATGATGCACGATTGAATGAATCATGACGAACTGTTAACATTTGTCCATCTCCACCAAACATTACTTCTTGGTGTGCAATAAGCCCTGGCAAACGTACACTATGAATGTGAATACCGTCTACATTTGCACCTCGTGCACCTGCTAGTTGCTCTACTTCATTTGGATGACCTTGCTGCTTTGATTCACGATTTTGGCGAATTAACTCTACCGTTTTTACAGCTGTACCAGATGGTGCGTCTAATTTTTGATCATGATGTAATTCAATTACCTCAACATCTTGGAAATATTTCGCTGCCATTTGTGAGAATTTCATCATAAGAACTGCACCAATTGCAAAGTTTGGAGCAATAATTGTTCCTACTGCTTTTTCTTTTGCATTCTCTGTTAAACGTGTCAATTCTTCTTCTGTAAATCCAGTTGTACCAATAACCGAACGAAGTCCACGCTCAACTGCAAGTGTAACGTGTTGTTTCCCCACTTCTGGTGTTGTTAAATCTAACAACACATCTGCTTCTACTTCATCTAAACAAGTATGTAAATCAGCGTAAATCGGCGCATGTAATGCTGGCATGCCAGGTAAATCAGAAATCTTCTCACCACCATGCTTATAATCCACTGCTGCTACTAAATTAAAATGTTCCGTTCTTTCCATAAGAAGGACTGCTTCATGTCCCATACGTCCTCTTGGTCCGGCGATAATTACTTTAATTTCTTTCATTATTCTTTCTCTCCCTCATCAATACGTGTCCAGCGATCTTTATCACGTGTATTAAATTTATTCATTACAATGTTATGTGCTGTCTCTAAATCAATATTTAAACTATTTGCCATACAAATCATAACAAATAATACATCTCCAAGCTCTTCTTCAATACTTCTTTCTTTTTCAGTTGTTTTCTTCGGTTTCTCACCATAATAATGATTTACCTCTCTTGCAAGCTCTCCCATTTCTTCCGTTAAACGAGCCATCATTGCAAGCGGACTGAAATAACCTTCTTTAAACTGACCAATATATGCATCTACTTCTTTCTGCATATCTTTCATCGTTTTTGCTTCCATACTATTCACCTCTAATCCTTCCTCTTTCATGTTAGCCAATTCATCGCGATTTGACAAATATTATTCCCCGCCAAACACCTATTTGCGACCCATTTTTGGATAGACTATAATAAAGTGAAACTTCTTTTGTGATTTTTTTGCAAAAGATTAGTTGAACTAATCGGGTTCCTACGGCTGGTTTGCCTTTCTTCAGAGGTTTATCTCCTACCAGCCGTTGGTACGGGGTAAAGTGAAACTTCTTTTGCGATTTTTACAAAAGATCAGCCCACACCAATCGGGTTCCTACGGCTGGTTTGCCCCTCTTCTTTGCTTCATCTCCTATCAGCCTTTAGAGCGGGATAAAGTGAAACTTTCTTTTGCACTTTTCACAAAAAATCAGCCCACATCAATCAGGTTCTTACTATTTTCACTAGCAACTAGAAATTACTTATTATTATGTTTTACCGTTTCAGCGGAGCAATGCAATCATTACATAATTAGGGGGATTTCTATATGACATCAAAATTGAAGATGCGAAATATTATTTTTATTTTAATTGGTTCCGCTATATTTTCTTTCGGTATTGTCAATATCAATATTGAAAACCACCTTGCAGAGGGTGGGTTTACTGGTATTACACTATTATTGTATTTTTTATTTAAGTTTGATCCTTCCTACTCAAACTTAATTTTAAATATCCCTATATTTTTTATTGGCTGGAGGTTACTTGGCAGAACGACATTTTTATATACATTAATTGGAACCTTTAGCGTATCTTTATTTCTATGGATTTTCCAGCGTTACGAAGTACTCAACTTACATTTAAACTTGCAAAATGATATGACACTCGCAGCTTTATTCGCCGGGGCATTTATCGGTATCGGCCTTGGAATAATATTTAAATATGGCGGGACTACTGGCGGTGTAGATATTATCGCACGACTAGCGCACAAATATGTTGGCTGGAGTATGGGGAAAACAATGTTTATGTTTGATGCTGTCGTTATCGTCGTCTCTATTCTTACCTATTTATCATACCGTGAGGGCATGTATACGCTAGTTGCTGTTTTTATCGGTGCTAAAGTCATTGATTTTATGCAAGAAGGAGCTTATGCTGCCAAAGGAGCGACTATTATCTCAGAGAAAAACGATGAAATTGCTGCCAAAATTTTATCTGAAATGGAGCGCGGAGCAACCTTTTTAAAAGCTGTTGGATCGTATACAAAAGTGGAACGTAATGTATTGTATTGCGTTGTTGCTAAAAATGAAATCGTGAAATTAAAGAATATCATTACTTCTGTAGATCCTCATGCTTTTGTCGCTGTAAGTGATGTACATGATGTAGTTGGTGAAGGGTTTACGTTAGATGAAAATAAAAACCCTTTACATAATTAAATATAACTAGAAAAGCGCCTTAGCTTTTCTAGTTTTTTATTACAAGTCTTTTAAGCTTCTCAAAATCCTCATGAATAAGCTCCAATAAACTCCGATTATAAAAAATGGAAGCTGGATGAAAAGTCGGAAAAACATGATATTCTTTCTCTGACCATGTAAACTCTGCACTTTGCATATCCTTTAATTTTTGAATGGGCTGTTTTAATAATTGCCCGTGTACATCTGTGATTTTTTTATTTTTTCCTGTTAAACGTTGAAGACCGATATTTCCAAGCGTGACGATAAGCTTCGGATGTATTTTCTCTAATTCATAATCTAACAAAGGCACATGGGCAACTATTTCTCCCTGATTTGGCGTTCTATTATACTTTTTTTGTATGATTTCACCATTTCGTTCTTTTTTCTCTCGCCATTTATAAGGTCTACTCCGAACAGCGCTCGTAATATATACTTCTTCCCTTGTAACGTGGATACGCTCTAAAAAAACCATTAATTGTTTTCCCGCCCTCCCGCTAAACGGAATCCCATTATGAATTTCTGTTTCACCAGGTGCTTCTCCTAACAACATAAATTTGGGATTTTCAGGACCTTGTCCACTTAAAAAACCTTCTAGTTGATAAGGAGCACTACGCTCTTGTACTTGTTTTACTAAATGGTCTGGATATTTCATTTCCCCCACCACCTTTCCGCATTACTTCTATTATTTCTATTTGCAATACATTATATAATTCAATCCACACAACAAAAAAAGACTATCAAAATTGATAGTCTTTAGTCGTCGCTACGCTGCATACCAGTATACATTAATACGAGACGTAATAATTCAAATACCGCTACAGCTGCAGCTGCTACATATGTTAATGCTGCCGCATTTAATACTTTACGAGCTTGCCCATATTCATCTGTTGATACAATACCTAACGCTTCAATTTGTTGCATTGCGCGCTTTGACGCATCAAACTCAACTGGCAATGTAACGAGCTGGAACACAACACCTGCTGCCATTAAAATGATACCTAATAACAATAGTTTTGACATTGTCGCAAATATACCAATCATAATAAATACCCATGATATATTCGATCCAAAATTAGCCACAGGAACTAACGAATGACGAATACGCATAAAGTTATAATCTTGTGCATCTTGAATTGCGTGTCCTACTTCGTGTGCTGCAACTGCTGTACCAGCAACTGAATGTCCATAATAGTTATCTGTTGATAATCGAACCGTCTTAGCGGTTGGATCATAATGGTCTGATAAATGACCTGGTGTTTCTTCTACAGCTACGTTGTATAATCCATTTTCATCTAAAATTTTTCGAGCCACTTCCGCTCCTGTCATACCTGATGTTGAATAAACTTGTGAATACTTGCTATAGGCACTACGTACTCTTGACTGTGCATACAACGGTATGATCATTATGATCGCGAAGTAAATTAAATAAAACATCATGAACCTCCATTGAAGTTTTAATTATAGTACTTCTCATTCTATTTTCTTCTGCCACTATTGTCAATGAATAAACCTTACAATCCATATCTTTATTTATTGCATTATCTATTTTTAGAATGTACATTACTTTTTCTTTTTTCTCTCTCTCCTTTATACTTTCTCCATCCAACATAAGTTAATGTGAATAAAATAAGTCCCCCAGTAATTGTCATAAACCAAATGAGAGAGGGTGCAATTTCATCTTTTTTTACTGTGTGAAATATCTTTTGCAAATCCCCTTTAATAATCCCTAATTGCATTTGGCCGCCTTTCGTTTTTAACATAACGTTACGAAATTCATCTAAATAAGATAAATGAACATTTACACGCTGGACCTCGTTTTCTGGCAAAGCAATCATTAAGCTTGGATAAATAATATTGAATTCATTTAAAAACGTATTTAACGTTTGTTGAAACTGCCCAGCATCTTCTTTTTCCATCGCTTTTTCCATTTGAGAAAAGGCATCCATTACTTTCCTTTCTCTTTCCATCCAAAGTGGTTGATATTTCGATACTTGTGCATCAACAGCAAGTTGTAATGCCAGCACATTATCAATTTTAGCTTGCTTACCTAAACCTTCTTCAGAGAGCGATTGTTGCGCCTTATCGTAAGCTAAAGAAATAACTCTAACTTGATCTGGTGTTACTTCCTGCTTCTTTTCATTCCCCTTTATTAAAAACTGCTCCGAGAAATGTTGTAATACTTGTACCGCTTTTTCATCTTCATTACGCTTCACTAACTGTAACGAGTCGTCTAACAACCCTGTTAGCTCATTCCACTCTTCAGCATATATACGTAACGGAAACATTATAATTAGAAATGCTATCAATCCAATTAATGTTCTCTTCATCCCGGTCCCCCCTTAACTACTAGTACAAAATATGTTAATTTGGACAAGAATAGAACAGAACTAGACCGAAAAATATATTATCGTTTTACAAAGAAAAAAATTCTCTTTAAGCAGAGAATTTTTTCTGTGACATCCTTTTCTTTTTTACGAGATATCTATATAAGCTGTAACAAAGTATACTCCCACCTAAAATGAATAATAAAATAGCACACGCAGCATGCATAAAGAACTCTTCTGGTAACATTAATATAATTGGATCCTTTTCAGGATCAAAAACCCAATAATCATTACTAAATAAAAGTTTATGGAATAATACAAAACTCTTTTCAAAATTAATAGCAATTGGTAACATAAGCGCTATCGGAAAAATGATTGTTAAAATCGATCCGTGCAGTAAAAACTTTTCATTTTTCTTTTTTAATAAATAAATTCCGCCTATCACTGCAATCATAATTGTCGCATACATCACATATTGAATCTTTACTAAAATATTTTTAACATCTACAAAATGAATACGGCCATTTGTGGACATATCTAATGTGGGCAAATGTAATGCTCCGTCATAAAACGGGGATAAATATGTAATAAGCACATCGTAATTTCTTTTAATTTCATCCTTCGTCATATCCGCTAAATCAGGAATATTTAAAAAATCAATTTCAAAATAATACAACCATTTTCCATATACAACTGCCGTTGTTGCGAGTGCAAAAATAGAAAATGCTATGCTATATGAAACAACTAAAGTAATCAATCGATCCAATATTTTTGTACCACTCTTATTTTTCTCCATGTTCTCCCCCTAAATGTTCTAACCATCATAAAGAAAATTGTTTTCTTTGCTCACGTAAGCAACAATAATATGTAATACATAGTACAGCAATACTTAACCAAAACGTAAAATAACCAATTTCCTCTACGAACAAATGCATAATTCCATATCGCGGCATTTGCCAAAATAAATAATCAATTGCATCGTTATGCAACGTCCACACAGCTGCTACTATAAAATGCCATTTTTTTATACGATAGAATGGAGCATATAAAAATCCTTGTATTGCCATCGCGAAGTGCGAAAGCATTAACATGTAGCCCATAAGGCCTATAGGCCCTTTTACGTAAATCATAATCGCGTTTACAACAACAGCCCAAATACCATATTTTATTAAAGTTACAATCGCTAACGCTTCTATTAATCCCCAGTTTCTCTTTGCCAAAAAAGCAATTAAAACAAAGACAAAAAAGAGAGTCGCCATAGGACTATCTGGTACAAACGGCCAAAATATAGGTGACGTTTCTTTCAATTGATTTCCGTACCATATAAATCCATAAATTGTACCTAATAAGTTAACAATTAATAAAAATAATAATACCGAGCGTTGTCTTAACATTGCATACAAGTACACCAATCCGTATGTCCAACACCTTTCAAGCAAAGTAATTCATTCACTAAATCCTACTCTATTATAACAAACTTCATCCAACTAAATAGAAAAGCTGACTACAAATTTTGTAGTCAGCTTTTTTATTATTTTTTATTATACTTTGCAACGAATTCCGAAAGCTTCTTCAGTTCCTCATCCGTACCTTTAAATACACCTTTAGGCATTGAACCTTTTCCCTCTTTCGCAATTTTAGCAATTTCTTCTGGCTTTAAAGTTAAGTTTTGCAGTGCCGGTGCTGCTGCCCCACCTTGTAAATTGTCACCATGACATGTTAAACAAGTATTTTTTTGCATTAATTTATAGCCATCATCATTTTTATCAACTGGCGCTGTTTTTACAATTGCTCCTTGTTTTTTTGCAGCTTCCCAGTCGTGGTGTGCTACAGATTCCCAAGTTAAAAAGATAATCGATGCAATTGCTAAAAGCATAAATCCAGTTGCCACAGGACGCTTCAATGGACGTCTTTCTGGACCTCGATCAAGAAATGGAGCTAACAGTAATGCTCCAAACGCAATCCCTGGCATAATAAATGCTCCAATTACAGTAAATGAACCGGAAGCATACGAATACTTTAATAACTGATACAAGAATAAGAAATACCAATCTGGAAGTGGTATATATCCAGCATCTGTTGGGTCCGCCATTCTCTCAAGCGGCGACGGATGCGCCACTGTTAAACATAAATAACCGATTAAAAAAACTGCACCAACCATCCATTCTTTTAACAAGAAGTTCGGCCAAAATGCTTCTGTTTTCCCTGGGTATTCAGAATAGTCTTTTGGAATATTTGGTTTCCGAGCTACTGGTACCCGAGAATCTCCTACAAACTTCATCCCTTTGCCGCGATGCATAATCTCCCTCCTTTAGTTCTTTCCCCTTTAATTTAGCAATCTCTTATAGTGGACCGGAAATACCTTGTTTGCGAATCATGATGAAGTGGAAGGCCATTAAACCTAGAAGTGCTGCTGGTAAGAAGAAGACGTGAATAGCAAAGAAGCGAGTTAATGTTTGAGCGCCAACAATTTCGGAATGACCAGCGAGTAATGTTTTAATATAAGGACCAATGAGCGGTGTTTGCTCTGCAATTTGAATCCCTACTTTTGTAGCAAATAAAGCTTTCATATCCCACGGTAATAAATATCCGGTAAAACCAAGACCTAACATAACAAAGAAAATAAGAACACCAACAATCCAGTTTAACTCACGGGGCTTTTTATACGCACCTTGGAAGAAAACTCTGAGTGTATGTAAAAACATCATTACAATTACGAGACTAGCACCCCAGTGGTGCATACCACGAACAATTTGCCCATAAGCAACTTCATTTTGTAAATAGTAAACTGATTCCCAAGCATTTTTAATATCAGGCACATAATACATCGTCAAAAACATTCCAGATAAAATTTGAATTACAGTAACGAAAAAGGTAAGTCCTCCAAAGCAATAGACGAATGCAGAAAAGTGATGTGCCGGGTTTACATGTTCAGGTACTTCATGATCAGCAATATCACGCCATATTGGTGTAATATCTAATCTTTCATCCACCCAATCATAAATTTTATTTAACATCTACTTTGCACCCCCTCTTGGCTTCGCTTTTCCTAGATACAGCGTTCCATCTTTCACTTTAGACTCGTACACATCAAGCGGAGCAAGGGGTGGCGTACCTTTAATGTTAATCCCATCTTTTGTATAACGACCCCCGTGACATGGGCAAAAGAATTGATTCGGATGTGCTTTGTCCGAATTCCAGTTAACTGTACATCCTAAATGTTTACATACTGGAGAGAACGCAACAATGTCTCCGCTTTCATCTTTATGAACCCAAGCTGATTTTGGTTCTTCAGACTTGTACCAACCATCAACCTGCTTCACTTTAAAATCGAAACGCTTCGGCTCTGTTGTAATATCCTTTACTTGCGCAACAGCAACCATATCCGTTCCCGCTTCTTTTCTTAACACCGGATCAAGCGCAAATCGCGTCATCGGCATTAAAATACCGGCAGCCATAAAGCCTCCTACCCCTGTGAGTGTGTAATTTAAAAATTGTCTTCTTGACACGCGATGTTCTTTCTCGCTCACGAAAATTTCCCCCCTCTATCAGAAATTGTCCCCTCGTGATAAATTATATAAAAAATAAAAACTAGGACACTATCATGATATAATACGCTCATGCACAGGTCAATATCATACTACTCATAATAATAAGAACTTTCTGTTTATTATGAGTTTCCCCATTTCTCTTCCAACATCACCATTATATTTTTTATATGTGCATGAATAACTTCTCTTTTTGCTTGATCACTAAATTGTTCTAATGCTAATGAAGGAAACCAAAACAAATCTCCCTGTAACTCTTGCATATCCTCTTTCCATGAAAAATCACTTGTAACATAAGCAATATGCTTAAAACCTTCACTTCGTAAATGATTTGTCCATTCTTGCAAACGACCTTTTTCATTCTTTTGACTTTCTACCAAATACGTAAACGCAGGCAGTAAAAGCACTCTTCCCTTATACTCTCTTTCCAATTCCGTGCTCAACAATTCGATAAATTCACCTTGTTCTACAACCATTTTCATTTCTTTTGCTGCCGAAATTGATAACAGCGGTATTACTCCTGTATCAACATACTCTCTTGCTTGCTCAAACTGTTCCACATCTTTTACAATCCACTTCAAATTCCTTCCCTCCTTCACTTACAAATGACAGAACTTTCACTTTATATATATTAAACCATACTAAAAGAGGTAAAAAAAGAAAAACTACCCAATATAGGTAGTTTTTCTTGATGAAAGTCTGAAATTTGTAAAAATTTATTAATCCAAATAAATTCTATAAAGTTTTTAACTCTGCCGTTAATCTATGAAACGCTTCCTTATCTTGCTTATCTAACGCTTCATCAATTTGTTTCAAAAGGCGTTCTCTCCTAAACGAAAATACACTTTCTTCCAAAAACCTTTCTGCAAGTAAACGATCTTTTTCATTTACTTCAATATGCTTTGGTAGATATGGGTTTTCTTCTAATACAGCTACATAATTCGCATTTTGAAACGATGATTTAAAGTTGAGTTGAATATAAATATCCTCATCTCGATTTAAACGAATATCATGAAACGATTTTTCAGCATCTGTTGTCATAACATTTTGTTTAAAAAAGTGAAACGGTGTGTCTTTCACACAATTCGCTGACATCACTAAGCCACGCGGACAATATTTTGCATGCTCTACGAAGTGGACTTTATGCATCAATTGGTCGTGACTCATTAAATAATTCAGAATCCATACACATTCACGCTGTTTCAGTTGGTAATTATTCAAAAACCATTTTACAAAATCCTTCTTCTCGTTTACAGAAACAGGGGTATTCATAGCAATTAAGTCCCTCCTCTGTCTTTCTCTTTTCTTTTTAGATTCAAGAAGCGGCATTCAGTTTCCTTCCAACTTATGAAAAATCCTCTAAATTATATAACAACTCTTCAATATGAATTTGTGTCGGGTCTAGTTGTAATAACTGGGTAAATACTTCTTTCGCCTCTTTTCGTTTTCCTTCTTCCAATAAGAAATAACCGTACTCTTCTAAGAAGTCTGGATGATTCTTAAAAGAAGTATATGCACTTTCATAGTGTTTTAATGCATCCGAATACATTTCTAATTGTTTTTTTGCATACGCAAGATCCCAAAGTAGTTGTGTATCTGGTTCTCCACTATCAATAGCACGCTCTACAATTGCAATTAACTCTTCGTACTTTTCTTGTTCTTTTAAGATATATGCATATTTTAATGTTGCACCTAAATGCCCTGGATCTAACTCAAGCGCTTTTTGAAGAACTTCCTCTGCTTCTACTATTTTTCCTAATTTCGCCGCAATGTTCGCTAACTCTACATAAAATGGAACTGAAAGCTCATCTACTTTAATTCCTTCATGAAGCGTTTCATAGCTTTCTTGAAGCATTCCTTCTTTTTCATAGCTTTTCGCTAAATACATGTACAGTGATGCGTACTCAGGGTCTAATTCTTTTAATTCCTGCCAAGCACCAATTGCTCTCTGATATTCTTCACCTTGGTATAATGTGAAGGCATATCCAAATAATGAGTGAATATCTTTTTGTTCCTCTAGGCCTGCTTCATAATAAGAAATCGCTTCTTCCCAGTTTCCGATCGCGCTTAACGTTTCTGCGAGGCGAAGTGCGATCACGACACCACCCATTACTTTATGTTCCGCTAATAGCGATTCATAATAAGTAATTGCCTTTTGTTCTTCACCTTTACTACTATATAATTCTGCTAACCCAAACATAATAACAGGTTCATCAGGCATCATTTCTTTCGCCTTTAATAGTTTTTGCTCTGCTACATCATCAAAACCTTGCATTTGGAATAAATCTGCAACAAGTAATAACGATTGAACATATAAATCGTCATTTTCTGGAATATCATGAAGCACTTCAATCGCTTCATCTTCTTTATCTAGATCAATATATAATTCTGCTAAAAATACAGTGAATTCACTTTCTTCTGGATACAGTAAACGTAAGTCTTCAGTAATTGCTAATGCCTCATCTGTAAATCCAAGTGTATGATAGTAACGAGCGATATCATACTTCTCTTCATCATTCGCAATTTTTAATTGTTCTTTTAATAATTGTAATCCTTTTTCTGCTTCACCATTTTCAATATATGAAACAGCTTGTTCAAACTTTTGCATAAACGTCTCCTTTAATTCTAAAAAATATTCTTTTCTGTTCATTTATCATAAGCAACTCACTGTTAGAACGCAACCTTTAGAATGAGCATGCTTCTTCTTATACTTCTTCCTACAGAGTAGTTAATTGTTCAAAAGGTTCGGATATGACACCGATACCTTATCATCATCTTCTATTGTACCGCTTTCTTTTATGACCGTGCAAATAACTTCTCTCACTAATTATCAAGCCATACAAACCGTGGTTTACAGAATAACTTAATTAGCAGTCTTCAACCTTTATTTTGAATGCGATAAAAAAGGCTCCTATAATAGGAGCCTTCACAATCTCTTAAGAATATGTTTCTTCTTTCTGTACTTGCTCATTTACAAGCTCTTTCAGTAACTCTATAATTTCATCATTTTCTTCCTTCAAACCGACAGTAATACGAATACCATCATCGATACCAAATGCAGCACCAGAACGAACGATATATCCTTTTTTCATTAATCGTTCGAAAGCTTCATTACCTGGTATACCGAGTTTTAAGAAAATGAAATTTGTTTGAGATGGATAATAGAATACGTTATATTCTTTACAAAATGCATAATACTGATTTAAACCTTCAGCATTCTTTTGCACACAATCTTGTAAAAAAGCTTGATCTTCTAATGCAGCGAGTGCTACAGATTGGGCTACAGTTGATGTATTGAATGGTAACCTAGCTACTTCTAGCTGTCCGATTAACTTCGCATCCCCAATCGCATATCCGATACGAAAAGCAGCTAAACCATATGCTTTTGAAAACGTGCGTAAAACCATAAGATTTTCATACTTTTCAAGAAGTGGTAATGTTTGCGGATAGTCTTCTGCTTCCGCGTATTCATAATATGCTTCGTCCATAATAACGAGAGCCGACTTAGGAACTGATTCTAAAAATGAAAGTAATTTTTGTTTCTCAACATATGTACCTGTTGGATTATTCGGATTACAAATCCATACAATTTTCGTTTTCTCATCTACTTGCTCTAGCATTGCATCTAAATCGTGAATACCATCTTTAAGTGATACTTCACGAACTTCTGCTCCTTCAATAACAGCATGGTGATGATATTGTGAAAACGTAGGATTCGCCATTACAACGTTTGTTCCTTCATGTAGTAACGCTCGGCTAATCATTTGAATGACTTCATCTAATCCACTACCAAATAGTAGTTGTTCTGCTTTTACACCTAAATGTTCCGCTATTTTTGTCCGAAGTTCAAAGGCATATCCATCTGGATAAAGGGCATATTGGCTCGCTAAAGAAGTTAATGCTTCTGTCACACGTGCTGAGCAACCGAATGGATTTTCGTTGGATGCTAATTTCACAATTTTTGATAAACCATATTCTCGTTTTACTTCTTCAATGTTTTTCCCAGGCACATACGCTCTCAAAGTTAACAATTGCTCTTTCACTCTCATTTTTCTTCCCCCAGTCATTTCATTCAATTTGATTACAATACGGTTATAGCCCCTTACTGTAATCTTTTGTCATAACCGTCACTATTACGAGAATACCTCTAAATGAGCACTTCACAGCACTTCGCTATCATTTTAAACCATATCTTTTTGAAATGCCTCTAACGCAATATGAACAGTCTCATCTGAAATAGATACGACATTCACTACCCCATATTCCTGCATAAGCACCATATGAATTGCTCCTGCATTTGCTTTCTTATCTTGTTTCATCAATTGAACGAGGCGCTCTACATTCAAATCTCCTGGCATTTTTGGATAGCCGTATTTCAAGAACCACTGCTTCATATCTTCATAAGCAAGATCAACCTTGTACACTTGCTCACTTAAAAATATGGCGAATAACATTCCAACCGCTACACCGTCACCGTGAGTAATATTTCCATACCCTAGCTCTTTTTCAAGAGCATGTCCTAACGTATGTCCAAAATTCAAATGAGCACGTACACCCTTCTCTGTTTCATCTTGTGACACAACATTTGCCTTTACAGGAATCGCCTTCGTTAATATATGGATTAACTTCTCATCATGAAGATCCGCTAATGTTTGCACTTCTTCTTTTAACCAATGGTATAGCTCCACATCACCGATAAGAGCATGCTTTATCACCTCTGCATAACCTGAACGCCACTCTTTTTCAGGAAGAGACTGTAAAAACGGTGTATGATATACAACTGCTTCTGGCTGATGGAATGCACCAATCATATTTTTACCTAACGGATGGTTAATCGCTACTTTCCCACCCACTGCGCTATCGTGCGCTAATAAAGTTGTCGGAACCTGCACAAAGCGAATACCACGCATAAACGATGCAGCAACAAAACCAGCTAAATCTCCAATCATTCCGCCTCCAAGTGCAAGAATTAAAGAATTTCTATCTAATTTATTTTCAAGAGCTGACGTATGAGCCGCATAGAAATTTTCGAAAGACTTCTCTTTTTCGCCACTTGGTACAACAAACGAAAACACGTGCTGCTCTACTTGTAATGCATCGATAACTGTCTGTAAATGTAGTGATGCAACAGCTTCATCTGAAATAATCATTACGTTAGATACCGCTGGCTGCATATTCTGAACGATCGTTGTTAAGTTTGACAACACTTCTTTACCAACATGTACATCATATTCTTTTGATTTCGTTTGAATATGTATGTTTCCCATTAAAATCCCCTCGCATATTCATTATGTTTCTCAATATTTTCACGAATTAGTTCCATACGATCTAATCCGAATTGTTCTATTAAAGCTGTCGCTAATTCCCAAGCCACAACCGCTTCTGCAACGACACTAGCTGCTGGCACTGCACAACTATCTGAACGTTCAATGCTCGCTGTAAAAGGCTCTTTCGTATCAATATCTACACTTTGAAGAGGTTTATAAAGTGTAGGTATCGGTTTCATCACACCGCGCACAACAATTGGCATTCCAGTCGTCATACCGCCTTCTAATCCACCTGCATTATTTGTTCTTCGTGTATATCCATGCTCCTCATTCCACAGAATTTCATCATGAACTTCACTTCCTGGTCTATGCGCTGCTTCAAAACCAATTCCAATCTCGACACCTTTAAAAGCATTAATACTCATAATTGCAGCTGCTAATTTCGCATCCAGTTTTCGATCATAATGCACGTAGCTACCTACTCCAATTGGCATCCCTTCCACAATTACTTCAACGATTCCACCAATTGAATCACCATTTGCTTTCGCATCATCAATCGCTTTCATCATTTGGTTACCAGCTTCGTCATCTAAGCAACGTACAGGAGATGCTTCGGTAATACTCTTTAATTCTTCAATTGAACTATACGTAATCTCCTTAGCTTGTACACCGCCAATTTCAATTACATGGCCCGCTACTTTAATACCAAGTTCTGCTAACACCTTTTTAGCAACCGCACCAGCAGCAACACGCACCGTCGTTTCGCGCGCTGACGAACGTTCCAGTACATTCCTCATATCTCTATGACCATATTTAATCGCACCATTTAAATCAGCATGCCCAGGCCTTGGTTTTGTCACTTTCCTTTTCATCTCTTTTTCTTCTTGCTCAGTTAAAGGCTCCGCCCCCATAATTTTTGTCCAGTGTGCAAAATCACGATTTTCAACAACAAGTGCAATAGGGGAACCTAATGTTTCTCCATGTCTAACACCACTTAAAATTTGCACTTGATCCGTTTCAATTTGCATGCGTCTACCGCGCCCATATCCCTTTTGCCTTCTAGCTAACTCTTCGTTTATATCATCTGCTACTAAAGACAATCCTGCCGGAACACCTTCTATAATCGTTGTAAGTTGTGGACCATGAGATTCACCAGCTGTAATATATCGCATACGTTATTCCTCTTTTCGTATATGTATTTATCTCACTATATTAACTTTTATCATTCTAAAAATATTAAAGAAATTATATCATAAATCGACCATTTTCTTATTCTATATTTCCGATAGTCCTAATTTAAATATCAACATATCATAACAGTTCAAACTTCGTAACTAACTGAAAATAAAAAAAGTGCAAGAAGAATACCCCTATTCTCCTTGCACTTTTTACTATTATCACAGTGATTAAAGCGTTTACAAATTATTTCAAAATAATTAGTAAATCCATTCATTCATTAATTTTGAGTAGTCAACTAATTCTTCTTCTTTAAAGAAAATAGCAATCTCGCGCTCTGCGCTTTCTAAAGAATCAGAACCATGGATAATGTTTTTCGCAACAGTTACACCGAAATCTCCACGAATTGTTCCAGGAGCTGCTTCATGTGGTCTTGTTTTCCCCATCATGTTACGAGCTGTATCTACTACACCTTCACCTTGCCATACCATTGCGAATACAGGTCCAGATGTAATAAAGTCTACTAACTCACCAAAGAAAGGTTTTTCCTTATGCTCAGCGTAGTGTTGTCCAGCAATTTCTGGAGTGACTTGCATTAATTTTGCACCAACTAATTGAAAGCCTTTTTTCTCAAAACGAGCTACAATTTCCCCAATGAAGGCACGTTGTACACCGTCTGGTTTTACCATTAGAAATGTTTTTTCCATAAAAAATCTCTCCACTTCTGAATTATGTATGTAATTGTATATCCCCACACACATATTATCACCCTTATCACAATTGTGCAATAGTTTTGAAATAGAGAGATTATTTTATTTTTTAGAATAAACCTTAAAATTTTCGTTTTCCAATATACTTTGCAACATTTTGTAATGCGTACTTTGCTTTTCCACGTGGGAGTGGTTTTATTATTTCTAAAGCTTTATGTAAATAACGTTCACTAAACGCAAATGCTTGATCAATTGCTGTACTATTTTTTACAGCATCAATAATTTCTTGCATTTCACTTGCTGTTGAATTTTCATGTACAGATGTGATTTTCTGACGAAGTACGGGATCTTCCATCGCATATAAAGCAGGAAGTGTAATATTCCCTTGTAGTAAATCCCCACCAGCAGGTTTTCCAAGTTTCTCTTCTGTAGAAACGAAGTCTAAAATGTCATCAATAATTTGATAAGACATTCCTACAAAATACCCATACCAAAATAGACGATTTACCGTATCACGATTAGCACCAGCAGCAATCGCTCCCAATTGACAACTCGCGGCAATTAATAATGCTGTTTTTCGCTTTATTCTTCTTAAATACGTTCTTAAATTTTGGTCATAATTGTATTTATCTTTAATTTGTTCAATTTCACCTTTACAGACTTCTAAAATAGTATGTGATAACGCTTGATGTGCCTCTGGAATTTCAATATTGGTTATACATTCAAGAGACTTAGCGAACAGATAGTCCCCTGTATACATCGCAATACGATCTCCCCATTTCGCATTCACAGTCGCACTGCCGCGTCGTAAAAATGCAGCATCAATAACATCATCGTGAACAAGAGAAGCCATATGAATAAGTTCTAACGCAACAGCAACATGCTTAATCGCATCTAACTTATAATCTCCAAATTTCCCTGCAAGCAACACAAATACAGGACGAATTCGTTTCCCACCAGCTTCAATAAGCTGTAATGCTGCCTCTTCTACTAATGGCTGTTCAGAAGCGACTGTCTTTTTTAATTCTTTTTCTATCACATTAATATCCGATCGTAAAAAAGAGTACATAAGTTGTAACTTCATATTGTTCACCTTAACCTAAAACTTCTTTTTTCTATTTTGATTCTGGTTTAATTCCTAAATGCATTGCTGCTACCCCAAAAGTAAATGGTTTCACTTGCACACGTTCAAGTCCAGCTTGCTCAAACATTTGAGCCAATTCTTTCATCCCTGGGAACGTACTAGCAGATTCTTGAAGCCATGAATATTCTTTATAACTTTTCGCAAACATCTTTCCAAATAACGGCATGATATATTTAAAGTATAAAATATACCCTTGTCGAAAACCAATCATTGTTGGTTGAGATGTTTCTAAACAGATTACTTTTCCACCTGGTTTTACTACACGCGTCATTTCTTTTAATACGTGCATATAATCCGGTACGTTACGTAAACCAAACCCAATCGTCACATAATCAAACGTATTATCTTCAAACGGAAGTTCCATTGCATTCCCATGTAGAAGTTCTACTTGTTTTAATTGTAACGCTTCTACCTTTTGCTTACCAACAGATAACATATTTTCACTGAAGTCTAAGCCAACAACCTTTCCTTGCTCACCTACGGCTCCAGCTAGCGCAATTGTCCAATCTGCGGTTCCACAGCATACATCAAGCGCTTGACTGCCTGGTTGTACATCCATAATTCGCATCGTTTCTTTCCGCCACGCTTTATGTCTTTGAAAACTAATTACAGAATTCATCACATCGTATTTATCAGAAATCTTTTCAAATACGTCATGTACTCTTTCTTCTTTTGATTGTTGCATGCTCGTACCTTCTTCCAATGTAAAATTGCTTATGTCTTCTATTTATTCCTTAACACAGAATTTATTTCATTTATGTCTGTGTGATTTTCTAAAAATTGTTTTTCTTTCTTTCTCAATTCCTTCATCCAACCATTAATCACTACTTCTGCTTTATCCCCTAAAGCATCTTGCATAGCTTGAAAAACAGGTGAATGTTGCTTATCAGCATACAATTGAATTTCTTTTTGAAGGCGATTTCCACCTAATACGTATGTGATAAATGGCTTCCAATGTGATAACTGAAAATGATCACATGTTTTTTGAAGGAGCGCAGACTCAATCGTTACTATGCTTTTCATTATGTCATCCGTCGTTTCATGCGCTTTTTGGTATAACATAATTTTGTGTTCATTTATCTCTTTAATTCCTTCAGCAAGTGCACGAATTAAAACAATATCACGATTCATAGACAATAAATAATAATATAGTCCACTATAGTAATCGCCTGCAAGTACTGTTAATTGACGACATTTATGGAATTCAATCTCTTCCTCGCCTGCTTTATTTGATACCCTTTCATGCGTATCAAGCGCAATTTGTACAAGCATAATTGTTACTACGTAATGCTCAATTTGTTCTATATGTAAGTTTGCACTCTTTAAAGCACCATATAACAATGCTATCTTTTCTTCATCAATAAATGGTTCTTCAATATAGTTTATAAAATAAGGATGGCGTAATTTCTCCATCAATTTTTCTTTTATACCCGCATACCCTCCGTAGATGTCACACACAAAAAATCACCCTTGTTTTCTAATTCATAAAACTTATTATAACACATACACTCTATTTTCTATAACCAAAACTTGGCTACACCTACCATTCATGTAAGCAATCTTTCTAATCTCACTCTGTCTAGTTAAAACTATATCATTTATTTACTAAAAAAAAAAAGAAAAGCAGTTTCCCGCTTTTCTTTACTTCGTTTTAATAAACGATAAAATTTCACTGCGCGCTGCAGCATCATTTTCAAGCACACCACGCACTGCTGTCGTTACTGTTTTCGCACCTGGTTTTTTCACACCACGCATCGTCATACACATATGTTCTGCTTCTACTACTACCATTACACCATGAGGCTCTAGTACTTCCATAATAGAGTTCGCTACTGTTGATGTAATACGTTCTTGCAGTTGTGGGCGACGTGCAATTGTATCTACGGTACGAGCTAATTTACTTAACCCTGTTACCTTTCCACCTTGCGGAATATATGCAACGTGAGCAACTCCATAGAATGGTACCAAATGATGCTCACACATCGAATAAAATGGTATATCTTTTACTAGTACAAGCTCTTCGTGATCTTCTCCGAATACTTTATGCAAATGCTCTTTCGGATCTTCATGCATACCTGAGAACACTTCTGCGTACATTTTTGCAACACGCTTTGGTGTATCAAGTACTCCCTCACGATTTGGGTCATCCCCAATCGCCTCTAAAATAAGGCGTACTGCATGTTCAATTTGTTCTAAATTAACTTTTGCCATCCGCTAGCCCTCCCGAAAACCTAAAAGTGATACGAACACATTCTAGCATATTTATGTTTTTAAAAGCAAAAAGAAGAGTTCCCAAAAAGGAAACTCTTCTTCCCTGTTAATATGTAAGGATTATTTAACCGCATCTTTTAACGCTTTACCAGGTTTGAATGCAGGTACTTTACTTGCAGCGATTTCAATCTCCTCACCTGTTTGTGGGTTACGACCTTTACGAGCCGCACGCTCACGAACTTCGAAGTTACCGAATCCGATCAGTTGTACTTTATCACCTTGTTTTAAAGCTTCTAAGATAGAATCAAAAACAGCGTCTACTGCTTTTGTTGCGTCCTTTTTAGAAAGGGAACTTGCTTCTGCAACAGCATTGATTAAATCTGTCTTGTTCATGCCATTCACCTCCTCCCAAAGATAAGACTGTATAATGATCATAAAATGAGTCTTACTTTCATTTGTAGGCAATTTTTGCAAATTCTATACTACAAAGATGTAGATAAATCATTATCAACGCCTATATTATACGATTCTCCTTTATAATTCAATATTTTTAAGGAAATTGTTACTCTTAAAATGTGAAAATCTGATGAAACTTGACAATTTACAACAATGTATTAGATAATGACTGTTTATTTTTCTATTTTATAATCAAAAAAACAAAAAATCCCTCTACAATGAGAGGGATTTTTTCTTATAGTATAATCGCAATTAATCCGCCAGATCCTTCATTAATAATTCTTTCTAGCGTTTCTTTTAATTTATATCTAGCATTTTCTGGCATTAAAGATAATTTCGCCTGAATTCCTTCTCGAACAATCGAGCTAAGTGAACGTCCAAATATATCAGAATTCCAAATTGATAACGGGTCATCTTCAAAATCTTGCATTAAATAACGAACTAATTCTTCACTTTGCTTTTCAGTACCAATAATCGGCTCAAACGTTGACTCTACATCTACTTTAATCATATGAATAGATGGCGCTACCGCTTTTAACTTCACACCAAACCTTGAACCGTGACGAATAATTTCTGGCTCATCTAAGCTCATATCCGCTAATGCAGGTGCTGCTACACCATATCCTGTTTGCTTAACCATACGCAGTGCATCCGCCACTTGATCGTACTCTATTTTCGCATGAGATAAATCGAGCATAAGCTTTAACAAATGATCTTTCCCTCGAATTTCTACTCCTACTACTTCTTTTAAAATCTGATCATATAATTCATCTGGCGCATATAAATCAATCTCCGCCACACCTTGCCCCATATCAATGCCAGCTAGGCTCGCTCGATCAATAAATTCATATTGACTAAACTGCCAAACAACGCGATCCACATCACGAAGACGTTTTATATCCTTCACAGTTTCTTGAACTGCTTCTTGATAACTTTGACGCAACCAATGCCCTTCATTTAGCACCATTACCCAACTCGGAAGGTTCACATTCACTTCTAATACAGGGAATTCAAATAGCGCTTCACGAAGTACATTATATACATCTGTTTCTCTTAAACTCTCCACACTCATTGCAATAACCGGGATATCATATTCTTCTGATAAACTTTGGCGTAATTGCTCTGTATCTGGATGATACGGCTGTACCGTATTAATTATCATAATGAAAGGTTTTCCTACTTCTTTCAACTCATTTACAACGCGTTCTTCTGCCTCTATATAATCTCTTCTTGGAATTTCACCAATTGTTCCATCTGTTGTAATTACAACACCAATTGTTGAATGTTCTTGAATTACTTTACGCGTGCCGATTTCTGCAGCTTCATGGAATGGAATAGGTTCTTCATACCAAGGGGTATTAATCATACGCGGGCCATTCTCATCTTCATAGCCCTTCGCTCCAGGAACCGTATATCCAACACAATCTACTAATCGAATATTCACTTCAAGTCCTTCATCTACTTCGATAGAAACCGCTTGGTTTGGAACAAACTTCGGTTCCGTCGTCATAATTGTACGACCAGCAGCACTTTGAGGCAATTCATCCTGCGCTCTTTGACGGTCAGACTCATTCTCAATATTTGGAATAACTACAAGTTCCATAAATTTTTTAATGAATGTTGATTTCCCTGTTCGAACAGCTCCTACAACTCCAAAATAAATATCACCGCCTGTTCGTTCTGCAATATCTTTAAAAATATCTACCTTTTCCAAGTGATTCCCTCCCTCAAAATTTTTGGGAATAATTCCGCGTTTATAGTCAACTAATACCTTCTCTAACGTTGCCTATAATATCTGATATAATATAATGGTATTCTAGAAGTTCGGACAATATATCATATAATTTTGTCCAATTTCATATGACTATTAAAAAATATCTTTTGTTTGCATCGTAAGTTGTATAACATAAAAAACCTTTCTTCTAGAACTTATTCACTAAAAGAAAGGTTCATGACTTATCATTTTAAAAAAATTGGTTCTCCGTCCTTTACTGTGTACGGTAAAGAATAAGCTGGTACAAACGGGGAACCTTTCGAAAGTATATTTCGAATATCTTCTCCCTCTGTAAACTGCCCTTCATTTTTTTTCAAAGCGTCATATAGGTCGATTCTATAATCAACAAAAACTTCTCCTTTTTCATTAATTACAAAAGGAAGTCCTTTACCAGAATATGGACTTGTCACTTGTGGCACATCTTTATATCCTAGTTTTTTGAAATCCAATTCATATACACCATCTGAAATTACTTTTTTAAAAGGTGGATATTGATGTTCATCACGATACATCCTAAGCTTTAAAGATAGTTCCTGAATTTGTTCAGCCATCCTAACATCAATTAACTTTACTGTCGGATTTGTTTCAACGTCTATTAATACGTATTGATATACTCCTCCACTTTCATACGCATTCCCTGGCGCTTCTTGTATGTAACGCGGGGCAATCTGTTGAAAATCGATTGGATACTTTTGATAAATAGGTGTACTCATATCCCTCGTCTTAATTGGCAATATCCCATCATTTTGCTCCTTAAATGTCACAACAGCTTTTTGAACAACCTGTAGCTGATCTTCATAAGGAACCGCATTTTGCTTCATATTTTCTTTCGGATACAGACACCCCGTTAAAAGGCTCATACAACAAAATATTAAAATAATATGGAATTTTTTCACTAGCATCACCTTTTCATACTAATCTAATTTGCTCCGTATGTAGTATTTTCGAGACCATTCCATTTACTGCTGTACAGGTCCACTAAATACAACAAGAAAAATAACAATTCCTGACACAATCATAAGGGTGTACGCTACTAACGCTGTAATCCCTTTCAAAAATTTATTCTTTATTCTATGTCTACTTAATAAAATAAAACTTACTGCAAAAAACATAAATCCAATTGCCCCTAAAGCCAGCCACATTTTCATAAGCCCTTCTGACATATATACACCCCCTTTTATTAATCTATTTTTATACTATTTTAACAAATTAAAATCTTTAAACAAATACAAAAAGAACATTTTACTACAAATCGCGAGTATGTAACTTTAATCAATAGGTTTTCCAGCATTTCTCACCAATCTAGGCAAAAATAAAACCGAAGCGATTGTATCTCTCGCTTCGGTTGACCAAATATGCCCAAAAACAGCTCTATTCCCATTCTTTCATGGCTATCATATGCAATCTCCAAACTCTTTGTTTCTCATAATTTATTTTTTAAACATTTTGCTTAACGAACCAAAATCTGTTGGCATATTATTATTAATAATCGCTTTTACAATTTGATCCTCTTGCTCTTTCGGCACTTCACGTCCCGCCATAAGAGCCACTTGATGAATTAATTGACGAAGTACAGTTTCATCACGTAAATTCGCATTTTGCACGGATGATGCTAATTTAAAAATATCCTCTTTATTTACTTTCGCTTCCTTCTCAATATTATTAAAAATATTATTATCCATTCTTTTCACCCTCTCCTCAAGTTACTCTTCATCCTATGCAAAAATGAAAAAATGGTGAAAAGACCCAAAAAATAAAAAAGCGACAGAAGTACAAATGTACTTCTGTCGCTTTTCTTTACAGTAAATCAGGTATAGCTTCCACTTCATGTTTTCGAACACGTCCCATCAATGAGCCTACTGCATCTTTTACGTTATTCCCATTGAACAGCACGTCATATAAAGCAGCTGTAATCGGCATTTCAACTTCCATTTTCTCTGCCAATTCATGAGCAGCTTTCGTTGTTCTTACACCTTCCACAACCATACCCATGCTTTCTAACACTTCTTCTAAAGAGTGTCCTTTTCCAAGCATATTTCCAGCGCGCCAATTTCGGCTATGAACACTTGTACAAGTTACAATTAAGTCTCCCATACCAGTTAGACCAGCAAACGTTAACGGATTCCCGCCCATTTTTCTTCCTAAACGAGCAATCTCTGTTAAACCACGTGTCATCAATGCCGCCTTTGCATTATCACCTAATCCAAGACCATCAGTTATACCAGCAGCTAATGCGATAATATTTTTTAACGCACCACCAAGTTCAACTCCAACGATATCTGGATTTGTGTATACACGAAAATAACTATTCATAAATAAATCTTGTACTTCCTCAGCCGCTTCCATACGCTTTGCTGCAGACGTAACTGTTGTCGCTTGTCGTAAACCGACTTCTTCAGCATGACTCGGTCCAGACAGTACAACAACATCTTTAATTAAGTGCTCTGGAATTTCTTCCTCAATCACTTCCGAAATACGTTTTGACGTACCAGGTTCAATTCCTTTGCTCGCATGAATCCAAGTAATTGGTTCAGTAACAATTTCTTTCATCTCTTGTAATACATCTCTGTACGCTTTCGTTGGTACTACTAGCAGTACTGTATTTACATCTACTAATGCTTCTTCTAAAGAAGAGTAGGCTACGATTGTGCTTGGCAATGTAATGCCTGGGAGATATCGACTATTCTCATGTTTCGTATTAATTTCATCCATAAGTTCTGGGCGATTTCCCCAAATACGTACATCATGTCCATTGTCAGCTAATACCATCGCTAACGCTGTTCCCCAGCTACCTGCTCCTACTACTGTGATTTTTGTCATAAAATCACATCCTCTCCATTAGTCTCTTGCTCTAGCGATAATGTGAATCGGCGTTCCTACGAAGCCAAATGATTCACGTAAGCGATTCTTTAAGAAACGCTCATATGAGAAGTGCAATAATTCTGGATCGTTTACAAACACAACAAATGTCGGTGGTTTTACCGCAACTTGTGTTGCATAGAAAATTTTCAGACGGCTACCATTATGAGTTGGCGTCGGATTCATCGCTACCGCATCCATAATTACATCGTTTAATACGTTCGTTTGAATACGGATACTATGACTTTCATTTACCTCATCGATAACCGGTATTAATGTTTGTGTACGTTTTCTCGTTTTTGCAGATAAGAAAACAATTGGTGCGTATTCTAAGAATTGGAAATGAGCACGGATATTTTCTTCAAATGCTTTCATTGTTTTTTCGTCTTTTTTCACTGCATCCCATTTATTTACAACGATAACAACAGCTCGCCCTGAATCATGAGCATATCCAGCGATTTTTTTATCTTGCTCAATAATTCCTTCTTCACCATCTAAAACGACTAAAACAACGTCAGAACGTTCAATCGCTCTTAGCGCACGAAGTACACTATATTTTTCTGTACTTTCATACACTTTTCCTTTTTTACGCATACCAGCTGTATCAATAATTACATAATCTTTTCCATCTTTACTATATGGTGTATCGACAGCATCACGAGTTGTTCCTGCTACATTACTAACAATTACACGCTCTTGACCAAGAAGAGCATTTACAAGTGATGATTTCCCTACGTTTGGACGTCCAATTAAAGAGAAACGAATTGTGTCTTCATCATATCCGTCTTCTTCAATCTTTGGAAAATGTTGTGCAGCTTCGTCTAGTAAGTCACCTAACCCTAATCCGTGTGTACCTGAAATTGGGAATGGTTCGCCAAATCCTAATGCATAAAAGTCATAAATGTCACTGCGCATTTCCGGATTGTCTACTTTATTTACTGCAAGTACAACCGGTTTATTTGAACGATATAAAATTTTTGCAACTTCTTCATCAGCTGCTGTTACACCGTCACGACCGTTTGTCATAAAAATGATAACATCCGCTTCATCAATTGCTACTTCAGCTTGTTGACGAATTTGTGTCAAAAACGGCTCGTCTCCAATATCAATTCCGCCCGTATCAATAATGTTAAATTCATGATTTAACCATTCTCCAGCGCTATAAATACGATCGCGCGTTACACCTGGAATATCTTCTACGATTGAAACTCTTTCTCCAACAATTCTATTGAAAATAGTAGATTTCCCTACGTTCGGGCGACCTACTATCGCTATTACTGGTTTCGGCATATACTTTCATCCTTTCAACTTGCTTCTGTTTATTATGTAAAAAACCCTTCTTTGTGCAAGAAGGGATTTGCATTCCAGAATATTTCTCAACGTATCAAAACACCTCACATTATAACACACGTTGCTAATGTTTCACAATAATATATACATTCTCTTGTAAGCGATGTGCTATACCATCTAAAATTGCTTCTAAATTATTTGCAACAAATTCTAGTTCCTCCGTCGATTCGCAAACGAATAAAGGAGCACCACCTGCAAATTTTTCTGGAGTCGTTGTTATAACTGCCAGAATAACACTTTCTAACATCATCTCTTATCTCCCCTTCCTTTTGGGGCTTCCGATGACATATGGACAGCACTTTCTAACGTTGGTACATTTCCTATGACACCTATCGCTTTCTCTGCATCTTGATCTTGCGGCAGGACAAAAATCCCAACCCTGCCATCCTCTAAATCACGCTTTGCTAACGGTACAAGCGCTGGTGTACCAGAATCTCTATAAATCCCTAACGCTACTGAAACATCGTGTAAAATAGCTTGTCGTTGCCCTAAATTTGAGATTGTAACCATCGCATCAATTGATTTCGGCTTTAAAATAAAACCCATACCATATTTCATAATTTCTTCTTGTCTTGCTGGCAATCCAATATTCATAATGTAAATATTGTCAATATAAAGCCCCGCTCCTTCAAAACGAAGCGGAACGTGCTCAATTTCAACAAGATCATGTAGCCTTTTACCAGACATTAATTTTTTCGCGATAAAAAATGCGATTATAGCCATAATTACTCCTGCAATCCATGAACGGAATCCTATATACGCAAACGTCGTTGCAAACGACGTTAACATTGCCAAATAGTTGCGACTTTCAAAAACCAATGCAATTCCTTCAATGTATGTATTTCCACGCGGTACGAGCTCATACCCATCTAATTGTTGAAGCGTATTTCTTTCCATATTACGTACATCACGAAATTGTGTCGCTGCTAATGTAAGAAATGTAATGGCAGAAAAATCTTTTTTCAAAATAGACGGGATTGCAATCGCTCCTAAAGCAGCTGCAATTAACCCCATTGCAATATGAATAATTTTCCCATGTAGCCTCGTCGGATATTGCCGCGTATCCGTCCGAAGCATTAGCACCCTTGTAACTGTCCCCGCTATTACGCCGCATAAAATGGCTGGTGTATATTCAGTCATGTATTACCCTCGCCTTTCTTTTACGTGTTTTTCTCTTAAACCGTTCCATGTATACTGATGCTTTTGCAATCCAAAACAATATTGCCATGAATAATGTAGAAATGGCGACGATATCAAAAAATGCTAAACTACCGTAATCATATGGAAAATTCAATTTCCTAAAAATAAATGTCACTAGCAGCTCTCCTTGTAACATCCCTACATATAGAGAACATAATCGTAATATGCGATCCCCATGCAATAACACCGATGCATACACAAGAGCACTACTTAGCAGAAACACTCTATCCACCACAATCCAAATCGGATCATATATTTCTAACAGATGAAAACTTGTATATAACATTGCAATAATAAGTGCTGAAAGTAAGCTATACAATTTTTTCCAGACGGAATATAGCGTGATCCCTATAAAAGAAATAATACAAAGTAAAAGAGCATTTACTGATACCACGAATGAGGCAATCGTTACATGTAACGGAGAGCAAATTATAAAAATCAGTATACAAGCGCCTAACTTCCACCGGATAGGGTCCTTTTTCATAAAAAAGGTTACAATGATCCACCCTATCCAAGCTACAAAATAAAAAGTACTTCCATCCATCAACTTCACCTCCTATGTTTTCCATTATGGGAACTTTTTATGAAAGTTAATCCACTTTATTTACGCATAGTTTTTTCTTATAACAGCAACACTTTTAACAAGGAGGTGTTATTCATTATGGGTAAAGATCGCCAAGAACGAAAACTACGAGAATCACGCCGCGTTGAATCCGATCGTGATCAATCACTACAATATCCAGGTGCAACTGGACTTGATACACCAGAACAGGCTCGAAAACAAAACCAGCACTAATTAATACAAAAAGACGGTTTCTATATTGTACGAAACCGTCTTTTACATAATCAGTTTAATGATTTCTATTTATATCGAAATAATATTTCGCATACTATATCTTCCCATTACTTCTTTTTACCTTCACCTATTCCCATTAAAAATTAAGTTCTCTCCAGTAATTCGACAACACACCATCTACATTTTTCAACCCTTTTTCAATTACAATTTTTACGAAATTATATTTTTATATAATACTAATTCCATTCTCCACTTTATATTACGAAAAAGAATAGAACAAAAAAAATCAACCGAATGGTTGATTTTTTATCTCCTACTATAATGCGCAGTATCAATACCACGCTGCATTAACCAATGATATGTTTCACCCTTTACAACAAGAGGTACAGATTGCAACTCTTCTATCGTCTTCGCACCAAGAGCTGTCATTATAAATTTCAAATCTGTATGTAGAAGCTCAATTTCATCTACTAACTTCTCGATACCATCTTGCATTAAAATACGTAAAAAATAACCAGCAAACGCAGTTGTATTCGCCCCTAATGCGATTGCTTTCGCTACGTCAAGCGCTGTTTGTATACCCCCAGATGCAATAAAAGAGAGGTTATTATTTGTAGAGGTTGCTTCAATAATCGAGGTTGCTGTTTGTATGCCCCAGTTATTAAAATAAGAAAGCATTCGCTGTCTTCTTTCGTTTTCAACAGCAGCAAAATTCGTACCACCTTGCCCACCAATATCAATTGCTGTTACACCTACGTTCACTAACTGTTGCATTGTTTCCTTACTCATCCCAAATCCAACTTCTTTTACAATGATAGGAACTTTACTATTTAAAACAATTTTCTCAATGCGCTGAAGTACTCCAGTAAAATCACGGTCTCCTTCTGGCATCGTTAACTCTTGTATGACATTTAAATGAATTTGTAATGCATTCGCTTCAATCATATCAACGGCGCGCTCTGCCTGCTCGATAGTTGCCTCACTACCTAAATTAGCAAAGAAAATACCATTTGGGTTTACCTTTCTAATCACCTTATAAGAAGCAGCTTCACTTTCATCTTTTAACGCCGCCATTTGCGAACCTACAGCCATAGCAAGGTTATGATGTTTCGCTACATATGCTAATTGCTCATTAATATGTAACGTTTTCTCTCCCCCACCACCAGTCATCGCATTGATAAAAATCGGCGAACTTAGTGAAAGTTCGCCGATTTTTGTTTCACATGTTATTGTGTCATAATTTGAATTTGGCAAGCTTTGATGCACAAAATCAATATCATGAAAGCCATGCGTACGAGACTGACCAGTAGAAAGAGCGTATTCAATATGATCTAATTTACGTTTTGCCCTTACCACTTGTACCCCTCATTATTTCTTTAATTTTTTCAGTTGTTCACCAATAATATCACTTAATTGGAAAGTAGCAGAATCAGCATTTGGCTCATACTGACTATAATCTTCAGTTACATTATTTTCCTCAAGCGCTTCTTTTATACTTAAAGAAATACGTTTCTCTGCTACGTGAACTTCAAGTACTTTCACTTTTACTTCTTGTCCCATTTCCAATACTTCATTCGGATTTTTCACGTGACGATTTGCAATTTGAGATACGTGTACAAGCCCTTCAACGCCCGGTAAAATCTCAACGAATGCACCAAATGTAACAAGGCGTTTTACTACTCCCTCACGAATATCTCCAGCTTTTATTTCGCCAGCAACGTTTTCCCAAGGTCCTGGTTGAGCTGCTTTAATTGATAAAGAAATACGTTGTGTATCAGCATCAACAGATAACACCTTTACCTTAACCTTTTGACCTTGCTCTAACACTTCAGAAGGTTGCTCTACACGTTCGTGTGAAATTTGTGAAATGTGAACTAAACCGTCCACTCCACCAACGTTAACGAATGCGCCAAAGTCAGTTAATCGTTGTACTGTTCCTTCAACAACGTCCCCTTCTTTTAATGAAGAAATTGCTTCTTTTTTCTTAGAATCTAGTTCTAATTCTACTACCGCTTTATGCGAAAGGATTACACGATTTTTTTCACGGTCTAATTCAACAATTTTCACCGCTAATGTTTTACCTTTATAGTCAGTAAAGTCTTCTACATAATGTACTTCTACAAGTGAAGCTGGAATAAAACCGCGAACACCAAGGTCCACAACTAATCCGCCATTCACAATATCTTTTACAGTAACATCAAATACATGACCAGAAGTAAATTTCTCTTGTAGTTCTACCCATGCTTTTTCTGCATCAACAGCACGTTTAGATAAGACAAGATCATCTTCTTCTAATTTAATAATTTTCAACTCTAGTGTTTGATCTAATTCTACAACATCGCTTGCTTTTTCAATATGAACGTTAGCTAATTCACTAATTGGAATTACGCCATCTGTTTTGTATCCAACATTTACAAGCACTTGTTTCTCTTCAACCTTCGTTACAGAACCTGTAACAACGTCACCAACTTGTAATTCTTTTGAATCCATAACTTCTTCATTCATTTTCTCTACCATGGAAATACCTCCCTACAGAATTGACAAAGCATTTTTTATGTATATACGAAATGAAAACAAAGTTTTCATTTGCATGTTTAAGAATTTCTCATCACATACTCTTTTTCAATAACATTCACAAGAAAATATATTAAACCTATATAAATAGTATACAGCAAAACCAGCTTGAAAAAAGTATGTTTTGAAATATAATAGCGAATATATTCTGACAGTTTTATTCCTCTTTAACTAACTTCTTACAAATCAGCTCATTTGTCAAGGAAAGAGACTCACAATTCACGTATCCTTTACATTTCTATTTAAACAAAAAAAGAAAGAGGACTATCCCCTTTCTTTATTTCGCAAACACTCCAGAAACAATGCTCATAATTTTTTGGACAACTTCTTCAATTGATAAAGAAGTCGTATCTAATTCCAATGCATCATCAGCCTTTTTTAGTGGAGAAACTTCGCGTTCTGAATCTAATTTATCACGCTGAGCAATTTCTTCTTGTAGCTGCTCTAAATTAGAATCGAAACCTTTATTTAAATTTTCTAAATGTCTTCTTTCCGCTCTTTCTTCAACAGAAGCAAGCATAAAGATTTTCACTTCAGCATCCGGCAATACATGTGTACCAATATCACGGCCGTCCATTACAACGCCGCCTTTTTTCGCTAACTCTTGCTGACGACGTACCATTTCTTCACGAACAAGGCGATGTTTCGCTACAATAGATACTCGATTCGTCACATCAGGTGTACGAATTACTTCAGAAACATCTTGTCCATTTAAAAATACAAGCTGTGTATTTTCTCCTTGCTGAAACTCAATATTTACATTCTTTACAACTTCCATTAACTGCTCTTCATTTTCAATGTCTACTTTTTGTTCAAGGGCTGCATATGTAAGCGTACGGTACATTGCGCCTGTATCAATATAAACGTAAGAAAGTTCCTTCGCAACAACTTTTGCCACTGTACTTTTCCCAGCAGCTGCTGGACCATCTATAGCAATTGAAATTCGTTTATCCATTGTAACACCTCATTTTTTCACTTATAAAACAAAACGAAAAGCAGGTGTTCACCCTGCTTCTTCTCATTTGCTTCACGTCATTAAATCCTCAATTATTGTAGCATAATCCTTCATAGAAGAAAATGAAAACTACCTATTCACCTGCAAGATTTCCACTTTGTTTTTTACCATGACACCCTCATAATAAACAATTTTAGATAAATATTTCACTGATGACTTATGTATAAATAACAATTGCACAACAGAAAGACAAATGAATTGTATTATTAATATACGAATAAAAATTCTCTCCATCTTTTTCACCGGAATTCTTCCCTCCTATACTATATTTGCACATTTCGTTTCATGATTTTATACATCGTACATATAGCAGTTAATTTTATTGTCATTTTCGAGGCATACTTTTATACATTTCCATTGTCGAATTTACTCAAAACATGTTATGTTCTAAATGTATTTTTTTACTTGAAAGGGGTATAAGCATTGAAAAGAATCCTAGTTTTACACACAGGTGGAACAATTGCAATGGAGGAAGATAAAGAAACTGGGGTCGTACAACCAGGTGAAAAAAATCCTCTTTTAAAATTCATTCCTGATTTAGAAGGCGATGTTGATTTAATCGTTGAAGATGTGTTCCACCTACCATCTCCTCATATGACACCGAGCGAAATGTTACAATTACAAGTCATCATTGATGAAAGAGTAAAACAAGACAACATTCATGGCGTAGTCATTACGCATGGCACGGATACATTAGAAGAAACAGCTTATTTCTTAGATTTAACAGTACAAGCAACTATTCCGATCGTAGTGACAGGTGCAATGCGCTCTAGCAATGAGTTAGGTGCTGATGGTCTATATAACTTCTTATCAGCTGTAAAAGTTGCTAGTTGTGATGAAGCTGCAGAAAAAGGTGTTTTAGTCGTATTAAACGACGAAATTCATTGCGCTACAAATGTAACGAAAACACATACAAGTAATGTTGCAACATTCCAAAGCCCACAATACGGACCAATTGGAATGGTAACAAAACGCGGCGTTGTCTTCCATCACGCTTTAGTACATCACGAAACATATACGATAAACAAAGTGTCTAAAAATGTAGTTGTTCTAAAAGCATATGCTGGCATGGATGATACATTATTAGCAGCAATCGAAAATCTTCCTGTAGACGGCATTGTTATCGAAGCTCTTGGACAAGGTAATCTCCCTCCAAGAACACTACCTAGTCTAGAAAGATTATTAAATAGAGGTATTCCTGTCGTATTAGTTTCTCGCTGTTTCAACGGTATCGTTCAAGACGTATATTCGTATGAAGGTGGCGGTAAACACTTAAAAGATATGGGCATTGTATTCACATACGGCTTAAATGCACAAAAAGCACGCATTAAATTACTTGTTGCATTAGAGAATACAAATTCTCATGAATCCATTCAAAATATGTTTATGCACGAATAAAAAGGAGCTGTCGAGGTTTTCCCGACAGCTCCTTTTTATTTTTCTCTTGATGCAATGGTTTGCGCAATCGCATCTCCATGAAATCTTCCGTTCTCGATAAATATTTCATTTGCATTATTTCCAGCAGCAATGACACCTGCAATGAAAATATTTTCAGCATTCGTTTCCATTCTATCCTCTGTATAAATTGGACGTCCTGTTTCTTCATCAATCTGAACACCCATCTTCGTTAAGAAGCTATGATCAGGATGATAACCAGTCATCGCAAATACAAAATCGTTTTTGATTGTAAGAGCTTCACCATCAACTGTAAACGTTAATGTATGCTCAGTAATTTCTTTCACATGAGCCCCAAAATGCATTTGAATTGTACCATTTCGTACTAACGCCTCAAATTCCGGCAAAATCCAAGGCTTTATGCTTGGTGAATACTCACTTCCACGATACAGTACCGTTACACGTGCACCAGATTTAACAAGTTCTAACGCGGCATCTACACTCGAGTTTTTCCCACCTATAACTACTACATCTCGATCAAAATAAGGATGCCCCTCTTTAAAATAGTGAGCTACTTTCTTCAATTCCTCACCTGGAACATTCATATAATTTGGATTATCATAATATCCAGTTGCTACAACAATATATTTCGCTATATATATTTCCTTACTTCCGTCACGCTTTGTCGTCTCAACCTGAAAAGCTTCTCCATCTTTTTGAACTTTCTCCACTCGCTCAAAAGCATTTACACGTACAGATTTACGTCTTACTACTTCACGATAATACGCAAGCGCTTGATTTCGAACTGGCTTACGATTTTCTGTAATAAAAGCTACATCACCAATTTCTAATTTTTCACTAGAAGAGAAAAATGTTTGATGAGTTGGATAATTATAAATGGCATTTACAATGTTTCCTTTTTCAATTACTAACGGATTTATCCCTACCTTTTGCAACGAAATTGCAGCCGCTAATCCGCACGGACCGCCTCCGATTATAATAACTGTTTCTTTCTGCATACTCGTCCACTCCTAGTCTTCTACCAATACACTATTTATAAAAACAAGAAAAAACCTACTTACAGCAGTAGGCACCTATCTTTATTGTATTCATTTTTCATATATTTGTCATCTAAACGAAACGTACATCCGATAGACATCTGCTAAAAACTGCTGAAATTTAATACCTTGTTTCCCTAATACATTCTCAGGATCAATCTTTCTAGCTGGATCAAGCGTTTTATGTGACACGATATCTTTTTTCGGATTTAAGCCAAAGTTTTGGCATAAATACGCATGATACCATGTAAAACGATTATATGCTTCCCAAAAGTTAACATCACCACCATAACAAAGTTCCACTCCAATGGCCGCCTTATTCGCGTCATAGCCATATAAGTCATTATCCGTCGGCACACCATATCGAACATGATACGCAACTTCATTTATAGGAATAATCTCCAATATTGTTTTATCATCTATAAATGTATGCGCCGAAGCTTTCGGTTGTAATTCATTAAAGTAATCTCGATTCCCTATCGCATTGCTTCCAGGATTCCCCGTATCATGGCTTACAATAAATCTCACTTTAGTCAGAGGAATCCCCGGTCGTGAACTTCCATATCCAATATAGTTGCGCTCTATAGGAAACATCGCCATTGCTACCAACTCCCGCTCTAGAAGATTACCTTACTTCCTTATATATGTATTCGGTAGCAATGTCCTTATCGCATATTTCTTACGCGAAGAGAAAATCGAAAATATTTGAAGTGAACACCATAAACAACAAGATACTTACAGCCACTCCATAAAAACCGTAAAACCAAACACAATCTTCTTTCGTATCTAAACCGAAAAATTTATTTACCGATTGTAATAATGTGCCACGCTTGCTTTGTTTGTTTCGTAATACTTCCACTCGCTCTACAACATCTGCTGGCATCATAAATCTTTGGTCTACTGTCATTTTCATCATTTATCTCTCCTTAAAATCATTTCCGTTTTGTTTATCTAAGGAGAGTATAGCACGTTTGTTCGCATAGAACAAGCGTTCTTTTTATTTTTATTTTATTTTATTTTTCAGCAAGCCAAGTAAAAATCGAGATTACAACGGCAATAATCGGCCCTACTACAACCACACCAAATACCAAAAACAGTAGCCCTTCCCCGAACATCCGAACGGTACTTATTTTTCGAGCTTTCATCGTTCTTGCAAGTTCTCCCTCTAACCTCTTAACCTTCTCTTCTAATTGTTCTACTCGTTCCAGCATTTCATTCTCCATATACAACACCTCATTTAATACTTCAACAAAAAAACGTGATTCCCTCGAAAGGAAATCACGTTTTCTCAAGATATAATATTTTATACCCAACCTCTGAAGCGGCTTGCTTCAGCCATTTTACGAACACCAACCATGTACGCCGCTAAGCGCATGTTCACTTTACGAACTTGTGCTGTTTCATAAATAGAATCAAATGATCTTACCATTACTTTTTCTAAACGTTGTTCTACTTCTTCTTCAGTCCAGTAGTAACCTTGGTTGTTTTGTACCCACTCAAAGTAAGATACTGTTACACCACCAGCACTTGCTAACACGTCTGGAACAAGCAAAATTCCGCGATCTGTTAAAATTTTAGTCGCTTCTAATGTTGTTGGACCATTTGCAGCTTCAACAACGATTTTTGCTTTAATATCATTAGCATTTTCTTCTGTAATTTGGTTCTCAATTGCAGCTGGTACTAAAATATCGCAATCAAGTTCTAACAATTCTTTGTTTGAAATTGTATTGTTAAATAGCTTTGTTACTGTACCGAAGCTATCACGACGGTCTAATAAATAATCAATATCTAATCCGTTTGGATCATGTAACGCGCCGTAAGCATCTGAGATTGCAATAACTTTCGCACCTGCATCATGCATAAATTTAGCTAAGAAGCTACCAGCATTACCGAATCCTTGAACAACAACGCGTGCACCCTTAATATCAATACCACGTTTTTTAGCAGCTTCGCGAATACAAATTGTTACACCTTTCGCTGTTGCTGTTTCACGTCCATGTGATCCACCTAATACAAGCGGTTTACCTGTAATAAATCCTGGTGAATTAAATTCATCAATACGGCTATACTCATCCATCATCCACGCCATAATTTGAGAGTTTGTGAATACATCTGGAGCTGGAATATCTTTCGTCGGACCTACGATTTGGCTAATTGCTCGTACATAACCGCGGCTTAATCTTTCTAACTCACGGAATGACATTTCACGTGGATCACAGATAATTCCACCCTTACCTCCACCATATGGTAAATCAACAATACCACATTTTAAACTCATCCAGATTGAAAGTGCTTTCACTTCATTTTCTGTTACATTCGGATGGAAGCGAATTCCACCTTTCGTTGGACCAACAGCATCATTATGTTGCGCACGATATCCTGTAAATATTTTAACAGTCCCGTCATCCATACGAACTGGTATTTTCACTGTCATCATACGAATTGGTTCTTTTAATAATTCATATACTTCGTTTGGATAACCCAATTTTTCTAACGCTTCACTAATAACAATTTGTGTTGAATTCAATAGTTCAAAATGTTGTTCCCTTTGTTGTTGTGTTTTTGTTTGAGTTCCCTTTTCGGCTACCATAGTAAGTAAACCCCCTGTAATTTCACTTGTTTAGTAAACCTTCATTGCCTAGTATACACCCTTAAATTTGGAATGCAATAGAAAACGCTAACAAATATATACAAACTATTTTCTGTTGCAAGCGTTTTCACTATTATTATAGTCCTTTTATTACTTTTAGAAAAGTAAAATACTTAAATATTTAAATATTTTTTATTTTCATCAACCACACTCCCATAAAACTGCATATTTTATTTTCAAAAAGTATGTTCGAGTATTTACAATCATCCCTTCCCTTCTCCAAATAAAAACAAAACCTCAGCTATGTTGTATTAGCTGAGGTTTTGTTTTTTCACAAAGTAATTGTGTATTTGTTCTATCGCGTTAACATCCATTAATTCTTTACCGTACTCCATGATGCGATAAATGGTTGCTGTAGACGGATTACCGTATTCCGCTAAAATAGCTATAAAATCCGCCTTTAACAATTGAATTTGTTCCTCTTCTTCCACCCAAAGATAGAAGCGCTCATCCCACGTATATAGCTTTCCGCCAGTTACACCAAGGTTATATAAGCGATTCGACAGGTTAATTACGTCATCTAGCGTAGCAAACTCATATAATATATGCTCACTTTCATCTAGAGTCACTTGCATTTCAATAAACTCGTCACGGAACTCATCATCTGTATCCATTTCTTGATTTTCTTTCGTTACAATTACAACCATCCCTTGTGCTTGTAGAGAAAACACTTCAACTGCAATCGGACCATCTGCTTCAAACCCTAATTCCTTATTTGCTTCTTGCATCATATCACGAAATAATTGCTGTACTTTCGGTGCATTTCTCCATAAATCTTCTTTCGTTAATCCTCGTTCAGATAAATCATCAAATGTTAGAAAAATTTTTATCTTATTGTAATTTAATCGTTCCAGCCTCATCTCATACCCTCCCTACGTAACCAATGCATCTAATTTTTATTATATGAAATAGAAAATAGATGGTTCTTTTCGAACAACTATTCCGACATTTTTAACCATCCATCCCATTCTTCTTTCGTATCACCAATTAAGATTGTTTCAATGTCCAACTGGTTTAGAACGCCTAGCTTTCCGATAAATCCAACAGAAAGAGATTCCCTTTTTTCTTGTAATAAATTTATAAAGTTCATCGTCTTTTTCATTTCTTGTTCGTCAGCAAAAGATATAAATACATATTTCGGCTGTATTTCCTCTACCGCTGATAACATACCATCTTCAGCTAAGCTTGTCCTAATATATATCGCCTCATATCCTTTTAAGCGTAAATAAGTTGAAAAAATAAATCCTTTCAATGCATCCTTTTCTAACACAATAACTTTGTATAAAGAGGAAAACATTGAGGCATTGTGATACACCATCCCTAGACGCGTTTGTAAAAATGATAGTGCATATTGAAATTGCACCATTGAAATCTCATTATTATTTTTTGACGTTAATAATTTGTCTGTCACTCGAAGAACGATACTGGCAACAACCTTTTCTGTTGAATATATACTAAAAGCTTCGTTTAATAATGCAGCAATTGTAATTTCATCAAATTTTAACAAAGCTTGTAGCAAATCGTCCACTAAAACAACTTCTTTATCGAAATGTATCTCTTTTTGAACTGTACTCTGCAAACGATTCTCTTCTAATAACTGAACTGCTTGTCCAATCATCATACCGGAAGAAACTTTTTCCATTAACCATTTTAAAATTTGAATATGCTCTTCTGTATATAAGCGATGCCCAGCTTGATTCCGCTTTGGGGCAATAATTTGATATCGTCTTTCCCATGCACGAAGCGTACTCGGCTGAACTCCAATTATATTCGAAACGGCTTTTATATTATATTTCCCACTAAGAGTTGGCATCATTTCCCTCCGCACAATGTAATGATATGTGTTTGAGCAGGTGCTCGGAAACGAAGTGGTATCAATGTTGTTCCATACCCATTACTAACAAAGAGAATCGTATTCAAATGGTTATATACGCCACCTTTTAAATATTTTTTAGATGGGAATAATCGGATTTGTCCTCCATGCGTATGTCCACTTAACACAAGTGAAATCTGTTCATTTCCAGACATTTTTTTTATTATATCAGGGTTGTGACTAACTAGGATACGAAAACCCTCTTCTTTACAATCCGCCAATGCCAAATCTAGACGATCACGGTGCAATCCAACATCATCTATACCGAGCAAACAAATTTTCTCTCCTAATTCAGACTCAAATACCACTCTTGTATTATCTAAAACTTTTACGTTATTTTCTAATAATAACGCATCTAATTCATGATATTCTATCTCATAATCATTGTTTCCCCACACAAAATATACAGGACCTATCTCTCTTAACTTTTGAATATTCGCAGAGATTTTTGATAAAGAGACACCTTTCTCTGCTAAATCTCCTCCGATAATTACGAGATCTACTTTTCCTTTTACTTGTTCAATTAACAAATTCGAAATGACCCTTCTATGAATATCAGAAATAAAAAACACATTTACTTTTTGAAAACTTTTCGGAAATTCTTTAAATACTAAAGTATGTTCCAACACCGTATTACGCATCGCTTCTTTATACATCACAAAAAGTAATAAAATCCCCATGCCTATGAGAGTACTGAATAATATAATCCATATCATATTTTTGACTCCCTCCTCATAGAGATAATCCTAGGCTTTTATAACAAACTGTGATCGCTTAACTCGCTAGCTTTCTTGCTTTGTGGACTTATCTTTTATCGGAATTTTTAATTCTTGACCTGCACTCACTTCATCTTCCTGCAAGTTATTATACTTTTTAATTACTTCAATTCCATTTCCATCTGAAAAATATTGCTTCGCTATACTTTCTAAAGTTTCTCCCTCTTTCACAGTATGCGTTATTACTTTTTCAGAATGTTTCTGCGACTCAGATTTAGCTGAATCAAAGAAGATTACTTCAAACGCACTTTTTCCAGCATTATTACTATCACCCTTCACCTGAATATATTTATCCGTGTACCACAAAATACTAATCGGCAGAAGAATGAATAGAAATGTTAAAACCCGGACGAAAATGTGATTTATTTTAAACTTTTGTTTTTTCTCTTTATTTCTATGAATTTCACTACGCGGCGGTAAACTTTCTTTTTCTTCCACTCGCTCAACTTCTAATTCCTCTTCAAAATCAGGAATTCGTTTCCTCATGTTGTTCACCACCACCTTCCATTTATTTTCTTAATTGGAGTCCCATTATAAAATCAACAAGAAAGTGTGCAAAGATTGTTATAAACAAATTTCCTGTCCATTCAAATACATAACCAAAGACAAAACTAATGAAACAGACGAAACAAAATAAAAATGGCTTTGTTATATAACGAATATGTAACACTGCAAATACGAAGCTCGCAATTACAATTCCAAAATGAGTCTGTACTACACCTCTAAATAAAAATTCTTCTGCAAAACCAATCAAGAACGTAATAACGAGTAAGTGTAGAACGGACATTCCTCGAAACATCTTATCGTTAATACCACCATCATCAAACCATGACTCCGGAAACACTCGCATTGCAACATAATCTAATAACACAATACCAATCGCTAACAAACCACCTATAATAAGTATAGATACTGGTTCCCATTTCCATAAATTAAAGACTTCTTTTACATCTTGAAATAATATATATGCCAGTAAACAGCCAATACCGATAATAATTAACTGTGTTATATATAGATTCAGCCTTATTTCCTGCGGACTCATATCTTCAACATTATGCCTTTGAATGTTCATCATTCCTCCATCTTTTCTAGGCCGAAAAGCTTTTGTAACTCTGTTTCCCAATTATAGTCGAAATCCGATTGTTGCGCTCGTCTTTTTTTATAATCTTCTTTGGTAATACCGCAATAATCGCAGCAATTAATTAACTCTTGCTCTTTCCTATAACCGAACTGTTGCAGCACATATTCACGTCTACACCCTTTAACTTGTATCCATGACTTCATATTTTCTAGCTCACTATATTTATTACGCAACCTTATTTCTACTTCAGCTATTAATCGGTTCATGATTTCATCTGACAAACCTTCTAACAATAATCTTCGTTGTTGTATAATTCCAACCTGTTCGAGATGATAACGAACGAAACGCCAATATTGCTCATTAAATCTTGCTGCATTATAACAAATTTCTTCTACATCTTCTATTGGTAATTCCTTCGTTTGAAATATTCTTTCTTGTAGTAAAGAAAATAAAAATTTTATTTGTGACTTACTTGGCAATTCATCCTCAATGATTGAAATTGGTAAATCATGATCCAACGGACTACATAATAAAATAGCTATACTCGGTTCGCCATCTCTTCCAGCTCTTCCGATTTCTTGTAAGTAAGAGGCTATATTAGTTGGATAATGAAAATGAATAATATATCGCGTATTCGCCTTATTTACCCCCATACCAAATGCACTTGTGCATATTACAAGTTGCAATTGATCGTTCATAAACTGCTGTTGAATTAACATACGCTCTTCATGTTCCATACCACCATGATAAAAAGCTACACCAGTAACACCTTTCCCTCTCAAGTATTCCGTTAACCTTTCTGTCCACGCTCTACTTGAGCAATATACAATCCCCGGCCCTTGTAAATACATCACCTGCTCTAAAAGCGCCTCTTTCTTTTCTTCTATCGTCTCTACAAATTGCACATCCATTGCAATATTAGGACGATCAATAGAGTATACATGTTCCGCGGCACCCTTTAAATTTAAACTATCTGCGATATCCTGCAGTACCCCTTTTGTCGCTGTGGCTGTCAATGCTAATACTGTAGGAGAACCAATATTTTCAATAACTACATTTAGTTTTTTATAGTCCGGTCTAAAATCATAACCCCATTGAGAAATACAATGAGCCTCATCAACAACAAATAATGAAATATGAATTTTCTTCAATTCCCTAATTAATAACTCCGACTGCAACATCTCTGGTGAAACAAAAATAAATTTATATGAAGATAATTTTTTCATCGCTTCTCTTTTTTCATTTAATGTCCGAAAACTATTAAATGCTATCACTCGGTTTTTCACAACATACTTTAATTGTGTCACTTGATCTTCCATTAAAGATAATAACGGTGATACAACAAGCACTGTTCCTTCTCGCATAAGCCCCGGAAACTGATAGCACATAGATTTCCCTCTTCCAGTCGGAAGCATTGCTATCACATCTTTTCCTTCTAATAAATCTGTAATTACTCCTTTTTGACCTGGACGAAATTCAGAATATCCAAACCACTTATATAAATATTCTTCAAGTTTCATTTACACCCTCCATCCGCGCTAATACAAGACGAACTTCAAAATAAGAGATATCTTCTCCAACCGCTTGTTTCAAAACACGTAACTTCCGCGTTTGCAATGCTTCAATTACTTTTATTACTTTGTCTATCTTTTCTTTTTCCATAAACATTTCAATAGAAAAATCTTTTTCTCGCAAAGCAATTTCAACAAAATGATCTTCTATCGTTGCAACCTTTAAATTCCGAATCGTCGCTATTTCTTCTAAAGAACGTCCTTGTCTCCAAAAATTATATGTTTTTTTCGTGGATAAACTAAATAATTCAGCTCTCTCATTTGGATAAGATATAATTTCAGCTAATAGTGGAAATTCATTTTCTTTATCACGAACTTCTTGTATAAAGAAATGTATTGTACCCCAAAATAAAAAATACACCCTGAATATATCTTGTTTCGTAATTTCTGCTAATTGTTGCAATGTACAACCAATGCGTTCATAACCCGTTAATCGATATGTTACAATCGTCGCTTCTATCGCATTACTCTTTTCTAAAAGATTATGTACTTCCGTCCATAGTTTTCTCGCCAACTCACTTCTCTTATATGGCCTTCCTGTTAGAAAACGTTTCACCCACATCATTATTTCTGTATCTTGCTGAATTGGAATAAATCTCGTATTATTCTGTTGTAAATTTGATATGGTTTGAATAATTAATGATAATCTTTTCCAAAATGTTTCACCTAATTCACCATAATGTAAACCATGCAAATGCGCCGGAAAAGCATAAACTTCCTCCCATTTATGTAACTGCATTTTACCCGTAGGTGTTAACACATATGTATTTTCATGTATTTCTTGAATAAAATCCGCTTGCAACAACTTTGCAACTTCACCATCATAGTCATTTCTATTTAATGATTTATATATTCCGAACAAAAAAGAAATTCGGAACATATTTCCATCTTGTAAAGTTTGCGAAGAACGTTTGCCCTTTAGTAAATAATAAATAGAAGAAACGGTTCTTTCACCATTCAATTGTTTTAAACAATGCAACAAAGTATATTGTATTTGCATGACCGCTTCCACCTTCCAATCTTAACTTCATTCTTTTCAGTACAATTACACTATCTACTGTCGCTCATTAAACTTATCATATAAGAACTATATACTTGTATATATTCTATTGTATCAAACGAAATCATATTTACGTATTTTGAAAATCTTATGACATAATTCAAAAATAAGTTGACACTCTAATTGATAAGCATTATCATTATAATTTTATGTTGAAAAGTTTTACAAACCGTTTTACAATAAGGTTATAATTTTTATGGCGAGCTTTTCACATACATATTATCAGGAGGGAAAAAAGATGGCAAAATATACAATCGTTGATAAAGATACTTGTATTGCATGTGGTGCTTGTGGCGCTGCTGCACCAGACATTTATGACTATGATGATGAAGGTATTGCATTTGTAACATTAGATGATAACCAAGGTATCGTTGAAATTCCAGATGTATTAATTGAAGATATGATGGATGCATTCGAAGGCTGTCCAACTGACTCAATTAAAGTTGCTGACGAATCATTCGACGGAGACGCTTTAAAATTCGAATAGTCTTTTATTAACTTCAAAAAACGCCCCTCCTATTGATGAGGGGCGTTTTTTGTATCTAAATTTTATTTTCCTTAATAAAAAACCATTAGTAGTTTCACACTACTAATGGTTTTAGTATATATTATGCATTTTTCATTTTTGCAAACACCCATACTTTCAGGCGTGAAAATAATGCTACAAATACAATTGTTACAACAATCCCTTTAATTAAATTAAATGGTAAGATTGCCGTTACAACCGTTGTTTTTATAGCTTCGCTAGACATAGCTGGTGAATTTAAAAACCAAGTGTACGCCGGGAATATGATGATGTAGTTTAATACACTCATAATAAGTGCCATTGTAATTGTCCCTAGCATTAATCCTGTAGTTAAACTCTTCACAGTACGATACTTTCTAAATAAGAAAGCTGCTGGCCCAATAAATAAACATCCTGCAATAAAGTTTGCAATTTCTCCAACTGGTACTCCCGTTAAACTTCCTTGAATCCCGTAATGTAAAATGTTCTTTATCGCCTCTACAATCACTCCTGCTACTGGTCCAAAGATAATTGCCGCAATTAGAGCTGGTACATCACTAAAATCAATTTTCAAAAATGGCGGAAGCCCTGGGAACGGGAAATCCAACATCATTAGTAAATATGCAATACTACTTAGCATCGCTACACTCACCATCTGCACTACACTGTTTTTTTGTTTCATCTTTCTCTCTCCTTTTCCATCGATCATCTCATGGAAAGTGGAAAGGTTCTGCTATGCCTATTTTTTCATAGAACGAAAAAACCCTTTGTGTTTTACACAAAGGGAGAATTTAAGGCACATCAAACAGACGTTCAAATCCATATCTTTTTTGAACGCTTGAACCTCCATCTTCTCCCATCCAGACTATACTGTCGGCTTTGGAATCACACCAAATCCTGCCTTAACGGCTCGCGGGCTTAGAACAAAATCATAAATAGTTCATCACCGCCGGTCGGGATTTTCACCCTGCCCCGAAGATAGACCGATATTCTATTTTCCCCTTCATTATACAACAACCTCATAACATTGTGAACTAAAAAATTGTAACTTATTTAAAATTAGTTATTTATTTTTCGTAACAACAAATAAATTGCGAGATATTTTACAATACAATCCATATTTTTTATTATTCGGCATTTCTCTTTTGAATTACCTAGTCATATATAATTAAAAGTGATAAGATATTGAATTGTTAAGATAAGAACATTTTCTGAGTTATGGAGGAAATGTCATGAAAAAAGACAAGAGACATTCTATTCGAGAAGCAATGAAAAAAAACTTAAGAAAAGAATACTTTTACTTAAAAAAAGAATTACTTTTCTACTGCCCAATTGATTTAGGCACATTCTCAAACGAGACATACTATGCTACTTTCGATGAAGATGGCATCAGTATTTATCAGTATGATAAAAAAACAGAAAGTAAATTAAAATTGTGTGAGCGTCATCCGTGGAAGAGTTGGAATAAAGTGAAGATTGATCACTATTTGACAACTTCTCAATTTATTTTTCAGGGTGAGCGAAATTGGATCTTATCTCTTTTTCAAAAAGGAAAAGAAGCTCAAAAAATTATTGAAGAGCATACATCTTTACAAACAGAAGTTGTTTCCCGCTCTTTCTTAAAAAAACTTCCTGGTTTTCGTTCTAATACACCACTGAATAAATACATCGGTAGTATTTGTTACACTGCACTTATTGCATTTTTATTAAAATGGATGATTCCATTTCAAGCACCACAAATCGCCCTGTATTCTATCTCGATTGGTTGTATGCTTCTTGGCCTACTTTGTTTGACAATCGGTTTAATTGAACCGACTATCGTACTGTTTCGAACAAAAGAGAAAACAAGAACAAAAGTTTTTTACTTATATAGCTATTTAGCTATTTCTGGATTTATATGTGTCTTTATTTTTTGGTAAAAGAAGCCGTCCCAAAATAAATTTTGGGACGGTTTTCTTTTAGATATAGATGCTCTGATTCACTCAATAGTTCTAGCAAAAGCGCCCATATAATTTCATTTACATTGAATCTTATTTAAGAAGAACATAAATTTGTTCAAAGTTTAATTTTTGAAGCGTTTCCTTTACTTAACATATAATTGTTGATTAGGATAAATTAGCTCTTGCTGCAATCCATTTTTTTCTTTAATTTCCTTAAGTGTCATACTAAATTTCCGTGCAATACTAACTAAAGTATCCCCTTTTTGTACGACATATAATGACGAAGAAACAACTTCATTTCTTTGTTCACTTAAAACAAGCAATGGGTTCATCGCATTCTTTTTCGCCATCGTCCATCTTCCTTGATGAAGTTCTAGATGTAAGTGCGCACCTCGCGATTCTCCCGTGTTCCCTACTTCTCCAATTTTTTCTCCTTTGGAAATATAATCTCCTTGATCCACATATCTCTTATTTAAATGTGCATATACAGCCTCATATTCTCCGTGTTTAATAAATACAACATTTCCATAACTACTTGAATAATAAGACCTCGTTACCTTACCATCTTGGATAGCTGCCACAGGCGTTCCAATCGGCGCAGCTACATCAATACCATAGTGTTTTCCATGCCTTGTCCCAAAATAATCACTTATCTGACCTTCAACAGGCCATGTCCATCGATTTTCTTCTGCATAAACATGTAATTGAGATACAAACAGTATACTCAATAACATGACACCGCATTTTAAAACTTTCATATACATCCTCCGTTTTCTAATTACCACCATACCTTCTCTATTTTGGTATATTACAGAAAAAAGTATACAAAAAAGAAAGTGAATTACTCCACTTCCTTCTCTTTCTTATCACGAAAAACTAATGCACTACGGTTATACTCCACATCTTTCACTTGTAATCGGGCATTTATTACTCGAGCTATCGCAAACAAATAATCAGATAATCTATTTACATACTTTAATACAACTTCATTTATTTTCACTTCTTTTTGCAATGATACTATAGAGCGTTCTGCTCTCCTTACAACAGTACGTGCAATATGAATAGTAGCCGCTGCCTCGCTACCACCTGGCAAAATAAAGCGTTCTAGTGGCGGGGCTTCTTCTATATATAAATCAATCTTTCTTTCTAAACTTTCAACCATCACAATTGTCACTTTATAAGGAATTTTTTGTTCCACTATTGCCAAGTCTCCTCCGCAATCAAATAGTTCATGTTGAATATTTTCGAGCTCATTGTAAATATCTATAAAAGCCCCGCCTTGAAGCTTAGTCATTGCATATCCAATATGAGAATTTGCCTCGTCTATTGTTCCATACGCTTCCACACGGATATCATCTTTATCAACCCTGCCACCTATTACACTTGTCGTTCCTTTATCTCCTGTTTTTGTATATAATTTCATTTCTTCACAGCACCTCTCTTATTATTCTTTATTCGAGCAACATAGAAAAAAGTTCTACCATTCTTTATTTAATTGAGTTTACAAAAAAATAAAAAACAGCAGAACTTTATTCATTATCAACTTTAAAAACGCATATCTAAATTATACGATTCGGTAAATATACAGAGAATGTAGTTCCTTCTCCAACAACACTTGATACAGAAATTTTACCATCATGGCCTTGAACAATATTTTTCGCAATCGCAAGCCCGAGTCCTGTTCCACCCTTTTTCCCACGTGTTCTTGCTTTATCAGCTTTATAGAAACGATCAAATAAAAATGGAATATCTTCTTCTGGAATGCCTGCACCCGAATCTTGTACTTCAAAAATAAGACCGTTATTTTTCGTATCAATTACAAGCGTTACATGTCCGCCTGCATTCGTATGACGTATTGCGTTATCAATTAAATTCGTCAATACTTGTTCCATACGATCTGCATCAAACGGGTATTGTTCAATTGGACCTTTGAAATCAACCGTTAACGCGACCTCTTTATCCTTTGCAATCCCTTGGAATTTACGACCAATTTTTTCAACAAACGGATGTATATCCACTTCACCAATATGTAACTCTACATGACCGCTTTCCATACGAGCTAAATCTAACAATTCATTTACAAGTTTACCTAAACGAACAGATTCATCATAAATAATTTGAACAAACTCATCTATTTCCTCTTTCGTTTGCACAATATCATCTAAAATCGCTTCACTATACCCTTGCAGCATGACCATTGGTGTACGAAGTTCATGTGATACATTCGCAATAAAATCTTGACGCATCTTTTCAAGACGACGTTCTTCCGTCATATCTCGCAGCACTGCTACAGCTCCACGAATTTTCGTTTGATTGTAAAGCGGCGTCATAAGAACTACATAGTTTCCTTTTTGTAAATTAATTTCAACAACTTGTTGTTGTTCGCTTTCTACAACGAGATGGAATAATTCCACAAGTTCAGAAGGTAGTTTTTTACTGAGCTCTATCTCTTTTTCTTCTTGCCAAACTTGTAAGAAATGTTCGGCCGGCGGATTGATTACAACGACTTCACCTTCTTGATTTAACGTAATAACCCCATCTGCCATACTACTCAAAATACTTGCTAACTGCTCTTTTTCTTGTTGCAAGGCGTTCATATTAAACTTCAACTGTTTTCCCATTTGATTTAAGGCCGTTGCAAGCTCACCAATCTCATCCTGAGATACCATAGGAGCCTTTGCATCAAACTTCCCACGTGACACTTCAAAAGCAACCTCACGCATTTTACGAAGCGGTGCTGTAATCCGAGTAGATAAGAAGAAGGCAAAGAAGGTTGTTAATATAATCGCAATTCCAGCCGATAAGAAAATAAAATCAGTTGTTCTTTCCATACCTTGTATCGGTACTTGTAAAGATTCATATACGAACACTGCACTTTGATTTTTTGATTGCACTGGTTTTCCGACGATCATAATATCATTTTCGGTGTTTTTATTCTTCCTACTATTAGACGCTTTTCTAATATTATTCTTAATTTCTTTTTTGTCTGTAAACACAGCCGCTAATTCTTTATCTTCTTTTAAGTCATCCATTGTAAGAGTGACTAACCCTTCTTGTTTCGGTGAAGAAGAGATTTCTTTACCATCTTCTACAATAATAATCCTTGAAAGTGGGTCAGAGAATTTGTAAGCGATATTCTCAATCGTTTTTACATCGGCACCTTCTTCAATTAACTCTGAAACACTTGTTGCAACTTTTTGAAGCCTAGCTTCACTCATATCAACATAATACGTTCTAAAAAACTGTGAAAGTAAAATCGCAACAAATCCAAGAACAAACGAAACGAGAAGTAATATGGTCATCCATAACTTCCCTACTACACTTCTCCAAAGCATCAGTCGTTCACAACCTCAAATTTGTAACCTACACCCCAAACAGTAACGATCATTTTCGCTGCATCTGGTGATTTTTTGCTTAACTTCTCACGTAAACGCTTTACATGTGTATCAACTGTACGTAAATCTCCGAAGAATTCATATTGCCATACTTCTTTTAACAGTTGCTCACGATCGAATACTTTATCAGGAGCTTTCGCTAAAAATAATAGTAACTCATATTCTTTCGGCGTTAAGTTTACTTCATTACCATCTGCAGTAACACGGTGTGCATCGTTATCAATTGTTAAGTGCGGGAATACAGTAACATCTTTTGTCGTTGTATCTTGTGTAAAGAATGTTGTTGGTACAGCACGACGTAATACCGCTTTCACACGTAGTACGACCTCACGTGGACTAAATGGCTTTACAATATAATCATCTGTTCCAACTTCAAATCCTTGTACTCTATTTACTTCTTCACCTTTTGCTGTCAGCATAATAATTGGTGTCGCTTTCTTCTCACGAACCCCTTTACATACTTCAATGCCATCTTTACCAGGCATCATAAGATCTAATAAGATTAAATCGTAATCATTTTGCAACGCCATTTCTAAAGCTGTATCACCATTATCTGCTTCTTCAATCGTATATTGTTCTCTTTCTAAGTACATTTTCAATAAACGACGAATACGATCCTCATCATCTACAATTAAAATTCTTGATTCATTTTCCATCTCTACCCGCTGCGCACTCTCACCTCAGCGGTTCACACCTACCCTTCTTTAACTATTATGTTGCGCTATTCTCGTTTATTTAAGCAATCTTCTAAATGTTTCACTTCCCATATTATGCTTCACAAGAATAATAAATTTTGTTCAATTTTTTTCCAAAACTATGTATTTTTTTTGAACAGCATATAATGTCCTCGACATCATTTTACAAAATCAACCGCTACTTTGTCATGTTTTTCTCAAAAAAGAAGAAAAGTTGACAAAAATAAAATAGGAAAGTGACATGCACTCCCCTATTTTATTTCTCTATGCATATGAATGTAAACCGGCAATAATTAAGTTTACTACAATAAAGTTAAACATAATGATTGCAAAACCAATTACTGCAAGCCAAGCTGACTTCTCTCCATGCCATCCTTTTGATAGGCGTAAATGTAATACTGCCGCATAAAAGAGCCAAGTGATAAGTGCCCAAACCTCTTTTGGATCCCAGCCCCAAAAACGTGTCCACGCTATTTGTGCCCAAATCATCGCAAAAATTAATGCACCTAATGTGAACACTGGGAATCCAATTGCAATAGATCGATATCCGATTTCATCTAGTAAATCACTATTCGTATTCTTTACTAACGGCTGAAGTGCCGCCGATACTCGCTTCCGTAAAACAAGTCTTAATACAATATACAGTAATGTTCCAACTAACACTGACCAAATAACAGTATTTAATTTTTTCGCATTTACAATCGCTGGAACTTCAACTGCCGGTTCTAATTTATTTTCTGTCAGTAACTTCCCTTCGTGCGGTCCAACTAAAGCCGGAAGATTGTATTTCATTTCCACTTGTTGTTCAGTTTTATCAATCCATTGAAACTTCGCTTCATATTTCATACTAGAAAATACCGTTGTTACTCCAATAAATCCAACTGTACAAACAAGTGTAAATACTACCGTCTCTAGCCAAAATGTACGTTTACTTCTCGTCGATTGATCTACATTTTTCAATAAATACATAACACCTGTAATAAAACTAATCGCTAAAATGGCTTGTCCTGCTGCTGCCGTCGTCACGTGAATATGTAACCAATTACTTTTTAAAGATGGAATAAGCGGAGATATTTCCCTCGGAAACATACTTGCATAGGCAATTAATAAAAGCGCAACTGGTAATGCAAATAGTCCGATTATGCTTACACGGTACATAAAATACATGACAATAAATGCTCCTACAAGCATCATGCCGAAAAATGTACCGAATTCAAAAAAGTTACTAACTGGCGCATGTCCTGATGCAATCCACCTTGTAACAAAATATACTGTTTGTGCAATAAACCCTAAAATTGTAATCGTTATTCCTACATTTGCCCATTTATGACCCTTTTCTTTAATTGCTCCCCCGAAAAATAGAGTGGCAATTAAATATAAAATAAATGCGGTAAAGAGAAAGTTACTACTTATTTGCACCATATCGTTTCCCCACCTTAACTAATTTTTTTATCAATTACTTTATCATTTGGCTGTGGAATTGCTGTACCTTCTAGTACTCTTTCAATATCTTTCTTTAAACCGAACCAATTTTTATTTGTATGCCCTGCAATCCACCATTCATCATTAACACGTTGTATCCAAATACGGCGATGATTCCAATACATACCTTGAATGACACCAACCATAAATATAAATCCTCCAATGCCGAGAATCCAAAGCGTTAAATCTTTTCTTACAGTAAGTGCTGTTGCATTTTGCATTTCAACACCTGCAAACGACATTTTATATTTGTTGTTTCCATCTGGTTCTATATTTTGCTGAATACCAACAAAACTCACTTCACCATCTGGTGTTTCAGGTGTAAACATTTTAAATACAAATGCAGGATTGTTTGGTAATTTCGTTTTTGTATTTGGTTTTCCATTCTCATCAAAATAAAAATCAGGAAAATAGCTTAATAGTTCTAGAGAATAACCATTTCCTAAATCATATTTTTCCTTAGGATTCGTTAAATCTACTTTAATTGGTCCCCACTTTTGATTATTTTCTTTATTTTGCAAGTTAAAGGACATACTTTTAAATTCACTTTCTTTATAAGAAACTTGATACACTGCAAATTGATCAAATTTCAGTGGTTCATTCACTCGAATTTCCGCTTCTTTTACTTTTTCTAATTTCGGTTTTTGTCCTGCTATATTTTCTCCTACTGCTTTATATAATACGGCATTCGTTTGGAAGTTTTTCGCAATCATTTTATCGCCTACACGATCAATCGCTTCATCAAAAACTTCCTTGTCCTTACTTTTATCATAAACTTCTTTTATAAATTTCTCGTTTTTTAAGTAGTATTGTCCATCCGTCCCTGGTATTTCTTTCGTTTCACCGTCACGTAACCAAAGTGCTTCGTCTACGTACATACTCGGTAAAAAACGAAGCATCGCACCGAATAAAAAGATAATAAGACCGATATGATTTACATATGGACCCCAACGCGAGAAGCGTCCCTTTTCTGCTAAAACGTTTCCGTCTTCCACTTTCACGTTATAGTTTCTTTTCTTTAAATTCTCTTGCACTCTTTCCAGGTCACCTTCTTGCGGTGTACCAGTCCCATATAATCTCTGTCTCTTTAAAAAACTAGGATGTCTTTTTACGCCTTGCTTTTTTAAAGCTTTATAAAGTGGAATAACGCGGTCTAAACTACATATCACAAGTGAAATACCGATAGAAGCAATCAAAATCATATACCACCATGAACCGTATAAATTATTAAACCCTAATTGATAGTATAATTGTCCTAAAAATCCATATTCTTGTTTATAATATTCAGCTGGTGCAATACCTGGAGTTATGTACATTTCTTGCGGAAATATAGTTCCTATCGCTGATGCAGCTAAAGTTATTACGATTAGCCATACACCTACTTTTACAGAAGAGAAAAAGCTCCAAATTTTATCGACTATCGTTTTTGTCTGCGTGAGAGATCTCCGTGCACTCCCCTCATAGCGCATATCCAATAGTTTTGCATTTTCATTGCTTTCAAATGGTTTCCCGCAAGCTTCACAAAAAACGGTTCCTATCGGATTAACATGTCCACATTCACATTTAATTTCTTTCAACACTCTCACCGCCCCTGTATCTATATGTACTATTGTATATTCTAACCTCAAGTTACCGCAATACTCAGAATTTTTAAACCAGAGGCACTATAAACACGCACCCCTTATGTAAAGGCTTTCTTTATTACGGAGTAATTTTCTTTAAATACCCTTCTAACTGTTCTTTCGTTTGTTCCCCTATAATTTGCTCCACTACTTTTCCATCTTTATCAATCAAAAAGCTTGTCGGTAAAGGACCTACTCCATATGTTCCTATAATCTTTTGTCCTTTATCAATGGCAACTGGGAATTTCAAACCATATTGGTTCACAAAGTTCTTTACTGCAATATCCGTTTCATCTGCATCTAACGCTATGATTTCAACGCCTTTTTCTTTATACTTTGGATATAATTCATTCATATAAGGCATTTCTTTTTCACAAGGTTTACACCACGTGCCCCAAAAGTTTAAAAATACACCTTTTCCCTTTAAATCTTTTAGTTCAATTTTCTTTCCTTCTAAATCCGTCACAATAAAGTTAGGTGCTTCTTTTCCGATTTGCATTTTCTCTTTATTAGCAAAGAATCCTTGATAAAGGGTAAATCCTACAGCACCACATAAAATGAGTAGAATAATAACGCGAAATAATAAGCGATTTTTCTTCATATTACCTCTCCTCTCCTCGGTAAATGTTATGTATTATCTTCTGTAAATGTTGTATTGAATAAATCACCAGCAGAGCACTCCACTGGTGAATTTTTAACTCTATAACTTATCTTGGCTTTGTAGAAGCAAGCGCGCGTAATTGTTTCACCTCATGTGGTGTCAATTCTCTCGCATCACCAGGTCGCAGGCTTCCTACTTCTAAGAAAGCATAACGTTCACGTTTTAATTTCACTACTTTACAGTCTAACGCTTCAAACATACGACGTACTTGACGATTACGTCCTTCATGAATTGTTAATTGTACAATAGCCATCTCTTTACGCTTGTCCCAAGAAATAATTTTCACACGTGCTGGTGCTGTTTTACCGTCTTCTAACGTAACACCGCGTTCTAACATGCGAATTTTCTCACCTGTTAATGGCCCTTTTATTTTTGCAACATATGTTTTTTCAACTTTATATCTAGGATGCATTAATACGTTTGCGAAGTCCCCATCGTTTGTCATTAATAATACGCCAGACGTATCATAATCTAAGCGTCCGATTGGGAATAAACGTTGTGTAATTTCCGGGAAAAAGTCCGTTACAACACTTCTTCCTTTATCGTCTGATACACTTGAAATTACGCCAGTTGGTTTATATAGTAAAAAATAAACAGGTTCTTCTTTTTCAAGAGGGATATTATTTACTTCTACTTTATCTTGAGGAGTTACTTTTGTCCCTAACTCTTTCACTATTTTTCCATTAACTTTCACTTTTCCTTGCTGAATTAATTCCTCAGCCTTTCTTCTCGATGCAATACCTGCTTGCGCAATCACTTTTTGTAATCGTTCCATTTCTTTTTTTCACCTCGAATTTATCTTACCTTACATTAGAAAGACTTGGCAACCGCATACGCTTTACGGCTATTCGCTTCATCTTACTTAAACAACATAGCGATGATAATAAACATATAAAGGTCAAATCATGTTTTTACCCTTTATTATTGTCCATATTTTTCATATTTCTCACAATAAAAGTTCATCATTTTGTCAAAAATACCACATAAAAAAACCACTATTAAGCTACACCTTAATAGTGGTCGTATACGTATTATAAGCGAAATAGCGTAAAAAATGAATAGTATTACTGAAACAATAAAGAAACGAACACAATTGAGCATATAATCCCGATTAAATCTGCAAAAAGTCCTACTTTTAGTGCATCCCCCATTTTTCTAATCCCAACCGCTCCAAAATATACAGTTAAAATATAGAAAGTCGTATCTGTGCTCCCTTGCATCGTAGAAGCCAATCTCCCAATAAACGAATCTGGCCCATATGTTGCAATTAAATCGGTCGTAATACTTAAACCAGCAGAGCCTGAAATAGGGCGTATAAGTGCTAAGGGTACAATTTCTGCTGGAACATGGATCAAATCTAACATTGGCTTCATTACCGATATCATTGCATCTAACGCACCTGAAGACCGGAATATAGAAATAGACACAAGCATTCCAACCATAAACGGTAAGATGGAAATTGCAATTTGAATCCCTTCTTTTCCTCCCTCAACGAACGATTCATACGTCGGCACTTTCTTTATTGTGCCATATAAAAGGATAAAACCAATTACACAAGGGATTACCCATAAGGAAATTGTATTTACAATGCTCATTTTTTCCGCCCCTTTCTACTCCTTCTTCGGTAAAAATAGCGGTCAATCCAAATTGCCCCAATCATAGAAAGTACTTGTGCAATAAATGTTACCCCAACAATTTCAGTAGGATTCGCTGATTCATACGTCATTCGAATGGAAATGACTGTCGTAGGAATTAATGTAATAGCTGATGTATTTAATGCTAGAAACGTCACCATAGAACGGCTCGCCGAATCCTTTCCTCCATTTAACTCTTTCAGTTGTTCCATCGCTTTAATACCAAGAGGGGTCGCTGCATTACCTAGACCAAAAAAGTTTGCCATCATATTTGATAGAATAAATCCCATAGACGGATGATCCTTTGGTATTTCTGGAAACAACCTTTTTACTATCGGCATAAAAAGTGTAACTAATTTTTTTAACAATCCGGCTTCCTCTGCAATTTTCATTAAACCGAGCCAAAATACTAAAACACTAATAAGTCCTATACAAATCGTTACCGCATCTTTTGCTCCGTCAAATACAGCTTTATTCACTTCTTCCATCGTTCCATTTATCATAGCGTATACAATCCCAATGACAGCCATCGCTACCCATACGAGATTAACCATCGTTCCCAACACCTATCATGTAAGAAAAAATTTCTTTCACATTATTCCAGTAAAGTCCCGTTGTAGCTACTAACTTTCGTTTACTATAAAATAAATTCCGTTCTCCAACTTTTTCATTACCAACATAAATGTCTGTCTTCCCAACCTTTACTCCATCCGTAAGTTTTGTACTTTTATCGAGTTCAACTTTTAATACTACGTTCTTTTTTTCTTCTTCAGTTAACGGTACCGAAAAACTATTTTTCGTATAAACATGGTTGGCATACTTCTTTTCATTTATTTCAGCAATTGCTCCTTGTCCTAAAACTTTCGTTTGTTTGAAACGGTCAAAACCTTTATCAAACAAATTCATATGATCATCCCAATCACTAGAGGCACTCAAAGTTACGACAATTAAATCTAGTCCACCTTTTGATGCCGTTGTAACAAGCGTTCGCCCAGCTTTCTTCGTAAAGCCTGTTTTTCCCCCTGTTGCAAATTCATAATAAGACGTTACCAGCTTATGTTTATTTTTCCACGGGTAATCCCAAGAATCTGATTTATATGTTTTGGTTCCAAAGATTTTCTTAAATGTCTCGTTTCCCATTGCATATTTCGTTAATAATGCCATATCGTAAGCCGACGAATAATGTGATCCATCTCCATCTAAGCCATGAGGGTTTGAGAAGTGCGTATCTTTCATTCCAATTTCTTTCGCTTTTTGATTCATTAAATATACGAATCCATCTATACTCCCACCCACACTTTCAGCAATTACTTGCGCTGCGTCATTACCAGATCTAAGCATGAGTCCGTATACTAAATCTTCTAACTTCACTTTTTGTCCAGGCTTTAAATAGATTGCCGATCCTTCCACCCTCACCGCTTCATTACTAACTGATACCATTTCTTTCATCTTCCCTGATTCAGCAGCTAATAAGGCGGTCATAATTTTTGTTATACTAGCAATTTTTTGAGGCTCATGTTCTGCCTTTCCGTATAATACACGACCAGACTGTTGCTCCATTAATACAGCATTTCGAGCACTAACATTGCTGTTCATCTTTGCATATGTAGGAATCGGCATAACGCTTGCATACATCATAAGAAGCGTAATGATTACACAAATTCGTCTCATATTTCCCCCCACGTCCTTTTGGCACTTTTTGTACAAGTGTATGCTTGGCCTTTTAAAATATGAACGAAATCTTCCTTCTACTTCCATTAAAAAAGACGCAGAGAATTTGCGTCTAATATGGTGTCCATTCAATTTGTTTCGCAGTTTCAAACCTTTTTTCTACATCAGGCCAATTTACAACATTCCACCAGTTTTTAATATATTCATCTTTTCGATTTTGGTATTGTAAATAATACGCATGTTCCCAGACATCTAGTACAAGGAGCGGTATCGTATCCCATTGTGTAAATAATTGATGAAGTGTACTTTGCAAAATTTCTAACCTTCCAGACCGGGGTACCCAAACGAGAATTGCCCAGCCTGAACCTTCTACTTTAGAGGCTGCTTCTGTAAAATGTTTTTGGAAACGTAAAAAGCTCCCAAAATCTTGTTCAATTTGTTGTGAAAAAGTTCCTCTTGGACTTCCACCACCGTCTTTTTTCATGTTATTCCAAAATATCGTGTGTAAGTAATGACCTGACCCATGAAAAGCCGCTTCCCTTTCCCAATGCTTAATTAAATCAAATTTATTTGTTTTTCTCGCTTCTTCCATCATCTTCTCTGCTTTATTTAATCCTTCCACGTAACTCCGATGATGTTTATCATGATGTAACATCATAATTTCTTTAGAAATATACGGTTCTAACGCATTATATGGATAAGGTAATGGCGGGAGTGTATGTCCTCCAATTGGGACAGCTCGTTCACTATCCCCTCTTTCATATAATTCATATTCCTCTTCTTCTTGCATAAATACTTCCTGCAAGTGATGCTGAATATGTTCTACATCATCGCTTATTTCATACATAAACTCTGCATCTGTTTCATACTCATGCTCTTTCATACGCTCTAATAACGTCTGAATTTTATAAGCAAGCATATGGACATCATACACTTCCATTGCGCGACTATCTAATACGTGAAGAACACTTTCACACCAATTTTCTACTTCATGAAAGTAATCTGTAAATACACCTTGCTGATTCATGTTGCACCTCCCTAATGCTATCCACTTAACTATATTCAATGAAAATCCCTTATATAACTGTACAAAAGGAAAAGAAGCTAAGTCACCTTAGCTTCTTTTCCTCAATCAATATTTGTGTAACATCTTTGTCTGATAATCCGTCTCATAATATTCTAGTTCTTCACGCATCAATTGAAATTTACCTTCTAAACTCTTCATCACTTGCTCTAAAGATGCAGGTGGTGTTTGTTGAAAAACGATAGAATTTTTCCCTGTATATGCAGACCGACTATTTTCATACCAATGATCACTCTTCGGTGAAAAAAACTCTGCAATTACTTGATGGTAAATCTTATATAAAATTTTTTCAGCTGCTGTTTTTCGAAATGGCTGGCTATTCAACAAAACAAAACATGCATCCTGTCCTTCTTCGCAAAAAACGAGAAGTCGTCTCATTGATGCTAATAACCCTTTATAATATCGCTCATTCCCTGCTGGTGTTTCCTCTAATAAAGAAGGTAACGTATGATAATTTACATAATTGGTTATCAAATTAATAGCATCTTCTAAAAATATAGAAACTTGTTCTGTTTGATTTTCAACCATAAAATTAGACATTTTTTCTCTCTCCTTTGCCATTTCACGCTATTTCTACTCTTTTATTTTTATGTAATTCAGCCAATATTTCTTGTACTTTCGACACCGTTCCCTCATCAAAATATTGTTGAAATTCTTCCATATTATTTAAATACAAACGTTTTTGCGCACGAAGCTCCTTATCTTTCATTAAACAACATATCGCTACAATATCGCGCAAATATATGTTTTGTTCTTCTACTTTATACACTGGATTTCCTTCAAAAGGAGTAATTTCTTGTAAAACTTCTTCAAAATATCGAACGTATAAAACCGAAAAAGTTTTCTCTTTACCATTTAATATATATGTCACTTCAGATCTGTTAAAAAAATCTTCTGATGTATTAGGTTTCTCTTTTTCTAACTCATATCCTACGTAACCTTTTATAATCATATACTCCCCCTCACCCTTCTTTCACCTTATTCTAACTTAATTTTCTGATAAACAAAATATTCTTTTAAATATACCTATATAAAAAATAGCTCCCCTATACAGGAAATTACCTTTTTATTTTTCTTGAAGTTTGTCATAATAATATTATTGTCTCAGTTTTCTTATACAAGGAGAGTTGTATTTATGTCGTTTTCATGGAAACGTTTCTTACAAATCGGGAAAATTATCTTCCCATTTGTTGTATTAACAATTGTATTCTTTCAAGCAAAAAAAGAATTAGCGGGCATTTCTTTTTTAGAAGCGATTGATACAATTAAAAACATTCCAACTGGAGGAGTCTTTTTAGCAATTACACTTGGTGCATTCGCTGTATCAACAATGTTCTTTTATGACTATGTTATGCTTCGTTACTTAAAAGCTGACATTCCTGTCCAAAAGATTTTCCGTATCTCGTGGATTGCTAATACTTTAAATGGATTTATCGGGTTTGGTGGTCTTGTTGGAGCCGGCGTACGCACAATGCTTTATCGTCCATATATAAAAGAAAATGGAAAACTTATTAAAAGTATCGCTTGGATGACAACTGCCTTTATTAATGGATTAGCCATTCTTTCATTTCTTGGTCTTATCGGAATATTAGACACGAGATTTATTTTGCATGAAAAACCATGGCTATGGCCTGTTCTTATCTTCTTCGCTCTTTTCGTCCCTATATATATCGGATTTTCTAAATTAAAAAATAGAAAAGCGACGCAAACAGAGGAACAAGAAGAAGAGGAGAGAAACCCAACTGTTTTATACTCATTAGTTTCATTAGTCGAATGGGTATCTGCTGGTATTGTTATGTACGTCATATTACTATTATTTGGCATTGAAATCGAATTCCAAAAGTTTTTAGGCGTATATGTTATTGCTGCTTTAGCTGGTGTCGTTAGTCTTGTTCCTGGTGGCCTTGGATCATTTGATCTTGTCTTCTTAACTGGGCTTGGGCAATACGGCATCGATACAGGTGTTTTACTCCCTGCTATGTTATTATATCGTCTCGTCTATTACATCTTGCCCTTCTGCCTTGGTCTCATTTTTGCAGCTTTTGAAATGACAGGAGTAGCCATTAAAAAGTTTGAAGATAAACCTTTTATTGCGCCTGCATTAGAGACAACTGGTGTTATATGGACTTTGCAGCGTGACTTTCTAGGAAAGTTAGGTTCTTGGGCATCTGCTGCTTTAACAGTATTTGCTGGCTTAATGGTTATTTTATCAACCATTCTACCGACAAGTATAAATCGGGCACACGCCTTACATATTCTAGCTCCAAAACATCTTATTCAATTTTCTTTTAGCTTATCGCTAACATTCGGTATTCTCCTCCTCATTCTTTCGCGGGGGATATATTACGGAACAAAACGTTCTTATTATATGACGATTGTATCTTTAATTGGAGCGGCTATTTTTAACACACTAAAAGGAATTGATGTTGAAGAAACTTTTATTTTATTAATCGTACTCGCTGTATTGTATATGCTTCGTAAAAGGTTTGTACGTGAGAAAATGGAAGTCTCACTTTCCGATATCGTAAAAGTTTTTATATTCCTACTTGTAACGTTATATTTATATAAAAACTTAGGTATTTTATTTGCAGGTGCAAAAGAAGCTTTCAAACCTGATTTTGTCGTTCGTAATATTACACAAGTAAAACGAAGTGCATTAGCAGCTGCCTTTTTTGTTCCTACTTTTTTACTAATTGGTTCACTCATTGCAAATCGTTATCGAAATGAATTTCCCGGGCAACCAGCTAATGATAAACGATTACAAAACTTCTTAGATGAACATGGTGGAAATGTACTTAGTCATTTAGGTTTTTTAGGAGATAAACAGTTCTTTTTCAGTAGTGATGGAAAAGCACTCATTCTCTTCTCAATAACTGGAAAACGACTTATTGTACTGGGTGATCCAATTGGGGACCCTTCCTCCTATCGTACTGTATTGCAAGAGTTTTTAGCTGAGGCTGATCGATTTGGATACATTTGTGTATTCTATCAAATTGAAAGTAAATGGATGAGTTTATACCACGATTTTGGTTATAACTTCTTTAAGCTTGGTGAAGAAGCTGTTGTTGATTTAAATACCTTTACAATAACAGGAAAGAAACGCGCTGGCATGCGAGCTACTTTCAACCGTTTTGAAAGAGAAGGCTATACATTCTCTATTCATGAGCCACCTTTCTCCGACGAATTATATGAAGAGTTAAGAAAAGTTTCAGATGCATGGCTTGGTGGAAAAAAAGAGAAAGGTTTTTCACTCGGATACTTCGATCGTGAATATATTAGTCGCGCTCCTATCGCAACATTATCTGATGCGGATGGAAAAATTATTGCATTCACAACATTCATGCCTGTATATCAAAACGGATCATTATCTGTCGATTTAATGCGATATTATCCAGATGCGCCTAGCGGCATTATGGACGCAATTTTCATCCACTTATTCCAGTGGGCAAAAGAAAATGAATACCACTCCTTTAATATCGGTATGGCACCACTTTCAAATGTTGGTTTATCCACACAGTCTTTCTGGTCTGAACGAGTGGCTGCTGCAATCTTTAATAACGTTCGTTATACGTATAGTTTCAGCGGATTACGACATTTTAAAGAAAAATATAAACCAGCATGGAGCGGTAAATATTTAGCATTTAGGAAGAATCATTCTTTACCAATTACAATGCTCTCTGTAACAAAATTAATAGGAAAAAGAAAAAACAGCTAAATTCTTAGCTGTTTTTTCTTTTTTGAACTTGTACAATAAATTCTTTTTCATACTTCTTACCATTTATATAGAAATCCCCCCACATTTTATACGTGCCCTCGGCAGGAAATGTAATTCGGTATTGTAATTGCTCATCCGTATCTACAGGCATAGCGTATAAAAAATTCTCCTTCGTTTCATCCACTATATAGAGTGACTCTACTTCTCCTCTCTCTGAATGCAATTTCAATTTTTCACCCTTTTTCGCTTGAAACTGAAATGTTAACGTAACTGGTTCATTCGGATGTAATGCGCCAAATAAAAGAGAAACTTCATACTCTCCTATTTTTTTTGTAAGTACACTGTCGATTGGAAATTTCACTTTTTTCTTATTGTTCTCCTCTTTCGTTCTACCAAAATTCTTCCTAGCGAATGACTCTACGGACTTATTTTTGTCTTCGTATAAAAATATTGTATATTCTTCGTCTTTCGCTATTTTGGAAGATAACTTATATGACCCGTTCCCTGCAAATGTGGGTTTAATTTGTTGTATGTTTTTTAACTGTCCATCTACAATCACTGCCCGCATTTGATCATTTACACCACGAATTTCATTATTCTTGTTGTTTAACAACTGAAATACAATATCTACTTTCTCATTTCCCTTTCCATTTGAAACATCCCACTTTACTTCCTGAACATCTCCTACAGTCTCTTCGTTTTCTTGATATTTTTTTATGTAAAATCCTCCTGCCACAATAAGTACTAACGCAATAAGCCCAATGACAAGATTTTTCAAAACATCACCTACCATTTTTATTGTCTCTATTCATACAAAACTTCTTAAGATATATATTCTAGATTATGATTTATGAAATCCTCCTATTTTGCACATATTACAAATAATAAAAAGATTTTAATTGAAAGGATTCGTAGTGTATAATGCAAATGATATTGATTTCTATCAATACATTATAAGGAGGACTTTTTTATGAGTGTACATATCGAAGCAAAACAAGGCGAAATCGCTGAATCTATTCTATTACCTGGTGATCCATTACGTGCAAAATATATCGCTGAAACATTTCTAGAGGACGTTACTTGCTATAATAATGTGCGTGGTATGTTAGGTTTCACTGGAACTTATAAAGGAAAACGTGTATCTGTTCAAGGTACAGGTATGGGTGTTCCTTCTATTTCTATTTATGTAAACGAATTAATCCAAAGCTACGGAGTTAAAAATTTAATTCGCGTTGGAACTTGCGGTGCAATTCAAAAAGATGTAAAAGTTCGTGATGTTATTATCGCAATGACGGCTTGTACTGATTCTAATATGAACCGTTTAACATTCCCAGGATTTGATTTTGCACCAGCTGCAAACTTTGACCTTTTAAAGAAAGCTTATGATGCTGGAACTGAAAAAGGATTACACGTTCGTGTCGGTAACGTTTTAACAGCAGATGTGTTTTATCGTGAAAGCATGGACATAGTTAAAAAACTTGGAGATTACGGTGTATTAGCAGTAGAAATGGAAACAACTGCTCTTTACACATTAGCAGCGAAATACGGTGTAAATGCATTATCTGTATTAACAGTTAGCGATCACATCTTCACTGGCGAAGAAACAACATCTGAAGAGCGTCAAACTACATTTAACGAAATGATTGAAATCGCTTTAGATGCAGCAATTCAACAATAATACACTAAAGAACTTGTCATACGTCTGGCGAGTTCTTTTTATGTGACTTTTTATAAATAACTACTTTATAAAGAGACAGATTTCTCCCCTCTACTTTCTTGTAACGTTTGTTATAATGAAGTGAAACTTTAATCAGTGGAGGTTTTTTCCATCCCCCACTGATTATTAGTTGAACCAATCGGATTTAACGGGATAAAGAAATCATTTACAGTATTTCTCATAAGAGGTGACGCAGTGAAAAACAGAAGTATTGTCTTTAAACTATTTTTATTAACATCCACTTTATTTACAATCATATTCCTACTTTTTTTCCTAGGACAATCTCTATTTTTAGAGAAATTTTATATTAATAAGAAAGTAAAAACAGTCCAAACTGCTTTTGAAAAATTCGTAGATAATTATGATAAAAGTGATAAAAGTTATGAGCAGGTTAGAAAACTAAAACAAGAATTTCATGATAAAACAAATGCCGATATGCAGTTTTTGGATTCTAACGGTATTATTAAAAGTGATAACAATTACTATATCGATGTATTTAATCCCAACAATAATAAACAGTATTCCATTCCACTCAACAATCTTTTAACACCAGAAGAATATAATAAATTCGAAAATTTAGGTTTAAAAAAAGATGTAATAATCAATGTTGATGGAGTCGTACAAGAGAATAATATAATCACACCACAAAAATTAGGAACGAATTATAATCAATGGCAGAACGAACATTTCTATTCGGATTTTCAGTCAATTAATGGTAACCCTTCTAAGAACAGACTTGCAAGCCGATACAAATCTACAACTCGAATCGTCTTTACAGGTGTTATAACTAAGTTACAGCTCCCATCCAAAGCGGAGGTTCGTCTTGCAAATGATATTGAAACATTACAAGCCGTTCAATATTTTGCAGATATGATTAGAGAGGGAACTTCTAACTCGAACCAATTAAGTACTTTCATATTAGATGGCGGAGAAAATATAAAAAATAGTATCTTTGTAAAACCGATTATAGAAAATGGAAGGATTACAGAATACGCTTTTGCGATAGCATCTTTGCAGCCTGTTAATGAAGCGATGCTCGTTTTAAAAGATTATTATGTCTATGCCTTAATCATCGTGTTTCTCGTAATTATTTTGTTATCCTTCTACTACTCAAAAATCATTGTTAAGCCATTAATTAAAATAAATCGTGTTACAAAAAAAATGGCTAATTTTGATTTCAGCGAGAAATTACCTGTTACAGCTGACGATGAAATTGGCGGGCTTTCTGGCAGTATCAATACATTATCTGTAAATTTAAAAGATCGAATCGATCGATTAAATGTTGCTAATACAAAGTTACAACAAGATATTGAACGTGAACGTCAATTAGAAAAAACAAGAAAAGAATTCATTTCTGGCGTATCACACGAATTAAAAACACCGCTAAGTGTAATTAGAAGTTTTGCAGAAGGAATTAAAGATGGTGTTAGTAAGGATACTTCGTATTATACTGATGTTATTTTAGAAGAAACAGAAAATATGAACAGGCTGATTGTTGAAATGTTAGAATTAGCAAAGTTGGAATCTGGTACTTACAAACTAGATATGACGACGTTCTCAATCGGTGAATTAACGCAACAAGTCTACACAAAATTATTATTTAGCATGGAAGAAAAACATTTACAAGTGAACATCGATGCAGACCCTTCTATACTTGTTAAAGCAAATCGCAGTCGCATTGAGCAAGTAGTTGTGAACTTACTAAGTAATGCAATCCGTTATACGCCAGAGGGAGAAAAAATACAAGTCTCCATTATAGAAGCAGAAGATACCGTAAAAGTCGAAATCGAGAATACAGGAAACCCTATCCCTGAAGAAAGTCTTGAAAAAATTTGGGATCGCTTCTATCGTCTAGATGCATCACGTAGCCGTCACACTGGAGGTACCGGTCTCGGATTATCTATTGTAAAAAACATTTTAGACCTCCATCATGCCGAATACGGTGTGTATAATACGACTAACAGTGTTGTATTCTATTTCAATTTACAAAAAGTAAAAGAAGTCAAATAATTTGTCTTAATTTCACTAGGAGTTCACATGAAATTCACACTCTCCCTTTATAGTAAGAAACAAGTTAATCCTTTCCTTTACACATATAAAAGAGGAGAGTGCGTGAAATGAAACAAGCAGGACAACCTATTCAAAATGAAAAACAATTAGAAACTATCAAAAATATACTTTTACAATCTTCGAAACGTGATGGCTTATTATTCGTATTAGCTGTAAATTCTGGCTTAAAAGTAAGTGAAATCTTACAATTAAAAGTTAGTGATGTAATCGATGAAAATGAAAATGTTCGCCATTCCATTTTATTTTACAATGAAAAAGTGAAGAAACATAAATGGTTTGCTGTAAATGAAGACTTACAGCACGCAATCGAAGACTACATGAAAGAACGTAAAACTTGGAAACGTAATGAACCATTGTTAAAATCTCAAAAAGGAACAAAATCTATTACGAGACAACATGCATGGTACATTTTAAACAAAGCTGCAAAAGAAGTTGGATTAGAAGGGATTAGCTCACATACACTTCGAAAAACTTGGGGTTATTGTGCATACAAATCAGGTGTTGATATTGCATTTTTACAACACTTCTTTGATCACAGTACTCCATCAAAAACTTTAAAGTATATCGGTATTGCTTAATAACTCTTATACATAAAAAAGGTTACCATTTGAAAATTTGGTAACCTTTTTTATATTTCATATTCTCTTTTCTTGTCTCTCCTATACTGTAGTGGTACTCTAATAATAAGGGGGAGAAATTATGAACACACTTACAATTGAATTACCAAAAGAAACGGCTGAAAAACTTGATTTATTAAAACAAGCTTATGAAAAGAAAACAGGTGCTTCTATCTCTGAGAGCACTCTCGTTCAAACACTTATCTCAAAAGAATTTATCCAGGCGATAACTCCTTTTGATTTACAACAATTCGTCAACGGAAAAGAACAGCATTAATGCTGTTCTTTTTTATCTCTATTTAAAATATACAAAGTTTTTTATATATTTTTAGAAAAACCATTGACAATGATAATGATAACCATTATCATTTATTGTGAAGCCAACAATTGATGAATCAACCAAACGCTCAGTAACATTGTTACCCCTCTTTTTCATATAGAAAGGCACTGTACATTCCCCCTGTTTGTACAGTGCCTTTCTTGTTTATTATCATTCAAAAAAATTTAATTGCTCCGGCTTCGGCTCACCATATGTAATGTTCATCATTTTCATAAGCTGTTTCGCATTATCTGCTGCATCCCCACCTGAATTGTTGTTAAACAGTACGTATATATCCTTTGTTTTCTTTTTTAATTGCTCTAATCGTTCAACCCATTCTTCCAGTTCTTTATTGTTGTAGCGATATAAACAGCGAACCGCTCTCCAGTTTTCCCCTTTATCAAGCCAACCATGAACATTTCGACCGTGAAAACGTATTAATGCCATGTCTGAATTCGTAACCTCTAACACGAGTGGCACAGAACCTATCCCAGCCTGTGGTTCATCACAAATTGTATGAATCCATTTCTCTTGTTCTAGAAACTGTAACGTCCTATCTCTCATTTCTGGATAAAACCATGTTTGATTTCGAAATTCTATTGCACATGGTAAACCTTCCATTTTTTCTTTCGTATATCGAAGAAAATCTACATTTTTCTTTTTACAATCAAACCATGGTGGATATTGAAATAAAATCGTTTTTAATTTACCAGCTTCAATTAAAGGAAGAATAGATTGTTTATATACATCAAACATCTCATCGAACGTAGAAAAAGGAATTTCACCTTTCATATGTCCTGTCATTCCTTGATATGCTTTTACGATAAAAGAAAAATCTTTCGGTGTTTCCATTGCCCATTTTGTATAGTTTCGTGCAGGTTGCATCGCATAAAATGAGCTATCCACTTCTACTATAGGAAAATACTCGCTGTATGTTCGTAATTTATTTCTATTTTCATAGGGATTTATGTATAAAGAATCATGATCTCCCCATCCTGTCACTCCAATAAACAGCACATATACCCCTCCCTTTTTAACTTCATCTTCTATTCACTTTCCAAACACTTTGCATCATGTAGCCTTTTCTTTAAGAGTATCCTTATAAAAATATGATATACTATATGGAAGAATTTTTAAAATGAGGGGTTATTTATTTATGCTTCCAAACGATGCTACTGTATCTCATGAAAAACGAATTGAAGAACTAGAAAACAAAGTACGTTTTTATGAAGAACTTGTGAATCAATTACCACATCATTTCACATACAAAAATCCACATATTGGTTTACGAATAAAGAAAACTAGAACAACCCATTCCATTCAAGAAATACCAAAAGAGAATAAAGAGGCTCATTTTCAACTTACTTGTGATTCATTATTTTTATTTGAACAACTCGAAAAACACTTTGTACATATTTTTGATGCCTTTTCACATCATGTAACCTTTATCGATAATAAAGGGAATATTACTTTATGTAATCAAGTTGCTGCAGATGATTTCGGTGTAATACGAAATGATATTATCGGAAAACCGATTCAACAATTACTAAACTTGCCGGAAGAAAAAATTAAAGCGATTGAAACATTAAAAACGGGAACAGAAATATATAATGAAGAAGTTTTAGACAAAAACTATGGCATTATAAATAACCGAATTATTCGTGATTATAACGGGGAGATTTTTAGAGTTATTAGTGTCTTTCATTATTTAAATACAGAACGTGATGCAGAGAAGTTTTCGTTAGCAGGGCGAATCGCAGCTGGAATTGCACACGAAGTACGAAATCCTCTTACAACAGTACGAGGATACTTACAATTTTTACAAGAAAGCATTTCTCCATCAAATAAAGAGTTATTTAAAAACTTGCTTATCCCTGAATTAGATCGTGCAAATAATATTATTACAAAATTTTTAGCCATTTCAAAAACACGGGAATTTACAAGAGAACCGTTTCCCATCAATACATTTTTACGTGACTATATTCAACAGTTACTAGCTAGTGAAGTTTCCTTGCATAATATTTCAATTGATTATAACTTCTCTAATGAATTAGATGATATTTTAGTCAATATTGATCGACATGAACTTGTTCAAGTGTTTTTAAATCTATTTCAAAATGCCGTCGATGCTCAAGGCGAAAAACCTCTTTCTATTCAAATTACTAGTTATCGCCTTGATAACTTCGTTCGGATTACTTTCACAGATAACGGAATTGGTATTCCTCCAGCTATTCAAGAATACATCTTTGATCCATTCTTCTCAACGAAGGATTCGGGAACAGGACTAGGCTTGTCAGTAACAAAAAAAATCATTCAAAATCATAACGGTACGCTCAAAATGACTAGTGCTCCAGACGGTACAACCTTCACTATCTCTATTCCGATTTTACCTAAAGTAAATCGTGAGGCAATTAACTTATAAAATGATAATGCTGTTCTATGAACTCCCTTTAATTGTTAAGCAAACTCTAACAATTAAAGGGAGTTTTTTATGCTAATTTATTCTCTTTAAAACATATAGATTTTTCTCTACTTTTTTATTGTTCGTGTTAGGTAGGTAAACTTCTTATTTTTTGAGAAATAGTAGTTTGTCCATCACGAAATTAGTTTAAATTTCATTTTAATATATAGTAACGACTATTTATTCTATGAAAGAAAGGAAAAGTATTTTATGGTAATGATTGTTGCGAAGTAAGAGCATGTAGCCATATTAACATCTCTAAGTCAGAACTTACAGAATTTGCTAGACTTCTTCAAGCTCTTGGTCAAGCTATTCTAGTTCAATATGGATCTGGTTGCCTAGGCGGAGGAACTACGGGGGCTACTGGTACTCAAGGGCCTCAAGGCGCCCAAGGACCGGCGGGTGCTACTGGCGCTACTGGACCAGCGGGTACGCCAATTCCTGTAACGATCGCAGCAATCGGAAACTCCAATGCTCAAACAATATCACCTGGAATAAATATCCAATTTAACCAAGTTTTCAAAATAAATAATATCGATTTCAATGACACTACAGATACTCTAACAGTTTTAGAAACAGGCGTATATGATATTAGTTTCTCAGCATCTACAACTTTCCCAGGATCTTCACCGTTTGGATTCGGTATTTCATTCAACGGCCAACCACCTACTCGTAATTTCTCAACTAACGTTATCGGTAGTGCTGTATCGTTCTCTACAATCGTTACTTTACAAGCTGGTACAACAATTTCTGTACAACCTACAGCAAACACTATTTCTATTCCAAACACGGACGATACAACTGCAACACTATCTGTATTCCGAATTTACTAATTTTCACTTGAAAAATATATTTATAATAATATGTATCGTTTAACCGTGCGTTAAATCTCTCTTTATATAGAAAGGAGCACTTATTTGGGAGGATAAGTGCTCCTTCTTTACGTTTCTTTACCTCAAATTTACTCTATCTTAATCCTCTTTTTGTATGATAAATAATGAAGTCAAAGATATGAAAGAGGGATGAAAATGAGAGTTATGTCACTAATACGCATTTGGTTTGCTCTTATGGTATGCATTATTTTATGTGTAGGATTTTTTTTAACTCTAAAATATTCCACTATATCAAAAGCAGAGAGAAAAACTGTTCCATACAAACTTTTGTATACAAAACAAAGCAACATCCCTTATTCCAATGCAACAAATAATGAAAAAAAAGTTATAAAAGGAATGCTTATTACGAAAGCTTCTAGTTCCGAGGCGTTACTCCAAATTGCTGAAACGATTAAAGATCAGTATACAAATAAAAAAATCGATGAAATTACACTTTCTATCCACAATGAAAATAATGGTAATTACGAAGAAGAATTGCCTTACGAACCTATTAGTAAAGGCAAAATAATCGTCACATACGATTCCGAATCCTTTGGCAGTACGAATATTGTACTTAATGAGTAATATCATGTATCTCAACGGATATGGATTAATAGCTAATTAAGATAGACAAAAATCTCTACCGATTAAAATTTTATTTTGTTTTCATACAAAAAAAGAGGCGAATTTTTTTATTCGCCTCTTTCTTTTACCAAAATGAAGGAATCCATTCTTTCACTTTATCAAGCCACTCTTGTTGCTCTTGTTTTCGTTGTTGTTCCTCTTCTTTCCTTCTCTTCTCTTCTTCTTTTCTTCGTTTTTCCTCTTCTATTGTAGTCAATTGTTTTTTATAATCAGCCTCAGATATGAGCGATAACTGGAATGCTTTTTGAGCTGGATTTGCGTTTGCTTTTTTCATAATATCCCGGAACATTGTCGTCGTAATTTGACTACCACCCGGAACATAATGATCGCTATCTGTTTTATCATATCCTACCCAAATCGCACCTACCAAATCTGGCGTGTATCCAACAAACCATGAATCCTTTGCACCGGTGCTCGGGCCATTTACAATTTGAGTAGTTCCTGTCTTACCTGCCGTATCAACATTATTAACTTTCGCCTTTTCACCCGTTCCCTTTTCGACAACACCTTTTAATAAATATGTCATCTTTTGAGAAATTTTCTCGCTCGTCACTCGTGTCTCTTTCTTATACCACTTTCCAAGCGTTTCACCTTCAGCATTTTGTACCTCCCTAATTGCATGAGCTTCCACTTGGACTCCATCATTTGCAAATGTACTGTATGCTTGAGCCATTACAAATGGAGATGTCCCCACATGCATACCGCCTAAAGCAATCGGATACGTACGATCTTCTGGCACTAATGGGATACCAAATCGCTCTAAAGATTTCAATCCTTTATCTAATCCAATTTGTTCTAATAGCCACACAGCTGAAACATTGTACGACTTTGCCACAGCTTCATACATTGTCACATCACCGTGAAAAGTATGATCGCTATTTTGTGGTTTATATTCTTTAATGTTAAATGGTTCATCTTTTAATATATCGTATACTTCATATCCTTGTTCTAACGCTGGTACATATACAGCCAAAGGCTTTAACGTTGAGCCAGGTTGTCTTTTTAATTGGGTTGCATGGTTAAACTGTAAAAACTGATACGGCCCTCTGCCTCCAACTAGAGCTGGTACACCACCTGTTTTTGGGTTCATAAGAACTACACCCGTTTGCATAAGTTGGTCTGAGCCACTATCTTTGAAATAACTATCATTATTCACAACGTCTTCTACAGCCTGTTGTTTTTTCGGGTCAAGCTCTGTATAAATACGATAACCACCCGCTAAAATTTCATTTTGTGTTAATTCGTACTTTTCCATCGCCTCTCTAACAATATAGTCTACATATTGAGAGTATTTTCCCTTGTATTTATCATCAACGCCACGTTTTAACACAAGTCCGCTCTCTTTTTCTTTATTATACTGTTCGTCAGAAATATACCCTTGCTCTTTCATTAAACTTAATACGACATTACGTCTTTCAATTGACTTGTTAAAGTTTTTATAAGGTGAATACGCAGATGGTGCTTTAATCAAGCCCGCAATCGTTGCAGCTTCTGAAATTGTTAAATCTTTTACATCTTTATCAAAATAAGATTTAGCTGCCCTTTTTATACCCCAAGCACCTTCACCAAAATAAATTTGGTTCATATACATTTCAATGATTTCATCTTTCGTATACGTGCGCTCTATTTTTTTCGTTAAAAAATATTCCTTTATTTTTCGGGAGTATGTGCGGTCTTGTGTCAGAAATACATTTTTCGCAAGTTGTTGTGTTATTGTACTTCCCCCTGCTACAACTTCTCCTGCTGTAATATTTTTAAAAACCGCACTTATAATTCCACTATAATAAATACCATGATGGTTAAAAAATTCCTTATCTTCTACTGCAACAATTGCCTGAACCATAATATCAGGAATATCTTTTCTTTTAACGCCTTCTGTTTTCGAAGAAGCTAATTTAGTTGCGACCTCATTATTTGCATCATAAATTAAAGTCGGTTGTGGAACAGCTTGTTTTAATTCAGATATGTCTTGAATGGAAATTATTATATTTACAGCAATAAATAGAGTAACGAATACACTTCCCAATACAATTAATGAATTACGAAGTTTCTTCCTCTTATTGAACCACTCAAGCATTTTTTTAAAATGAGTGTTCTTCAATTTCATTCGTTCACTTCCTTCATTTATTTACACTCTTCTTTTTAAAAGGAAGAATATACCGCCTTTTAAATTTATTATAATAACGTAGTCATTCCTATAGTGTAAAGCTTTTCTTTTGCATTCATACTTTTTGCAAGAAAAGGACATTCTACAAGTAAGATATTCACTATTGGATATTAATATTATTAATAGAACAACGAGAGTTATGTTAAGTTTTTGTAAACTTTTCGATAAAATGTTTTAAAAAACGACAGTTTTTTGTTAGAATTGATTAGCCAATATATTTTACATATATTACTTTTGTGGGGGTAACAATAATGGTCTTTAAATCAAAAAAAGATAAATTTTCTGAAATGTTAATGAATGTTTCCGAAAATTTAAAAGAAGGCGCGCAGTTTTTCGTGGAGTATAAAATTAAAAATGCTAGCGATTTAAAAGAGTTTTCTATGCGCATGAAAGAGTATGAGTCAAAAGGTGACTCATTTATTCACGAAATCATTATGGAGTTAAACAAAGCGTTTATCACTCCGATTGAGCGTGAGGACATCCTACAACTTGCAATGAGTATGGATGATGTATTAGACGGATTAGATCACAGTGCTGGTCTGTTCGAAATGTATTCTATTACAGAAGCTGATGAATACATGATTAAATTCGTAGAAGCAATTAATCAATGTGCGATTGAGATTGCAAACTCTGTTGAATTAATGTCTAACAAAAAATTAGTCGACATTCGTACAAATGCGATTAAAATTAAGGATTATGAATCACAGTGTGATGATATTCGCCGTCATGCGATTAAGAACTTATTCTCTCGTGAAAAAGATCCGATTAAGATTATTCAATTTAAAGAGATTTACGAAGAGCTTGAAGAAGTAGCTGATAGCTGTCAAAGCGTTGCAAACGTATTAGAAACAATTATTATGAAGAACGCGTAAGGAGTTTGATCATGGATACACTCTTGATACTGACCGTTTTAGTAGTCATTTGCGCTTTAGCTTTTGACTTTATCAATGGATTTCACGATACAGCAAACGCTATTGCAACGGCTGTTTCAACGAAAGCTCTAAAGCCTAGACATGCCATTATTATGGCGGCTATTATGAACTTTTTAGGCGCAATGACATTTACAGGTGTAGCAAAAACGATTACAAAAGATATCGTTGATCCATTCGCCTTACAAAATGGTTCTCTTGTAATTTTAGCTGCTTTGCTTGCGGCGATAGCTTGGAACTTAATTACTTGGTACTACGGTATTCCAAGTAGTTCTTCGCATGCAATTATCGGCTCAATCGCAGGTGCAGCAATTGCGGCCGCTGGGATTAGCTCGCTAAATCTTAAAGGATTTATTAAAATTATTGAAGCTTTAATCATTTCACCGATTATCGCTTTCGTTATTGGTTATATCGTATACAGTATTTTTAAAGTAGTATTTAAAAACTTTAACTTAACAAAAACGAATAAGAACTTCCGTATATTCCAGATTTTCACTGCAGCATTACAAGCCTACACACACGGTACGAATGATGCACAAAAAGCAATGGGAATCATTACGATGGCTCTTATGGCTAATAACTATCATACTTCTAGCGATATCCCGTTCTGGGTACAATTATCTTGTGCTATCGCAATGGGGCTTGGTACTTCTGTCGGTGGATGGAAAATTATTAAAACTGTCGGTGGACAAATTATGAAAATTCGTCCTGTAAATGGTGTAGCTGCCGATTTATCATCATCACTTGTTATTTTCGGTGCAACATTCATTCACTTACCGGTTAGTACGACGCACGTTATCTCTTCTTCTATTTTAGGGGTTGGTGCTTCTCACCGTGTGAAAGGGGTAAAATGGGGAACTGCAAAACGTATGTTAATTACATGGGTTATTACACTTCCTATTTCAGCTTCTTTAGCTGCTCTGTTTTACTACCTATTACATTTTGTTTTCTAATCAAAAGTCGTCTTCCTTATTTTTCTAGGAAGACGACTTTTTTGTGAACAAGCCTATTTCTCATTAAAAAGCGTGTATAATAATTGATGGATAAGTTATTTAGAGGAGTTGGCAATTTTGGAATACATCATGTTACTTTTCATCGGACTAATCGCCGGAACAGTCGGCAGCCTAGTTGGGCTTGGAGGCGGAATTATTATTGTTCCGTTATTAATTGGATTACACAGTTTATCACCACAACTTGCAGTAGGGACTTCTATGGTAACAGTCGTTTTCACAGGACTATCTTCCACCCTTACTTACATGAAGCATAAGCGAGTAGATTATAAAAGTGGACTTATTTTATTTATCGGAAGCGGCCCTGGTGGTATTATCGGATCATGGGCAAATAAATTTTTAAACCAAGACACATTTTCTTTATACTTTGGGATTTTCCTTATATTCGTCTCAATTCTACTTATGCTTCGAGACAAATTAAAACCTCTTTCCCTCTCAAATACGTCTGTAATTAAGCGTTCTTTTACAGATAATGATGGAAATACTGTACACTACCAATTCCCACCGTTTCTTGCTATCTTTATCGCTTTTATAGTTGGGTTTATATCTGGATTATTTGGAATTGGTGGCGGTGCCTTACTTGTTCCAGCAATGATGCTTCTTTTTGCATTCCCAGCACATATTGCAGTAGCAACTTCAATGTTCATCGTATTTCTATCAGCAATTGTAAGTTCTGCAACTCACATCTCACTTGGAAATGTCAGCTGGATTTATGCATTAATCCTGATTCCGGGTGCATGGATTGGCGGAAAAATCGGGGCTTACATTAATACAAAACTAAGTGGTAACGCCGTAATTAATTTATTGCGTATTACGTTAATTATTCTTGGAACTAGATTAATCATTATTTCCCTTTTATAACGTATTCTTTTTAGAATGCGTTTTTCTTATACACATGAATATAAAAATCCTCCGAGGAGAACAAATAAAATTAAACAAACACATAATAACATATAATTTGAAATATGTACTTTCTTCAAGTTGACCACTCCTATAACTGCGACTGTTATCTTTATGATAGCGAAAAAATAGTTCACTTGCAGTTACAGAGTGCTAACAATGCAAAATCAATTATTACAAATTTTATCCTTATATTTCATTTCTTTGTATATTCTATCGATTTAATAAAAAAAGATGTCATATTGACATCTTTTTTAGTGAAGAAGTGACCATCCCATGAAGTCTTCATGTACTTGGCACGCCCTCTTATCCTTTCGATCATATAATTCAGCATAACTATCTGTTTCTTCATCATAAGCCATCGTATAAATAATTTGGCCGTCTACTTCAACGGATAAAACGACTCCACCTTTCATCTCTTCTACATGAATGATAGCATTCGCCGGAATTCTCATATCCGTCATTCTCATCGCATCTAACAATATACTAAACCCCCTACAGCGTATTCATTGCTAGTACTATTACACACTAAATAGTATACTACTGTAATAGCATACATTTCGTCAATGAAATTGCTGTTGAAATAACATATTGTCTATATACATATACGCTAAAATAGAAGAAATAGAAACATATTAATGGGGGGCTAACATTGATTCTACACAAAGGAGATGTACTATTCCGTCAAGGCGAGGACGGTCCTTTATACTTTATAAAAACAGGCTTATTAAAAGTAGTTCGGCTAGAAGAAAACGGAACACCCTTTTTATTCAACATTATCGTTCCAGGTGAAACGATACCTCATCATTCTTTAATTTCACCGAAAGAATATCACGGTACAGCTATCGCTTTAATAAAAACAGAAGTGGAACCGATCACTAGTAGTGAATGGTATGAGAGACTTCAAGCAAATCCCGAATCGTATGCTAACATTGCTATGCAATTGCAATCTAAATTAAGAATGATGCAACAACGAATTGATCAATTGACAACCGTCTCTCCGAAAGAACGTCTTCATCGTTTACAAGAATGGTTCACCCTATATTTAGGTGACATTCCTATATATGAAATATTAACACAAACCGAAATTGGCCAACTGATAGGTATACGCCGTGAAACAGTAAACCGTTTATTACGAGAACAAATAAAAAACGAGGTAAAATAAATACCTCGTTTTTTTGCTTATTGTAAGCTTGTTGCTGGGCCGAAAAATTCATAATGAATATGCTCTTGTTTCACACTTAAATCAGTTAGTGCAGCATTTATATACTTCATAAATGCTACTGGACCACAGAAATAGAACTCTGCTTCAGTTGTCGGAATAATAGTTTTTAACCATTCACTTTCAATGAAACCTTCTTTATCAAAGTTCTTCATTTCTAAATCTTTTTCAGTCGGTGCAGAATAACAAGTATATGCTTTCACTTGTTCATATTCATTTTCTACTGCCTTAACGTGTTCTTTCATTGCATGTGTATTACTATTTATTGCTGCATGAACAAAATATACATTACGTTTTGAATCTTGTTCAATTAACGTATTTAACATACTCATCATCGGTGTAATCCCTACTCCACCACTAATTAGTACAACTGGTAATGTTGAATCCATATTTAACACGAAATCTCCCGCTGGTGCACTTACTGGTAAAACATCTCCTTCTTTTACATGTCCATGTAAGTAATTAGACACTTTACCGTCTGGTGTATCTACACCTTTTTCTTTTTTTACACTAATACGATAATATTCTTTCCCAGGAGCATCGGATAAACTGTATTGACGATTATGTGTATATGTCTCACCTTCAATATTGATTTGAATCGTTACATATTGACCTGGGATGAATGAAGAAACTTTCCCTCCATCTTCAGGTTTCAAATAAAATGACGTAATAACATCGCTTTCCTTCACTTTTTTTACAATCACAAAGTTGCGGAAGTCTTTCCATCCACCTTCTTTATGTGCAGCTTCTTCATACATCTCTGCTTCAATGCTAATGAATGCATCAGCAATTACACCATATGCTTCTCCCCATGCATTTAAAACTTCATCAGGTGCACCTGCGACCTCTTTAATGGCACGTAGTAAACATGTACCTACAATCGGATAATGCTCAGCTTTAATCCCTAAACTTCTATGCTTATGACCAATTTGTTTTACAACTGGAATAATTGCTTCTAAATTATCAATGTACGTTGCAGCTGCATAAACAGCATTCGCTAACGCTTGTTGTTGTCTTCCCTTTTTCTGATTCGTATGGTTGAAAATATTCAACAATTCCGGATGTTCCGAAAATAAAATTTGATAGAATCTCGTTGTAATTTCAACACCTTTTTCTTGTAATAATGGTACTGTTGACTTTACGATTTCAATTGTTTTTGCACTTAACATTGTATCCCACTCCTCTATTTCCTTAACTGTTTTTAGTTTAACTGAATCTTATAATGCAGATTGTGATTTTAATCACTATTAACACGGTGTTTTTGTGAATAATATATGAACATTGCATTTACAAAAGAAAATAAGCTAACTAGAATTCTAGCTAGCTTATTATTTTGTTTGTATAGCTTGTTCGATTACTTTTATATCTTTCCCATCGCCAAACTCCGTATACCCCCAGATATTCGTTTCACCTCTATATTTATTTACGATAATATCCAAGTCATGATATACACGGTGGGCATACACTACATACTCAATATTTTGAAGTTCCACACCTTTTTTTACAATTTCATAGCTTCTATTTACATCGCGTTTTATTTTTTCATTCTTTATTTCCGTATGTATATTTTTTAAAGATTGTTCTTGTTGTTGAAACCATTGCTTAAATTGATTCCAATCCCCGTCTGTATAATTCTCTGCTTTACCATAATTTAAGAAATTATTATAGCTTTCATGTGTCATTCGAATAAAATCTAGCACTTTTGTCTCTTCTTGCACATCTTCTATTTGAGCTATTGTATTTACCTCAGCAGGCTTATTCGCATAATGTAACAGCACTTTCATAAGACTATAACTCGCAATGATCATCACGATAATAATACCTAATACATTTAACAATTTCTTCATACACAGAACTCCTTCTCTACTAAAAATATTACAACGTATGACTATACTTGTAACATTCTCTCGTAGAAATATAATTCCTGTATTAATTCTTCCTATCATTTCGACAATATTTTTCTATACATTTCTCGTTGGCAAATGTTCTTGTAAAACAATATATCCTTCATAAGCTGTGTAACCGAGTATAATCATTAATCCGATATAACAAGCAAATACTGTCCATTTCGTTTTCGCATCCACTTTATAATAGTTTTCTTGTTGTTCCTTTTCTGTTTTCCATTCATTTAATTTTCTTTCTGACGCTTCAAATGCTTCCCTTATGTGAATTGTATACTCATCTTTTTCATCTTCATATGGAACATAATCTAACGGTTCGAACTTCGGTAAAAGATACTCTAACACTTCCATTTTTTGAAGTTCACCTATTTGTAACTCTTTTTCCCGTTCTCTTTGTCTTAATGCATTCATCTCATGATGCATCACGTATATAGTCCGATGTACAGCACCCGTTTCTTTTAATTCCTCTTCAAGCCTAGTAACATATTCTTTCATCCCATCAATTTTATGCCCTAATTCCTTAATCGGCTCATCTCTCTTTATTACTCTATATAACTCCATACAACCGATAATAACAATAAATCCTCCCAAAATACTTTTAAAGTAAATTGAATAGCCAAGTAATAAAATAAGGCCTGCTCCCCAAATTTTAGTACTGACAACTGAAATAATTCTCCCACCATCTAGCGGCGAAACGGGAATTAAATTAAAGAAATTAATCATACTTCCAAGCAAAATAACAAGCGCCCAAAATGGCTCTTTCGTCATTATATAAAGCGGTATCGCCGGTAAAAATGACAGAAGTCCGAAAAGCGGCCCCATATAGGCAATGTAAGCTTCATCTTTCGCATTTTTCGGCATCTCTTTCATTCCAATAAGGGCCCCCATAAATGGAATAAAGATTGCTGGCGATGTCGGGATCCCCTTTCTTTTCGCAGCCCATAAATGGCCCATTTCATGAACAAACAACAAATAAATGAGCGCTACTCCAAATTTCCAACCATATAGAACTGCGTATGCGCCAAGCGATAGAAACATACTAAATACCGTTGAAAACTTTGCTAATTTAAAAATTGCAAATACCCACTTTAACTTAGACAGTAAAAATAGACCTACCGCAACAATAATTCCCCATAATCCTTTTTTATTATTTTTCATATTCCTCTCCTTTATCTCTCATTAATAAATCATATTCATTCATCAAAGCTTGTTCTTTTCTCTATTATGACATATTTTTTTCTATTGTTAGAAATAATGTTTATATAATCCATTTTCAGCCAAAAATATAAATAAAAGGAGGTGTACACAAATGAATTTACAATCTCTTATAATAGGTGCTCTATCGTTTTTAGCTTCAACTCTTATTTTTTATACCGTTAGTTACGTATTATTATTAGATTTGTTGCCCAATCACGTATTTATTGCCCTTGTCATCCTTTCCGCTCTTATGATTTCTTTTCTTATTACACGAAAATCAATGAATGAGCCATCTGCAAAAGCAAAGTAATAGAGAGGGGTGCTTTCCCCTCTCTATTATCATTTCCTAGGAAAGGCCATATAGATTTGATGAGTTTACATTCATTCCAATCCGTAAGGGCTAATTAAAGGCTCACTTTATCTTTGAAAATTCATTTTTTCACCATAATCTTTAACAATCTGAATTATATTTTGAAACACACCTATTTTTTCTTTTTCACTGTTTAATATTTTCAAATCATAATTTTCGTAATATGTTTCTAATGATTTTAATTGTGATTGTGAAGCGCTTTTTATCAGAACAGTAGCATGCAATTCATATTGCTTATACCCTTCCTTTACTTTTTCACCTAAAATTATTTCACTCTCTTTTGCTCCAATTAATTTTTGAACTTTTTCTGGAAAATTGAGTTGCAAATAATATTCTTGCTCCTTCACTAACTTATTGTATAGTGATTGTGAAATCGTATACCGTACCGTATAATTCACGTTTTGATCGCCTGTTTTAATATGAAATGCGGTAATCTGTAAATCTTTTTTTGTTACTTCTGTTAAAGGGCTTACCTGCATCTCATCTTCTTTTTGTTCTGAGACATTTGGAAATATATCCAAAAGCTTTTCCGTATCTTTTTCATTCAACATATACATAGCTTTCTTATATTGCACCCATCCTCGTCTATCTTCTCCTCTTAACCATGCATAATAAGTTTCTTTTTTCCCATCTCTACTAATTTGTATTTCATATTCAGGTTCACCGAAGCTTCCTGTTATTTCTTGTTTCTCAGCTTTATTCAAAATGTCTATTACTAACTTCGCTTCTGATTCCTGCAACTTTTTCTCTTTATGTTTTTTTTGTATAACGGTTACCCCTATTGTTTCTTTCACTTCATTCACCGTCTCTTCTACTTTTTTTGTTTCTTTTTTCGGCTCAACTTGACCACAAGCTGCTAGTAACATAACAAACAACAACACCAATACATATTTCCCTTTCAAATTAATCCTCCTCTTACGATAAGAAATCCTTATAATCTTCATACATAAAACAAAAACGTGACATCCTATTAAATACGCTATACTAATCATTGAAAGGAGGTCTTTATCATGTCCATTAATTTTCATGATGAAAATAATAAGTACACATATGCAACAAGAAACGCTCATATTTCTTGGGCTGAAATGGTAAAAAACATTACAGAAATACAAAACAAGCAAATAATTGATATCGGCTGTGGTGGTGGGATTTATACGAAAGAACTCGCTCTTATGGGAGCCAAAAATGTTGTGGGACTTGATTTTTCAAAAGAAATATTACAAGCTGCAAAAGAAAATTGTAACAACTTTTCAAACATTTCATTCATCCACGGTGATGCACATAATATCCCATACCCTAATGAAACATTCGACATAGTTATTTCGCGTGCAGTTATTCATCATTTACAAGACATTGCTACATTTTTACGTGAAGCTTCTCGTATATTAAATAAAAACGGTGTACTTATTTTACAAGATCGAACAATTGAAGATTGTACAATTCCAGGAAGTCCCGAACACATTCGCGGATATTTTTTCTCTCTATTTCCAAAACTTATTGAAATAGAGTCAAAAAGACGTCCAAAAACCAACACTATACAGACAGAATTACAAAAACATTCTCTTCATGTACTTCCCGCACAAACACAATGGGAAATACGAAAAATACATGATTCTGTAGAAGCATTATTGCAAGATTTATCTCCTCGAACAGGTCGATCCATTCTATATGAGTTAACAGATGATGAACTTTCTCAACTTCTACAACATATACAGACCGCATTACAAAACGTCTCTCCTATTATTGAAAGAGATCGATGGACAATTTGGAGCGCAATGAAGTTGTAAGGAAGGAAGCCTCACAAAATAATGTGAGGCTTCCTTTCTTTCATAATCTAATTTTGCAACACTCTTGATATCCTCCACTTCTGGCCTGTGCACTTCCACACTTCGGACATACTAAATATCTAGACTGATTTGTCAATAAACTACCTTTTTGAAAGAGTAAAACTTCTGCTTGTTTAAACGAACGCGAATAATATAACCACATAAAACCAATTATAGCAATAATGCCAAATAATACTCCCATCGCAAGCATTTCAGTCACCTCTTTTGGTTTGTTCTTTCCAGCAAGTGGATTGTTGTATTATTCTCTGTAAATTCAAACAATCCCTTCTTTACTCCTATAAATATCAACTTTCTCTATAAATTTTACAATTCTCCGCAAATTTTTACTCCTATTTTACAATTCATTATTCCTTTTGCAACAACGAATATCACTTTCGATATTTCCATATATAAATATATCTTCCAAAAAACATATTGACTTTCTAAAAAAAACATGCAACAATACTGTCAGAATACTTGAATAAAAATTCATTGACGAGAACGAGTACGTTATAGAACTGTTCCCCAGAGAGTTGGCGATTTGCTGAAAGCCAACGTTCAGTGCGTAACCGAAAATCATCTCCGAGAAGTAGAACCGAATGTTACAGTAAGTTCTTACCGGCCGTCCCCCGTTACAAGGAACACGTATCATGTTGTACGTTGCAAAGCCGTATACATATAGATTTATTTCTACATGTGTAAATTAGGGTGGTATCGCGGGTAAATATAACTCGTCCCTTTCTTTAGGGACGAGTTTTTTGTGTTCTTACAAATGAATGAAAAAGGAGGAAAAACAATGAACACTGTATCAAAAAAACATATTTTTTTCACGGGTCTTATGCTATTTTCTTTATTTTTTGGGGCAGGTAATTTAATTTTCCCTCCCATGCTTGGGCAAAACGCAGGTGAAAACTTTTGGCCAGCAATGATTGGATTTTTACTAACAGGGGTTGGCTTACCACTACTTACTGTTATCGCAATTTCTCTATCAGGAAATGGAATGCAGCAACTTGCAAGTCATGCCCATCCATTATTCGGAATTTTCTTTACAGTAGTTGTATACATTGCCATCGGTCCATCCATGGGCATCCCACGTGTTGCAAATGTCGCTTATGAAATGGGGGTTAGTTCTTTCTTGCCAGAAACAATCCGCTCTAGCAGCCTAGTGCTATTTGTATATACAATCATCTTCTTTACTATCGTATTTTGGCTGAGTTTGAATCCATCTAAACTTGTTGATCGTATTGGGAATGTATTAACACCTATTTTATTACTCTCTATTTTCTTATTATTTGTTAAAAGTGTATTTACACCACTTGGGCAATCAGGACCAGCGATGCAAGAGTATCAAACTTCTCCAATCTTCAAAGGCTTTATGGAAGGCTACTTAACAATGGACACTATTTCAGCACTTGCATTCGGAATTATCGTTGTAAATGCAATTCGCTCTAAAGGTGTGAATGATCGTAAGTCCATTGCCATCGCCACAGCAAAAGCAGGGCTTATTGCCGCTACAGGGCTCGTACTTGTATACGGTGCACTCGGCTGGCTTGGGGCAACTAGCGTCTCGCTCGGATATGCAAAAAATGGCGGACAGCTACTTACTGTTATCGTACAACAATTATTCGGTCCATACGGTTTGCTCCTATTATCTCTTATCGTTACACTCGCTTGTTTAACGACATGCGTTGGACTCGTATCTGCGTGCAGCCAATATTTTTCAACATTATTGACTACATTTTCATACAAAACGTTCGCGAGTATCATTTGCGCATTAGGATTACTAGTTGCCAACTTAGGTTTAACGAAAATTATCGCAATCTCTGTTCCAATTCTACTTGTTGTGTATCCAATTGCGATTGTACTCGTACTACTATCATTACTTCATAAATACTTCGGTGGATATCGCTCTGTTTATGTAGGTGCTTTAATTGGAGCAGCTGTAGTGAGCGTATTTGATGGATTAAAACAAGGTGGTATTTCAGTTTCATTTATCACACCATATTTTGAATTTATCCCTTTATATAATGAAGGAATCGGCTGGCTAATACCAGCATTAGTAGGAGGTCTTATTGGTCTTGCAACGGCTAGGTTAAGCGGTACGAAAAAAGTTCCATTAGTAACCGAATCTCACGAAGTAAAAGCCTCCTAAAAAAACTCCCAAAAGGGAGTTTTTTTACATTTGATACGCAGCATGATTAAAACTGCTTATTTTATAAGCCTTCGTATAATATTCAATATTTGTATCAACTGTTTCTACCTTGACAACATCATAGCGCTCTTCTTGCTTTACTAAAAATAAATAGTATTCCTCTGTTGCCTCAATAATCGCAATTTTATCTGTTTCAATATTATATTGTTCACAAAGCGCTTGTAATGCGTTCACATAATCCCCTAATTTTTTAGACTTATCCATTCCGAATATAGTTTGAACTAACATATACATTCTCCCCTTTATATGTACTGTTAACGCCTAAATGATAACGCTTACATTATTTATCGTCAATAAAAACATTCAATTGTTTTAATGCCAAATCTATATTGTATCGAGCCAATAATCAGCGAGGAATTCCCCACCAATTAAAGTTTTACTTTATCCCGCATTAACTGCCCGTAAAAGCCCGATTGGTGAGGGCTGATAATCAGTGGGAGAGGAACAACCTCCCCACTGATTAAAGTTTCACTTTATCACTTCGTTAATTGATGCCTAAATGCATAAATAACCGCCTGAGTACGGTCACTTACATTCAATTTATTTAATATATTACTCACATGTGTCTTTACCGTTTTCAGTGCAATAAATAACTCGTCCGCAATCTCTTGATTACTTTTTCCCTCTGCAATTAATAACAAAATCTCAAACTCTCTTTCCGTTAAATCATCATGCAAAGGTTGCTCTTTCTTTTGACGCATACGGGACATCATTTTCCCGGTAACTTTCGGCTCTAATACTGTTTCTCCATCATAAGTAGCTCGTACAGCATCAGCAATATCACTTGCTCTTGATGTTTTTAATAAGTAACTGGTCGCCCCAGCCTCAATAACAGGATACAATTTTTCGTCATCTAAAAAGCTTGTTACAACTACAATTTTTGCTTCTGGCCATTCTTGAATAATAGCACGTGTTGCTTCGACACCATCCATCTCATCCATAACAAGGTCCATTAAAATAATATCCGGCCTTAATTGCAATGCTAATTCTGATCCTTTTCTTCCATTCTCAGCTTCCCCTACTACTTCAATATCTGGCTGTGTAGATAAATATGCCGATACACCCATACGAACCATTTCATGATCATCGACAAGCAATACTTTTATCATACTTCTCCCCCTCTCTCAATCATAATCGGTACTTTTACTTCTATTTGTGTACCTTTGGCCGGGAAACTAAGTACCTTAAGTGTCCCACCAATTTCATGAACACGCTCTTGCATCGATCTTAGGCCATATGAACCAGCCTTATTAACCCCTACTTCAAACCCAACGCCGTCATCAATGATTTTTAAAATCGCATATTGATCAATTTTTCGAAGGCGCACTTCTGTTTTCTTTGCCTTCGCGTGTCGCAACGTGTTTGATAGCGCTTCTTGCACAATACGGAATAAATGATCTTCTACACCTTTTTTTAATTCTATTGGCTCAATAAGCCATTCAATTTTCATATGTTGTTTTCGCGATAATTCCGTTAATAATTCCTCTATACCTTCTGTCAGTTTCTTACCTTCCAATTGTACAGGACGTAAATGAAGGAGCAATGCTCTCATTTCTGATTGAGCATTTACAACCATATTTTCAACAAGTTGCAATTGTTTTTTTGTCACCTCTGGAAATTCAGTTATTTGTTCATTAATCGCTGACATCATCATCGACATTGCGAAAAGCTGCTGACTTACTGAATCATGCAACTCCCTTGCTAAACGATGCCTTTCTTGAGAAATCGCTTCTTGTCTCATCTCTTCATTCCAATGAGCTCGTTCATTCGTTACTTTTTGAAAGAGTCCAGCTTGCTCCTCTAATCGACGAGCCAGAACGATTACTTTTCGTTCCACTTCATGAAATTCATCATCTGCAGTAAACGAAACATCGCTCGGAAAATTCCCTCGCTCTACTTCAAATAGAAAAGTATTTAATCCTTGTATACGCTGCTCTATATAATAACCGATTGCATATCCTACAATTCCCCCGATAAGTAAACTTGTAGTCATAATAAACAAGCCAATTGGAACAGAAGCGATGGATTCCTTCCATAATAAATCATACACTTGTTGCTCGCTTTTCCATACATATACAATTGTACAAATGAGTGCGATACTAACTGAGGACAACATAGAATAACGAATATACATCCACGAAATATTTTTTTGTTTCTTCATTATACTTTCCTCACTTCCGTGTCGCCTACGACAAGCGAAGAAATAATTTTAATACGACGAGGAGCCTCTTTATACTGCTCTGTTCTAAATGTAACATTGCGGTTAAACCCTGTCTCTTCATGACCTGGCAAGAGCACACGTCCGACAATAACAGAATGATTTAAAGAAAGTTCAATATCATATGGCACATATAAACGAATATTACCAACGACACCCCGAATAACAATTACCGTTTCCCCTTCTGGAATCATAGCAGTTGTTAAATCTATTTCCACATCACAAGCACCATATTGAACATTAATATCCTCAAGTTCATAAATATGATCCATCATTCGTACATTGCCTACAAACATATTTTTCAAATATGTTTCTGTACGATATATTTGCTTCTCTTCGTCTATAATCCCTTTTTCTTTAATTTCAACCTTCATTGCTTTTTGCTGATGCCCTTGTTGAATCAATTGATAACCAATTAAAGCTAAACAAGCAAATACGACAAGAACAAATGCTGCTGATGAAAATAAGAAAAATAAAAATACGATACCACCAACAAATAAAAATACATTTCCCCGTACATAACGATTCTTTTTACGATAATGCCTTCCAAACATAAGCATAATAAATGCAAAAATGAGACCACCTGGTTCAAAATGTCCAAGTATCATATCAAGAAAAAGACCGAATCCAAATATGATGAGGAGCATCCCCATTAATTGTGTCTTTGAAAAATGTTTCTTCATTTCAGCTCCCCCCTTCTTGTCACATATACATAGAAGAAAAGGCATTGCTTTCCAACACCTTTTCTCCTATCACTATATCATAAGCCTGTTTTATAATATACTACTATTATTTTGTTAACTCTTTCGTTAACGATACATCATTCTTTTCTTTCATTTCACGCTCAAGTTTTGCAATTTTCATATCAAACGTGTCACGCTCATGCTCTTCATTCATACGAGTTTCTAAGTCACGAATATGATCTTCAATCTCTTCAAATCGTAAGAACGGATTATTTTCATCCATTTTATGCATCGCAGTATTCATACGACGATTTGCATGTGCCATATTTTCACGTGCCATTAGTTCCATGCGCTTTGCGTGCATTTCTTTTAATTTATTTTTCATTTCAGAAAGACGACGCTCTAACTCATCAATTTGCTCTACAACACCTGCATACATTTCTTCTAATCGAGTTACTTGCCCTTCATAATAAGCTACCTCTTCTAACGCACGTTCGTGCAATTGTAATTCGTCTGCTTCTTGAGCAATGATAGCTTGCTTTGATCTTTTATTAACGAAATAACGTGCTTGCTCAAGCTCACGAGCAAAATTAGATTTTAATGTTTTATGACGCTCAATTAACTTCTCAATTTTTGTTATTTCACGCTCACTATCACGTAAATATTGGTTTAACATCGCAATTGGATTTTTTCTTTCCTTCTCATCTAACACGTTATGAAAATCAGCTAAAATTGCATCGCGTACACGTCCGAATAAAGATTGTTTCATTATAAATCTTCCTCTCTTCTACTTTATTTATAATTTGATTTATTGTTTTAGTTTTTCATTAATTTGTTCCACTCATCTTCAAAGTTACTATATGGTTTAGAACTTTCTGGAGCAGATTCAACAACTACATCTTTTTCTTTTTTCCACTCACGGTATCCGTAGTATAAAACCACTAAAGCAGCGATACCGATTAATGCTGGCGAATGAGAAAGCGCAATGGATAAACCGATTAAACCAACAATACCCCAAGCTAACTTTCCAAAAAATGATTTAGCTCGCACAAATGATTTATAGCTCCAATATACAACTCCTGCTCCGATTGCGAATCCTACAATACCAGCAAGACTACCAAGAGCAATTAAAGCCAAAATACCGGCTGCGATAAACGCTAGAAATTGTTTCATCTTGTGCTTGCCTCCCTTCGATTTGATACTCTTATCTTAACTATTTTTTCATCTTTCCATAACGAGCTTAAGAACCGTTTTTAACTCAGACTTAAGACCGAGTCATATTCAGCCCTTTACGCAAAAAAACGTGCAGAGTCTATTCTCTGCACGTTTTTTAATTACTAACATTCATATTAAATTAAGCTGTTTTATGATACTCTTTTTTCTCAGCTACTTTCGAAAACCTTGGAAACCCAATTAAAATAGAAACAATACCACATACTCCAACTAAGATTGGATAAAATGCATATGGCAACAATTCAACCGGAGATAACGCTGCAAATCCTGCTGCCGTTAACATTTGGGCACCGTACGGAATTAATCCTTGCACACAACATGAGAAAAGATCTAATACACTCGCTGATTTACGAGGGTCTATTTCATATTGATCTGCAATATTTTTTGCAAGCGGGCCTGTAAAGATAATTGAAATCGTATTATTCGCTGTACACATATTCGTCATACTCACTAAACCAGCAATACCAAATTCCGCTCCTTTTTTCGAACGAATATTACGTGTTAATACATTCATTAAATATTGAATACCACCATTATATTGGATTAATTCAACCATACCGCCAATTAATATAGCAAGTAATACTAACTCCATCATACCGCCCATTCCAGTCGTTACACTTTTAAAGAAACTTTCTAACGTGTAACTTCCATCTATAAGGCCGATAACACCAGATAGTAAAGTTCCACCAGTTAATACAATAAGTACATTCCAGCCAAGTAGCGCTGTAATAAGTACTCCTGCGTACGGTAAAATCTTTATCCAATCAAAGCTATGTGCTTTAATCTGCGTGTCACTTCCTGAAGTAACTATTACTAATAGTACAATTGTAATAATAGCCGCTGGTAACACAATTAAAAAGTTCGTTTTAAACTTATCTTTCATTTCTGTTCCTTGTGAACGAACAGCTGCGATTGTTGTATCTGAAATAAATGATAAATTATCACCAAACATCGCTCCGCCAACAACAGTAGCCATTGCAAGCGCAATTGAGATATCAGTTTGACCACTAATACCTACAGCAATCGGTGCTAATGCTGCAATTGTTCCCATTGAAGTTCCCATCGCTAATGAAATAAATGCACCAATAACAAAGATTCCAGCTACGATAAATCCTGGCGGTAAAATAGTTAACGCTAAATTAACAGTTGAGTCTACTCCGCCCATTCCTTTAGCAGTTTCAGAAAACGCACCTGCAAGCACAAAAATTAATACCATAATCATAATATCCGGATTTCCTGCACCTTTAGCGAACCGCTCTACTTTCACATTAAAACTTTCTTTACGATTCATCACTAAAGCGACCCCTACAGCAATTGAAATCGCTACAAGTATCGGCAATTTATAGAAATCACCTGTAATAATTCCAGAACCAATAAATAGCGCCAAAAATATCCCAAGTGGTAATAAAGCTAAACCATTTCCTCTCGTTTCTTTCAAAGTACCATCTCTCCCTAGTTTCAACCTTTTTCTAATAAATAACAAAAGACCTCTTCCGATGAGAAGAGGTCTTATACATCTATAAGAAACACTCTTCTCATCTTTCAAGCACACGCTTGCTGGATTTGGCACAGCACTCTGAAATCGAGTCCGCTGCCGAGGCATCGTAGGGCCAGTCCCTCCGCCTCTCTTTATAAGAAGGTTTCATATTTATTTTTTAATAATAATTTCTTCCCTAACTTTACTCGCTTACAAAACAAAAGTCAATTATTTTTTGTATAGATTTTTTTGGTAATTATACAAAAATTTGAATACAACAATCATTTTAACTTTTCGATTTCTTCTTCCAATATTGAAATCCAATAAAATTCACTATTTTTTATTGTTGCTAATATCCATTTCGTAGTGTGCCAAGCTAGCTCATACTCTTCCTTCGTGACATCACCACTTTTATAAGCATCCTCTAGCTCCTCTTCATCTAATACATACACCTTACCGCTAGATAATAATACTACATCTAAATATAAATCATCAAAATACGGTAAACCACGATCGTCTATTTTATATTCTTTCGCCACATCGATATAATATTGCACTAATTTTTTCTGATCATCTAACATAGCGGTAATCGCAAAGTTTTTCCCGTCTATGAAATATTGAATCCACGTATACTGATCTGCTGCAATACAAAGTTCTTCACCATCATATTCTTTACAACTAGGCTCTCTCACCTTTTTTATATCCAGTATTCCGAGCATTCCCTCTTCCACTTGCTTAACCGTATAACTCTTTTCTATTAGTCTCTTCCACGAAGAACCGTCACCATATTTTCGTTTCATTATGTCTGCTCCTCTTCTATATACAGAAAAGCTCCCACATATTATGTGAGAGCTTGTTCATATTATAATTAAGCCGCTTGACCCTTTTCAGAAATCTCTTTTAAATAAGCTTGTCCTTTTTCAGCGTCATATTGACCTTCCCACTTAGACATAACTACAGCTGCTAAAGAGTTTCCTACAACGTTAACTGCTGTACGAGCCATATCTAAAATACGGTCAATACCAGCAATGAACGCTAAGCCTTCAGGTGGAATACCTACTGTACCAAGTGTCGCTAATAATACAACGAATGATACGCCCGGTACACCTGCGATCCCTTTTGATGTAACCATTAATACAAGCAACAATGTAATTTGTTGTGTAATAGATAAATCAATACCGTACATTTGCGCTAAGAAAATAGCCGCAATTGCTTGATATAAAGTTGATCCATCTAAGTTAAATGAATAACCTGTCGGAATAACGAAAGATGTAATTGCTTTCGGACAACCGAATTTCTCCATTTTCTCCATGATTTTTGGTAAAACTGTTTCTGAGCTTGCTGTAGAATACGCTAAAATCAGCTCGTCTTTTAAAATCTTAAAGAATTGGAAAATGTTAATTCCAAATATTTTCGCTGTAAGTCCTAAGACAACTACGACGAAGAAGATCATTGCTCCATATACGACAATTAGTAATTTCCCTAATGGAATTAATGAAGCAAGACCAAATGTAGAAACTGTAACACCAATTAGTGCAAATACACCAAATGGCGCAAATTTCATAACTTGGTTTGTTACGTAAAACATTGCGTCAGCTACACCTTGGAAAAATTGAAGAACTGGTCTTCCTCTTTCACCAATTGCTGCTACACCTAAACCAAATAGTACAGAGAAGAAGATAATAGCTAGCATATCTCCGTCAGCTAACGACTTCATAATGTTCGTTGGAACAATATTTACAAATGTATCTGCAAATGAATGACTTTGTACTTGCTCTGTCGTATGTGTATATTTCGAAATATCTGTCTTTGTTAACTGCTCCATATTTACGCCTTTTCCTGGTTGGAAAATATTCGCTATTAATAGACCGACAATAATTGCAATTGTTGTAATGATTTCAAAGTAAATAATTGTTTTTCCGCCTAGTCGACCTAGTTTTTTAACATCACCAACACCAGCAACCCCAACAACAATACTTGCTACAACAATTGGCACAACGATCATTTTAATTAATCGGATGAAAATATCACCAATTGGTTGTAAATAACTCACCACTGCTGGATTGCCAAAGAAAATCGCCCCAACCGCAATACCAAGCGCAAGTCCTATTAATATTTGCCATGCTAGTCCTATTCTTTTCATATTTGTTGTAACCCCCTCTTCGATGTGTCACTCTATCTCTCATTCTATCTCTATAAAACTAAGAAATTAAGAGTATTACATATTATTCGACAATTCACTACATTTTGTCCCTGTTAAAAATCATAAATCAAAAATTTAAATCTGACAACAAAATAACTTTGCCCGAACGCAAATAATTTTCTTGACAAAAAGTAGACCCATGTCAGAAAACCTCACATGAGAACGATTCCTCACTAGTGTTTTATTAGCTTTCCAAGTAATATTTCACCTCATAAAAACGATTACTTTCCTCCTTCATTTTACAGAAAAATTCCAAAATATACCTTTGTTACACATATGAATAAAATGTAAGCACTATGACAATTACAGTTGAAAAATGATAAATTCCGACAAAACTTAGCAATTTTATAAAATTTTCTTTACATTATGATTACAACGATAGACACCCTTCTTCTTATGATATATAACATTCATAGGGAAAGGAGTCAGACAACAATGAAAAAGAAATTTGCAGCGTTTAGTGTTTTAGCAGCAGGAACGATTTTTGCTTCCCCGTTACTTTCACCCGTATACGCTGAAACGAATCAAGATAAATTATCTAACATTCAATCTGAATTAGAAGGCAAACAAAGTGACTTACAAAATAAATCAGTCGAGAAAGAACAAATAGAAAAAGAAATTCAAGAATTACAGAAGAAAATTGATGAATTAACTACTTCCATTAATAAAAATGAGACTGAATTAAACGATACAAAAAAAGAAATTAGCAAAACACAACAAGTAATTACTGACAAAAAGAAACATATAGAACAATTACAAACAAACATAGATACACGTCAGGAAGTTATTAAACAACGATTACAATCTATGCAAGAAAAACCGCGTACAAATATCATTACAGAAGTATTAACAAACTCTACAAACATTGCTGATCTTGTTGATAATATGTACTCCGTAAGTTTAATATTAAACAACGATACAGATATTGTAAAAAAACAAACATCTGATCAAAATGCTGTAACGACAGAAAAAGAGGCTGTTGAGAAAAAAGAACAACAACTGAAAGACTCTGAACAAAAACTAGAACAAAAACAACAAGAATTACAAAATAACCAACAGCAGCAACAAACTCTTATTAACGATCTACATACGAAAGTAGCAAAAGTAGATTCAGAGATTGAAGGATTAGAAGAATCCAAGGGCATTTTAGAAAATCAACGTCAAGCTGTTCAAAAAGCAATTGAAGAAGAAAAACGGGCGGAAGAAGCTCGTAAAGCGGAAGAAGCCCGACAGGCAGAAGAGGCCCGCAAACAACAAGCTACTAAATCTGCTCAAGCGGCCCCAACACCACATGATACAAATATCGGTGGTTTTATCAAACCAGCAGCTGGATCAAAAACTTCCGGATTTGGTGTACGTTCTTTAGATAACCATAAAGGAATTGACATCGCTGCTTCGGGAACGGTTCCAATTATCGCTGCTGCAGATGGCGTTGTTATTCGCTCAGAATTATCATCTAGTTACGGAAACGTAGTGTATTTATCTCACCGTATAAACGGAAAAACATATACGACAGTATATGCTCATATGAATAGTCGTTCTGTATCGAATGGACAAACTGTAAAACAAGGCGATCAGCTTGGATTTATGGGGAATACGGGCCAATCATACGGACAACATTTACACTTCGAACTTCATCTTGGAGAATGGAATGTCGGCAAGACAAACGCAGTTGACCCATCTCCTTATATCGGATTATAAAAAACCTCGGTGCCTACCGAGGTTTTTCATTTACACTTCACACAATATAGGCATTCTACATAGACTATAACTAAATGCCTATAGTTTACGAGGTGATCCATATGAATACGCAATTACAACAAAAAATAGAAGAAGCTAGAGAAACGTATATTGGCCGGATATTTACATTTGGCGGCTCAGTTTTATTTTTAATCGGTTCATTCCTCGCAGTCACCACAGCCTATAAAGCGTATAATCGTCTATTACATTCATCAACATAAAAAAAGACGGGAGATCCCCGCCTTTTTTTATGCAAACATTTTAAATACACCTATCGCATTTAAAAATACAATTATTACAGTTACCGGAATAACATAACGAAGTAAGAAGAACCAAATGTTAAATAACGTTTTCCCTTTCGTTTCCGTCACTTCTAATTCTTTCATCAACAACTCTTTACTCATTTTATTTGGTACAAATAATGAAATAGCTAGTACTCCTAACGGCAGCAATACGTTACTTACCGAAAAGTCGACTAAATCAAAGAATGTTTTCCCAAATATTTTCACGTCACTCATAATCCCAAATGATAACGCTGATGGAATACCAACTGCAAAAATAAGAATACCAATTAATAATGATGCTGACGGACGCTTCTTCTCATTACCTTTCGCAACAGATGCTACTACAATTTCAAGCATTGAAATTGCTGATGTTAAAGTCGCAAAGAAGAATAAAATTAAAAACATAATAAAGAAAAATTGACCAAATGGTATTTTTGCAAATACTGCTGGAAGGACGATAAACAGTAATCCCGGTCCTTCAGTCGGTTTAACTCCTAATGCGAAAATCGCTGGGAAAATTGCTAATCCTGCAAGTACTGTAACAAAAACAGTTAAACTTACAATAGATGTTGCCGATTTCGCTAAATGTTCCTCTTTCTTTAAATACGAACTATACGTTACCATTACCGAGGCACCTACAGTTAGCGAGAAGAAAGATTGTCCCATCGCATATAAAATTGTATCTGCTGTAAGCTTTGAAAAATCTGGTTTTAAGAAGAACTCTACTCCAGCAAAAGCACCATCGAGTGTTAACGCACGAACAATAATCGCAATAAATAAAATAAATAATAGCGGCATCATGTACTTACTTGCCTTTTCTATACCTTTCTCTACACCTTTACTTACAACAAAAATCGTACAAAGCATAAAGATAAATTGTGCTCCAATCGCACTTAATGGATTTGAAATCGTTTCACCGAACAATTGTCCATAATCAGCTGCACCATTCCAGAAACTTCCTGTCACACTATAATATAAATAAAGTAAAATCCATCCACCTACAACACTATAAAAAGATAGTACACTAAAACAAGTAACAACTCCCATACGACCAATCCAAGGATATAATTTGCTATTTGGCACTAGTACTTTATAAGCTGTAACCGCCTCTTTTTGCGTGCTACGTCCAATAACAAACTCCGCTATTAGAAGAGGCATACCTATAAATAAAGTTAATAGTAAAAATACAAGGAAGAATGCGCCTCCCCCGCCATTACCTGCAACATATGGAAATTTCCATATCGCACCAAGACCTACTGCGGCTCCGGCTGCTGCGAGTACAAAGCCTATTTTCGACGTCCATTGCTGTGTTTCTTTCATCATAATTTCTCCTTTTCTGAATATTTAAACTTTTGTTAATTATACACTTTCATTTCATACTCGCACACCTCCTTTAGAAAATAAAAAAGTCCCCTACACGCAAATATGCATGTAGAGGACGATATATGTAATGTAAATACCGTGGTACCACCTCAATTGGATTGATAAATCCCACTTGTTCAAGTACAGGAATAATTCCGATACTCTATCCTTTTAACGGCGGAACCCGGGTTGCCTACTACAATGTTCAACATACCTCTCGCAAGCCCATTCTGTATATTTTATCGTACCGGGCTCCCACCTAACCCCAGCTCTCTGAACGCATCAAATATACGTACTCTTCTTGCTCATCGATTTCATCTATTGAAGTTACTTGTGATTATAAATTATATTTTTATATTTGTAAAGCGCACTTTATCTTTTATTATTTTAAAACCTTTTCCTCTAACTCACGTAAAAAACTTTCTCTTTTCCCCTCATTTTGCACATATACTGATTTCAACACTTCTTGGAGCAATATATTTCGTTCCCTCTTTTCTAACTGTAAATCTTTTAACTTCAACCTTACTTCATATAAAAAATCTAAATACGATTCATATGTCTCATCATATTTATTTGCAATATCATCTCGAATTTTTTTTGCGAGCTTCGGGCTCGCTCCCCCAGTAGAAACTGCTATATTAAGTAAACCACGATGAATCGCTGCCGGAAAATGAACATTACCACTTTCCGGATTTGTAATAACATTTACTAATTGATTCTCAGCGGCATCTTCAGCAACTTGTTCATTTAATATTGAATCACTACTCGCTGCAACAACTAAAAAAGCACTTTTAATATCACTTTTTTCATATTCTCTTTGATACCAACGAATTTTCTTTTCTTCCACAAGTTTTACTAAATTCGCATCTAATTCTGGACTTATCACAACTATATCCGCACCCTGTTTGAGTAAAGGAATAATTTTAAATCCTGCAACTTTTCCCCCGCCAATAACAACAACGCGTTTCTCATTAACTCGCACTGTAAGTGGATACATACTGATCTCCTTTCAATAACTCCGTCGTTTTCTGAATTAACATATCTTGAAACGCTTCATTCTTCCCTAAATATGGACTAATTTTTATCTCTTCCACTTCATATTGGCGCACTTCTTTCTCAATATGTTTCATAAGTAAACCTGTAAATAACAAGTAAGGCAGTACAACGATGTTCTTTTCTTTTCGTTCTACAACTTCCTTTAACTTCTCCTCAAATTTTGGCTCTGCAGCCGCTAAATAACAAACTTCTACTTTTTTAACCTTCTCTTTTGTTTGAAATAAAGAGGCAATCCAGTTTATATCTCTTAATACTTCAGGATCACTGCTCCCTCTTGCAACAAGAAGTAACGTCACTTCATTTTTATCTTCCTGTTCGATGCCACTTCCGCTATACACCGATTTAACAAGTGTTTCTGATACACCAAACGGATTACCATAGGTAACTTTAACATCCGAAAATTGATTAGTTAACTTTTCCAATTCAAAAGGGATATCTTTTTTTACATGACCTGCCGCTAATAAAAAAACAGGGATAGCAATAATCTCAGTGGCCCCACGCTTCACACATGTACGAAAACCATCTTCAATAGAAGGATTCGCTAACTCTAAAAAACAAACTTCTTGAATAGTCGCTTCTATACGGCTCATGCACGATGTAATAAATTGAATCGCCTCTTCTTTCGCTGTCTTCAAACGACTTCCATGACATATATATAAGACGGCTTTCATTTTACAACACTCCACTTACTTGATAAGCATTTTCTGTCTGCTTCTCAAACCAATGAATTTTTTCTCTAAAACGGACAACCTCTCCAATTACAATCATACTCGGATTTTGAATTTGCTCTTTTTTCGCAACATCTACAATTGTCCCTAACGTTCCAACAACTGTGCGTTGCATAGACGTCGTCCCCTGCTCAATAATAGCAGCTGGCGTACTTTTATCTTTTCCATGCTTCATAAGTTGCTCACATATGTAGGGCAAATTACTAACCCCCATATATACCGCTAAAGTCTCTACACCTTTCGCTAAACTTTTCCATTTCACTTCTTCTTCAGCACCTTCTTTCCTATGCCCAGTCACAATAGCAAAACTTGCACTTGCATCACGGTGCGTCACTGGAATACCAGCATAAGCAGGTGCAGCTATTCCAGATGAAATACCTGGGACGATTTCAAATGGTACACCTTGCTTTGCTAATGCTTCCGCTTCTTCTCCCCCTCTACCAAATACAAATGGATCGCCGCCCTTAAGCCTCGTTACAACTTTCCCTTTTTTCGCATACTTAATAAGAAATGTATTAATTGTTTCTTGCTTCATCGTGTGATAATTCGGGAGTTTCCCGCAATAAATTAAATCCGCGTCAGGCTTTGCGTATGAAAGCAGCTCTTTATTCACAAGTCGGTCGTATAAAATAACATCTGCCTTCTCAATACATTTCAACCCTTTAACAGTAATTAAATCTGGATCGCCAGGACCCGCTCCAACAATATAAACCTTCCCCATCATCTCTCCTCATTTCTACTATTAAAATGAAACTTCCATTCGTATATAAGAATGGAAGTTTTTATTTTTTCGTATTACTGATCTCTACTCATGGATAACAAATGCCCCACCTTTTCGAATCTTCTTTTTTTCAAACAAAGAAATCTCTTTTACCTCTGGCAACGGTAAAAAATGCTTTTCAAGCTCAATCTCCGCAAGCTTAAATGCCTGTTCTTCACTTTGAGCAACAACAACAATCGGAACAATACTATTTACTAACACAGCTTCAAATCGATATAAATCCATATCGTCCCTCCTAAGACGCTATTACTTCTTCTAGCACGTTATTTAACGCTATTTGTAATGTATCTACACCAACACGACCTACAAAATCATAAAATGTTTCGGCTGGTAATTTATTCTCTTTGAAATAACTTATAAATGATGCGAGTACATCAGGTAAATCCTCGCCATCTATTTTTCCTTTTAACTTTTGATTGTAGGCACCGCCATCTAACAACGTTCCACCTACATATATCTCAAATGCTTCAACAATTCCCTTTTCCTTCGTTTTCATTTTCACCCCTTGTAACCCAATGTCAGCAATTTGACGTTGACCACATGAATTTGGGCAGCCTACCATATGAATTCGAACTGGAACATCGAGTGCAATTTGTGTATCTAAGTATTCTGCAATTTTTCGTAATCTTTCTTTCGTTTCTACTAGTGCAAGATTACAATATTCAATACCGGTACATGAAACCGCATGACCAATAAATGATTTTGGGCTTGCAGATATCGCTTCAAACAACGGTTCACTAAGTAATCCTTTTACATTTTCCGGAGGAACGTTCGGAATAATGAAATTTTGTGAATTACATGTACGAATTTGTCCATTTCCATATTGCTTTGCGATTCTTGCAATCTCAAACATTTCTTCTGCATGTAAACGACCTACCGGTACATTAAAACCTACATATTTTAATCCCTTTTGTTTTTGGTCTTGAACACCATAAAAATAGCCTGCATTCCATCCTTTGAGTGCACTTTCCCCTTTACTTTGTAAAGGCCCTGTATACTCTATTAGTTTCTCTTTAAATTTCTCTGCTCCCCAGTCCGCAACAAGAAATTTCAACCGAGCTAAATGACGTTTTTCACGATATCCAAAATCACGGAATATAGTAGCAATCGCAATCGCCACCGCCTTCACTTCTTCTGGTAAAACGAATACATCTAATTCATCAGCTAAATACGGTCGAGCTGATAATCCTCCACCTACTTTTATATGAAAACCAACTTTTTTCTCACCATCTATTTCTTTCGTTGCAGGCGTAAATGCAACACAGTTAATTTCTGCGTTTGCTGAATTATAAATATTAGAACTAATAGACATTTTAAATTTACGTGGCAAGTTAGAAAACTCTTCATTATGTTGGAAGTAATCATATACTTCTTTTACAATATGCGTTGTATCGAATAGTTCATTTGCATCAATGCCAGCAAGCGGATTACCTGTAATATTCCGCGTTATATCACCACAAGCCCCCGCTGAAGATAACCCAACTCTTGCTAATCTTTTAAAAATATCTGGAATTTGCTGAATTTCTAACCAGTGAAACTGAATCGCCTGTCTCGTCGTAATATCTATTACATTACGTCCATAATCTTCAGCAATAGAAGCAAGTACTTCTGCCTGTGCATTTGTAATAATCCCTGACGGAATATTTACCCGCATCATAAAATAACCAGCTTCTTTCGGTCTTTGTAAATACAAGCCTGCCCATTTAAAGGCATCCCACTCTTCTTTCGGAATAGATTCGAAACCATTTTCCGCATAGTAAGGAATATCATTAAAAATTTCTAAGCCATCTTTTTCTAATTTATTTTTCTCGGTCTGATTTAATTTTTCATTGTTAGCCCATACTTTTTCATAACTCATTGTTTATCCCCCTATATAAAACTACGCTCTTGTAAGTACTTCACGATTTGTTCTGCACATTCTTCAATAGAATATTTGTGCGTTTCTACAATTAATTCCGCTTGCTCTGGCTCTTCATAAGGCGAATCAATACCTGTGAAATCCTTAATATCACCTTTTCTTGCCTTTTTATAAAGTCCTTTCGGATCACGTTTCTCACACTCTTCAATCGGACACTTCACAAAAATTTCAATAAATTCATCTGCCGCTAATAAATCTCTTACTTGTTTGCGGTCTACTCGAAATGGTGAAATAAATGCTGTAAGGACAACTGCTCCTTGGTCTACAAATAACTTTGCCACTTCGCCAATACGTCTTATATTTTCCATGCGATCACTTTCAGAAAATCCTAAGTCTTTATTTAAACCGTGGCGAATGTTATCCCCATCCAGCACATAATTTCCAATATTCTTTTCAAACAGTTTACGAGCGACCGCATTCGCTACTGTAGATTTACCCGAAGCTGATAAACCAGTAAACCAAATTACAAAACTATGATGTCCATTCTTCACTCTTCTCTCATCTTTTGAAACCGAAGCTGTATGCCAAGTAATATTCGTATCCATCTCGTTCTCTCCCTATTCTGTTACTACTTCTTTTTTCAAGCCTTTAATTAGCACTTCCACTACTTCTTTACGACTAAATGTACTTGGCGGAATCTCACCGTTTCTTAATAATTCTCTTACTTTCGTACCCGATAAAATAACATGATCTTCTTTTCCGTGCGGACATGTTTTCGTTGAAGCCATCGCTTCACATTTCGTGCAGTAAAAACTATGCTCAAAGAATAGTGGTGTAATTCCTAACTCTTCTATCGTAAAATTTGTGAAGATTTCTTGCGCTTCATACGTTCCGTAATAATCTCCTACTCCAGCATGATCACGCCCTACTATAAAGTGGGTACATCCAAAATTCTTTCTTACTAACGCATGAAATATCGCTTCCCTTGGCCCTGCGTAACGCATGGCAGCAGGAAATACACTTAAAAAGACACGATTTTTCGGATAATAGTTTTGAAGAAGTACTTCATAGCTTTCCATTCTTACATCAGCAGGAATATCATCCGATTTCGTTTCTCCAACGAGCGGATTTAAAAAGAGACCATCTACAATTTCAAGAGCAGATTTTTGAATATACTCATGGGCACGATGTACCGGGTTTCTCGTTTGAAATCCGACCACTGTTTTCCACCCACGTTTTTTAAATGCTTCCCTCGTTTCAATTGGGTCTAAATGATAAGAAGGAAATTGATTATTTTCAAAGCGTTTTGTTAGAATAATAGTTCCTCCAACGTAAACGTTTGGTCGTTCATATAATTTTTTCACTCCTGGATGAGCCTCATCCGTTGTTTTATATACAAGTAACGCTTCTTTTTCTTTATCTGGTACAAAAATATCTTCTATTTGAATGACACCGTATATATTTCCATTGTTGACAAGCTTTACTTCCTCTCCAGCCTTCAGGCTTTCTGCGACTTTTTCTGTTACCGGTAATGTAATTGGTATACTCCACACACTACCATTTGCTAAACGAAGCGTTTCTACAACAGAATCATAATCTTCCTTCCCTAAAAAACCAGTAAGGGGGCTATATCCACCTGTCGCCAATAGTTCTAAATCACTTAACGCAATATTGTCTAATTTAATTTCTTTTTCAATTTGTGATACGTCATATGTCTCATCTATACGGTTTACTAATTCGTTTACTATGCTCATTTTTCTATATCCTCTCTTAGCTTTATTTCAAGATTCATCTTATTGGTAATGAAGACCACATTCAGTTTTCACTTTTCCAGCCCATCTACCATCTCTTGAATCGCCACCATCCCCTACAGGTAACGTACATTTCTCACACCCAATACTTGGATAGCCAACATCATGCAACGGGTTATACGGCAAGCTATGTTTGTATACATATCGCCAAACTTCTTTCCACGTCCAATGAATGAGTGGACAAACTTTAATAGATTGAAAACGATGATCTTGATTTATAAACTTTGTATGCTTACGTGTTTCTGATTGTTCCCTTCTTAAGCCCGATATCCATGCTTTTTCCACGACTAATGATTTTTCTAAAGGTAAAATTTTTCTAATCTTACAACAAAGATTCGGATTGCTCTCCCACAGTTTTTCACCATGCAACTTCGCCTGTTCATCAAGTGTAAGTTCTGGCTGTTTTTCTATAATATTCAATGAAGGAAATCGTTCCCGCACTTTTTGAATTAATTCATACGTTTCTTGAAAATGAACATTTGTATCCAAAAATACAACTTTAGCAGATGGATTTACTTGGTTTATAATGTGCAGCAATACCATACCTTCCACCCCAAAGCTACATGCGTAGACAACCTCATCTTTATATTCTTTATAAGCCCAATTTAATACTGATAACGCACCTTTTGTTTCATCTTCTTCCGAAAACGAAACAACATTTTCTTCCCACGTTTCATACGTCAACATGTTTTTTCCCCCTGTAAAAGCAAAAAGACGGTTTTAACCTAATGAAAATAGGTTAAAACCGCCTCTAGTTTTTCTAGTCAGCGCTTTTCACTTTAAACGTACTTTTTCACTTTTCTCTAACTGAATTACTTTTCCATCTTGCACAACAATTGTAATTGAACCATATTTCATATCAACAAGCATCGCTTCAATCTTCTCGGATACTTCATCAAAATGTTCCCGTACACTCACGCGAACAGCCCCCCCTTTTTTATTCATAAAAAAAATCTTTCCCATTTCGAAAAGACTGTTCGGTAATATATTTTACCTTATCTTTCAAAATGGATCCCATTTTGCTGGATTTAGCACCTTGCTTTCTATAAGCAGGTTGCCGAGCTTCTTCGGGCCAGTTCCCTCCGCTTCTCTTGATAAGCTTTGTATTTGTATTTTATCACAATTCTGATTTTTTTCAATCCTAGTTTTCCGATATATTTTAATTATTTTATTTTATAAAAAAGGAATTGCCCATTCGAACAACTCCTTTTCCTATTTAGACAAGCTCTTTAATACGTATGCGATCGTTCCCAATAATATTTTCATATGTTTCGCGTTCCACAACTACTTGCGATGTTCCGCCTTTTGCAAAGACAACGGCTGGTCTTCGAATCCGATTGTAATTATTCGCCATCGAGTACCCGTATGCTCCTGTACAGGAAACTGCTAGTAAATCAGAAGCAGCGACTTTCGGTAAATGAATATCCCAAATCAACATGTCTCCACTCTCACAGCATTTCCCGGCAATCGAAACGAGTTCCTCATTCTCATCATTCGCTCGATTCGCTAACATCGCTTCATAACGCGCATTATATAAAGCAGGTCTTAAATTATCTGTCATTCCACCATCGACTGATACATATTTCCGAATACCAGGAATATCTTTCACAGATCCAACTGTATAAATTGTTGTCCCAGCATCACCTACAATGCTACGGCCTGGCTCAATCCATATTTCTGGCAATGGATATTCACATACAGTAAATTGTTCTCTCACTGCACTTGTTACAGCTCGCACATATGTCTCAAGAGTTAATGGTGTATCTGACTCTGTGTAACGTATTCCAAATCCCCCGCCTACATTTAACACTTTTACTACATAGTTTGTTTGCTCTCTCACTTCTTCTAAAAATTGGCGAAGAACTTCAATTGCTCGAACAAAACCAGCTGTTTCAAATATTTGCGACCCAATATGTGAATGGATCCCTAGCACATTATAATTGGATTTTTGTAAAGCCAATCCAATTGCCTGCATTGCTTGACCATTTGAAACACCAAATCCAAATTTCGAATCATCCTGACCTGTTGTAATATATTCATGTGTGTGCGCCTCTACTCCAGGCGTTACACGAATTAATATGTTCACAAATTTCCCATGTTGCATCGCTAAATCGTGTAAAACTTCTAATTCAAAGAAATTATCTACGACAAAACAACCGATATTCGCCTGAAGAGCCATCACTATTTCTTCTTCTGTTTTATTATTTCCATGAAAATGAATACGTGATGCCGGAAATCCTGCTTGGAGCGCAGTATATAATTCTCCCCCAGAAACAACGTCTAATGACATATTCTCTTCACGAGCTACTCGGCACATCTCCATGCACAAGAACGCCTTGCTTGCATATGCTACTTGATAAGAGAAACCACTTTCTTTAAAAGCACGATGAAATGCTCGGCATTTTCCTCGAATAGACTCTTCATCGTATACATAAAGTGGTGTTCCGTATTGCTTTGCTAGCTGCGTCGTATCGCACCCTCCAATTTCTAAGTGTCCTTGCCCATTAATTCGGCTTGTGCCGTGTAAATACATTTAAATTCCTCCCTTATTTCCTCTAAAACTCATAACCCCAATCTTCTATTCATTGCAGCACGCTTTTAGATAGACAAAAAACGCGCGGAACAATGTTCACACGCGTTTCTTATTAGGAAAAATATATATTGAAAAAATAAACGAGTTGTTATCTCCTCAAAATAAGAAACCGCATCAACATCTCCAAATAGCTCTCCATAAAATAAATCTTATGACAGTACTACATTTATTCAATGCAGTCCCAATATATGAATAAGATGGTTATTCTTATATTTCGGCAATAGTCCCTTTCAACCTATGATCACAGATTCCATTAAATCTCCCATAGCTTACTCTTTCCTATCGCGGCCTCTACCTTTGAGAGTAGATGAGGTAAGTCTATTTAATTTTCAAACATCTAATTGTTGCTATTAACAATACCAAAGGACCATTTTATTTGTCAAACAATTTTTTATATTGTTTTTTCACAGTTTAGTTTCGTATCATTTGGTAAGCGCTTTACTGAAATCTTTGTCACTTCCCATTCGCCTTCTTCGTTATTAAATGTAATCGTTACCTTCTCAAATGGTGGAGCAATTTTCCCAGCAACACGTTCATACTTTGTCACTTCAATACTTGCTTGAAATAAATATGTACCGCTATACACTTTTTTTAAACTAATAATTTTAGGACATTGATAAGGTTTCAAACTTCCATATTGTTTTTCAATTGCTTTATTTATTTTTGGAAATAAAACAGAATAAAGTGCATCTTCCATAAGAGGTGCATCATATTGGGCTACCGACACACTCGGTGAAGTAAAAAGTATAACACTACTGCATGCTATAAAATATAATAATTTTCGCATTATAACCTCCGTATTATCACGCGATTCTTTCTGCGTACGATAATTATCATACATAGAAATTCTGTTTTATTGTCTCCCACCACTCTTTTTCTACTCGATTATTATAAAAAAGCCCACAACCTTCTTTTATTTTCGTATAATGATACTCATAGTATAATAATCATAATAACAAAGGACTGTTCGTATATATAAAATGAGTCGTTAAGCAAACTGACTCACAAGAACTGTCATGCTTTTTAGGAGAGGAGTATATTATGCTACAACATCTGTTTCCAAAACTGCGATTTGCACTCGTTGCAGTCGTTTTACTATGGATTAAAACATATATTGTGTACAAGCTAGCATTTGATATTAAAATTGATAATTTCTTTGAAGAATTCATGCTTTTTATCAATCCACTAGCTGCGTTACTTTTATTTTTCGGCTTAGCTTTACTTGCATCTAAGCACCGAAACCGAATTACAATTGGAATCAGTTTTATACTGTCATTTATTTTATTTGGAAACGCAATGTTTTATGGGTTCTATAACGATTTCGTTACTTTCCCGGTTTTATTCCAAACAAACAATATGGCTGATTTAGGGACAAGTATAAAAGAACTCTTTACGTACAAAACATTACTTTTATTTGCAGATGCAATTATTTTAATGTTTATTTCACGTAAATTCCCATCATTTGGCGACAAAACACCACTTTCCCGCTCAGAGAAGCGAACTTTCTTTAGCGGTGTAACAGCTTTATTAGCACTACAAATTGTTGTATCAGTTATTTATAAACCACAAATGTTCTCGCGCTCATTTGACCGTCAAACTGTCGTGAAGAATTTAGGTTTATACACATACCATCTATTTGATATTACGCTTCAATCCAAGTCTTCAGCTGAGCGTGTATTTGCAAGTGGGGATGGGTTTTCTGAAATTAAAAACTATACAGACTCAAAAGACAAACAAGTTGATAAAAACTTATTTGGAGCTGCAAAAGGTAAAAATGTAATTTTAATTTCAATGGAATCTACACAAAACTTTGTTATTAATAAAAAAATAAATGGAAAAGAAATTACACCATTTTTAAATGAATTTATTAAGGATAGTTTCTATTTCGATAACTTCTATCATCAAACTGGACAAGGCAAAACTTCTGATGCTGAATTTATCGTTGAAAACTCACTTTATCCGCTAGATCGTGGTTCTGTATTCTTTACTCATGCAACAAATGAATACACAGCGACACCAGAACAATTAAAGAAATACGGATATTCTTCTGCCGTCTTCCATTCAAACGATAAAACGTTTTGGAATCGGGATGTAATGTATCCTGCGCTTGGATATGATCGTTATTTTAATTTAAATGATTACGCAGGAACGGAGCAAATGTCTGTCGGTTGGGGATTAAAAGATAAAGAGTTCTTTGAACAATCTATTCCAAAGTTAAAATCTTTACCGCAACCGTTCTATACAAAATTTATTACATTAACAAATCATTTTCCGTTTCTTCTAAATCCGGAAGATCAATATGTTGATGAATTCAACTCGGAAAGTGGTGTTGTAAACCGCTACTTCCCAACTGTTCGTTACACAGATGAAGCTCTTAAATTATTTATTCAACAATTAAAAGAAGAAGGATTATATGATAATTCCGTTATTGTCATTTATGGTGATCATTACGGTATTTCCGAAAACCATAACGCAGCTATGGCACAGTTCCTAGGAAAAGATACTATTACACCATTCGATTCTATGCAATTACAACGAGTCCCTCTTATTATTCATGTGCCTGGCCAAGAAGGAAAAGTTGTTTCTAAAGTATCCGGTCAAATTGATATTAAGCCAACGCTCCTTCATTTACTTGGTATTAAAACAAATAAATCCGTTGAATTTGGAACTGACTTATTTATTAAAGAGAAAGACCCGCTTATGGTAATGCGTGATGGTAGCTTTGTTTCTGAAGAGTATGTTTATACAAAAAATATGTGCTACAAAAGAAGTACGGGTGAAGAAGCTGACATGACGTTATGTCAGCCGTATATTGAAAAAGCAAAAACAGAATTAAAACTCTCCGATAAATTAATTTATGGAGATTTATTACGCTTCGATCCTAATAATCGATATAAAACCGGAACGATGACAACGAAATTTGAATAGTAAAGGAAGCAACTTCATACAAGTTGCTTCCTCTTTTTATTTTCACTTAATTTTGGAACCATCCTTCTATGAAATCTTTCACAAATTGGTAATTTCTTTCGTATGAGGAATAAATTTATGGTATGATAAAATAAGTAAACTTTCATACACTAATTAAGAATTTATTACAGAAAGCAAGGGATCAGATTTTGTATAGAGCAGCTATTCCAAACTTATTTACGCTCGGAAATTTATATAGCGGATTTTTATCAATCGGCTATGCATCTTTAGGATATTATAAATCAGCTGCTATTTTAGTACTTATCGGGATGATGTTAGATAGTCTTGATGGTCGTGTTGCTCGTTTATTACGTGTTGATTCACAAATGGGAAAAGAGCTCGACTCGCTTGCAGATGTCGTAACATTTGGTGCAGCACCAGCTGTTTTAATGTATTACACATCTTTCTCAAACTACGGAATCATCGGATTATACATAGCGGGATTATTCCCTCTTTTCGGAGCATATCGTTTAGCACGATTTAATGTAACACCATCTTCTACTTCAATGAAATATTTCACTGGAGTACCGATTACAGCAGCGGGAGGGCTTGTTGCTTTCTTAACATTATTTTCACATACCATTCCAAAAATCGTTCTTATTACCGTATTTGTAACGTTCGCATTTTTAATGGTGAGCCGCATTCGTATCCCAAGTTTAAAAGATGTACCAATTCCACGATATAGCATCATTATTACACTATTTTTAGTTGGAATCATTATTACAATGTATCAAACAGGATTTGGAAATTTTTCTGTTTTCTTATTCATTGCCATTCCACTATATATTTTGTACATGTTATCTCAATTCATTAGACAAAGACCGTCTAAAAAAGCCAATAAAGAAAAATAAGAAAACCTTCCGAGTCCGGAAGGTTTCTTTTTATTTTGTAACTAATACCTTTTGATTTACAGGTGTTACTGGCTCTTCGCCGTTTAATACAGCTAAAATATTTCTGACAGCCATTTCAGCCATCGCATCACGAGTTTCAAATGTTGCATTCCCTACGTGTGGAGCAAGTACTACATTCTTTAATTCTTTTAGCTCTTCTGTAATTTTCGGTTCAAATTCAAACACGTCAAGAGCTGCTCCTTCAATTTCATTCGTTTTTAATGCATGAGCAAGTGCTGCTTCATTCATAATTGGTCCACGTGAAGCATTTACAATATACGCTGTTTTCTTCATCATTTTAAACTGCTCTTCATCAATCATATGATGTAATTTCGGATTATAAGCACAGTTAATTGTAATAAAGTCTGCTGTTTGTAATAATTCTTCCAACGTCACATACGTTGCTCCCAGTTCACTTTCAGCTTCAAGCTTACGATTTGGCCCTGTATATAAAACATCCATTCCAAATGCTTTCGCACGTTTTGCAACAGCCTTCCCGATTTCTCCAAGACCTATAATTCCGATTGTCTTACCATGGACTTCTCGTCCTAAGAAAAATAACGGTGCCCATCCGTTAAATCCAGTCGTACGACATAACGTATCCCCTTCAGGAATTCTACGCGCCGCTGCTAAAAGAAGTGCAAATGTTAATTCTGCAGTCGCTTCCGTTGATACTTTCGGTGTATTCGTAACTGCAATTCCTTTTTCGCCCGCATACGTGTAATCAATATTGTCGTAACCAGCACCATAGTTTGCAACAATCTTTAAATGAGGCGCTGCATCAATAACTTCTTTTGGCACCTTTGTCGAAAGTAAACTTAACAATGCATCTTTATCTTTTACACGCTCTGTTAATTCATCTATAGAAATTAACTCCTCTTTATTGTACATTTCTACATTATGATCTTTTAATAGTTCTAATCCAATTTCCGGAATTTTTCCCGCTACTAATATTTTTGCCACTACTAACACCTCTTCTATAGAAAATAAGACATCTCTTATATTTCATTGTAAGAAATCCACATATAAAAACCAAGGAATTTGATTATAGTTTTGAAAATCGACACTTTTCCATGAAAAAAGAGGAGATGCAACTCTCCCCTCTTCTTACGCTTTTTCCTGCGATTCTTTTCCAAGCTTCACATCAATAGTTCCTTCTGCAACCGTATCGCTAATTTGCTCCTCAATAACCGATTGAGATGCAGCATTCGTTTCAGAAGTATAAGCTTGTTGCTGTGCACCTTGTACATTTTGTTTGTTTTGTTGTTTCGCCATTTCTTACCCTCCTTTTCATTCTTTCTTATTTTGAACAAAAAGGACAGTTTTCATCAAAAAATTGCGTTTCATTTTGAATTTGTTACTTCTTCTTCAAGCGACCTCATTACTCTTGCTCGCTTCGTAAATGTTGCAACCTGAGTAACACCGTGAGCTCGTAATGTTTGTATATTTTCTTGTACATAATTCCCTAAATCATTTGGGTAATGGGCATCCGAAGAAATCGTAATTGGAACACCATACTTAGCTAATACTTGTAAATATAGTGGACTTGGGCACATTTCACGAACAGGATAACGATAGTATAATCCTGCATTTATTTCTGTTGCCGTATTCGTTTCTACTAATGCACAGGCAATTTCCTCATAATAAGAAAGCTGTTCATTCTCATCCAATCGATAATTAAATACCTTTATATTATCAAGATGAGCGATAATATCAAATAACTCGGTACGAATCGCACTCTCAACTGTTTTAAAAAACATATCATATAATGCGCGTAGGTCATGCACCTCAAAATATTCTTTCGTATCTGGATTATCAAATCCCCAGCCATTTAGAAAATGAACGGAACCAATTACATAATCAAAGTCTCCTAGCGCTAATAATTCTTTTAACTCTCCTTCACAACCAATAAAATAATCCGCTTCAATTCCAAGTTTAAGTGTGACACCTCTTTTCCCCCATCGTTCTTTCGCCTCTTCAATTGCCTTTGTAAAATCATACAGTGAAACTACCCTTACTTGATCTAACCATTCTTTCTGTATACGACCGAGCTTAGAATCACTAATATCTACATATTTTTCATAATATCCTTTTGCTTCATGAAAACGATATAGATGATCAACAATTCCCACTTCTTTTATTCCTTTTCGCACAGCTTCTTCTAAATATAGATCTATCCATTCTGTTGTAAATGGCCCTTCCTTCACACGCTTTTGCAAACGCTCTTGTGTTTTCATAAGCCAATCAATAGAATGTCTTTCTTGAAGCGGTTCATAACATTCCAACGCTTCATTTATTTTAGCAAGCCATCCTATTGAATACGGTCCTTCTTCTAAGTGAAGATGATAATCTACTTTCATATACATTCCCCCTTATAATGTATCTATTTCCCTTCTATCCCCAACTCTCGAAAGCTTTCCATTTCGTTCTTTCACCTCTCGCATCACATCTTCCAATGCAATATTTTTTTCAGCTAATAAAACGAAACAGTGATAAAATACATCAACCATTTCTTTCACTACTTCTTCTTTATCATTATTTTTACATGCGATAATTACTTCAGCACACTCTTCACCAATCTTCTTTAAAATTTTATCTTCTCCTTTTGAAAATAAATAATTTGTATACGATTCAGGAAGTGGGCTTCCCTTTCGTTCTTCAATTGTTTTATACAGCAACTTAAAGGCATTTTCCATATGTATCCCCCTATATAATTTGATAGTAAAAACATGTCTTCTCTCCCGTATGACAAGCAGGTCCTACTTGTTTCACATTCACAACAATTGAATCTTGATCACAATCTAAATATAAAGATTGCACATATTGAACATTCCCTGATGTTTCCCCCTTATTCCATAACGACTGCCTCGAACGAGAATAAAACCATGTTCTTTTCGTCTCTAACGTTTTTTTATATGCTTCTTCATTCATATAAGCTAGCATTAAAACGTCTTTCGTACCTTCTTCGATGACAATTGCCGGTATTAATCCTTTTGAAAAATTAGGTTTCATAACCGCACCTCAATATTTGCATCTCTTAATTTTCGCTTTACACTCTGCACTGTCGCCTCACCATAATGAAAGATGGATGCCGCTAACGCTGCATCAACCGTTGTCTTTTGAAAAACTTCTATAATATGATCCGTATGACCACAGCCTCCTGATGCGATGACTGGAATAGAAACACTTTTTGAAATTTCTTCTATTAAACGAAGGTCATATCCGCTTTTCGTTCCATCTGCATCCATACTCGTTAACAAAATTTCACCTGCCCCAAGTTTAACAACACGCTTCGCCCATTCTATGGCATCCATTCCTGTGTCAACTCTTCCACCGTTGACATATACGTTCCATTTATCTTCTGCTACTTTTCTAGCATCAATTGCCACGACAATACATTGTGATCCAAAGTGTTCTGCCCCTTCTTCTATTAACTTCGGGTTTCGCACTGCCGCTGAGTTTAGTGAAACTTTGTCTGCCCCAACTCTTAGTAAATTGTACATATCTTTCACACTTGATATCCCCCCGCCAACCGTAAGAGGAATAAATACTTTTGCTGCTGTTTTTTCTACAACATCTATAATCGTTTTTCTTCCTTCATGAGTCGCCGTAATATCTAAAAATACGATTTCATCTGCCCCTGCCTCGTTATATGCTTCAGCTATTTCAACCGGATCACCGACATCTTGTAATCCTATAAAATTTACACCCTTTACGACTCGCCCTTCTTTCACATCTAGACATGGAATAATTCGTTTCGCTAACATAACTTCGTTACCTGTAATACTTCTTCTAAATCAATCGTTTTCTCGTAAAGCGCCTTTCCAATTATGACACCATATATATTCATATCATTTAACTTTTTCACATCTTGAATAGATGCCACTCCTCCAGAGGCGATGAGACGAATGCCCACACTTTTTTGAAGTATCGCTAATTGTTCAAAATTTGGACCTGCAAGCGTCCCGTCTTTCGAAATGTCTGTAAACACAATCGTTTGAACACCTAAACTTTCCATTTGTTTCGCTAAACTAACGTAAGAAATTTCAGATAGATCAAGCCAACCTCTCGTTGCTACGAAACCATTTTTCGCATCAATTCCAACAATGATTTTCTCTTTATATAGACGAACTGCTTCCTCTAAAAATGACTTATCATAAAGAGCTGCTGTTCCTAAAATCACTTTTTCTACACCTGCTGACAATAACTTCTCCACCGTTACAAGTGAACGAATTCCTCCTCCCACTTGCACAGGAATACGTACCGCCTTGCAGATTTTTTCAATGACGGGCAAATTTAAAGACTCGCCAGCAATTGCACCGTCTAAATCAACAATGTGTAGTATTTCCGCTCCAAGCTTTTCAAATATGATCGCCTGCGCTACTGGATCTTCATTCATCACCGTTTCTTTACTAAACTCTCCTTGATAAAGTCTAACGCATCGTCCTTCTTTTAAATCGATAGCTGGGAAGATTTCCATGCTTCTACCACCCCTTGAAAATTTTTTAATATTTGCATGCCAATTTCGCCACTTTTTTCTGGATGAAACTGTGCACCAAATACATTTCCTTTCGCGACAAACCCTGGTACTTGCATTCCATAATCACTTACTCCGCATACAATTTCATCTGGACAATCCGCGTAATATGAGTGAACATAATACACGAAAGAACCATCCACTAATCCATTCCAAAGCGGAAATTCTCTTTCCTTCCTTAATTCATTCCATCCCATATGAGGAATTTTATACGAAACTTTTAACTTACGAATTTCCCCTGGTAGTAAACCTAACCCGCTACAATCTTTTAGTTCCTCACTTCGTTCAAATAAAAGCTGCATGCCCAAACATATACCGAGGAGTGGTTTTCCTATATCACAAACCTCTTTTAGTACACACACTAAATCTCTTTCTTCTAATACGTCCATCGCTTTCGGAAATGCACCTACTCCCGGTAAAATCACGCCATCGCTTCTCAATATCTCTTTTTTATCACTCGTTACAATGTACTCTGCGCCAATATATTTTAATGCTTGCTCAACACTGCGAATATTCCCCATTCCATAATCTATAATGGCAATCAATTACAACATTCCTTTCGTTGAATTTACACCAGTAATGTTAGCATTTTTTTCGACCGCTTCTCTAAGCGCTCTACCAAAAGCTTTAAATAATGCTTCAATTTTGTGATGTGTATTACTTCCGTATAGAACGCGCGCATGTAATGTAATATTGGCAGCATGTGCAACTGCTCTAAAAAATTCTTCCGTCAATTCTGTATCAAAATCCCCGAGCTTCGGATTTGTTAATTCCCCTTGAAATACACAATATGAGCGTCCACTTATATCAATTGCCACAAATCCTAAAGATTCATCCATCGGTACATACGCAGAACCGTAACGATTAATTCCCTCTTTGTTTTGCAATGCTTCTTTCAAGCAATTTCCGAGTACAATTCCAACATCTTCAACGGTGTGATGTGCATCGACAAATACATCACCTTCTGCTTCAACCTGCAATCCAAATCTTCCATGTCTAGCAAATAAAGTAAGCATATGATCGAAAAAACCAACCCCTGTTTGAATAGATACATTTGTACTTTCATCAAGCTGCAAATTTAATTTAATTTTTGTTTCTGTCGTCTCACGTGCTTGACTGGACTGACGCATTATTTTTCCTCCTCAAACCTTATTTGGATTGCTCTCGCATGTGCATGTAACCCTTCTTTATTTGCAAGCTCTACAATATGATGCTGTACATTTTTTAATGCTTCCTCCGTATAAGAAATAAAACTTGATTTTTTCACGAAATCATCGACTGATAACGGAGAAAAGAATCTTGCCGTTCCGCTCGTTGGTAATACATGATTCGGTCCCGCTAAATAATCCCCGAGCGGTTCAGGTGAATATGGCCCAAGGAAAATAGAGCCTGCATGTTTCACATAATCTAGAGCATTCATTGGTTCTTTTATATGTAACTCTAAATGTTCTGGAGCAATTTCATTTGATAACTTTAGCGCCTCCTCTAAAGAAGGAACGATAAAGATGGCTCCATTTCTATTTATTGATTCACGTGCAATTTCACTTCTTGGTAACGTTTCTAACTGTCTTTCTACCTCTTTTTCTACTTCTTTAGCTAGTTCCATATTCGTTGTAATACAAATCGCCGTTGCTCTCTCATCATGCTCTGCTTGCGATAATAAATCCGCTGCGATATATTTTGCATTACCTGTTTCATCCGCGACAACTACAATTTCTGATGGACCAGCAATCATATCGATATTTACTATTCCGTATACTTCTCGTTTCGCTAGAGCGACGTACAAATTTCCCGGTCCAACTATTTTATCCACTTTCGGAATCGATTCCGTCCCGTATGCTAAAGCAGCAATTGCTTGTGCGCCACCTATCGTATAAATTTCATCTACTCCCGCAAGATCTGCAGCAGCTAATATATGTGGATCAATTCCTCCTTTCCTCGGCGGTGTTACCATTACAATCTTTTTCACACCTGCGAGTTTCGCCGGCAATACATTCATTAATACTGAAGAAGGATATGAGGCTGTCCCACCCGGTACATATACACCTACATTTTCTAACGGCCGAATGAGTTGCCCTCTAATTATCCCTTTACTTTCACAATCGAATATTGAGTGCTTCTTTTGCTTTTCGTGATACGAAACAACGTTTTTCTTCGCCTCTTTTAAAGCTTCTAAAAATGAATTCTCTACAAACATACTCGCTTGCTGTATTTCTTCTTCACTTACACGAAAATTTTTCATCTCTACACCATCAAACTTTTTTGTATAGAAAGATAAAGCCTCATCTTTCCCTTCCCTTACATGTCTAATGATTTCTCTTACACTTCTTTGAACAGTTTCTTCTATTATATTGGCGTTTTCTCTTAGCACTTTTATTTTAGATAATGCCTCCTTAAATTCTTCATAAATGATTTCCATTTTAAATCCTCCTATTTCCCTGATAAGATTTCTTGCTCCATCATATTTATAATGCTGAATATTTCGTCTTTTTTAGTTTTTAAGGCTGCCTTATTTACAATCATCCGAGCCGATATAAAGTACATTTCCTCAAATACAATGAGTCCATTCTCTTGTAATGTTTTTCCTGTTTCAACAATATCTACAATCGCATCTGCCAATCCAAGAAGAGGAGCGATTTCTACAGAACCTTCTATCTTAATAATTTCTACATCCTCTCCCTTATCATGAAAATAAGTAGAAGTAATATGGGGGTATTTCGTAGCGATTCTTTTCTTCCGGTAACTCTTCGGATTATACGTAGGAATAGAAGCAACACAAAACTTACAAATCCCCACTCCTAAATCCAGCATTTCATAAATATCTTTCTCGTTTTCCATTAAAATATCTTTTCCAACGATGCCAATATCAGCTACCCCATGTTCTACATAAGTAGCAACATCAACCGCTTTTACTAAAATAAATGAAACATTTGTATTTTCACTTTGAAATACAAGCTTCCGACCTTTATTTTTGAGCTCGGAACAATCAATTCCAATCTGCTCAAAAAGTGGAATGACATGTTTTTCTAATCTTCCTTTCGTTAACGCAATTTGAATGTTACGCATGAAGCCTCTCCTTCTTTCTGGACTACCCATTTCTCATTCCATACATATTCCACTAAGTATTCATTCTTTGCCTCAACGACCGTTCCTATTTTATTTTTTCTTGCAAATTGAAAGGTATCGCTTAAATTAGAGAATAGAGATAACCAAGCATTTTTCCCATCCTTTCGAAGTAAATTTCGTAACCTTTCTGCTTCCGCTAATCTATTTAACTCATAATGAATCACAATATCAATTTGATTTCGTTCATATGGTTCTTGCTGCTCTTGCAGCGCCTTCACAATTTGATTTACTTGTACCGCGAGTCCAACAGCTGGCAGCATTTCTCCAAAATTCCCAATTAGCTCATCGTATCTTCCGCCACTAACGATTTCTTCTCCAATTTCATATATATATCCTTTGAAAATAACACCTGTATAGTAATCTAAGTGTTGAATCATGCCCAAATCAATTGATATGTAAGAACCATATCCTAACGTTTCAATTGTTTCATACATTTCTTTTACTCTTGCAATTGCCATTTTCATTTCATTACTTGAAGCAAGCTTTTCTGCTTCCTCAATAACTTCTAAATTTCCAAATAGCCTTGGCAATTTCTCAAGTAATCTTACTGTCTCATCGCATCGATCTAATTTCTTTTCTCCGATAAAATTTGAGAGGGCTGCATAATTTTTACTTTCTATATACGTTCTAAGTACCCTTTCTTCTTCATCCTGGATGGAGAGTTTTTTTACAATACATTTATATAACTGTACTTGCCCAATCTCAATTGTAAAAGATTGCACCTTCAACTTTTGAAGTGCTTGAATGACACTTATTACACATTCAATTTCAGCTCTTACATTATCAATCCCGATAACTTCAATACCACTTTGTACGATTTCATTATATTTTCCAGAATGGGATTCATTCGCTCGAAATACATTCCCGCTATACGTCACTTTAAGTGGCGTATCCCATCTCTGTGTTCCAATAACTCTCGCTAAAGGAATTGTCATATCTGGACGTAAAACGATAATCCTTCCCTTTTCATCAAAAAATTTATACATCTTCTCTTCATCTATCGGTCTATTTTGAAATGCAAAAACATCATAAAATTCAATTGTAGGTGTTCTTATTTCCTCATAACCTCTCTCTAAAAAAGTAAGCCTTAATTTTTGTTCTACTTCTTCAATTAACGTACATTCTTCGAATAAATAATCTCTCGTTCCATTCGGGTTTGCTCGTTTCCATTTTGTCATCTAAATTTTCACACCTTTCCCCTTCTAATGTATGCCTATTTCATTCCCCTAAGCCGAAAATAAAAAGAGCCTTGTAGACAAAATACCTACAAGGCTCTTCAGTAGAGTGTAGGTACAACGGGAATAACCCTTGTACCTACACGTTTTCACGCTAGGTTCAAGGGCTTCATGTATGATGATGTAGTTGTGTAAGCATTGTAATAGATTTTATTGTATTCATAATACTTACTCCCTTTCTCCTCTGATTTTCACATAGTATATAACAGTTAATTTTGAATGTAAATACATTTTTAATATTCCGTCATTTTTTTAATGTAAAGCCACTTTTCTTTCATACTCTTTTATTTCTTGTTCATATTGCATTGTAATACTAATTTCATCTAAACCATTTAATAACTTCTCTTTCCACATTTTCTCGATCGTAAAATGGAATCTATGCGTATTCGTTGTCATTATTTCATTTTCTAAATCAACTGTAATTTGTTCCCTCGCATCTGTTTTAGCAAGTTGTTCACGCATATCTTTATCCATTACAATCGGTAACATGCCATTCTTCATACAATTCATATAAAAGATATCGGCAAATCCTCCAGCGATAATAACGCGGAAACCATAATCAGCAAGTGCCCATGGAGCATGTTCTCTTGACGAGCCACATCCAAAATTATCACCTGTGATTAATATGCTGGCTCCTTTTCTTTCTTGTGCATTAAGCGGGAAATTAGGGTTTTCTTGGCGATTATTATCATATCGCCACTCATCAAATAAAAACTTCCCAAACCCAGTTCTTTCAATTCTCTTTAAATATTGCTTCGGAATAATTTGATCTGTATCAATGTTATCATTCATCAGTACTGCGGCAGTACCTTTATGAATACGAAATGGCTCCATCATAACTCTCCTTTCTAATATCAACAAAATGACCATATAACGCAGCCGCTGCCGCCATTGCCGGGCTAACTAAATGCGTTCGTGCTCCCTTTCCTTGTCTTCCTTCAAAATTGCGATTGGACGTAGAGGCACAATGTTCTCCTTCAGGCACTTGATCTGGATTCATACCTAGACACATTGAGCATCCGGGCTCTCTCCATTCAAATCCAGCTTCTTCAAATATGCGATGTAATCCTTTATGCATCGCTGCTTCTCTTACCCTTTGAGATCCAGGTACAACAAGTGCTCGCACACCTTCTTTTACTTTTTTACCTTTCACGACAGATGCAGCAATTTCTAAGTCAGAAAGCCTGGAATTTGTACAAGATCCAATGAAAACATGTTGAACTGGAATGTCATACGTACTTTGTCCGGGACTCAATCCCATATAAGAAAACGCTCTTTCATCATTTGCATCATGCTTTTCTGGCAATTTCTCATCGATCCGAACACCCATACTAGGATTTGTTCCCCACGTAACGTACGGCGCTAAATCCGTAACATCTACTAGAATATGTAAATCATAAACTGCATCTAAATCTGTATAAAGTTCTGACCATTTTTCCTTAATAGATTCATAGTCTTTCGGTGCATATTTACGCCCTTTTACGTAAGCAAACGTTTTTTCATCTGGTGCAATAATGCCAGCCTTTGCTCCCCCTTCAATTGCCATATTGCAAAGCGTCATCCTCTCTTCCATATCCATAGCATGAATGGCCTCTCCGTAAAATTCCATTACGTAACCTGTTCCAACTGCTACTCCGTACTTTGAAAGAAGGTGTAAAATAATATCTTTCGCATAGACACCTTGCGGTAACTTTCCTTTTAACTCAATGCCCATCGCTTTCGGCTTTCGTTGCCATAACGTTTGCGTTGCCAATACATGTTCCACTTCACTCGTACCAATACCAAACGCTAGTGCGCCAAAAGCACCGTGTGTTGCTGTATGACTATCACCACAAACAATCGTTTTTCCTGGCTGTGTGAGTCCAAGTTCTGGTCCTATTACATGAACGATCCCTTGCTCTTCATCTCCGATATCCGCTAATGGCACCTGAAATTGTTTACAGTTTTGCCGAAGTGTATCTAGTTGCTGCTTCGCAATGCGGTCGGTAATATTCCAAACATCTTTCGTTGGAATATTATGATCCATCGTTGCAAATGTTAAATCTGGTCTGCGGACTGTTCGATTTGTAAGCCGCAAGCCTTCAAAGGCTTGCGGTGACGTTACTTCATGAACAAGATGTAGATCGATATATAATAAATCCAATCCATTTTCATTAGTCGCAACTACATGTCTTTCCCAAAGCTTATCTAGCAACCTTTTTCCCATTATCTTCCTCTCCCTACTAACGCTTGCTCTTCCATTTCTTGAATAACTGCCTTTGTAAATGAAGTTGTCGTTTCAGTCCCCCCGATATCTGCTGTACATTTCCCTGATTTAAGGACTGCAGAAACTGCTTCTTCAATTGCATCTCCTTCTCTCGTTAATCCGAACGATTGCCCAAGCATCATTGCAACAGAACGCATCATCGCAATTGGATTCGCCTTATTTTTCCCCGCAATATCCGGTGCTGATCCGTGAATAGGCTCATATAATGAAGGTCCCTTTTCAGCGTGACTTGCTGATGGAAGCATTCCTAATGATCCAGCTAATACTGAAGCCTCATCACTTAAAATATCACCAAATAAATTTTCCGTTACAATAACGTCAAATCTTCCTGGATTCCGAATTAATTCCATAGCTGCTGCATCTACTAAAATGTGTTCTACTTCCACATTTGGGTAGCGAAGTGCTACTTCTTCTGTCACAGTTCTCCATAATTTACTAGACTCTAAAACATTCGCTTTATCAATAGATGTTACTTTTTTCTTCCGCTTATTTGCTAATTGAAAAGCATACGAAACGATACGTTCAATTTCATGGCGATGATACGTAAGTGTATCTGTCGCCACTTCTTCCGTTCGCTCTTTCGGATAAGAAAAATAAATTCCGCCTGTTAATTCACGAACGACAACGAAATCAATTTCATCAGCGTTTTTTAATGGTGATAAATGTGCAGTTGCACTTTCTACCGTTACAGGGCGAACATTCGCAAATACACCGAGTCCTTTTCTTAATGCTAATAATCCTTTCTCAGGCCTTTCTTTCGCACTATCCCACCTTGGTCCACCTACTGCGCCAAGTAAAACCGCATCACTCGCTAAACAGGCGGCAAGTGTTCGCTGTGGTAATGGTTGCCCAGTTAAATCGATAGCAATACCACCAAAGTACTCATCTTGCAAATGAAAATGATGTCCATATAGCCTTTCTACCATATGCAATACTTCCTTCGCACTCTCCATTACTTCTGGACCGACACCATCACCAGCTAAACAAACGATACGTTTTTCCATTTTTAACACTCCTTTTAACTGAATTTTCAGAACTTTAATTTGATAGGTGAGGAAAGCTTCTCTCACCTATCAATTATTTATTTCACAAGCGCTATAAGAGATTTTAATTTCCCTGCTGCATGGACATAAGCCCTCGCCGACGCTTCCAATACGTCTTGCGCAACTCCGAAACCTGATATTTGGTGACTACCTTCTTTTAATTCAACATGAACGTGAGCAAGTGCATCTTGACCTTGTGTAATAGATTGTATGCGATAATCTGCCAATTCACATTCTAATCCTAAAATTCTTTGAATCGCATTGTATATCGCTTCAATACTACCAGAACCAGTGGCTGCATCTTCATATACATTTCCTTCCTCATCCTTCAGCACAACTGTTGCGCATTGTGTACTATTTGATACGAAATGCACTTGTAATTGCGTAATGTTATATTGCTGGGCTGCAAATGCTGCTTCACCAAGCATAATTGCGCGTAAATCTTCCTCAGTAATTTCCTTTTTACGATCCGCCAATTTTTTAAATGCTTCGAATGCCGCATCTCGCTCTTCATTTGTAAATTCATAACCAAGCTCTTTCATTTTTTCCGTAAACGCATGACAGCCAGAATGTTTCCCAAGTACAAAGAGATTTTGAGATTCTCCTATAAGCGCTGGTTCGATAATTTCATAAGTTGTTACTTCTTTTAAAACCCCATCTTGGTGGATGCCTGATTCATGAGCAAATGCATTCGCTCCAACGATTGCTTTATTTTTCGGTACAACCATACCCGTTAACCTGCTTACTAATGTACTCGTCGCCTTAATTTCTTTTAAAGTCATCGAAGGTTCTGCTTTATAAAAATCTTTTCTAATATGAAGAGCTACTGCAACTTCTTCTAACGCTGCATTCCCTGCTCTTTCTCCAATGCCATTAATCGTTCCTTCTACTTGCACTGCTCCCCCTTCAACCGCAGCTAACGAATTTGCTACTGCCATACCAAGATCATCGTGACAATGACAAGAAAAAATCGCTTTTTCATATGATGGAACGGATTCTTGTAAGTATTTAAAAAGAGAATAATACTCTTCCGGATTTGTATATCCAACTGTATCCGGAATATTAATTACATTCGCTCCTGCTCGAATCGCAATTTCTACTGCTTCAGCTAAAAATGCTCTCGATGTTCTTGTCGCATCTTCTGCAGAAAATTGTACTGTCGGAAATAATGATTTTCCGAGCGTAACCGAGCGATGAATACTATTTAACACATCTTCTTTTGACATACAAAGTTTATATTTCATATGAATATCACTCGTAGCTAGAAATACGTGTAGACGAGGAGATACAGCGCCTCTCACAGCTTCATATGCTCTTCGAATGTCACTTTCTTTCGCTCTAGCTAAACTCATAACCGTAGCGTTTTGAATTGTATTCGCGATGCGTTTTACCGATTGGAAGTCACCTTCGGAAGCTGCCGCGAATCCAGCTTCCATTACATGAATACCAAGCCTCTCTAATTGCCTAGCAATTTGTAACTTCTCTTGTTCATTTAAATTTACTCCTGGTGATTGTTCGCCATCACGAAGCGTTGTATCCATGAACAAAATCTGCTTCATATTATTTAATCCCTACCTTTACTCGCGGCTGTACGAAAGGCATCATTTCACGTAATTTACGTCCTACTACTTCGATTTCATGTTCATTCTCTTTCTCATTTGTCGCGTGGAAATTTGGTCTTCCTGCTTTATGCTCTGCAATCCAGCCTCTTGCAAATGTACCATCTTGAATTTCTGCTAATACTGCCCCCATCGCTTTCTTCGTATCTTCAGTAACAACGCGTGGTCCTGATACGAAGTCTCCCCACTGCGCTGTATCTGAAACTGAATATCTCATATTTTCAAGTCCACCTTCATACATAAGGTCAACGATTAGCTTCAGTTCATGTAAACATTCAAAATATGCAAGTTCAGGCTGGTATCCCGCATCAACTAACGTTTCAAATCCTGCTTTTACAAGTGCAGTCACTCCGCCGCAGAGTACAGCTTGCTCTCCAAATAAATCTGTTTCTGTTTCTTCTTTAAACGTCGTTTCTAATACACCAGCTCTCGTTGCTCCAATTCCGTCAGCATAAGAAAGTGCTTTTTCAGTCGCAACTCCTGTTGCATCTTGATATACTGCAAATAATGCAGGAACAGCCCCTCCCTCGGCGAACGTACGGCGTACGAGATGCCCCGGTCCTTTTGGCGCTACTAGAAATACATCTACATTCGCTGGTGGTTTTACTTGATCAAAGTGAACATTAAATCCATGTGCGAACACGAGAGAGTTTCCAGCCTGTAAATTTGGTGCAATTTCAGCTTCATATACTTCTGGTTGTAATTCATCAGGTAATAGAATCATTACTACATCAGCTTTTTCCGCTGCTTCTGCTACTGTATATACAGAAAACCCATCTTCATTCGCTTTATCCCAAGACTTACCTTTTCTTAAACCTACTACTACATCAAATCCGTTATCACGTAAATTTTGCGCATGCGCATGACCTTGCGAGCCATATCCGATGATTGCTACTTTCTTTTCCTTTAATACATTTACTGTTACATCTTTCTCATAATAAACTTTTGCCATTTTCATTTCCCCCTATATTTAAATGATTATTGAATTAACATAACTTGCTTATCTTGTTTTTTCATACTACGTGTAAATGCTGTTACACCTGTTCTAGCAATTTCTTTTAAACCGTATGGACGAAGTAATTCAATTAACGCTTCTACTTTATCTTGCGTACCTGTTACTTGCACAACTATGGAATCCTTCCCAACATCTATTACAGCGGCTCGAAATGGTTCAATTAAACTATATAATTCTGCCCTCGCTACAGAAGTTGCTACTTTAATAAGAGCAAGCTCTCTAGCAATCATTGCTTCTTCTGTAATATCTGATACTTTCAGAACATCGATTTGCTTATGAAGTTGTTTAATTAACTGCTCAACTTGCTGTTCACTTTCAACGTGTACAACAATCGTCATTCGCGATATATCTGATGATTCTGTATGACCTACTGAAATACTTTCAATATTAAAATGTCTTCGTGTCATAACCCCTGTAATTCGGTTTAACACACCACTTTGATTTCGAACTGTCGCTGTAACAATTCTCTTCACCCTTTTTCCACTCCCTCCATTTGGTGAACACCTTTTCCTGGTGCAACCATCGGCATAACCTTCTCTGATTGAAGTACACGACAATCGATTACGACTGGCTCTTGTAATTCGATCGCATGCTGGATTTGCTTCTTTGCAAGAAGTGGATCGTCAATACGAACACCTTTTATACCATACGCATTCGCAAGAGCGACGAAATCTGGTTGGCATGGCAATAAAGAATGTGAATATCTTTGATTGTAAAATTCATCTTGCCATTGTCTTACCATTCCTAAAGCTTCATTATTTAAAATAAATACTTTAACGGGTAAAGCGTGTTCTTTTAATACACTTAATTCTTGCAGAGTCATTTGAAACCCAGCATCACCAACAATTGCAATAACTAGTTCATCTCTCTTTGCAATTTGCGCACCGATTGCTGCTGGAAATCCGAACCCCATCGTTCCTAATCCGCCAGAAGTTACCCATTTATCTGGATTTTTCAACGGATAGTATTGTGCTGCCCACATTTGATGTTGCCCAACGTCTGTTGTTACAATCGCTTCTCCTTTCGTAATTTCATATAGCATATCAATCGCATATTGAGGTTTAATACTTTCAGAATTTCTTTTATAAGAGAATGGATATTTTTCTTTTCTATTCTTTAATAAAAATAGCCATTCATGATGATTTTCTTTCTTTCCTTCTGATTGAAGCAATACTTCTAACGCCTGCTTAGCACTTGCAACAATAGGAATCTCTGTTGGCACATTTTTCCCGATTTCTGCTGGATCAATATCGATATGTGCAACAGTCGCCCCTTTAGCAAAAAAAGCTAAATTTCCAGTAAGACGATCATCAAATCTCGCGCCTATATTAATGAGTAAGTCGCATTCATATAACGCCATATTGGCTGTATAAGAACCGTGCATTCCCCCCATCCCTAGAAATAGTTCATCATCTGGTGGAAAACCACCAAGTCCAAGTAATGTATGCACAACAGGGATTTCATATTTACGAGCAAAACTTGTCAATTCTTTCGAAGCTTTCGCATGCAATATACCCGCTCCAGCTAAAATTAACGGTTTTTTTGCGGTTTCAATTACTTGTAGTAATTTGTTTATTTGAAGTAGATTCGGTTCATAATTAGGGTTATATCCTGGTAAATCCATTTGTACATTGCTACATCGCTCACCTTTCTCGACTACCATATCTTTCGGAAGGTCAATAACGACTGGTCCTGGTCTTCCTGTTTTAGCAATATGAAATGCTTCTTTAATAATTCGAGGTAAATCTGAGGCCTTTCGCACTTGATAGTTATGTTTTGTCACTGGCATCGTAAGTCCCATAATATCTGCCTCTTGAAAAGCATCGCTCCCAATTAACGTTGTTGCTACTTGGCCTGTAAATACTACAAGTGGCAATGAATCAATCATCGCATCAGCTAGACCCGTAATTACATTTGTAGCACCTGGTCCACTCGTTGCAATTACAACCCCTGGATTCCCTGTAATTCTGGCATACCCTTCAGCAGCGTGAATTGCCCCTTGCTCATGCCTTGTTAAAATATGCGGAATTTCACAATCATACAATGCATCATAGAGAGGTAAAACGGCACCACCCGGATAACCGAAAATCACTTCTACGCCTTCCTTTTCTAGCGCTTCTAACAATAGCTGTGCACCAGTTTCCAGTTTCTCTTCCGTTTTTGAAGACATTGTTCTTATAAGCCCCCTTTTTCAAACTTTTATACAATAAAAAAATCCTACGTCCACACTCCAGCTATGTGCTGAAGGGACGAAAGATTTCGCGGTACCACCCTTCTTTGCAAGAATACTCTTGCCTCAGTGATCCATAAATGGATCTAGCTAATAACGGAGCTACCGTCTAAGCCTAGACAAATGCTTTAGCTTAGCACTCAAGGGCGATGTTCGTCGACGTGAACCATCGGTTTTCAGCAACCACCGACTCTCTGTGAGGCTTCACAATCAACTACTCCTCCCTATCAACGCTTTCTTATGTTAAAAAAGTTGTTATCCAACTTTATTTTCTTCGTAAATTTTCTCTCCATCTTCTACAACTAACTTACGAAACTCTTCTAATAAACGGTTCGTATGTGGACCTGTTTGCCCTAAGCCAATCGTTCTACCATCTACTGTCGTAACAGCAATAACTTCAGCAGCTGTTCCTGTTAAAAACACTTCATCAGCTACATATACATCATGTCTTGTAAATAACTCTTCTCTTACGTCATATCCAAGTTTTTCGCCGATTTCTAAAATGGCGTTTCGTGTAATACCTTCTAACGCTCCAGCAGAACTTGGTGGTGTAATTAATTTATTTCCTTTAACAATAAACACGTTATCTCCTGAGCCTTCAGCTACATATCCTTGATCATTTAACATAAGTGCTTCTTGTACTCCAGCTAATTTCGCTTCAATACGAACTAAAATATTGTTTAAGTAATTTAAAGATTTTACTTGAGGGGATAAAACATCGGGACGATTTCGGCGCGTTGCAACTGTTACAACTGGAATCCCTTTCTCATAATATTCTTGTGGGAATAAAGATAATTGTTCTGCAATTACTACTACATTCGGCTTCTTACATGAATCGGGATCCAATCCAAGATTTCCTGCTCCTCTTGATACAACAAGGCGAATGTATCCATTAGATAATTTATTTTGTCGAATCGTCTCAACAACAATATTTGTTACTTCATCTAATGAATATGGAATTTCTAAAAGGATTGATTTTGCTGATTCATACAACCGGACAAGGTGCTCTCTCAAACGGAAAACATTACCGCTATAAACTCTAATTCCTTCAAACACTCCATCGCCATATAAATAGCCATGATCATATACTGAAACTTTTGCCTCATCTTTTGGAACAAATTCTCCATTTAAGAAAATCCATTGCTCATTCACTAGAAGCGCCTCCTATGTTCTATGAATTTTTTATTGTTTCCTAGTTTACTCTCCTTTCTAAATAAATCAAGTGAATTTTTAGAAAATTTATAATTTTTAATCGTACGTACTTCTTTACTTATATTGATTTAACAACATTGTTAACGTTTACAAAAAGTCAAAAAATTTTTTTCGTCAATTTCCACTAAAAAAATATTTGTTTAAAAGAAGGATTTTCATCAATTGATGCGAATCTATTGTATTCAATAAACGGACGTCCGATTTTATAAATCCGGGAATATATAACGACTTTTGCTGAAAAAGGGGGAAAATAACAAAAATAGCGCTGTCTAAAAATAACATTCATATTTTTCATTTCGTAATCATAATCCTATTTTTAAAAAACAATTTGTCAAAATGAAGGAGGAAATAAATATGGCGTGTGTACAAATTAAAGGAACGAGACAAGAGGTAGTAGAAATGCTGCAATTATTTGATCTAATGGATACGAAAGGTTTTTGTAAATTCGATAATTACGTAGAGGTAGAACCAAATACGCAAGAACATAATCATTTTATTGCTTCAATCGACATCCATTCAAATACTTCTTCTGCCCAAGATACATTAAACGATCAATTCGTTAGTCAAATGCTTACTGGCGTATATAACGACTAAACAAAGATTTACTTCCTACCGTCTTTTCATAAATGCAGTGAACTTGAGCATACTAGCAATTAGATGGTAGGAGGTGAGAATTATGGCTAGAATTGGCGTTGAAAACTCATTAACAGACGTTCAACAAGCTCTTCAGCAACAAGGTCATGAAGTTGTTACACTTAACTCAGAACAGGATGCACAAGGTTGTGATTGTTGCGTTGTAACTGGGCAAGATTCTAATGTGATGGGCATTGCAGATACATCAATTAAAGGATCAGTCATTACAGCTCACGGTTTAACAACGGATGAAATTTGTCAACAAGTTGAAAGTCGCACTTAAAAAATGAAAGAGGACTCCTTTTAAAAGGAGTCCTCTTTTTTATATTCACCTAACGGGAAAGTAACATATACTGGATGAAAGCCCTACCTCTCTCTCATCATTACGGTTCCACTGACCGCTCCTTGATTCACTAGTATACATATATAGCTTACAAATACAATTTATAGGGTTTGTTCACAAAAGTTGTTGATAAAATTACCCGATCTTTCGCAAACTTTTCGTATTGCATTCATAAGAGATATTTACTTTACACTAGCTGTAACCGAGACACGAATTAAAATTCTAACACCAATACAATAACTTGTCAATATTTTTCCGCAAATTAAAAACAGACATTAACGGTTTGTCTGTTTTAGAATGGAGCTTTTTCTTTTATTACATATACAACAAAGCCGCTTACTAACATAAATAAGCCAACTACTAAGTTTTTGATATTAATCATAAATTCCTCTCCCTTATTCCACACATCATATATATTTACATTTCAATTATTCCGATCATCCTAAAGCGCACTTTTTCTAATATATCATAATTCCTAAAAAATGCAAGTTCACTTTTGACGACCATTCACAAATTTATCTACAGTGCTTGGTACAGTATTTAAAGCCTTTTCAATTAAATGTGTACTGCTGTTGAGATGTAATACTTGCACTCCATTAGAACCAACTACTAAAAAAGCTACTGGACTAATGGAAACCCCAGCCCCGCTTCCTCCTCCAAATGGATGCCCTTGTTTGTTCTCTTTATGCTGATTTTGCCCACCGTTATGTTTTTCAGTAATGAAATCCCCTTTAAAATCACTTCCACCAGCTCCAAAACCAAAAGCCACTTGAGATACTGTTAATACTACATTTCCGTCAGCTGTTGAAACCGGGCTCCCAACAATTGTATTTACATCTACCATTTCTTTTAAATTTGTCATTGCCGTTTTCATTAAATTTTCAATTGGATGTTCCATTATGTATTGCACCCTTTCCTCATTATTCCTTTTTATATTTTCCAAAATAGAGGAAGTCATACTAACTTTTCCTATTTCAAGAAAACATTTTCCTCCTTTTAAAAGATACTACTCCCTGTACATGCTCCGGTATAGTGAAACTTTAATCAGTGGGATGTGTACGTAGCTCGACTCTCACAAATAGCGGGATAAAAAAGAAAAAGAGATACATACTACTATTGAACCTTGTTATGAAAGGAGTCATGACTTTGACTGAGAAATTTGATGATTATAAAAGAAAAGATAGAATAGATAGTGATTATAGTGACTATAAAGAAGAGTACGCCGCTGAGGTTGCACCACAACGCATTGATTATGATTACAATGATAAAGACGATAAAGATGTTGTAAAATCGTCCGCTGCTGGATCAACTGCTGGTTTTATTGCTCTTGCGCTATCTATCTTATCGCTGTTTACATTTCCAACACTATTTGGTCTTGTTTCTGTTTTACTCGGTATTTACGCTTATAATCGCGGAGCTACTGTAACTGGCGGTATCGCTGCAGTTGTCGGTGGAATTGCTGCACTTATCGCAATTTTATTCCGAGTAGCACTTATTGGTCTATTGTTCTCCCTGTTCTAAAAAAGAAAAAGGTATCTCGCTTAACGCGGGATACCTTACCCTGTAAACACATCTTCCGATGGATATTTTATTTTTTGTTTTGCTGGTCGCGCTAAAGAGAACACAAGTGTTAATGGTCCAATTAATCCGCAGAACATAACAAACATAATAATACATTTTCCGAATGCCGATAGCTTTGCAGTAATTCCCATCGTTAATCCGACTGTGCCAAACGCTGATATTGTCTCAAATAATAATTGAATAAAGCTGAAGTTTTCTGTAAGCATTAATATGAATACCGCTGCTAAAATAAGTATTTGACTGGCAACAGCAATCGCTAAGGCCCTCGTTACTGTCGACATTTTAATTGTACGCTGAAATAAAACAATTTCCTCCTTTTTTCTAAAGAAAGAAAGGACAGATGTAATTAAGATAACAAACGTCGTTAATTTAATTCCTCCACCTGTCGATACACTTCCTGCACCAATAAACATCAAAATCATCGTAAATAATATAGATGATTCTTCCATACCTCCATAGTCAACCGTATTAAATCCAGCTGTCCGCGGAGTAATACCTTGAAAGAAGGAAGCCCATAGTTTTTCATTTAAAGATAAATTCCCTAACGTCTTCACATTATTATATTCCAATACAAAAATCACAATCATTGCTATAATATTTAGCACTACTGTTCCAATAATCATTATTTTTGAGTGAAGTGATAATTTTCGAAAACTGCGGCTATACCATATATCAATTAATACGGTAAAACCGAGTCCCCCAATTACAATTAAAGAGCAAATCCCAATATTAATAATGGGATCCCCTACATATCTTGTTAAATTATCTGGCCATAAAGCAAATCCTGCATTATTATAAGATGCAATTACATGAAAAATACTATAGTATAAACCTTTTCCAAAACCAAACTCTGGAATAAAGCGAAACGATAAAAAGATGACCCCAATAAGTTCAATACAAATCGAAAATATAAAGACACGCTTTACTAATTTTACAAGACCACCTATATTTGTTTGATTAAATGCTTCTCCAATTAATAAACGATGGCGTAATCCGATTTTTTTACCTAGTACCCAAACAATTAAAATGGCAATTGTCATAAGGCCTAGACCACCTGTTTGAATTAAAAACATAATAACAATTTCGCCAAACATCGTAAATGTACTTGCTGTATCCACTACTCCCAAACCAGTTACGGTCGCTGCTGACGTTGCTGTAAAGAAAGCATCTACCCAACTAATATGTACTTTCGTTGCGAATGGTAATTTTAATAACAAACCGCCAACCACAATTAAGCAGAAAAAGCCTAATGCTAATATTTGTGGTGGGTTTAATCGTATAAGACGATTATACAGCCCTTGTTTTTTTGTTACGTCCATATCACTAACTCCCTTATTAAAGTGAAACTTTCCCCTCATACAATAAAAAGCTTTTTAAAAGCCCTTAAATAATTGGGACAAACCTTATATTCTCATAATATAGTTGAGCATAATCCTTTTTTTCATAGATTACAACTTTTATTTATATTCAGATTCCTTTTCGTTTTATGCCGGAAAACTCTATATCCTAACTCAATATTGCTAGCAATAACAATTTCATATGTACTATTTTTCAAATCCCCATATCTTTCACTCTATGTTCACATAGAGGTCACATCCACCTTTTATAGTATATGTATCGAAGCTGTTCCTCCCTAATTTATAAGACATTCCCCAGTGTCTTTGAATAGCTTCCATCCCTAATTAAATTGACATAAATTGTCCCCTTCCTTGACCATCTTATATATGATGGTCTTATTTTTTTGTCTTTCTATCTTTTATTTAAAACTCCCTCTCTCTTTCACTCTATGTTCACACAGAGGTCACATCTACCTTTTATAGTATATGTATCGAAGTTGTTCCTCCCTAATTTATAAGACATTCCCCAGTGTCTTAAAGCAACTTCCATCCCTAATTAAATTGACATAAATTGTCCCCTTCCTTGACCATCTTATATATGATGGTCTTATTTTTTGTCTTTCTATCTTTTATTTAAAACTCCCCCTCTCTTTCACCCTATGTTCACATGAGAGTCACACCTACCTTTTATAGTATATGTATAGAAGTTGTTCCTCCCTAATTTATAAGACATTCCCCAGTGTCTTAAAGCAACTTCCATCCCTAATTAAATTGACATAAAATGTCCCCTTCCCTAGACCATCCTATGTGATGGTCTATTTTATTTTCCAAACACAAAATCAGTCTATCTACACTTAAACAAAAACGAAAAATTCAGAAAATATTGTCAAATCAGGTATTTTTTCGGTATAATTACTTTAGAAAGAAATTTCGCAAAAACAAAAGGGGGGATTTTATTGAAACAAACAAAAGCAATCTTAATCGCATTATTTCTAGGTCTAGTTGTTGGACTCACTCTAAATTTAGCTGCTCCATCTATCTTTGAGCCACTAAATCAATTTGTGTTCAACCCAATTGGTCAATTGTTTATTCGACTTATTAAAATGCTAGTTGTTCCTGTTGTGTTCATTTCTATCGTACTTGGTGCTGCCGGCCTTGGAGATCCGAAACAACTTGGAAGAATCGGTTTAAAATCAATTTCATTCTTTCTCGTAACAACTGCGGTTGCCATCTCTATAGCGGTTACATTTGCACTTATTATAAAACCAGGAGCTGGCGGTAATTTTAAAACAGAAGGTCTTAAGTATGAAGGTGCAAAAACTGAAACATCTTTCGTCGACACATTGCTAAATATCGTACCAGATAACCCAGCAAAAGCGATGGCTGACGGAAACATGTTACAAATCATTGCCTTTGCCGTATTGATTGGACTCGGTATAGCTATTTTAGGAAAACGAGTTCAAGGTATCCATTCATTACTTGAACAGGGCAACGAATTAATGATGTATCTTGTTAATCTCGTTATGAAATTAGCCCCAATTGGAACATTCGGTTTGCTCGCTTCATCCGTTGGTAAAATGGGGCTTGCAGGCGTCGCTGCGATGTTCAAGTATATGATTGTCGTTATGTTAGTACTCATTATTCACGGGGTCTTTGTATATGGCGGCTTATTAAAGGTATTAGCAAAAGAAAGTATTGTTCGTTTCTTTAAACATTTCGGACCAGTAATGGCAATTGGATTTAGTACATCTAGCTCTAATGCATCGCTTCCATTTGCAATGAAAACAGCACAAGATAAGCTTGGCGTTCCAAAAGCGATAAGCTCATTTGTACAACCACTAGGGGCAACTATTAATATGGATGGTACTGCCATTATGCAAGGGGTAGCCACTGTATTTATCGCTCAAGTATACGGAGTTGAACTTACATTACCGCAATTAGCTATGGTCGTATTAACTGCTGTACTAGCTAGTATCGGTACTGCTGGTGTACCTGGTGTTGGACTTGTAATGCTTACAATGGTTTTAAATCAAGTAAATCTACCAGTAGAAGGTATCGCTTTAATTATCGGTATTGACCGTATTTTAGATATGTCTAGAACAGCTGTAAACATTTCTGGTGATGCAATTTGCGCAATGATTGTCGCAAAATCAGAAGAAAAATATAATACGGATCAATCGGCAGCATCTTAAATCAAAAAAGGAGTGATGAATTTCACTCCTTTTTTGATTTACTCCCTTTTTTAGAACGATATTCTTTCCCTTTATTATCATTACCAGTTTCAAATTCAGTGCTAAATTCCTGATTAAACTGGCCAGACTTTGGTGATCCTTGATTACCGCTCCCTTTACTACCGTTACGATTCGTCATATTTCTCCCTCCCTTCCTTGTATTAGTAGTATGGCGCTCTATCTTTTTTCATACACATTTTATTTTTTAACATCTATTACACATGAAAGAAGACCTCCCATATATAAGGAAGATCTTCTATTTCATCACGTAAGCGTTTTCTTGTTTATAATCACTTAAATAAGTTTTTTGGAAATTGAAATCATTACATTCATTTCATCTTCTGAAAGTGCAGAGAATCTTTCTTGTAAATATTGTTTTTTCGCATCTTCCATTTTCGCAACTAAATCTTTCCCTTGTTCTGTAATCTCTAAATACACAACTCGGCGATCTGATGTAGAACGTGAACGAGTTACAAAACCTTTATTAATTAATTTTTCTGTAACAGCTGTAATATGACTATTCGACACATTTAATTCATTTGCTACACGCGATACCATTTCTTTATTCGTACGATTTAATATTCTCAGGACGATGAATTCATTCCACGGTATGTAACCACCAAATATTTTTCCGATATCATTACGCAATGTGCGAAACATAGCAAACACATTTGTCGATAGTTCTTCCATTAATTGCTCTCGATTTTGAGACAACTTTGACAGCTCCTTTTATTTCATTTAGTTAAATAAAAACCTTATTAATAATTTTACATGAAATCTTACTTTTTGTCACCTTATTTTCCCATAATTCGTAGTTTTTTAATATGTATTTCATGATAAAATGAAGTTAACTTCCAGAAAAAAGGGGTATCTTAATGCATGAGGAGGAGAAATTCTCAAATCTCAGCCTAAAAGATAAAACGATTATCATTAGTATTATTGCTCTTTTTCTCATTATAATTTTTGCATTTATATTTTTTGTATATGTAGGAATCTTTCAAATTACAGGTATAGAGTATAGTTCACGTATTGCGTTACTTCTCTTTTTTTTATTAATCACTTTCTTAGACAGTATTACATTTTTCATCTTCAGTTTCTTCAAAGCGCTGCTATATCCACTGACACAAAACATGCCAAATTGGATTTCTATTACTCTTTTCTCATTCATTGAAATTACACTAGATTGGTTCGTCATTCATACTGCTGATGATTGGATAGAAAGCGTACAAATGTCCAACATAGCTGAATTATGTGTCGTACTATTCTTTTTCCTCTTAAATAAATTATTAAGTGACGAGAAAGAGTAAGAATACAAGCTTTTCTATATAAAAATTGGTACAATGAAAGCAAATCTTACTAAAGAGGTGTTAATTATGAACTTACAACAATGGGCTGATAAAGGTATGTCCTTTGATACATATGTGAATGAAATGCAAGTAAACCAATACGAGCTACTACACATTTACAATAACTTTTTAATTCCAAATGAATTACTTCCTGTATTAGAAGAACGTCAAAATGACGGCTGGCGTGTTATCGTATTAACTGCTGATTGGTGTGGCGATGCTCTTTTATGCGTACCTGTTATGAAACGAATTTCTGAAGTTGCAAATATTGAAATGAGTTTATTAATTCGCGACGAAAACTTAGAATTAATGGATCAATATTTAACAAATGGAACAGCACGTGCGATTCCAATCTTTATTTTCATTGATAAAGATGGAAATGAACAAGCCGTCTTTGGACCACGCGCTCCAAAAGTACAAGAATTAGTAACTTCAATGCGCGCTACATTACCCGAAAAAGAAGATCCAAGATTCCAAGAAAAACAAAAAGAAATGTATGCTAATTTCCGTGCTACATTAGCTGATGATACTTCTCTTTGGGAGCATGTAATGGAAAATATGGTGGAAAAAATAGTAAAATAAAAACCTGCCGAGCTCGGCAGGTTTTTTTATTACATAATGAAGAAATAGAATACCGCAGCTAAAATGAAACGATAATAAGCGAACGGTGTTAGTTTCACACGAGATAATAATTTCAAGAATGAAACAATTGCAAGCATCGCAACAACGAATGCAGTTACAAATCCTGTTACAAATAGCGTTATATCTGCTGAGCTTAATACATCCCAGCTTTTAATTAAATCTAATCCACTTGCAGCTACCATCATCGGTACCGCTAAAATGAACGTATATTCAGCTGCCGCTGTATGCGACACGCGAGCTAATAAACCACCACTGATTGTAGAACCAGAACGAGAAAATCCTGGCCAAAGAGCCAAACATTGAAACATTCCAATTGTAAATGCCTGTTTATATGTGATTTCATCTAACGTTCTTGCTGTACTTGGTTTCGAAAACTTCTCAGCAACAATCATTAAAATACCACCGGCTACTAAGCTAATAACAACTGGTCCTGGACCAAATAAAACCTCTTTAATAGTGCTATGGAATAACACGCCAAGTATCCCAGCAGGAATCATCCCGATAATAATATGTAATAAATTTAACGATGGTCCGTCTGTTACTTTACCTATTCCAACTAACGACCATAGACGCTTCCAAAATATAACAACAACTGCTAAAATCGATCCCAATTGGATAACAACTTCAAAAACTTTCGCTCTCTCATCGTCAAATCCAATTAAATGTCCTGTTAAAATCATATGTCCTGTTGATGATACTGGTAGAAACTCTGTTAACCCTTCAACAGCACCCATGATTAAACCAATTAACCAATCAGCCACAAGTAGTGCCTCCTTAATAACAAATAATATGTAATTTTTTCACACCTTATCATAATACCTTATCCCTTTTCAAAGTGCATCCTTTTTTTATTGGCTTCATATGTTATAGGCGCGTATTTCTTTTCTAATCTTTGATTAAATTGTATGATAGTAAGAGTTTGTTTTTTTATACGGAAAGGGGATTTTATGAAAGAAACTACTTCATTCTCACAAAAGTTAAAGCAATTTGTATTACTATTTTTTCCGATTTTCGTAACGCAAATGTCATTATTTGCGATGAGTTTTTTTGATACAACAATGTCAGGACATGCAAGTCCAACTGATTTAGCAGGTGTTGCAATTGGAACAAGTATATGGATTCCAGTTAGTACGGGGTTAACAGGAATTTTAATGGCTACTACTCCCATTGTTGCACAGCTCGTTGGATCCAAGAAAAAAGAGGACGTTCCCCACGTTGTCATACAAGCAGTTTATTTAGCAATTTGTGCTAGCTTCGTTGTTATCCTCATCGGTTTTTTCGTCGTTTCACCTATTTTAAATGGCATGCGCTTAGAAGAACCTGTGGAACGTATTGCAGCGCAATTTTTAAGTATTATCGCAATAGGAATTATACCTTTATTCACTTACACTGTTTTACGTGGATTTATTGATGCATTAGGAAAAACTCGAACAACGATGATTATTACATTATTATCATTACCAATTAACGTAATATTAAATTACCTATTAATTTTTGGTAACTTCGGTTTCCCAAAGCTTGGTGGTGTCGGAGCAGCAATTGCTTCCACTGCAACATATTGGTGCATTTTAATTATTACAGTCATTATTATTCAGACGAAAGAGCCTTTTGCCTCTTTCAACATTTTCAAACAATTATACCGACCTTCTCTTTCGAGTTGGAAAGCATTCTTAAAACTTGGCGTCCCTATCGGATTTGCTATCTTTTTTGAAACGAGTATTTTCGCTGCGGTAACGCTCATGATGAGTAATTTTAGTACGACAACTATTGCAGCTCACCAAGCAGCTATGAACTTTGCTTCCTTGTTATATATGACTCCGCTAAGTTTAGCAATGGCAATGACTATTGCGGTCGGATTCGAAGTTGGAGCAAAACGTTACGATAATGCAAAACAATACGGATTGATTGGAATTGGATTAGCCCTTGCCTTTGCTTTATTATATTCGATTCTTCTCTACTTCTTTGATGATCAAATTGCTTCTATTTATACGACAGATGCAAAAGTTCATCATTTAGCAAAAGAATTTCTTATCTTTGCAATTTTATTTCAAATTTCAGATGCAATTGCAACCCCTGTACAAGGAGCTTTGCGTGGTTATAAAGATGTAAATGTTGCTCTAATTATGACTTTAATTGCTTATTGGATAATAGGTCTACCACTAGGTTACATATTAGCGACGTATACAGAATGGGCCGCGAAAGGCTATTGGATCGGTCTTATTATCGGTCTAGCATTTGGCGCTGCCTTCCTACTTATCCGTCTCTTTCAAGTACAACGAAAATATACAACACAAAACAGCCGCTAATAATAAAGCGGCTGTTTTCTTTATGCATATTTTTTCTTGTAACGTATAATATAATGAAAAAGAAAGGTGGGTACATATGGACGACAAAGAAAAAAAGCAATCATTCGATGAAGAATTTGCCCCTGAAATTTCACCTGGATATCGGCAAGATGTACATAAGCCACCTAAATATAAAAACACTTCGTTTTTAATGGGCATTACCATTTTCGCTGCTGTATTACTCATACTTATCATTTTCGTTTATTTTTGATGAAAGGTGGCCTATTATATGAAGAAACAAGATTCCAATCGTTCAAAAAGAACTGTTAAAACACAAAAAGGATATGCAGGAGATTCTGTTCATACTCTTAAACAAGTCGAGCAAGGGAATTTATATATTGCTCAAAAAGAACTTGGTCAACAAAATGAAAATCTTTAAAGGCCCTTTATTCCTTGAGGGCCTTTTTATTCCGCATTAAGTAATACACCCTCAAATGTTCTATTGAGCAATGAATTTCCTTTATTGTACGCGCTGCTTTTGTTCTAGCACCATAAATATATTATTAACCTTTACAATTTTCACTTCATAATTCAATTTCATTTCGCTTCTCTTACCATTTTCAGTACCCGCAACGTACGCTACAGCTTGATAAAGAAAACTCTCATCGGTCTCTTCACGTATCTCCTCGCTTGTAAATTTATACTCTAAATCTTGAAAACGATTTGGATAATAATTTTCCATTAATGGTTCATACCCTCTATTTAAAAATATTTCTTCACCTTTTCGTTTCACATCTTCTTTATTATTAAACTCAAACACTGATAGTTGTTCAGTCACAAAATGCTCTCCTACCTTTTTCATTTCATTATGAGTTAAATTTTCTATACTTTTGTTCTTTAACTCCTTATTTAACTCGTACTGATCAATCGGTTTAAAGGTAGCAAAAACCTCCTCTTTATATGACCAAAACAATACAAAAGCGATACATAGAGAAATGATTAACAGTCTTTTTTTCGTAATACTCCCGCCCTTCTTCATAATAATAGATATATTTTAACATATAGAAAGAAAATTCTGATATCATAAAATAGAATAACTTAACTCAGAAACGAGGAACAATTATGGACTCTTACAAACATTATATAAAAGAAGCTTTGCCTAATCTTTCTATACATTCATATAAACAAAATGAAGAAGGATGGGATAATGTAGCAGTTATAGTAAATGATGAGCTACTGTTTCGTTTCCCGCGAAAACAGGAATATGCGATGCGAATTCCGTTAGAAAAAGAACTATGCGCAATTCTCACTCAATCACTACAAGAAATCGAAGTTCCACAATATCACCTAATTTATAAAAACGAATCTGATGAGGTTCCTCTTTGTAGTTACTATACTCTCATTCATGGTGAACCATTAAAAACAGAAACAGTTGCCACGCTGGAGGATACAGAGCTGAAAGCAATTATTACACAATTAGCTACTTTCCTTGCGGTACTACATAGTATTCCTTTACACCAAGTTACAACGCTATGTTTCCCTATTGAAAAAACATGTACCTACTGGAAAGAGCTACAAACAAAATTAAACCAATATCTCACTACTAGCCTTACTTCATTACAGAAACTAGCCTTAAATCGCTTATTTGAAAATTTCTTTGCATGTTTAGCTACATCCACTTTTCAAAACACAATCATTCACGCTGATTTTACTCATCATCACATTTTATTTAACAAGCATAACAAAAGCATTTCAGGTGTTATCGATTTTGGTGATGCGCAAATTGGCGATCCTGCTTTTGATTTTGCAGGACTATATTATGATTTCGGAGATGAGTTTACTACATCTGTATATGAACAGTACAGTACACTTATTTCTCATCATGATCCATTACTCATTCATCGTATTACTACCTTTTATCAATACAGTCCTTTACTACATAATATTATTTATAACTTTGAGTCAGAGAATGAACTCGAATTCATTACAGGCACAGAACAGCTAAAAACGATATTACAGGGATGAGATTACATTCTCTCCCTATATACTCTCTCCTCATACATCATTAACTTTTTATCCATTTCAACAATAACTTTATACAATTGAAACGCCTGTAAAATTTGCAGTTGAATTTCAAAAGGAGCATTTTGTTCTTTTAACCATTGAAATACTTTTGTTTCATCTTTCATTGATTATTCCTCCCTTTATTCTGCTATTTGTGGGTAGCCCGATTAATGAGGGCTGATAATCAGTGGGTGATTGACAAAACCCCCACTGATTAAAGTTTCACTTTATTAAAATCTGCTACAAATATACCGTAAATGATGAAAAGCTTTTCATGTCAATAACAAAAAAGGATGCAAAGTTGCATCCTTTAATGAACTATATTTTTCTTCTGTTTCGCTTCTGTCTTTACTTCTTCCCCTTGGCATTCACTACGAAACGCGCAACTTATACACTCAGAACGAAAATGACGCTCTGTATAATGCTCAGGTTGCTCTAACATTTCTTTCATTCTAGATAAATCAGCCATTCCAGTTATAATATCTTCCTGTTTCGGAATGTACTCATACTTAGTTCCTTCTATTAAATTAATAACTTCAATTTTTCCTGGAAGAACTCCGAAAGCTTTATAACTGAATACTGTCATTAGCTTCTGACAAAGAGCAAGCATTTCCTCATCTGCATCGACAACATACTTTTTAATTACAAACGACTCAGCACTCCACTCACCAACTTCAAATGTCAATGACATGTGGACACCTAACTCTTCCATATATGTTTGAAACTTCTCGTATAAAAACAATGGTGGTGTCTGACTATCATCCTTTTCAACGAACTGTAATAAGTGATCCGTTAGCTTCGCTAATACAATATAGTACTCCGTCTTCGAAGCAAACATATTAATCCTTACTTTTTTCCAATACTTTTCTATTAATATTAAAAGTACAATTTTCGTTTGTTGACCCGCAGGTAGCGTGTAATACTCGTTAATAATTTGATTGACAATCATTTGTGCTATTTGTTGCCATTCAAATGAAGAAGGTTCTCTTCTTTTTATGTGACGAAAATAAAATTTATGCGGACAACGCATAAAATCATACAAATGATAATCTGTCATCGTTTTGATTGAGATTTTCTCATGCACTTGCTCTTCATCTCCCTTCTGCCATTAAGAAAGGTGTTTTACAAATTCAGCTCCAAACTGTAAACATTTTTCTACATCTTCATCTTCTGGCGTTAATTCTACTTTTAGTCCTTCTAACACAACTGCTGCCCCGCGCTCTTGTAGCTTTTCTATTAAAATGTCAACTGCCACTCCGTATTTCGGATAAGCCGAATCACATGATCCGAATACTGCCGCTTTTTTCCCAGTTAAATCAATAGAATCCATTGCATCATAAAAATCTAAGAAATCATCAGGAAGATCGCCATCTCCCCAAGTGTATGCACCTAAAATAATTCCATCATACTGTTCTAATATAGAAGCTTCTGGTGAATCCATAATATCAATAACTTCAATTTCATTTTCTGTTTCACGAATTACGCCGGCAATATGGTCAGCCATTTCCTCTGTATTTCCACTCATACTTGCAAAAATCATTACTAACTTACTCAACTGAACCTCTCCCTTTACTTTGTATCTCTTTTTCTGTTTGAATGCTCTTCTTCTCATCTACATATTCAGACCGAATTACATTTCTTTGCCATTCCATATGCTGATCAACATCTTTATTTTTATCTTTTAATCCCCTCCGCAGAAGGTGAAAATTCTTTCTCATTAACATGTCGCATCCATCCTATTGATAATAATTATCAATTCCAACTATATTTAGATTAATTGACATTGATTATCAATGTCAATAACTATTTTTAAAAAAATGATTAAAATGTACAAGCTTGTCCGTTAGCTATTCATATACTATGAATGAGCATAGTTCTTTCTCAGCCCTCTCTGACGGAAAGAAATAAAAGCAACTGCAATAGAGTGCAGTTGCCTTTTTTTGTTTTTCTATGATTTTAGTAATCTTATAGTCGTCTCTAAAAATAGCTCCACTCCACAAATTAATGCTGATTCATCCAAGTCAAATTTCGGATGATGATGTGGATAACAAGTATATATATTTTCATTACCTGTTCCTAATTTAATGAAACAACCAGGTGCTTTTCTTAAATATGCTGAAAAATCTTCTCCACCCATAGAAGGTTCAAGCTTCACAACACGCTCATTCCCAAACAAATGTAGTGCACTTTCTTCTACTATTTTCGTAATATATTCATCATTAATAACCGGATCATATCCATATCGATACGTATATGTATACGATCCTCCATGTGCTTCTGTAATTCCTTTCACAATTTTCTCGATTTTCCCTTCTGCTTCCACCCTCAATGCTTGATTAAATGAACGAACAGTTCCCATTAAAGTTGCTGTACTAGGAATAATATTGTCAGCCGTTCCCCCATGAAATTGTGTAACTGAAACAACCCTTTGCATAAAAGCACTTGTATTTCTTGATACGATATGTTGTAGATTTGTAATAATCTGCGCTCCGATAGCAATAGGATCTATCGTTTCTTCTGGTCGCGCCGCATGTCCTCCTTTGCCTTGAATCTCAACTGTAAATACGTCTGGAGCTGCCATCATCGGTCCATATGCAATTCCTATCTTTCCACTCTCAAGTCCTGACATAACATGTAAACCTATTACATAATCAACACCGTCCATTACACCTGCCTCAACCATTTCTTGTCCCCCGCCTGGATACACCTCTTCTGCGTGCTGAAAGAATAGACGAATCTCACCTGCAAAATCTTCCTTTATATTTGATAACACCTCTGCTGTGCTTAATAAAATAGCTGCGTGAGCATCGTGCCCACATGCATGCATCATTCCTTTATTCACAGATGTATAAGATTTACTTGTCTCCTCTTGAATTGGCAAAGCGTCTATATCAGCTCGAATCGCAATTACTTTCCCTTGCTTCACACCTCTTTTAATTGCTAGTACACTATATTTCGTCGGTCTCGTTACTTCAAAAGAAGAAAATGAGCATAATGTATCATATATAAATTGCGAAGTTTCTTTTTCATGAAATGATAATTCCGGATACTTATGGAAATGCCTTCTCCATTTCACGATATTTTCTTCCGAAATTAGATTCTTCCACACTCTATTCATGATAATTTCCTCCTTTTCAAAAGAACTAGAAATTTAAAAGTTTACTCCGTCTTAAATGATTAATAAAAACAAACACTGTATTTTTACGTATTCTTATAGTCCACTTTTATGTATTCACACAATCCACTTTCTATTTACATGTCAAACCCATTACAAATTCATGCTGAATGTAATATAATTGCTAAGTTAGGGATTTTCTTTTTTAGTATTTAGTGCTAATATCAGAAAAGAGCCTTTTGACTTATTTTTACCTAAAATGTGGGATTTTGTTTTTTTCACAATAATGTAGGACATGATACCTACAAAGAGCTATTATTTCATTAAGAGAGGGAAAGACATGGAAAGATTAAAAGAGATATGGTCTCGACCACTCACACAATGGGTTGCAAAGACGGTTTATTATCTTGCAATTTTATTTGCATTACTTTGGTTGTATGGATTCCATGATACAAACACAAGTACATTTATTTACAATGAATTCTAGGGTGGGAACGTTATGAAGTTATTAGAACAAATTGAAAAGTGGGCTGCAGAAACGCCTGATCAAACCGCTTTTGTTTGGCGAGATGCGAAAATTACGTACAAACAATTAAAGGAAGATTCTGATGCGTTAGCACATTGGATTTCTTCTGAGTATCCAGACGATCGTTCACCAATTATGGTGTATGGCCATATGCAACCTGAAATGATTATTAACTTTTTAGGATGTGTAAAAGCTGGACATGCTTACATTCCTGTAGATTTATCTATCCCAGCTGATCGTGTACAACGTATTGCTGAAAATTCTGGTGCGAAATTACTTTTATCGGCAACAGCAGTAACTGTAACTGATTTACCAGTTCGCATCGTAAGTGAAGACAACTTAAAAGATATTTTCTTTACTCATAAAGGGAACACTCCAAATCCTGAACATGCGGTAAAAGGTGATGAGAATTTCTACATTATTTACACATCAGGAAGCACAGGTAATCCGAAGGGGGTTCAGATTACTTATAACTGCCTTGTTAGCTTTACAAAATGGGCTGTAGAAGATTTCAACTTACAAACAGGGCAAGTATTCTTAAACCAAGCACCTTTCTCATTCGATTTATCTGTAATGGATATTTACCCATCATTAGTAACAGGTGGTACACTTTGGGCAATCGATAAAGATATGATTGCGCGTCCAAAAGACTTGTTTGCTTCTTTAGAGCAATCGGATATTCAAGTATGGACTTCCACACCTTCTTTCGCTGAAATGTGTTTAATGGAAGCATCTTTCTCTGAGAGTATGCTACCGAACATGAAAACATTCTTATTCTGCGGCGAAGTGTTACCAAATGAAGTGGCTAGAAAATTAATTGAACGTTTCCCTAAAGCAACAATTATGAATACGTATGGTCCAACAGAAGCTACTGTCGCTGTAACAGGTATTCACGTTACAGAAGAAGTGCTTGATCAATACAAATCACTTCCAGTTGGCTATTGTAAATCAGACTGTCGCCTTCTTATTATGAAAGAAGATGGCACGATCGCACCTGATGGTGAAAAAGGTGAAATCGTAATTGTCGGTCCAAGCGTAAGCGTTGGATATTTAGGAAGCCCTGAATTAACAGAAAAAGCATTTACTATGATTGACGGTGAGCGCGCCTATAAAACAGGCGATGCTGGCTATGTTGAAAATGGTCTTCTATTCTATAATGGTCGTCTTGATTTCCAAATTAAGCTGCATGGTTATCGAATGGAATTAGAAGAAATTGAGCATCACCTTCGTGCGTGTTCTTACGTAGAAGGAGCAGTTATCGTTCCAATTAAAAAAGGTGAGAAATACGATTATTTATTAGCGGTTGTTGTTCCTGGAGAACATTCATTTGAAAAAGAATTCAAATTAACATCTGCAATCAAAAAAGAACTCAATGAGCGATTACCAAACTACATGATTCCACGTAAATTCATGTATCAATCTTCTATTCCAATGACACCAAATGGAAAGGTAGATCGCAAAAAATTATTGAGTGAGGTTACAGCATGACCGCATATGGATCATTTTATTTTTTCGCTATAGTGGGCATTTTATTAATACCTACTATCATAGCTGGATTAAAAGGTAAAATGTTGCGCAAATATAATGCCGTTTTAACATTAGTCATGATTGCTATTATCTTCTCAGATAAACCAAAGCAAGCAATGATGCTAGCTGCATTTATTATTTGGCAATATGTCCTTATTAAAGGCTATTTAATTTTAAGAAAACAAAATAATAGTACATTCACATTTTGCATAGCTGTTATTTTATCGATTTTGCCTCTTATTTTGGCAAAAATCGCGCCGTTTGCATCGTTTTTACCTGAGTTAAAACTTGTTGTTTTCCTAGGTATATCTTACGTAACATTCAGAGCAGTTCAAATGGTATTTGAAGTTCGTGATGGTTTAATTAAAGAGCTTTCTTTCTTTAACTTCTGGGAATTCGTTTTATTCTTCCCTGCGATTTCAACAGGACCTATCGATCGTTACCGAAGATTCCAAAAAGATATTCAAAAGCCACCTAGCGCTGAAGAATATCAAAATTTACTATATACAGGACTAAATCGTATTTTCCAAGGTTTCTTGTATAAATTTATTATTGCTTACTTAATAAAGCAATATTGTATGGATCCAGCATTCGCTCAACACGATACAATATTTTCAAATATGATTTACATGTATAGCTATAGCTTATATCTATTCTTTGATTTTGCTGGTTATAGCTCTTTTGTAATTGGTGTAAGTTATATGATGGGAATTAAAACGCCAGAAAACTTCAATAAGCCATTCCTTAGTCGTAATATTAAAGACTTCTGGAACCGCTGGCACATGAGTTTATCATTCTGGTTCCGTGATTTTATTTACATGCGTTTCGTCTTTTTTGCAACGAAGAAAAAGTTAATTAAGAACCGTTACACTATTTCGTATATCGGTGCATTTTTAAACTTCTTCATTATGGGAATTTGGCACATCCAAGGAAGCGCTGTTGCGCAGTATGTTATTTATGGTCTATACCATGCCGCACTGTTTATTTTATTCGATATTTTTGAACGAAAAAACAAAAAGCATAAGTTTTGGCCAAACAATAAATTTACACACATCCTTGCGATTGTAATTACGTTCCACGTTGTATGTTTCGGTTTCCTAATCTTCTCTGGACACCTTAACAGATACTTTTAATGCACCCTTCTTATTCCATTAAGAAGTTGCACATATAATATATTTCGGATATAAAGGAGATTTTAAAAATGGCAGAATTCAAAGAGCAAGTATTAGATATTTTAGAAGAAGTATGTGAAAACGATATTGTGAAAGAAAACTTAGATGTTCAATTATTTGAAGAAGGTATCCTTGATTCTTTCGCTGTAGTATCTTTATTAGTTGAATTCCAAGAGCGTTTAGATATTGAAGTTTCTATTTCTGATTTTGACCGTGACGAGTGGGCTACACCAAACATGGTTATTAAAAAGTTGGAAGAAATCCGATGAACAAAGCAAAATTTGGTCCGATGCTTTTAGCATTGGCCCTTTTTGCTGTATTCTTACTTATTCCAACGCGCTTCCTACTTCCACTTTTAAGTGATGAAAAAGTAGAACAAGCTGCTACTTCTTTAAAAGAAGAAAAAATTCAAAGTATGATTTTACAGCAAAAGATGTTAGCAGATCCAAAATATCTTCCGATGTACGGTTCATCGGAATTCGCACGTATGGATGCTTTCCATCCATCTAATTATTTTAAAGTAAAGCCTGAAGGATTTACGCCATTCCTTCTTGGACGCGGCGGAACACAAGACCTTGTACATGTATTAAACTTCGCATCTACAATGGATCAATTGAAAGATAAGAAAATGGTATTCGTTCTTTCTCCGCAATGGTTTGTACCACAAGGTATTGACGAAACGCACTTTGCACCTAACTTTTCAAAACAACAAGGTTACCACTTCATTTTCAACAATGATTTAAAACCTGAAATGAAAAAACAAATTGCAAAGCGTTTATTAAACTTTGAGATTGTAAAAAAAGAAACTTTATTAAAAATTTCGCTTGAAGGTATCGCTTATGATGATACGAAGTATAAAGTAAAAGCACTTGCTGCTAAACCTTTCGCTTATATTTATCGTAACATTTTAGATCGTAAAGATTTATTTACAGCTATGTTTAATATTAAACCGCACAAAGAGAAGCTCGATCCTTCATTAAAACAAATGAACTGGGAAGAGGCTCGTAAACATGCGGATCAAACAGGTGCAGCAGAATCTGGATCTAATGAATATGGTATCGAAGATGGTTACTTCAATAGCAAAATTAAGAAAAAATTAAAGCAACGTGAAGGTTACTTAAAAAATGATGCTTATGACCAATCGCCAGAATATAAAGATTTACAAATTGTACTTGATTTATTAAAACAATCTGGTGCAAAACCACTCTTCATTTCTGTTCCTGTCAAAGGTCCTTGGTACGACTACGCTGGCTTCCCGAAAGAACGCCGCGAAGCATACTATAAGAAAGTTCATGAGCAAATTGAAAAAGCTGGTTATCCAATTGCCGACTTCTCAAATCATGAATACGATAAATACTTCTTAAAAGATCATATGCACTTAGGTTGGAAAGGCTGGGTTTACATCGACGAAGCCATCCAACAATTTTATAAAGCAAACTAACGAAAAGACCGCTTGAATTACTCAAGTGGTCTTTTTGTATATATTTTGTAATTGCTCGATTGCATTCGCCGCTTCTTTCATAACTCGCTCCACTACATGCTGAGCTGATTCGATTCGTGCCAATGATGCTGCCTGTCCTGCCCAAAGTGACATATATTCTTCCTTATTTTGCTTCGCTGCCTCTTGGCGTATTTTAGAAGTTAATACGTTTTGCACTGGATATACCGGAAGCCCTTCTTCTTTTCCTTCATGCCTTTCTATAAATTCATTCCGAATACCGCGTGCATATTTCCCGGAAAACGCACGAGTTACAGTTGTGCTCGTATCTGTACTATGTAAAACCGCTTCTTTATACACATCGTGCGTAATACTCTCTTCACTTGTTAAAAAGGCTGATCCCATTTGAACACCTTCTGCTCCTAATGCCAAAGCCGCAACAAGCCCTTGTCCGTTCATTACACCACCTGCTGCGACAATTGGGATATGCGGAATAACCCCTACTAACTGAGGTATTAACGCAAACGTACCAATCATAGCATCTCGTTCTTTCCCAATAAACGTTCCTCTATGCCCTCCTGCTTCGCTACCTTGCCCAATAATAATATCTACTCCTAGCTCAGCAAGTACTTTCGCTTCCTTCACATGGGTAGCTGTTCCGATAACTTTTATTCCACTTCTTTTTAAATCATTTATTTCTTCTTTTTCTAACGTTTGAAATGCAAAGCTAACGACCGGTACTTTTTCATCTAATAGCACTTGTAATTGTTCCTTATAGCTTTTTGGAAGCTTTAACGTTCCTTCTACTTCTATACCTAATTCTCTATTCACTCCGCTTAGTAATACTTTCGCCTCATTTACCTTCTCTTCTTCTATTTCTATCTCTTTCGTTACAAGTAAATTAACACCGAAAGGCTTATCTGTTAGTTCTCTTATTCTATAAATCGCTTCACGAATTTGTTCTGGGCTCATATAGCCGGCTCCAAGCGTCCCTAATCCTCCACTATTACTTACTGCTGCAACAAGTTCTGGCGTCGTAATCGCGCCTGCCATACCGGCTTGAACAACGGGATACTCAATTTTTAATATGTCTGTTACTCGACTTGTAAACATCATTTTCCCTCCTATTTCCTTTATATCTTCTTTATTTGATAAGCTTTCCCCTGCTTTTGCAAGGGTTGAACTTCATATGAAGCGAATATATTGAAAGAGAAGGAGGCTGAGCTTAATGATTTATCCAAATGCATTAAAACAAGGTGATACAGTAATGATTATTGCACCATCTGGTCCACCTACAATCGAAAGTGTATTAAAAGGTGTGAATGTATTACAAGAGATGGGGTTATCCGTAATAATCGGGAAGAGTGTTTACGAGAAATATGGATTTTTAGCCGGAAGTGATCAAGTTCGGCTTGACGATATACATGAAGCATTTACAAATAATGAAGTGAAGGCAATTTTTTGTGCACGAGGTGGTTATGGAAGTGCTCGTCTTCTTCCTCACATTCAATATGAAGTTATTAGGCAAAATCCAAAAATCTTTTGGGGATATAGCGATATTACAGCTTTACATACTGCTGTTTCACGTTATGCAAAGCTTATAACATTTCATGGTCCGATGATTGAAGAGCTAGGAAAAGGCATTGATTCCCTATCTTTATCCTCTTTTAATCAGCTATTCCATCCGTATTCAACCATTTTATCTGCATCAGAATGTATCGTACCTAGCTCTCACAGTACAGTTACAAGTACGTTAGTTGGAGGAAATTTAGCCGTGTTAACAAGTATAATTGGCTCGCCCTACGAGATAATTACGAACAATACACTTTTATTACTTGAAGACATTGGTGAAGAACCGTACCGCATTGACCGTATGTTAAATCAGCTACTTTTATCTGGAAAGTTTAATGAATGCAGGGGCGTTATTTTCACAAGTTGTCACGACTGCACTCCTTCAAAGCCCTCTCAATCATTGCAAACAATATTATATGAATATTTCGCGCCATATCATATACCTGTCCTATTCGATTTACCAATTGGACATATAAGTCCAAACATCGGTATTCCACTTGGAGCTACAGCGACAATAAACACGAATAATAAAACAGTCTCTATTTCTTCTGGTATAGCCACTTCATATTCAAATTAAAAAGTAAAAGGAAAAGCGATTACGCTTTTCCTTTTACTTATAATAATTAAAAATTCGTCCAGATGCGATATCTGCAATTTCTTCTGGAATAAATGTTTTACTTATATCAGTGCCAACATTTAATACAGCTGTAGCATCTTTCTCAATGCTACCAAATAACTCTTTCCCACGTATCGTAATAAGGGGCGTTCCTTCTGGCAACACATCTTTTACAAATTCCATTTGTGTAAAGAACGGAACGATCCATCTACCTTCTCCTTGGAAATGACGCAAACGAAGTATTCCTTCTGTTGCCCCGTCCTCTGCTTCTAGTGAACCAGCAACATAAAACTCAGTAGATAAGAGCAATTCATAAAATTCCTTTTGCTTCTGTTTATCATCCCCTGCTACAACAAGTACCTCTTCTAATTTCTTTACTGAAATTTGCTCCATATGATGCCACCCCTATTTTCAAAATGATTGTACTTAGATTATACGAAATATTCTTATTTTTTTCTACATAATTCGCAATTATTTTCTTAAAATAATTTTAACACTTCTTTTGTCGTCACAATCGTAGCAAACTCTTCATGTAAATTTACAAGTGTCATATTGTGAATATCTTCTGCACTATACTCTTTACCATCTAAACCTATACGGTTAAAAGTAGCCGTTGCATCACTCACTAAATATGTTGTAAATCCTAAATTCCCTGCCATTCGTGTCGTAGTTTCCACGCAATGATTTGTCGTTAATCCTACAACCACTACTGCATTACATTTGTTCTTTCTTAATTGCTCTTCTAAATTTGTCCCAATGAACGCGCTGTTAACGAATTTCTGAATAACCACTTCACCAAGTAGTGGTTGCACTTCTTCTTTAAAGTTTACCGTTTCCGCTCTCTCATAAAACATTGACTGAGCATTTTCTTTATTTACATGTTGAATATGAAAAACTGGTCGTTTCCTTTTTCTCCATTCTTCTAACAAAATTCTCATGTTTTCTTCAGCAAAAATATTATTTCTCTCGCCCCAATCTGGTAATTGAAATGCCTTTTGTACATCGATTATGATAAGTGCTATTTGATTTGTCATCATTTCCCCCTTAATTTGGCTGTAATTGAAATAGAAAACCAAGTTGTTGTGACGCAGTAATAAAGCAAACATAGGCGCAAAGCTCTACAATTTCTTTTTCTGTCCAATATTGTTTTAAAGCGTGAAACATAGTATCATCTATTGCTTTTCGGTCATGAACAAATGTATGCGCAAAAGTAACGGCTACACCAATCTCCTCTGCCTTTTGCACATCATCAGGTCTTCCCTTTGCCATACAGTACGGACATTCATTCCCATACGCTAATGTTCTTCTCACTTGCTCCTTCAACTCTGCTGAAAGAGTCCCTTTATTGTACAGTGTATCTTCTAACGTACTCCACGAGTGTAATATATCCGAATTATGCCCTAATAACTTTTGAAACTTTGTATCTCCTACATTTGATAATGAAATTCTCTCCATCATTTCCCCTCCTATTTCCTTCTGTTTTATTGTAAAATAAATAACGTTCACTTTACATTTCATATGAATCTTAATTTATATTTTTCCTTTACAAAAATCATTATTTTACTGGAGGTATATTTACAAATGCAACTAGACCGTGTTGATCGAAAAATTTTAAATGAATTATATAATGATAGTCGCCTTTCTATGCGTGAATTGGCGAAACGAGTAAACTTATCTGCTCCGTCTACTGCAGAACGTGTTCGTAAACTTGAAAGTGAAGGCGTTATTCAAAAATATACAATCGATATCGACTATAAAAAAGCAGGACTAGTTTTAGATTGTATTTTAGAAATCACTTTAAAAAATGGTGATACAACACGTATGCAACAGTTTATTCAGTCTTATCCATCTGCAAGTTTTTGTTACCGAGTAACAGGAAGCTTATGCTACATTGTAAAAATTTCTGTTCCTTCACTCGTTGAACTTGAAGAATTTATCAATGATGTTTCTTCATATGCAACGACAGTTTCTCATATCGTATTATCAGAAGTATCTCTTACTCCTGATATTGAACATATCTTCCCAGAAGATTAATTTATTTTTATTCATAAATTATAAAAAAACCCCTTACAATAAGAATAAAAATAATATATTATGTATTAAAATACATAAAATTCGAGAAAGGGGCTTTACATTGAAAATCTGGTTTTATGAAAAAACGGCACAATTAGATGACTTGCTTGGTATTTGGGACAATGTTCCGACCATCCCGCGAATTGGTGAAAAAGTGGAGATTTTAAAGACAGTCCGCACTGTTACAGATATTAAATATGTCAAGAACGGTAATAATTTTCGTGTAGAAATTATTACAAATTAAAAAGTAGCTCCTAAGAGCTACTTTTTAATTATCTATTATGTGCTTTCTTTATAACGATTTTATCTTCTTCTACAGCTACTGTTACATAATCATTTTCTTCTAACCGAAGCTTATTTACAGCCTCATCTGGTAACTCTATGGCCATCAATCTATCGGTTACGATCACTTGACTATACACTTCATTTTCTTGTGATGAATTCACTACTTTTTGCTCATTTATAAAACGTACTGGTGGCACGCCAACTTCTTTTACTGTACGCCATTGTTTCCAAACATACGGAATTAACCATAGTAATCCAACAACTGTAAGACCGATACCGATCCATAAATTACTTTGCGCTTGTAATTCAGTAATTGAGATTGTACCACTTTCTTCTCCACCGAAAAATTGCATACTTGTTGCAATCAAATTATTTAGAGCGTGCACAGCTATATTCGTCCATATATTTTTTGTCTTTATGTATAAAAGACACATAACGACACCAAACATGAACGCACCAATAACATCAAAATGTCCTAGGCCAAAAATAATTGAAGATATAATTACAGCTTTTTTAATTCCCCATTTATGAGCCATTCGCTGTAAGAAAAATCCCCTAAAAATAACCTCTTCCATAATAGGTGCTAACACACATGCTGAAATGAAAGTAAATATCGTCATATATACGTTACTCGTATTAATAACATTTCCGTCTTCTAGCATAGTAACTAAGAAATTCGGTAACGTATGTGCTAATATGTAAAATTGAATCTGAGATATGCCAACTGAAAAAATCATCCCCATTATCGTTGCTAATACAATTAATCCCCAAGATAAACGTCCTGGCTTATCAAAAAAACTGTTAAATACAATATTATTTTTATTTGTTTTTACGTATAGCCAAAGTAATGGAAATACAAAAAATACAGTTATTTGTGAAATAACCTCCATCGTATTCTCAGAAACATTTGCTAGACCTAATGGTATCATTATAAGGAACACCCCTATAATCATCCATCCAAAAAAGCTGCGTAGCCTTATACGTGAAAATGCATAGTGCATATAGAACACCTCCAAAGATAGTAAAAGTAAATGGTCGGATAACTACATTATAATATGAATATAGTTGAAACCCTTCCTATTTTTCTCAATTACTTTCAAACAACATAGCTCTTAAAATACCATATCGCTGTTCTTCAAGTTGCAATCCAAGTGAAATTTATGTAATAAAAATCCCCGTTTTTACAAGCGGGGATTTCTTTTATTATAATACGTCACGTTTTTGGAATAATGCACTTGATGCTACAAGTAACACAACAAAGTATGCAGCTACAAGTAATAATGAAGTTGTAAACGTAAATTCTGTAAATGTTGGTTCCATTCCACCATTGATTAATTTATTACTATCGTAAGCTCTTAAATCCAAATGGTTGAATACTACAAACTTCGCTACACCTTTTGCAAACATTATTAATACCATATTAATTGCACCTTGTAAGAAGAATAGGAACATCGTAATAATTAATGGTAATACAGATTTTCTAAAGACATTTGCTAGGAAAAATGCAAGTGTTGCAAAAAAGAACGGTGAAAGTAGTTGATATAAAGTGGACTTCATAACGATTCCTAATGTTAATTCTGTTTTACTACCATCCATTACAATACCGCCAATAATCATTGCAATTAGCATACCAGCTAATACGATAAATAACATTGCTAATAACACTGTAATATATTTAGAAAATAAAACTGCAAGTCTTTTTCTTGGACGGATTAACAATTGTTTAATTGTACCTTTTTGGAACTCATCAGTAAGAGTACGGGCAGCAAGTGTAATCCCAAAAATCGTTGTAAATAAAACAATTAAGCCAATCTCTGAGTTTGCATAATCTAAATATGATCCCTTAAACTCATCACCTTTTCCCCACTTCAACATTGCTAAAGTACCTAAAATTTCGAGTGCCGCAATGACACCCATTAAAATATACATACCTTTTTTCGCATGCAACTTTAAAAATTCATTTTGAATTAATTTAAACATTACGCTTTCACTCCCCCAGTAATCGCTAAGAACTCATCCTCTAACGTTTTATTTTGAACAGTAACTCCGTATACAAGCACATCAGCATGAACAAGTTTTTTTACAAGTTGCGGAATGTTGTCTTTTGTTACAGATGCTACAATTACATTCCCTTTTGCTTTACCTTTAATGATTTCATTTGCTTTCTGAACTTCATCTACTTCAAACGCTACAACGACTGCCTCATCATGTTTCACTTTTTCATGTAAGTTGTACTCTTGTACAAACTCACCTTGTTTAATAATAACGACGCGATCACACATTAATTCAATTTCACTCAATAAGTGACTTGATACGATTACAGCAATATTCTCTTCTTTCGCTAAACGTTGTAAATAATCACGAATTTGGCGAATACCAGCTGGATCTAATCCATTTGTCGGTTCATCTAAAATTAAGATTTTCGGCTGATGCAGTAATGCCTGTGCAATTCCTAAACGTTGTTTCATACCAAGTGAATATGTTTTCACCTTTTTATGAATCGCATGCTCTAACTCAACAAGCTTTACAATCTCAGCAATGCGCTCTTTACTAATTGGTGTAATGGCCATGTTCGCAAAATGCTTTAAGTTTTGCATCCCTGTCATATAATCATATAGTTCAGGATTTTCTACAATCGCTCCAATTTGCTCTAGTGCCTTTTCACGCTCTGAGCGAATACTATGTCCACAAATTGTAATATCGCCCTCTGTCATTGAAATAAGACCTGTCATCATACGGATCGTCGTCGTCTTACCGCTACCGTTCGGTCCAAGGAATCCGTATACTTCTCCTTCACGAACCTCAAATGATAAACCACGAATAATTTCCGTTCCACCAATCTTTTTTCGAACATTCTCTAACTTTACTACTACGTTTCCCAATGCTGATTCCTCCTTTAGACTTCTAGTTTTTTATCGACTATGTGACCTGTAACTACTAGTAATATAATTGTTAATAAACAATTAAAAAATAGATTTAAAATTGTAACCTCTGTACCAGAATAAAATGATGTATTTAAAAAACCATTTTGATCTATAAATCCAATATTATTTATAGCAAACACATACTTTTCTATTTGCTGAAAAATATACGTTATTCCTCCATTAAATGCGGTAAAAATGACGAATAAAACTAAACAAGCAACTTTATTCATAGATGATTTCACATTTAATAGTTTTACAATTACTATAATGAAATAAATAGAAACTAGCATATTAAGAAAATCTAGTCCCCATAAGAAAATAGATAACATATGATGTAATATTCCATAATTATATAAACTGTGTATTGCTTGCTGAATACCTAAATTAGTTTTTCCATTGTAAATATTTAAAGAAAAATAGTATAGAAAAATGATTCCTATTCCTAGCAAAATCATAAAGAGTAGTACACAGAATAAACTATTTGCACATATATACTTTTTTGCTGAAATAGAAGTATAACGTAGCATAGAGTTTTTTAACATTTTCCGAAAAGACGATATACCTGTTAAAAGAATTGCAAATCCATTTATACCTAGTACGATAAAGAATATAATAATAATTATATCTTGCCTACCTGAAATTCTAACTCCTGAAACTCCTTTCATATTAAATAAAAGAATTAATGAAACTGTAATAAAACCAAAGTAAATAATGGCTATCTTTCTCTTATTACAATTATATAGATAAAGAAAAAGCTGACTCATTTCTCATAGGCCTCCTTAAACAGCTCATGTACTGCTTTACCCTTTTGAAATCGTAGTTCTTCCACATTTTCATGCATTATTATTTCTCCATCTTTCAAAAAGATTACTTCATCGAATATATTTTCGATTTCTCTTATTAAATGAGTCGATATAAGTAGCGTACAATCTTCACGATAAAATTTAAGTATTAACTCAAGTACATGTTCTCTAGAAACAAGATCAATCCCGCCCAATGGCTCATCCAGTACATATAGCTTCGCTTTTCGAGAAAACGTTAAAATAATCTGCAACTTCTCAACCATACCTTTTGACAATGCTGTAATTTTTTCTTCTAACGGTATTTTAAATTCTGCAATCGTATCTACCGCTTTTTGAATATCGAAGTCTTTATAAAAATCTCGATAGAAAAATAAAGCGTTTTTTACAGTCATCCAATCATCAAAGATTGGCTTATCGGACATAAATGAAACAATTTCTTTCGTCTGTAACCCTACCTTTTTACCGTCTATTGTAATACTACCTTCAGAAGGGTGTTGCAAGCCTGCAATCATTTTCAATAACGTCGTTTTCCCGCTCCCGTTATCTCCAACAAGCCCAACGATTTTCCCTTCCGTAATCTCTATGTTTAATTCACGGATCACTGCTTTTAATCCGTATCTCTTCCATAAGTTTTCTATTTTCAATAGCTCTGTCATTGGCTCTCCTCCCTCTTATCATGTAATGAAGAACGAAGAATTGTAAGAATTTCTTCTTCTGAAAAACCTAAATTGTCCATTCCATCTATAAAAGAATGAAGTAATTCTTTCGCCATCTCTTTTCGCAGCTCCATAATTTTCTCCCCTTCATTCGTTACATACCGTCCCATTCCTCTACGTGTGACAACAACTCCATCCCGTTCTAGCTCTTGAAATGTACGCTGAATCGTATTTGGATTCACTTGTAATTCACTCGCTAATTCACGGACAGAGGGAATTTTATCACCAGGTAATAAATGTCCTGTTACGATCTCTTTTTTTATGTATTCCATTACCTGAATGTAAATTGGTGTATTTGGAGAAAACTCTATTTTCATTTCTTCCCTCCTTTTGTATTAGTGTACTAGTTAAATAATACACCGATACAAAAAGTTTGTAAATACCCATTTAATTACAAAAAAGTTCTATCCGTTAAACGAATAGAACTTCCCAAATATAAATCGCTATACAAAAATAATAGTGTTATGTAAACAAAATTATAAAGAAAAACTGTCTTATCAATGAATAAGACAGTTTTTCTTTATAATCCTATATTAAAAGTTAAACACGAAGTCATCGTCAGCTAACTTTTCAACGTTCGTTGCTTTTACGTAACCATTTCCTTTTACAGAGAAGAAATCATGGTTTTTCGTATCTGTACGTAAACCATTTAAAACGATTGGGTTAATTTCTTCTTCTTCAAACTTCGGCTCAAGTCCTAAGTTCATAAGCCCTTTATTCGCATTGTAACGAACGAAACGATTTACATCTTCTACAAGACCGATAGAAGTGTAAATTTCTTCTGTATAGGCCATTTCAATTTCATATAGTTCCATTAATAACTCTTGTGTTTCTTTTTGCACTTCTTGTTGCTCTTCTGCAGAAAGTTCTGCGAAGATTTGTTGTGCTAAAATACCGACGAATACGCCGTGAATTGACTCATCCTTTACCTTCACATAAGTTCGCTACTCCTATGCCGTTTATACAGCTTACAGTTTCCTGTAAGAAGAGACTATATCATCTACCTTCTCAGGTAGCCCTCCATTTCGATTTAAGGGATTCTCACCCACCGCTTGGCCCTACTCCTCTTGCGGAATTTCACCGCCATTGGGATAGTCGTTGAACGTTCCTTTATCTACGTATCGCACCCACCACTGTTTATACAGTTTTCGATGTCTGATACGGCTTCCTGTGCCGCTCGATAACCCATGTTTTCTTTCAATGGATGCATTAGATTCACCGGCTTGTAGCATCTGAACGATATCCAAAAACATTTCAAGAGTCACACGTCCCCTTGTTTTCAGTTGGTGTTCAGATTTAACCGGCATATAATTTTGCACTTTTCCCCAAAGATATTTATAACGTTTCTTATGTCGAATTAAAGATACATAATTAGGATGAAGATTATACATATCAGCAATTTCTGGATTTGTCTTTCCGCACTTTAGTAGTTCTACAATCTCAAAAAATTGTGCATCTGTAATTTTTGATTGTGGATTTTTTTCACCTATAACACGTTGCCTTTTCTTCTCTAATTGTTCTTCAGTGAATTTAATTCCACCCAATCCTTCTCCGCCTAACGTCAAGTTATAGCCATTATTATAAGAATCATACAGCCAAATATACTGTTGCTCAATCTCACTCAATTCTTCCAATGAACATTCTATTTCCTCTAGAATTCCATATTCTAAAGTGGATTCATATTTACAGTATACTGCTTGTAAATACCTATTATAATGTGTACCACTCTTTAACATCCACATATGTTCCCTAATTCGTTTTAAATTTGAAACGTTCACATCTTTACCAATATAATACTTCCCATTGATTTTTAAATAGTAAATTCCGTACATGTTATCGCTAGATAAAGGCTTCGCTGCTGATTGCCCTATCAGCTATTCTCCTTTCCATCTATTGATAGTTAGAGAATAACCTGAATGCATATATTCATCAATAATAATACAGATAAATTTACAATAGGGGGTCCCAGCAATTAAAAGGGTTTTTCAATTGGTATCTCTACCAAAAGCCGCCATAAGTTAACGGATAATAAGGTTAATAATTTCACCACTTGCCGTCAGTTTACCTTGACCAGCTAAGTAAAGTGGATAGAAAAATCCACTATAGAATAAGTAACTTTCTAAGAACACACTTGCTACCATTGCCATGTATAACTCTTTTTTCGTTACTTCAGGCTTTAATAAACGACGATAGTAACTAGTAATAATACCAGCTTTTTTCTCAAGTAACGGATGATTGTCTACCCAGTCAAAAATATCATCAATTTCTTCTTCTGTAGCTAATGTTGTGAAAATGTGACTATAACTTTTCGCATGTACTTCTTCCATAGCTCCCATGAAAGCTAATACACTTTTCGCTTGTAAATTTTCAAGATGAACAAGTACAAGTGGCATTCCTTCGCCACCTTGTTTCGTATCTAAAAGTGTTAAACCACCTAATACACGCTTATAAGCAATTTGCTCTTCTTTCGATAATTGCACCCAAGTATTTTTGTCAGAAGAAACCGCGATTTCTTCTTCTGTCCAAAACTGAGCGATGTTTTGCTTCCAAAACATTAAACTGAAATCATCTTCCTTTTTATTCCAGTTAACAGCGCGCATTGAATCACCCCTATATCTATTATTGTTCTACTGAACGGTTAAATTTCCATCTAACAATGAAAAGCTAACCGTTTAGTAGAACAAACCAAGTATGAGCAGGGTTCATAACCCTGCTCATACTATTGGGTTATTCATTTAGTATGGCAATATGCCATTAAACGGTACAAGCCACACACTCTTCCACGCTTAATTTACGTGTTCTCGTATAATACAGACTCTTTAAGCCTTTTTTATGTGCATAGATGTAGTAACGTGCTAATTCACGTGTTGAAATATCACTATTAACGTAAAGAATTGTACTAATTCCTTGGTCAATATGTTCTTGAATTTCTGCGATTAAATCAATTAATTTAAACTGATTCATATCGTAAGAAGATTTATAGTACCAGAACGTATCTTTTGATAAATACGGCATTGGATAATATGTTGTCGCATTCGCATATGTTCTTGATTCGATTTGACTTACGATCGGCATTACGCTTGAAGTTGCATTTTGAACGTAACTGATTGATTGTGTTGGAGCAATGGCAAGACGATATGAGTTGTATAAACCATTCTTCTGCACTTGCTCTTTTAAACTTGTCCAATCTTCTTTTGTTGGAATATGAATTCCTTCAAATAGTTGCTGAACTTTTTCAGTTACTGGGCTGTAATCTGTCGTTTCATACTTTTCGAAGTATGTGCCATTCGCATAATCAGATTTATCGAAGTCCTTAAATGTCTCGCCTTTTTCTGTAGCGATTTCCATACTTTTCTCAATAGAGTAGTAATTTAACATCATAAAGAATGTACGAGCGAATTCTTTCGCTTCTGCACTTTCATAAGCGATTTTATTTTTTGCTAAATATCCGTGTAAGTTCATTGCTCCAAGTCCAACTGAATGAAGCTCGTCATTTGCTTTTTTCACAGTTGGTGCATTCGGAATAATCGTCATATCAGAAACAGCTGTTAAAGCTTCCATTCCCGCATGAACTGCTTCACGAATTTCTTTATTTTCCATTACGTTTACGATATTTAACGATCCTAAGTTACAGTTAATATCACGACGGATAATGTCATCTGTACCGTAATCATTTATTTCTGAAGTTTCTTGAAGCTGGAAGATTTCTGTACATAAGTTCGACATCTTCACAGTTCCAATATCCTTCAATGGATGTTGATTATTTGCATTTGATTTAAACATTAAGTATGGGTAACCAGACTCAAGCTGAATCATAGCGATTTTAATAAGCATATCACGTGCACTAATATCTAGTGGCTTCTTCTTCACTTTCGGATTGCTCATTAATTCATCGTACATTTCATCGATATCAATGTCATCTAAATGCTTTCCGTATTCTTTATACACCGTGTAAGGCGCGAAAACATGGAAAGGTTCGTTTTTCTCAGCAAGCTCAAAGAACTTACTTGGAACGATAATTCCGATTGATAGAGACTGAATACGGCTCTTCTCATCGGCATTTATTTTTTTGGTCAACTCGTCTTCATATTTCTATGAAGGTTGGACTATATCATCAACCTGTAACTGGTTGCCTTGCACTTCGACTGGTACCTATTTCCAGCCTACTCTACTAGCTTTCGTCTAATGACGCGCGTTCGATAGTCTCTACACCTTCTTGAAAGTATTGATAATTAGGAAAGTTATTAGAACTACCAATATAAAACTTCCTGTTTTCCTTATTAATTATCAAATAAATTCCACAGTTCATGGAATCTCGCCTCCGGTGAATATAAGATTCCACTTCACCCAAGTAATATTTCTTTCAAGCTTGGCACGGTATTACCTGCTATCCACTTGCATGGACCGTAGGCTCTCTTAGTCAGCTTCTTCGCGGGTTCTTTTTCTTTTACCCCTTATTCAACTGATACCGTTAGCCGCTAATGCGACACCCTATTGGTTAGGTTCACAAGGTTTTCTCATACACATTACTGTGTAGAGGGACTACCAATTAATCCAGGAATTCAATAATATCCCAATGGAAAATGTTTAAATATACTGCACCGGCACCTTTTCGTTGGCCAAGCTGATTCGCATATGAAAACGAATCTTCAAGCAATTTCATAACAGGTACTACGCCACTTGCAGCGTTGTCGATACCTTTAATTTGCTCACCGCGTGCGCGTAGCTTAGATAAGTTTAAAGCTACTCCCCCGCCGATTTTCGATAATTGCATCGCAGTATTAATGTTAAAGCCGATCGAATTTAAGCTATCGTCCATCTCTAACAAGAAACAAGACACCATTTCTCCTCTTCTGCTTCTTCCCGCATTTAAAAAGGTTGGTGTCGCTGGTTGGTAGTTTTGTTTTACAATCATGCTTGCGAATTGTCTTGCCTTCGAAACATCACCGCGTCCTAAGTATAATGAAACAATTGCTACACGATCTTCATAGCTTTCTAAGTATTGTTTTTGATCATTCGTTTTTAACGCATAATCTTTGTAGAACTTAGATGCTGCCATATAAGATTGGAACTCGAAGTTTTCACCATAAGCGATGTTATATACTTCCTCTACTTCCTCCAAGCTATACTCGTCCAGAACGTTGTAATAGTAATCATGTTCTTTCATATACTCCATTCGCTCTGCCACGCTATTAAAAGGAACGGTATTCTCTCTAGCTTCTTCCATAAAGACTTCTAATGCCTCTTTATCTTTATGAAGCTGATAAAAACCGTCCTGCATTTGCGTGATTTCATTATTCAGTTCAATGTGTCGCAATCTCCCGCACCCTTTCCTTAAAATATTCTACATCGTTATTTGTTCCAGATAACTCAAATTTTGATACAATAGGCACTTCATATTTAGTAGAAATCTTGTCAGCACTTGCACCGAACATGTCTCCCCAGTTACGATTGCCGCTTGCAGATACGCCTTTTAATTTTTCATTATTGCGCTCTAAAAAGTCTAAAACACGTTCTGGTACATTGCCAAAACCTGTTGTATACGTAATAAGAATAAAGTCTTCATCTATTACTAGATCTTCATCAATTTGAACGGCCGGCATATTTAATTTGTGAATGAAACGCTTCACGTTTCCTGTCATAGAATCATATGCAACTAACATTTCCGACCCTCCCTCTCAAATCTATATTCTCTATATGTTGTTCTTGATTTCTCTATATATTGTATTACGTTTCAAAATAAGACACAAGATATATGTATAAATTCTTTCTTTTTTTAACTTTTACTTTTCGACATGATAGCCGTTTTTTTCAATACAATGACTATGAAACAACATTCTAAAACTCATGTCAATAAAGTGCTTTTCAAAAAAGTTGTCAACGAATTTAACCTTATTTTAAAAAAAGTTAACAATATATTTTGTCATAAAACGGTAGATGCTGAAGAAATATATTTCTCCAGCATCACGCAAAAAAGAACAGATATGAAACTATAATCTGCTCTAAAAAACGATTACATTTATCAAATTTACCTTATTAAATATATTATACATATACTTTCGTTTCTCGTTACATACTAAAAGATAACTATTATAGAAAAAGATTATTATTATGGAACTTCAATTTATTTATGAAAAGTTTATTCAGAGTGCTCAATGCGCAAAATATCTTTTACAAATATATGATGCGGATTTTCATCTTTATCAATCATTGTACATACCGGAGCCTCTTCATCAAAGTATACAATCATTCCTTCTACGTACTGATATGTATGTCGAACTTGTACAGTTACTTTAATTTCTACTGCTTCTTCATATGCTCTTTTTATTTTCTGAAGCATTTTTGCTGAACATTTTCGTTTCTCTGGATACATAACCATTCCCATAAATCGATTGCCGGCTCTATCTTTCCACATATAATCCCAATGTGGTAAAATGCCTTGTTTAAAATCGCCCATAATTCCCCTCTCCTTTATCTTTTATTTATCCCGCATTAAACGTCCGATTGGTGAAAGGCTACTAATCAGTGAGAGATGCCCTGCTGATCAAAATTCCTCTTTATGAACGTGGCGTTTCTGAATATGTATAAATCACTTGCCCGCCTCGCTGTGCGTTACCAATGAAATGCTTAAAGTCTTCTCTATTTACAACAACTTCTCTGAACGTATAAAATACATCTTTCGTAACAACATACTCCTTTATTTCACCATTTTTTAGCTGATCTAAAATTGTATTTGCTAATTCTTTATCCATGTATTTCACCTCTCTGCAATATTTTATTTTATCGTATATTCTATAGGTCAACAACTGTAAATTTATCCCGCTATTTGCAGGTAGTGCGATTGGTGTTGACTACTAATCAGTCGTGGAATGAACAAAAAATCTTACTGATTAACGTTTCACTTTATCTCGTTGTTATGTCATGATTTTATTTTCGTTATTTCGCAAACAATATCGTTTTACTATATGTCCACTAAATATCATATACTAACATAGCTACTTCTCTATATCAAACATTTCGGCATTCAATTATGCAAAGTTCCATACCACTATGCTACAATATACAAATAGAACTAGGAGGGATACTATGATTCGGAAAGCAAAAAAGACAGATGCAATGGCAATAGCTCCTTTATTGTATAATGCTCTGCATGAAATTGCTGAAAAAATCACAGGTAGCACAGATGAAGTAGAAGTATTACTAGGACTTGAGACATGGTTCTCAAAAGAAAATAACCGTCTGAGCTACGAAAACTGTTTTGTCTATGAACAAGACGAGAGTGCAGTTGGAGTTATTGTCGCTTATCACGGTAGTGAAGCAACACAGCTTGACGCACCAATTGTACATCACTTAAGAGAATTACATAAAGATGAATCAATTACGTTAGAAAAAGAAGCTGAGCTTGATGAGTATTACATTGATACACTATCAGTTTCAAGTGCACACGGCGGAAAAGGTATCGGTTCTAAATTAATTGAAGCTGCCGAAATCTATGCAACTGAAAAAGGGCATGAAAAAATCGCTTTACTTGTTAATTTAGAAAACACACGCGCCTATTCACTATACGAAAAGTTAGGTTATAAAAAAGATGAAATTGTTATGCTAGTAGGCGAACCTTATGCCCATCTCGTAAAACCATTAAACGTCAAAATTTCTGTATCTTAAAAAGAAAGCACACGATTTATATAAATCGTGTGCTTTTATGTTAAATTCGTATTTAATATATTTCCATCCATCGCCTCGTGAAACGTATATGTTGTACATCCCCATGGCTTTCTATGCAAAATAGGCGAACCAAACCATCCCATTGCCCTCAGCTCCGTTCCAATCATCGAATTAAAATAATTATGACCTACAAGAGCAATACTTCCATGTACGAGAGCATAACGATGTAATACGTAAGCTGCTTGCCTTGCCCTCTCTCTTACTTCCTTATAAGATTCAACATTTTTATGGTAACCAAGTATCCATAATGCTCGTCCAATACACATCCATACGTTAAGTTTACACTTCAACCATTTTGGCGCATAAAAGCTCGCCGGAACTGCCGCTTCCCTAAAAAGAGAATTTTGTATAAAACATAAAGAATCCATTAATTCAGCTGCTGACTGTACAGCACACTTTTGATCACTCGTTACAATCAATTTCGCTACTTCAACCGCTTCTCTTGTTTCCAATGGTATAGGTTGTTTTTCTGTTATAGTATGTAAGTCATATCCTTTTATCCATTCATGAAAGGATGTAACCGTCATTGGTTCTATAGTACAATCTAAGCGACCATGACGAATAAAAGAAATCTTCATTCTTTTCACTCTCCATTCATCACTTATGAACTCTATTATGCACTAGTTCTAAACATCATACCACGCAAGAAAATAAAGTTATATACCTTTACATCTCCCCACCACTATCATGTGTTATCGAAGCATGGATACCATCCATCCCATCAAAATATGTACTCGTATCATATTAACGAATCTTTTTTAAATGCATATAAGAAAATAAAAATAAAATTAAAGCTATAACACTCCCCACAAATTCAAACATCATTTTACCGCCTCTAATTTCTCCCACTTCAGCAGGTTATTCTACTTTTTCATTATACCTCGATATAAAGATTCTCGCATTTTTGCTATTTTTTTCAAAAAACATGGATTTTCTACATATTTTCTTACAAAAAGTGAATATTTTTCGAATTTTTACTTTGGAAACATTTACAAAGTAGGAAATATGGTTCAAAATAGGAGGAAATAAAAAAACCCAAATTTATTCTTTTTTTGGGAAAACTGTAACAAGGAGAGTTGCTTATGCAGATCGCAGAAACTGGAGATATCATCGAATTTAAAGGTGGAATGCAAGGCCGTGTTCAAAAAGTAAATCAAAACTCTGTTATTGTTGATATAACAATTATGAAGAATTTTAGAGAACTAGATATGGAACCTCTTACAGTTGTAAGTCATAAAAACTATACTGTCATTAATCAAAATGCATAATATAATAGAAAGAAAGGGCCTGTATACTATACAGGCCCTTTCTTTCTATTAACGATTATCAATTGTTTCCGGATATAGATCGTGGTTCATCATGCGGTAATCAGCCATTTGTTCATACTTCGTCCCTGGGCGCCCGTAGTTGCAGTATGGATCAATTGAAATGCCACCACGTGGTGTGAATTTCCCCCATACCTCAATATAACGTGGATCCATTAATTTAATTAAATCGTTCATAATAACGTTCATGCAATCTTCATGGAAATCACCATGATTGCGGAAACTAAATAAATACAACTTTAAAGATTTACTCTCTACCATTTTTTGCTCTGGAATATAGCTAATATAAATTGTTGCAAAATCTGGTTGTCCTGTTTTCGGGCATAAACTTGTAAATTCAGGACAATTGAATTTTACAAAATAATCACGGTTTGGATGATTATTATCAAATACCTCTAATATTTCTGGGCTATATTCAAATAAATATTTTGTATTTTGATTCCCTAGTAATGTTACATCTTTTAAATCTTCATCTAATCTTCCTGTCATTTTAAACATCCCTTCTCGTTATACGCCGCGCTTATTTCCCCATACTAACGCATGAAGCTGAGGCAATACTTTTGCATCATTCATCTCTTTACAATTTACAGCTTTATCAATCAGCCATTCATACTTATCTAATAATTTTTTTATAAGCATCGCATCATCCACTGTTTTTGTATCATCGTTTCCTACTTGTAAGAAAAATGGTACCTTTGGATAACGTTCGTGCATCTTAACTGCATATTCAAAATCATGATCATCGAATACTACTACTTTTAAACTAATATCTTTTCCTGCTAGTTTCTGAATAATAGCATCTAACCTCTGAAAATCTGTTTTCATCGTTGAACTTGGTGGTTTTGGAGAAATTGTTATCTCATCAATTTGAAGTAACCAATCTTGCCATTTACTCCCTTGCGTTTCAATTGCCGTTCGCATTCCATTTTCCTTTAATATAGAAAGAAGAAACTCAATATTTTTCAATAATGCCGGATTTCCACCTGAAATCGTAACATGAGAAAAATTTTCTCCTCCAATTGCAACAAGCTCATCCCAAATATCTTCTGGTGTCATCTGTCTAATTTGATCTTTAGCTGATCCATCCCACGTAAAAGCAGAATCACACCAAGCACAGCTATAATCACAACCAGCTGTACGGATAAACATTGTCTTTTGCCCTACAACCATTCCTTCACCTTGAATAGTCGGACCGAATATTTCTAAGACAGGGATTTTACTCATCAAGCATCCACTCCCGTCTTACTTCCGCATAACTAGTCGGCGTCTCAAATAAACGAACAAATTCAACGCGAGCTCCTTTATATTCGTTCACTCGATTCTCTTTTGTTAGTGCTTCTGCCATCTTTTCATAAATCCAAACGACCATATTTTCAGCAGTCGTATTCATTGCAGGTAACGTTTCGTTTAAATAACGATGATCTAGATAAATTTCTATTTCATTCTTCCAAATTTCTTTTATATCTCCAAAGTCAATTGCAAGACCTATTTCATTTACATATCCACTAATTCCAAATACAACTTTATATGTGTGACCATGTAAGTTTTTACATTTCCCTTCATAACAGTGTAAATGGTGTGCTGCATCAAATGTAAATTCCTTGCTGACCATTACTCTTTTATTATGGTATTTGAGTTGTTTACGCTGAATATCCTTGTCCATTTTTTGCAAATTCTCTACGATGCGAAATCCAAAAAAGTTATCCATTAGTTGTTCGCTCCTTCGCGTTCTTGTAGGTACGTATCTAATCCTGCTTTACGAAGTTGACATGCTGGACATTCACCGCAACCATCACCAATGATTCCGTTATAACATGTTAATGTTTTTTCTCGAACAAACTCAAATGCTCCAAGTTCATCTGATAATTTCCATGTTTCAGCCTTATCAATCCACATAAGTGGCGTGTGAATGACAAACGGGTAATCCATAGATAAATTTAAAGTAACATTTAACGATTTCACAAACACGTCACGGCAGTCTGGATAACCACTGAAATCAGTTTCACATACACCCGTTACAATATGACGTGCTCCAACTTGTTTTGCTAATACAGCAGCAAATGATAAGAAGAGTAAATTTCGTCCATCTACAAATGTCGATGGCAATTCACCTTCTTCATGTGTAATCTCCATATCCGTTCTCGTTAACGCATTTGGAGCAAGTTGATTTAATAAACTCATATCTAGTACCGTATGCTTTATTCCTAGTTCTTTTGCAATTTCCGCTGCACAATCAATTTCTAGCTTATGACGTTGATTGTAATTAAACGTTACAGCTTCTACCTCTGCAAACTGCTCTATTGCCCAAAATAAACATGTCGTACTATCTTGTCCTCCACTAAAAACAACAACTGCTTTTTCTTTTTTCATTTCACTCATTCTCCTTCTCTACTATAAATAAGAAGAAAGAACGTTCTTGAACTGTCACAATAAAAAAACAAAACAATACCTAAGGATATTGTTGTTTCCATAGTTTTTTATAGAGGGAGTTCGCGAACCTCTCCCGCGCGGTGCACGGAATTTCTTCTTTCATTGACATAGCTTATTGTAACATATTGTATACTAGCGTAAAAATTTCTGATTTTTCCGCTATTTATTATTTCATTTCTTTCATTTTATAGTATGATTAATTTAATATAAGAAGAGAGGAGGCATCCCACTGAAATCCTTTATTATTTATCTCTTTTTAAATATATTATTCATCCTGATTACAATGCTCGTATATCATTTATTTTGGAATCAAAAAGGGAAACGCTCTCCTAAATTAAATTCAGCTATATTCATTGTACTCTGTTGCCTCGCTACCGTACTCTGTATTACATTTGCAGCAAAAACAAATAATGGTTTTCAATTTGATATGCGCCATATTGTATTAATTGTCGGTACATTAACGGGAGGGCCTATTGCTGGTGGTTCTATCTTAGTTGTATTAAACATATATCGCTTATTATTAGGTGGGGTAGGTGTTTTCCCATCTCTTATCGGTTCTGTTCTTCTATTTATTGTTCTATTATTAACATATAAATTTTTCAATCGAACTTCTAATCGTATAAAAATAACACTTGCTATTATCTACAGTCTCACATACGGATTTAGTTGGATACCCTTCTTCCTTTCAAAGGTTACAAATAAGACTGATTATATACCGCATATTATTGTGTATGAATTATGTTCAATGCTTGGTACGATTCTAATTTTATATTTACTACACATATTACAAACTCAAGTTCGTCTCCAAAATGAACTTATAAATGCTGAAAAGTTTCATTTAATTGGTGAAATGGCAGCGTCTATCTCTCATGAAATTCGCAATCCATTAACTTCAACGAAAGGTTTTTTACAACTGTTACAATCAGATACATGCACTGAGCAGGAACGAAAATTATATATCGACATTGCCATTAATGGCATCGAACAAGCAAATCATGTTCTTACAGATTATTTAACCTTTGCTAAACCAAGCATTGAAAAAGAACAAATATTACAGTTAGAAGAAGAATTACTACATGCATTGTCGCTAATTACACCGCTTGCTAATTTAACAAATGTACGTACTCATTATATAAAGCAAAGCACTTCTTTTTTTATCGCTGGAGAAAAGCAAAAACTAAATCAATGTTTATTAAATATTTTAAAAAATTGCATTGAGGCTATGCCAAAAGGCGGTGATCTTTATTTCACATTAGTTCCTGATCATAAGCATATTCAGTTATATATAAAAGATACAGGAGTCGGTATGGATTCAGAACAAGTAAAACGTCTTGGTTCGCCCTTTTATTCAACGAAAGAAAAAGGTACTGGACTTGGAATGATGGTCGTATTCAGTGTTGTTCAAGCTATGAATGGAAAAATTGATATTATAAGTGAAAAAGGAATCGGTACAACCTTTTTATTAACTTTTCCACTCATACAAAAAACGTGATGAAATACTCATCACGTTTTTTCTGTTCCTTCAACTAATTCAGCAAAAGCTTTCACTTTTCCGTGCGGTTGTTGATTTTCTTTACGTGCTTTCCAGGCGCGCTCTTCTTCTCGCTTCTTCTTAGACATGTTTTTTCAACTCCTTCTTTTCTTTCTTATTTCTCCATGTAGTATTCCAAAATAAGAAAGAAAACTATGCACGTATCAAAAAAGAAGTGGTTTCCCACTTCTTCCACTTTAGCGTTGCAAAATTGCATGTTTCGCCTCTTTTAACTGCGTAAGATGTCTTTGTTCATGCAAATCAAGAAATTGAACCCATTGATACAAATTCAGATCATTAAAAACAGGATGCTTTAATCCATTTTCAAATAGATCTTTTTCATCTATAACACTATGAAGCGCGTGTAATAGTTCTTGGCGTGAATGTTCTAGCAATTGAATTCCTTGCTGTTTTTTCATTAAAGTTTCTGTTGGTTGCATTTGCTGAGGAGCTTCTCGTTTATGTGTGCGATCAAGCGTAAGTTGGAGGTCTTTAAATGGAGTCATGTTTCTTTCATTTTTTTGTAAAGCATATACAAGGGCAGACGTGACAGATTGTTCAACTAAATGCAAGTGGTGTAAAATTTGAATAATACTCCATTTATCACGGCGTGGCTTTACATTCACTTCTGTGTCATTTAACATTTCAATTTCTGATAATAGCGTGCTTCGAGTAGCCTGTAATGAGTTTACTAAACTTTCTAAACTTACATCCATATTAGATTGAAGCATACTTGTTCCCCCCCTTTTGTTGGTGAAAAGAGGTGCTCCTTATTAGAAACACCCCTTTAGTATTCTGAATTTTCTTTTATTATCTCATCATTTTCCCATTATGTCGATGTTAAACATGTGAAAAAAGCGCATGTTTTTTACAATTTTGTGTCGTCAATCGCATGTAACCATGCTTCAATTTCTGTAATAACACTTTTCACACAGCCTTCAGCAAATGGTGATGTTAAATTTGCAACCTCTACTAATTCTAAGAACGATTTACTTCCACCTTGTTGGCACAGATTCACATAATCTTCCCACGCCTCTTGTCTATTATCTCTTGCACGTTTCCAAAATTGTAGCGCACAAATTTGAGCAAGCGTGTAATCAATATAATAGAACGGTGAGCTATAAATATGCCCTTGACGTTGCCAAAAACCACCGCGCTCTAAATAATCATTCTCCTCATAATCACGATGTGGTAAATATTTCTTCTCTATGTTACGCCATGCTGTCTTACGCTCTTCAGGTGATGCTTCAGGATTTTCATATACATAATGTTGATATTCATCAACAGATACACCATAAGGTAAAAACAGAAGTGCTGAACTTAAGTGAGAGAAGTAATATTTATCTGCATCTTCTTCAAAGAATAGCTTCATCCATGGCCATGTAAAGAATTCCATACTCATAGAGTGGATTTCACACGCCTCATATGTTGGCCAATTATATTCTGGAATTTCAAATTTACGACTTTCATATACTTGGAAAGCATGACCTGCTTCATGTGTTAATACATCAATGTCACCAGATGTTCCATTGAAGTTTGAGAAAATAAATGGCGCTTTATAATTCTCAATATATGTACAATATCCGCCACCAGCTTTTCCTTTTTTCGCAACTAAATCTAATAAATCATTATCTAGCATGAAATTGAAAAATTCATCTGTTTCAGCCGATAACTCTTTATACATTGTCTTTCCATGATCAACAATCCAATCCGCATCTCCTTTTGGAGTTGGGTTACCTGTAGCAAACTCAAAGTTTTCGTCGTAATAAGCTAACTTCTCTACACCGATACGTGCTTGTTGTCGTTTTCTTAATTCCGTTGTAACGGGAACGATATAATCTAGCACTTGCTGACGGTAATTAGCCACCATCTCCGCATTATAATCTGTACGGTACATTCTTGCATATCCAAGTTCAACAAAGTTTTTGAAACCTAAAGATTTTGCGATTTTCGTTCTCACTTTAACAAGCTCATCATAAATACGATCTAGTTCTTCCTCATTTCCAGCTAAAAATCCGTAGTATGCTTCACTTGCTGCTTTACGTTCGCTTCTTTCTTTTCCTTGCATAAACGGAATCAGTTGCGATAACGTTCTTTCTTCTCCAGCAAAGTCAATTTTTGCAGATGCTAATAACTGTGTATATTGCGATGATAATTTATTTTCTAATTGTAAATCTTTCACGACTTCATCTGAATATGTTTTTAAATCACATTCTGCTAGAGCAAATAATTGTTTTCCATAACACGCCTCTAATTCTTCACGAAATGGAGAATTAATGAGTGCCTTATAATATTTTGTACCATATCCTTGTACAACTGGAGAGAATTCATCAAAGAAATCCTGCTCCTCCTTATAAAAAGTATCCGTCGTATCAACAGAATGGCGAATGTAACAAAGGTTTCCCATTGTACCAAAATCGTTGCGAATCTCATTAATTGAATGAATGACTTGTTTTTGTTCTTCTACAGTTTTTGCGTTATCAAACTTCTCTAAAGCAACAGTAAATTTCTCTTTTAACTCTTCAATATTTGGGCGTTTATATTCATAGTCTTTAAATGACATGAACGAGCCTCCTCTCCATTACATACCTTTATTATAATTCAATACGTATTCTTGAATTCCCTCTTAATTTTCAACAAATTTCGGCAGTGATTGCCCTGAGCTCATTACAAATAAAAAAGCCTTGGATTTATTTATCCAAAGCTCCTTTGGAACATATTATTTTTCATACTTCCCAATTTTTTTTAATAAATCAAGTAATTCATCTTTTTCATCTTTCGTTAACATTTCAAAAGACTGATGTATAACTTTCTCATGCCCCGGAAAAATAGAAGCAATAAAGTTCTCGCCAGACTCAGTTAATTGCGCGTAAATAACACGTCTGTCATTCGGACATGGAATTCTCTTTACTAATCCCTTTTTCTCCAGCTTATCTACAACATATGTAATGCTGCCACTAGCTATTAAAATACGCTCACCAATTTGCTGAAGTGGTTGACCGCCTTTATGATATAGCAGTTCTAATACAGCAAATTCAGTTGGATTTAACCCGTTACTTTGTATAGATTTATTTGTAGTATCCATAACAGAACGATGTACACGAGATAATGCAATAAATACTTTTAAAGATTGAGAAATATCTTCTCGTTCATTATTTGATGTCATACAACTTTCAACCCTTCACTTAAATTCTCAGCAATAAAAAGAAAATGCCAGTTCATACTTCCTGTGAATTCCGAATGAGCATTCACTCATCCATTTCCTCTCCCCTAATATATTAAGGATCATTCTTGAATAAAAACATGACAATTTTAACATAGTTTATATATAATGATAATAAAAAAAGAAGGAGTACCACATTTGAAAGTCAAATTCCAAAGCATAATTGTATATATATTGCTTGTTATCCTACCGACAATAGGGATTGGTGCTACATTTTATTCGTATCATACATATAAAATGAAACAGGAAAACAAATTATCTGCTCATACAGTTCTCTTTTTATATAGAGATTATTTGGATCATCATCTTGGTGAAGCAATTTCTGCTTTAGACATGCTTGCAAAAGTTGTAGGCACCGAGACTGGTAATATAAATGGTATTAAACAAATTGTACATGATACAGATGGAAACGATGCACGCTTTTCTGGTCTATATTACGCTACACCAGAAGGAGTCATTACAATCGCATCTGAAGATGAATCAAAACCTATAGATGTTTCAGACCGTAAATATATTCAAGACGCGCTCCAAACTAAAAAAACCACTGTATCATCAGTCATTACTGATCGCGTTCTTGGACATAAAGCTATTATGATTGCTGCCCCCATATTTAATAAACAGAAGGAGCTCTCAGGATTATTATTAGCTAGTTTACGCTTTGATTACATTTCATCTTCTTTAAATGCCATTAAACCACAATACCATTTTGAGGTAACTGATAAACATGATGTAGTTTTTCTAACCGATGATAATAACGACACAAGTGATACGCATTCTAATATGCTTACTACCCCACTCCAAAGATTAAATTGGAAGGTCTCTGTTTCTCCATTACCTATTCATCAAAAAACCTTATACCAGTGGGTTGCAATAGAGTGTATAGCTACTTTATTTTTAATGTCTATTTTATTTTTACTTGCTCAATATATGTTGTTAAAACGTCAAACAAAAATTGAAAGGCAACAAAATGAACTACAAAAAATTGAATTAGTTGGAACTTTTGCAGCGAGTACAGCACACGAAATCCGTAATCCTCTTACTGGAATTAAAGGACTCGTCGCTCTATTAAAAGAGAAATATAAAGATGAGCAAGATCAGTTCTACTTTTCCGTAATTGAACAAGAAATAGAGCGAATCAATGAAATTGTAAGTGAATTTCTTATTCTCGGAAAGCCAACCGCCATCATCGAACAAACGTATGATGTAAGAAAAATTCTAAATGAGGTAGCATTAATTATTCAATCTGAGGCGAATTTACATAACATTGTATTCCATTTACATCTGCCAGACCATCCTGTTCATATCCGTTGTTCGAAAGACCATATGAAACAAGTGGTTTTAAACATTACAAAAAATGCAATTGAGGCCATGACTTCTAGTGATACACTAACCATTGTAGTAAAAAACAATGAAACACACGCACAATTGCAGATTATAGATACTGGAAAAGGGATTCCGCAACATATTCAAAAACACCTCTTTCATCCGTTCTTTACTAATAAAGATACTGGAACAGGTCTTGGACTTGTCATATGTAAACGAATTGTAGAGATGTATAATGGGCATATTTTTATTGACAGTACAGAAAACGAAGGAACAACAGTTCATATCGAAATTCCGTTACACATAGTATAATTATCCTTATCCTATAAGGGTAATTATACTTATTTCATAAAACCAGCCACAAGCATTCGCCAAAAATTATTTGATTTTCCTTCATACCCGATTTGGAAAATAGGTATTTTTATAATTGAAAACCATTTCGGTGTTTGTTTTTCTTTATAACATTGATATTGTAAAATAAGCTTGTCCAATTCTTGACTAACTTGAATTGTCTCCCTGCTATTTAGCCCACTTGTTAATCCTAGTTGAATCATTTCTTCACGTTTCATATGAATATCACGTGAAAGCTTTTCTAATGTGTACTTCCTTTTTACAGTAAACATCCATATCCCCCTTATTATACTTCCATGCTCTTAACTTCACTTCTCCATTGACTTTTTTAACTACTTAATCATATGCAAATTTGAAGAATCAGAAATTTTAACATTTTCTCCCTGTAATTTACAAATCTTTACCCTCACTTTGAGAATTATTACAAATTATTCTATCTTTGTAAATACATTCGCAATAATAGACATTTTTTTCATCTTGTTTTTTTATAAATGCTACGTAAACCGTGGATTCTTAATTTTCCACCTACTTTTCTTCGACATTTTTTGTTTAATTTATATAAAAAAGCAAAACATAATGATGATTGATAAAGTGAAACTTTAATCAGTGTTTTTTGTTCAGCCCCCACTGATTATTAGCATTCACCAATCGGGTAGGCAGTGAATCTCCCACCTATCCAGCCCAATGTTGAGGTGGGAGTCTTACTCCCCACAAATAGCGGGATAACAATAGAAAGGAAATATTTATATGCGAAAATATACGATTGCATTATTCATCATTGTTTTGTTTTTACCGTCCTTCTTATTTCCTATTCAAGCAAATGCTCATACGAATAAAGTTGCTATTGTCATTGATGATTTCGGAAATAATATGAAGGGGACTAATCAAATGTTATCACTTCCCATTCCACTCACTGTTGCTGTTATGCCTTTTCTTCCTTCCACAAAAGAAGATGCAATAGCTGCCCATAAGAAAGGCCATGAAGTTATTATACATATGCCAATGGAACCTATAAAAGGTAAAAAAGAATGGCTTGGGCCGAAAGCAATTACAACTGATTTAAGCGATGAAGAAATAAACAACCGACTTGAACAAGCGATTCAAGAAGTACCGCATGCAATTGGAATGAACAATCATATGGGGTCAAAAGTAACAGCGGATGAAAGAATTGTTCGCCTTATACTTGCTGCTTGTAAAAAACACGGTTTATTTTACTTAGATAGTAAAACGAATCCTAATAGTGTCGTCCCAAAAATCGGAAAAGAATTAGGAGTTCCTATTATTGAAAACCAACTATTTTTTGATGATGTGTATACAGCAGGACATATTTCAAAACAAGCCCAATTACTCATCAAAAAAATTCAAGAAAAACCTATTATGGTAGCTATCGGGCATGTGGGCCCTCCAGGTGAAATTACATCACGCGTTATTGAAACTTCTATCCCTAAAATTCGTGAGCATGCAGACTTTATTTTCTTATCTGATCTAGCATTATCCCCGCCTCCTGTTTCAAAATAAAGTTCATTACTCACATAAAGTAAAACTTTAATCAGCCCACACCAATTGGGCTTTTATGGGCAATCCGTCCCCCCACTTAACTTCTTTACTTGCGCTGAATTTTGAGGCGCGGATTTTACTGCCCACAAATGGCGGGACAAAAAAGTACCTATCTATATATAACAGATAGGTACTTTTTTTAACTTAAATATAATCTACATGACTCACTCTGAATCCTTTTTTCTCTATTTTTCCGATTAATTGCTTTAATCTTGTTTCATCTAACTCATCTGATATATTTACAATAACGCGGCGGATATATTGATCACCGTTATCTAACGTAAATAGGCCACCGATATTATATGCTTTTAACAATGTCCCAAGCTCTTTAATCGTTCCCTTACAATCTTGTGTTGCAATTGTTAATATATAACCACCTGTTCGCATACCAAATGAATCTTCAATAACATCAAATATATTCGAATGCGTTAACATACCGACAAATTCATTATAATCATTTAGCACGGCTAAAAACGGAAGCCGACGAATTACATAAAAAGCTCTGAAGAATGAATCCTTTTCAAAAATAAATGCATTGGAATCATCAAGCATATCCCCTGCACTTACATGCTCTAATCCGCTATTGCATTTTTTTTCTAATAAATCTACTTTATAAATAATCCCCGTGAATTTCTTCTCATCTTCTGCTAATACCGGGATGGCTCGAAATCCCGTTTCGTTCATCATTTGCAGTGCCTCTTCACCAGAATCATTTATCTTGCAAAATGTTACTTGCTGCTTTGGCAGAAAATGATATTTAACTCGCAAAATATGTTCCTCCTTACATGTCAACATGTAATCTATATATAATAAGGAGACCTATATTTTATGAGTGAAATTATTTTTAAAACGCTTTCATTTGTTTATTAACTTGTAGCCATATCACATCCATTTTTATATAACAGAGCTCCTTGCACCCTTAATCATTAATAACTTTACATGATAGTTCATTAAATATTCTATACCCTCTAGCCATTTTTTCGCTTCTTCTGGCGTTTTTCCCCACACAATCATGCCGTAATTATGAACAAGAACTACTCCTCCACCTTCAATGAAATTCGGAACATTGCTTTCTAATAAATCAGCGAATTTTTTTTCATCTTCTACAATTGGAATTGTCATTTCTGTTATACCTTCTTTTCCGAAAACACGCTCCACACTGCGTTTATCGAACGTTACTTCTCCTTCTTCCCCATATAACTCTGATATTAAATGACTATCTACAGTCTGCACTTGTAAAATACATCCTGCACTACTTTTTTTATAAATATCCGCATGCATAAATGACTCTGCAGCTGGTTTTTCTTCATTTTCAAATACTGACTCGCACATGCAATTTACGACAATAAAATCTTCTTCCGAAAATAGCCCTTTATCTCTTCCCTCAACATTTACTAAAAATGTTAACGGCTCTTTTGACGTACATAGCGATAAGCTAATTTTGGTACCATAAAACCAATCACGAAGTGCCAATTCAGATTTCACATCTTTTAATTCATTCCATTTCTTCAGAAAAAATAACATTTCGTCACCCCCGGCATAATATTCATATAAGGTTCGAATCCTTTCTATGTAAAAGGAATATTTTTTGATTATTCTAAAAATTTAATTGAATTATCACATGAGAACGCTTTTTTGTCAATATAGTTTCGTGGTTCTTCTTTAAAATAGGCTATTCATATGTCTATACTCCTATCTATTTCATTTTGCACATAAAAAATACGCTATTCTTTAATTAAAGAATAGCGTATTTTCCTCATTTTTTATTCCGCATTAACGGGCAGCCCGATTGGTGAGGGCTACTAATCAGTAGGGAATGAACAAAACCCCCACTGAATAAAGTTTCACTTTATTTCTTTATTGCATTATACAAAAACTGTGCGTATTGTTCACGTGTTACGAAATTATCTCCTAAAAAATTCCCTTCCCCGTCGCCTTTTGATATTTTATTATCCACTAAAGCTTTCACATATCCTTTCGCCCAATGGCCATTTGGTACATCTTTAAAATTCTCTGCACTATTTTCATTTTCTTTTAACTGAAATACTCTTTGTAGTACTACTGACATTTCATATCGAGTTAATACTCCATCCGGACGGAACATACCATTTCCATAGCCTGTCATAATTCCAGCTTGAACCACTGCATCAATAGCCGTTTCATACATATTTCCTTTCGTATCTGTAAATGCCGTTTTTTGTTCTAGATTATTTTCTAATTTTAAATACCTTTGTATTAGAAGTGCTACTTGTCCACGAGTAATGTTATCACCAAATCCAAATTCACCATTTCCATAGCCTATAAATAATTTTTCTTTCGCTAAGTAATTAATTGCTTCTTCTGACCAATGTCCCTTTGGTACATCTTTAAATTCTACCACTTCTGTTTTCTCATCTTCTTTAGATGTATTACCGTCTTTACTTTCTACTACATTTTGAATAACAGATCCTGTAAAGAAGATTCCTGTATCCGCGAATGGATCTTTCACACCAAATTCATATACTTTCTCACCTGGTGTACTCCATTTCACTACACCATTACTATACGTACCATTATCGCTCTTCAGACGGATTTTCGTAGAAATCTCACCATCTTTTTCATATATAGGTACTTTTACTTCTTTATTTACTTCTGTTTCCTCTAAAAATACTTTTTGATTTTGGACATTAATATAAGCCGTCTTACTTAGTTCTATAACTGGTCGGACATCACGGATTTCATTTGCAACAAAACTTAGAAATACTAATTTTTTTAAATTACTAACTGGTGATAAGTCTGAAATATAATTCGCTTCTAAATCAAGCTTTTGTAAGTTTACTAAACTTGATAATGGAGTAATATCCTTTAACTCATTGTTAGGTAAGTGTAATTGTTTTAACTGTGTCATCTTACTTAGAGGAGTAACATCTTTTATTTCATTTTTCCCGATCCACAATTCTTCTAATTGCTTCATTTGCTCAATGCCGGATAAATCTTTAACTTTATTACGTGTTAATACTAAGTCTGTTAAAGGTAATGAATATAACGCTTTAATATCTTCAATTTGATTACCTGCTAAAGTTAAGTATGTTACATTTTTTAAAGCGCTTAATGGAGCAACGTTCTTAATTTTATTATTTGCTAAATTCAAGTAATCTAGTTGTTCCATTTTCGCTAATGCTGTTACATCTTCTATTTGGTTGCCTGATAGATATAAACTTTTTACATTTTTCATTTCAGTTAGTGGTGCAACGTTTGTAATTTTATTATTACTTAAATCAAGAGATTCTAAATTATCCATCTTAACAAGTGGCGTTACATCTGCAAATTCATTACCACGCAAAGCTAAATGATTTAATTGCTTTAAGTTCGCAAAGAACGACGGGTCTTTTATCTTCGCATTCGCAACTGTTAAAGATTTTAAATTTGGCATATATTTTAATGCACTATAATCAAGTATCTCATTTGTATTTAAAAACAAATCCTTTACTTGTAATAAATCTTCTTTCGTAATTGGTGTATTTAAATCTTTTCTATTAAATACTTTTTTATTAACAAGCTCTCTTAATTTGTTATCTGTTATCATATTTTGATTATCAACTGGATTATCCGTTTCCGTATTTCCTGAATTAGAGTTATCATCTGGTTTCTCTGTTTCTTTGTTACCTACAGTTGGATCTTTAATTTCAAATTGAACTTGATATTTGTGATCATATCCAATAGCTGGAATAAGTATATGCATTTGCATATTGTGCTTCTTCTCAAACTCGCCAATTTCAAATTGAACTACTTTCGTTCCATTCTTCCTCTTATCTTCTGACAAAACCTTCACATCATGAAATACACCAGGCTGGTTTTTATCTTCTATTCTAAGATATTGAAAATAATCGCTATCTTGCATTGTTACAGTGACAATTTTTTTGCCAGCTGCAATCGTTACTTTAGGATCTTTTATATATTGAGAAACCATAGATGGCTCGTCTTTTTGGTCCTTATATATTTTAATTTCAGTATCATACGTGCGATCACTCGCTGCTGCTACCGATTGATTTGCTTCAACTTTTAATGCCGCTAATGCTGGAGTAGAATACGTAGCAAATGGAATTGCTAATGTTGTCGCTACTACTAGCGCCTTCATATAATTTTTTTTCAAAATAATATCCCCTATCATATACAATTTTTATAATTGATAACCCTTATCAATTACCCACAAATAAATGATAATGAATATCATTATCATTGTCAATGAGAATATTACATTAAATTTATATTTTTAAAGATAAAAAATAAAAAGCCCTTTATTCAAAGGGCTTTTTTACCTATCGTATGAAGAATTTCACTTTTTTCCTTCTCATTGATGACACCAATTTTTTGCAAAATATTCGCGTACAATACAAGTTTATTATATATTCGTTCTGACATGTTCTCCCTTCTTTCCTTCGACCAACTTTTTTTGTATTGGTAAATTATATGAAAGAGATGAGAAAATGTGTCCACTTTTTGCATAAATGCAAATCTTTTATTTTACGATTTGCAGACAATAAAACTCCCTCCTAAAAATTAGGCGGGAGTTTAGGCACTTTCACTTTATTTAACAAACTGTCCACTGAATATTATGCTTCATAAGTTCTTCTTCAAAACTATATGGCATTTTTTTATCACAAATTACATGTTGAATACGTGAAAATGCTGCTATACGATAATTCCCTTTCACGCCTACCTTCGTATGATCACATAAAATATATGTCTTCTCAGCTAATTTCATCATCGCCTCTGACAATTTCGCTTTCTCTAATTCAAAGCTGGAAACTCCAAAACTAGGTAATAACCCATCAATCGAAACGAACGCTTTATGAAAATGGAATTGCTGTATTACTTGCTGAGAAATAGACCCTGATACACGCGAATGCTTTGGAGATACTTTTCCACCTATAAATAAAACTTCACCGTGAAACATCTTTTTATTAATAGAAGAAATTAATTGTGTTGCGACTGGAAATGAACTTGTTACAATCGTTAAGTTTTTACGATGAACAAGGTATGGAACCATTTGAAGCGGTGTACTTCCATCATCAATTGCAATGACATCACCATCTTCTACAAATGTCGCTGCTTTATAACCAATTCTTTTCTTCTCTTCTATATATAGCATTTCTCTTTCTAACATTGGCGCCTCTACCCCAGCGCCTGGAAGTTGAACAGCTCCACCATACACTTTTTTCAGCTTCTTTTCACGATCTAGTTCTTCTAAATATCGACGAATCGTTTCTGTTGATACAGCAAATTCTCTCGCTAATTCTGAAACCTTTACTTTTCCTTTAAATTCTACCTTTTCAAGAATGGTTCGCTTTCTTTCTTCTCCTACTACAGACATAGATTCACCTCATTTATATCTCCCTCATAAGCTTCCTTACTTATACAAAGTTATAATTTTCTTTGTAAGTAGAAACTTCTTCATGAATATGAATACCGCGCTTTGCTAGTTCATCAAAAATTAATTGTGGATTTTCAAAAGCTTCTTCAGGCGTAACAACACCCACCCTACTTGCATTTCCAGTTGCAATTAACTCTGCAGCAATCCCAAATGGAATACCGACGTTTCTCGTATACGCCCTTAATTTTTCCCATCCTACAACAGAACCATCAGATAACGGATGTGTATGATATAACACATGTCTTTGCTTCTCATTATTTTTCATACCTATTACTTCTACATGAAGTGCATAACCATAAAGCTCTGTTTCTTGTCCTTCTTTCGATTGCAATAAATACTGCGAAATACAATCCATAATGCCTATTTCTTTCCCGTTTATTTCAATCTGATCATTACGCAATATGCCGTAATCATATAAAGCACGTACAAGTTGCATATTTTGCTTCGGCCAAGTTCCTCTCGTCTCTATCAGTTTGACACCTTTATTTTCTAGTGCCTTTGCTAACGTAATCGTTTCAGAATGCGGAATGATATACTGCGTTTCCTTACCATAAGGCGCTGGCAATTCTATTTCTCTCGGACGCGCAAACGGAAGTACTTGTTTAAATTCACCATCTTCATACACTGTACGCGATGGTAAATGTGGATCATATTCATATGTCGTTGTCTCTGTAATTGAAGCAGAAAAAGCAATCGGACGATACGAACCGTGACTTACGCGGACAGACTCTACAGTATCCAGTTGATTTGCTGCATGCATTGCCATCATTTGCGTTACACCTGGCGTCATACCAAACCCAGGCAAACATGTTTTTTCATTTTGAACAAATATAGCATGCGATTCATTTTCTTCACCAAATCCATTTAAGTTCACACCGTGACAGCCTGCTTCTGCAATACAGCGAGTCGACAATCCATTTAGCTTTATCGTCGTACCGTCCATTACAATGTCATAACCTTTCATTTTTGCAACCGTATCCTCGTGATTTGTTACATCTACTTTTACAAAATCAACACGAGGATCGTTGAGCCATTCTACTACTTTACGGCCCTCTTCCTCGTTAAAATCGGCCACAGTAATCGTCTCAAAAGATGAAAATTGAACTAAATCCAAAATAGCTTCACGACAAATTTTACCTGCTCCACCTAAGCAAAATACTTTCACCCAATAACAACTCCTTTAGCAATACTATCAACTAAGCGATTAATATCTTCTTCATGTACATCACCGATATTTCCAATGCGGAACGTATCTACTTTCGAAATTTTCCCAGGGTAAATAACAAATCCATAACGCTTTAATTCGTTATATAACTGTTGAAACTCAAACCCCTCTTTTGGATAAATGAAAGATGTAATAATAGGAGATTGATATTTCTTATCTACTAGTGGCTTAAATCCGATTTCTCCCATTCTATTCACTAGTAGTTTTTGATTGTTGTAATATCGATTGTAACGTGCTCTTACTCCACCTTCTTTTTCTAACTCAAGTAGCGCTTGATAAAAAGCATGTACAACATGTGTAGGTGAAGTAAAACGCCATTTCCCATTTTGTTTTTCCATCGTTTCCCACTGATCATATAAATCAAGAGATAAAGAGCGTCCTTGCCCTTTACACTTCAATAATTCATCACGTTTTGCGATTACAAATCCGAATCCAGGAACCCCTTGAATACACTTATTCGCACTACTAATTAAAAAATCAATTTGTAAATCAGCAATGTCTATTTCAATCCCGCCGAAACTACTCATCGCATCAACAATTGTAACCTTTCCATACTGCTTTCCTAATTTACATACATCTACAATTGGATTTATAATGCCTGTCGTTGTTTCACAATGAACAACTGCAATATGCGTAATCTCTTTATCTTCTTCCAATAACTTTTCTACTTCTACAATATTAGTAGGTTCCCACTCTTCTGTTTGGCTGACCACTACATCAATCTGTAACATCTCTGCCATTTGTACAATGCGCTTACCGTACGCACCATTTGTACAAACGAGAAGCTTCCCATTTCCCTGAATAACAGAGCCAATTACTGCTTCAACTGAAAACGTACCGCTTCCTTGCATTAACACTGTTGTATATTTCTCTTCTTCCTTCGTCGCTAACGATACAAGTTTAGCTCTTACTTCTTGCACCATCGTATTATATTCAACATCCCACGTACACCAATCGTATAGCATAACTTCTTTTACTGATTTTGTTGTCGTTAATGGTCCTGGTGTTAATAATAAGTAGTGATTTTCATTCATGATCCCGTACCCCTTTTATGAAATAATAAGTTCTTGTTTCTCGATATGTTCCATTACGTTTTCGAGCTCCTGCATCGTTTCAATCGTAAAATGAGCCCCATTTTCAACAAACCGATTACGAACTATTTCTATTTTTTCACGAAGCTCTACCGAATCCATACTCTCCACTTCCTCTTCCGTTAAACCGAGCTCACTACTTCCAAGAATTACACCAACTGTCCACATTCCAGCATTTCTACCTTCTTTCATATCTGATACTGTGTCCCCTACCTTTATCATATGGTTCATCGGATACACACCAAGTTCCATTGCATTTTTATAGCACATCCATGGGTATGGGCGGCCTGCTGGAACATCATCTGGCGTAACAAGAAAATCAGGTTTATATCCTTGTAACGCTGCTTCCTTTGCTACAATTTCCATCATTTCTCTCGTATAGCCCGTTGTTGAACCGATTTTAATGCCTCTCTCACGTAAAGAAGCGATTACTTCTTTTACCTCATCAATCGGCGTAGCATAACTTGGTAAAATAGAAAAGAGAATTTCTTCAAACTCTTCATACATCTCATGGATGTCTGCTTCTGTTGGTAATTGACCGAAGACACGCTTCCACTCATCCGCAATACGAGGCATTTCTGTTAGTGCCCTTACATGATCTATTTTTAATAATCCCATTGGCTTACGTGCTTCTGCTGCTGTAATTTCAACGCCACGTTTTTGAAAAATCTTCATGAATACTTCTAGCGGTGCAAAACATCCGTAATCAACCGTCGTACCTGCCCAATCAAAAATAACTGCTTCAATTTTCATTCTGTCCATCACCCTTCTTACTTATCTTTTTTGCCATTGTGAAGTTCGGTTACGAAGTGCTTTCGTTCCCCATTCATATACAACTCTCACTACAATATTTGTAACAACAATAAGTACACTCATTGCAGCTGCTGGTGCTACATTTCCTGCATCATCCATATTTACGATTGATACGGCAGCTAGTTTAAAATCAGCTGCATATAGGAATACAACTGCCGATACAGTTACCATTGAATTTACGAAGTAGTACATTACCATTTCTAAAATTGCTGGTAAACACATTGGTACTGTTACTCGGAAGAATGTTTTATAAAACGGAATACCCATCGACTGCGAAACAAGCTCAAACTCTCGGTCTAATTTCTTTAAGGCAGTCGTTGCCGTGACAAATGTTACAGAATAAAAATGAATGATATTTACTAGTACTAATACAGCGATTGTTCCGTATAAAGAATGAAACGGATTCGTTACTGATAGTCCAAGAATTTGAATCGTTGGTTGACTAAAGAAAAAGACATATCCTAATCCGAGTACTAAACCTGGTATCGCTAACGGCACTATAGAGAAAAAGTAACCTGTTTTTCTGAAAAATTGTAGCTGGTCTATTTTCTCAATTGCATATGCGAATACAAATGTTAAAATCGCCCCAATAACTGCTGTAACTGCTGAAACAATTACGCTATTTTTAAATGCTTCAAGTCCATCTCCTGTTAAACTTGAAAAATTAAAATGCTCAAATGTAAAACTCATATTATATGGCCATACTTTCACACTTGCAGCAATACCAACTGCAACAAATAATAGAATGATCATAAGTGTAATCACACTACAATATATGAATGAGATTACATCTCTTTTCTTATTAGCTATTATTCTGTATGGTACTGCTTTTGAAGATAAGAAATTCGCCTGCTTTCTTTGCGTAATACGATCAACTACAAATGCGAATATAGCTGGGATTAATAAAATCATTCCGACAGTTGCACCCATCGGCATATTTTGCTGTCCAATTACTTGTTTGTATACGTCAGTAGCAAGCACATTATATTGACCACCAACAATTTTTGGTGCCCCAAAATCAGTAAAACTAAGTGTAAACACAACAAACATTGCACTAATTAATCCGTACTTTACACTAGGTAAAGTAACCGTGAAAAATTGCTTTGTTTTACTCGCCCCTAACATATTAGAAGCTTCATATAAACGATAATCAGATCCTTGGAAGGCAATTAGCAATATAAGAAAGGCTTGTGGAAATGTATACATAACTTCAGCTATTACAATTCCTACTGGTCCATATAAAGGGATTTGTATACCTTCAAATAAACCAAACATTCCTTTCGTTACTAGCCCTTGATTACCAAATAAATATGTAAGTGCTATACCGTGCATCATCGTTGGTGCGAACAATGGTAATAACGCTACATACTGAAATACACGCTTTCCAAAAACATTCGTACGGGCAATTGCATATGCGTAAACGAATGCGATTGCAACTGAAATAATTGTTGTTGCGCCCGAAATCCATACTGTATTTTGTAAAGACTGAACTAAAGTTGGTGTTGTGAAATATTTACTGAAATTCGCTAAACCAACGAAAACTCCATCTTTATTATAAAAAGCCTGTGTAAATAGTTGTAATAGCGGTAATACAAGTATGATAAGGAAAGAAAAAATCATACCGATAATTACGAGCCGTTGGATCCATTCCTCTTTCCCTATACTTCTCTTAATCTTTTTTTTCGTACTTTCTACCTTATAGTTTTCTAACATCTCCATCTATACAATGACCTTCTTTCCATATGACAACATATGATTTTCTGAGAAAGAGATTTGAATCGGCTTTCCTTTTCTAATAGCCGTTGCTTCTACTTCTGATGCTAATATATCCACTACAATTTTCTCATTATAAAGGTGTGTGTTTTCTTCTAAGACTCGCACTTCCGTCCGATATACAGATCCGCGAAATTCCATACTTTCCACAACTGTTTTAATACCGTCCTTTTGTACAATTGTTACATGTTCAGGACGAATTGCATGTTCTTCGTTATTTTTCGAAAAGAAATTAATAGAACCAATAAAATCTGCCACAAACGGATTGGCTGGTCTTTGATAAATCTCCTCTGGTGTTCCAATCTGCATAATTTCCGCATGATTCATTACAACAATTTTATCAGCCATTGTTAATGCCTCTTCTTGATCATGCGTTACCATAATCGTCGTTACTCCTATTTTCTCTTGCAAATCACGCATTTCCCTACGTAATTTTTCACGCACTTTTGCATCTAAAGCTGATAACGGCTCATCGAGTAACAAAATATCTGGAGACAGAGCGAGCGCACGTGCAAGTGCTACTCGCTGCTGTTGTCCACCAGACATTTGAGCAGGATATTTATCTTTTACATTCAGCAAATCTACAAGTTTTAACGCATCTAGCGCTTTCTCTTTCACTTCTGCTTTCCCATATTTTTTTGTCTTTAAGCCGTATTCAATATTTTCAAGTGCTGTTAAATTCGGAAATAAAGCATACGATTGGAAAACCATTCCGAAGTTTCTCTTTCCAGGAGGCAATGCTGTAATATCTTTTCCATTCACAGCTATACTGCCAGTCGTTGGTTCCTCTAGTCCCGCTAAAATGCGAAGCAACGTCGTTTTCCCACAGCCACTCGGGCCTAATAAACAAACAAACTCATTTTTGTTCACAGTAAAAGAAATATCTTTTAACGCTGTAAATGCATCAAACTGTTTTTGAATGTGTTGAATTGATAAATATTCGCTCATTTTTCTCTCTCCCACTCACTTACTTTTTCGGTTCTGCTTTTTGGCCAAACTCTTTTTCCCATTTTTCTAAAATTTTGTCACGATTTTCTGCTGCCCATTTAAAGTCATTCTTTTTATATAATTTTTCAGTAACATCTTTCGGGAATCCCTCTGGAAGTTTATAATCATTTTTAATTGTCGCAAATCCATTTTTCTCAAAGTATAACTTCATTACATCATCAGTAATTGCCCAATCTAAAAATGCTTGTGCTAATTTATCATTTTTCGCATTATCTTTCTTAATAAGTGCGTTCGCTTCTACTTCCCACCCTAATCCTTCTTTCGGCAGTACAACTTCAACTGGTGCACCTTTTTGTTTCTCTTTTAAAGCACTATAAACCATTGATACACCGACTGGATATTCACCTGCTCCTGCTAATTTCGCTGGTTTTGATCCTGAATGCGTATAACTTGCCATATTATCATGAAGTTTCTTCATGTAATCCCAGCCTTTATCTTCACCCATGATTTGTAGCCATGCAGAAACTGTTAAAAATCCTGTTCCAGATGATGCTGGATGTGGCATAACAAGTGTTCCTTTATACTCTGGTTTCGTTAAATCTTCATATGATTCTGGCATCGGTAAATTTTTCTTCTTTAACTCTTCTTTATTTACAGCAATCCCCGTCATAAATGCAGTATTTCCTACCCATTTTTCAGGTTGCTTATCATCTTTAAATTGTGGAAGAACACGATCTGCTCCTTTTGGAGAGTATCCTTTTAACATATCTTTTTTATCTAAAGCTAATAGACTTGATGCCGCAGTTCCCCATACAACATCTGCTTGTGTATTTTTCCCTTCAGCTAGCAATTTCGCAGTAATAACTCCTGTTGAATCACGTACAATGTTCAATTTCACATCAGGATATTTCTTTTTAAAGGAATCAAGATAAATTGGTACAAGCTCTTCTTCAATTGCTGTGTAAACAGTTAATGATCCAGATAATTTGTCATCTTTCACTTTCGCTCCAGCACTTTCTTCCTTCTTTGCACCACACCCCATTAATAACGAAAATACCATTCCAGTCGCTACAGCTTTAAAGATTGTTTTTTTCACTGTTTCTCTCTCCTTTTACAAATCTTATGTACAACTCAAATATAAACAACTAGTGTAAAAGCAGTATTAAACCAACATTAATCTTTTGTTTGTTGTTTGTTTTTGTGTAATACGTTGCTACTTCTATGTTTTTTCGCATTTTTCTGCTAATAGAAAACACTAAATTTACAAATAATTAAAAAAACCTTTATAATCCCACAAAAAAATGAGGCGTTTGTAAAAAACGCCTCATTTTTGTTTCCCTTTTTTTGAATTACGATTAGCATACTTTGCGCTATTTTCTCCTTCATACTCTAATGCAAATTCTGCATCTGGTAAGCTTTCTTTCGGAGTTTTATTATTATTGATTGCCGCATTTTGTTTCACTTTTCTTTTTACCAATACATTCACCTGCTCTCAAGAAATCACTTTCTACTCTAGTTTGAAACAACTTAAAATAATTATTACTGGCAAGTGTTAACAAGTACATAAGAGGCGTTAGATGGAAATACTACGTATGAAGAAATCATTATAAAAAGGAGCGATAATTTTGAAGAAAAAAGAAAAGATTCAATCACCAATTTTAGACGAAACGCTCCCGCATCAAATGAATTTTCCATCTTTTAAAGGAACAGGAAAAACGATGCAACAACCTTTTGTGAATCAATATGATGTTGTAATTGGAGACAGTAAATATAATTCCGAGAACAGTCCACTTAACAATTGGAGTGATAAAATAGATCCTGCCATTATGGCTGGCGATGAGTGGATCCATCCTACAAATGATATTGGGTGGATTTCAGAAGAAAATCAAGAGTTGCTAAAAAACGAAGCGGATAATAAAAATGAAGCTTTTATGCATCCACAATTTGGAATTAACGACTAAAAAACCATTCTACCTAACGTAGGTAGAATGGTTTCATACTATCCAATAATAATCCGCTCTTTCGGGTATTTATAGCGAGGTGGTTGTTCCCTTCCACCACTAGCTAAAATAAATGTTAAAATACCAACGCGTCCGATAAACATAAGCACAATAAGTACAAGTTTCCCAACAGTTGTTAAATCAGGCGTAACACCTGTTGATAGTCCCGTCGTTCCGAAAGCAGAACAAACTTCAACAATTAAGCTCATAAGCGGTACATTTTCCGTAATAGATAAAATGAATAGCGCAGTAGCACATAACAAAATCCCCATCGTCATAACGACAGATGCTTTCAGTACATCCTCTTCATGTAGCTGACGTTTGAAGACTCTAACTGTTCTACCACCCCTTGCAAAGGTATATAGTGACAATATACTAACAGCAAATGTTGTTGTACGTATTCCGCCCCCAACCGAACTTGGAGATGCCCCTATAAACATTAATATACTCATAAATAAAAGCGTCGGTTGTGACAATTCACGTATATCCATCGTAGCAAGTCCACCACTTCTCGTCGTCACAGATTGGAATAATGTATAAAATACAGTTTCATGCCATGACTTTCCTACTAAAAAATGATTTCTCTCCAGTAAAAAAATCATAATTGTACCAACAACAACGAGTGCAAAAAATGTTGTTGTCGTCAGTTTTGTAAATAATGAAAAACGGAATAATTGTTGTCTCCTTTTACTAAGGAATTGTTTCACTTCCATTAGCACAGGGAAACCAATCGCTCCTAAAATAATTAGTAACATATGAATCATTTGAACAATATAATCTTTTTTATAAGGAATTAATGATTGTCCTGTTAAATCAAATCCGCCGTTCGTAGTCGCACTAACAGCTGCAAAGAAACCGTGAAAATAAGCTTCTTTCCAAGTCGGAAAGTAAAGTAAAAATCTTGTACCTAATAGGATTGCTCCAATAAGTTCTATTGAAATAATTACAATCAAAATAGAACGCATCAATTCTACAAGACCCGATAAATTCCCTTGATTATGGTCTGCCATAATTAATCTTCTTCTTTGCAAACCAATCTTTTTCCCCGTAATGATCCAAACAAATGTACCAAGCGCCATAATTCCTAAGCCGCCTAATTGTAGAATAAGGGCTAAAACAATAATTCCTGCTGTAGTAAACGTATCTGAAATCGTAATAACAGACAGTCCCGTAACGCTTACCGCACTAACCGATGTAAAAAGCGCATCTATAAATGTCCATTTCACACCAGGCTTCGTAACAAACGGTAAACTAAGCAATATCACCGATACAACTACTGCTAACAAATAAAACAAAACGATGAGTTGTACAGGACGTAATTTTTGTAAAAACTTTTTTATATCTCTCATTCCATCACTTCGCTACCTTTTTTCTATCGATTAAATAAAGAAAAATCTTTACTTTCTTTATTTGTAAATAACTGCTCAAATAATTTGGCAAAGACCATTCCATATACAGTTCCATTACCTCCATACGGCAATGCGTAAAACAAATTATGTATCTTTTCGTCTTCTTTTAAAATGGGGAGACCATCATGAGTACCACCAAATGCGGCTGCCCAATAGTAGTCTGCCTGTATATTTTTATACTGCGGGAACATCTCTTTTACAATATTAATAAGGATATCACGCTTATGCAATAATTTCGTATCACCAATTGTTTGAATTTGCAGCGCTTCATCTAATCCGCCTACTATAATGCGGCTTCGATACGTTCGAAAATATAAGTAGGGCCGTGCCGTTTCCCAAATTAACGATCGCTCATGCCAGCCTTCAAACTGATCTATTTCATTTGTTACAATTGCATAAGAGGTGTCTACTGTTGTATTTTTTCTTTCTTTCTTTCCAAAAAGCGCTTCATAACCTGTCGCCATAATAATATTCTTTGCTACAATTTGATTTCCTATTTTCGTGTAACAAATTAAATCATTTTTACGTTTTTTTATATGTATTGCCTCTGTATGTTCATATATATTAGCTCCCATTTGATTTGCTTTATGCAAAAGACTGTGCGCTAATAAATACGGATTCACCTCGGCATCACCGTGTGTATATAATGCCGCTTGTTTTATAAAAGGATAACGTTTCTTAATATCAGATTCTGTAAAATACTCAACAGGAAATCCATAATTCTGCAACGTATTGTACTCCTCTTGTAAAAATGAGACATCCTCACTTTTACTTGCATAATATAAACTACTTCTCGGAATAAAATAGGGATCAATATCGAGAGTAGGTACCACTTTCTCCATTGTCCGTAACGCTTCGTAACACAGTTTATATGCTCGTACCCCTTTTTCTTCACCAAATGTATGGATAAGTGAGGTTAACGATTTATCATGAAGAAACTGTAATACACCTACATTTGCAAATGTACTACCACATGCAATTTCTCTTTTTTCAATAAGCATTACACTCATACCTATTTTCGCTAAAGAATACGCTATATGGGCACCTGCTTCGCCACTTCCGACTACAAGCACATCACATATCATATCATTTCCTAACGGTGGATAACAAGGTACTGAAACTCCTGTATTCCAAAACAACTTACCTGTCATAAGTTTCATAATTATACTCCTAAAATATAAATTTCTCCTTTCTATGTTTTGTTATTTTTCATAAAAAAATCCAACTAACATAGGCTAGTTGGATTTTTTATTTTTAATTAGAACGCTCTTCAAGCCAATTTCCAATCGTCGGATATGTTTGTTTTACAGCTGTTCCACCGTAAACGATAGACATATGCCCTGTTGGTAAACATACATATTGTTTATCTGTGCTAGAAATATGGTCTAGTAATGCTTCTACTTGACATGGCAAAGCGATATGATCACGTTTCCCGGAAATATTTAAGACATTCGCCTTAATATTTGCAAGATCTACCTTTTGTCCGCGAATAACGAGTTCACCCTTAACCAATTTATTATTTTGATAAAAATCACGAATCCACTGTCTGTATGATTCACCTGGGAACGGAATACCATCACCAACCCACTTTTGAACCAATCTCCAGCTTTCGACGAAGCGTTCATTCTCTGAACGATCTACTAGAGCAACATATGGACCAACAAAGTTCGTAATTGGCTTTAACATTTTGTTTCCGAAATCAATCATTTCTGGCGGAATATTTCCAAATGTATCAACCGCTTTATCTAAATTGAAGTATTTCTCATCTAATAAAGGACCATACAATCCTGTTTCAGAGAAATCAAAAGGACTTGTCATGAAAATTAAATTACGAATTGGCATGTGCGGATGAAGCGCTGCATAAATAGAAGTTAGCGTTCCACCCATGCAATAACCAAGTAAAGAAATCTCGTCCGATTTTGCAGTTCGCATTACTTTTTTTACTGCTTTTGCAATATAATCAAACACGAAATCATCAAATTTCAAATGACTATCTTCTAAACCAAATGTGCCCCAATCAAGCATATATACATCAAAACCACGATCCACTAGATATTCCACTAAACTATTTCCAGGAGTTAAATCCATAATATATGGTTTATTAATAAGAGCATATATTAACAGAATTGGAACTCTTTGTGTTTTTTCTTGTTTTGGAATGTAGCGATAAAGCTTCGTCTTATTCTTCGTCCAAATAACCTCTTTCGGCGTTAATCCGACTTGCGGCTCTGGTTCACGTAATAAAATTTCACTCGCCCTTTTCACTCGGCGGTATGCTTTTCGGTACTCTTCTGGGTATAGCTCTAATTGCTTTTCCCATTCTGTTGCGAATGTAGTCATTTTTCTATCTCCTTTTTGGTCGATTTCCTTCTTAAAAAAAAAGAAGTGCATTCCTGCTATGGATATGCACTTTTTTCTTACTTCATTACATATATAATCCGCCGTTAATGTTTAATTGTTGACCTGTGATATACGCACCGTCACGGCATAGGTATACTACACCTTTTGCAATTTCATCAGCTTGACCAAAACGTTTTTTCGGGATTTTTGCAACGATTTTTTGACGTACTTCTTCTGGTACTTCTGCTACCATTTCAGTATCAATAAATCCTGGGCAAATAGCATTTACAGTGACATTTGTTTTTGCAAGTTCTAACGCTAATGATTTTGTAAATCCTAACATACCCGCTTTTGCTGCTGAGTAGTTTGTTTGGCCAAATCCACCTGCTTGACCAATAATAGAAGAAATGCTAATAATTCTTCCTTCTTCTGCTTCCGTTATGTATGGAAGAACCGCACTTGTCGTATTAAATACGCTGCTTAAATTCACGTCAATTACGCGCTCCCAATCTTCACGATTTAACTTTTTGAATGTACGGTCTCTTGTAATACCAGCATTATTAACAAGAATATCAACTTTACCAAAATGATTCACAGTTTCTTCTACAAGTCGGTTTGCATCTTCTACTTTAGAAACATCCGCTTGCACTGCATAAACGTCATGTCCTTCTTTTCCTAATTCATTTACTAAATTTTCAGCTGCTTCTTTACTGCTATTATAGTTAATAACTACTTTCGCTCCCTCTTGTGCTAATGCTACTGTAATTGCTTTTCCAATTCCTTTTGCTCCACCTGTTACGATTGCTACTTTTCCATTTAATTGAACCATTTCTTTTCCCCCTTAAATGAATTTGTGAACGATTGTTATGAATCATTTTGGTACTCATACTATAGAGTCCATATATAATTATGTTTCGCTGTTTATACGTGAAAAGAGATTCTCCCTCTCTCTTTTATCTGTTATAAACAAGCGCTTTTATCATTTTTTATTTTCTGGTTTATTCGCAGGCTTTACCTCTTCTTTTACAGGTACTTGTAGTTTAGCTAGTACTGCATTTTGCTTTTCTAGCAATTCTAAAATTTGATCTACTTTTGTTTCAAGCGTACGAATATCTTGTTTTACTTTCGTTACATCACGCTTTAATGTAGGAGCTTGCCCTAAAGAATCTACTTTCTCCTCTAGAAACTCCTCAATGTTATCTACTTTATTTTCTAAGTTAATAACAAGCGTAGCCACTCTTGCGATATCCTCTTTCGTCGGCACATTTACTTGTTCTAAATAGTTTTTTGTCGTATCATTTAATGCTTTTTGATAAAACAAATTCAAATCTAGAACGCTGCCCATCCAAGCAGAATATTCTTCTGTTTTAATTGTTTCATTGAGCGCTTTTCCCCAAAATGTTTCGGTTTGTTCATAAGCATTTTTCCATGCTTGTAGTGGATCGAATTTTTGATCAATCACTTTACCTACACTCCCTTTTTCGTTTTTGAAACAATTCAACCTATTCACTATTTTCTAATATTCTGAATAAAACTTCAAGTCTATATTTTATTTTTTTCTATTTTCTAACAAATGTGTTGACTTTAAAAACAGATAGGTGTAAATTGCACTTATAAGCAAAAAATTCCATCTAACTGATTCATGAGGTGATGCACAATCATGCTACAAAATGAACCAGAACAACGCGAAAGTTTGGAGAGCAACCAAGCGAAACAACCAAACTCCATGCCAAAAAACTTCTTAGTTCCCTTCTTACTTCTCTGTCTAAAAGACTGGAGTCTTCATGGTTACAAACTTATTCAAATGCTAATGGATATCGGCTTTTCTTCTGTTGACCAAGGTAATGTTTATAGAACACTACGCAAATTAGAAAAAGAAAACCTTATTTCTTCTACTTGGGATACAAGCGATGGAGGGCCGGCAAAAAGAATTTATTCTTTAACTGAATATGGAGAGCAATATTTAACAACATGTGCGACTTCTTTTGAACATTATCAAAATATGTTGCGAACGTTTTTCACGTTATACACCAATGCATTCTTTCCATTTTCTACTTCTCCAGAAAAGGATGAAAAGGATTCTTCATCTTCACCTGGTGGTACAGCAGAGTAATCTGCGTTCACAATATGCAAAAAAACATTTGGGGGTCAAACAATGGAAACTAAACCATACGAATTAGTCGATGCATTTTGGAAAAACTGGTCTCAATCACTTTCCCTTTTCTCTTCAGCTGGGAAGCAATTAGAGCAACTTACTTTAGAAACATTAAAACAACAACAAGACGCTTTGCATAAATTAACATCAGGAGTAGATGAACTAGAAAAAGAACTACAACAACTCACTGCTCAGTTCAATAACCAATATACAGATTACGTGAAACAATTAACTGGAAACTCCTTAAATGATCAAATTAACGAGTGGCAGGACAAATGGAAGGAACTTTCTGCTCATATGCATCAGCTTACTGTTTCTCCTACAAAAACATCATTGTCAATTCTTACCCAAACAAGCGGCCAATTTGAAGAAACAACAAAACAATTTATTGAGCAACAACAATTACAACGTGAAGAGGCTCAAAAACAGTTAGAGGGTTTTTTGGAAGAGTTCAAGTCAAAACAGTTGGAACTCGCAAAAAAGTTCGAGGAAAACTCAAAAAATCTATTTACTTCCATCAAGTAAGAAAAATGTGGGAGCTAACCGCAGCACAAACAAAACTCTTTCTTCCTCCTACTACATCAAGATGGCTAACATTTTTCGATATGGAAAAGAAGGAGGACAAAATGAATCCATTTCAAGAAGCACAAACTGTTCCGGAGCTTCGCTATGATGAGATTCAAGTCGGTGATCAAGCATCCCTTACAAAAACAATTACAGATGAAGATGTTATCAATTTTGCAAAATTGACTGGGGATGTGAATCCTATTCACATTTTAGATTCTTTTGCAAAAACGACAATGTTTAAAGAACGTATTGCTCACGGTATGCTCGTTTCGAGTTTTATTTCTACCATCCTTGGAACGAAACTCCCAGGCAAAAATACGATTTATTTATCCCAAAATGTTTCATTCCGTGCCCCTGTCAAAATCGGTGATACACTTCGCGTTGTGGCAGAGGTTATTAAGAAGCGTGATGATAAAAAAATCATTACGCTGCAAACAAACATATATAATCAATCAGATGATATTGTCGTGGAAGGAACAGCGACAATACTAAAAAAAGAGTAGCAAATTTGCTACTCTTTTTTCTATCCAAGAACTTCTAATCGCACCGATTACTTCCGCGTATGAGTACGTCGTTTCCACATAAAATAACGTTACCAGTTTAGATAAGAACTTAGCTGAACTGGACTACTCATAAGGATGTGTATCAACATGGTAAAAACAAACAAATTATTAGTTCCAGGTGCAGAACAAGCACTTGAACAATTTAAATATGAAATTGCACAAGAATTTGGTGTAAGCTTAGGATCTAATACAGCATCTCGTTCTAACGGTTCAGTTGGCGGTGAAGTAACAAAACGTCTTGTTGCTTTAGCTCAACAACAATTACGTGGATAATAATATAACATATGGCTTAGAGGCAGATATTCTCTGCCTCTTTCTATTTTCAACATACATAATGGTGCTTTTTCACATACTAATCAAAACGAAAGGAGCGATCTGTAAAATGAAACGGATTAATATTAGCATGAGCCCTCCCCGCGTTCTTACTTTGTCTTTTCTTGTATTATCAGTTGTCGGCACATGTTTATTAAAACTACCCATTGCTACGACAACTTCCATTTCATGGCTCGATGCCTTATTTACAACCGTTTCCGCTTGTACTGTTACTGGACTTGGTGTTGTAGATACTGGAAAAGTATTTACTTTGTTTGGACAATGTGTCATTTTAACGCTTATACAAGTTGGCGGGCTTGGCATTATGAGCTTTGCTGTCTTAATTGCGATTATGCTCGGAAGAAAAATCGGTCTTCAAAATCGAATTTTACTGCAACAAGCATTAAATCAAACGAATATCGGCGGCATCATCCGTCTTGCCAAAGCATTATTTTTATTCTCTTTTACAGTCGAATGTATCGCTACTATAATTCTTTCTTTTGAATGGGTACCAAAATATGGGGTTATGAAAGGGATCTATTATAGTTTTTTCCATTCAATCTCAGCCTTTAACAATGCTGGCTTTTCTGTGTGGAGCGATAATTTAATGTCCCATTCTCATAGCATTCTTGTCAATCTCGTCATTTCCTCTCTCATCATCTTAGGGGGAATTGGTTTTACAGTAATCGTAGACATAAAAAGAAAGAAAAACTTTAAAAACCTTACACTACATTCAAAACTTATGCTCTCTTCTACTCTAATCGTCAACATTATTGCTACCCTTTTTATTTTTATATTCGAGTTCCATAACTCCCTTTCTATGAGAGGTTTTACCCCATTTGAAGAAGGATTGGCCTCTTATTTTCAAGCAATTTCAACGCGAACTGCCGGGTTTAATACTGTTGATATTTCTACATTGTCAAAACCTTCTCTCCTATTAATGATGCTCCTTATGTTTATTGGTGCTGGTAGCGCTTCAACTGGTGGTGGGATTAAGTTAACAACATTTTTAATCATATTTTTTGGCGTATTTAAATTTTTACAAGAACAAGAGGATATTGTCGTATTTAAAAAATCCATTAAAGATACTCTCATTGTCAAATCATTAACCATTACTATTATTTCCATTTCATTTATCTTTTTTGCTATTTTAATTTTGAGTATTACTGAGCGAGTTCCTCTATTGATGAGTGCTTTCGAAGTATTTTCAGCATTTGGGACTGTTGGCCTCAGTATGAATTTAACACCCCACTTAACTATAATCGGAAAAGCTATTATTATCTTTATGATGTTTTTCGGGAAAATGGGTCCTTTAACATTGGCTTTTTCATTTGCTCGTAAAAAGAACCTGAAAATAAAATATCCGAATGAAGATATTTTAACAGGTTGACAACCGTATAAATTATCCATATAATGAGAATACAATAACATATCTCCAAAGGGGAGTAGCGTCCAAGAATATTTCTTGGAAACAAAGTCGTCATTACGTAGAACTTAGTTCTTCCGGCTTTGTTGGCATTTTTTATTACATATGTCTAGCAAGACCTTTGCCTATTAACGGCAGAGGTCTTTTTTGCATTCACTTCCAGATTTTTCCAAAGTTAATAGGCAGGAGTATGGGGAAACTAAATAGTGGGGAAATTCTTCACTTATTTAGAACTTATAGAAATGAGAGGAGAATGTACATGGATGTATCATTATTATTGGAGTATGGTTGGGTATTACTCATCCTAATTGCACTTGAAGGGATTTTAGCGGCTGATAACGCTCTTGTTCTTGCAATTATGGTAAAACATTTACCAGAAGAAAAACGAAAGAAAGCACTATTTTATGGATTAGCGGGGGCATTTGTTTTCCGATTTGGATCGTTATTTATGATTTCGTTCTTAGTCGATGTATGGCAAGTGCAAGCAATCGGTGCCATCTACCTTATGTTTATCGCTGGTAATCACTTATTTAAAACATATGTTAAAAAGAATACAGATGAAGAAACAGAAGAAAAAGAAGCAAAGAAAAAACAAGAGAACTTTTGGTGGACTGTATTTAAAGTTGAGGTTGCTGATATCGCCTTCGCAGTTGATTCAATTTTAGCTGCTGTTGCACTAGCAATGACTTTACCAAAAACAGGATTAGGTACAATTGGTAGTCTTGATACTGGGCAATTCGCTGTTATCTTTGTAGGTGGACTTATCGGATTAATCATTATGCGATTTGCAGCAACTGCTTTCGTACAAATCTTAAAACGTAAACCAGGACTTGAAACCGCAGCATTCTTAATTGTAGGTTGGGTTGGTGTGAAGCTAGCAGTTTATACATTAGCACACCCTGCATTAAATGTAATTCCACATTCATTCCCAGAATCCACTCCGTGGAAGCTTACATTCTGGATTGTATTAGTCGGAATCGCAGTTGGTGGTTGGTTCTTCTCAAAAGAAGTAGAAGTAAAAGTAGAAAAGAATTTAGACGAAAAAGCGCTGTAATTACAGCGCTTTTTCTTTTTTCTTTCTTCCTCTCAATGTCCAGAAAAAATTACATTATACTACCTTTTGTAAACGTTTTCTTAATGTATGTATGTCCTTTTTGTGAAACATTGCACAAACTTATTGAAAGTGAGAACAATTCCATGTACTTTATTCATATAAGGAGTATTTATAGAAGATTTACTAAAGGAGCGTATTACTCATGCTAGAACAAGGACTAGATTATGTTGTCAAACTGGCTAAAAGCAAAAAGAAAATACTAGATACAAACCCAATGCAATATTTCATTCGTGCTGCACTTGCGGGTATTTATATCGGTTTTATTATTGTACTATGTTTTAAATTAGGTAACTTTTTTCACATTGCAGATTCACCAGCAACTTATTTAGCTGCTTCTATGTTTTTCGGGATTGCTCTCGTACTTATTATATATGGCGGTGCTGAATTGTTTACTGGGAACACAATGTACTTTACTGTAGCAACTTTAAGAAAAGAAACAACGATTTCTGATACACTACGTAACTGGGTTGCTTGTTATGCAGGTAACTTAGCCGGCGCGTTATTCTTTGCCTTACTATTTTACGCAACTGGAATTTTTGAAGCAATTGATCACGGTCACTTAATGAATAAAGTCGTTGAAGGAAAGATGAACACACCTACAATGCAGTTATTCTTTAAAGCCATTTTATGTAACTGGCTCGTATGTCTTGCTTGTTTCTTACCTTCTCAGGTTAAAGGTGACACAGCAAAAATAATAGTCATGATGCTACTTGTTTTCACATTCTTCTTATCTGGTTACGAACATAGTATTGCAAACTTATCACTCTTTGCTTTATCTTTAGTTTCACCGCATCCTGAGACAATTTCTTTTTCAGGTGCTATTCATAACTTAATTCCTGTTACAATCGGTAACATTATTGGCGGATCAGTATTTGTCGGTATGGTATACCACTACTTAACAAAGAAAACACCTGAAGTTCAACAGGAAGAAACTGAAATCGCAGTAGCTCAACAAGAAGAGATTATTCCTTTACAAGCACATATGAAACATTAAAAACTCCAAAGTTTTACTTTGGAGTTTTTAGCTTCCCACGTATTTAACAACAAGGTGAGGATTAATTTCTCCTTCTTCCTTTCCCTTATCCATTCTCTGTTTCATCTTGTGCATACCGATGACATCATTCGTATGAAGGTGAATTTCATTTACATATAATCCCTCTGTACAAAAAGCTTCTACAAAATCTAGTCCATTTTTTGCTCCCCAGCCCATATTATAATCAAGGGAAAGAATATTCACATCATAATCCCGAACCATTTGCAAGGCACATTCTACTGTAGTTGCGGACACATACCCGAACGGGCAACTTCTTTGATCATCCATATATACGTTCATTTTCGATTCCCTCTCTAATTTGAATAAACAGCTAATACATAGCACATTGCCCCAAGACTAATAAAAGGACCAAATGGAATTGGCTTTCGTACTTCTATACGTTTTAATCCGATACCAATCCCGAAAAAACAAAGACTAAAACAAGATGCTAAAAATAAAACGATAAAAACGCCCTTCACTCCTACTATAAAACCAAGTAACGAAAGTAGTTTTATATCTCCTCCGCCAAGCCCTTCTGGATATATCTTTTGCATGCAATATAACAAAAGGAATATAACACCACTACCAACTATACTATCTGTCCAAGTAACTAATTGTACAAAAACACTTTCGAGAATGAGTAAAACCGCAAACGAAATTAAAATACAATCAGGAATTAACATATATAAGTAATCTGTAACTGAAATAATAAGAAGTAGCGAAAAAAGGGATAAAATGATAATAAGTTCTTGTTCTATTCCAATCATATACACGGTAAGAAGAAATATACTTCCTGTTATACATTCAAATGCTACATATATAATTGGAATTTTCCTCTTACAATTCGTACAACAGCCTCTTTGTATATAAAATGAAATGATGGGGATTAGTTCTTTTGGCCTTAGCACATATTTGCAATAATAACAATGTGAACGCGGGGTAATAATAGACGCACCTAATGGAACCCTCACCGCAACTAACATAAAAAAAGAACCAAACACCATCCCTGCTAACAGTGCATATAAATAAGTGAACATCCCTTCCTCTCCTTTCCCAAAAAACATAGCAAAAAAAGGAGAGAACTTCTACTTCATATTATCCTTTATTCTACTAAAAAAGCAGGCCATTTTCTGGCCTGCTTTCCCCTCTTTTATACGATGAAATATACTGCTTTTAATGGTCCATGTACTCCGACAACAAGATTCATCTCAATGTCAGCCGAGTTACTTGGCCCTGTAATAAAGTTAATACAAGATGCCGCTGTCTCCCCATTTTCTACGCGTGAGTTCATATCCTGAACTGCTTGTGTAATACGAGGCACAAGTGTTTCACGTGGAATAATAGCAAAATATACAGTCGGTAAAAAGTGTAAAGAACGTCCCTGCCCTTTATGACTTTGTACAACAATTGTACCAGATTCGGCTAATGTATAATCACTAAATGCAATACCAATATTCGCTTTTTCAGCTAAACGCATATTTTCGTCTTTTCTCTCTGGATCCCATACGTTTACTTCAACGTCTCGCTTTGGAAGTTCTTCTTTAAATAAAGATGTTAAACCATATGCATCAAAACGATCATCTGCTGATAATAAAATAGGTCCCCCGCCGTTTTCCATGATTACTTTTTGAAGGTCTTCACCTAAACGGTCATTTGTCGTTTCTACTACAGTTGTATGAATGTTTGTACATTGCTTTTTAAACACTTCTAGTAATTCTTCTTGTGAATAATCTTTTAACGTTTCTATATTCACATTACTTTTCCATACTGGACGCTCTACACCTTCTGTTTTACGTGCGCGCCCAAGTTCTTTTGCAATGTTATCTAGAAAGGCATCACGGTTTTGAATTAATCCTGTCATTATTTATCCCCGCCTTTCTTATGATCTTTATACCAATCACGGAATCGTTCTTTACTTGGAGCTGGGAATTCACGAATATCCGTCCAGTTTTTAAGTGGTCCAACACCTTTTGATACACGATTACCAGATGTAAATGGACTCATTGCCGCTGGTGCCATTTTTGAACCCATTTTATATAAAGCAGCTGAAGAAGCACCCATACTAAACATTTTCATCGCTAGTTTTTCTGCAAGTGGTGCACGACCTTCTTGCTCAACGATGACTTGACGATGTTTTAATAATAAATCATGCAACGGAATTTTTACTGGACAAGCTTCTGTACATGCTCCGCATAAACTAGATGCATAAGGAAGCTCTTTGTAATCATCATATCCACCTAGAAGCGGTGTTAATACCGCACCGATTGGTCCTGAGTAAATCGATCCATATGAATGTCCACCAACGTGACGATATACAGGACATACGTTAACACAAGCAGCGCAACGAATACATTGTAATACGGAACGGAATTCAGATCCAAGAATTTGAGAGCGACCATTATCAACAACCACTAAATGGAATTCTTCAGGTCCATCAACTTCCTCTTCTTGAATTGGTCCTGCTACTGTTACATAACTTGTTAATTTTTGACCTACTGCACTACGACATAGTAAACCAACTAAAACATCTAATTCTTCCATTGTCGGAACCATACGTTCCATACCCATTACCGCAATTTGTGTTTTAGGAATTGACATAACAAGATCTGCATTACCTTCATTCGTTACTAAACAAAGAGATCCAGTATTGGCAACAGCAAAGTTACAACCAGTTACACCAATTTCTGCATCCATAAATTTCTCACGAAGTTGTTTACGAACAAACTTTGTCATTTCATATGGGTCATCAGAATTTTCATAGCCTAGCTTTTCTTTAAATACATCGCGAATTTGCGTTCTATTTTTATGAAGTGCAGGTGCAATAATATGTGAAGGTGGATCATTATCTACTTGCAAGATATACTCTCCTAAGTCACTCTCTAATACTTCACAGCCAATCTCTTCAAGCGCATGGTTCATACTAATTTCTTCTGTTACCATCGACTTTGATTTTACTACTTTTTTCGCTTGTTTCTTTTTGGCAACGTCTTGAATATACTTTGCAGCTTCCTCTTTCGTCTTCGCAAAGTACACGTGCCCGCCTCTTTTTGATACATTTTCACTTAACTGCATTAAGTAATAATCCAGATTTTCTAACGTATGTTGACGAATTTGTTCACCTAGTTCACGCCACTCTTCCCAGTTTCCTAATTCATCTGCAGCTTTTAAGCGATTCGTATATAAACGCGTTTGTGCAGAAGATACTGCTCCGCGCATAAACGAATCTTGAATTCCATCACCAACGCGATCATTAAATTTTTTCTCACTGATTTTCATAGACATAGCTTATGTTCCCCCTTCATGAGCGACTATTCAGTACCTCAGCAATATGCATTACTTTTACTTCTTTTCCTAAACGCTCAATACGTCCGCCAATGTTTAACAAACACCCACAATCTGCACCGATTAAATAATCTGCACCTGTTTCCATGACACTATCTACTTTTTCGTCTACCATTTGCTCAGAAATTGGAGTCATCTTAACTGAAAACGTTCCCCCAAACCCGCAACAATTTTGCACGTTTGGCAAATCTCTCACAGTTAATCCTTTTACATTTGATAATAAAATTCCTGGTGCTTCTTTTACTCCAAGCATACGCGTCATATGACATGATTTATGAATAGTAGCTATCCCTGGTAAACTTGCACCAACATCTGTAACTTTTAAAACATCTACAATAAACTGTGTAAATTCATAAGTTTTATCAGCAACTTTTTGTGCACGTTTAGCCCACTTTGGATCATCTTTGAAAACATGCGGATACTCATGAAACATTGTCGCACAAGAACCAGATGGCGTAACAATATATTCTGCATCTTCAAAAGTTTCAATCATATGTTTCATCGCTTCTTTTGCTGCTTCTACATGGCCGCTATTATAAGCAGGCTGCCCACAACAAACTTGTGCTTCTGGAAATTCAATTTCACAACCTAAACGCTCCAACACTTCAACTGTTGCTTTGCCGACATTTGTTTCAAACATATCGACTAAACAAGTAACAAATAAAGTAACTTTCATAACTATTACTCCCCCTTTTTACAACTTCACCAACAAACATATGGTCATCAGATGACTTAGTAGAGAAGAAATAGGCTCAACCATGGCCTATCCTCTCCCTCTTCTAAAGAAAACGCTTACTTAATCTTTCTCTATTTTATCAGAAAATTAAATTTTTAAAAGATTAAATTACGAATTTATATCGTTTTTACCTGTGACAATATGTTCTACATTTGTTAAATGATCTAGCATTGCTTGCTGCGCTAATTCTACATCTTGTTTTAACACCGCATCATATATAACTTGATGCTCTTCTATAAGTCGTTCTGATGTCGTTTGTTCACCATATAAAATAATGCGTCTTGATTCACCAATTGTTTCAGCAATCATCTCTGAAACATGATTCATGAGTTCAAGCAAAATGTTATTATGCGAAGACTCTGCAATTCCCATATGAAATTGAAAATCGGCTTTTTCGCCAGCCTTTTCATCTCCAATGCTCTTTGCCATTTCATCTAACCAATGTTTCATATTTTGTAAGTTATCTTCCGTACGTTTTGCCGCCGCTACTCGAACTGCCCCCACTTCAAGCACCTTTCGTACTTCTAATAAATTCAAAATATCTTCTTTCTTCATTAATAATCTATTGTTTAATGATTTCGTTAATGAAGAAGAATCGAAGTTCTTCACATATGTACCTTCTCCTTGTTTCATCTCAATTAAGCCCATCGCTCTTAGCGCACTTAGCGCTTCACGAACAGCAGATCTGCCAACTTGAAACTGCTCAGCTAATTGATGCACAGGGAGTAGTTTGTCACCAGGTTTTAACGTACCATTTTTAATCATTGTTAAAATAGCTTCAGATACTTCTTCGTAAATTTTTTTCGGTTTAATAGATTTGTACTCCAGTTAAATCACCTCAGTATCTTCCAAACAACAATTGAAACGATTTATAAGAACTTTGCATCATAACTATTTTAGACCGAATTGATAAGAAGTACAAATGTTTTGTTCATAAAATAGTCAAATTTTCGATATTTATTACATATTAATTTATATTTTTACGTATAAAGTGAAACTTTAATCAGTGGAGGTTTTGTTCATCGCCCACTGATTATTAGCTCTCACCAATCGGGCTTTTACGGGCAGCAGGGCCTCCACCTAACTTCTTTGCTTCCGTTGAATTTTGAGGTGAGTGTCTTACTGCCCAGCGAATAGCGGGATAAATATTTTCTTCAATAAAAAGAACATGTCCTAAAAATTAGAACATGCTCCCCTCATCCTGTACATTCAGTTTAATAATAACCGTTGTTCCCTTATCTTTTTCACTTTCAATTTTCCACTGTCCACCATGTATATGAACAATTTGTTTCACAATAGCAAGGCCTAAACCTGTTCCACCGTGTTGACGACTTCTCGCTTTATCAACTCGGTAAAAGCGTTCTCCAAGATTCTCCAAATGTTCTATATCAATACCAATTCCTGTATCTTTTATTTTTAATTCACAGTAATCATCGATTTGCTCTAAAGTTATAACGATATTTCCTTTTTGATTTGTATACCGTATCGCATTATCTAACACATTATGAAGCACTTGTTGCATACGATCCTCATCAATCATGACAATGACCTCTGGATTTAAATTGGTTGAAATATGAATTTCCTTTTCTATAAACTTAATCTCATACGTATCTAATACGTCTTCAATCAGCTGTGAAAAAACGATAGGTTGCTTCTTTAACGGAAAGTGCTCACCTTCTAATTGTGCTAAGTCTAACAAGTCATGAACGAGACGCTGCATACGACCTGCTTCTTTATGAATTAGCTGCGTTACTTTTTCCTGCTGCGGTCCCTTTGCAACACCATCTAAAATAGCCTCGCTATACCCTTTTATATAACTAAGTGGTGTTCTAAGTTCATGCGAAACATTTGCTAAAAATTCCTTACGCTTTACATCTTCTGTTTCTAATGAATTTGCCATTTTATTAAATGCTTTTCCTAATCGTCCAATTTCATCCTCTGAAGAAACTGTAATCCGCTCCGAAAAATCTCCCGTAGCCAAATGATTTGCAACCCGCTCCATTTGCGAAAGTGGCTTCGTAATTGCAATTATAATTTTCCTTCCAACCCATATCGTAATTAAAATCATAGCAATTGCTAACGGTGCTAAAATAAGACCCATATCATAGATTAAATCTTTTATACTTTTTAAAGGAATATACGAATAGACAATTCCGACTAATTTTTTATTTTCCAATACAGGGATGACAACCCCCATAATATTACGGTCAAAATGTTCTTCATATCCTATTTTTGTCACAGTTTTCCCGTCTAATAGCGTTTGCCTATCTCCTTCACTTATAAGAGAATGATGATGCACATCAAAAGGCAAACATGCGCTTAAATCACGCGGATTAGACACGAAAATAACGTCTGAACTAGATATTTGATCAAACGATCTTACTTTCTCTTCAAAAGTTGATATTCCTTCACGCTTATCATATTGAGCAGCAAGACTTTTTCCTTCCATTACTAACGAAGCTTTTAAATTATCAACGTATAATTTTTCATACGAGTATAAAGATACGAAATAAAGAAAGGACACTGTTACACATACTGCACATACTACTGTAAGCCAAAGTTTTTGTACCATCGTAAACATACGTTACACCTCAAATTTATAGCCTACACCCCAAACAGTTTGAATGTAGTTTCCACTTTCTCCAAGCTTCAAGCGCATCGTTTTCACATGCGTATCTACCGTTCTTGTACTTCCGGCATAATCATATCCCCATACCTTTTCAAGTAATTGCTCCCGGCTAAATACTTGTCCTGTATGTTGGCAAAGAAAATATAATAAATCAAACTCTTTTACAGTAAGAGAAATCGGCTCACCACCCGCCTCTATTCGTCTACTTTTTTCATTGATAAGAATTGGTCCAAATTGAATCTCTTCTTGCTGTTCTTGCTTTGTATATCTTCTTAGCACAGCTTCCATACGGGCAACCAATTCACCAGGACTAAACGGTTTTACAATATAGTCATCTGCTCCCATACGTAAGCCGTTCACCCTATTCCACTCTTCACCTTTTGCCGTTAAAAATATAATCGGCACATCTGACGTTTTTCTAATTTCTTTACAAACTGAAAGTCCATCCATTTCTGGCATCATTATATCTAATACAACGAAATCATAATGATCCGTTTCTAGTTTTTTAAGAGCCTCTTTTCCATTCTCAGCTTCTCCCCACTCATATCCAAAGTTATCCAAATACATTCCAACAAGCTGTCTCATATCACTTTCATCATCTACAACTAGCACTCTATATTTATTCATTGTCCTTCCCTTCCCTCTCTATGAGTTGAAACGGTCCTTTTCCGACTTTAATTGTTTGTTTTATTTTCAAATTCTTCATATCTATAACGCACACTTCATCACTATCATAACTGGCTACATACCCTTCTGCTCCGCTCTCAAAAAATGCAAATGGATTCGACCCTACTTCTACAGAAGCTATTTCTTTATATGTGCTAATATCAAACTTTCTAAGTGTATTCGATCCATGACTGAGTGCATATACGTACTTACTATCCTTCGTTATATTCACAGGCATAAATGGAGCGTGTAAAGAACGCACCATTTCTCCACTCTGTAAAGAATACACTAACACTTTCTCATTTACTTGATTTCCATCACCATGTCCGCCAATCCATATTTCTTTCCCATCAGGACTAATCGTCGCTCCTGTTGATGCTGGCGGAATCATAAAGGATTGAATAACTTCTTTTTTCTTCGTATCAATTGTCGTTAGTTTCGTATCATAAAAGTTTAGTACAGATAACCGATTCTGATACTCTACCATCGTTATAGGCCCTTTTCCTGTTGAAACACTTCCTGTCTCTTTCCCATTTATCGTAAAGAACCTTACCTTTTGAACATTTTGATCAGCAGCAAATAATTGTTTTTCATCTGCTGATACCACCACATTTACAATGCCCTTTCCAGTTTTATATTTTCCCACTTGCCTTCCTTCCGCTAGTGAATATACATACATATATTCTAATTGCTTACCGTATACAAGTATTTCATCGCCATTTGGAAGCAGTGTGATTCCGGCCATTGGCTCATTTAGTTCCCATGTCGTAATTAACTTTTTATCTTTTTTATCAATAAAACTAATGCTGCCTTCTTTTATATTCGTAGTTATAATAACATTTTTATCTTTAGCAATTGGTGTATATGAACTTCCTTGACACCCTACTAGTAGAAATAAAAAACAGAGAAGAAAAACATACTTTCTCAAAAGATTCCCTCCATCTTCGGATGATTTCGTTATAATTGTAAAATAACAAATAAATGTGTGGAAAGTGTGAAATTTCCCTTTCTTACTCAATTTACATATATAATGTACAACAAATAGAATTTGAGGTGTGTCAATTATGCTATTTCCTGATTTAGCGAATAAAATTGTACGAGAAGTACGCAGACTAATTACAGAAAATATTATTATCATTAATATAGAAGGCGTTATTATCGCAAGTACAGATACAGAAAGAATTGGTCAATTTCATGAAGGTGCACTCCGCTGCGCCAAACAAAAGAAAACCGTCATCATTACAAAAGAAGATGAAAGGCGATTGCAAGGTGTAAAGGCTGGGATGAATCTTCCTTTATTATTTCATGATGAAGTAATTGGTGTCATTGGGATTACAGGAGAACCTGAAAATATTTCACGCTACGGAGAAATATTGCGTAAGATGACCGAATTATTAATTCATGAAAACTACTTTTTAGAGCAACTAGAACTTGAGCACCGTTCTTATGAAGCTTTTGTCTTTGATTGGCTTCAAAATACAGAGTGGTCCCCGAGTTTTCTTGATCGCGCCAAAACACTTGGCATTGATTTATATAAGAAAAAACAACTTATTTTGTTTTCTATTGGCAAAAATGACACGATGCTCCAGCGTAAAATATGGCAACACATACGTAATATTTTAACAAAAGAGCATCTATTTGTTCGTTGGGGAAATGATCGTTTTATTTTATTTACAGCAACGAGCTCAAAAGAGCAAACTTATCAATTTTTAAAACGGTTAAAACAAGACTGCGAAACTTTATTTTCTATTTCTTTATATATCGGGATTGGACAAACAGTTACCTCAAACAATATGAACATATGTTACGAACAAGCATTACGCGCTCTTTCTGTATCATTGGAAACGAAAAAAATTGTATTTAATGAAGATTTACGTTTAGAAATGTGTTTACAAGATATTTCTGCCGAAACGCGTGAACAATTTCTAGAGCGTACCATCGAAAACTTATTATCATTTCCTGAGCTTATACATACTTTGCGCTTATTTATCGATTATAACCAATCTTATAAACAGACGGCTAAACAATTACATATACACATTAACACATTACATTACAGGCTAAAAAAGATTGAAGAACATACAGGACTTGATCCAAAACAATTCAAAGACTTAAACGTTTTATACTTCGCACTCCTCCTATTAGATGATCATACAAAAAAGAACGATAAAACAGATTAATCTTTAGATGATTATACATAGAAAGAATCCCTCGACTTTTTTATCATTATAATGAAAGCACTGTTACCACGTTGTTTATTATAACTAAACACGTTAACAGTTTGAGGGGGATTTCCAATGTTAGAAAAACAAATTATTCATTCATTCGTATCTATTGTTGGCGAAGATAATGTAGATACATCCAATATGGGGCGTTTAACTTATAGTTATGATGCCACTCCAAACTTCCAAGCAATGCCTGATGCAGTCATTGCTCCTCGTAATACAAATGAAGTAGCTGAAGTGTTAAAAGTATGTAACACTCACAAAATCCCTGTGTATGTGCGCGGGTCTGGAACAAACCTTTGCGCAGGAACATGTCCACTTGAAGGCGGTATCGTCCTTATTTTCCGCCATATGAACAATATTTTAGAAATTGATGAAGAAAACTTAACAATTACTGTACAAGCTGGTGTCATTACACTTGATATTATTAAAGCGGTAGAAGAAAAAGGTTTATTTTATCCACCAGATCCAAGCTCGATGAAAATTTCTACAATCGGCGGTAATATTAATGAAAACTCAGGTGGATTACGCGGTTTGAAATATGGCGTAACACGTGATTATGTAATGGGGCTTGAACTTGTCTTACCAAATGGCGATATTATTCGCACTGGTGGTAAATTAGCAAAAGATGTAGCTGGTTACGATTTAACTCGTTTATTTATCGGTTCTGAAGGAACACTTGGCGTGGTAACAGAAGCTATATTAAAACTTGTTCCTATGCCTGAAACAAAGAAAACAATGCTTGCACTATATGAAGATATTAATGAAGCTGCACGTGCTGTTTCTTCTATTATTGCAAATAAAATCATTCCAGCAACACTGGAGTTTTTAGACCAACCGACAATTGAAGTAGTAGAAGCGTTTGCACAAATCGGTTTACCTACAGATGTAAAAGCAATTTTATTAATCGAACAAGACGGTCCGCCCGAAGTAGTCAATCGAGATATTGAAAAAATGGCTAACGTTTGTCACTCTATGAATGCGGTTGATGTTCGCGTTGCAAAAGGTGAAACAGAAGCAGATGCGCTTCGTACCGCTCGCCGTAGTGCTCTATCAGCGCTCGCACGATTAAAACCTACTACAATATTAGAAGATGCGACTGTACCACGTTCACAAATCGCTCCGATGGTTGAAGCTATTAATGCCATTGCAAAAAAATATAATATTCCTATTTGTACGTTTGGACATGCTGGTGATGGTAATTTACATCCAACTTGTATGACAGACGCTCGTAATGCAGAAGAGATGCACCGAGCTGAGCAAGCTTTTGCTGAAATATTTGCGAAAGCAATTGAACTTGGTGGCACAATTACTGGTGAACATGGTGTTGGTGCAATGAAAGCTCCATATTTAGAAATGAAATTAGGTAAAGAAGGTATTGCAGCTATGCAAGGAATAAAGCAAGCTTTCGATCCAAATAACATTATGAATCCTGGAAAAATGTTCGCGAAAGACACTCGAAAAAGAGTGGTGGTTGAGCGATGACCACATTAAATAAAGAAAATATTCAAAAAGAATTTAAAGAACGATTAAGTGAAGATGAATTACTAAACTGTATGCGATGCGGTTTTTGTTTACCTACTTGTCCTACCTACATTCAATCCGGATATAAAGAGTCACATTCACCGCGCGGACGTATTGCATTAATGAAAGCAGTCGTTGATGGTTTAATCGAACCAGATGAAGATGTTGAAAATACATTAAACGTTTGTCTTGGTTGCCGTGCTTGTGAGCCTGTTTGTCCATCTGGTGTAAATTATGGACATTTATTAGAAGAAACTCGTGATATTATTAATCAAAATAAAAAATTCTCAGTGCCAGTGAAAGCTGTTCGAAAAGTCGTTTTTGAAGGATTATTCCCCCATCAAAATCGAATGAGAACATTAACTGGACTAATCGGATTTTATCAACGTTCTGGTTTACAAACGCTAACACATAAAACAGGGATTATGAAGTTATTCCCTGAAACCCTTGCAACGATGGATCTCGTTTTACCAAAAGTCCCTAAAATGAAAGCGATGAAAGATCGTCCTTCATTTTTACCTGCAGAAAGTACAAAGAAAAAACAAGTTGCATTCTTTACAGGCTGCTTAATGGATACGATGTTTTTAGAAACAAATAATGCAACGATGAAACTTCTTCAATTAGCTGGTTGTGATATCGTTATTCCGAAAACACAAAGTTGCTGCGGTGCATTGCATGGACATGCTGGTGAAAAGAGTGGAGCAAAAGAATTAGCAAAGCGAAATATAAAAGCATTCGAAAATTTAAACATCGATTATATTATTACGAATGCAGGTGGTTGCGGGGCTTATCTTGTAGACTATGATTATCTTTTAAAGGATGATCCGGATTGGGCTGAACGTGCTAAGCAGTTTGTTTCTAAAATTAAAGATATTACTGCTATACTAGTAGAACTAGACTTCCATAAGCGAACTGACTTACGACTCACGCCGCAGGTTATTACGTATCAAGACTCTTGTCATTTACGCAATGTTATGCGCACATCTTCTGAACCTCGTATGTTACTAGAGGCTATCCAAGGGGCAACATATCGAGAAATGAAAGATGCCGACCGCTGCTGTGGCTCTGCTGGTATTTACAATATTGTTCATTCAGAGTTATCAATGGAATTTCTAGATTACAAAATGGACCGTGTGCATGAAACAGAAGCAGCAACCATTGTTACTGCAAATCCAGGTTGTTTATTACAAATGAAATTGGGCATTGAGCGAGAAGGGCTTTCTCATAAAATGAGAGGAATTCACATTGTGGATTTATTATTAGAAGCAATTGAAACTAACTCGTAACATACGTAATAATAGGAAAACGGCTATCTCCTTCGTCTATGTAAAGAGATAGCCGCTTTTTTGTCTGCTACAACATTAAAAATATGTTACTTTATTATAAAAAAGAACAACAGAAACATTACAGTTTTGTAAAAATCAATCCATTATATTCCTCAAAAAAACGTTCAAACCATTGATACAATAGGATTCTTCATTTTCTATTTAGGTAACTTTATCCAAAAACCCCCTCTTAAAACCAAGTATAAAAACACTATAAATTCCTTTTATACTCTATATTTCTCTTATTTTTGCTCGCTTCTTCTCTTAGGATAAATTAGGTAATTTTAAAGTCTATGAATTTTTTTCCATCTTTTTTCTCGCAAATTGTATGCTACGATGAATTTGTCAGTCAGACAGGCTGTCAAAAACAAATCGTGTGAAAACAAATTAAAACTTTATATAGGGGGACACACATCATGAAAAAGCGTGTTTTATTATCTGTAGCTGCTGCAACAGCTCTTACTTTAGGAGTATCTTCTCTAGATGCACAAGCTGCAACAGTACAACCATCTAACGTAAAGGTTCAAAATATTCAGCATTCAAAAGTAATGATGAAACAAATGAGCCAACAAGAATTACAAGCATTCTTACAATCTATGGGAGTTGAATCATTAGCACAATGGCAACAAGGAAACTTCCAACCAAACTGCTTCATTCCTGGTCAACAACCTACTGGAAATGTTGTAACTGAGCAACCAACAGCTAAGCCAGAAACTCAAAAGCCAGTTGAGCAAAAACCTGCTGAAGAAGTTCAAAAACCAGAAGCTCAAAAGCCTGCTGAAAACAACAATACTCAAAAACCTGCTGAACAAAAACCAGCTGAGCAAAAGCCTGCTGAAGAAGCAAAATCTTTAAGCGAGTTTGAACAACGTGTTGTTGAATTAACAAACGCTGAGCGTGCAAAACAAGGCTTACCAGCACTAAAAATCGATACTGAATTAAGCAAAGTAGCACGTATTAAGTCTGAAGATATGCAAAAAAACAACTACTTTGATCATAACAGCCCTACATACGGGTCTCCGTTTGACATGATGAAGAAATTTGGTATTTCTTATACATCTGCAGGTGAAAATATCGCTCAAGGTCAACGTACACCTGAAGAAGTAGTACAAGCTTGGATGAACAGCGCTGGACACCGTGCAAACATCTTAAATAACGGCTTCACTCACATCGGTGTTGGTTATGTAGAAAGCGGCAACTACTGGACACAACAATTTATTACGAAGTAAATAGATTAAAAGAGTCTTCTCATAATGAGAAGACTCTTTTTTAAGTTTCATAGCTTTCTATTATGTATGAATAGAAAATATATAACATAAACAACATAGATCCACAGCTTATTACACTAAGCAATACATAAAATCCCCACTCTAAGTTCAAAAACAATGAAAACAATATGCCACATGCCATCACTTGAAAAATCCGTCTACTCACTAAACAAATTTTTTGTAATTTAATTGGATCTTTTTCTTTTTCTTTGCCTTTTATTTTCTTAAATTCTTTACTCAGCATAAAAAGAAACATACTAATCCCAATCGTTAATCCTGTTTGAAAGGATATCAAATCCCCAAAATTAATAAAGAGGATAAGCGTATGAATAAACAACATAAATAACGTAATTTTCTTTATAAATCCGCCTATAATACCATGCTCTCTTTCATTAAACTTAAATATATTATGTGAAATAATATACAAAAATCCATATGAAAAAATAATAAAACAGGGAATAAATGCTACAACGACTTGTTTACTCATAAACTCGTTTGGCTGACCATTTACATTCCAATGTACTGCCATACGATTTGGTAAATAGGGATAGAGAAATAGAGTAAGTAAAAGACAAGCGAAAAATATTCCCAGTACATACTTATATTTAATCAAGTGATTCTCACCTCTCTTTTCTCTTAACGGCTTCGCTTCTTTTAGAGAAATCCCTGCAAAAATCTACTTTTTTCAAGTTAAAACTTATACTTTACGCATTTTCTTTTTGAAATTCTTTTATTTTATTATTTAACTTTGTAGGAAACGGCACATCAACTTCAATCGCTTCTTTCGTAATTGGATGCAAGAAATGTATCTTCATCGCATGCAATGCTTGACTGGACATATATTTTGTTTGTCCACCATATAATACATCCCCAACTAATGGATTACCATTATGACTCATATGAACACGAATTTGATGTGTTCTACCCGTTTCTAATTGTAACGTTACGAAAGTCGTGTTTTGCTTCTTAAAATACTTTTCTACTTTATAATATGTGATAGCTTGGTCACCTTTTGGAGAAATACGACGCCTTGTAGCATGATGGCGATCCCTTCCGATAGCAGCATCAATCTTTCCTTGTTTCTTCTTTACTTTCCCTTCAACGAGCGCTGCGTACGTTCTTTTAATTTTTCTTTCCATTAATAAGCGATCCATAATTGAACCAGCAATTCTATGCTTAGCAAACACGACACCACCTGTCGTATCTTTATCTAAACGATGAATATGACGCACCTTCGTCTCTAAACCTTGCATTTGAAAATGAAAAGCAACAAGGTTTGCAAGCGTCCCGGTTCCACCTTTTTCAGCAGGGTGTGTGTCCATTTGCTCTGGTTTATTTACGATAAGTACGTGATCATCTTCGTATACTACATGTAATTCACCATATTCTGGATCTACACCGTACTCTTCCTCCGCAAACATATGGACTTGTAACTTATCGTTCTCTTTTAAAAGCTCATTCCATCTTCTTTGTTCCCCGTTAACCGTAACACCTTTTTCCATACGAAGCTGATGTAATAGCTTTTTCGGTATTTCCCATTCTACTTTTAATACCGATTCAATACTTATACCATTCCATTTAGCTGGAACGGTAATTTCACACCATTCACCCTTTTTCTTTGTTTCCATACTGTTTATCACCTTATTTCTATTGATTCTCTCATTGTAACGGAAAACACACTTTGATGCACCGTCAAAAATAGAGGACAGTCTTATAATAGACTGCCCCTCAAGCTCTAAGTCTTTTCATTTCTAACAATACTTCTTCAGCTTTTTGTTCATACGATAAATCCTTAAAGAAATCCGCCAACCTTTTATAATCATTGTAAGCATCTAATAAATCGTCCATCTTTTCTATTTTCATCACTTGTTGTTTTTGTTTCATTTTTACTGGATAGCGATAACCTGATACTTCTTGTATTTTGTAATACTCATCCTCTACTTGAACGACCTTTACAAGTTCTTCCTCTTCCGCATCCATCGTATACCCGTCAAATTCTCTAAGTAGTTCATAAATGATATGAGTCCATTCATCTTTTGGATAAAATCCTTTTTCTAACCGATAACCGACAATGCGATACATATGCCCATCGTTCTCGGCAAACTGTACTGTATCATTTAACTTAAACTTAAAATAACGAAACATTGCCTTCACCTACTTATTATGTAATGTTCTTATCACATACTATTTGCAAAATGTAGGCTTTGCTATTCATAAAAAATACTCATCATATTGATGAGCATTTTTTACGATGATTTTTCTCGTTTTTTTCGAAATGGTAACCACCAGTTCCAGTCTCCAAATAACTTCATTAAGCTTGGTACGAGCATAAGACGAATAATTGTTGCATCAAGAAATATTGCTAATGCAACGCCAAGACCCATCTGCTTTACTGGTAAAATATCAGTAAATGCGAATGCACCAGTTACAACAATCATTATTAAAGCAGCTGATGTAATGATTCTACTTGTTGAAACGAGCCCTTCTAACGTTGCTTGATCGTTATCTCCTGTTTCTTCATAGAGCTCATGAATACGTGAAATAAGAAATACTTCATAATCCATACTAAGCCCAAATACGAGGCCAAAAATGAAGATTGGTAAGACAAACAGAACCGGACTTGCTTCTAAACCGAAATGACCACCTTCAAATAACCAAACAACAATTCCAATGGTTGCACTTAAACTAAGTATATTCATAACAATTGCCTTAATTGGAATGAGTATAGATCGGAATGCAAATAATAATATAACAAAGGTCGATCCAAATATAACAGACATACCAATTACAACTTTATCTTTAATTTCATCTTCTAATTCTTGTTGAAACGTCGTCATTCCGCCTAGATAATACGTAACATCCGTTTCTTTATAGTTCTTTTTAAAGTCACGTACCCACTGTTTTGCAGTCTCTGTACGTGGTTTTGTTTTCAAAAATATTTCTATCGTCGTCTTATTCCCTTGCGTGTATGCTTCAAATACAGGAGCTAGTTTCGCTGATTCTGGCGACTGCAACATTCCAACAACTTGATCTGCTTTCATTCCAGTTAACCCGTCGTATAAACTTCTTACTTCATGTACTTTCTTATCACCTTTTAACTTTTGAACGACTTCTTCTATCTTTTGTAGACTTTCTTTTTCTTTCATATCTTTTTTCGTCTCTACAACTAACGTAACATCAGCGTGTGTTTTGACAGTTTCATTAAATGCTTCTTCATACTTTTCATATGCAATCCTTGTATCACTCTTTTCAGGTAAAGCTTCAACACCAGGGAACTGCAAATTAGCTGTACGTAACGGTAATAAGCAAATAACAATAAATGTTGTAACAACAATAATCATTGCAATTGGATGTTTCATCACAAATTTTGCAAATTTACGCCATGCTTTTGCCGGCGTATGTGCTACTTGATTCTTTTTTAATATTCTTTTACCGATTAACGATAATAGTGCTGGAAGAAGTGTGAGTGAGAATAAAATACTCATAATGACAACAATCATTCCGCTAATCGCGACAGATTGAATATAATCTATCTTAAAGAAAAACAAACCGGATAACCCAACAAATACGCATAATCCTGAAAATACAATCGCACGTCCTGCCGTTTGATATGTAATTGCTATCGCTTCTTTTACCGTTCGTTTAGCAACTTCCTCTCGAAAACGGTTCACAAATAATAGCGCAAAATCAATAGATAATGCAAGTCCAATCATCGGTGCAACGTTTAACACGAAAATAGATAGTTCTTTATCAACACCGATGAAATACAATATACCCATCGTACTAATAACACTAAGCGCCCCATTCAAAATCGGTAAAATTGATGCCAAAAGGCTACCAAACGAAAATAGTAATACAAGAAACGCAATTGGTAATCCAATCATCTCTGCTACTTTTAAATCATTTTGCGTTCTTTCATTAATCTCTTTATTAATTTTCGGAAACCCTGTAGGTGTTACTTTTAATGCTATATTACTTTCTTTCTCAATCTCATCAGCAAATTGTAATGTCTTTTCCATTCGTTCCTTATTTGTTTTCCCGGAAAATAAAATTGTCGCATAGCCGATGTCATCTTGTAGCATTTCTTTATTTTGGATTGGGTGATGGAAAGATTCATAGTTCTCTTTCTCTTGAACATTCTTTACAATTTCATTTATTCGCTTTTTAAATTCCTCATGCGAAGCATCTTTATTTTTCTCAAAAACGAGCAGCAGCGTATCTTGAGACTTCTTAAAATCTTTATCTAAAATTTCTTTCGTTTTTTGATAGTCGCCTTCCGTTTGGAAACCGTCACCACCTAATACTCCCGGTAGCTTTGGAGCAAAAATTCCAAGTGCGATTGCGAGCAACAGTAACGCTACAATTACTGTATAACGAAACTGATACAAAAAGGCTCCTAACTTCCCCCACTTATCAACTTTATGTACATTTGTCTTCACACATTTTCACCTACTTTACATAATTCAATTGTCACTTATACTGTATCACATCTTGATATAAACAAAAAACGTCTGGAAAAACTATAATAATAGTTTTTCCAGACGTTTTTCTATCTCTCTTTATTAAGCCCTAATCTCTCAGTAAGTAAACGATGGTAGTAAATCGCGATAATTAACAAAATACCACCTACGCAGTAACCAGCTAAAATATCAGTTGGGTAATGTACATTTAAAATGACTCTACTTAATCCAATCGATAGAATTACTATACCCATCAAAATCGTTGTGACACATTTCCCAGCTACGCTTTTCAAATTAGCAGCAATGATATAAGTAAGAAATCCAAATGTCATAATTGATAGCATTGCATGTCCACTAGGAAAACTATATCCAAGTGCATCTAGCGCTTCATTTAATGACGGACGTTCTCTCTTTACAATCTCTTTTATCCCTTTATTCACAAGATGTGTTATTAAAATTCCCATTGGATATACAATCATCGCAGCATAATAACGCTTCTTCCAAAAAACAAGCAAACTTATAACGAGCGTAGCGACTATCCCAATTGCTGATCCCAATTTTGTAAAGTACGAGAAAAATGTAAGAGAACTTTCCGTTTGTAGCCCTCTTACTAATCCACGGACATATGTATCCATCACTGTAACGCCACCTGCATGTACGCGCCAAGCAACAATACCAAATACAGCAAATAACAAACCGATACACATTACCTCATACTGATGTAACTTCTTCTTCAAACGATTTCCTCCTACTATGAAAAAATGCGATTTCTACTTTAGAAACCGCATTTCCTTGCTTATTTACCTTTTGTTTTTAGCTCTGTCCAGTAACGATCATAGTCTTTTAACTTATCGTCTACATCAACAAGCCATTCTGTACGATCTAACTCTTCTTTCGTTAAGAAAATCATGTGATTATCACGGTATTCTTTACTATGAAGAGGATGAGCTTTTTCATTTGGATTACTGTAACCAATTGACTCGTAGTTTTTCACACTTACTTTTTCATCTAGTAAGTAGTTCATAAATTTCTCAGCAAGCTCTTTATGTTTTGCACCTTTTGGAATTGCTAACGTATCAGCCCAAATTGTGCCGCCTTCTTTTGGTACAACATATTCTACATCTTTATTATCTTTTGCGATAAATGCTGCATCTCCAGACCAAACTGTTCCGATCCAAGCATCTTCTGTAATGAATTTTTGTTTAATGTTATCTGTATCAAATGCTAATAAGTTTGGAAGCAGCTTCTTTAAATCATCTGCTGCTGTCTTTAATTGTGCATCGTCTTTCGTACTGTTTGAGAACCCGTGCTTCTTAAGACCCACTCCTAATACTTCACGAGAATCGTTCAGTAACGTTACATGTCCTTTATATTTCTCATTCCATAAGTCCGCCCAGCTTGTAGGTGCTTCTTTCACATACTTTTTATTGTATGCAATCCCTGTTACACCCCAAGTGTACACTAAAGAATATTTATTCTCTGGATCAAACGCAGGTGTTTTAAAATTAGAAACCATATTTTCGATATTCGGGATATTCTTTTTATCTAACGGCGCTAATAAGTCCATTTTCGCCATTGTTTTAACCATGTAATCCGACGGCTGAATTAAGTCATACTTTGCGCCACCAGCTTGTAATTTCGCAAGCATTTCTTCATTACTTGCGTACTTGTCATAGTTAATTTTCACATTATACTTCTTTTCAAAATCTTTTAGCACTTGCTCATCAAAATTGTCAGCCCAACTATAAATATTTAATTCTTCTTTCTTTTCACCACAACCAGCAAGCACACCAGCAACAAGGCTAAAGCTAATTGCTGCGCCAGCTATTCTTTTCATTAATTTCATCGGTTTATTACCCCCTTGTACTTTCTATATCGTTCGTATTATAAAGGAAGGTGTCCTCCAGAGTTTTCTTCACCATCTGCACCTTTGTTCCGGAAGATTTCAGATAGAACCATTAATCCTACGATAGCAACAATTAAAATTGTAGAAAGAGCATTAATTTCTGGTGATACTCCGCGCTTAACCATACTGTAAATGTATAGTGGCAATGTTGTTGATCCTGGTCCTGATACGAAGAAACTAATTACAAAATCATCAATTGATAATGTGAATGTTAATAATGCTGCCGAAATAACTCCCGGTGCAATTGCTGGGAACGTTACATAACGAAACGTTTGCCAAGGCGTTGCTCCTAGATCATTTGCAGCTTCTTCTAAGTCACGTCCCATACTTGAAAGACGCGCAGCTAAAATAACAACAACAAACGAAATGCTAAATGTAATATGTGCAATAATAATCGTTGTTTGTCCAAGTTCCATTCCTAACTGACTGAAAAGAATTAGTAAAGATAATCCCATTAAAATATCAGGAATTAAAATTGGTAAATATACAAGGCCATTAATAGCCCCTTCGAAACGATATTTATAACGATGTAAAGCAATTGCAAAGAATACACCAAGTACCGTTGTCACAATCGTTGTTATAACTGCAATCGTAATACTATTTACAAATGCATCAATAACATCTTGTTTTTGAAATAAATCTGTATACCAATGGAATGTAAAACCTTCCCACTCCGCATTAATGCGAGAGTCGTTGAAAGAATAGACCATTAAAACCATCATTGGAAAATACAAGAATAACAAAATTAACCAAGAATAAGAAACTAAAAACTTCTTCATCTTTGCCTATTCCCCTCCGTTCTCATTATATTTATATACTTTCGTTGCACGATAATATAAGTAAATTAACAGAACAGAGAATAGAACAACGATAATCGATAACGCAGATCCAAACGGCCAGTCACGTGCACCTAAGAATTGATTTTGAATAACGTTTCCGATTAATGCTACTTTCGATCCGCCCATCACGTCTGATACAACAAACATTCCGATAGAAGAAACGAATACTAAAATAGAACCAGTCGCAATTCCTGACATCGTCATCGGCACTGTTATATTCCAAAATGCCTTTATTGGTGTTGCTCCTAAATCATAAGCCGCTTCTAGCTTACGCTTATCCAACTGCTCAATTGCTGCATACACTGGTAAAATCATAAATGGTAATAAAGAATAGACCATTCCGAGTATTACAGAAGGAGTATTATATAATAAATTTAACGGTTCACTAATAATGCCAAGCTTTAATAACAACGTATTCACAAGACCTTGTGAACGTAAAATAACAATCCATGCGTATGAACGAACAAGAAAGTTAATCCAAAACGGGATCGTTGCCAATAATAAAAGAATAGAGCGGTATTTGCGGTCAACAATTGTAATTGTATACGCAAACGGATAACCAATTAATAAACATATTACTGTTGTAATAACTGCGATCTTAACAGTTTCCCATAACGTTCCTAAGTACAATGGATCAAATACACGGGATATATTCTCCAGCGTAAATTGCATTTCTACTGTCCCGTAAGCTCCGCGCTGCATGAAGGCGAATCCTAATACGAATACGAGCGGGATTAGGAAGAAAATTAGCAGCCACGCGACTGTAGGTAGTGCGAGTAATTTCCCTTTTTTCAATTTAAGGTCACCTCGTCCTCTTGCTCCCAGCCTACATATACATTATCTCCAATGCTCCACTGCGCTGCCTCTTCAGCAGTTTGATATGCCATTAGTAATTCTGATGTTTTCTCATCACGTACATAAAGCTTCTCCATATTTCCGACAAACTCAATATCTTCAATATGTCCAAGATGGTATTCTTTTAAAATTGGTTCTTCAACCGAACGTACTTTTACATTTTCAGGGCGAATTGCTACATAGCCTTCCCCGTTCTTCACAATATTATTTTCACCGATGAATGTCGCAACGAACAATGTTTTCGGCTTATTATAAATTTCTTTCGGCGTTCCGATTTGTTCGATATGTCCTTTATTCATAACGACAATACGATCGCTCATGCTCATTGCTTCTTCTTGATCGTGCGTTACGTATATGAACGTAATTCCTAAATTACGTTGTAAGTTTTTCAATTCACGTTGCAAGTCTTTTCGTAACTTAAAGTCAAGCGCTCCAAGTGGCTCATCTAATAGTAATACACGCGGATTATTTACAATCGCTCTTGCAATTGCAACACGCTGCTGTTGTCCACCAGAAAGCTTCGCAGGTTTACGATTACGGAACTCAAGTAACTGCGTTAAACGCATTGCCTCTTCAGCACGCTCTTTCTGCTCTGCTGCTGATACTTTCTGCATTTTCATACCAAAACAAATATTCTTCTCTACTGTCATATGTGGGAATAGTGCGTAATGTTGGAACACTAGGTTCATATGACGCTTATATGGCGGCAAATCGTTAATTCTTTCATCATCTAATAAAAGATTCCCTTTAGTTGGAGTTTCAAATCCTGCGATCATACGAAGTAAAGTCGTTTTCCCGCAGCCACTCGGCCCTAAAATTGTTAAAAACTCTCCCTCTTTAATATCTAAAGAAAGAGGTGGGATAATCACTTGATTTCCAAAATGTTTTTCAACTGCTTCAACTTTAATAATCTTTTTCATTTTCCCGTCCTATCTACCTTAAATTTTAAATTTTTATATTCATGAATAAATATTTATGTTCTATAGACTATTTTTTGTTTCGATCCAAACAAAAATGGTTATTTAACAAGCGTTCGTTTCTATTCTTTATGTAGTATGTTTGATTCATTTTCGCATGATACATAACGTCGAACAGAAAAACCCCTTCCATTGCGAAGGGGCTATTATCATACGGCTACGCCTACTGATAAACACCATCATCATTTTAACAACTTTCGTATGAATTTTAAAGCACTTTTTGTAGAAGAGTAACGAATTTTCATGTCGAATGCTGTAGATTGGGCTAAAATGCTTTTATAATGTGAAAAAGTCCGAAAACTTTCTTTCCCATGATAACCCCCTAATCCACTACTTCCAACACCCCCAAAAGGTAAATATGGCGTGGCAAGATGATAGACAACATCATTAATACAGCCTCCACCATATGAAATATTACTCGTCACTTTCTTTTGTACTTCTTTATCTTCAGAAAATACATATAACGCTAACGGCTTCGGATGTTGCTGGATTGTGCCAATTACATCTTCTATGTTGTCGTACTCTATGATTGGTAAAATCGGACCAAAAATTTCGTCTTCCATAACAGTATCTTTCCATGTAATATCCGCTAGTACTGTCGGTTCAATATGTAATGTATCTTTCTTATAGTTTCCACCAATTACGACTTGACCATCTTGTAAAAATCCACATAATCTTTCGAAATGACGCTCACTTACAATACGCACATAATTTTCATTTTGCAAAGGTTCTTTACTATACTGCTCTATAATTTCATGTCGCAGTGCCTCAATTAGCTTTTCTTTCACGGAAGAATGCACATACATATAATCAGGCGCTACACACGTCTGCCCTGCATTTAAAAACTTACCCCAAACAATTCTTCTTGCTGTCATCTCTATCTTTGCATCTTTATGTACAATACAAGGACTTTTCCCGCCAAGTTCTAAAGTGAGCGGCGTCAACTGTTTCGCTGCTGCTTCCATTACAACTTTTCCAACGCCAACACTACCAGTAAAGAAAATATAATCAAATGGTTCCCTCAGCAAAGATGTACTCTCTTCAACGCCACCTTCTACTACCGCTACAAGCTCTTCTGGGAATAATTCATCTAACATTCTCTTAAGCACTTTTGAAACGCTTGGTGTTAACTCTGACGGCTTTAAAACGATTGTATTTCCAGCTGCCAGTGCTCCTACAAGTGGTGCAATTGCTAATTGAAAAGGATAGTTCCACGGTGCAATAATAAGTGTCACACCATACGGTTCTGGCACTACTTTTCCTTTTGATCCAAAATGAGTAAGTGCTGTTCGAACTCGTTTCGGTTTACTCCACGATGACATATGTTTCAATTGAAAGGAAATTTCTTTTAATACATATCCAACTTCCGTTGTAAACGACTCGTGAACTGACTTATTTAAATCTAATTTCAATGCCTGAAATATTTCTTCTTCAAAATGCTGAATGCCTTCATAAAGCTTCTTCAAATTATTCTTTCGCATTTCGATGCTTCTCGTATGCCCTTTTAAAAAATATTCCTTTTGCCTACTTACAATAGAGGAAATACTCATTCACTCACCTTCTCCCACTATTTTTATCCAATTCTTTCATTATTTATATAGACTTCATATATAACAAATTTCTATTCTTAAGGTTACATTATATATGACTTTTTCAGCTATATAAAATTCATTGCTCACAAAAAAACTACCGAAAGAAAATCTCTCGGTAGTTTTACAGTATTAACGATATAAACGAACAGCACCTGCAGAATTATCATCAGCTTGTCCTACTACTTCAAACTTCAGACCAAGCTTCGGTAAAATACGTCCTGCATCTGGAATCTGTTGATTAATATACGTTTTAGAATCATCAAACTTCGGTACACCTGCTAAACCATCATACGTATACGTTCCACGCGTTGGAGATACAACTTTCCAAGCTGGCGTTTTATCGAATGAGAACGCCGCATCTGCGATTTGGAATCGCGTACTACTTTCCACTGTCGGTTTACCATTTAAAGTTCCTACAATTGCTTCTGGATGAGAATCAACTACACCTAGGAAACCGTGTCCTGGATGTACACCTACCCAGTTATCTGTGTAAGCTGAATCTGCATACCATACAACCATACCAGCGTTATATACTGGACCACGTGCAAATTTTAACGCGTTATCTGAACCAGCATAGTTTCTCCACTCAACATAGTAGTTATGGCTTTTCTTCTCTGTTCCGTTAGAAACAGCAAAACCATCTAATTTGAATTGTGGCGTACCTTCTGCGTCATCAGAGAATACTACTTTATCATCTACTGTTAATGAAGCATTATCAAGTAAGAAACCATTTAATGCTAAACCACCATCAGTAATGTAATCAAATGTTAATTTTACTTTCTTACCTTTGAACTGGCTTAAATCATATGATTTGTCAATCCATTTTCCATTTGTCGAATCTGCATTTCCACTATTTGCTTTCTCACCAAGTCTTTCAATTAACGTTTGTTGACCATCTTCCGTTACAGCGTGTACTTCAAGGAAATCATACTCTGCTTCAATTTCATATAATGATTTGAAGTCAAATTTTGCAGTCGTTGCATTTGTTAAATCGAACAGTGGTGTTTCCATCTTCGTATGAAGATCATCACCTTTTGTGCTGTAGTAATACTGTTTTCCGAATGCCGGCTCAATTGTTTTTATATCTTTGTCTGGTAAGTTAACACGAATCATACCTGGACGGTTAGATTTCGTAACACTTTGGTCTAAATATGTTGCTAGGCCGATACCTTTATTTAATTTCTCGTAATCTACTTCTACGATATTTGCCCAGTTACCACCGATTGTTTTTTGGAAAAACTCTTTATTTTGTGGTGATAAGCTCGTTGGTGTTGTACCTGCAATTTTACCAGCCCAGCTTCCGCCACTCATGATAGACCAAGCTTGAATTGGCTCACCAGCACCGCTATATTGTGTATCATACTCATCTGGTAAACCTAAATCATGACCATATTCATGCGCGAATACACCAACTGCTCCATCTTCTGGTTCAATTGTGTAGTCGAACGCTGCCATCTTTCCACCCCAATATGGAACTTTCGCTTGTGTACCTTCAATTGCGAATGGTTTTGGTCCAACTGTCCAGCGATGTGACCAAATTGCATCATCACCTAATTTACCACCACCTGCTTCTTGTCCAACACCTGCATGAATAATCATTAAGTGATCAATTAAACCATCCGGTTGATTTTTATTTCCATCACCATTTACATCATATTGATCAAATTGATCAAACTCTGATAGATCAAGACCGCTATCTACAGCTGCTTTTAATGCATCTTTTACTAAATCACGTGGGCCTTTTGGTCCTTTATTATCATGACCGCCGCTAGCAGCATCTGCACCGTAATCAGCAGCTTTACCAGGAACTGTTAACCATTTTGTAACTGTTCCGTCCACTGTGTAACTACCACCAGATTGCTCTTCGTAATATTGTTTAAACGTTTCAATTTTACTTCCATCATCTAATGTAAACGGCTCGTTGCCGAATAACATTTTTTCATAATGTTCTTTATTAAAATCGTTAGAATACATATATCCAGGCTCTTTGTCGATATTATTATGTTTAAAGTCAGCGTACTCTACAAGTAAAACGAGTACTTTATCTTTACGTACATCACCGTTATAGTCTTTTTGTTTCGCTGGAGAAGTTGGTACTTTACCATTTAGACCGCCTTTAACTGGGCCTGTCGCTGCAGGTGTTCCTGTTGCAGGGTTATCTAATTTTTCTTTCGTGTCTGCTTTCGCATCTTTCACTTTCTTTAAAAAATCAGATGCTTCTTTCGTAAGTTGATCCCCATTTGGTACTTCTTTCCCAGGATTTTCACCCTTTTTGTTCTCTACATACTTTTCGACAGCTTTCTTTGTTTCTTTCTCTGAAGCTGACGAATCAATTACCCCACGTTTTTTTAGCGCATCTGCTAAACGTTCTTCCGGAATTAAGTGATCATCAACTGGGCTCGTAGCTGTTTTATTCGCAGGCGTTTCAGCATATGCAGATTGAGTACCAGCTCCGAATGAAAGGCCTAATACAGCTGTTAAAGCGATTGATGACAAAACTTTGAACGGTTTCTTGTTCATCCCTTATTTCCTCCCCTAATAAATAATATGTATTACAAATTGAATTTTATTAAAAATTCAATATTTTTTCAATATTTAGTCATATTATGTAATATTTTTAATATATTTGTAAAAATTTCATAGTTAGCATACGAATATATCACAATTCAACAATGTTTTCTGAAAATATTGAAAGTTTTTATCGAACAATTTATAATTTCCATAGAGGGAGTTTAATGGGGATTTTATCTTTGTTTCATCTACACAATATTTGATAATTCACTATATAAAACACAAAATCCGATTGCATTATCATGTATTCTGTAGCAGCAATTATGACCGATAATTAGGGAGGAATTACATTTGTACAAAGATAAGACAGACGCACTGGATCAAGAATGGATTGATTTAATACTTGAAGCTCTAGATGCTGGTATCGCCATGCAAGACATCGAGCAATTTTTCCAACGTATGAAGCCATCCAGTCAGGCTCAATAGGTTTGTTCTTTTTAACGAAGTTTATGTTATAATAATGACATCATAAGACAACTACATATTGATAGAAAGGTGCGCAAATATGATTGGAGAACGTATAAAACGCCTTCGTTTACAAAAAGGGATTTCATTAACTGAACTTGCCGAAAAAGCTGGCGTTGCTAAATCTTACATTAGTTCTATAGAACGAAATTTACAAAAAAACCCTTCCATTCAGTTTCTTGAAAAGATCGCAGCAGTTCTACAAATTCCAGTTGATACTTTACTTCATGATGAAACAACAAAGGAAACTAACCTAGACTCCGAATGGACACAACTCGTTAAAGATGCAATGAACTCTGGTGTCTCCAAAGAACAATTTCGTGAATTTCTTGAATTTACAAAGTGGAAGCAAAATCAAAAATAATAATAGAAAGAAGTGCTTACAACCAGCACTTCTTTTTCTTTATAAAAAAAAGCGGGAATACCCGCTTTTTTATTATTTTTCTTCCCCAGCTTCTTGGTTGGCATTGAATGTCCATTCTAAATTCAATGTATCACCTTGGAAGATATTTTGGTCTTTTCCATCATCTACGAATTCAAATTGTACCCATAGATAATCCTCTGTACCAGCTGCTAATCCACCCTTTTCTCCCCACTCAGGAGCAAAGATATCTTTAGCTAAAAGATCTGGATCAACTTTTTGTAAGTCTGCTAAAGTTGTTTCATATACAGGCTCACTTTGTTTATCCCAGTTCCAAAGGAATTTTACTTTAACGTGCTTACCAAAGTCTTCACCAGCATTATCACCTTTTGCATCTTTAACAGTATACTTTGTTGCTAATTTAACGTCTTTAATAGTTAACGAACCGCTGTTTTGTAATAAGAACTCTTTCTTAACAGAATCCCCTGGTTTTAAATCTTTAATATCTACAAGCGTCTTAGGGTTTAATGTAAGGTCTAACGTCCCAGCTGCAAATGTATTGTTTGATACTTCTTTATCGCTAAAGAATGCAAATGTTCCTCCACCAATTAAAGCTAACCCCAATGCTGCTGATGCAACTCCCATACCTAATTTCTTTTTCAGACTCACAATCAATTCCCCCTAGCTTTTTTTTATATTTTTATCACTTATTTTTCAATAAGAGATGTAAAGAAAACTATATTAGCTTAGCTAATATGCGTTCTTTTTTAAAAACCTTATGTTCATTATAACGAACAACTCTATATAAACACAACACATATTTATTAATATTTTCAGTTATTTTTATTTCTCAATATTTTTTAGACTTTTCAGAAAAATAATGATAATTTATAACTTTTTTCACACTCAAATCATTTAATACTATAAGAAAAAAGAAAAACAAAGAGGTGAGGGCTAACGTTCCCTCACACTCGTATAAATATTACTAGTCTTGCTTATTCGTTCACTCTCTCTTACACCACATTCTTGTTTTCTGGCTGTTTCACTAAAGCAGTTACTCCACTTTCTTTTGCTCTTCTACTTTTTTCTGTTCTTCTACTTTCTTCTGTTCTTCTACTTCCTTCTGTTCTTCGGCTTTCTTTTGTTCTTCGGCTTTCTTCTGTTCTTCTACTTTCTTTTGTTCTTCGGCTTTCTTTTGTTCTTCTACTTTCTTCTGTTCCTCTGCTTTCTTTTGTTCTTCGGCTTTCTTTTGTTCTTCTACTTTCTTCTGTTCCTCTGCTTTCTTTTGTTCTTCTACTTTCTTTTGTCCTTCCGCTTCAATTGCAACGTTTAATTGTTGCTGAAGAGCCTGAATTTGCTCATCAATAGCTTTCAAGCTAATTTCTTTCTCAATATAGTCACGCTTCTCTTTGATACTGCGAAAGCCTTCATTTACATATATGGACACTTGCTGCATCGACTCATCTTTATTTACCTTTAATTCTTCTTGTATTTGATTGTAAGGAGCTTCTATTTCAGTATATACATTTTGCAGAGCTTCCTTCTCAGCAACAATTTTCTCACGCCCTTGTTGCCATACAGAAATCGCCTGTTTTATTTCTTCAATAGAAGTTGCTTTCGATTTCCCCTTCATCGTTCCATACTCACGCTCAATAAACTGTTTATGTTTCTCAGATTGCTCTTTTAACGTATTAACTGTTTTCGGAAATATAATTGCTGTAGAAAGCGTCGCTTCTACTTTCGTTTCATGAATGAACGCCGCTTCTGTATGCGTCATAATTTGAGATCCTAAATAAAACGTAATAGAACACATACACGGCAATATAAGCATCTTTTTAAAATTACGCGGTCTTTTCAGCATCTTAATCTCTCCCATCGAACATTACGTTCTTTATACAGAACATTATCTATATTATAGTAAAGAACTATTAAAATTGATAGACAAATACTAGAAAAATAGAAAAAGGGCTATCCATGTGATAGCCCTTTTTATTATTATCTTTCTTCACCTGCTGTTTGTTGTGCATCAAACGTCCAATTTAATTGTAACTTATCGCCTTGGAATTGATTTTGATCTTTTCCATTATCAACGAACTCAAATTTCACTTTGAATTTATCAGATTTACCTGCTGAAATACCTTTTTCATCCCAGAACCAAGCCGATAAATCATTATCTACAGCTGTAAGTGTGTCACCTTTTAATTTATCTAAAGTAGTTTGTTTCACAATTGTCTCATGCTTATCTACATTTTTTAAGAATGTTACTTTAATATGTTTACCAAAATCATCTTTATTATCTTTCTTTACATCTTCTACATTATAATCTGTTTTCAGTAGAACCTTTTTAATATCTAAAGAACCTTTATTTTCTAGTTTAAATTCTTTTTCAATTGTATCCCCAGGTTTTAAATTCGATACGTTAACAACTGTTGATGGATTTAATGCTAAATCCAGTGTTCCAGCCGCAAATGTATTGTTTGACACTTCTTTATCACTGAAAAATGCAAATGTTCCTCCACCAACTAAAGCTGCTCCTAATACTGCTGATGTAATACCCATTCCTAATTTTTTCTTTAAAGTCATGTCCATATCCCCTTAATATATATTTGTTAACTTCCTAAACGGAAAGTATAACCAAACGAACTAGACGGATTGTTCTACTTTTTTATCTTTCTTTTCTCCGTCAATGCTACGAATAGCACCAAAAATAGAAATAGCGGAATAACCAAGCAAAAAGACTCCTGGAATAATAAGAAGCAATGCTGCTCCCGCTTTTGAATTCGCATAATTCAGTAAATAACCAACATACGGAACTGTAATATCTGCATACTTTCCAACTACATTTTCTGCAAGTACTGGCTCTAAATCTGGTCCGTTGTTGTTATCCCCTTTTGTTTCATACATTACTTTTCCATTTGTATCTTTCACACCGATAATACGGTGAGTGATAATTTTTTGATCTTTCTCTTTAAAGGTAATAACATCACCTTTTTGATATTTAGAACCATCTTTGTTTGGTTCTATTGCAATGATTGATCCTGTTAAAAACGTCGGCTCCATTGATCCTGAAAGAACGCTCTTAAATTGATATCCCATCACTGTCGGATCACCACCGCTTGCTTTTGAAGAAATAACTACAAAAGCTAAAAAAACCATCAATGCAAATAAAACAAATGAGATCGCGTTGCTAATTATCTTCCATATTAATTTCATCGTCTCTCTCCCTCTCCGTTGTTTTATATTATTTGAAGTATGCAATATCCACTTTGTTCTTTAACAAGAACACAAGTAAATGATATAACGAACTTTAAGTTATTGCAATAAGAAAATTTACAATTATTAGTTATTTAAAATATAGAAAAAAGACTGTGCCAAAATTTTACACAGTCTTTTTATTAGTAATTTATTTACCTTCTGATTTCATTCCTTTTGTATTTCGGCGCAACACTACATATAAAATTGCTCCAAATAATATAATCGCACCTATCCCAACACTTATTACTTTCACATTTGAGTCTTTTACTTCAGGCATAGTTGTATCTTTTTTAGGCATCGTAAAAGTGACATCTTCTGTTGAAAGAACATTTACCGTCGCAATTGTTTGATTATTTTTCGTAATATCAACTGCACCAACTACCTCACCACGATGTATTCCTTTATGATATAAAGATTCTTTATCTAATGAAGCCGCCCGGAAAATAGTTTTCACATTTTTCCCTTCATCTTTCTTAAGCATAAGCTCCGCACTTTGTTCCAACTCAGAATTAACATCTTTATTTAAATATGTTGTTTTTTGATGCCAATTATGTTTATCAAGCACCATTTGCTTCGTAAATTGACCGAAAGAATATTCCGCCATCTGCTTCAAATCTTCATAAATTTCAGGTCTTTGAGAAGCCATTACTACGCTTATAATACGATTTCCATCTTTCTCATTTAATAAAACAAGTGTATTACGTGCTTCATTCGTAAACCCTGTCTTACCGCCAATGCTATATGGATTTTCAAAAAAATTAGATTTATTAAAAATAGACACCGTCTGCCTAGACGTCGTAACTGTCGTTCTTTTCGTATTCATCGCTTGTAAAATTTCAGGATACTTTTGCACACCCTTCGTAATCATAGCCATATCATACGGCGTCGTATAATGGTTCGGATCATGCAATCCATTCGGTGTTACAAAGTGGCTATCTTTCGCTCCTAATTGCTTCGCTTTCTCATTCATCATATTAGCGAAATTCTCAACACTCCCGCCAATCCGCTCCGCAATCGCATACGACACATCATTCGCACTCAGCACCATTAAAATCATAAGCGCAGTATTTCTATTAATTGTCTCTCCAGGTTGAAATTCAATTTGATAATTACTCTTCTCTTGATCTAATGCTAATTGTGAAAATGTAAATTGATCCTCTGGCTTTGTATGCTCCATGAGTAAAATCGCTGTTAACACCTTCGTCGTACTAGCAGGATATGCTCGTTGATATGCGTTTTTATCATACAAAACATCTCCTGTTTTCGCATCAATTGTCGTTGCAAACTGACTAAAAACATTCGGTCCTTCCGCAGGTGGTGGTGCAACTTGTTCTGGATTTACTCCAATATTCGTCTCAGCACGCAATGTTATGGGCGTCAAAAAAAACGAACAAATAACTGTAATAAAAACCAAAATTTTCTTAAAATTTACCATATGACTCTCCCTTTTCCATTTACTCCTTAACAAAATAATAAATCTACCAATCATATGTAATTTGTATTATATTGGAAGAAATTTCACTATTTTTTACTATATCATACTTTTACGATAAAGAACATAAATATACAATAAAAATAAGAAGGAATTACTCTTTCTTATCCTTCTCATCAATCAACGAATCTATTAACTTTTGACTAGCTTCCTCGGGCGTAATCTCATCTGTTATTCCCATAAACGACCAACCTTTAGAATCAACCCACTCAACAAACTCTTGTAAAAATTCATCATGTGTAACATCCACATCAAGAATCGATCCATTAATCGAAATCGTTCTATTTTTAGACACGCGCATCTTGAACGTTTTTCTTACCATTACAACTTTTCTCCCTCTACTTCTGAATATTTATAAAGTGAAACTTTCATCAACCCTCACGAATCGGACTTTTACGGGCATTCCGACCCGAACCTAACTTCTTTACTTTTGCTGAATTTCGAGGTAAGGGATCTTACTGCCCGCAAATAGCGAGATAAAATAATCATGTATCTCTGTTATACATGATTTTCAGTAAATTGTAAAAAGGATATATTGGCCAATTTAAATAGCAAAAATAAAAATCTCTTACCTACGTAAACGTAATACGACATACAATCGCTCATAAATTATTAAATAAATCCATAAAAATATACACTTTAAAACATAATTGAGTAAGCCATTCTAGTCTTTTGGAAGATATTATCTAAAATAGTATACTAAACGGATAAAGGATATTTGAATAAAGAAACTGAGGCCCTCTATTTAGCTGGATTCTTAAGTTGTAGACTTAAAGACTGATGCCTGAATTCATATTTAATTTCTATTTCTGTACATCATATCGTAAGAAAGAAGGTAGTACTGTGAAAACAACAGAAAATTTTACTGACAGGGCCGATATATATGCAAAATATCGCCCTAGTTATCCTAATGAATATATTGATTACTTGCTTTCAGCTAACCAACTGAAAGGGAATCGGATTGTGGCTGATATTGGTTCAGGTACGGGGATATTTAGCCACCAGCTGCTTGAAAGTGGTTTACATGTTATTGGAGTTGAGCCAAATGATGATATGAGAAAGATGGCTGAGCAATCATTAAAACTATATTCTCGTTTTCAATCCATAAAAGCAACTGCTGAACATACCACTTTAAAAGAAAATAGTGTAGATTTAGTAACTGTTGCCCAAGCATTTCATTGGTTTGATAAAGAGGCTTTCAAAATCGAATGCCAACGAATTTTAAAACAAAAAGCAAATGTTGCACTTGTTTGGAATAGTAGAGATTTAACTAGTCCACTTATTAAAGAGAATGCAGAAATTTGCCAGAAAACCTGTCCAAACTTTAAAGGCTTTAGCGGTGGAATAGATGAAACTCCAGAAGTATTTAACAACTTTTTTAAAGATGGAAAGTATGATTTTAAAGAATATCAAAATGATTTACTTTTTGATTATGAAGGGTTTTTGGGAAGGAATTTATCAGCATCTTATGCTCCGAAAGAAAATGACGAACAGTATAAAAATTTTATTTTTCTCCTATCAGAGCTATTCGAAAAATACAGTAAAGATGGAAAAATTATTCTCCCGAATTTAACACGAAGCTATCTAGGCAATGTATAAACAGCCTGATACAAAGAGACTTTGAACGGAATTAAAACAAGCTTAACCCCTCCCTGAATGTAGAAGGAGGTTAGGCTTGTTTTGCATTTTACCACATCAAATTCAAATGACTTTCGTACAATAAAGTAGAATATATTAGAAAACACCTTAAACTAAGGAGGAACTCAATGGCGCGTTGTACGTATTGTAAAACGAAGTGGAAAGTAAAAGATGTATGGTCAATACTCGTGGCATTTGAAAAAGATTGTCCGTATTGTTTGGGGAGGCAATATCTATCAAAGAAAACAGTGAACGCTATGCCAGAACTTATAAGCTTACCTTTACACTTCTTGTTCCCTTTTCTTGTTGATTTGAGTGATGAAGGTCCTTTGGATTGGTATCGGAAATAATATAACCTCTACATCCAAAGACTACTTTCTACTAAATTCGCTTCTCATCATTATCCCTTCATACATTACTCTCATAATCGCTTATACTTTCCCTTTTAAAGATCCCATAGCTCAACAGGAAGAGCGTCCCCTGAACAAATTTTATCAATTATGACTAAAAAAACAGTGATATATGTATACTGTTAAACATAAAAAATTAGCATTAGGTTCCAATTAAATATTAATTGAAACCCAACACTACTTGTATTCTGTAATTCAGAATACAAGTAGTGTTTTTTATTATGCATTTTTGCATACAGTATTGTTTTCTCTTGTAAATAGATAATAATGGTATATAATAAAACCAACGTTTTACCAATAAAAGGTAATAAAGAGTAGTGGGATAAGCAAATAACCAAAACGTATTAACAGATTTGTTCTATGTAAATCATGATACATATATGGAATCAAAACTATGAAATTTTATGTAGGGATTAGATTACTACAAGATGAAAGATTCATAGCGAATGCACTCGAGGAAAAAAGTGTTCGATTAGATTAATGTTATAAAACTACTTAATGTGATATCTATCGAACGAATTGAGAATATACTTAGGGGGAATTTCAAGTGAAGGCATTTAGTAAAGTATTATTAACTGGCGCATTAGCTTTAGGCGTTTTAACGGTTATGAACATTGAAACACCAAAAGCACATGCTGACGAATGGGATGGTTGTCATTACATTTGTGGTCCTGGTGAAACGGTGAACGGTGTTACAGTTCAGGTACACTCTACACAAGTTACTTTTGGTAACAGCGTAATTGCAAGAATTACAAATGACCGAGCTGAAGAAATTCATTACAATGTCAGCCTTGAAAAGAAATATGGCGATAGATGGGGAGAATTTGAAACCAACTTCCGTTGGCAAAATCAATGGGTCCCAGCTGGAAGCAATGATGAAATTGCAACTTTCACAGGATATGGCGATGATATTTATGAGGATGGAACATATCGTTATAAAGTCGAAATAAAAGGCGCTGACGGTTCTATTGATACAATTTACACAGCAGGAATGACAGTTACAGGACGATAGCTTATGAACAAGCTCCATTATTTATACTTGTATTTTTGATGATATCATTGATAATTGCGGTGATATTATTATTATTGAAATAAGCTCTTCGGGGCTTATTTTTTATATACAAATTAGAATGATAATATTCAGAAAATTACATCTTTACACTACTAAAGTTTGTTGCTATTATAGGAATACATCAAATGTTACAATACTCAACAAATTGTACAAATCCTCCGATTACACGAATGAAATGAAAATACATTGCTGATGGTAACATTTATAGTTGGGATCCCGTAGCTCAGCAGGGAGAGCGCCACCTTGACAGGGTGGAGGTCGTGAGTTCGAGCCTCTCCGGGGTCATATAAAAAAGAGACACCATATCAACCTTCTACGTGATATAGTGTCTCTTTTTTATCTCATTCAATTACTTCCCACCAAACATCTTCTCCAAAGACTTTGCATTGGCAAACAATACTTCTTTCAAGTTATCGTCAGCAACGATTTTATAGTCGCCATCTTTGTCTTTCTTTAAGTTCAATGTAACTTCGCGAGTTGCCATTGCTGCATCTTTATCCGTTAAGTTTTTGATGATAGTTGCGGTCATTGTTTTTTCGATTGCTTTTTCAGATTGTTCTTTGTCTTCACTAAATGCGCTAGCGAAGGCCATTGGCATAACTTCTCCCACTGCTTTTGTTACAGCAACGGATAGATCAGCAGATGTAATTTTCACTTTCACTTCTGCTTTGTCATCCTTTTTCGATACTTCTTCTAGCTTTTCAAATTTAAAGTTCTTTATAATTGCACTTAGCATTGCTTTTGCCTCAGCATCATCTGTTTTTTCATTTAGTTTATTAAATTCCTTGTCACTCTCAACAAATGTACGAGCTTTTTCTATATCACCTTTTTGTATCGCTGTTAAAAATTCTTCTGTAGTATCTTTCGGATTTGCACACCCTGCTAAAACACCTGCTGTTAATCCTACTACCATCATTAATAGCAATAATTTCTTTATCTTTTGCACGCTCATTCTCCTCTTATCTTTTCTAGTAAGTCAGCATCATACAATATTATGAAACTGACATTACAAACATTTTTTAGTATAGCATTTATATGATTCGTTTTCTATTAATTCCCAAAAGATAAAGGGCCTTGCAGCATTCCTACAAGGCCCTCTTCTATCAATCTGTATCCGTAGCACAAATGAACCACATTTTCTGTTCCCTACTATCTAACACCATCCAAGTAACATCCCACGCAACATCGTAAAACCAATCTGTCCAAGGGCGATAGCTTTCGAACACTTTAATATCTTCGTATCAATCTTGGAACATATATTGACATACATTGACTGCTAATTGTTTTGCGATAACTGGTCGTTCCTTAAACCCTTCATATGCTCCGCCCCACAAAATTTGCGCAGCAATGCTACCATCAAGCATAACTGCCAGCTGCTCTTTAAAACGAAACTTATATTTGTCTGATGTATGTATTTTTAACTCTTCTAAGTTATTGATTATGTCTAAAGAGTTGAAGATTCTTCTAAAGAAGTGCTCATGTCCATCTTTCGAATGTGGTATTTCTTTAAAAAAATTTTCGTTATGCACTTTAAAACAGCTTATTATTGTTCCACCAATTAAGTTTTGTTCCTTAAACGTGTTTATAAGTTGCTCAACAGATGAGTCATTCGTGTCTATTTTTTCAAACGTTCCCTCTTTCCATCTCATAACGCCCACTACTCTCTATTAAAAATTTGTTTCTTCATTATAAATAGCAAAATAAAAACCAGCAACTTTAAGGTTGCTGGCTTAGCTCTTATTCATATTCGAAAAAACAATAACAACTGCTCCAAACAAATAATGCCCTACTACCATCCACATACTCCAATCAAAAATCATAAACGATAACCAAAGCGATATATTAATAGCAGTAAATAATAAATATAAAATGAAATCTCTCTTTTGCATTGCTCCTCTATTCATCAAAATGTAAACGGCACCGATAGGAGGAAAAGACAAATATTTTTCTTAACGACCACGAATACTAAATTACTGTCTACAAAAGATTCTCCTTTTCATCACAATACCTGCTTCGACATCGGCCTCACTACCCTATATTCATCACTATAAGCTTCCTTTATGATTAAAGGCGGGTAATCACTTTTTTCTTCCTCAATCATTGTGAATACTTCTGTTTTCTCTTGTAATGTATTAGATTCTTTATTTTTAGTAGGTTTTTTACTTGTTTTAATTTCCTTTGTTACTTCGCCAAGTTTTTGCCCAACTTCTTCTATTTTGGCAGATTCATTCGTAACATAGTATTCTTGTTCGTCCCATACTAACATAGGTGGCACTTGTTCTCGTTTGTTACATATTATATAAGTAGTACTAGCTACAAGTAGTAGACAAGTTAATAAATAGAAGATAGTTTTTTTATTCATATACTACACTCCTTATCTATCATTTCATTGGATTATATAATATAAGTTATTTATAGTAAATGGATTTAGTGGTAATTTTTAGGTTGAACAATAAAGAAAAAACCTTACCGAAGTAAGGTTTCGTTTTTACATTCTATAGTGACCGACTTATTAAAACAATCATTACAATAATCGCTATAAACATAACAACTAAACAGCCGATCATTTTATAAAATCCTCGTTTCGTTAACGTCCCGCCTTGAACGTCTTTACGAATAAATAAGAATACTGCTAAAAATAATACAAGCCCAATGCCAAAAGCATACATCATTTGCATATGTTAATCTTCCTTTCTCTCTTCCATCTTAATATCTTTTTGCCAAAACAACAAATGAGATAAAGACGGTACTCATTGTAAGTGCCATAAGTATATTCAATAATATAGAAGAAACTTTTTTCAATTTCAGCACGTCTATTTTGAAGCGAAACACGGAACACTGTAAATAACTGTTACTATATCTCCTCACTTCTTTTTTTAAAATTTAATATCTCCATATTTGTTTTATCCTTTTAAAACATTTCATTTATTTCTTTATTTCACGAAATACGTTATTTGTTTTACGGTGTTTTTCGTCATATTTATAGAAACTAACTGTTTATGGAGCATTTTTTATGTTTAGCAACTTTTTTTGTAGAAATCCTTCACTTTCCTTTCAATATTTAACACTATCTAAATAAAGTTTACGATAAATTCATAATTTTTTATTTTTTATACTATATTCCGTTATATTGTTGTATAATATCTATGAAAGCGCTTATTATTTCAATATACATAATTCAAACTAATTTTATCGAAACATTCTAACTATTATACCTATATTTAAATGCAACAATTATAGCTATTAGTATAGGCATACCAAATATATCCACCCCATTTTTCTGTAAAATTACTTTATAACATGAAAGATTAACTTGGGTGATAAGTTATTGTGAATGTTTTTTTACAAAACAGATAAGTAATAGTGTTTGGTATTATGTAAATTATTGTAATAACATAAGAGTAAAGAAAACATTTACATTGATTATTGATTTATTACTTATTGAAAAAGAGCAAAATGCACCTTTGTATGGAAAAGGATTATATGCATTGGGAGGTTTAAACAAATGACGAGGAAGAATACAACGACAAACCCTTGGGCCAAGTTCCACGGTCCGAACCTTGGTTATGTTATTGAGCAGTATGATCTTTACGTAACTGGAGCAGGTTCTGTTGATCCGGAATTACAAGAGCTTTTTGAAATTTTTGGAGCTCCTTCGTTTCAAGATGATGTCGTAACAGGGGACAACACAGCAACACATTTTTCTCCTCAAAACACAGGTAACATTGAAAAAATTCTTAAAGTCGTTCAACTTGTTGAGCAGATTCGTTCTTTCGGGCACACGTTGGCTCACATCAACCCGATGGAAGATGCTGCAAATGGACAATCTCTTCTTGAGAAAGCAATGAGCGAACTGAGCGATGCTGACTTGAAAGCGATTCCAGCGAAAACAGTATGGCAAGATGCACCAGAAGGTATTCACACTGCACTTGATGTAATTCATAGATTAAAAGACGTTTATACAAAATCTTTAGCTTATGAATTTTCTCATATACAAGATAGTGAAGAACGCGCGTGGTTGCATCAAATGGTGGAATCAAATTCATTGCGTCAACCACTATCAAATAAAAAACGAACTGCTCTTTTAAAACGTTTAACAGCTGTTGAAGGTTTCGAGCAATTCTTGCATAAAACATTCGTTGGGCAAAAACGTTTCTCTATCGAGGGCGTTGATATGCTTGTACCTGTTTTAGATGAAATTGTTCTAGAAGGTGCTAAAAACGGCGTTGAGGATGTCATGATTGGTATGGCTCACCGCGGTCGCCTAAGCGTACTTGCTCACGTATTAGAAAAACCATATAGCCACATGTTTGCTGAGTTCAAACATGCAAAAATAGAAGGCGCAGTGGCTAATTCTGGCTGGACTGGCGATGTGAAATACCACCTAGGTAGAGAACAAGTCGTTAGTAACGAAGAAGTTAGCACTCGCGTGACATTAGCAAATAACCCGAGTCATCTTGAGTTCGTGAATCCTGTAGTAGAAGGTTTTGCACGTGCTGCTCAAGAGAATCGTAAAAAATCTGGTCTTCCAGATCAAGATACTTCAAAATCATTCGTAATTTTAGTTCATGGTGATGCTGCATTCCCTGGTCAAGGTATTGTATCTGAGACACTCAACTTAAGCAGATTGAACGCGTATCAAACAGGCGGAACGATTCATGTTATCGCAAACAATGCAGTTGGTTTTACGACTGATAGCTATGATTCTCGTTCTACGAAATATTCTAGTGACCTTGCAAAAGGTTTCGATATTCCGATTGTTCACGTGAACGCTGATGATCCGGAAGCTTGTCTTGCAGCTGCTAACCTTGCGATTCAATATCGCATGTTGTTCAAAAAAGATTTCTTAATCGATTTAATTGGTTACCGCCGCTACGGTCATAACGAAATGGATGATCCAGCAGTTACGCAACCACAAGTGTACAAAAAAATTAAAAACCATCCAACTGTAAGGGCAATTTATGCAGATCAATTACAAGCTGCTGGTGTTCTAAATGCAGATGAGGTTGAAACAATTACACAGTTTACACAAGAGCAATTAAAATCCGACTATGCACAAGTACCAACAGCTGATACGAGCGACGCAACAATTCACGTTAAAGTACCAGATGTTGTTGCAAAAGGTATTCAACCAATTGATACTGGTGTTGAGATTGACTCACTTCGTGCAATTAATGAAGGTCTACTATCTTGGCCAGAAGGATTTAACGTATATCCGAAAGTGAAGAAAATTCTTGAGCGCCGTAAAGATGCTCTTGAAGAGAACGGTAAAATTGAATGGGCACTTGCTGAATCGTTAGCATTCGCTTCTATTTTACAAGAAGGTACGCCAATTCGTTTAACTGGTCAAGATTCACAGCGTGGTACATTCGCACACCGTCATATCGTATTACACGATACTGATACAAATGAAACATATTCACCGTTACATCGCTTACCAAACATTAATGCATCGTTCTCTGTTCATAACAGTCCGTTATCAGAGGCTGCTGTTGTTGGTTACGAATATGGTTATAACGTATTCGCTCCAGAAACTCTTGTTATGTGGGAAGCGCAATATGGTGACTTCTCAAATACTGCGCAAGCATTATTTGATCAATACGTTTCAGCTGGAAGAGCAAAATGGGGTCAAAAATCAGGCTTAGTTCTTCTATTACCACACGGTTATGAAGGTCAAGGACCAGAGCACTCTAGTGCACGTCCTGAGCGTTTCTTACAGTTAGCTGCTGAGAATAACTGGACAGTTGCAAACTTAACGAGCGCGGCTCAATACTTCCATATCCTGCGTCGTCAAGCATCTATCTTAGGAACAGAAGCTGTTCGACCATTAGTATTGATGACGCCGAAGAGTTTATTACGTCACCCACTTACGCTTTCAACTGCTAGTCAGTTAAGCGAAGGACGTTTCCAACCTGCTTTAGAACAAGAAAACCTTGGCATGAAACCAAATAAAGTAAAACGTCTTGTTTTAAGCACAGGTAAAATGGCGATTGACTTAGCAGCAGAAATCGAGTCGGGTAAACATGAGTACAACTTAGACGAAGTTCATGTCGTTCGTATTGAGCAATTGTACCCATTCCCTGCTGAGAAAGTTCAATCTATTATTAAACGCTTTAAAAACTTAGAAGAAATCATTTGGGTTCAAGAAGAACCTCGTAATATGGGCGCATGGCATTACATGGCTCCAATTCTGTTCGAACTTGCTGGAGATAAAGTGAAAACAGGCTACATTGGACGTCCTGATCGCTCTAGTCCATCTGGCGGCGATCCATTCGCTCACAAAGCTGAGCAAGAGCTAATTGTTGCACATGCTTTAGATGTGAAGTATAACTTCCGTCAAGATAAACAAGAAATTGAAGTTTACAGCAACTAAAAAGTAACAATGAAGGTTTCTAGCTTGTTCCTTGGGCAGAATATCTGCCCAAGGCCAGGCTAACAAATGGAGATTACCGAAGACAAAAGAAGAAAAAACACACCGTTAGGCAAATAAGGGGAGGACATTTAAAATGATCGAAATTAAAGTACCTGAGCTTGCAGAATCTATTACTGAAGGAACTATTTCACAATGGCTTATCAACGTAGGCGACAAAGTTGAGAAAGGTGGCAGCGTTGTTGAGCTTGAAACTGATAAAGTCAATGTAGAAATCATTGCAGAAGATTCAGGTATTGTATCGAAGTTACTAGGCGAACCTGGGGATACAGTTGAAGTTGGCGCAACTATCGCAATTTTAGATGCTAATGGAGCACCAGTTGCAGTAAGTACACCTGCACCGGCTGCTGAGCAACCAAAACAAGAAACAGCTGAAGCACCGAAAGCTGCGGCACCAAGTGCTGAGCAAACTGCAACACTACAAGGGTTACCAAATACAAACCGTCCTATCGCATCACCAGCTGCTAGAAAGATGGCTCGTGAATTAGGAATCGACTTAAACGACGTACGTAGTACAGATCCACTTGGACGCGTGAGACCACATGATGTACAAGCTCATGCTGCAGCACCAAAAGAAGCACCAGCTGCTCCAAAGAGTCCAGCTCCTGCTCCAGTTGCAAAAACGGAATTCGAAAAACCAGTTGAGCGCGTGAAAATGTCCCGCCGCCGTCAAACAATTGCAAAACGTCTTGTAGAAGTTCAACAAACATCTGCAATGTTAACAACATTTAACGAAGTTGATATGAGTGCGATCATGGAATTACGTAAAGAACGCAAAGATGCTTTCGAGAAAAAACATGATGTACGTCTTGGCTTCATGTCATTCTTCACAAAAGCAGTTGTTGCAGCATTAAAACAATTCCCATTATTAAATGCTGAAATTCAAGGTGACGAGCTTATCATTAAAAAATTCTATGATATCGGTATTGCAGTAGCAGCTCCAGATGGATTAGTTGTTCCAGTTGTACGCGATGCTAACCAATTAAACTTCGCTGAAATCGAAAGCGAAATTCGTGAATTAGGTAAAAAAGCACGCGATAACAAACTTTCATTAAAAGAACTACAAGGTGGTACATTTACAATTACAAACGGTGGTGTATTCGGTTCTCTAATGTCAACACCGATCCTAAATAGCCCTCAAGTTGGTATTTTAGGAATGCATAAAATCCAAGTGCGCCCAGTTGCAATTGATAACGAGCGTATGGAAAACCGCCCAATGATGTACATTGCTTTATCTTACGATCACCGTATTGTTGATGGTAAAGAAGCAGTTAGCTTCCTTGTTGCTGTTAAAGATATGCTTGAAGATCCAAAGTCATTATTATTAGAAGGTTGATAGATTAAAAATCTATTAAAGGCTGTAGAATGAATCATTCTACAGCCTTTTTTTATTGTGTTCATACGGGACAAATTTCATGACATAAAGTAATAATGTATGCCTAAACGTAAGGAGGATTAAAATGAATAACCTTCCAATTCATGCAAAACTTAAAGTAAATAAGGATACTTTCTTCCTTCCCGATTCAAACGGGGGTGTCTATTTTCGAAATAACGCCAGTTCATTTCGCATGGACGGTGATGGAATTTATGACTGGATTGAAAAATTAATGCCAATGTTTAACGGAAATTATTCTTTAGCAGAAATAACTGATGGACTCCCTCTCCCCTATCAAAATCGTGTATTTGAAATTGGAGAGATTTTATATGAAAATGGTTTCGTTCGCGATGTAAATCAAGATGCACCTCATGAATTAAACAGTACATTACTCGACAGATATGCTTCGCAAATTGAATTTTTAGAAGCCGATTCTCATTCAGGTGCTTTAAAATTCGAAACGTACCGCGGAGCAAATGTCCTTGTACTTGGTTCTGGGGATATGCTCACTTCCTTAGTTTCTTCTTTATTAGAATCTGGTTTACCTACATTTCATTACCTCGTTACAGATCGAGATGAAACAAACTATGACAGAATACATGAGCTAATAGAACGTGCATATGAAGTTGATAACAGTGTACTCCTTCAAGAAATCGATACTACAATTGACCGTCCCTTACATGAAGTATTCGAACCTTTTGATTGGATTTTATATGTTTCTCAAAACGGAGACATTGACGGTTTAAAAACAGTTCACACTATTTGTAGAGAAACGAAAAAGAATTTTATACCAGCTATTTGTTTATCAACACTCGGTATAGCTGGACCTGTCGTAATGGAAAACCGTGATGAATGCTGGGAATCCGCATGGCATCGGCTACATGAAACGACTTTGCAAAATGAAAATTCATCGGATTCCTTCTCACAAATTACATCTGCCATGTTAGCAAATGTAATCGTTTTTGAATTGTTTAAACATGTCGCGGATGATTCTTATCGTGAAAAAGAAGCACAGTTCTTTTTATTAAACTATGAAACACTTGAAGGAACGTGGCATCCTTTTATAAAACACCCTCTTGCAACTGATGAAAGTTTTACAATTGATACGATAGAAAATCTTTCTGAAAAACTTGAGCATCGGTATGGCCAACATACTTCAACTGATATATTCCGCTTTTTCGACTCATTAACTTCTAAAGAAGCCGGTATATTCCATGTATGGGATGAACAAGATTCATATCAATTACCGTTATCACAGTGCTATATTCAAGTAGCCACTCCACTATCAGATGGCCCAGCTCCCCTTCTGCCTCTTATGACTTGCAGTGGATTGACTCATAATGAAGCACGCCGAGAAGCCGGTTTAACAGGAATTGAAACATATGTAGCAGAAATCATTCACCGCCTTATTCCTGAACATAACGATATCGGTATCGGTGCTGGAGAAACGATGACAGAAGGATTTTACCGGGCACTACAACAACATTTAAACAATAAACTGTATGAGCGGCAGTCACATATGCTAGAAGAACTTACAACGATTGATTTAACTGATATTCACGATAAACATTGTAGATTTTATTACGATGCTCTTGCTACAATTCATGAAACACCTAAAATTGCAATGAGTGAAGAGATTCTCAGTTTTCCAGTCATTTGGGTTGGTATAAATGATAGATGGTACGGTGCATCTAATATTAATATGACGTTAGCCTTACGGAACGCACTACAACTATCACTGCTCCACATTCAAAGTGAAGAGACTCCTTACAGAGCTAATATCTTGCCTGAATCATCTATTATTTTATATGACACGGATTCTTTTAGAGTGGAAATACAAGCGGAAGAAGAAATTCCAAGTGTGCAATCTTTACAGCTTGCCTTACAGCATTTAGAAGAACATAATTTTTATCCCTTCGTGTTTGATTTAGCAATCGAACCATTTTTGAAAGAAAACTTAGACGGTGTGTATGGGGTATTAATTGCAAAGGAGGACGGTCTATGACTCAAAATATATTGCTTATAGGAGATGGCCTTCTTGCAGACTATGTACATGATCAATTATGCAAACAATATTCCATCATTCGTCAGCATACCCTTCCAGAAGTACTTCCTGAAAATATTCATCTCGCTCTCGTATTACATGACGGATCTCCTTCTACTATTCATCATGACGCTGAGCTAATTTTTCGGTCAAATCATATTCCATGGCTACGTGGTTTTACTTCATTTGGCGAAGGTATTATCGGTCCTTACATTCATCCTCTTACGCCCGGATGTTCCCATTGTTCTGATGGACGCCGTTTTATCGCTGGCTTTGACCAAAAAGAAATGTGGGAACTACAGCGGAAATATGCCTTTAAAGCAGATGATGTAACGAGGCGTGATGTACGTGCCACCCAAAATGGAATGTTACAAATGTGCCATCTTATTTGCGCAGAAACAGAAAAAATATTAACTCATAACCATTCTTCTTTAGAAAATGAACTTATTTTACTAAACTTACAAACATTACAATGTACGCGGCATTCTTTTCTTCCAGATCCTCTCTGTCCTGTATGTAGTAATTTACCTAATGATACTGCGGATGCGGCGGAAATTTCTTTACAACCGAGTTTAAAAGTAAGCACCGAAACGTATCGCTGCCGTTCCATTCATGAATTAAACACATTTTTAACGAGAGACTATTTAGATTATCGGGTCGGTATGTTGAACGGCAAAATGCAGCATTCATTATTACCATTCGCTGACGTCATTATAAACATGCCATTAATGTTCGGAAATGAAGGTGTTGCAGGCCGAACTCATTCATTTGCAGTGAGTGAAGCAACTGCTATTTTAGAAGGTTTAGAACGATATTGCGGGATGTCGCCTCGCGGGAAAAAGACAAATGTGCATGGTAGTTTTCATGATTTAGAAGAACACGCACTAAATCCCCTCTCGCTCGGTGTACATACAAATGAACATTACAATCGTGATAATTTTCCATTTAAACCGTTTGATCCTGATTATGAGCAAAACTGGGTATGGGGATATTCTTTATCACAAAACAGACCGCTTTTAGTTCCTGAATCAATTGCTTATTATAGCCTCGGTCATCGAGACGCTTTCGTATATGAAACATCAAATGGATGTGCAATTGGCGGTAGTTTAGAAGAAGCGATTTTTCACGGCATTTTAGAAATTGTAGAGCGTGATGCCTTCTTACTCACTTGGTATGCAGAATTACCTCTTCCCCGCCTTGATCTGAGTTCAGCAAATGATACAGAATTACAATTAATGATTCAGCGGTTACGTACGATTACCGGATATGAATTACACGCTTTTAACGCGACGATGGAACACGGCATCCCTAGCTTATGGGTAATTGCAAAAAATACGCGTGAAAATGGAATGAACGTTGTTTGTGCAGGAGGCGCTCATTTAGATCCTATTCGAGCTTTAAAAAGTGCCATTCAAGAAATAGCAGGCATGTTACTTATAACAGACGATGAGCTCGAGCACAAAAGAGAATACTACGAAAAATGCTTACAAGATCCTTATTTCGTTAATAAAATGGAAGACCATAGTATGCTGTACGGATTGAAAGAAACGGAAGAACGTCTTCACTTCCTTTTACGAGAAGATGCACCGGTGCAAACGTTCCAAGAAATGAATGTATCACAATCATTTGATATGGATTTAACATCCGATCTCCACCAACTTTTAAATCGTTTGCATCAATCTGACCTTGAAGTAATCGTTGTAGATCAAACCGTTCCCCTTATAGAGAAGAACGGACTACACTGTGTAAAAGTTATTATTCCAGGTATGTTACCAATGACGTTCGGACACCATCTTACTCGGGTTACAGGACTGGACCGGGTATATACCGTACCGATGACACTTGGATATACAGACGAACCTTTAACAAATGAAAGATTAAATCCACATCCGCACCCGTTTCCATAGTAAAGGAGGGATTTCATGCAGCTAGATACTTTTTTACATCATCTCCATTTCTCTATCGATGAAATTATGCCGAATCATGAGGTGGACTGGAAAGACGCACCGCTTCCTTATAAATTATATCGAAATGTACCTACCATCCCGCTCTCCTTAGAAATCCCGTTATCTTTATCGAACTCTTCTACTACACCTACTCTAAATGAGATTGGTCACTACCTTTGGTATTCATTTGGTGTAACACAATTATGTCAGCTAAATAGCGAGAGAAATGTATTACGTAGATCCATTCCTTCAGGCGGTGCTTTATATCCGAATGAATTGTATATCTATTTAAAGATTGACGATTATCCAGACGGCATTTACCATTATGACGCCGCGCATCACCGGCTTATTTTACTTCGCGAAGGAAATTTCGATTCTTATTTAGCAGACGCACTCGGTAATCGCTGTAATATACAGGATTGTTTCGGTGCCGCATTCGTATCCACTATGTTTTGGAAAAACTTCTTTAAATACAATAACTTTTCATATCGCCTTCAAGGATTAGATAGCGGGGTTCTCATTGGACAATTACTTGAATGTGCCAAACAGTTCGGTTATACGAACGGCGTATACTTTCAATTTCTAGACCGTGCACTGAACCATTTACTCGGATTGTCAGAAGGTGAAGAAAGTGTGTATGCCGTTATTCCTTTAAGTACAGAGCCAGAAACTAATTGGTTTCACAATGATTACCATGAAAATAAAACAGTTACTTCTCATGAGTTGTTGCAACAAATTCCGCCGCTCGCACATGAACATTTCGTTCGCTCAAAACATGTAGATGAATATCCGATGATAACAAAAATAAATGAAGCTTCTATGATCGAATCGACAGCACACTTCCAAACACTAGCTCATGAAGAGCACTATCAATATCATGAGCATGCTGTACAACTGCCGAAAGTAGAGCGTTTATCTTATGATTTCTTGCAACTTTGCAGAAAACGGTATTCCCCTGATGCTGACTTTACTTTAACGAAATGGGATGCAGCCGAGCTCGCTACTTTACTACAAGAAGCGACCCTCTCCCTCCCTTATTCCAACGACCTTGATGGTAAGTATATAAATGAAAATGCGCGCGTCTCATTATATGGATGTTTCTATAATGTAAAAGATATAAAAAACGGCGCTTACACTTATAACAGTAAAACGCATTCCATACAACCACTTCGATATGGGGACCTTCGTTATCCTCTTCAATCCAGTATGACGATGGATAACGTAAACCTTTTTCAAGTATCACTTTGCCTACATGTAGTCGGAAAGAAAGATTATTATACAAATGCATTAGGCTATAGAGGGTACCGTATTCATCAAATGGAAGCAGGTATACTTGTTCATAAACTCGTTTTTGCAGCGACCGCGATGGGGATGGGCGGGCATCCTTTACTTAGTTTTGATACAAATTCATGTGATCAATTGTACGGAATAGATGCTGGGAATGAAACATCTCTTATTCAAGTTCCAGTTGGGGCATATCGGGCGCGGAATTGGTTAAAAGGGGCTTTGCATAGTTAAAAGCACGCCGATGGACGGCGTGCTTTTTTACTAGATTAACTTAAAAATACTCTTAATTTGTCTAGCAAATAACCAATTTTTCGTACCGTAGTTATCATTTAAACTATCTAAATTGATAGATTGTCCGTTAGCAAACTTTAATTCTAACGTAGTATTTTTGTCATTTGTTTTTAAGTTACTATTTGTAATGGCATCATACTTTAATTTTTCAATCTCAACATATTCGTCTTTTTCTTGTCCAATCACGACATGGTCTTGGAAGAAGAAAAATACTTCTACTTTTTTACCGAAACAAAATACATTTTTCGTATAAATTAATGTCGCGTTATCAAGTCCGACACATACTTCTTTCATTTCTTCCACAACGTGTCCAAAGTCTTCTTCATGTCTTGCATTTGATTCAGCAATCCATTCTTCGATTGTTTTCATGTTAATTGCCATACTGCGCCCCCTGGTTCGTTCATTGCTTCGTTTAAAAAATAAATACTATATGAAAATATAAGCGATACGTAATATGTTTTCAAGGGGAAACGGTATATTCAAAATAAAGTGAAACTTTATTTACTCCCTCATTGTAAAAAAAATAGCACTTTAAAAAGTGCTATTCTGCTCTCCTTGCCGCTTGCTGTATTGGATCCCAAACGCTGTTATATGGTGGTGCATAACTTAAGTCGACATCTTCTAAATCATGAATGCTCATTTTATTGAAAAGTGCCATCGCGATCACATCAATCCGTTTATCTACGCCTTCTTCTCCAATTACTTGCCCGCCCAATAATTGTTTCGTATCGGAACGGTATAGTAATTTCAAGTAAAGTGGTTTCGCCTTTGGATAATAGCCCGCCATATTAGTCGAATCTACTTTGACTGTTTTATACGGGATGTGTAGCCCTTTCGCTTCTTTTTCATTTAATCCTGTTCTTGCAAGCGTCAAATCCATAAATTTAATAATACCTGTACCTAACGTACCTTTAAAGGCTCTTCGTTTATCAAGCATATTCAGTCCAGCAAGTCGCCCTTGTTTATTGGCAGTCGTTCCGAGCGGGATATGATCATGAATTTCCTTTATAACGTGGTAATGCGTTGCGCAATCACCAGCTGCATATACGTCTTGCACATTCGTTTGCATATATGCATTTACTTCAATTGCCCCTTTATGATTCTTACGTATATTTGTCCCTTCAAGAAAATCAGTATTTGGCTTCACTCCTACCGACACTAAAACAAGATCTGCTTTATACGTACCTTTATCCGTTTCGATTGCTTCTACTCGTTCATTCCCTTTAAACGCTTTTACATTTTCATTCGTTAAAATTTCAATATGATGTTTATCTGCTTCTTTATGTATGTACTCTGCCATATCTGCATCATAAATCGTACCGATATGATCATTTCGCTCAATCATTCTTACTTTCTTACCAAGTTCGACGAATGTTTCTGCCATCTCAAGTCCGATTGCGCCACCGCCAATAATCGTTACATCTTCAACTTTATTCGTTTCTAGCGTTTTTAATATGCGCTCAGCATCAGGAATTGTTTTTAAAAGATGAACGCCTTGTAATTCCCGTCCTTCCCATTCTGGCATAACAGGACGCACTCCAGTCGCAATTAATAATCGATCGTACGGAAATTCAAAGACATCTTTCGTCTTCGTATGCTCTGCGTACACCATTTTCTTTTCCGTATCTACTTTCGTTACTTCATGACGCACTTTCGCATCAATTCCATATTTCTCACGAAACGTCTTTACGTTACGCGCGATTAACTTTTCAGTTGAAGCGATAGCACCACTAATGACATACGGTAATCCACACTGAGCGTATGAATAAATTTCACCTTTTTCTAAAGTTACAACATTTGCATTTTCATCGTTTCTAACAATTTGCATCGCTGCACTCATACCAGCTGCATCTCCGCCAATAATGACATAGTTCACTTTACCACTCCTTCTTTTTTACATACTCTTTACGTTTTCCATATTTTATAGAAATAACACCTACTTCCATTGTAAAGAAAGAGAATTTCATCTTCAAATTTTGTGCACAAACCTATGCTTGAATAGGTAACTGTCGTGTCTTATAAACAATATGTTTAATATGCTATAACAGTAACAATTGAAAGTAGGTGAAACATACATGTGCGCCGGCCTTCTCGCTCAAACTCCAGAGGAACCGAAAGAACCAAAACCCGCCTTGTCGCTTGATCAAGAATTCTCTATTAACGCAACCATCTATAGTGCTCGTGCTTGGTTATCTAATGATGAGACTTTCCCACAAACGATTTGGAAAGGCTCTCGCTTCGCTTCAGCATCACACGCTGGCAAGTCCATCTTACCAATCGGCACTGTAAAAATTTTGAACTTATCTGATGATACAATAACAGTTACTGCATCATCAGAATCAGATGATAATCTCAAAATAGTCGTACCCCCTCATTCTGAAGGTGTTTTAACATCTAATGGTTTATCTGATGTGCAAGCAAGTACATCAGGAGGAGCAAGTAAAGTCACATTTCTCTTTCATATCTTTTTCTCAAGGGATCCTGGTTCAGATAAAAAACCATAAAAAGGTACAGTTATGCACTGTACCTTTTTTCCTGTGTTCTATTCTCTTGATTTGATTAGTTCAATATTATAAGTTTCGATATCTGTTAACTTTCCTTTAAAATAAGGATTTTCTCTATACCAAGACTGTTTTGCAAAATACGCTTGCATATCTTTCGTTTGAAAAATATGTCCATGCCTTGCATATATTTCATTTCTAGCAATTTTCAACTGCTCTTTCGATAAATATGTTAAATCTGCGCTCGTTAATTTTCGAATATCACTATCAGGAAAGATGAAACCATTATATACATACCCAGTCGCGGGCGTTGGAGTAACATTATAAACAACTGTTTTTTCTGTACTTTTCTTTTGGAATGGAAGATTATAAGACGAAAGTGCCGTTACCGTCTCTACTTGTGTCGTTTCCCGTCCGCTTTCTCCATTTCGTTCTAAATAAATCGTCGCACTTCCATCAGTCGCTACTGGCCCCCATGTAATTTCTTCTCCTGCCAGCGCTGTAACCGGTTTTTGATTTACGTACAATGTTGCACCCGGCGCGTTCGTTTGAACTGTAATATATTGACCTTGCAACGTTAAATCTATCGTTACGTTATTTTGGCTCTGTTTCATAAGTACAACCTTTTCCTCACGAGATAATTTTACATAGTCATTTTTATAATCTGATTGAAACACTTGATTTCCCGGAAGAAATGGCCCATATTGCTTCTCAAACTTTTTGTCATCTGTCTTATCAATTTCTTTTCCGTTCATTTTTAACGATACGCCTTTTTCATTTGTAAGCAAAGTTGTATAGTACGTCTTCGCTTTCAATTTATATCGATCAAATATAAAGAAATACTTTCCGTCTTTCGTTAATGAAAAATCAGCTCTTTCTATTCCGTCCCGTTGTTTTTCACCTTGTCTCAAATATCCTTTTAATTCATTTACGTAAGATGGATTTTCTTTTATATATGAAAATAGGGGCGTTACACTCTCTCTTGTTATCATAACCGATGGATCATCTGCCGTAACGATCTCAGCTAATTTCTCTCCGTCTTGCTCTTGTAAAATCGTAATCATCCGGTCTACTTGTGCCAGCTGCGTATAATACGACGATCCGTACAAATACAATCCAATAATCACTATAACAAATAGCGCTAACAGTGTAATGCCAACTTTTGCACCACCGCTCATGTTCTTCTTTACTACAGGACGTCCCCTCTTCGACCCGCAGTTTTGACAAAATTGCACACCATCTTCAAACTGAGCTCCGCACTTTGTACATACATTCATTCAGTCAACCACCTTTTCATTAGAAGCCAGTTATTCCCTTTGTTAAGGCTTGAATTATCGTACTAATGTAAGACCAAAGTACAATGAACGTTGCAATTCCAATTAAAACATTTGCAATAATAAGTGTGTAAACGAGATCTAATCCGCCATTGTCTAGCTTTAATACGGCTACAGTTATACTAATCCCTATATAAGTTGCAGCTACGGATAATAATATAGGTAAGAAAAAGATTAATAAGAAACTAAAAAGAAAAGAAAGGACTAATATGACAATAGTCGGCGTCGCTATCGTTCCCCATATACCAAATACTTCAAGAAACGAAAAAGACGATTTCATCATCTTACCACTTACAAAAATAATAAATCCGACAAATAAAGTTAAAATTAATAAAAAGAAAAAGACCGTTATAGATTCTCCAAAAAACGTGGGAGTAGATATATCTGGTGCAAATGTTCTCGTAACTGCTGATGCTGCACTCATCATTCTATAAAAAATACATGCTCCTAAAAAACAAATAAGAACAAGACTTACAATTCCATTTCGCACTTCAATAGCGCCGCTTTTCATAATCGCTGTCGGTGCTTGTAATGCATGTTTAAAAAATTGAAAATAGCCGCTCGCGAACCGCTTCGCTTGTTCTACCGTTTCATTTGGACGCGTTTCCTTTTCTTGTGCCGCGCGCGCTTGTTCCGGCCCTTCTTCTTGGCCACTACTTGCCACTACTTCTTCCGTTAACGAATGTCCACAATTCCCGCAAAACTTTGCCTCCGCTGCATTTTCTGTATGACATGACGGACATTTCATTCTCTTATCCCTCCTTAAGCATATACCTTATAGGGTGTTACAAGTTCAATATATGACTTTGGACATAAAACATGACTACAAGAAAAAGATTCTGAAATCCTTCTTCCGAAAGAAAATATATGTGCTAGTAATCTTGAAAAAAAATGCTATTATGAAACAGAATAAATAATATTTTTAACAGATTGGATGACTGGCAATGGAATTGGTAAACTCAATTTTTCAAATACTCCTTACAAGCGTAATCCAATTATTATCTTTAATTGGCGTTATCATTGTAATTGGATTTCTATTAGGCTATTTAGAATCTCTCACACGCATGTATTGGTCGAGAGCTTTTGGAAGAAAAGGATTCCTATTAACGGCTTGGATCGGTGTTCCGATTCACGAACTTGGACATGCCATTATGTGCGTACTGTTCCGTCATAAAATTGTAGCAACGCAGTTCTTCCCGACAGATACAAGTCAAGGGGCTTTAGGTTACGTACAACATCAATACAATCAAAAAAGTGTGTATCAACGGATTGGGAATTTCTTCATCGGCATTGGGCCTATTATTTCTGGTATTACTGCACTAATCCTTTTAATGCGCTATTTCGTACCAGAATCATATTTTTTATTTAATACAACTCTCGAAAAAACGATTGCTTCTACTTCTATTAATGTAGAAATGATTCAAAACATGCTCTTGTCGACGTTTGTATTATTGAAAAGCTTATTTACAATCGGCAATTTATTGAATCCTTCCTTTTGGTTATTTTTATTTATCGCCATTTGCATTTCCGCACATATCGCTTTAAGTAAACCAGACATTAAAGGATCAATAGACGGAGTTATCGTCATGTTTATCGTTTTATTTTTATTCAACATCATAGCGGGACTGTTTCAATACGACAGTAACCAGCTACTTGGGCAGGTTATGAAATATAATATGTATCTCATTGCTTTTTCTAGTGTAGCACTGCTTTTCTCTTGTATTTCTACACTTGTTAGTTTTTCGTTTTATAAAATAAGAAGAAGACGTTCTTTTTGAACGCCCTCTTCTTATTAATTATTCCCCTTATAATCACAATGTTCAACCGGAACACAAGCATGCCCTTCTTCATCGGTACACCATGACTGTGATTGGAATGCAAGAAAGATACCAATCCATTCTTCTTCCTTTTCAAAGTGAATGAGTATCCCTCCATCTTGCCATATTCCATCATCACCTTGCCATTTTTCTACATTCCCTTGATTCATATGAATATCATGTATACCGTTTCCTGGTTTGAAATGAAAATAGGAATCTGGTGTATTTTCTTCTGGTCCCCATCTTTCACCAAATGCGTAAATAATTGCTTTTTCTTCTATCGCTCGTTTTATATAACGTTCTATTTTTTCATTTAAATCATTATCTGCTCCTGCTTTTTCGGGAGGTAAAGGAATCATTTGATTTGAGTCAAATAGATTTCCTCTTATATAATCTAAAGCTACTTTCGGTTCATTGTTTTTTATTTCTGTAAAACCGAATGGTAATGTCGGTAAAATATGAATCGCCTCTGACTTAATATTGTTACTCGCAAAATATAAAACTTCTGATGGATAACTTTGTGACTTTACGTTAATTGCAATACGATAATCTACTCCTGTCTCGCCCTGTAAATGAACTTGATAATGAGGTGTTTTCCCTTTTCCAATCTCTGATTGTATAACTGTACCTTTTAACACACCGTAGTTTTTTAGGGTCATACATTTCATCTCCTATTCATCTAGTAGAAGCTATTCATATTTAAATCATTATCCACTCATAAAAAAAATCCTCCTATATTAGGAGGATTTTTAATTTCTCAACATATACCAAACAATAACCTCTACCACTACAAGCAAAACCGCACCAAAAATCATTAACGTCGTCTTCTTTAATAGTTCATTTTCACGGTAAGGGATATTACATAAGTAAGCACCTAGTGTAATCCGTGATGGACAAGCGATTGTCGCTACTGATGATGCGGTGTTTTGAAGTGTTGTGACATATTGCCACGGGAGTGCTACGTTTTGTGCGGTTTGCATTTGTAGTTTTATAAACATTGCATTTGATCCTGCGTTACTACCTGTTAAAAATCCACCAATAGCGCCAATAAACGGCGCAACGAAAACGAAAAATGTTCCAAATGTATCACCAGCTGTCTTTGCGAGTAATGAATGCATGCCTGATGCACCCATTAGTTCTGAAATGGCGATAAACATTGTCGTCGTAATCGCAAAAGGAATCCATTGTTTGATCGTTTGTGAGAGTGATTGTTTAATAATATTAGACGGGATGCGGAAGAAAATAATAGTAAATAAGCAAGTCATACCGAGCCAAAATCCTGGTGAATATAGTAACTCTAGTTTGTAAGAGTATGATTTCAAATCAAGAACCGCATATGATCTGAACAAATCATGTAATGCTGGAACGAGGCGAGAAAGTAAAATACAAACTGTTAGAAATATATAAGGGCTAATAATTTTTATAATGGATACTTCTCTCTCCGTTGCAGCCGCATGCTCTGTTATAAGATTTTGCCCACTTTTTCCTTTTAATTTAATGATAAAAAAGCCAAATGTAATCGTAACGATAGAACTTAATATCCCGGCTAGTTCAACACTTACGTATGCATTAGAAAGATAGATTCCGAGAGAAAATAATAGAAAGAATCCTACTCCTTCTTTCCACTTTTCTATAACCGCTTGCCAGCCGCCAACAACGTGTAAAGAAAGAATAACGAAGTAAGCAAACATCGGAATACTTAGTAGCGCTGTATTTGTGCCAAGTGTTGTAAGAGGCATATTTATTAGCTGCGAACCGATAATCGTACCAGTTGCCATTGCGCCCCATGAACTAGCTAGTAAGCCGATGAATGAGAGTAGTACAGCTTGAAATGGTTTATATCCTAGTGAAAGAAAAATAGGTGCTGCAACCATGAAGCCGATACCGAATCCACTTACTGATTCAATAAGCGGGCAAATGCCAAAACACATAAGCAGCATTTGTAATAAGCGATCTTGCGTCACTGCTTCTAGAAAACGTGCCACTTGATCGATGTACCCCATTTTGTTCATGAGGTGAAATAAAAAAATACCGAAAAATAAAACGTACCCGACAATAAAACAAATTAACCATCCTTTAATCGTTGCGTGTACAGTTTCACTTATCCCTAATCGAAACGTTGGCGAGAGTAAAACGATTCCAACAGACACAGCATAAGAAATTAACGAAGACCTTAATGACGTTTGTTTAAATAAAAATAAACAAATGAAAATCATCATAATTGGGATAAGTGCCAACAATATGGCCATGTTATCATCTCATTTCGTTTAAAATACAATTTTTAACTATTATATAACAGATACTATAATTTTCAATTGTTTTTAAAACAGATTCAAAAAAGGAACCAAACGGCTCCTTTTCATTCACTCCCATTTTCTATTATCCTGAAAAACTGTCTGCTTTCCAACTATTTCTTTCAACACAACAAACACAATGTAAGTACATATTGCTTGCAATATAATATTCCAAAATTTCATTAATGTAAATGAATGAATCCGTAGAAATAATTCGTTTAATAATACAATCGAAACGATACTAAATAATTCTATACTAATCGAAAATAGACATATTTCTAAAATAGACTGTTCTTGAATGCGATTTAAGTTGGAAAAGATGAATACATACCCTAAAAATAGAGCCATTAACTCTATTTTCGTCATGCTAATGAGCCAAGCGTATAACGGTACAGTTAAAAATAGATATAGTAATTTACGTCTTAGCATGCCTTCTCCCCCTCTAATTTATATGTATTTTCTGTATATTTTAACATTTATTACGCAAAACAAAAAGAAGAGACTATGCCTCTTCTTTTTGTTTTGTTGCATATATTAATTCACATATTTCTTCTCGCTTTTCATTTTCTAAAAGCTCAATGACCTTACTTCCAACGACAACTCCGTCGCATATTGTAACCATTTCTTCTACATGTTCTTTTGTTGAGATGCCGAATCCAGCGACTACTGGTAAGTTGACGTGTGATTTTACTTTTTCTAAGTAACTATGAATCTCCTCTTTAAAGTTTTGACGTACTCCCGTTACGCCCGCTACTGTAACAGCATAAACGAACCCTTTTGATTCACTCGTAATTTTTTCAATTCTTTCAATAGGACTCGTTACGGTAACCAGTGGGATGAGCGCAATGTTTACCTCTCGAAGTAACGGCGCAATAATATTTTGTTCTTCATACGGTAAGTCTGGAACGATGATGCCGTCTACACCTGCTTCTATACAGTTCTCAATGAATCTCTCTTTTCCGAATGCAAGTACCGGATTTAAATATGTCATAAGAACAAAAGGCATTTGTACTTCTTTCCTTACCTCTGCTAACGCTTGAAAAATGCCTTTTAATGTTACGCCGCTATCTAGCGCTCGTTTCCCTGCTCTTTGAATCGTTGGGCCATCTGCAACTGGATCTGAAAACGGAATACCAATTTCAACGATGCTTGCTCCTGCTTCATCAAGAAAACGAATTCTTTCTTTTAATTTTTCAAGGCCACCATCTCCGCCCATTACGTACGGAATAAATGCTTTCTTGCCATTTTCAAACGCTGCTTTAATTTTTTCTACTCCCATTTTTTACACCTCTTCCATATAACGTTTTATACTCTCTACATCTTTATCACCGCGGCCAGATAAACAAATGACAAGCCCTTCATCTTTCTTCATTTGCGGCGCTAATTTTAATGCGTATGCGACAGCATGCGAGCTTTCTAACGCCGGGATAATGCCTTCTTTTTTCGTTAATAATTGAAATGCTTCTAATGCTTCTTCGTCTGTTATCGAATGATAGGAAACGCGGCCAATATCTTTTAGCAAGCTATGTTCTGGACCAACACCTGGATAATCAAGTCCTGCTGAAATAGAGTGTGCTTCTTGAATTTGTCCTTCTTCGTTTTGCAGAAGATACATCATTGATCCGTGGAGAACGCCAACGCTTCCTTTCGTTAAAGTTGCTGCATGCTTTTCTGTATGAACGCCTTTTCCAGCTGCTTCTACGCCGTAAAGAGCAACTTCTTCATCGTGTACGAACGGATAAAACATCCCCATCGCATTACTACCACCGCCAATACAAGCAACGACTGCTTCTGGTAACTTTCCTTCTAACGCCTCATATTGTTTTTTCGTTTCATTTCCAATTACACTTTGGAAATCACGGACAATTTGCGGGAATGGATGTGGTCCGAGAACAGATCCCATAATGTAGTGCGTATCATGCACATGTGAAACCCAGTAACGAAGCGCCTCGTTTACCGCATCTTTTAATGTACCGCTACCTGCCGCTACACTTTCTACTTTCGCTCCGAGTAATTCCATTCGGAACACATTTAATTTTTGACGTCTTACATCTTCTTCTCCCATAAAAATGACGCATTCTAATCCGAGAAGAGCACATACAGTAGCTGTTGCAACTCCGTGTTGTCCAGCTCCTGTTTCAGCGACAACTTTTTTCTTGCCCATTCGCACTGCAAGTAGTGCCTGACCGATTGTATTGTTAATTTTATGAGCTCCTGTATGATTCAAATCTTCACGTTTTAAATAAATCTTTGCACCACCGCAATACTTCGTCATATTTTCAGCATAATATAGCGGTGTTTCTCTTCCGACGTACGTTTTTAAATAATGATTTAATTCCTTTTGAAATGCTTCATCTTGCATCGCTTCTTTATATGCTTCTTCTAGTTCTAGTACAGATTGCATTAACGTTTCTGGAACATATCGTCCTCCGTATATACCGTAATGTCCTTTTTCATCTGGATATGCGTAGTTCATTTGGAACACTCCTTCGCTTTTATAATAAATTGTTTTATTTTCTCTACATCTTTCTTTCCTTCTGTCTCTACTCCACTGCTCACATCGACCATGTATGGCCGAACAGTTCGAATTGCTTCTTCTATATTAAGAGCGTTTAATCCACCAGCTAATATCATTTTCTTTCGCAATTCTTTTGGCATATGCCCAAGTAGTTCCCATGAAAATGTCTTTCCATTTCCTCCATGAAACTTTTCTTTCGGGCTATCAAATAATATATAATCCGTTTCATACCTTTGAGCGTTTTCCATATCACTCTCTGAAGTTACTCCCAGCGATTTTATAGACGGAATATTCAATCTTCTAATTTGATAATTGTCTTCATCCCCATGTAGTTGTACATGTGTTAACCCGCACTCATCTGCAATTTTCTGGATCACTTCTACTGATTCATTTACGAAAACACCGATTTTTAACACGTTGGCTGGAAGCTCCTGAATGATTTCTTTCGCTCTCTTTGGAGTGATTTTCCGTTTACTTTCTGCAAAAACAAATCCGAGTGCATCTGCTCCGTATTCACACACACTTTTCGCTGTTTCCACATCAGTGATGCCGCAAATTTTCACTTTCATATATTCACCTTACAATCTTCAAAAAAACTACTAATAGAAGATGATGTCATAAGCGCCTCTCCAACTAATACACCTTTGGCTCCAGCTCTTTTAACACGAATAATATCCTCTTTTGAATGAATGCCACTTTCACTAATCCAAAGTAGTTTCTCCTCATTCAATCTTTTTCCAAGCTTTTCAGTTTGGCTTAAATCTACTTCGAACGTTTTTAAATTACGATTATTAATGCCAATAACGTGCGGATTTAATACAATCGCAGTTTCTAATTCCTGTTCATCATGAACTTCAACAATCGCTTCCAATCCTTTTTCTAACACGTAGCTATACAACTCTTTTAACTTCTCTTTCGTTAACGCTGCTACGATTAGTAAAATAATATCTGCTCCCGCTTCATACGCTCTATCGATTTGAGTCTTATCGATTATGAAATCTTTACATAAAAGCGGAATGTTACTTTCTTCTCTTGCTGTTTGTAAATCGTGAAACGATCCTTTAAAAAATTGACCATCTGTTAAAACAGATACTGCTCCTGCACCACATTTCTCATATGTTCCCACTTGTTTTCGTACGTCAACGTGTAAATTGATATCTCCTTTTGATGGTGATGCTCGCTTTACTTCTGCAATGACAGTAAACTGCTGTAACGCTTCTACAAGTGAATGTGTCTTTCTTTTTGTTTTTACTGGTGTATATATTTCATATAACTCCGCAACTTCCTTTTTCTTCTGTTCTACAATTTTATCTAAAATCGTCCCCACTTTAGTTCACCCTTTCTAATTTTTCGTTGCTTGCTACAATTAATAAGTTTAATTTGGCTAATGCTTTTCCAGAGTCAATGCTATGTGCCGCGAGTTTAATTCCTTCTTCAATCGTTTCCGTTTTTCCATTTGCGAAAAGAGCTAGACCTGCATTTAATAAAACTGTATCGCGATAAACACTCTTTTCTCCTCTCAATACTTCAAGCGTAATCTTTGCATTTTCTTTTGAATTCCCCCCTCTAATTTCTTCATTTTTCACTCTTGAAAAACCATACTTTTCTGGATCAATACTCATTTCCACTATTTCATTATCTTTTAAAAGGACTACGTGATTTTCCCCTTGTAATGATGCTTCATCTAAAAAACCACTTCCATTTACGACAAGCGCTTGTTTCCGGCCTAACTTTTGTAATACTTGCGCAACTGGTAATAACATATCTCGTTTATAAATACCGACAAATTGTGTTTCTAAATTTACCGGATTTGTTAAAGGACCAATTAAATTAAAGATCGTCGGCACGTTTAACTCTTTTCTTATTTTCATAATGCGCCTTAGTGCTGGATGCATCGCTGGTGCAAATAAAAATGCAATGCCCACATGCTCTAGTAAATAATCAATTTCGTTTGGCGTACTACTAATATTTACACCCAGTTCTTCTAATAAGTCTGCACTTCCTGTTTTACTAGAAACAGCACGATTACCATGTTTTGCAACCTTTACACCTGCTCCTGCCAGTACGAATGCTGATGTTGTGCTAATATTAAACGTTTGAGCACCGTCACCACCCGTCCCGCAATTGTCCATTGCTCCTTGTATATGGTTCGAAAACGGCAATGCCTTTTCGCGAAGAGCTCGAACGAGACCGTATATTTCTTCTGCCGTTTCACCTTTCGCTTTCAGTAAGACTAAGAAAGCTGCAATTTCACTTTCTAATATGTTTTCACTTAATAAAAGTAGTCCTGCTTTATACATTTCCTCTTCTGTTAAATGTTGACCCTCCACTAATTTACGAAGATAGTTATTCATACTCTTTCCTCCCCTTTTACTTCTGTTAAAAAGGCAAGTATTAACTTTCCGCCTTCTTCTGTTGCGATTGATTCCGGATGAAACTGTAATCCGAAGAGCGGATAATAATTGTGACGAACTGCCATAATTTCTCCATCGTCCATCGCTGTCGCTAGTATGTCAAAACACTCTGGCAAGCTTGTTTGCTCTGCAACAAGAGAATGATAGCGCATTGCTGTTAGCGGCTGCATCACATATGAAAAGATTGACGTTCCGTTATGTTTCACACGCGATGTTTTTCCGTGTCTAATACGTTCTGCTCTAACAATGTCTCCTCCAAATGCAGCTATGATCGCTTGGTGGCCAAGACAAATCCCTAATATGGGAACGTTCTTATAAAAATGACGGATGACGTCGATACAAATGCCAGCACCCTCTGGTTTTCCTGGTCCTGGTGAAAGTACAATTCCTCTTGGATTCATCTCTTCTAACTGTTCTATCGTTATTTCATCATTTCTTACAACTACAATTTCTTCTTCATGTTCGCCTAACAGTTGGTACAAGTTATATGTGAACGAATCGTAATTATCGATAAGTACAATCATTTCATTACCTCCAAAAGCGCTCTCGCTTTATTTAACGTTTCTTCATATTCAGCTACTGGGTCTGAATCATAAACAATTCCCGCTCCTGCCTGAACATATGCTTTTTCATCCTTTACGACCATCGTTCGAATAGCGAGCGCCATATCAAGATTTCCTGAAAAACTAACGTATCCAACTGCACCCGCGTATACATTTCTTTTTTCATTCTCTAGCTCATTTATAATTTCCATCGCTCTAATTTTCGGAGCCCCAGAAACCGTTCCTGCTGGTAGGCAATACGCTAATGCATCAAATCCGCTAATTTGTTTTCGCAATGTTCCGTAAACTTCAGATACAATGTGCATAACGTGAGAGTATTTTTCTACTTTCATATATTTATCTATCGTAACCGAGCCGATTTCGCTCACTCTACCAATATCGTTTCGCCCAAGATCTACAAGCATCATATGCTCTGCTCGCTCTTTCTCATTGTCTAACAGTTCTTTTGCGATTTCCTCATCTTCCCTCTTCGTTTTCCCTCTCGGTCTTGTACCAGCAATTGGATTCGTCATTACTTTATCCTCCCTTACTGATAGCAAACTTTCCGGCGAAGAACCGAGTACAACATAATCTTGAAAATCGATATAGAACATATATGGTGATGGATTTGCAATTCGAAGTTTTCGGTATAACGCGAATGGATCACCAATACATTCACTTTGTAAACGCTGTGACAGTACGACTTGGAATATGTCTCCGGCTCTTATATGTTCTTTCGCCATTTCTACCATCCTACAAAACTCTTTTTCCGTTATAGAAGAAGTGAATGATAATGTGGATTGTATTGCATTTACTTCAGTTTCTTCTCCTTGTAGCACTTCCTCTTTGTATACTCGTAGCCTTTCGTATACTTCCTCATAATCTGCTGAATCATCTTCCCTGCATACATATACAAACGACAACTTTTGGCGTAAATGATCGTAAACGATAAACTCACGATATAGTAAGAGGTGTACTTCCGGAATATTTAATGGGTCGTGTAAATCCGCTCCAATGTTTTCATACTGCCGAATGACATCATATCCAATATAACCAACTGCTCCTCCGCAAAATGGAAATGGACTGTCTACTTGTGATGGTGCAATTACTTCTTCTAACACTTGTAGTACGTTACCTTGTAACTTTTCTGCCCGGCCGAAAATCGTTCGTTCCACTTCCGTACCCACGCTTTTCACTTCTCCATAAGGATTACATCCTAAGTAAGAATAACGCCCTTTATCTTGATGAAGCTGTGAACTTTCTAATAAGAATTTCTTCTTCCCTTTCATACGTCTATATAAAGAAATTGGCGTAATGCTATCTCCTTCTTCTTCATCGATTACTAAAAATGTCTTTCTCTCTCTTTTTTGTTTTATAAATTCTTCTTTCGTCATCATGTCCTTCACCTCGCTCTGAAAAATAAAAAAGTCCTCTACATATCGAAAATATGTAGAGGACGATAAATATACCGCGGTACCACCTCGTGTTGGATGCAAAAGCATCCCGCTTTGTTCAGGTACAAAATTTATACCTTATCCTTGTAACGGCGGAACCCGGGTTGCCTACTGAATATAATTGTTCAGCATACCTCTCGTAAGCCCATTCCGTATATGGCACCGTACCGGGCTCCCACCTATTCCCGGCTCTCTGTAACGTCTCCAACATACGTACTCTTCTTACTTAAACGATTTCATTTATTTAATTTTTTATACACAAAAAGGGAGTACTCATCCTATAGAAAGGACGGGTACTCCCGTGGTGCCACCTTAATTCGTTACAAATGTAACGCACTTTACCGTATCAAAAACAATACGTGTCTCTTGTATCGATGAGATCATGTCGCCAAAGCCTACTTCTTTCGTTTCGGTTTGGAAGCTCCGAAGCCCATTCCACATCAATTCCATACTGATTCGCACCAACCATCAGCTCTCTGACATGTTCATCATGTGTACTCTTCTTCATCAACGCTTGCATTTTTTTAAGTTGCACTCATTATAGACCTGACTTTTTTCACAAGTCAATACTTTTTTAAAAATTTTATTTTTCTTTCCTTTCAATATTATATTGACAAAACAACCTCTTTTTATGTAAATATAATAAATACTCTATTAAAAATAAGGTTTTTTGTATGAATATTATATATTAAAAAAGTAAACTGACATCAAAAAACGCTTACATTTCTGAAAATTCATATTTCTATATGGATTTTTCAGAATAATCATGATAGATTATAAATATGCATAACGCATCAAAAGACATGACAAAAGGAAGGGGAACTACATGAGTACGCAGATGTTAACTTTAACTTCGATCTCTATCTACATGCTCGGGATGTTAGTAATTGGCTATTTCGCCTACAAACGAACGTCCAACTTAACAGATTATATGCTTGGCGGGCGTACACTAGGCCCCGCAGTAACAGCATTAAGTGCTGGAGCATCCGATATGAGTGGTTGGCTTTTAATGGGATTACCCGGTGCAATGTTTAGCGTTGGATTAAGTAGTAGTTGGATTGCGATCGGCCTAACACTAGGCGCATACGCAAACTGGCTTTATGTCGCTCCTCGCTTACGTACCTACTCAGAAATTGCAAATAACTCTATTACTATCCCAGAATTTTTGGAACACCGTTTCCACGACAAATCTCATATGCTACGTTTAGTATCTGGACTTGTTATTATGATTTTCTTTACTTTCTATGTAGCTTCAGGATTAGTTTCAGGCGCTGTATTATTTGAAAATTCATTTGGCATGAACTATCATGTTGGATTATTCATTGTAGCAGGCGTTGTTGTAGCTTACACATTATTTGGTGGTTTCTTAGCAGTAAGTTGGACAGACTTCGTGCAAGGAATCATTATGGTAGTTGCTCTTATTCTTGTTCCTATCGTAACAATTATGAATTCGAACGGACTTGGACCTGCATTTGATACAATTCGATCTGTAGATCCAACACGTCTAGATATTTTTAAAGGTGCCTCTACTTTAGGAATGATTTCTCTATTTGCATGGGGCCTTGGTTATGTCGGACAACCTCATATTATCGTACGCTTTATGGCGATTTCGTCCGTAAAAGAATTGAAAAGCGCACGAAGAATTGGTATGAGCTGGATGATTTTCTCTGTTGTCGGAGCTATGTTTACTGGTCTTATCGGTATTGCTTACTATTCACAACAAGAGTTAACATTATCTAACCCAGAAACAATTTTCCTTGAACTAGGAAAAATTTTATTCCATCCACTTATTACTGGATTCTTATTAGCCGCTATTTTAGCAGCGATTATGAGTACAATCTCATCTCAGTTACTTGTTACTTCAAGTGCAGTAACGGAAGACTTATATCGTACATTCTTTAAACGCTCTGCCTCTGATAAAGAGCTTGTATTTGTCGGTCGTATGGCTGTACTTGTTATTGCATTAGTTGGATGCGCTTTAGCGTTTAAACAAAATGATACAATTTTAGCTCTTGTTGGATACGCTTGGGCTGGGTTCGGTTCTTCATTTGGACCTGCTATTTTATTAAGCTTATATTGGAAACGTATGACGAAGTGGGGCGCACTTGCTGGTATGATTTCTGGTGCCGCTACTGTTATTATCTGGACTCAATTCAAATTCTTAAAAGATTTCTTATATGAAATGATTCCAGGTTTCGCTATTAGTTTACTAGCCATCGTAATTGTTAGTTTACTAACACAACCTTCAAAAGAAGTTGAAGAGCAATTTGAGGATTTCGAAAAACAACATCGTCATAATTTATAAAAAAATCTCTGCTGTTATCGTAACAGCAGAGATTTTTTACAGTTCGACAATCTTCTTATCAAATTTAACAAATTCTTTATGTTTCGTTAAATTTAACATAACACTACTCCTTTATAGTATGAGTATCAGCACTTATACAGAAAGGGGACTCCAACATGTTAGCAGTTTTCCAGCAACAACAAACACGAAAATTTTCACCTATCACAAATACTTCTGCGTCTTGTTTAAACATGCAACCTAACCCGCCTAAAATTTCAATTGCTCCTTCTGTTATTTCAGTCATCGGTGTTCATATGGAAAAACATAAATTAAAAATAAAAACGGGACAAAACATTGTGTTAGCAGCTTCTACTTTGCCAATACAAGCAACGAATAAAGAGCTTATTTGGTCAAATATGAATTCTGATATCATCACCATATATCCAAAAGGTGACACCGTGACGATTACTGGAAAAAGTGCAGGTAAAGCAGTCGTAATTGTTACAACTGCTGAAGGCAAATTCCGTGACCTATGTGTCATTCACGTACAACCTTATATGACAAACCCAAAGTAAAAGAGTGGCTTCGTAGCCACTCTTTTACTTTGTTTCAATATTTGAGTTTTTACTTTTTACAAGGTTAATAAATTGTTCTTTATTTCTTGGAGAAATAATTTCTGTTTTTATGTGTATCGTAAACAATTTCAAGTCGTTCAAATGATAATGCATGAGCTACTATTGGATTTTTCGTATTTGAAATTTGTTTTATATCTCGTATAAATATACGTTTTGTAACGAGACCCGATCTAATCGTAATTGTTTCTTTCCCGGCAATATATTTTGCCAAAAATCAACTCCAACTAAACAACATTGCTAATGGAATTGTAAAAAGCAAAAGGAAATATTCTCTCCCTGCAAATATAGGAGCAAAACAGGCGCCTACAACAATAAAAAAAATTGGATGTAACCATACATCTTTTTTTGATGGAAATTCCATTTTCCTCCCCCTTCTACACCCGTATTTCTATAAAACAAAAAGAGAAGTATCACAACTTCTCTTTTCTCCCCTAACACTATAATTCCTGTGTATACACCGGCTCGTTTACGACATTTTTTGCTGTACGTTTTTGTTGCTGCAGTAAGAAAACAGATACACCAAACAATACGAGCATGCTACCGATAATTTGCATTGCATTTAATTTTTCTCCAAGTAAGAAGAACGCAAGTATAGATGCTCCAACAGGTTCTCCTAAAATACTCATTGAAATTGTCGTTGCATTTACATAATTTAATAGCCAGTTATTAATTACATGTGACACTGTTGGCACAATTGCAAGTAAAAGAAAAACAGTCCAATCCCACCTCGTATAACCTGTAAAGGGAACTTGTAATATGACATTATAAATCCCCATAAAAAGACCTGCGAACGCAAAGACTGTAAAGCTATAAATCCAGTGCGATACTTTCTTCACTGTCGTTTGCCCGATAAATAAATAACCGACAACCGCTATTACACTTAGAAAGGATAATATGTCACCATAAATTGCTTGCTTACTTAAACCTAAATCTCCCCAACCAATGCACATTACTCCTAAAATAGCGATTCCCATCGTTGCAATGGCTGAATATGTTGTTCTTTCTTTAAATAGAAAAAAACCTCCAACTAAAGATACGATTGGTTGAAGCGCCAAAATAATTGTTGAACTAGCAACTGTTGTATGCTTTAAAGATTCAAACCATAAAAGAAAATGAAGTGCTAAAAAGAAACCAGATCCAATTAAAAAGCCCCAATCTTTCATTTGAATCCTATTAAATTCCTCTCTTTTTTTCCATACGATAGGCAGCATAATAAGTACGATAATCCATAAGCGGTACATACTTAATATTGAAGATGGTGCTGAGGACATCTTTACAAAAACTGCTGCAAAGGAAATGGCAATTATAGAAATAGCCAATGGTAGTGCGATTGATTTTTCTTGTTTCAAATCCTGTCTCCCCTCTCACCTGTCAAAAATCCCACTTCATTATATCCGTTTTCTTTCGTAACTTAAATACTAATTTTTTAGATTCTTCGTACCATTATGGTAAAATAGAAATTAAGGCACCAATTAGTGAATATTTCTTTCCTTTTCACTACAAGCGTCGCTCTTACAATCGTTACAGTAAATTTTTATTTAGGGGGATCTACATGAGTCAAACAATAGGGAGAATTGAAGAAATTTCATTTTATAGCGCATCACTTCAAGATGATGTTACACTTCTCGTTTATTTACCAGTAAATTACACACCACTGCACAAACATACAGTTGTAATTGCACAAGATGGTAGAGATTATTTTCAGCTCGGTAAAGCGCACCGTGTAATTGAGCGCCTTCGTGAAACCGAAGAAATTGACCGTACAATTATTGTCGGTATTCCATATAAAAATGTACATGATCGTAAAGAAAAATATTTCCCAAATGAAGTGAAAAATGCTGCATATATTCGTTTCCTTGCTCATGAACTTGCACCATATATTGATGAAAATTATCCAACGTATCAAATGGGAAAAGGTCGTGTTTTAATTGGTGATTCTCTTGGCGGAACAGTTTCCTTTATGACTGCACTTATGTATCCGCATACATTCGGTAAAGTCGTTATGCAATCACCATTTGTGGATGAGACAGTGATGAACTTAGCAAAAGAATTCAAAGATCCACAGGCGTTAGAACTGTATCACGTCATCGGTACAGAAGAAACGGCTGTAAAGCGTACTGATGGACAAGTATCTGATTTCGTAGGGCCGAACCGTGAGTTAAATACGCTTCTTACAGATAGAAACTTCATCACGCATTACGAGGAATTTGAAGGCAATCATACTTGGAAATATTGGCAGACCGATTTACCGAAAGCCTTCTCTCATATTCTATCAATGAAATAATAGAGAGCAGTATTCAGAATAATTTGATATAATAGATAAAGAGATTTATTTATCTCAAAATCTAACTAGACTTACAAAGGGAGGAATTGGAACATGAAATTAGGCATTGTAATTTTTCCATCTAAAATGATTCAAGATAAAGCGAACGGATTGCGTAAACGTTATGACCCGCACTACGCATTAGTTCCGCCACATATTACATTGAAAACACCCTTTGAGGCGCAAGATGAACAATTAGAGTCGATTGTAAACGAGTTACATACAATCGCAAGTAAAACGAACCCTTTCACCCTTCATGTTGGGAAAGTTGGTTCTTTCGCACCTGTTAATAACGTCCTTTACTTTAAAGTAGAAAAAACACCTGAACTTACTTTCTTAAATGAAGAAATGCATAGCGGGTTATTCACGCAAGAACGCGAATATGCTTTCGTACCTCATCTAACAATCGGACAAGGCTTATCAGATGCAGAGCATGCTGATGTGTTGGGCCGATTACGTATGAAAGATTTCTATTACGAACAACCAATTGATCGTTTCCATCTTCTATATCAATTAGAAAATGGAACATGGACTGTACACGAAACATTCCGTCTTGGAAAGGGGAACAACTAATTTGCACGCACAGATTGTACAAACGGACGAACAACTAAGAGATGCATTCTCTGTACGTAAACAAGTGTTTGTAAATGAACAACGTGTCTCTGCTGAAGAAGAGTACGATGAGTTTGAAGAAACTTCAACACACGTTGTTATATATGACAATGATGTTCCAGTTGGTGCTGGACGTTTTCGCATCCTTGATGGTATAGGAAAAATGGAACGCATTTGCGTGCTAAATTCCCATCGCAAAAAAGGGATTGGAAAAATTGTTATGGATTCTCTTGAAGCGTATGCAAAAGAAAATTCGCTACCAAAATTGAAACTTCACGCTCAAACACATGCTGAAGATTTCTATAAAAAACTTGGATATGTAACAAGTTCTGATGTATTTATGGAAGCAAATATCCCGCACGTCGTAATGATAAAAAAATTGTAATTTGAAAACAGGAGGTAACCTCTCCTGTTTTTTTACATTGCTATTTTCTTTTTCTTCCGCTAAAGTTAAATGTTGATGCTATAGTTTTGAAGGTGAACATATGACACAAGAAAAATTTTCACAAAAATCGTTAACACACGCTGATATTCCGCGTGCGACATATCATATTCCGAAAACATCTACCCATTTAATTATGGAAGAAGATGTAGATGCGGCTTATTTCCGCGCTCTTGAACAACAAAATGTTTTTTTAAACGAAAAACAATTAGAAGCCGTGCGCACAACAGAAGGTCCTGTTCTTACACTAGCTGGTGCTGGAAGCGGGAAAACATCTGTTTTAACAACTCGCGTTGGTTATTTAGTAAATGTAAAACAAGTTCATCCACGAAATATTTTATTACTTACATTTACACAAAAAGCAGCTGAAGAAATACGAAGTCGTGTTGCGAAGTTACCAGGCATGAATCATGCAGCAAGTAGCTACGTAGTTGCTGGTACATTCCACTCTGTTTTCTTAAAATTGCTTCGTAGCCAAGGGTATAATCAGCAAATTTTAGCAAATGAAAAACATAAACAAATTATGATAAAGAAAATCTTAAAAGAATTGCGTTTAAAAGACGATTATGATGCGGAAACGATGCTCGCGATGATTTCACTTGAGAAAAACAAATTAAATCGTCCGAAAGATGTAAAAGCGAAAACACCAGTCGAACAAGAATTTAAAGAAGTATACGAACGTTTTGAAGAGGTAAAACAACGATACAATTATATTGATTTCGATGACATCTTATTGGAAACATATTATATGTTAGAAAATAATGCTCCTTTACTAACTCAATTACAACAACGGTTTCACTACATTGAAGTCGATGAGTTTCAAGATACATCCTATGCACAATATGAAATTGTAAAATTGTTAGCCACGCCAAGAAATAATTTGTTCATCGCAGGTGATGATGATCAAGCAATTTATGGTTGGCGAGGGGCAAGTCACCAAATTATTTTATCTTTTCCAAAAGAATTTGATAACACAACAATCATTGCACTAAATACGAATTATCGATCCAATCCCTTTATCGTCGGGCTTGGAAATGAAGTTATAAAATTAAATCAAGAACGTTTTGATAAAGAGCTATACTCTGTTCGTGAGGAAGGTGTACAACCTTTTTATGCAAGACCTGCTACGACTCTTGACGAAGCAAATCAAATTTTGCAGCTTATTCAAGAAAAAGTAGAGAGTGGTGAACGTAACTTTAAAGATTTTTGTTTACTGTATCGTACACATTCTGTAAGTCGTTCGTTACTTGATCAGCTTACCATTCATAAAATCCCGTTTATTAAACACGGGGCGAGCCAATCATTTTATGAACATTCTTTAATCAAGCCTGTATTAGATCATTTAAGACTCGTGATTGAGCCGTTTCGACTAGAATCACTTTCAAACATATTGCCGACGATGTATATCGGACGTGATGATTGTATTTCATTTATTGAACGTGAACAATGGAAATATGGTGAGGGACGCTTCCCTTCTCTTCTTCATTTCTTACTATTAAATCCAAGCTTAAAACCTTTTCAAGTGAAAAAGGTAAATGAGCGCATCGATTTTATTAAGTTTATTAAAGAATTAGAACCGAAAAAAGCATTAAAAGAAATCATTCATGGTAAAGGAAAATATTTAGAGTACTTACAAAGTAACGATCGTTCTTCCTTTACGATGCATAAAGACATACAAGAAGAAATGTTGGAAGAATTAATGGAGTCTGCAACTCGTTTCACCGATATTCCAGCTTATTTACAATTTATCGACGAGGCGATTCAAGGTCAAAAAGAAATGGAAGCATTAAAAACAATGCCGCAAAAAGATGCCGTTTCACTTATGTCAATCCATAACGCAAAAGGCCTTGAATTTCCATGTGTCTTTTTACTTGGAGCAAGTGATGGAATCCTGCCTCATACTTCTTCTTTAAAAGATGCAAATGATCGTGTTACGGAAACTTCTGAAGCGTTAGAAGAAGAACGCCGATTACTGTATGTCGCCATTACACGTGCGAAAGAAGAACTTTATATTTCTTCTCCGCAATTTTTCAGAGGAAAGAAATTAGATATATCTCGTTTTTTATATACTGTGCGAAAAGATTTACCTGAAAAGACATCCACTAAATAAGGATGTCTTTTTTTATATCACGTTATGTACATCCCTCCTATATAAATTCCTTGTTTTTATCGTGAGAATTAACGTAATATCAGCCATATTCCACTCATATTGTAATAGTGTATGTCAGAACTCACGAGAAGGAGTGAACATAATGAGCTGCAATTGTAATGAAGATCATCAACATGAGTGTGATTTCAACTGTGTATCGAATGTTGTTCGTTTTATACATGAACTACAAGAATGTGCAACGACAACATGTGGATCTGGTTGCGAAGTTCCATTTTTAGGTGCACATAACAATGCATCAGTAGCGAATACACGTCCTTTTATTTTATACACAAAAACTGGAGAACCTTTTGAAGCATTTGCACCATCTTCAAGCCTTACTAGCTGCCGTTCTCCCATTTTCCGCGTAGAAAGTATAGATGATGATGACTGTGCTGTATTGCGTGTATTAACTGTAGTTTTAGGTGATGGTACCGCTGTACCACCTGGTGACGACCCAATCTGTACGTTTTTAGCTGTACCAAATGCAAGACTAATATCAACCTCCACTTGCATTACTGTTGATTTAAGTTGCTTCTGCGCTATTCAATGCTTACGCGATGTTTCTATTTAAAACTAAATAATGAGTTAAGCATGGATTGGGTGGCAGATAATTCTGCCACCCAATCCATGCTTAACGAGTATTCTTATGTAAATTTCTTAAAATTGGGAACTTGTCTAGAACATAGAACCTGTCCTTTTCATTAACTGAAAGTAGAAACAGATAAAGGAGTGAAAAACATGTTCTCTTCTGATTGCGAATTTACTAAAATCGATTGCGAGGCGAAGCCAGCTAGTACACTACCTGCCTTTGGTTTTGCTTTCAACGCGTCTGCACCTCAGTTTGCTTCACTATTTACACCACTATTATTACCTAGCGTAAGTCCAAACCCAAATATTACTGTTCCTGTAATAAATGATACAGTAAGTGTCGGAGATGGCATTCGAATTCTACGAGCTGGTATTTATCAAATCAGTTATACATTAACAATTAGTCTTGATAACTCACCTGTTGCACCAGAAGCTGGTCGTTTCTTCTTATCATTAAATACACCAGCTAATATTATTCCTGGATCAGGTACAGCAGTTCGTTCTAACGTTATTGGTACTGGTGAAGTAGACGTATCCAGCGGTGTTATTCTTATTAACTTAAATCCTGGTGACTTAATTCAAATTGTGCCAGTTCAGTTAATTGGAACTGTAGACATTCGTGCTGCAGCATTAACAGTTGCACAAATTAGCTAGTAAAAAGCGGTATTTCTAATACAGAAATACCGCTTTTTATATATAATAAAAAACACTCACAGTAGCATGAGTGTTTCATTCTTCATATTGTTTTATTGTGTTCTTCTTTTTCCCACAATTGCATCCCTTTTTCTTCACAAATCCTTGTTGTTGTAATTGTTCTTGATATGCCTGTTGTTGTGCCTGTTGTTGTGCTTGGTGTTGTTGCTGTATATGATACCACTGCTGCAGGTCATATGAATTTTGCCTTGGATTATTGCTCACAGCAAACATCTCCTCTACTGTCAATTCTGTCTATTTACTATATGAACAACTCTTTATTTCCGTTCCCTCATTCTTTTAAACTCCGCTTTTTCTCGTATTATGAAAATATATTATTCTCCCATAAAATATCCTGTAATTGTTTCAATGATGGCTGCCGCTCCTGCAATAGCTAATAATGCAAGTAACGGTTCCGCAACGATAGGGATCCAATTATATAAGACTAATAAAAAAGCACTAACCCATACACCTGTACACCAATAACAGCTTAACAATTCGCCAATCCACTTTCTTAATCCATTACCTTTCACTTTTGTAAACGTTGATACACTTCCATCCGGCTCCGTAATCTCTAATTCATCAATAAATGGTCTTCGCAAAAAGGCTGTAATTTTATCATAAACAATTAAACGAGTGAGCCTAAAAGCAGCTAACGCAAAAATAAAAAATAAAAGCCAGCTTGTAAACAGCATAATTCCACCTTCCCTTATCCTCTTTCGCCTATTTAAAAAAAAAGGTCTTGAGATTGTGACCAAATCTCCTCGACTCCAATATCTTATTAATGTAAATACAAACAAGAAGATAAGGAGTGACATTAATGAGTTGTAACGAAAATAAACACCATGGCTCTTCTCATTGTGTAGTTGACGTTGTAAAATTCATCAATGAATTACAAGATTGTTCTACAACAACATGTGGATCTGGTTGTGAAATCCCATTCTTAGGTGCACACAATACTGCATCAGTAGCGAATACACGCCCTTTTATTTTATACACAAAAACTGGAGATCCTTTTGAAGCATTTGCACCATCTTCAAGCCTTACTAGCTGCAGATCTCCCATTTTCCGTGTGGAAAGTGTAGATGATGATAGCTGTGCTGTACTACGTGTATTAAGTGTAGTATTAGGTGATAGCTCTCCTGTACCACCTACTGATGACCCAATTTGTACGTTTTTAGCCGTACCAAATGCAAGACTAGTATCAACATCTACTTGCATTACTGTTGATTTAAGCTGTTTCTGTGCGATTCAATGCTTACGCGACGTTACTATCTAATAAGTGAAGTAAACTAAAAAACTATTGGGGTGGTAGAAAGTTTCTACCACCTTTACATATTTAAAAGCCGGCCATACTAATCGATTGGATATCATCTATAGACAACCTAATATCTCTCATACTATTTTGCGGCATAATAGATACAATGCCATTACGATACGATATGATCGATCCAACATAAGAAACTGTAGCTGTTTTTATTCTGCACCTTACTTTCGGAATATAATGAGGGCGGTTTAGTAAAAAATGAATTTTTTCATCATTATTCATATCCTTAAATGATTTATTATGTGGGACGGTTCTTACTGGTTCTTGTTCTTGCTCTTCTTGTTCTGCATGCTCTTCTTTTTCCTCTTCTTCTATTTTCCCTTCCACTTGCTGTTCTTCTTGTTGTTCTTGTTCTATTACCTCTTCCACAGCACTACTTACAACATTTTCCTGTATGTTACTTTTTTCTTTTTGATCTTCATTTTCAAAGTTTGTCAGGATAATCCTTTTTATTTTCGGTGCAGCAAGTTCTAAACTTACTTGCGTGATATATAACAACGGTTTTCCAACTGTTGAACTTTTATTTTTATTCTTCACACTCGTCCCTCCCACTTCCATACGTAGCTGAATAAATCGTGTACTATTATAGTTATATTCATCACGTGGCAAGAACTTTCGTTAAAAATCGTTCTTTCTCAGAACAAATAAAAGGACAATCTCAGCATTTAGAGATTGTCCTTTAAAAATTAATATTATATTTATCCTAGGATATGATACCCTGAATCAACATGAATGTTTTCTCCTGTTACACCGCGTGCTAAATCACTGAATAGGAATACTGCTGTATCGCCAACTTCTTCTTGCGTTGTTGTACGACGAAGTGGTGCGCGCTCCTCAATTTCTCTTAAGATTGAGTTGAAATCGCCTACGCCTTTTGCAGATAACGTACGAATTGGTCCTGCAGAAATAGCGTTAACACGAATACCGTGTTGACCTAAATCGTTCGCTAAATATTTCACGCTCGCTTCTAATGAAGCTTTCGCAACACCCATAACGTTATAATTTTTCACAACGCGCTCGCCACCAAGGTATGTTAACGTTAAAATATTTCCGCCTTCTGTCATTACTTTCTTCGCTTCTCTTGCTACAGCTGTTAAAGAGAATGCACTAATATTTTGTGCAAGTAAAAATCCATCGCGAGAAGTATCTACAAATTCACCTTTTAAGTCATCGCGATTTGCAAAAGCAATACAATGTGCTACACCGTGAATAGTACCTACTTCTTGTTTAATTGTTTCAAAGCAAGCTGTAAGTTCCTCATCATTCGTTACATCACAAGGTAATACAAGTGATTCTTGTCCTTCTAATGTGTCCGCTAATTCACGAACGTTTCTTTCTAAACGTTCTCCTGCATATGTGAATATTAATTTTGCACCTGCATTATGCAAAGAGCGAGCTATTCCCCATGCAATACTTCTTTGGTTCGCAACGCCCATAACAACAAATGTTTTCCCTTGTAATAGTTCCATGATATATCCTCCCAGAAATACTTATACTTGTTATTAGTACCTGATACTATAATTATAGTACCATAAAACCGCTTAAAGGCAAACAAAAAAGTCATTAACAGAAATTTGTTAATGACTTTTGGTTTCTATAAAAAACCGCTCTAATCCTTCTTCCCAAGACGGCATTTGTGAAAAACCATTTAATCTTAGCATGTTATGTTGAAAAATAGAATATTTGGGCCTCGCAGCCGCAGCCCCGAATTCTTCCGTTGAAACAGGTAATACATTCACTTTCATATTGGCGTACGAAAATATCTTTTGTGCAAATTCAAACCAAGAGCATGAGCCTCTGTTTGATACGTGGTATGTACCGTATAAAGAAGTATGAATGAGCTTATTAATAACCATATTCAAATCCGCCACATACGTAGGAGAGCCAACTTGATCCGCTACAACAGATATTTCATCTCTTTCTTTTCCTAATCGCATCATCGTTTTCACGAAATTATTCCCATATTTACCATATAGCCACGATGTGCGAACGATAAAATATTTATTATGTAACTCTTTGACGAACTGCTCCCCCGCATACTTAGAGGCCCCATATATATTTATCGGCGCTGGACTATGAAATTCGTCGTATCCATCTGGTCTGGCGCCTTGAAATACATAATCAGTACTAATATAAACTAGCTTCGCCCCTACTAATTGTGAAGCAACCGCTACATTTCGAGCTCCGATTGCATTTATTCTATATGCAAGATCCTGTTCTTTCTCCGCATGATCTACTTTCGTATAGGCAGCACAATGAATAATTATATGTGGTTTTATTTCTTGTACCACTTGTTGTATTCGGGATATATTTGTCACATCTAATAACTTTTTATCAAATGGATATATATCATATTCTTCAGAGTCTAACTCTTCAAATAGTTGCTTTCCTAATTGACCGTTTGCTCCTGTTATGATAACCCTCTCTTTCATTTAACATGCCCCTTACTGGTCTTTTAGTGGTTTCCACCATTCCTTATTCTTTTCATACCATTTCACCGTCTCTTGTAATCCTTGTTCAAACGTATATTTCGGTTCCCAATCAAATTCATTCTTCATTTTCTCTGCATCAATCGCATAACGACGATCGTGCCCTAAACGATCTGTAACATATTCAATGTCTTTTTTTGTTTTTCCTAAAAGAGTAATAATTTGTTCCACAACTTCTACATTTGTTTTTTCATTATTTCCACCTATATTATATACTTCTCCGACACGTCCCTTATGCAAAACAACGTCAATCGCACTGCAATGATCCGTTACATGTAACCAATCTCTTACATTTAAACCATCACCATATAACGGTAGTTTTTTTCCTTCTAGTGCATTCGTAACCATTAATGGAATTAATTTTTCAGGATACTGGTACGGTCCATAATTGTTAGAACAACGCGTTACTATAACCGGTAATTGATATGTTTTGTAGTAAGATAGAGCTATCATGTCCGCGCTCGCCTTACTTGAAGAATATGGACTATTTGGAGCTAACGGCGTTTTCTCTGTGAACTTCCCTGTTTTTCCTAAAGAGCCATACACTTCATCCGTTGATACTTGCACAAGTTTTATATGCGAATATTTTTTAACTAGTTCTAATAAAGTGACCGTCCCAATTACATTTGTATCATAAAAAGGAATCGGATTTTCAATACTACGGTCCACATGTGATTCAGCTGCAAAATTTACAATCACTTGTACGTCCCGCTCTTTTATAACGTGTTCTAATAGCTCTCCATTTTGAATTTCTCCCTTTACAAAAGAGTAATTCGGGTGATCCAGAAGAGATTTTACGTTATTTAAATTCCCGCTATATGTTAATGCATCGTAATTAATAATTTTATATGTTTCATAACTTTGTAGCATGTAATGAACGAAATTACTTCCAATAAATCCAGCCCCACCTGTTACTAATATATTCATAAACAACGCTCCTACTTAAAAACTATCTTCATATTCCTCTAATAATGGTAATATCTGATCCTTATCGGACAATATAGGATCGGTTACTGGCCAAGGAATTGCTAAATCTTTATCTTCCCAAAGTAATCCTGAGTCATGCTCTGCGCTATAATATTCATCTACTTTATACATAACGATAGTATGCGGAACAAGCGTGCAAAATCCATGCGCAAACCCTTTTGGCACTAGTAATTGCCGATGGTTATCTGCACTTAAAATATATCCTTTCCATTGTTTAAATGTTGGTGATTTTTTTCGTAAATCAACGATAACATCATAAATTGCCCCTTGCATAACTTGAATGAGTTTCGTTTGTGCTTTCGGTTTTTTTTGAAAGTGTAGTCCTCGAATCGTTCCTGCCTTAGCCGAATAAGATACGTTATCCTGTACAAATGAATACGTTATCCCTAATGTTTCTAGCACCTGCTTATTATAACTCTCTGAAAAAAAGCCACGCTCGTCTCCAAACAACCTCGGTTCTAACAATTTTGCATCGGTAAAATTTGTTTCTACAACTTTCATATTCTCACCTATTCTCCGTTAAACTGTTTCCCAAAATTAATATCACGCGCTAACGTATTCGCCTTTTGAAGCGAAGCATGAGTTCCCGCATCAGTCCACCAGCCGTTCATTTCATTATAAGTAAGTACCCCTCGTTTTAAATACCAATTATTTATATCTGTAATTTCAAGTTCTCCCCGTGCAGAAGGTTTTAATTCTTTAATATAAGAAAAGACTTTCGAATCATACAAATAAATTCCCGTAACCGCATAAGAACTTTTCGGCTCTTTCGGCTTTTCTTCAATTTTAACTATTTTTCGGTTTTGAATATGTGCTACGCCAAATCTTTCGGGATCTTCTACAGATTGCAATAGCACTTTCGCACCTTCTTTTTGATTTGCAAACTCTTCAACATACGGAAGAATATCATCTGAAAAAATATTATCCCCTAATATAACTACCATACGATCATTCCCGACGAAATCTTCACAAAGCCCTAACGCCTGTGCGATCCCGCCCGCTTTATCTTGCACACGATACGTAAAGGACACTCCAAATTCATGACCACTCCCTAAAAAGCTAACAACATCCCCCATATGCTCTTTACCTGTAATAATCATAATATCTGTAATATCGCATTGTTTTAGCTTATATACCGCATGATAAATCATTGGATACCGACCAACAGGAAGTAAATGCTTATTCGTTACTTTCGTTATTGGATATAATCTCGATCCAGTACCACCTGCTAAAATAATTCCTTTCACTTTGCATCTCTCCTTTATGATGGAGATAATATATCTTTGTAATGTTCTACAAACACTTTCCGGTACTTCTCATATGTATCCGCATCAAACTCATCCCCGTTGTAATGAATACACCATAAATTTGCTTGATTTGGGATACCGATTAAATAACCAGCCCTTTGAAACTCTAAAGACTGTGACACATCATAAAAGTGAAACCCTTGAAACAAATCTTCTCGCCACGGAATATCATACTGCGTTGCCATGAATAAGCCATCAATTGCCTGAACTGACAAAAATGGTTGATTACCATAAAAAACCTGATCTAAATTTAATAATTGATAATTCCGTCTTCTATACTCAATCACTTTCCCTACTAAATTTTTTCCTTCCCACCATATCCCGTTATTCGGTAAAAACTGAGCCCCAGCGACTCCTATTAAACCAAGCTTTTCATTTTCTTTAAAAAGAGATATAAGTGCAGAAAACATGTCTCGATTAATAAGATATGTATCTTGATGTATATACACTTTGTATTTCGCTGGATATGAAAGGGCTCGGTTGTATGCACTTGCCATACTTTGTGCATCTCGTATCGGAAAAATTTGCACGACATAACCTGGGGGAACAAAAATGTTTCTTATTTGGCTCTCACATTGTTTGAAAAGCTCCTCATTATTTACACAAACAACGACTAATATTGTATGATCTTTCATTTTTGTCCCCCCTTTTATTCTTCCTTATTTACATCTGACATATATTGTTCCACAAATATTTTCCGATACTTTTCATAGTTCGTCATATTCACATCAAAATGATAATGGATACACCAAGCATCGCGCTGTACAGGTACACCAACTGTATATCCTGCTTTTCTAAATTCAAATGATTGAGATACATCATAAAAATCAAATCCGTCAAATAAGTCTTCTCGCCACGGAACATCATATTGTGTGGCCATTAATAAACCATCAATACATTCTACAGGAATAAATGTTTTTGATTCATGATACGGTTGTTCTAAACTTGCCATATAAAACAAATCATTCATATAACCAATGACTTTCCCTACAATTCCACGCCCTTCGTTCCATACGCCAGTCGGAGGAACATATTGCGCTCCAACCATCCCAATCATCCCAAGGTTTTCATGTTCCTCAAATAATTGAAGTAATCCGTATAAAAAAGCCCTATTTATAATAAAAACATCTTGATGTAAATACACTTTATACTTCGCTGGATGCGAAATGGCTTGATTGTATCCACTCGTCATACTTTTCGCATTTCGAATCGGCATAAATTGGACAATATACCCTGGCGGTACTAACAATTGCAATATATGTCGCACGCAGTTTGCATACAATTTCCGATCATTTATACATGTAACAAATAATATTGTTTTGTCTGCAGCACTCATAATTGTGATTTTTCAGCTTCAATAATATACTGAAATACAACTGTCTCAGCCATGAAGCCACTTCCAAGACGATATTTTTTACAAATTCCATATAACTCCTCAATAAGCGGCTCATACATTTTATGATCAACATATACACGATCTACTTTACTAATTGAATATCCTGCTTTTAAAAACATTCTTAGCATTTCATTGAATGTAAAGAAACGAATATGTGTTTTATCTAATAAACCATATTCTGTATACGTCCAATTTCCAGCAAGTAAGGGAGCTAATACTGAAATATGAGCAACGTTTGGTATACTTGCTAAAATCACACCATTTTGCTTTATATATGGCTTAACCTTTTCAATCACAGCCCACGGATCAAATAAATGCTCTAATACATCCCCAAATAGGACGCAATCAAATTGCCCCTCCTCATAAGGAAGATCTATTTTTTCTATATCCCCTAAAATAACATGATCTAGTCTTTCTTTCGCTTTTTCTGCCGCCTCTGGAAATGCCTCTATTCCTGATACACGTGTACCGTTTTCTTTAATAGCTGCTCCCAATGCACCGCTCGAACAACCAATATCAAGAACTTCTTTCCATTCCTTTTTTATATGCTTTAATAAATTCGGATTCGCTGCATTATAATAATGCTCGGATTTTTCTTCATATAAAGAACTTTTTTCGCGATTCATTTCACACACTCCTTATGCAAATTGAATTAGAAATATAAATCTCATATGAATTCTATAAAGTGCAGATTTTGTTCATCCCCCAATGATTATTAGCCCGCAAATAGCAGTATAAAATCTTTTATTTATATTGGTTACGTTACTGATACTCTAATATATAACCAATCTATTAGAGTTAGAATAGCGATAAATCATTTCTAAAAAACGAAACCTATTACACTTTATATGGTTTATCAAAAACTCCCCGAAAATATTTACGGTTATATTCAATTGCAGCATTATTCGGAACATAAGAAGCTGCTAATTCATTGTAATAATACGCTTTATCCTGCTCCCCTAACCTGCTATAACAAATACACATTTGTAAATAGGGTAGCCATGTGTAGCTAGCTGGACTATGGAAAGGACTTTCCGTTGCCATTGGTACTTCCGTAGCAAGTTTAAACCAAAATATCGCTTCATTATATTTTTCTTGTTCCATATATATATATCCTATTCTTGTACAATTCTCTCCTCTAGGGACGTCATACCGAAACGACTTCACACAAGATTCGATTGCCTTCTCCCACATTCCGAGCTTTGCATAGCAATCTCCTAACTTACCACATGCATAAATTTTCTCTTCATACCATCCTTCGTCTTGATTAAGAAATGTTTCATATAGAAGAACTGCATCATCATATTTTTGGTTATCTGTAGATTCATTTGCGTAATAAAATAAATCTCTCGGACTTAATTCTTCACCTGCCGCTACAGTATTTTGAAAAATTTTCAAATTACGATTTGTTACTTTTTTTTCTTTTTTATGTGTAATAGCAACATTACTACTAAAAACCTCACCAGAAATAGCTAAATACTCATGAACCTTTCCAAACCATTGAAATTGTTTTTCACGCTTTACAAGTCGATTTCTTTTTGTACAATATAAAGGTTTCCCGTTAGAATCCATTGCAAGGTGATAAGGCATCGAAACAGCATCAATTTTAGGATCTAATTCTCTTTTTAAAAGTTTCAATGCTTCTTGAGCATCTTCTAATAAGACATCATCTGCATCTAGCCACAATATATACTCTTGCGTCGCTTTTGAAAAAGAAAAATTTCTTGCTGCTGCAAAATCATCAATCCACTGGAAATCATATATGTTAGAAGTATATTTCTCTACGATTTCTTTCGTTCGATCGACGGAACCTGTATCAACTACTATAATTTCATCCACAATTTTTTCAACTGTTTCTAAACAACGGGCTATTGTCTCCTCCTCATCTCGAACAATCATACATAAACTAATTGTAATTCCTTGCTTGTTCAACATAATCACCCTCTTCCAAATCAATCATATGTTATACATATACTAAACTTTCCATTTTTTTAAATTGTTCAAGTAGTTTAAGATTTCTTTTCAATAATTCAAATGTCCGTGTCATTTTCTTTCGGTTTTGCATCTACTATATAATGAACGCTTTATGGAGGTGAATTTATGTCAAATAATAATTATTCAAATGGATTAAATCCCGATGAATCTTTATCAGCTAGTGCATTTGACCCTAATCTTGTAGGACCAACATTACCACCGATACCACCGTTTACCCTTCCGACTGGGCCGACCGGGCCGACTGGACCGACTGGACCTACAGGGCCGACTGTACCTACCGGGCCAACTGGACCTACTGGACCTACGGGGCCGACTGGACCTACGGGGCCGACTGGTGGCACTGGGACTACTGGACCTACGGGGCCGACTGGTGACACTGGGGCTACTGGACCTACGGGGCCGACTGGTGACACTGGGGCTACTGGACCTACGGGGCCGACTGGTGACACTGGGGCTACTGGACCTACAGGGCCGACTGGTGACACTGGAGCTACTGGAGCTACTGGACCGACTGGGGCTACTGGACCGACTGGACCGACTGGACCATCCGGACTAGGACTTCCAGCAGGATTGTATGCATTTAACTCCGCTGGAATTTCTTTAGATCTTGGACTAAATGCTCCAGTACCATTTAATACTGTTGGATCTCAGTTTGGTACAGCAATTTCTCAATTAGATGCTGATACTTTCGTTATTGCTGAAACTGGATTCTATAAAATCACTGTTATCGTATATACTGCGGCAATAAGTGTATTAGGGGGGCTTACAATCCAAGTAAATGGGGTATCTGTACCAGGTACTGGGGCTACTTTAATCTCAGTTGGAGCACCTATCGTTGTTCAAGCAATTACGCAAATTACGACAACTCCATCATTAGTTGAAGTAATCGTTACAGGACTTGGGCTATCATTAGCTCTTGGTACAAATGCATCTATTATTATTGAAAAAATCGCTTAATTTTTTACTTAGCAGTAAAACTGATATCAGTTTTACTGCTTTTTCAATTTCAAATTCAATCATGAAACATTCGCTATCTACATAATCATATTGTTGTATGACATTTTGCAGGAGGCACAAATATGGAAAGTAAATCTGCTGTTCAGCTTTATCTCGAATTGCTAAAGAAGACCATTTTATTTGAAATATGGTTAGAATATGAGGCATACTTACCCGCATCTCTACATATTTCAAAAGAACTAGAATTCGAACCAGTTACAGTCCCCCTCCCTTTATTCATTAAGCAATATGCTGAAAACCATAACTTAAAAATTGTAAAACCAAATGTTTCTAAAAGTGAACGTCATGATGGAATGGATTGGCCAAGAGCAGCACATAGCATGATTGGTCGAGAACGTATGAACCAATTACAAGAGGCGATGGAAACCGTTGTTCGTGAAAATATAGAAGGTGATTTTATTGAAACAGGTGTATGGCGCGGAGGATCATGCATTTTTATGAATGGTTTTTTACAAGCAAACAACATTACGGATCGTAATGTGTGGGTTGCAGATTCATTTGAAGGTTTGCCAGCACCGAATCTAGAACAATATCCAAAAGATTACGGTGATTATTTACACACATTCGATTACTTACGCGTCTCTTTAGAACAAGTACAAGAGAATTTCAAAAAATATGATTTACTAAATGATCAAGTGAAATTTTTAAAAGGTTGGTTTAAAGATACTTTACCAACAGCACCAATTGAAAAAATAGCAATTGCACGGCTTGATGGTGATATGTACGAATCCACAATGGATGGTCTCGTGAACTTATATGATAAAGTTTCTAAAGGTGGCTATATAATTATCGATGACTACGGGCTACCGCCATGCGCTGAGGCTGTGACAGACTTTAGAAACCAACGAAATTTAAAAGCCCCTATTACTAAAATTGATGTATTTGGCGTTTATTGGAGAAAAGAATAAAAAAAGATTTAATCTATAGGAGATTCCATTTTCACTCATTCTTCTCTCACTTCTAATCCAATTAAGTATTCTTTTTCGGAATCTCCTTACATATAACAATTGTTTTCCTGTATTCTCTCACTACAAATTGAAAATTTTATTAATAGATTTACTGCATCTTCTCATACAAGAAAGGGGTATACTCATGAGTGAACTTAACAAAGAAATGACTTTACTCCCCCCTCCTGAACTCGTCCAATATGTAGGTGGCGACTTCAAAAAGGTTGGAAAAGAGTTCCTAAAGCATTTTATTCAAATTGGTGCTTTAAAATCAAATGAAAAAGTATTAGATGTAGGCTGCGGTGTCGGCCGAATGGCTGTACCATTAATGAATTACTTAAATGATGATGGAGCGTATTATGGATTTGATTTGTTTAAAGATGGAATTACTTGGTGTCAAAATAACATTTCAACTATGCGTAATAATTTTCACTTTGAACATGTTGACATATACAATCAATTCTATAATCCGGAAGGAAAAGAAGATGCCTCTCAATATCGTTTTCCCTATGAAGACGGAACATTCGATTTTATCTTTTTAACTTCTGTATTTACACATCTTCTCCCAAAAGAATTAGAACATTACGTATCTGAAATTGTACGTGTATTAAAAAAAGACGGGAGATGTTTCATTACATTCTTTCTTATAAACCCTGAATCATCCTATTATTTAAATGCAGGACAAAGTACATTAGGTTTTTATCATCGAATCGAAAATTGCTACGTTGTAAATAAAGATATTCCGAATTTCGCAGTTGCTTATCCTGAGACAGATATTTGCAATCTATTGAATAAGTACGGCCTAGAAATAATCAATAAGCCGCATTACGGTTTATGGTGCGGCAGACATGAATATACAAGTTACCAAGATATTGTTCTAACAAAAAAAAGCTTCTGAAAGGAAGTTATGTATGATGAATGAAAAAAATCCACCTCTCGTTTCCATCCTTATTCCTACTTATAATCGGCCTCATTATTTCAAAATTGCTCTAGAAAGTGCATTGGCACAAACTTATTCAAATATTGAAATCATCATCGGAGATGATAGTACAAATGATGAAACAGCAACTTTAATACGCGAACAATACTTACCAAATTATAAAAATATAACATACATTCGAAATACCCCTACTCTAGGACAATTTCACAATGACCTTATGCTCATAGAAAAATCAAATGGTGAGTATATAAATTTTTTAATGGACGATGACGTGTTTTATAAGCATAAAATACAAAAAATGATGACCTATTTTGAGCAAGATCCCAATAAAAATCTTGCTCTTGTTACTTCTTATCGAGTACGCATTGATGATCATGGAAATCTAATAGGTGATTCCCATCCAACACAAAGGTTATATAGTGAAGACACCCCATTAAACGGGATATTTTTAGGTAATTGGATGTTAAAGGGCGGACACAACATTATCGGTGAGCCTACAACTACTTTGTTCCGAAAGGAATTGCTCACTGAACCTTTTGGCACCCTTAAAGAGCGACAATATTCTTGTAGTGTTGATATGGCCTCATGGATTTCTTTACTTTCTAAAGGAAATGCAATATACATTTCTGAGCCTTTAAGTCAATTTCGCTACCATGCTGGACAACAAATACACAATAAGCTCCTTCAAGGTTGTGAAGATTTCACACACCTTGTTATAACAGCAAAAGAATATGGCTTTTTACAAAATACTACGGACTATAGAGCAGCTCTACTTAGTGCTTACCAATGGTGTAAAAGTTCCTTAAAATACTATCTTCATCAACTAGATATTTTTCCTGACGCACATGTACGTCTCTCTCATTGTTTGGATATAATTATTAAAGAGCTAAACAATTAAACTACTCTGCAAAATTAAAAGTGTATGGACTATATGTGAATCATTCGTATAGTTCATACATTCTTTCTCATACTATAAAGTGAAACTTTAATCAGCTCTCACCAATCGGGCTTTTACGGGCAGTTGATCCCCCACCTAACTTCTTCGCTTTCGCTGAATTTTGAGGTGGGGGTCTTACTGCCCATTAATGCGGGATAAAATCCATTACTATAAAGAGCAGTAGAAAGGAATACCTACATTGAAAGATCCAAATTCTCAATATCAAATAGACTACGTATTACTATTTATTTTATTTGCCATTGGGATTGTTAGTTGTTGTGCTATTGCAAGTGCGCAAGCCTCTTTACCGCCATTTTTACAAAACGTCAATTTTGTACTAAAGCAAATCCAATGGTATTTCATTGGATTTATAGCCATTGGTGTTATTATGATTATCGACTTCGATCGTTATCAAAAAATTGCTTGGTATTTGTACAGCTTTGCAATGGTACTACTTATTGGACTAGAACTTCAAGTACCAGGTGCCGTTACAATTAAAGGCGCTACCGCTTGGTACAGGCTCCCAGGCATCGGAAATTTTCAGCCTTCTGAAATTATGAAATTGTTTTTAATTATCGTCATTGGACGAATTATAGCAAATCATAATGAGAAATATTTTTCCCAAACGATACATGACGATTTTTTACTACTTGGAAAAATATTTGCGACAAGCTTGCCACCACTACTACTTATTGCAAAAGAACCAGATTTAGGAAACACAATGGTCATTTCAGCGATGCTTGCAGCAATGATACTAGTTTCTGGCATACGATGGCGTTTTATTTTTGGATTAGTTTCAGGTACTTTCGTTGCTGGATCTACATTAATATATATTTTTTTTACTCACACAGATTTCTTTAAAGCACACATTTTAAAAGAGTATCAATTAAATCGCTTCTACGGATGGTTAGCACCTTACAAATATGATGCACAAGGCTATCAATTAAGACAAGCATTCTTAGCGACTGGATCCGGAGAAATGCAAGGAAAAGGGTGGGAAAATGGACAAGTATATTTTCCAGAACCACATACAGATTTTATTTTCACTAATGTCGCTGAACAATTTGGCTTTCTAGGCGCAAGTGTCATTATTTCTCTTTTTTTCTTACTCATTTTTCGAATGATTCATATTGCTTTAGAAAGTAATGACCCTTTCGGTAGTTACATTTGCGCTGGTACAATCGGAATGTTTACTTTCCAAGTATTCCAAAATATCGGGATGACAATCGGATTACTTCCCATTACAGGGATAACATTACCTCTTATGAGTTACGGAGGAAGTTCACTGCTTACATACATGATTGCGATTGGATTCATTTTAAATGTTCGCTCAAGAACGAAAATCTTTATGTTTAAATGAACAACACAAAAACGCTATATTTTTATCTCTATCCTTTTTTAGATATACTAATGAAAAATACGATGGAGGTTTAAATATGAAATATGACATTATAGGAGATATTCATGGATGCTTCCAAGAGTTTCAAAATTTAACAGAGAAGCTAGGATATAACTGGAGTAGCGGTCTACCGGTTCACCCTGACCAACGTAAACTTGCATTCGTTGGCGATATTACAGACCGTGGTCCTCATTCATTACGTATGATTGAAATTGTATGGGAACTTGTCATACATAAAAAAGAAGCTTATTACGCTCCTGGAAATCACTGTAATAAACTATATCGATTTTTCCTTGGGCGTAATGTAACAGTCGCTCACGGACTTGAAACAACTGTTGCTGAATATGAGGCACTCCCTTCTCATAAGCAAAACATTATAAAAGAAAAGTTTATCACTCTTTATGAACAATCACCGCTCTACCACATACTAGATGAAAAAAGAGTAATCGTATGTCACGCTGGGATTCGGCAAGATTACATAGGAAGACGAGATAAAAAAGTACAAACCTTTGTATTATATGGCGATATTACAGGAGAAAAGCATGCCGATGGCTCACCTGTCCGTCGCGATTGGGCGCAAGAGTACAAGGGGCAAGCTTGGATTGTATATGGACATACACCAGTAGCAGAACCTCGATTCGTCAATCAGACAGTCAATATTGATACTGGTGCTGTATTTGGTGGCAAATTAACCGGATTACGTTATCCTGAAATGGAGACTATCTCTGTTCCTTCTTCTTTACCTTTTGTCGCTGAGAAATTCCGTCCAATTTCATAACTACCTTACTTAGCGAAAGATTACCGTATTATTTAGGCAGATCTCATATAAAACTAGGTAAAGTAATTAAAAAAAGATGCAATAAAGTGCATCTTTTTTTAATTACACTACATATAATGTCGCAGGAGGTGACAGAATGAAGAAAAAATCTTCTAAACAAAAAAGAAAATTTCCCCCTTTATATCTGCCCATGTACGGAATTAACAACTGGTGTAGTATTCGGGCTGCAGCGATAGAAGAACTGGAAGAACAAGAGTCATCAAAAAAAAGCAAAGTAAAACCAACATATGTCTCTTTAGAAAATGCTGTGATGAGCCGCATAATCGATCGCAGAAAAATAAAGATGCAGCAAAAAAATAAACAGCTCTCAAATCAAGATGAACAGGTAATACATTCTAATCAAACAGAAGAAAAGACGGAAGAAAATATTTCTGTAGCAATAAATAAAAAAGTGGAACCAGAAATTCCAGCTGCTATTATAAACAAAGTAAAAAAAATAAAAGAGGCATTGGCTTCATCGAATGATATACAAACTGAAAAACCACTCATAATTGAGACACCTACACCTGAAAATACAAAAGTTAAAAGGGGCGGCCGATATGCATATGCGGAAGGGCTTCACTCTCATGCGGAGGGCATGGCAGCACATGCGGAAGGCTTATTAACACACGCAAAAGGTTCTTTCTCTCATGCAGAGGGATCAAACTCAAAAGCAACTGGACATAGTTCGCATAGTGAGGGAAGTGAAACGACAGCAGGCGGAGCTTATTCTCATGCAGAGGGTAAACAGACGATTGCTTTAGGCGAAGCAGCACACGCAGAAGGAACCGCAACTATCGCTAACGGATCCTCTTCTCATGCGGAAGGTCATCATACATCAACAGCTCATTTTGCAGGTAGCCATATTATGGGGCGCTTCGGCACTGCAGAAGAAGCTTATTCTTGGTTTATTGCAAATGGTGTAAGCGACACCGACCATAATATCGGGGCTAAATGGCTTGCCCATAATGGAGAAATGTACATTGAGGGTGCGTCTTACAATGCAAGTGGAACGGATTTTGCACAAATGTTTGAAACCGAAGATCATAAACCTATTGATGTCGGTTATTTCGTTACATTTAGTAGCGAAGAAAAAATTCGGATAGCTACTTCACACGACTCGTTCATTTTAGGAATATCTAGTGCAACCCCTGCCCTTATAGGAAATAGCGGGGCTTTAAGTTGGGAAAAACGTTATAAAACAGATAACTTTGGAAAACGCCAATATGTATGGACGGAAACCGAAGAAATACAACCTCTTTTAAATACAGAATGGGATCCAACTCGCAAATATGTAGCCAGAAAAGATCGCGCCGAGTGGCTTCCTGTCGGATTAATTGGACAAATGTTAGTACGTGATGACGGCACTTGCGAAGCACATGGATTTTGTCTTCCAAATGACAATGGCATTGCTACAAAAGCCGAAAATGGATTTTTCGTTATAAAGCGTACGGGTGAAAACCAAATTTTAATATTATTCCGCTAAGAAAAAAGGGAACAAAATTCTTTATAATATAAGAATTTTGTTCCCTTTTTAAGTATGCCGCAACACTTCTTGCATATCGCTTGGAAGCTTTATAGTGAAAGACATCTCTTTCTCTAAAATAGGATGATAAAACGTCAAAGATTTACTATGAAGTGCTTGCCGTTTCATTTCATCCCTTCTCCCTCCATATAAGCTATCACCAAGTAATGGATGTCCTATATGAGCCATATGCACACGAATTTGATGCGTTCTTCCTGTCTCAAGCTCAAGCGCTACATGTGTCTTATGATATGTACTATCAATTACTTTAAAATGAGTAACTGCCCTTTGTCCATCCTCACAAACCATTCGCTCAATAATGCTATCAGATTTTCGACCAATTGGTGCATCAATCATTCCTTCTCGTTCTACAATCTTTCCGTGAACAATTGCTTCATACGTTCGTTTCACAGCTTTTTGTTGATGCTGCTTCGATAAAAGATGATGCACGAAACGATTTTTTGCAATAAGCATAAGCCCCGAAGTATCACGATCTAAACGTGTTACGATGTGCACTGTACTTGCAAGATGCTGCTTATCATAATGAGATAACAGCGCATTGGCAACACTTCCTGCCGGATGTTCTCTAGACGGAATCGTTGACATATTCGCCTCTTTATTAATGATAAGAACCGCGTCATCTTCATATATAATGCATAAAGGAATATCTTCTGCCATCATCCCTTCACTTCTTTCCTCCACTGGAAAAAAGACACGTAATTCTTCACCAGCACGCAACTGATGACGAACACTCGCATGTTGACCATTTACTTCAATTGCTCCGCCATGAAACTTTATATCCGTTAAAGCGGCTTTAGAAATACCTTTCGTTTTCAAAAATTCCCTAACTAAAGTTCCCTCTTCAGCCGGCCCTATATCCCATTTCAATGTAAATCTGTTCAAATATATAACCCTTTCTATTTATCTGCAACAAACGAGTCACGAACTCGTTTCCAGAACGGGAATGGGCGGAAACGAACAAATCGTACTTTCTCGTTTGCGACGCGATACTGGATTGATTTCACATCTTGATGAACCATCGTTAAATGATCCACTGTAATTTGTAAGTTCATTCCTGCAGCTGGCTTTAACACACATGTATGATGCTTCGGCAATACGAGTGGCGATCCTACAGTACGAAATACACGATTGTTAATGGACGCCATTTCTGCAATTTGAATCGCTTCAATAGATGGGTGAATAATTGCTCCGCCAAGCGCTTTATTATACGCGGTACTTCCTGAAGGAGTAGAGATACAAAGGCCATCTCCGCGGAATGTTTCAAAATATTCTCCGCGTATTTCTACTTCTGTTACTAATGTACCTTCTGCACTTTTTACAGTCGCCTCATTCATCGCTAAATACTGTGACTCTTTACTTCCATTCACATAGCGAATAATAACTTCTAAAAGCGGATATTCCACCACTTGGAATGGTGTTTTCGCAATCGCAATTACTAATTTCTCTACTTCTGTTGGTAACCAATCTGCATAGAAACCTAGATGTCCTGTATGTACACCAACAAATGCTGTTTCATCCAATCGATTATAATAACGATGAAACGCATATAAAAGCGTTCCATCTCCCCCAACAGAAATTACAATATCGGGTTCCTTTTCATCCATTATAAATCCAAAATCTAGCAAGTACTCTTTCATCGTGCTTGCCAGTGTATCTGATGATTGATCTCCCTTTGACATAATTGTAAATTTCATCGCCCAACACCCTTTAGTTTATGATTCGGAATCTTTCGTTTCTTGCTTTCTTGAAAAAGCCTTTTGCGCTTCTTGAATTTCAAGACGAATAGAAGACATTTCTTCATCTAATAAAAACGCCGCTTCAGCTGCACGTTGCAATCGTATTTTAATATCTTCAGGAAAACGTCCACTATATTTATAATTTAAAGAATGCTCAATTGTTGCCCAAAAGTTCATTGCTAGCGTGCGTATTTGGATTTCTACCAATACTTTTTGTTCACCTTGAATCGTTTGAACAGGATAACTAATGACAACATGATAAGAACGATAACCGCTATCTTTCTTTTGCGTGACATAATCACGTTCTTCCACGATTTCAAAGTCATTTCGTTTTCGAAGATATTCTACAACAGGCTTAATCTCATCAACAAATTGACACATCATTCTAAGCCCAGCAATATCCTGCATATCTTCTCTCAATCGGTCTAGCGGTACATTTCTCTTCTCCGCTTTATCAATAATACTTGCAACCGACTTTACCCTTCCTGTTACAAACTCAATTGGAGAATGCTCTGTTAACATTGCAAATTGAGTACGCATTCCTTTTAGTTTCACTTTTAGCTCTGCCACCGCTTGGTGGTAAGGTGCTAAAAATTCTTCCCAATTTCGATTCATTTCAACCACCACCAAAATCAATCCATTTGCTTATAGAAATACTTTTTCTACAGCAGTTACTAATTCTTCTCCGTAATTTGCATTACCTTCAATATTTTCAACTAAATATTCTACTTCTTCTTTTAATCCTTCTAATTCCATTTCAATGTCATTCACGCGAACGAACATAACCACATCGTTATTCATCGCTTCATGCATTGCTTCCCAGCATGTGTGCGGAATACTTACATAAATGAAAGATGATTCATTTTCTAAGATATATAAAAATGATAAATTGTCTGAGTCTACAAGTACGTGATTACGCGCACTTAACTCCTTTACCTCTATTTCACTATTTTCCGCACAAAAAATAAGAGCATTCTCTCTCTTTTCTACGCTCTTAACTTGGATTTTATTTTGCATGCTCTAACTCCTCCATCTCAACTTCCTGTCTTACTTAACAGTATTATTGTATCATAACATGGACGCAAACAAATAAAACATTGAACCAAATTTATGAAAAAGCGATAATGTGTAAAGAATTATTTTTCAAAAGGAGATTATACAATGACACAAGAAATTGAAATTGAATTCAAAAATATCGTTACAAAAGAAGAATTCGATACATTATGTAAATCGTTTTCTATTGAAGCATTTACAAAACAAGTGAATCACTACTTTGAAACACCTGACTTCTCGTTAAAAGAAGCTGGCTCTGCACTTCGTATTCGTCATAAAGGAGAAACTTATACGTTAACGTTGAAACAACCTGCAGAAATCGGTTTATTAGAAACGCATCAAGTCGTAACAGAAGACGAAGCAAAAATGATGATGGAAACAAACACAATCATTCAAGGAGCAGTAGTAGATCAATTACACAAATTACAAATTCCTGTTTCTGCTTTAACATATATGGGTAGTTTAACAACAGAAAGAGCAGAAACATTATTTAAAGGCGGAACGCTTGTCTTTGATCATAGTTTCTATTACAATCACGATGATTATGAAATTGAATTTGAAGTGCAAGATGAAGAAACAGGAAAAGCTGCATTTATTCATTTATTAACGCAACATAACATACCTGTTCGCCATACAAATAACAAAGTAAAACGCTTTTTCCTTGCCAAACAAAAAAAAGCACGCTAAAGTGAAAATTCCACTAGTGAATATGTTTCACTAGTGGATACATCTCACTAAAAAAGTTTACACCCGTAGAATAAGCAAAGAATCTTTGAGAAAGCTGTTTATTTGCCCTCTCGAACATTCCATTGCTACAATAGATATACATTTCATGGAAAAAGGAGTTTATAAAGGATGAGCAAGCAACCGATGACACCATTTGAAGCAATTGGCGGTGAACAATGCATTGCAATATTAGTAGATACATTTTATTCCTATGTCAGTAAACACCCTGACTTATCTCCCATCTTCCCGGAAGATTTAACAGAAACCGCTAGGAAGCAGAAGCAATTTTTAACACAATATTTAGGTGGTCCTAATTTGTACACTGAAGAACATGGTCATCCTATGTTAAGAGCACGCCATCTTCCGTTTGAGATTACTCCAAAACGAGCAGAGGCTTGGCTATCATGTATGGAGCAAGCAATGGATGATACTGGAGTTCATGGTCATATAAGAGAGTTTGTTTTTGAACGTTTAGCATTAACCGCTCAGCATATGGTTAATACTCCAAACGAAACAGGTGAAGTGTAATGGATAAGCAGGAAGCAAAGCATATAAATATGCCATCTCCTTCCGCATGCGAGCATAAGTCTGTAGAAGCATATTTATTTATTGATCCACTTTGTAAAGATTGCTGGGAAATTGAGCCTTTTATTATTAAACTATGGCTTGAATACGGGAAATACTTCTCTATTCGTCATATCGTAACAGGAAAAGTGGATGGAACGAACGCTTCCTCACACAAATGGAATAAACCTGCTAATATTCGATTTGTGTGGGAAAAGACAACCAGTTTACAAGGTTTTTCATGTGATGGAAAGGTACATATGCAAGAAGCATCGTCAACACCATATTTAGTTTCGATGGCAATTAAGGCAGCGGAGTTGCAAGGCCGAAAAGCAGGTTCGAAGTTTTTGCGAAAACTCCAAGAATACATTTTCCTTGAAAATGTATCAAACCCTGACTGCGAACTATTACTTGCATGTGCGAAAGATAGCAATATTGATGTAGAAGAATTTAAAAAAGATCTACATTCTGCTAGTGCAAAAAAAGCTTTCCAATGTGACTTGAAATTCACGAATGAAATGCATATTACAGAAATACCTTCCCTCGTCTTTTTTCATGCGAACTCAGATGAAGAAGGTATTAAAATCGCTGGAAATTATTCCTACGATGTATACGTACAATTATTGAAAGAACTTGTAAAATGTGAAATTGAGCCAGAACCATTACCACCTTTAGAAGTGTTACTAGAAGCAACACAATTTATATCTTCAAAAGAAGTAGCATTTATTTATGATTGTCCGCAACAAGAAATTGAACGCGAACTAAAAAAATTACAACTGAAACGAAAAGTACAAATGATAGAAGTAAAATGCGAACGTTATTGGAAATGGATAGCAAAAGAAAAAGACCTGGTGTAAACACCAGGTCTTTTTCTTTACGGCTTATAAAAATATTAAAGGGGATGGGAGAAATTTTCACGTTCAAACAAAGGGGTATATGTTTGTATGTGAATTCGTTCACGCTTATTATATTACAAGATTCGACGTCAGATGACAACCCCTTTTGTCGAATTTCACACTTTTGTCACATTCTAAACGTTTTCATTTTTGAATAAGCTATAAAAAAGGTCATTTAGGGGGTTTATTTATGAAAAAATCTTATATTGCTCTTCTCTTTCTAGCTGTCATCGTTTCTTTTTTCTTGTACATCCTCTCTCTACTACAAGCTTTTCCTAAAATTATTGCCTTACCTCTTTTATTTGGAATCATCGTTATCACTCTCTCTTATTTCAATTATAAAAAACGATTCAAAGGGTTTTAATTTTAAAAATCAGTCGTAAAACTATCCTTTCAGTTAGAAAAACAAAGAAATTCACCTTTCTCTCCGACAAATATCGACATTGAATCTATTCAACAAAAAGACGAGGATACAATCCCTCGTCTTTTTTCATTACTTTTCTTCAAATAATAATGCTTCTAATTCATTTAATTTCTCTTCAAATACTTGTAGTGCCTCTTTTACTGGTTCAGGAGATGCCATATCTACTCCTGCTTTTTTCAGCACTTCAATTGGATAATCAGAGCTTCCTGCTTTTAAGAACTCGTTAATATAACGTTCTACTGCTGGTTGTCCTTCTTCTAAAATCTGTTTAGATAGAGCTGTCGCTGCACTAAACCCTGTTGCGTATTGATATACGTAATAGTTGTAGTAGAAGTGTGGAATACGAGACCATTCTAAACCAATCTCTTCGTCGATTACTAAAGCGTCACCGAAATATTTCTTATTTAAATCATAGTAAATTTCCGTTAACATGTCTGGCGTAACAGCATGTCCTTCTTGTACTTTCTTATGAATAATATGTTCAAACTCTGCAAACATCGTTTGACGGAATACAGTACCACGGAACCCTTCTAAATAATGATTTAATAAATATAGACGCTCTTTCTTATCTTCTGTCGTTTTTAATAAATAATCATTTAGAAGTGCTTCATTACAAGTAGATGCCACTTCTGCTACGAAGATGGAATAATCACCATATACGTGCGGTTGTGTTTTTCTTGTATAGTAACTATGCACCGAATGACCAAACTCATGAGCAAGTGTAAATAAATTATTTACATTATCATGCCAGTTCATTAAAATATACGGATTTGTTCCATATGCACCAGATGAATATGCCCCGCTTCGTTTTCCTTTATTCTCATACACATCTACCCAGCGATTTTCATATGCCTCTTTCAAAATATCAACATATTCATCACCAAGTACGTTTAAAGATTTTAATAAAAGGTCTTGCGCTTCTTCGTATTTCACATTCATTTTCACTTCTGGTACAAGTGGTGTATATAAATCATACATATGAAGCTCATCAAGTCCTAGTGCACGCTTACGAATATCGATGTAACGGTGTAATAAATGTAAGTTGTCATTTACTGTTTCAACGAGTTGATCGTATACTGCTTCCGGAATATTATTATTGCTCAGTGCAGCTTGGCGAGCAGAATCATATTTACGAACACGCGCATTGAAATTATTACGTTTTACTGCTCCGCTTAACGTACTTGCGAATGTGTTTTTAAATTTTCCGTACGTTTCATATACAGCTTTAAATGCATCTTTGCGAACACGAGGATCATCACTTTCTAAAAACTGAATGTAACGGCCATGTGTAATTTCTATTTCTTCTCCGTCTTCCCCTTTAATAGATGGGAATTTTAAATCCGCGTTATTCAACATACCAAATGTATTGCTTGATGAACTCATTACTTCAGATGCTTCCGCTAATAAAGCTTCCTCAGCTTCTGATAATACGTGCGGGCGTTGACGTGTAATTTCTTCTAATGCATGTTCATATACACTTAAATCTCTATTTTCCTTCAAGAATGTTTGCAATGTATCTTCTGAAATCGATAAAATTTCAGGCACAATATACGCTGTGCTACTAGATACTTGTGAATATAAATTTGTTGCACGATCATTTAATGCTTGATATACAGAGTTTGTTGTATCTTGATCGTAACGCATATGAGCATATGTATATAACTTACCTAATCGCATTGATATTTCATCTTCATATTGCAATGCCTCAAGTAAATTGTCCGCAGAGTCACCAAGTTTCCCTTTAAATTCAGTTAACTTCGGTAATAGCTCTTTAATAGCTTGGAATTCTTTTTCCCATTCTGCATCCGTTTGGAAAATATCTTCTAATCGCCACGTACTTGCTTCTTCAATCTCGTTGCGATCTGGTAATGCTTTCGCTTTGTTTTGTTCAGACATTCTTTAAGCCCTCCTTTAAATATCTCTACTTAAGTACAATTCGTTTTTTTCTTATGTAATTCCTTCACAATCATTCTTTATTATATCCGCTTTTCCTCCTCTCATGTTAAAATTTGCCTCAAATAAAGATAGCGCATGTATTAAGCAAATCTCATCATGTTTCATAATTTCCTCCTCTGTTTTTAACATCACGGCATCCCTTATTTTTCGGTACGTATAAGTTCTCACTTTACGTAAAACACCTATATAGCATAAAAATGTCATATATTCAGTAACTGCCATTTTCCATATGTGCTGCGAAAAGTACGGAAGTATCCGCCTTTTCGTATACCTTTTTACATAACTACACACGTATTGAAGAGAAATACACTCTCCCACTGCAAGCTCCCCTATACACTTCATATATAGAAAAGCTTGCCATATAAATGGGTTTGTTTGAAAAGCAAATGCAGAAGGGAGTGGAACACCAATTTCAGAAGGAAAGCTCGCTGGGGTACATTTAAATTGATATAAGAGGCGTAATAATGACTTATAATTATAATTCCAAATCGGTAAGGCATTTTGGCGAAAGTTTTTCTTTCTCTTCTTCCACTCTTCACCCAATCTTTCTTTCCCGAAAGGAACAGGAGAAAAAAGCATTTCAAAAGTAGTCGCATCAGTTGGTAAATATATAGTATGTGAGAAAAAAACATTTGTAGAAAAGGGAGTGACAAATGCACATTTCATAAATGATTTTTGTTTCGGACAGAAGAAAATAAGAAGTGGCTGAGGATAAGATTGTAAGGAGAAAGCCATAAGTGAGGAAAATTTCATCCAATATGCAGATTGCTTTTTCAATTGATTTCCACCAACGATCCAAATGACCTGTATACCAGCTTGCCAATACGAATATGTTCTTTTGTACAGCTGCTCTATAGCGAGGTTTGCACATTGGTATTCAATTGCAATTTTTCTACCCGCCCTCTCTACAAAAACATCTGGTCGTTGCTTAATTTCTGGGAGGTAGTACTCTATATCCACCTGAAAGTTTTGACGTTTGAACCATCTATATAACAATTCTTTACCATGCATATGATACTTTGATTCCGCTTCATAAAAGGCAAGACATGAATCCACTTTTTTATGAGCAAAATGCCAACTTTTTTGTTTCCCTAATTTCATTTGCACTTCCTTTCCGCAAGCTACACAAAAGAATCGTTCTTGTTGACGCATACGGCGCAAAAGCTCTTCATTACAATTATAGAGTAAATGAATTTTTTCACCGTTTTCTCTTTTAGCGATAAATATCGTAATCACACCCTTTCAGCTCCTTATATTCTACAATTTGTTACAAATTCCTTTTAAAAAAGAGATGTCCCAATTTCGGACATCTCTTTTTATAATAAAGGTGATAATAATCGGTACGTTGATTCAACAATTCGTCTATGAAGACGTCTTTTATGAAAATGATCACCATGAATTTCACTTGATTCTTCTAAATCATCTTTAAAGTCTTGAACAAGTTTTCGAATGCTATCTGTATCATATAAAAAGGCATTTACTTCAAAATTCAAATGAAAACTTCTCATATCCATATTAGCTGTCCCAATTGAAGCTAAATCAGAATCAACGATGACAATTTTACTATGAAGAAAACCTTTTTCGTATTCATATATCTTTACTCCTGCATCTAAAAGCTCTGGGAAGTACGATCTCGATGCGTAAAAGACAGTACGCTTATCCGGTTTACTCGGCATTAATAAACGAACATCAATACCAGCAAGTGCAGCAACCTTTAATGCGGATAAAATATCATCATCCGGAATAAAATACGGCGTTGCAATCCAAATTGATTTCCGAGCAGAAGCGATCATTGCGAAATATAAATGCTTAATCGTTTCCCACTTATTATCGGGGCCACCTGCAACTAGCTGCACTCCTCCCCAATGATCACCCTCAACTGCTTTTGCTTGTAAATATTCAGGGGCTAGCACAGCCTCTCCAGTCATATAAAACCAGTCTTGAAGGAAAATAAGTTGTAAACTTTGAACCGCTTCACCACGTAAATACAAATGCGTATCTCGCCAAAAGCCAAAATATTTATTTTTCCCTAAATACTCATCACCGATATTTAATCCGCCTACAAATCCTTCGTTCCCATCAATCACAACAATTTTCCTATGATTTCGATAATTAATCTTATCGTTTAAAATCGGAAAGCGCACAGGAAAGAATGGAATCATTTCTACACCTGCATCGTTTAATTCTTCAATATACGATTTCGATAACTTAAAACTTCCAACCGCATCATATAAAAAGCGAACAACAACGCCTTCTTTCGATTTTTGTATTAAAATATCTTTAATTTCTGTTCCTAATTTATCATCACGCACAATGTAATATTCCATATGAATGTGATGTTTCGCTCGTTTTAACCCATTTAAAATAGCCCGAAACGTTTCATCTCCATTTGTTAATGTCCTCGTTTCAGTTTGAAATGAAATATTTAAAGCTCCTAATCGATCCGCTAAACGAAATAACAGTTCTTGATGCTTATGATTGCGTAAAATTCGTTCTTCGTAATCTTCATGCCCTTTATATTGTAAAAACGCCTGTTCATCAAGTAACGCCTTCTTTTGGAACATTCTTTTTCTTCGAAAATTTTGTCCGAATAATAAATAAGCAAAGAAACCAAATACCGGAAAAATTCCTAAAACAATTAACCATGTAAGTGTTTTAGATGGATGTCGATTTTCTAAGAAAATAACGCAACCAATTAAAAACGCAGATACTGTAAATAAAATACTAATAATACCTAAAATCGAAACATCTTTTATCCCAATCACATCTGAATAAAATGCTACATCAATAAACATACGTAACGAAACAAATAATGCGAACAATAGCAGTATAAAGAAAATCAGCTTTAACGTATTTTTCATCTCTTACCTCCTAACTAAGAAAGCTTTCCTATTCTTCATATAAAAAGCCGATTTCATACTACAGAAATCGGCCTACGTTTTAGCAGGAAAATTATTGCGAATCGTTTCAAGCGCATGCTCTTTCACAATTTGTTTTCCATACTCACTTACACGATGAATTGTTAAAGTTGATTCTTCTCCATATTCTAAAATAATACTTAAAATACGATCGATTTCTTCTTCATCATGTAGCACTTCATCGAATTCCACATATACATAATAGCGGTCCTCAAATGAATACAGCTCATCTTTTATATCTTCAAAGATAAGACGATGACTTAATGAAATGACATCTTCAAAATCATTAAATTTAATTAAAAAGCCAAACGTACCATCTTCATTAAAGTTTGTTCCTGTTTGTTCTTCTACCTCTTCGACTAATTCTTGTTGGAATAATGATTCGATGCCTTCATCTAGAGGAATATCTATAATTTTGTCTACCCCTATCGGTAGTTCCAGCTTTTGTCCGTCCTTTGAAAGCTCTGCTTTCGTGACAAGTACTTCAATCCCTTTATCGACTGCTTGCACTTGAATCCATAACGGTCCATCAATAAAGAAATCGTCATGATCACGAGCTTCGTCCATCATCTCCCAAAAGAGCTCTTCACTTCGTTCGCGATCATACCAAATTTCTTCACGATTAAATCCTCTATCCTCTATATCAATGTACGTAATAAAAAATTTCATCGTATGATCATTAATTCTTTCAATATCCAAAATACAACTCTCCCTTCCTGCTTAGAATTGTTATGAAGGGATTCCCCACTCATATGACAAATCAATAGATTCTTGTACTCTCATTTTATGATAAGATTCTCCAGAATGGAAATAAAATCGATTTATTTTACAAAAATAGTTATATGCCTATCTTTACTCGATAAACTACATAAATATATTATTATAGCGATTTCTTACTTACAAAAAATTTGGACATACATTTCCACATTCCCCCGTACACTGTAATAAAGTGAAACTTCTATTAGAAGAGATTATTTAACAACAACTTTCTTCATCACATACATATAGTTCGCTTATTAAAACATCATAAATGGAGGCAGACGAATGGACTTAGAGTTTTTAACATCCGTACTAATGATTGTCGGTATCGATGTTGTATTAGGTGGTGACAATGCAATCGTCATCGCACTAGCTAGCCGAAATTTACCTGAATCGAAACGAAATAAGGCTATTTTGATCGGTACTCTTTTAGCGATTGTACTAAGAATCATCCTTACTATACTAGCTGTCTATTTACTCGACATTCCATTTCTACAATTGATTGGCGGGGTTTTACTTACATTAATTGCAGTCAATTTATTAACCGATAATAGCAACGATCTTTCTTCTATTCAAGGAAAAACAACTTTATTTCAAGCTGTGCGGACAATTGTTTTCGCGGATCTCGTTATGGGGTTTGATAATGTTATTGCCATTGCAGGTGCAGCTCACGGGAGATTTTTACTCGTCATAATCGGCTTACTCATTTCTATCCCGATTATTATTTGGGGCAGCAAACTTATTTTAATACTTATGGAACGATTTCCATTCCTCATTTATTGCGGTGCAGCGATTCTTGCCTATACTGCAGGAAAAATGGTTACACATGAAGACAGACTTGCAACCTTTTTTCATAACAATCCAAGTTTCACTACAAGCATTCCTTATTTGTTCATTTTCACTATTTTATGCATCGGCTTTATCGTACAACAAGTTCGATTACGCAATGTGAAACATTAAAAAAAACCTTCTACTATATAATAGGTAGAAGGTTTTCATATTATTATAATTAATTTACAAGACGTTGTGCTTCACGTAATTGGAACGTTCTTACTGTACGTGGTAAGAAACGACGAATTTCGTCTTCGTTGTAACCAACTTGAAGGCGTTTCTCGTCAATCATAATTGGACGACGTAAAATCCCTGGATAGTCACGAATCATCTTATATAAATCTTGAAGTGGTAAAGACTCTAAGTTTACATTCAATTCTTGGAAAACTTTCGAACGAGTAGAAATAATCTCATCCGTTCCGCTTTCTGTCATACGTAAAATCTCTTTAATTTCCTCAATCGTTAATGGATCTGAGAAAATATTACGTTCTGTATAGGGAATATGATTTTCCTCTAGCCATAATTTCGCCTTTCTACAAGACGTACAGCTTGGAGAACTATATAATGTTACCATACAAAGCTCACTCTCCTTAAAGAGTACAAATTCTGTACTAAATACAGTTTTAATTTCTAACTTCAGCAATTTTTCGCGATAACTTGTCTTATTGAAAAGTACAAAAATCGCATTTCATGTAAGCAACAACTTATAATAAACAACAATTACTTTTAATAAGTAACTTCTATAATCATTATACAATAGATTTTGCAAGAAATATACAGTAAATTTCCTGCTAGTTGAGAAAACTCTTCCGTGTATTTCACTGCTATGTAACATGATTACGCTCACTTCAGCTGTACTTTAACAATAACTTTCAATCCTTTTACTACTCACTTCTCATAGATTTTTCATATAATATATAGTTATTTATCTATAATCTTCCCTATGAAAAAGAGAACGTTTTCTTACTTTTTCTTGATAAATCAATTAAGAAATGTAAGACTATACAAATGAGAATGAAAAGGAACGTTTGTTCTTATTTTAACAAATATCCTCCCTCCTGTCTACACGATTTCTAAAGTAAATTAAATATTTTTCTGACATTTCTTTCTTTTTCATTTTTTATCTCATACAATAAACATACAGACAGGCAAAGGGGGAGTTTTCAAATGATTGCTTTTTTTATTGATTTTATTACGGTTGCTGCCCTCATCATCGGAATAACAGCATTGATTGGTGTCATTACAAATAGCATCGGCGAAAAGCTCTTTGGTGGAAAAGAAAAAATGAAGTTTGTTAACAAAAGTTTGGATGTACAATCTGGCTGGAACCAAGTTGGCGGAAAAGGCATTTATAAGAAACGAACGTATTAAAAAAAAAGCAGGCGATCACCTGCTTTTTTTTTATTTCTCTACTGACGCCCATTTAAAGCTTAAATCGCCGCCATATTTATGGTTATACATATTTTTAATTGAATCTCTTTGTAAATATGCTCTACCACGTTGATATACTGGAACGATCGCAGCATCATCAAGTAACATTTTTTCTGCTTCTAATAAGTTCTTCCAACGAGCATTTACATCGCTTCCATCTTTTTTCGCCTTCATAATGATTTCATCGTATTTTGGATTAGAGTACTTCATCTTATTTTGTGACCCATCTGTTACAAACATATCAAGATATGTAATTGGATCTGGGAAGTCCGCACTCCATCCAGAGAATGACATGACATAATCGCCCGCATCTTCTAATTTTAGTTTTTGTGCGAATGGTTGTTGTTTAATTTTTACTGTTAAACCTGGTAAATTCTTTTCTAATTCACCTTTTAAATATTCACCAGTTTTCTTTGATAACTCTACATCTTCATTTAATAATTCTAATTCGATTTCATTTTTACCAAGTTCTTTTTTACCAGCTTCCCAATATTTCTTCGCTTCTTTCACGTTTGGTTTTACAATATCCCCGTTTACAGCACGGAAATCTTTTTTATCTGGTCCTTTAATGAAGTTATCAGGAATTAATCCTGTTGCTGGCTTAGAACCGTTATTTAATAATGTATCCACGAATGGCTTACGGTCAAAAGCAAGTGAAATTGCTTTACGAATATTTTTATTTGCTAAAGCTGGATCTTTTTGATTTAAACGAAGGAAGAATACAGATGTATCTTCTACTGTTTGGAAATCTGGTTTTCCTTTATATTTATCAATAAACTCCGCTAATAACGACGCTCGATCAATTGCATTTGTTTCATATAAGTTAATTGGCGTAGATGTATCTTTTACAATATTAAAGTTTACTTCTTCAATCTTCACTTCTTTATTGTCCCAATATGACGCGCTCTTTGTCATTTTAAAGCTACGTTCATGTTGCCAATCACTTAATGTAAATGGTCCGTTATAAAGCGTTGTATTCGCTTCCAAACCAAACTTCGTACCTTGCTCTTTCACAAACTTTTCATTCACAGGATAGAAGATTGGATATACCATTAAATCTACAAGGTATGGAATTGAATTATCTAATTCCACTTCTAATGTATAATCATCAATCGCCTTTACCCCTAATTGATCCGGACTCATCTCTTTTTTATTAATTTTCTCTGCATTTTTTATATCATACATAATGTACGCTGATTTCGCAGCTGTATCTGGGTTAATCGCTCTTTGCCATGCGTATACGAAATCTTTTGCCGTCACAGGATCACCATTTGACCATTTTGCGTCTTCACGTAATTTAAATGTATATTTTTTACCATCTTCTGATTTTTGGAATTCCTTCGCTACACCAGGAACTAGCTTATCATCTTTTCCTAAACTGTATAAGCCTTCCATCGTATTACCCATTACTCTTGAAGAAACTGCATCAGCTGATAACGCTGGATCCATCGTTGGAATTTCTTGCGTTTCAATTAAGTTAATAACTTGCTTCGCACCGCTTTTCCCGCTATCCCCTTTTGCGTTCGCTTGCGGTTCATCTTTTTGGTAGCTACATGCCCCTAACATCATGCTCATTGCTACTGTTGATACTACAAAAACTGGCATCTTTTTTTTCATACTTCCACCCTCCATAAAAATGTTAGCCCTTTCATTTTCAAACAGAAAGAAATATATATATGTTCTAATAATTCATATTATACACACAAATATATTTTTTGTATATTTATATTTCTATTTCATTAAAATTTCCTGTTAAAAAATAAATCTTTGTAAACGTTTCATATTGCTGATTATTCTTACTAAAGTGTTAAAAACAATATTTTTTATACTTTTCTAAATTATCAGAGAAAAATGAATTTTATATCTCATAATACTTTATGTATAATTATCCTTTGGTTTTTATCATAAAATAGCACTCTCTTCATAATAAAAATATGTAGGCTAAAATGAGTGCAAAGGTTAAGAAAGTATGTTACGATACATTTTGCTAAAAATAGATATCGGTAAAGAGGGGACGGACATGGCAGCAATTCAGGCAAAAAACGGGCCTACTGAGAAATTAAGTTTATTCTTATTAACATGGCCTATTTTTCTAGAAGTTTTTCTTTTTATGTTAATGGGGATCGCTGATACTTTCATGTTAAGTGCATTATCAGACGATGCTGTATCTGGGGTTGGTGCAGCGAATCAATACCTCCATATCGCTATTTTGGTACTAGAAGTCATCGGGAACGGCGCAGCTATCGTCGTATCTCAATACCTCGGTTCCAAACGCTTTATGGAAGCATCTAAAATATCAGCATTAGCCGTCACATTAAATTTAATAGTTGGGCTCGTTATAAGCGCTGGTTTTCTTTTATTTTCGAAACATATGATGCTCGCAATGAACTTACAAGGCGATGTACTAACGTATGCGCAAAACTACTTATCTATCGTCGGAGGAGCCATCTTCCTACAAGCTATTATTAACTCATTAGCCGCAATTATCCGTGTACACGGTTTCACAAAGCAAGCGATGTTTATTTCACTCGGAATGAATATGATTCATATCGCTGGAAACTATGTACTCATTTTCGGGAAATTTGGTTTCCCTGAGCTCGGTGTACAAGGGGCTGCCATTTCTTCTGCTGTCAGCCGACTTATAGCGCTTATTGTTTTCTTCTGGTTACTATACCGCGTTATGGAATATCGTGTAAAATTACAATATTATTTCACCTTATCAAAAGAATATATCGGGAAAATTTTAAAAATCGGGATTCCATCTGCTTTTGAGCAAGTTATGTATCAAGCTTGTCAAATTGTCTTCTTATACTATGCAACATATTTAGGAACGGAATCGTTAGCGGCTAGACAATACGCTACGAACATTTCTATGTTCACTTATTTATTCGCTATTGCAATTGGTATGGGAACAGCCATTATTATTGGCCGCCTCGTTGGTGGTGGCGAAAAAGATGAAGCATACGAACGCTTGTGGAAAAGTGTAAAATGGGCGATTGGTGTAACTTTATGTATGGTCGCTCTCGTTATTACATTCCGTACACAATTAATGGGACTGTTTACAGATAATCCGTACATTATCGGGTTAGGCGCAAGTGTTCTTTTACTAAGTGTACTACTTGAAACGGGACGTACGATGAATATCGTCATCATTAATTCGCTTCGTGCAGCTGGTGATGCAAAATATCCTGTTTTAATCGGTGCATTCTCTATGGTGTTAATGAGTTTACCACTAGGTTACTTTTTCGCCTTTCATTTAGATATGGGGCTCGTTGGTATTTGGCTAGCAATCGCCATCGACGAATGGACACGTGCCATTATTATGTTCTTCCGCTGGAAAAGTAGAGCGTGGGAGCGTTATGCACTTGTTAAACCTGAAGAACAAGAGGAGAATGTTTCTGTTCAAGTTCAGTAATTTTGCATATGGATATCACTAATGATACATGAGATTTATATCGGCGATTCTTTAAATATATCGACTGACCGACAAATGTATACAATTCTTTTATATAGTAGAAAAAGAGCCATCCTTCCATAACAGAAGAATGGCTCTTTTTCTTATTGATAAATCTCTTTATATTTCTTGTACTCCGCTTCCGAACATAGTACGAAATGTCCCGGGCGAATTTCACGCATTGTTGGTGCTTCACTACCATAATTATGTTGTGATGGATCATATACGATACGTTTACGATTGCGCTCATAATCTGGATCTGGAAGTGGAATCGCTGATAATAGTGATTTCGTATATGGATGAATTGGATTCGCATATAATTCATCACTTGTTGTTAACTCAACGATTTGGCCACGGTACATTACACCAATACGATCACTAATGTATTTTACCATTGATAAATCATGGGCGATGAATAAGTATGTTAAACCTTTTTCTTTTTGTAACTTTTTCAGTAAGTTTACAACTTGCGCCTGAATCGATACGTCAAGTGCTGAGATCGGCTCATCGGCAATGATAAATTCTGGGTCTACAGCAAGCGCTCGAGCGATACCGATACGCTGACGTTGTCCACCTGAGAATTCGTGTGGGAAACGGTTTGCGTGCTCTTTATTTAAACCAACTGTGTTTAATAGTTCATGAACACGGTCCATGCGCTCTTTTTTACTTTTCGCTAATCCGTGAATATCAATACCTTCTGCGATAATATCCCCTACTGTCATACGAGGATTTAATGATGCGTATGGATCTTGGAAAATCATTTGCATTTTACGGTTGAATTTCTTCAGTTCTGCGCGTGATTTCTTACCATGTACGTTTTCACCATCGAACAATACTTCACCAGCAGTTGCATCATATAAACGAATAATCGTTCTTCCAGTTGTCGATTTACCACAACCTGATTCTCCTACAAGACCAAATGTTTCTCCGCGGTAAATATCAAATGAAATATCATTAACCGCTTTGACAACACCACCACTCACGTCGAAGTGCTGCTTTACATTTTTTACTTCAATTAATTTCTCACGTTGTTTAGTCATGTTGTTCACCTGCTTTCATTTGAAGAATGCGTTTTTCAACGACTGCTGGCGGTTTTACTTCTGGAGCTTGCTCGTGAAGTAACCAAGTTGCCGCATAGTGCGTATCACTTACTTTAAATAAAGGTGGGTCCATTTCAAAATCAATTTTCAGTGCCTGTGGGTTACGTGGTGCAAAAGCATCTCCCTTTGGCGGCTTCAATAAATCTGGAGGCGTTCCAGGGATTGCATATAACTCTTCTTCTGAACCATCTAAACTTGGCATAGATGCGATTAAACCCCAAGTATATGGATGTTTCGGATTGTAGAAAATTTCATCTACAGTTCCAATTTCAACAACTTTACCAGCGTACATAACTGCCACTCGGTCCGCAACGTTTGCTACTACACCTAAGTCATGCGTAATGAAAATGATTGCTGCTTCTGTTTTTTGCTGAATGTCTTTCATAAGTTCTAAAATTTGCGCCTGAATCGTAACGTCTAGCGCTGTTGTCGGCTCATCGGCAATTAATAATTTCGGGTTACAAGCTAACGCCATCGCAATAACTACACGCTGTCTCATACCACCTGAGAATTGGTGAGGATATTGTTTTAAACGAGCTTCTGGATTTGGAATACCTACAAGGTCAATTAATTCTAAAGCAACTTTACGTGCATCTGCTTTACTCATCCCTTGGTGTTTAATTAGACCTTCCATAATTTGATTTCCAATTGTCATCGTTGGGTTTAATGATGTCATTGGATCTTGGAAAATCATCGCGATATCTTTACCGCGTACTTGCTGCATTTCTTTTTCTGTTAATTTCGTTAAGTCACGACCTTCAAATACGATTTCACCATTTTTAATGCGTCCAGGAGGATTCGGAATTAATCCCATTAACGCTTTAGAAGTAACTGATTTCCCTGAACCAGATTCTCCTACAATCGCCAATGTTTCTCCTTTTTTCAAATCAAAAGTAACGCCGCGTACAGCTTGTACTTCACCTGCATGTGTATCAAAGGAGACTTGTAAATCTTTTACCTCTAACAATGTTTTCATCTTTGCCTCTCCCCTCTTTTACTTACGCATTTTTGGATCTAACGCGTCGCGTAATCCGTCTGCCATTAAGTTAAACGCTAAAATTAATATACTGATGACAACCGCAGGGATGAACATCATATGCGGATACGTTTGAATAGATTTATAACCATCATTTACAAGAGAACCTAGTGACGCAAATGGCGGCTGAATTCCTAAACCGATGAAACTTAAGAACGCTTCACCAAACACCGCTGATGGAATTGTAAACATTGTCATTACGATAATAGGTCCCATTACGTTTGGAATTAAATGTTTCACAATTAGTTGTGTATTTGTTGCACCTAATGTACGAGATGCTAATACATATTCTTGGTTTTTTAACTTTAAGATTTGCCCACGAACAATACGCGACATCCCTATCCAACCTGTAATCGCCATCGCGAGTGTAATTGACCAAATACCAGATCCCATAATGATTACCATTAAAATAACGATGATTAAGTATGGAATACCGTTAATAATCTCCATAATACGTTGCATAATGTTATCTACTCTACCGCCGTAGAATGCTGAAATACCTCCGTATGCAACCCCAATTACTAAGTCAATTGCTGCTGCTAAAAGAGCGATATATAATGATACGCGTGTACCTTCCCATGTTCTTGTCCATAAGTCACGGCCAAGATCATCTGTACCAAACCAGAAGTACTCTTTAATATCACGTTTTTCATATTGGTCAACACCATATTGATCTGTACCGTCAAATGGTAACCAATGAACATTTTCAATAACTGGAATTTTTGGTGGTAATTTCGCTCGACCTAAATCTTGCTCTTTATACGAGTGTTTACTTACCATCGGTCCAAAAATCGCTAATAGTGCAATGATAACTAATAATACAAGGCCAAGCATCGCACCTTTATGTTGGAATAAACGTCTTCTTACATCTTGCCAAAACGTTAGGCTTGGACGGGCAATGACTTCATTATCAACATTATTTTGATTGGCTTGTTGAAATAAATCTGGAGATAATTTTTGTACATCTTTCATCATTTTTTCCCTCCCGCTAAACGAATACGAGGATCAATAATTCCGTATAAAATATCGACAATGAAAATAACTAAAATGAAGATTGCACTATAGAAAATCGTAGTTCCCATAATAACTGTATAGTCATTTAAAGTAATCGATTTAACGAATTGTTCCCCAAGTCCTGGTACAGCATAAATTTGCTCGATAACAAGTGTTCCTGTAATTAATGCCGCAACCATTGGTCCTAAAATTGTTACAACTGGAATTAACGCATTACGAAGTGCATGTTTGACAATAATAACGCCTTGGCTAATTCCTTTCGCTTTCGCTGTTAAAATGTAATCGGCTTGCATAACTTCAATTAATTCTGCACGAGAGAAACGTGCGATTGTTGCGATAACTCCCATCGATAATGCAATTGTAGGCATTACAGTAAACTCTGGTCCTTTCCAGAATGCTACTGGGAACCAGCCAAGTTTTACCCCTACGAAATATTGCAGTAATGCGGCGAATACGAATGATGGTACCGACATTCCGAGTACCGAAATAACTGTTGCACTATAATCTACCCACGTATTATTACGAAGTGCGGCAACAATACCTAAAATTAAACCGATAAATGTTCCTAATATAATCGCTTGTAAACCTAATTGGGCTGATGGTCCAATACGATCCACAATCATGTCTGTTACTGGGCGGTTATCATATTGGAATGATACCCCTAAATCACCTTTTGCTAGGTTACCTAAGTAACGTGCGTATTGAACTGGTACCGGATCATTCAATCCGTATTTTTCAAGAATGATTTCTTTTTGTGCCGGTGATAGCTTCTCCTGGTTTTTAAGCGGAGAACCCGGAAGTAATTTCATCAAAAAGAAAGTCAGTGTAGTAATTAAAAATAATGTCAAAGCCATGTACACGAAACGTTTTAATACATAACGTCCCATATCAAGCACCTCCCCGTTTTTCTCAAAAGCAATAAGATAGTTTAAAATATTCTTACTTTTATTTTTTTAAAATAAGAGCATATGCCCATCATAGGCATATACCCTTGTAAACGATGGAAAAAAAGATTATTTTTGTTCAACAGATGCCCATTTGTAAGTTAATTTACCACCATAGTTAATTGGGATAATATCTTTTACGGCACCTTTTACTACATACGCTGAACCTTTTTGGAAGATTGGAGTGATAACTGCATCCTCTTTAATTAACATCTTCTCTACTTCTAGAAGGTTGTCCCAGCGAGCTTGTAAATCTTTTGTATCTGTTTTAGCTTTTAGGATTAACTCATCATATTTCTGATTAGAATACCCTGTTTTATTTTGAGAACCATTCGTAACAAACATATCTAAATATGAGATTGGATCTGGGAAATCTGGTCCCCAAATACCAAACGCAATATCATATTGCTGAGAATCTTCTAATTTATTTTTTTGTGCGAATGGTTGCTGTTTAATTTTAATTGATAAACCTGGTAAGTTCTTTTCCATCTCACCTTTTAAGAATTCCCCAACTTTTTTAGCATCTTCATTATCAAAGTTTAAGAATTCTAGTTCGATTTTATCAGTTCCAAGCTCTTTCTTCGCTGTTTCCCAAAGCTTTTTCGCTTCTTTTGGATTTGTTTCAACTAGCTTTCCATTTTCAGCTCGGAAATCTTTTTTATTCGGACCTTCAGCGAAATCTTTTCCAACAAATCCGTAAGCTCCAATTGCACCGTTATTTAAAATAACTTTTGCAATGTTATCACGGTCAAAGGACATTGAAATTGCTTTTCTTAAGTTTTTATTACTTAAGTACTGATTACTTTGATTAAATCTTAAGTAAGCAACCCCTGCTTCTTTTCTTGTTTGGAACTCTGGGCTTTTTCTAAACTTATCAACAAATTCAGACGTTAAAGCCGCTCGATCAATCGCGTTTGTCTCATATAAATTTACATCAGTTGCTGTATTTTTTACAATATTAAAGTTGATTTCTTCGATTTTAACCGTTTTATTATCCCAATATGAAGGATTCTTCTTGAATTGGAAACTTTGTTCATGTTTCCAATCACTCATAACGAATGGACCGTTATATAATGTTGTATTTGCCTCTAAACCAAATTTATCCCCTTGTGCTTTTACAAAGTTTTCATTTAGTGGGTAAAATACTGGATAAACTGTTAAATCGATAAAGTAAGGAACGGGATTGTCTAATTCTACTTCTAATGTATAATCATCAATCGCTTTTACACCTAATTGGTCAGCAGGTAATTCTTTTTTATGAATTTTCTCTGCATTTTTAATATCGAACATAATGTACGAATACGTTGCTTTTGTATCTGGATTTACTGCTCTTTTCCATGAATACACAAAATCTTTAGCTGTTACAGGTTCCCCATTCGACCATTTCGCATCTTTTCTTAATTTAAATATGTATTTCTTCCCATCATCTAGCTTTTCGACATCTTCTGCAACTCCAGGCATTCTCTTTTGATCTTTGCCAATACGATATAAACCTTCCATCGTATTATTTAATGCTGTAGAAGATGAAGAATCAGATGCCAATGATGCATCCATTGACGGAATTTCAGATAACTCTGTTAAATTAAGAATCTGTTTTCCGTTACTACTACTCGTAGCGTTCTCTTTCCCTTTTGCTTTTGCGTCATCTTTTTGGTAGCTACACGCGCTAAGCAACATACTTGCAGTTAAAGTTGATGCAAGTAATAACGGTATCTTTTTCTTCATGTTGTGTTGCCTCCCCTAATTGCACTTCCTGTACCCTCACTTGTTAAAAAGTAGAATTGAAAGAATAATCTCCAAGTTTCTACAATTTTCATTATACATATAATATAACAATTGTGAATATAGTTTTTTGTTTTTTTGTTAAAATTTTTAATAAAATATTTATATTTTTAATTTTTCGTAAAGGGATACATTAACATTGCTACCATCATCTTAAAATCAGACCTTTAATTGCGTATAATTTTCAAAAAATTAATCCTAGTACTTATTATAGCTTTTATAGTATAATAATTCTAGTAATATTTTGACGGAGGGGAATATTTTGAATAAAGTTTTTTTTCATACTTGTATACTAATTTTTATAGCGATGATTGCTTCTAGTATTGGTGCATTCCTCATTTCATCTCAATTTTTGTTGAACTTTGTCAACATTTTGTTTTATATTGCACTGTTTTTTATTCTTATCGGCGGTTTTTTATACATATTTCAAAATGGTTTTTTCAATGTAACCATTTACGCATTCCAAAGAGTATTTGGTACGAACAAAAAGATTGACTCTTTAATTGAAGAAGTCGAGGAACCTACAGATAAGAAAGAACGTATTTATAAAACATATTCATTCAAATGGACATATCCAATTTGTATTACAGGTATCTTCCTTGGGTTGTTCTCGACCCTCATTAGCTTTACTATTTTGATGTAGTTTGCAAACACTATCCCATATGATATAATAATCAGCAAAACATTTTGTTATAAAACTTTAGTTCTTTCATATTAAAAGAGCTCAAGTAACAATAAATAAATTTATATGTATGCGATGATAAAGAAGAGTACATATTGAGGCAATTTCAGAGAGCTTGTGGTTGGTGTGAACAAGTAATTGTACAGTATGGAATGGGCTTTTGAGCACCAAACCGAACCGAAAGTAGTAGGCTTTGGCGTTATATCCAAACGTTATTATGGATTAGAGAGATTTCACAGTAGTGAAATAATTAGGGTGGTACCACGGTCCATTCGTCCCTATAGTTTTTGGGATGAATGGGCTTTTTTGTTTGCCTTCTCTTCCCCACATCACGCATTCTATTTTAGGAGGAATTACTTATGTCAGTTATCTTTTCTGGTATTCAACCAAGTGGAACGATTACACTTGGAAACTATTTAGGAGCAATGAAGCAATTTACAGAGCTTCAAAATGAACACGACTGTTATTTCTGTATTGTAAACCAACATGCGATTACAGTACCTCAAGATCCCGTCGGGCTTCGTAAAAACATCCGCAGTCTTGCTGCACTTTATGTAGCATGCGGCATCGATCCTGAAAAAGCTACTTTATTTGTACAATCAGAAGTACCAGCACACGCTCAACTAGGATGGATCATGCAATCTGTTGCTTACGTTGGAGAATTAGAACGTATGACGCAATATAAAGATAAAGCTTCTGGTAGAGATTCAGTTCCAGCTGGATTACTTACGTATCCACCATTAATGGCTGCTGATATTTTACTTTACAACACTGAAATCGTGCCGGTTGGTGATGACCAAAAGCAACATATCGAATTAACACGTGACTTAGCAGAGCGTTTCAACAAACGTTACCGCGAAATCTTCACAATGCCTGAAATTCGCATTCCAAAAGTAGGAGCTCGCGTTATGTCATTAACAGAGCCTACGAAAAAAATGAGTAAATCTGATCCGAATCCAAAATCAATGATTAGTATGCTTGATGAGCCAAAAACAATTGAAAAGAAAATTAAGAGTGCTGTAACTGACTCTGAAGGTATCGTGAAATTTGATAAGGAAAACAAACCTGGTATCTCTAATTTATTAACCATCTACTCTTCATTCTCTGGAAAAACAGTTGAAGAAATCGAAGCAATGTACGAAGGAAAAGGATACGGCGACTTCAAAGGCGACCTAGCGCAAGTAGTCGTAGAAGCTATTCGTCCAATCCAAGACAAATATAACGAACTAATCAACTCACCAGAACTAGACGAAATCCTAGACAAAGGTGCAGAAAAAGCAAACCGCGTTGCATTCAAACAACTACGCAAAGTAGAAAACGCAATGGGACTAAGCAGAAAACGTAGGTAACATATAAAGCGGAGGCAGCTCGTTCAGCTCTGACTGGATAAGGTTCTTTCGCATAGAAGACGCTTTTTGTCTTCTTATGCGGAAGGTTCTTAGACACGAAGAGCTCGCTGCCGGAGCTGGATTTCTACAAAAAGCGGAGGCGACTGCTTAGCCCTGACGGCTAAGGTTCTTTCCCACAGAAGGTGCTTTTTACCTTCTTGTGGGGAAGGTTCTTAGACGCGAAGAGCTCGTTTAGAATGTGAGGGGGATGGAGCTCCTGACGTAGAGGCGCTTTTTGCCTCGCAGGGAGGCGCGAAGCCACCGAACATTCTTGCCGCTGGAACTAGATTTCTACAAAATTAAAAAACCGCCAATTGGCGGTTTTTTAATTTACCTTTTGCTCATTTTCCATTTCCCATAACTTTTCAAAAAATGGCTGTCCTTTTACGAGACGCTCGCATAATTGTTCGTGCTTATCAGACCAGCCAGCTTTCGCTTCATCATACAGCTTAGCCCAAATATCTTCAAATTCCATATGTTGAACCATTCCATATGCTGATGGATCCCACTCTGTGAACCAATAGCGAATTTCTGCTGTGTTTTTCGTTGTATGTAATTGATCTAACGCCATAAATAATAATTGTTTTAGCTGTCTTTCTTTACGAGTCAAGCCATTCATAATGAAAGGCGATGGTGATAAAATATGATGTTCTTTTTCTGTTTCTTCTACTTGGAACTCATACTTTTCTGCTTGTACGTTTTCTACCATCTCATATACCATCTGCTCTTGGCGTGGTATAAGTCTACTTTTGCGAATTGGTACATTGTAACCAATTGTGTCAATGGCAATAATGCCTTTCCCATCTGTAACAACAAAGCAATACTCTTGCTGCAAACGTTCATGATTTTTACGAATATAAGCCTTATGATGTACGTCTTCCAGCATTTTTTGCGGAAGCTCTAACAATTCGTTCTCGATGTAATGATATAATGTGGCATCTACTTTTAATAATGGCACTTGATCTAATAGCTCAATCGTATCATCTTTCCGCCATTCGTAAAAATGACAAACGTTATACCCATTCTCTTCACCTTCAAACCAATTTACCCATACATCATGTAGATATAACATTCACTACCCCTCACTTCACTACTGTTTGTACCAATCATTATGTTCATTTTTGCTTAACTTTATTCCACTTGAGGAAATATATTCTAATTATTATTTTTTCTTCTATTAATACTAAAAAAACAGGAAATAGAATTCCTGTTTTTTTATATATGAAATGTATTTGCTTTATTCAATATTTCTTTTGCATCTATAGATAATAAAGAAAGTGTATCTTCTCCTTCCAAAGTTACACAATCTTTGACAATATGAAATCCAAGCGCATAGCCAAGCATCTTCGGATAAGAGTGAAAGCCATTTAATAAGATGTCATGTTCCCTTGTTCCTCGTTTTATACTTATTCTTTCATGTACAACATTTTTCCAATAATAAACAGCCTCTTCTTTTGAAAGATACGCCGTCCACGGTGCATTGTTTTTTTCTGTATACCTTTCTGTTACTGCTTGTTCCGCTAGCCCTTCCATAATCATCGTATCAAGTAATGTATATTCTGTTTCTTTCGTCTCAATTTGATGTAACCTGCATATGTGATGATATTCATGCGCCAATAACACTTTTAATTCTTCTACCGAATTCCGCCCACATACGAATAAGAAAATAACATGACGCATAGATAATCCAGCCCTACCGTTATACTCTTCTTGTACAGTTCGATTATAGGAATCTGATAATAAAATAAAGACAGGGACATCTGGACCTTTTAACCAATTTTTCAGTTTATCATACTCCAGGCTCAATTCTTTCCAAATTTCCTTTTCCTCTAATTCTTTAATTTCCTTTTCTCCGCGCATGATCGGGCGATACATCCCTTTTGAAATTAAAAAGCGATACAACCTTTCTTTTGGCAACGGAATATACTTCGTAAATTTCTCACAAAGTTTTTCTGGCCGTCCATAATATAAATGTAGCCATTCAGCTGTTTCAACAATCCCCATCTTTATCCCTCCTTTTTCTTATGTATATGCTACAGGAGAAAAAGGCGTAAAAATAAATAAGGAGTTTTTTCGCAATCTATTGCGAAAAAACTCCTTATTTCATCGATTATTTATACGATTTAAATACTAACACTGCGTTATGACCACCGAATCCTAATGAGTTACTTAATACTGCATTTACTTCTTGGTGTCTCGCTTGATTTGGTACGTAATCTAAGTCACATTCTGGATCTGGTGTCTCATAGTTAATTGTTGGAGGAATTACTCCGTCTGTAATTGATTTAATAGAGAAAATCGCTTCAACAGCACCAGCTGCTCCTAATAAGTGACCTGTCATTGATTTCGTTGAGCTAATCGCTACTTTATACGCGTGCTCGCCGAAAGTTTCTTTAATTGCCATCGTTTCATATTTTTCATTCGCATCAGTACTTGTACCGTGCGCATTAATGTAATCAATATCTTCTGGCTGTAGGCCTGCATCAGCTAAAGCTTGACGCATTGCACGCACTCCGCCTTCCCCACCAGGAGCAGGCATTGTAATATGGAACGCATCTCCAGTTGCACCATAACCAGCAATTTCCGCGTAAATGTGAGCACCGCGTGCTAATGCGTGCTCTAATTCTTCAAGAATTAGAATACCTGAACCTTCACCCATTACGAAACCGCTACGGTTTTTATCAAATGGACGGCAAGCCGTTGCTGGGTCTTCATTAAATGTTAATGCTTTCGCTGAGCTAAATCCTGCGAATGCCATACTTGTTAGCGGTGCTTCTGCTCCGCCTGTAATCATTGCATCAGCATCACCACGCTGAATTGCTTTAAATGCATCACCAATTGAGTTTGCACCAGATGCACAAGCCGTTACAGAACAAGTGTTAATTCCTTTTGCTCCTGTTGCGATTGATACTTGACCTGCTGCCATATCTGGAATCATCATCGGCACGAAGAATGGGCTCACGCGGCGTGGGCCTTTCTCAGTAAAAATCTTAAATTGTTCTTCGTATGTTTCCATACCGCCAATACCAGATCCAATCCATACACCAATTCGAGGTCCGTTTTCTTCTGTAATTTCAAGCTTTGCATCTGCAACTGCCATTTTCGCTGCTGCTACTGCATATTGTGTAAAGCGATCCATACGGCGCGCTTCTTTTTTATCAATATATTTCTCGACTTCAAAGTCGTTAATTTCCGCTGCTACTTTTGCTGGAAATAGTTCTGGATCAATTCTTGTAAGTCGCCCGATTCCAGATACACCCTTTTTAATGTTTTCCCACGCTGTTTCAACATCTGTTCCGACCGGTGTAACAGCTCCTAGTCCTGTAATTACGACCCTCTTTTTTTCCATACAAAATACACTCCTTTTTTTCTCTCAGTCCTTATTTACCCCAACGAAGAGCGACTGCTCCCCATGTTAATCCGCCGCCAAAACCAACAAGTATAATTAAATCACCGTCTTGAATACGTCCGTTTTGCAATTCCTCTACCATTGCAATCGGAATTGAAGAAGCTGATGTATTACCGAACTTCTCAATCGTCATACTCATTTTTTCTTGTGGTAAATTTAACCTCTCTCTTGCAGATTCCATAATACGAATGTTTGCTTGATGCGGTACTAAGAAATCCACATCTTCTTTCGTAAGACCAGCTTTATCTAAAACGCGAAGACAAGAATCACCAAGTTGACGAACGGCAAATTTAAACACTTCTCTGCCATTCATCATAACATACTCGTCTTGATAAAGGTGCTTGCCGCCACTTCCGTCTGCTCCTAATTCAAAAGATAGAACGCCTTTACCTTCTGAAACAGCTCCCATTACGACAGCACCGGCTCCGTCTCCAAATAGTACTGCTGTATTTCGATCGTTCCAGTCTACAATTTTAGATAGTTTATCACTACCAACTACTAATACATTTTTATACGTTCCTGTTTGAATAAATTGCTGCGCTGTAATCATTCCGTACATAAAACCAGCACATGCTGCACTTAAATCCATTGCGGCTGCATGTTTCGCTCCTATTGCTTCTTGAATTACACAAGCAACTGCTGGAAAAGCACGATCTGGTGTTACTGTTGCTACTAAAATAAGATCGATATCCTCTCCGCTAATTCCTGCATCTTCAAGTGCTTTTTTAGAAGCCTCTACGGCCATATATGAAGTATCTATTGTATCATCGGCAATGCGTCTTTCTGCAATTCCCGTTCTCGTACGAATCCATTCATCGGATGTTTCCATTATTTTCTCTAAATCGTGATTTGTGACTACTTTTTCTGGCACATATCTTCCGATCCCTAAAATGCCCACGTTCACATCGCAGCCCTCCGTTTTATATCAATTATTATGACTTGGTACTAATTTTAAAACATAAATGTATTTTTGTCTAGAATATATTTCGCATAAAACAGAAAGCTAACGCATTATTCACGTTATTTTTCATTAAAAGAAACAGAAACATACCTCTCAAATATAAAAAGACTCAAACCGCTTCTATTTACAGTTCGATCCTCTCTTTCATCTAAAAAGATGCTTTTTTATTCTTTATCTGCTTTCCTTCTAAACTAGAGAGTTCTCCTCACTACTTTTCCTTTATCCTCTTCATATCTCTGGTTTTCCACCAGGCAAGAATAAAAAAGGCCCTGACCGCTTCTATCCACGGTTCGGGCCTCTCTTCCATCTTAAAAAGATGCTTTTTATTCTTTATCTGCTTTCCTTCTAAACTAGAGAGTTCTCCTCACTACTTTTCCTTTATCCTCTTCATATCTCTGGTTTTCCCCCAGGCGAGAATAAAAAAGGCCCTGACCGCTTCTATCCACGGTTCGGGCCTCTCTTCCATCTTAAAAAGATGCTTTTTATTCTTTTATTCTTTATCTGCTTTCCCGAGCTCATAGGCCTCGTTCATAACTTTCATTAACAACTCTAACACCGGCTGTGCCTTCTCCATATCAAGTGCAATTCCATTATCATCTAAAATTGCCTTTGCTTCCGGTAAATGCTTCATTGCGATTTGTAAAAACTGCATGCTTTTTTCGTTCATATTATGCTCTTCCTCTCCATTAAAACTTTCACATACAATAGTGTAACACGCGTACTACCCTTCGTATAACTCTTTATATTTTTTCATGTGTGCCAGTTGCTTATTTAAACCGTATTCTAACGGAGTATTTCTTTTTATTGAAATTACCTTGATAGCCTCATCTCTTACTTCGTTATTATTTTTATTTACTTTATCATCCGCGCGTAAAAGATTCATACCTTTTTCCCATAATGACTGTTTACCACTAAGTAAATTGTATATACCAAGATGCGCCCCGTTCGTTCCATTTTCCCATAAGTATTCACATACATCTTCAACGTAAAGTAAATCATTCCCCTTTTCCTCAATCGTACAACGGCACTCTTTTTCACCTAATTCTGATAAAATAAGCTGATGAAACATCATAAAGGACGGTTGCCACGGTCCATATAATGTTGGAACTCGAAATACACTATATTGTAAATTCCCTTTTTTCAATCCTTCTTCTACTTTCAAAAATAGTCGCTTATTTTCGGATTCATCTGTACTGCCTACTTCAATAGAAGAAATTAAATTTAACTTCACTTTTTGTTCTTCACACATTCTTATAATTCGCTTTAAATATTGTAATATGACTCTTTCATTCCGAAATCCACTTTGCTGATTTGGCTCATATAAGCAAAAGTAAACAGTATCGAATCTCTCTTCCTCAACCGATCTCCATCCATCTTCATCTCTTATCGAATAATACGTAAATAATGCATTTCGCCCAATTAATAATAACTTCTCTTCATTAATTTTGGTCATACTATCGAATTCATCAAAATCAAGACCATATACTTCCACTTCTTCTGCAATCATTTTATTTACAAGGTGATAACCTACAAACGTAAGTGCACCTACAATTAGCACGCGTTCCATACCACCAACCCTTTCCCTCTGAAACAAATAGCTCCTCATTTATGTATATGGGAGCTTCATAATTCTTCTTCATATTTTTTAAAGAAATCGGTCGTTTGCCTAACCATTTTATATTTCACATCTTGCAGATGGAACAAGACAGAAGTATCACATTGATTTAGTTGCCTCATTTTCTCATATCTACGCAACTGCTGTTTTCTTCCTCTTTTTTCTTGTGTTGATACGAAAATTTTAACAGGTACACAAGATGGAAGAAGCGTAAATGATTTCTTATTTATTTTTGATTCTAATTCTTCTTCTTTGGCATCATACGCCAAACTTAATTCCTTCACGAGTCTCTTGTAAAAAAACTTATGCTCTTTCTCAAACTCCACATATTCTGGTAAATCTAAACACGGATTTAACATAATGACAGAGCGTATACACTCAGGGTATTTGTTCATCATTTCGAGTGCTACAAGTGCTCCCATACCATCTGCCATAATGTGCATTTTCGCATTCAATGTCTCTTTTCTCAACACAACGTCATATAAACGTTTCGCTAGACGAACAGATTGGTCGTTTCCCCAATGTCTTCCGTATAAATTAGAAGAAAAGACTGTGTAGCCTTGCTCAATAAGGCCATGTAAAAAATAAGATCTACCCGCATGCTGTGTCCATAAACTTGTACCATTCTCAATAAAGTAGTTATAATCACCGAGGAGCATAACAGAAAATCCATTTGGCTTCTCCGGTAAATAAATGACACATGGTTCTTTTTCTAAGTAAAAAAAACGTTCCGTAATACTCATTTTTCCCCCGCCTTATTTTCTAAACATATAAAACCACTCTTTTATAATGTATGAACGGAATGCAAATTTGCGTTGAAAAATCTACAAATATTTTTCTATATTCTTTTTTCAATTGTGTTACAATAAGGACAGATTGAACGAATAGAGGTGTAAAATATGCGTTTCATTTGGGCATTAATTTGGTCGTTCTTACTTGTACATATGATGAGCTATGTAATCGGCTCTATGACTGGCGGTACATACGACTTTAACCAAGCGTCTATTTTCTCAGTTGTTCTTGCTGTGTTAGTACTAGCAATTTCAGCTGCAATTCCAAACGAACCAGTAGAACAACACTAAAAAAAGAGTCCGGATTTTATCCGAACTCTTTTTTATTTTTATTTCACATGAACGACTAACTCGTTATTTTCTACATCAACAACTACGTGACTATTATCAGTAATTGTTCCTGCAATTAATTCTCGTGCTAATTTCGTTTCCACTTGACGCTGTACGTATCGTTTTAATGGACGAGCTCCGTACATTGGGTCGAAACCTGCTTCCACAACAAATTCTTTTGCTGCATCTGTTAATTCTACTGTAATGTGACGGTCAGCTAGACGACCTTGTAGTTCTTTTACAATTTTATCAACAATGCCTTTAATTTCATTCGTTGTAAGAGGTTTGAATAAAATAATTTCATCCACACGGTTTAAAAATTCAGGGCGGAAATGTCCTCTTAATTGCCCCATTACAAGGTCTCTTGATTCCTCTTTAATGGAACCATCTTCTTCTAATCCATCTAGTAAATGAGCAGATCCAATATTTGAAGTCATAATAATAACTGTATTTTTAAAGTCCACTGTACGGCCCTGTGAATCTGTAATGCGTCCATCATCTAACATTTGTAATAAAATGTTGAATACTTCTGGATGTGCTTTTTCAATTTCATCTAATAAAACAACGGAATATGGTTTACGTCTTACCGCTTCTGTTAATTGACCGCCTTCTTCATATCCTACATATCCAGGAGGTGCACCAATTAAGCGAGACACGGCGTGTTTTTCCATATACTCAGACATGTCAATGCGAATCATTTGCTCTTCACTATCGAATAAAGACTGGGCTAACGTTTTTGCAAGTTCTGTTTTACCAACACCTGTTGGTCCTAAGAAGATGAAAGAACCAATCGGGCGGTTCGGATCTTTAATACCAGCGCGAGCACGAAGAACTGCGTCTGACACTAAGCTTACTGCTTCCTCTTGTCCGATGACACGCTCTGATAAGATTTGCTCTAAGCGTAATAATTTCTCGCGTTCACCTTCCACGAGTTTCGCAACAGGAATACCAGTCCAGCGTGAAACAATATCTGCAATTTCTTCTTCACTTACTTCCTCACGTAATAAACGATTTTCTTGTTTATTATGCGCGCCCATTTCTTCCGCTTCTTTTAACTCTTTTTCAATTGCGGGAATTTTCCCGTGACGAAGTTCGGCTGCTTTATTTAAATCGTAATTGCCTTCTGCTTCTTCTAATTCACGACGCAAACGTTCTAAATGTTCACGTAAGTCACGAACTTTGTGAATGTCTTCTTTTTCTTTCTCCCATTTCGCTCTCATGCCACTTGCAACTTCTTTTAAATCCGATAATTCACGTTGCAATGTTTTTAGACGCTCTTGGCTACCACGATCCGTTTCTTTCCCAAGAGCTGCTTCTTCAATTTCCAGCTGCATAATGCGGCGCGTTACTTCATCTAATTCTGTTGGCATAGAATCAATTTCTGTACGAATTGTTGCACACGCTTCATCAACAAGGTCAATTGCTTTATCAGGTAAGAAGCGATCTGAAATATATCGATCTGATAAAACTGACGCTGCTACAATCGCACGGTCATGAATATTTACACCGTGATAAATTTCAAAGCGTTCTTTTAATCCACGTAAAATGGAAATTGTATCTTCAACAGTTGGTTCTTCTGCTAATACTTGTTGGAAACGTCTTTCTAGCGCTGGATCTTTCTCAATATATTTGCGATATTCATCGAGCGTCGTCGCCCCGATACAATGCAGTTCACCGCGCGCAAGCATCGGTTTTAACATATTTCCTGCATCCATGGCTCCCTCTGTTTTACCAGCTCCAACTATTGTATGAAGTTCATCAATGAATAATAAAATGCGTCCTTCACTCTTTTTAATTTCATTTAATACAGCTTGCAGACGCTCTTCGAACTCACCACGGAATTTCGCACCTGCTACGAGCGCACTCATATCTAACGCAAAAATCGTTCTATCTTTCAATCCTTCAGGTACATCCTTTTTCACGATACGCTGTGCTAGCCCTTCAACGATTGCTGTTTTACCAACACCTGGCTCCCCAATTAAAACAGGATTGTTTTTCGTTTTACGTGAAAGAATACGAATTACACGTCGTATTTCACTATCACGGCCGATTACAGGATCGATTTTCCCTGCTCTCACTTCCGCCACTAAATCACGGCCATATTTTTCTAACGCTTCATAAGTTGCTTCTGGATTTTGACTCGTCACTCTTTGATTCCCCCGAACTGTCATTAAAGACTGTAATAAGTTATCTTTCGTAATATGCAATCTTGTAAATAATTGATTTATATCGCCTTTTTCTTCAGAAAAAGCAAGCAATACATGTTCTACTGAAATGTAATCATCCTGCAGTTTTTCTGCTTCTTTTCCTGCTCTTACAAGAAGTTGTTGCAGAGCGCTCGTTACATACAATTTTCCAACTTCTGCACCGCTCCCCGTTACAGAAGGTTTCTTTTTAATTAAACTTTCAGCACCTTGCTTTAATGCTTCTATATCAACATTCATTTTTTGAAATATACGTACTGCTAATCCATCTTGCTCTTCTAATAATGCAAGTAATAGATGAACAGTATCCACCTCTTGGTGATGATGAGATACCGCTAAAGATTGGGCACTCATAATCGCCTCTTGTGTTTTTGTTGTCATTTGATTTAAGTCCATCTTTACAGCCCTCCAAAAGTTTGACTTTCTTTGACCTTTGATTTGATTATACGCCAACTGACTTTTTTATACAATAATTTTGCCTATGTATTTTCAAACTTATTATTTGAAAAAGAAAAAGAGAGCATTCATTATACTGCTAAAAAATACGGTAAATGAAATTACAATGTGTAACGACAAAAAAGCCGCAATAATGATTGCGGCTTCTGTTACGGTTTTCTTTTATATGTCCACTGGCGGTTATGATTCGTGTTATCCGGAAACTTTTCACCGGCAGTTAATTTCACCATTTGCGGATCTTTCACCATACTTCCCGTTTCACCAATTTCTACGTAAATGCCATCATTCGGCGCTTTTTGTCCAGAACGAAACCTGCGATTTTGTCCCATCTTCATTCTCCTTCCATGACGTCTTGCCTCATTAGTATATCCATTTTAAAAGAAAGCTTTTCTGTCATGTTTAGGAAACAGTACTACATCTCATTCTTGTACATATATATGAATGACACAAGCGTAAGCAGGGATTTCTTTCCTACCTGTAGAAAAAAAAGAAACCAACCTACTCTAGGCTAGTTTCAAAGGAGAGTCAAACATATACGAGAAGATTACATGTTCATTATATGCCTCATCACACGAGCAATGTAACCCTTTTCACAATTTGTACATAATGAAAGAAACATTGTTTGAACTTTCTAAAAAGATGTTGACTTTTCTTAATTTCCAACGATAAATAGTAGACACCACAGCACTTTGAGACGTAAGATGGATATATAGCGAAATTTCCATCTATGGTGATTTCACCGAGTCTAACCTCTTATTTCTGCATATTAAAAACGGAAATACAGATAGATACAAAAAAATTATTATAAGAGGTGAAATTATGAACAAACAACATTTAATCGCATTAGACTTAGACGGCACTTTATTAACAGACAACAAAATAATTTCCACTCGAACGAAACATACAATTGCAAAAGCAAAGGAACAGGGACATATTGTTGTTATTTCAACAGGACGTCCATTCCGTGCTAGTTATGATTACTATAAAGAACTTGATCTTAACACACCTATCGTAAACTTTAACGGCGCTTACGTACATCATCCTCTTGATTCAAACTGGGGAACACATCACTCTCCTCTTGAGCTAGCAACAGCGCAAGAAATTGTCCGAGCTTGCTTTGATTTTGGCGTAAAAAATATATACGCGGAAGTAATGGACGATGTGTATGTTCGTGAAATTGATGAAGATAAAAAACATATTTTCGAATTCGGCTCTCCTAAGATTTTTACGGGAGACTTATTAAATATTTTAAACGATCATCCAACTTGCTTATTAATTGACGCACATGACGAGCATTCTACTGCAATTCGTCAACATTTAACCGATATGCATGCGGAAGTAATCGACCATAGAAAATGGGGCGCACCTTGGCCGATTATTGAAATTGTGAAAAGCGGATTAAATAAAGCAGTTGGATTACAAAAAATTTCTAGTCATTACAACATTCCACAAGAGCGCATTATCGCTTTCGGTGATGAAGATAATGATTTTGAAATGATTGAATTTGCTGGTCACGGCATCGCAATGGGAAATGCCATCCCTGAATTAAAATCACTCGCAAACCATACGACGTTAACGAACGAAGAAGATGGTATTGCTTTATATTTAGAAGAGGTTCTTGGGTTGTAATCTAAAAATTCCCTACTTATAGTTTCCTGCCAAATGTCCATACTATAAGTAGACGCATGAGACATCGCGTCGATTGTTTTCAGCTAAATAAAGGGGGTTTTTCGAATGGGTAAAAAGAACAAATCAAAACGTTTTATCCAACAAGGAGCCGATGCTGTTATGAAGCATGATGCAAGATTCCCGTACAGAGGTACATTAGCTGAGGCAGAAAAAGCAAGAAGTAACTCTTCTTTTGGAGGGGTTTAAATGGGGAACTTACTATTCCAACAAGCTAGAGATGCTGTTGAAAATGCCGTATCTTGTTCAAGCGGTACTGAGCAACAAGATCTCGTGTATAGAGCAAAAAATGCTTTGCAATCCGCTTACGCAAACTCTTCAACTGCTGAAAAAGTTCAGCTCCGTGAAATGCAAGAGCAATTGCAAAACATTACGAATTTACATTAAAAAAGAGGACCAACTTTGGTCCTCTTTAATCTTTCCGAAACAATCCGAACACCCCAACTGTTTGCAGTATATTTGTAAATGCACCTGGGTCCACTTGTTTAATAATCCTCTCTAATTCGTATAACTCATAACGAGTAATAACCATCATTAACATTTCTTTATTTTCATTCGTATAAGCACCTGTTGCTGGTATCGTTGTAATCCCTCTTACTAATCGCGAGTGAATCGCCTTTCTTACATCTGCCCCATTCTTCGTAACAATTAATGCTGTAATCTTTACATGACGAGTATGAATTGCATCAATAATTCTCGTTGATACATATAAAGTCACTAGCGTATATAACGCTTTTTCCCATCCATATACATAGCCAGCAGCGATAATGATAATTGCATTAAAAAAGAAAAAGTATGTACCGACAGGCTTATCTTTTATTTTTGATAAAATCATGGCGATAATATCTAATCCACCTGTAGAAGCACCCCACTTTAAAGCAATCCCTACTCCAATTGCCGAAATAATCCCGCCAAAAATCGCATTTAATATGATATCATTCGAAACCGCTCTAACAGGGATGATTTCTAGAAACAGAGTCATAAATATAACACAAAGAAAACTAAAAAAGGTGAAGGCCTTTCCAACCTTTTTCCACGCTAAAATAACGACAGGAATATTAAATAAGCTAAACAATACTCCCGTAGATATGTGAATCGATAAAAAATCACCTAATATTTGTGATAATAATTGAGACAATCCAGCAAAGCCGCTCGCATACACTTTTGCTGGCGTTAAAAATAAATTCATCCCAATCGCGTTTAATAAACCTGCGATGATTACAACGATTAACTTCTTTATAAGTTCAGTATAATTCAACTTCAAATCCATTTCGAATCCACCTTTACCCTTCATAAATGCACCGCTATACATAGTCTTTACGAAAAAGGAAATGATAAACGTACAACGTTTAGAAATGGAGTTGATACATATGCCACATACGAGTGATAACGACAAAAAAGCACGTGATAATAACGCAAAACGCACACAAAAAAATGAGCAAGAGCAAAAAAATATTCAGCAAGGTAAACGTGCATACTCTAAAAAGACCGATCACCTTTGATTCCATCGTACATCAACAATTATGTTGATGTACTTTTTTACATTTTAAAGGAAAAAACATTAAAAATTCACTTCATGTTCACTTCTATATTCTACAATAGCGATAACATATTCGGATGAGGTGTTGGCATGAGAGGGAAACATATTTTCATTATTACTGCACTAATAAGTATATTGATGCTATCTGCTTGCGGACAAAAGAATGGCTCAGCTACAGTCGCTACAGCAACAGACTCCACCATTACAAAGGATAACTTCGAAAAACAATTGAAAGATCGTTACGGAAAAGACATGCTATACGAAATGATGGCACAAGACGTCATCACAAAAAAATATAAAGTACCTGATGAAGAGGTAAATAAAGAAGTAGAAAAAGTAAAAAAACAATATGGAGATCAATTCAAAAAAGTATTAGAAAATTATGGTTTAAAAGATGAAGAGGATTTCAAAAATCAAATTAAGTTCAAACTTGCTATGAATGAAGCGATTAAGAAAAGCATTACAGAAAAAGACGTAAAAGACCACTATAAGCCAGAAATTAAAGCGAGTCACATTTTAGTAAGTGACGAAAATGAAGCGAAAGAAATAAAGAGTAAACTAGATGCTGGTGCTTCATTTGAAGAATTAGCAAAACAAGAATCACAAGATCTGCTATCAAAAGATAAAGGTGGAGACCTTGGATACTTCAATTCAGGTACAATGGCTCCTGAATTCGAAACCGCTGCCTACAAACTAAATGTTGGACAAATTAGCAATCCCGTAAAATCATCAAACGGTTATCACGTTATTAAATTAACTGATAAAAAAGATTTAAAACCTTACGATGAAGTAAAAAACTCTATTCGCAAAAACTTAGAGGAAGAACGTACTGCTGATCCTGTATTCAGCAAAAAATTGTTACAAGAGGAATTAAAAAAGGCAAATATTAAAATAAATGATAGTGATTTGAAAGATACATTTACTCTTGTTTCTCCGCAAGGAAATTAAAAAAGCACAACCTTATTTTTTTAAATAAGGTTGTGCTTTTTAATCTTTCATCTACTTTATTTCTTAAAGTAAGTCCAACCTTCTTCTTGGTAAACCTTTTCTTCTTTCATCAACTTACCAAGTGCACGCTTAAATGCAGCTTTACTCATGTTAAAGCGTTCTTTAATATCTTCTGGATGGCTCTTATCCCAAAACGGCATTGCTCCGCCTCGTTCTTCCATATATGCATAAATTACTGCAGCATCGTCTTCCATTCCTTCTTCTTTACGAGGAAGAAGTGAAATGTTAATTGTACCATCATCTTTCACGTCAATAATACGGCCCGTTACACGCTGACCGATGCGAACTTGTTCTTTTCTTTCTGTATGGTGTAAGAAAGCACGGAAATGCTCATCAGTTAGTATGAATGAACCAACTTGAAGCGAACGATATACACGTCCATTTACGTTTTTATTACGCATAGATGGCGTTGCATCTACGATAATTTCTTGCATATCACTGTCTCTTGCCGGAAGAGCAATTAAACGATCACGATTCGTTAATTTTAACGTACAATATAATTCGTCGCCTACTTCTGGCCATACTGGCATATAAATCGGGAACTCATCAGCTGGAATTAGTATATCTTTTGACACACCAATATCAACAAACACACCTAAACTAGGAATAACTTCTACAACCTTTACCCAGTTCCAATCATAAGTTGTAATAATCGGTTCCTTCATTGTTGCTGAAATACGATTTTGGTGATCAAGGTATAAGAATACATCAATCGTATCGCCTTCTTCAATTTCTCCAGCTACTTCGTTTTTATGTAGGAAAATTTCCTCTTCTTCATTCCCAACCATATATCCGATTTCCGTTTCGCGTAAAACAGTTACCTGTTCAATCGATCCTATTTGCAAATACATATTTTTTAATTCCCTTCTATATATATAAAATTATCTTTTTTATCATTCCAAACAAAAGTTAATTATAACATGATTTTTCCTGTATTTGTCCAACTGCCCAAAATTCACTATAATAAAATAAGGTTACATGAATATAAGTACGAAAACACTTAAGTCTAGACTCGTTTTCAGCTATACTTTAGTATGTACAGTACATAACAAGATTAGAAATTTATTTGGAGGTGCTAACTATGGCAAAAGATAGTTCTTTTGACATCGTTTCGAAAGTAGAATTACCTGAAGTAACAAACGCAATTAATATCGCATTAAAAGAAATACAAAACCGATATGACTTTAAAGGAAGTAAAAGTGATATTAAATTAGAAAAAGAAGTACTTGTTTTAACTTCTGATGACGAGTTTAAATTAGAGCAAGTAAAAGACGTTCTTATCTCTAAACTTGTAAAACGTAACGTTCCAATTAAGAACTTAGATTACGGAAAAGTTGAAGCTGCAACTGGCAACACTGTTCGCCAACGCGCAACACTTCAACAAGGTATCGATAAAGATAACGCTAAAAAAATTAACAACATCATTAAAGAAATGAAATTAAAAGTAAAAACACAAGTACAAGATGATCAAGTACGTGTTACAGCGAAAAGCCGTGATGACTTACAAGCAGTAATCGCAGCTGTTCGTAGCGCTGATTTACCAATCGACGTACAGTTCATTAACTACCGCTAAAAAGAAAACTCCTCTTAATTAGAGGAGTTTTTTGTTTTGTAGAGACAATATTCCGAGAACAAACCATAGAAAAATGGTATATGCGGTGAAAATCACTAAGTGAACAGAGTCTAACCATACGAATACTTTACAAGTGAGCGCATGATTAAACTAGGCCTTATTGTAGAATTTGTTTTATACATGTGTTTAGCAGACCTTATTGAAAATAAGAAAAATATACCTTAAGACGTTTCCCCTTCAATTTGAATTACTTTTCTTAATAACCACATCCTGGGCCAAAGTCATCTTAAAAATCGCTGTAACTCATAATTCCTCTCCCCGCCAAAACGTAACAATTTATGAGTATAAGAATATTTCCCAACCTTTAATGTAATGTAAAATTAGTAAGGATCTAAAAAATGTTAATTAAAAAAGAGTTAGAAGTGGTTTTTTGAAGAAATTAATATTATGGTTTTTATTAGCCACATTCTCCCTAAATACTGTAGGATGTTCTAATAATACGAATACACTAACGGATAAATCTAACTGTATCAACAAAGCTTGGTACAAAAAAAATATGTCATGTAATCATTTAAAAAACATTAAATAGTTAATGATAAAGATCTAAAGAAAAGACACCCCAAAGTACCTTCCTCCGACTTGAACCAATAATATTCGGATGGATTTAAAAAGAAGCATACATCTTTAATAAAGATGCAGGCTTCAAAATAAAAAAGTACGCTAAAGCGCTAAGTAAACTCTTATTCAAAAATTTATATTAAGCACTAATATTTTAGAAGCAAGTTTATAAGTATAAAACCTACAGAGATTTCCCCTGTAGGTTTTATTATATTTCAAGTGATTTCCAAATGAATTATGAGTGACTTTTTTCAGTTTGGTTTTCAAAATATTTTTCTTTAACCATTTTTATCAGATTTTCTTTTTCTGTTAGTTCAAATATAAATAATGCTTTTTTCATGTTATTTGCAACATCTTCTTCATTAGGTTGTTTAAGTTTCAATAAATTCCAAGCTTTTCCATAGTATAATTCACCTAGTAAATATAAAGTATTTAGATTAATAGCTAGTTTGATACCCATATCATTGTATTTTACTGCCTCTTCATGTTGATTTGCATGACCTAAAATTTTTGCTAAATTAAAAATAATTTTCAATTTAATTTCTTTATCTCTAGGAAAATCTAACTTATTAAAATTAGTTAAACACCTTCTTAATATATTAATACTTTTTTCATATTCTTTATTTTCCCCATGGAATATAGCAATTGTCTGCATAATATCTATTTCTCTTTCTGATAAAAAATCAGAATTAGTTACAGTTAATTTTAATGCATTATTTAAAAAATCTAAAGCAGTTTTTATTGATTTATCCACCATAAATATAGCAATCGCTTCATGCCATATTAAAAATTGTTTATCTTCTGTTGATTGGAAGTTATTTTCGTTTTTCTCTTTTTTCACTATTTCATAAAGTTCTTTGTATTGTTTTTGCTTTAAGCAATCTTTTATTACGCATTTTACATTTTCTACATATTTTAATTTTTTGTTTTGAGTTAATGCAAATATATTATTTGGGTCAATACCAAGTCTTTCTGATAATTGATATAACAATATACTAGATGGATAAATCACACCTTTTTCTATTTTGCTAATTTGACTTTGCGAACATATTCCATGACATAATTCGGATTGTGATATATTTTTTTAATTCTAAGCTCTTTAATGGTAATACCCAAATCGTAAAACTCCATTTTCCCACCTACTATTTAGCACTGTATTAGTATAAGAGTATTATCTAACTTTTAATGTAATGTAAAATTAATATAGTTGCAATTATTGATTGCTTCAAAGATTCTTCCCTATCGGTGCTAACACAAAAAACAGGTTAGGAAGAAAATCCTCTTCCTAACCTGGCCCTCCTCTCACTAGGGACGTTTTCATTCTCACATCGTTTCTCTTAAGAAATTTCATATCAACAGAATAACACTATTGCCCCGCCGAACAAACTTACAAATACAATAAGAAGACATGAACATAGAGCGAGTAATTTCTCATCTACGCTTCCTTTTAACTGCAATTAGAAACGCAATAAATAATACATTCACACCGATTATTAAGGAGATAAATAACCAATTCACACCTGTTTCTCCGTTAACTTTATACACATTTGATTCTTCACGTTTTAAAACGAGATAAAACTTTCCGTTTTCTTCTCTTATAATTTCATCCTGTAACAATCCTCTTAACTCTTGTTTTTCACCAATTGCACTTGCAGGTAAGGAGACTTTTTGTGTTTCTTTCGTATTATTAATTGCTACTAAAGTTACTTCATCTTTATATTTTCGTTTTAGTATGCTCATCCCGCTCTTATCATACAGAAGCTCAAACGTACCGCGTCGTAAAGACGGTCTCGCCTGCCTAAGTTCACCTAGTTTTGTTATGTGCTGCATAAATTTTTCGTCTGACTTAAAATCCATTAATCGTCTATTATCAGGTACACTTCCTCCATCTAATGCAATTTCCGTTCCGTAATAAAAATTCGGAATCCCAGGTGATGTTAACAAATAAGTAAGCGCCAGTTTTAAACGTGATGGCGGATAATACATATTTTCTTTTGCAATACGCGCATATCTTTTTGTTTCTTGATCATCTAAAAACGTAACAAAGTCCCCTTCTTTTTTACTCACATCGTATAACGATTTCACCGATACATCCGCTTCGGAAAACGATTCTACGATTTTTTCGTTGTATTCGCTATCCTCCTTTGTCATAATACGAAAATCTTTCTTTATCACTTGCATATCTTTTTGCGCGTTATCCCAAAAGGAACGCGGCTTTTTTTCACTATGTATAACATAACTTCCGTCTAAATCAACTTCTTTTATCCACCATTTCATTGCGTCAATTACCTGTCGTTCGTTTTCTCCAAGCGGAAATTGAAATACAACTTTCATTCCTTTTGCATGAGCTTCTTTTACAAGTTCTTTCACATCATTGTCTGTCCCGAAATGTTCATTTACCTTTTTAAAATTTCGCACGTCTAATCCATCGTACTTTCCACTTTCAAAAAGCGGCGAAAGCATAACGGTAGTAAAACCCATTTCTTTTATGTAATCCAACCTTTTTATAATTCCTCTTATATCCCCGCCTTGATACCCTTCTAAATTACCAACTTCTAATTGTTTGTCATTTTTCGGTTCTCCATTATTGAAGCGATCAATCATAATGGAGTATATAACTTCATCTTTCCACTCTCTTTTTTCGTCTGCAAAAGTATGTATTGGTACAAACAAAACAAAAGCTAAGCAAAAACAAATGAATAGTTTCCTAGTCCGTATTTTTCCCACACGCATCCCCCAAGTTTTTAATTGTAAGAATATTATACCAATTATCCGAGAGAAACGCATATGTCGATTTCAATCCTCACAAAATAATCTATGTTATACTTTCTAACATCATGTATATATTTTTCTGAATTTTTAGTTGATTTTCAGTTCCTTTTCGAATATGATATGAAACATAACAAAACGATGTTATTTTTTCTAACATTATAGGAGGAGAGCTCATGAATATGGGAGATACAGTTTTTATGTTTGTGACGACAGTAATGGTCATGTTGATGACACCAGGATTGGCACTTTTTTATGGAGGTATGGTTCGCAGCAAAAATGTACTCAGTACAACGATGCATAGTTATAGTGCAATGGCTATCGTTTCGATTCAATGGATTGTTATCGGCTATTCTTTATCATTCGGACCAGATTGGCACGGGCTTATCGGTACACTTGATTGGTTCGGTCTAAACGGAGTTACCTACGCACCAAATCCAGACTACTCATCTACTATTCCTCACAATTTATTCATGATGTTTCAACTCATGTTCGCCATTTTAACTCCAGCTTTAATTTCAGGTGCATTTGCTGAAAGAATGCGATTTTCTGCCTTTCTTATTTTTATCCTTTTATGGACAACGATTGTTTACAATCCTGTCGCTCATTGGGTATGGGGCGTCGGCGGGTGGCTAAGGGAACTTGGTGCACTAGACTTCGCTGGCGGAAACGTCGTTCACATCACTTCCGGAGTTGCTGGTCTTGTATTAGCTATTTTCCTCGGAAAACGAAAAAACATAAATGGTTCTTCTCCTCACCATTTGCCATTTACAATGTTAGGCGCAGGCTTATTATGGTTTGGCTGGTTCGGTTTTAACGTCGGCAGCGCATTATCCTTAAATGACGTAGCTTTAACTGCATTTATTAATACAAATATAGCCGCTGCTGCCTCAGCATTAACTTGGATGCTTTCAGAGTGGTTCTTCCAATCAAAACCGACTGCGATGGGAGCTGCTTGTGGCGCCGTTTCCGGTCTAGTCGCTATTACACCAGCTTGCGGGTTCGTTACACCTTTCTCAGCTCTTCTTATCGGAGCAATTGGCGGCGTATTATGCTTCGGAGCGGTCTTTTTCTTAAAAACAAAATTCGGATACGACGATACACTCGATGCATTCGGATGTCACGGCATCGGTGGAACTTGGGGCGGTATTGCGACAGGATTATTTGCAACTACTGCCGTAAACGGCGATGGCGCTAACGGATTATTTTACGGAAACGCCTCGCTGCTGTTGAAACAACTTGTAGCGATCGGCGCAACATATGCGTTCACAATTATAATGACGTATGCCATTATTAAAGCAATCAACTTCTTCCTCCCTGTCCGGGTAGATGAGCACGAGGAACATATGGGACTTGATATTTCGATGCATGGGGAGAAAGCTTATGAGTATACTGAGCGAGTGAACTAAAAAAGAGATGCAATCTATTAGTAATAGATTGCATCTCTTTTTTGCGCATCGGGCAACATACCCCACCTAGTATAACTGGAAATATATTAACGGTTTTTGGGATATATCAACGATTTTTCAAATATATCGATTGTTCCTTTCAATATATCAACGTTTCGACACAAGATATCGATTTACCAACAAATTCCGACATAACGAAACTGAAGAATACCCGCGTGTAACTTTACACATAAAAAAGACGACCGAAACCCAGTCGTCTTTTCCGATTTATTTCGGAGCATTTCCTACATATTGCGTAATATCAACATTTAATGCCTGCGCTAAACGCATACCGTATTCTTGATCTGCACGGAAGAAGTTACAAACAGCTAGTAATTTCGTGCGTTCATTTACGTCTTTTAAGTCATTTGTTAAGTTTGCAATTAAGTTATCTTGCTCTTCTTTAGAGAATGAACGGTAACGCTCACCTGCTTGTTTGAAGTCATTTGGTTTGTCAATTTTTTCACGAGATACATAGCCTTCTACTTTCATAGTTGAATCGCGGTAAGCTGGGTCTTCAACTGGATTCTCTGCATGACGGCTCGGTTCGTAGTTGATTGTAGATGGGTTTTGATTCACTTGCATCGCACCATCACGTTGTTGATTATGAACAGCTGCGTATGGGCAGTTTACAGGGATTTGTAAGTAATTTGCACCAAGACGATAACGTTGTGTATCTGGGTAAGAGAATAAACGACCTTGTAATAATTTATCTTCCGATGGCTCAATACCATTTACAGTTGCACTTGGAGAGAACGCTACTTGTTCTACTTCTGCAAAGAAGTTTTTCGGATTACGATTTAACGTCATTGTACCTACTTCCATTAATGGGAAGCGATCTTCTGGCCATACTTTCGTTGGATCTAGTGGATCAAAGTCTAAAGAGTCCATTTCATCTAATTGCATAACTTGTACGTGTAAATCCCATTTTGGGTGATTTCCTTTTTCGATTGCATCGAACAAGTCACGAGTTGCATGATTGAAGTCTTTCCCTTGTACTTCTTGCACTTCTTTCGCATTTAGGTTACGTACACCTTGCTGTGGTTTCCAGTGGTATTTTATATAAACAATTTTACCTTCTTCATTAATCCATTTAAATGAATGGACGCCGAAACCCTCCATTTCACGATAGCTTGCTGGTGTACCGTAATCAGAAAATACCCATGTCATCATATGTGTAGATTCTGGACTTAACGTCATGAAATCCCAATAACGATCTGGCGTTTGAATATTCGTATCAGGTGCTGGTTTTAAGGAATGTACCATATCTGGGAATTTAATTGCATCACGAATGAAGAAAACTGGTAAATGATTACCTACGATATCGTAGTTTCCTTCTTCTGTATAAAATTTAACAGCGAACCCACGTGGGTCACGTGCTGTTTCAGGAGAACCTTGACCATGAATAACCGTTGAAAAACGAACAAATACAGGCGTTTCAGTTCCTTCATTTTGTAAAAATGCAGCTTTCGTATATTGCTTCATACTATTTTTCGTTACGAATACACCGTGAGCACCTGCACCACGTGCATGCACAACACGCTCCGGAATACGTTCACGATCAAAGTGCGCAAGTTTTTCTACTAAATGATAGTCTTCTAATAATACTGGTCCACGACGACCGGCTGTACGAGAATTTTGGTTGTCTCCAACTGGAGCACCTTGGTTTGTTGTTAAGCGATTATTTGGATTCATCTAGGGGGATCCTCCTCTTTATTTTGTAGTAATTATTATTTATTTAAAATTATTATAAATTAATTATTATTCAAAACTAAATCTTTGTCAACTATTTCCTTCACTTTTTTGGAAACAATTTCAGCCAAACAGTCGATAAATGCTGATTGTGCATTCGGCATATTTGGTCTAAAATATTTGGCATTTAATTCATCAGTTACAACTTTACATTCATAATCGTTGTCATATAAAACTTCTAAATGCTCCGCTACAAAACCAACTGGGCAATATATGAAAGATTCGTACCCATGCTCTTCATATAAATCTTTCGTTAAATCTTGCACATCTGGACCAATCCACGGATCTGGAGTATTCCCAGCACTTTGCCAACCGATTGTATAGTTTTGAATATTTGCAGCTTCTGCAATTAAATCTGCCGTATGCTTTAGTTGTTCTACATAAGGGTCTCCTGCTGCAATAATTTTTTCCGGCAAACTATGCGCTGAAAAAATTACGACTGCTTTCTCTTTATTATCAATTTCTGTAAACGTCTCTTTTATTTGGTCTGCCCAATACGAAATAAATTTCGGTTCATCATACCATTGTTCAATTGGTTCAATAACAGGACCACCGATTTCTTTTGAAAGACGAATAGCACGGTCATTATACGCTTTAATGCTAAATGTAGAGTAATGCGGCGCTAATACGATACTAATCGCTTGCTCGATCCCATCACGCTTCATTTCTTCTACAGCATCTTCTATAAATGGTGCAATATGTTTTAAACCTAAGTAACAAGTAAATTCATACTCTGTAAATATGTTATTCATTGAATCTGTTAATTTATGCGCCTGTTCTTTCGTAATTTTTGCAAGCGGTGAAATTCCACCAATCGCTTTATAGCGCCCAATTAAATCTTCAAGCGCTTCTTCTGATGGCGTACGCCCGTGACGGATATGTGTATAATATGCCTCTACATCGTCTAATGATTCTGGTGTTCCATACGCCATTACGAGTAAACCTATTCTTTTCTTTGTCATCTATCTAACACCTCAATTTTATAAATGAGAATCTTTTTCAGAACATTTGTTTCCAATTATAACAAGTAATAATAAGTACGTCAAAATAATAATTCTAATTAAGTATTATTTATAAGGTGATTTTGAATTTTATATGACAATTTCTTTAATAAAAAGCGACTTACATAATTGTAAGCCGCTTTTCCCTTATTCCTTAATATTTACCCCATATTCTTTAAACCAAACATGAATTTGTGCTAAATGAGCTAAAAGCTGTGGCCCAGTCATCAATTGACCAAACCATGGTGTTTGAAATGCACTGCCGCCAGACTGAATCAATCCGCTCAACTGCTCTTTATCAAACAGTTCGTGTAAAATTGAACCTTTATCCGTTAATAGATTTTGAAGCCATACTGTTACTGCTTTTGTATAGTGCGGATTGTGCGTTTTCGGATAAGGACTCTTCTTTCTATATAAGATGTCATGTGGAAGTACACCTTCTAACGCTTTACGTAATAGACCTTTTTCGCGGTTTTTATACATTTTCATTTCCCAAGGAATATTCCACGCATATTCGACAAGACGATGATCTGCAAATGGAACACGTACCTCTAAGCTCGCTCCCATACTCATGCGGTCTTTTCTGTCTAATAATGTTGTCATAAACCATACCATATTTAAATAAAATAATTGGCGTCTTTTTGCTTCTAGCGGACTTTCCCCCTCTAAAATAGGAACTTCTTGAATTGACTCTTCATAGCGCCTTTGTACATATTGTTGTAAATTTAATTTATTTCTCCATTCTTTTTTTAGAAGTTGTTCACGTGCCTCTGTAGAACGCATCCACGGAAATGCACTCGATTGTAAATCATCTTCTCTATAAAACCACGGATATCCACCAAATATTTCATCTGCACATTCTCCAGATAAGCCAACGACAAAATCTTGTTTAATTTCTCGGCAAAACCATAATAATGACGAATCGATATCTGCCATACCAGGCAAATCACGAACGAGTACTGCTTCAGTTAAATACTCTGCTAATTTTTCATTCGAAATGACGCAGCGATGATGGGTTGTTTGAAATGTCTCAGTCATTAAATTAATAAACGGAGCATCTGAATTTGGCTGGAATGCATTCGCTTTAAAGTATTTGTCATTATCTTCGTAATCAATAGAATATGTGTGTAATTGCCCTTTTCCTGATCTCTCATATTCTTTCGCTGCAATAGCTGTAATAGCGCTCGAATCTACACCACCCGATAAAAAAGTACATAGTGGTACATCAGAAACAAGCTGTCTTGTAATCGCATCTTGTAATAAAAAGCGCGTTTTCTCTACTGTTTCTTCAAAAGAGTCTTCATGTTTTTTACTTTCTACATTCCAATATCTCCATATACATAAACCGTTCTTTGAAAATGTCATTGCATGACCTGGACGCAATTCTTTTATACCAGCATAAATACCGTGGCCAGGCGTTCTTGACGGTCCGAGCCCGAATATTTCTGATAATCCTTCTAACGTTACTTCCGCCTTCACATCTGGATGCGACAATATCGCTTTTAACTCCGAACCAAATAGTAAGCGTCCGCTATCATATTTATAAAAAAGTGGCTTTACACCTAATCGATCTCTCGCAATAAATACTTGTTCTTTCTGTTCGTCCCATACTGCAAACGCATATATACCGTTTAAATGATCGACACATTCTTCTTTCCATTCAATATAAGAAGCTAATAATACTTCTGTATCAGAATGACCTTTGAACGTATATCCTCTTCTTAATAATTCCTTTCGAATGTCTTCTGTGTTATAAAGTTCACCGTTATAGCAAATGGCGTAATTCGTTTCACCTTTTAAACAAGTCATCGGCTGTTTACCGCCCTCAGGATCCACAACGATTAACCGCTTATGCCCAAATGCGACATTTCCTTTAATCCAAACTTTATTATCATCCGGCCCCCGTTTCGCTAACGTCTCAGCCATCTTCGTAACGACATCTCTTTCTCCTTCTAATGAGCGTTTATAATCCACCCATCCTGTAATCCCGCACATATAAATCATCCTTCCATCTTATTTCTTTTCTTGAACGTGCAGTAATCCCCACCCTAAGAGTGCGGATCAAAAAAATGAAAAACTTGACGATAACCTACTATCCACATATGGAATAGCATTTTCACTCAGTAAAACGTGTTTTATTGTATGCCCACCTATGTCTATATGTGTCTAGTTATAAAGAATGCACGAACTGTCTATAACAGGAATAACTACTTTTCATAAAGGAGAAATCGTGTATGATACAACGTAAACATATTTTATATAATCAGCCCCGTGCTCATACAGTCGGTAATGTAGAATATATAAACAATGAGTGGGTATTCTTTGATGATGAAAATGATGAAGCGTTTTTATTAGAAGATATTGCCGAAGATGGGTTTGAAATTTTGTATAATAACAATTGGCTACCAGCCCGTTTCTATGAACAAGATGTATTACAAATCGCCAACGAGCAACACCATTTGCAAAATGGTGAAATGATACGTATTCGAAAAAAGTTACTTCTTAGCTATAATGAATGGCTGGAGGAATTACCTGACTCTGTCTTCACATTATTAACCGAATCATTGCAATCACTTCACTACTCTTTATATGATTGCATGTATTGTCATAATTATTTATCTTTCTTACCGCAAGAGGAGTCACGCGAAGGAGTAAATATTCTTTTGTTTGATAACGAAGAAATGATCTGTACACTGCAGCACCATTTCGTCCGTCACACTACGTCAAATAAAAATATGTTCCGTTTTACGAAAGTAAATGGAGAAGAGTTGCATATCGATGCGACATAAAGTGAAACTTTAATCAGTGGGGGAACCCACTGATTATTAGCCTTCACCAATCTGATGTTTACGGGATAAAGTAAAAAACCACCTTATAATCTCCCAAGTCTTTGAGATCATAAGGTGGCTTTATTTTTTATTAGAATACTTTCCAGCCAATCGGTAATTTCAGCCCAAGGTAAAATACTGCTACTAGCGCAACAATAAATAAGCCCCAAACCGCCCCTGTTGGTTTGTTTTTGCTCATTTTCACAAGAACCATTTCCATTCCACCGATAACTAAAATACCAGCTAACATTTTTAAGCCATACCACATGTGCATGCTACCTGTTGCTGTCTTCACAATACTCATGTACAACATGAAGCCTGTCACAATAATAATGATATACATTAGGCGAAGCCCCATATGTACACCTTTCCCTTTTCTTCCTGCTGAATAAAGTGAATACGCAACGAAGAATAAAATTAAACCTAACGCCCATGCTGTAATATGCATATGTACCATCGTATCCCTTACCTCCTCTTTTCACACTTTTTCACTCTATATGATAACATGTTCATTTATTTTCAGGAAATGTTTCGCTTTTTTACATTTAAATGATATAATATTTAGAGTATTTACAAACTTCTTGTAATAACAAAAGGGGGAACAATCATGATTCAAACTAAGGATATTATCGAACTTACAGACACATACGGAGCAAATAACTATCACCCACTTCCAATCGTTATTTCTAAAGCAGAAGGTGTTTGGGTAGAAGATCCTGAAGGAAACCGCTATATGGACTTATTAAGTGCATATTCTGCAGTAAACCAAGGTCATCGTCACCCGAAAATTATTAACGCTTTAATTGACCAAGCTAATCGTGTTACGTTAACTTCTCGTGCTTTCCATAGCGATCAATTAGGTCCTTGGTACGAAAAAGTTGCGAAACTAACTAATAAAGAAATGGTACTTCCAATGAATACAGGTGCTGAAGCTGTTGAAACTGCAATTAAAACAGTTCGTCGCTGGGCTTATGATGTGAAGAAAGTGGAAGCAAACCGTGCTGAAATCATCGTTTGTGAAGATAACTTCCACGGACGTACAATGGGTTCTGTTTCCATGTCTTCAAATGAAGAGTACAAGCGTGGATTCGGTCCAATGCTTCCTGGCATCGTTGTAATTCCTTACGGTGATTTAGAAGCATTAAAAGCCGCAATTACACCAAACACAGCAGCATTCATTTTAGAGCCAATTCAAGGTGAAGCAGGAATTAATATCCCACCAGCTGGTTACTTAAAAGAAGCTTTTGAAGTATGTAAAAAAGAAAACGTTTTATTTGTAGCAGATGAAATCCAAACTGGCTTAGGCCGTACTGGTAAAGTATTTGCTTGTGACTGGGACAATGTAACTCCTGACATGTACATACTTGGTAAAGCACTTGGCGGCGGTGTGTTCCCAATCTCTTGCGTAGCAGCAAACCGCGACATTTTAGGTGTATTTGAGCCAGGTTCTCACGGTTCTACATTCGGTGGTAATCCACTTGCATGTGCTGTTTCTATCGCGGCTCTTGAAGTGTTAGAAGAAGAAAAATTAACAGAGCGTTCTCTTCAATTAGGTGAAAAATTAGTTGGGCAATTAAAAGAGATTGATAACCCAATGATCACTGAAGTTCGTGGTAAAGGTTTATTCATCGGTATCGAATTAAACGAGCCAGCTCGTCCTTACTGTGAACAACTAAAAGCAGCTGGTCTATTATGTAAAGAAACACACGAAAATGTAATTCGTATCGCACCACCTCTAGTAATCTCTGAAGAAGATTTAGAGTGGGCATTCCAAAAAATTAAAGCTGTATTATCGTAATGATAGAGAGGTTGTCCGACATGTTGGGACAACCTCTTTCTTTTCATATTCATTTATATTAAGATGAAATTGTAATTTTCTGTATTTTAAAATCGTAAAGGAGGTGCGACATGCTATTAAGATATGGTAAACATATTAACTATTTAGCTACAGCTTTTATTTTAGTTACATTCTTTGGTTTCCTACTTTCCACAACATGGCTTCATTACTCAACTCCTACTACACTCACACTACTGAAAGCATCATTTTGGACTGCTGTTATTCTTACTATCATTGGTTTTGGACGAGAAAAAAGCGCACTTACGGTTATACTATTTGGCATTTGTACACTTGCATTCATTGGTCTTTACACTTTTGCCGTTATCGATTACCTCTATAACCCAAGGCCATAAAAAAGAGCTATCTTTTAACAAGATAGCTCTTTTCTTTATTTCACTACATTTCGTAAAGTACCAATTCCTTCTACTGTAATGACCACTTCATCACCAGCATGTAAAAACTTCGGTGGTGTAAAACCTTTTCCGACACCAGCCGGCGTTCCTGTTGCGATAATATCGCCTGGTTCTAAAGTCATTCCTTTACTTATCGTTGAAATAATTTCTTCTATTGAAAAAATCATTTTATTTGTGTTAGAAGTTTGCCTTACTTCTCCATTTACTACCGTTTCAATGTGTAATGCATTCGGCGCATTAACCACCGATTTATGAATTAAATACGGTCCCATCGGACAAAATGTATCGAAGCTTTTCCCAAGGAAAAACTGTTTATGTTTTCTTTGAATGTCTCGAGCTGTTACATCATTGATAATCGTATAACCAAAAACATGCTCAAGCGCTTTTTCTTTTTTTATTTGCTTCCCTCGCTTACCAATAATGATAGCTAATTCTCCTTCGTAATCTAGTTCGTCCGTTGCATGAGGGTGACCATTAATTTGCTCATTTATGCCAATAACTGTTGTTGGTGCTTTCGTAAAGATCATTATATTTTCTGGAATAGACTCTACTCCGCCCATTTCTACCGCATGCTCACGATAGTTTTTTCCAACGCACAAAATATTCTTTCTTGGCCTTGGAATCGGCGCTAATATTTTCACCTCTGTTAACGGATAATACGCCGCTTCCCCGTTCTCTTTTGCCCAATTTACAATTTCACATACTTTCTCAAAGCATTCAGTCCCTCTTTCAATACACTCTAACATTGTAATAGGGATTGTAACCTTTTCCCCTTTTTGTCTTTGCGCTTCTCTTAAGTGTAATACCTTTTCTTCTTCTTCATCTACAATACCTACAAATACCTTTTCTTCTTTCTTCGCCGTTACAAAACGCAATATTTCCACTCTCCATCCTAAAACTCATACCCTTTAATTGTATTCGCATCCGCAAGAAAAAAACCTTCTCATGCACGCTAATTTTTACAATATTCTTCTCATCCCCTATTCGTTACCCCTTTATCATTTGGCATAAAATGTAGAAATTTTACTTTTTTTAGCGAATGCATTTCTTTTTTATGAAGTTTTTGTATAATATGTACTACATATATACTAAAAATTTCATTTAGAGATGGAGCCGATTTCAATGTTTGAGCAAGCGATTGAAAAAAAACGTGAAAAAATGATTTATTTTGCTGAACGCTATGGAATGACTTCTCAAAAAACAGTGGATTGTAGCCAAGAACTGGACAGGCTCTTAAATGTAATTTGTCATGTACATACGGATTTACACCCTAATCAAACATTCAAAACACACACGCAATAATGCGTGTGTTTCTTTTATTTCAAAAAAATACACATTTTATTGGAAACGCCCATACAATAGTAGAAAAGAAAATTTTAAAAACGAAGGGTGTTTTGTATGCCAGCTATGGTCGGACATATTCGTATCGTCAATATTGGATCAAGTGGTATTTTTCATATTGGAGATGTATTTGCGATTAGGCCTATTAGTTACTCACGTGCTTTCGCCGGGGCCGGCTCTTTCAACGTTGGAGATAATGTTTCTGTCTACAATTATCAAAGTGCAACGACTGTCAACGATTCAGATGTAATCGATCAAGCGATAATTGGCTCAACTTAAAGGAGGCAATTGCATTGAATTTTTATGTAAACCAAAGTATCATCATCAACAGTATTAAAATTGATAGCATTACAACCTCTTCTGTGTTCCAAATTGGTACTGCCGGAAGTATTAAAGCCCTATCTAAATTTTCAAATACGGGCGGATTTACGGAGCCGCTTCGCCCATTACAGGCGAAAGGACAAATTATTTCTATCAAACCATCAACTAGTTCTTCTTAAGACATCCTTGTCATAAATATATAGCAGGAATATTTTTACCCTCCCTATTGAAAAGGAGGTTTCACAAATGAATCAAGATATATATACTTACTTACACCAACTTCAACAAGCTCTTCAAACACAACAAGCAGCCATCTTGAATTTAGAAGATCAAGTGCGCCAACTCCAAGAAGAGCTTAACGAATTAAAAAATCGCCCCTCCTCTTCTGTAGGAAAAGTGGAATACAAATTCGATCAATTAAAAGTCGAAAATTTAAATGGTACTTTAAATATTGGTTTAAACCCATTTTCAGCAAAAGGACAACAAATTGAAGATTTTCAAGTGGATACAGAAACATTGAAGGTAAACCCTGAAACCGAAACAAACCCAGACTTTTATCAAGGTATCCTCCAAGAAATGCATCGATACTTAGATGAAGAAGCATATAATCGTATTCTCCATTTTGAACAAGAAGAGAGAACACCGCTTGATGAAATGTATCGACAAATGATGGTGGATGACATAAAAAAACAGATGGAGCATCGACTCCCTTATTATTTATCACAAGCGCAATCATATGAAGGTATTTCAACAGATCCAGATTATTTACGAGATATCATTATTCAGGCAATGAAACAAGATATTGACAAAGCCTTTCTCTCCTTTATTCAGCACATACCGGGAAATTTTCGAAAGGAGTAAGTATGTATGAACCTTAACGTTGTAAACCGTGAGTTAAAAGTCGGACAGATTAAAATGAACGGTGTATCGTCGTCCGCACTCTTTTTAATTGGAGATGCAAATCTCCTCATTCTATCTTCTATTCTCGATACACCATTTGAAACAGTTACAGAGGGTCCATTTGTACCATTAGTAACAGATGTCCCTCCTACTCCAGGTTAAGGAGACTGAAAAATTATGTTGCATCATGTGTCCATTGTCCAAAATGTTTCTATTATTTCTTTAGGGATTACTGCCGTATTTCAAGTTGGAGATGCAAACCAAATGGAATTAAAAAGTAGAGCTATTGCCGTCCACCGTGAAATTCCTTTTTATATACGGGGAGAAGGTCGCTTTGATGCTTTTGAAATCTTTACAGATGAACACATTACAATTCCAAAACGAACGACAGATGTAAAATTAAATATTGTAAATGAATGCCCTTTTATTGAAGTGAATAACGTTGAATTGCGGACACTTTTAAATTCTGGTTGCTTTCAAATTGGAAATGTTGATTATGGTTTTAATAACTCTCGTATTATACAAATCCGCCAATATATTACGGATGAACCTTCCGCACAATAATTCATATAGTAATTAAAAAGCTTAGTAAAGTAGGTGGATGGTATGCCTTCAGTTGTAGGAAATCTCGTCGTGCAAAACAGTAACGGCTCTTTCAACTTAGGAGATTTTTATAACGTATCTCCGAAAGAAAACACGAAAGCCTATAACGGATCTGGAGCTTCCAATGTTGGGTTTGTCGTGAATACGTTTAACGGTGTTAGTGCAACGAATACATTTGATTCTGATGTGGCAGATCAAGATCAGATTGGAACAGCGTAAAAAAAGTAGGAGATATTCTCCTACTTTTTTCTTTTATGTAATTCAAAATTATTAAAATGAAATTTTAATAAGCAAGAGCTTCACTGTCCACAAATAGTGGTATAAACACGTAAGTAGTGAAGAGGCACTATTTCATTTTATTTAAATGATAACCCACTCTCCTCCAAAGCCTTCCTAAGCTTCGGCAAAGACGCAGGTCCCATACCATGCAGTTTTAAAATTTCTTTTTCACTATATTTTGAGAGTTCTTCTACAGTTTGAATTCCACGGTGCTCTAATGCCCTTCTTGCTGGCGCTGAAAGAAGAGAGAGAAAACCTTCTTTTGGTTTTCTCTCTTTCTCACAGACTGGGCAAGTTGGACAATCGCTACTTTTATAGTACTCGTGTCCCTGTTCACAAGTTCTTAACGTTTTTTCCGTTACCATTTTCAAGCCCCTCTATTCTTCAATATTTACAACGTGATTCCCATCAAAGAAGTATAAACATTTCTCTTTTACAGGATGTTGTAAGCTTTTCTCCAGTGCTTTTGCATATAACGAAAGCTGCACTTTATATCGATCTTCTAAAATTGGTTTCGCTTGTTCGAATCCGCCTGGGAATTTCCCTTCAATCGTATCTGTTTTAAAGTCGATTAACGTAATGCCATCTTCCTCTTCAATCATGCAGTCGATAACCCCTTGGACAAGAATCGTTTCTTCACTCTTCCCTTGCCAATCTTGATATGCTTCTTCTGCTGCAAGCATCATCGTAAATGGTACTTCACGCTCAACACTTTTCGCCGCTAATACCCTTTTACCTAAGTCACTGTCAAAGAATGAAATTACTTTTTCAATCGCTATTTCTTCCGCCTGCTCGAATGTTAATAATTCCTTATTTACCATTCCAGCAATTTGCTCTTGAAGAACTTCAACCGTAATCGGCTTCTTCAAATCAACATGCTGCATAACGGCATGGACTGCTGTTCCGCGCTCTGCGTACGTTAACCCTTTTTTCTCCATAAAGCGCGGGCGTGTTTTAATTGGTGCACGTAGTTTTTTAATAAAGGCGTTATCGCTACCTTCTTCAGATTGATAATTTCTCTTTATTTCTGTAACAGATTGCTTCGCACGATGAGATGTCGCATCCTCATATCCGTACTTCCACATTAATCTGTCGTACACTTCTTCTTTCCGTTCACTTTGCAGGGGAACAGCCTTTTTCTCACGAAGTGCTTCTAACAATTCTTGTTTCTCTTCTTGAACTGGCTCTGGTGCAAGTAGTGTGTTACCGTCCACAACTTCTACTTTCCAGCTAGTGTCATATCCGTAAATTTCATCTGGAATACTTCCTTGTCCTAATTCAAGAAGCATTTCACTATCACGGTGTCTATATAATGAAGGTGCAATCCAGTCTAAATAACAAGACGCTCCGGCACGTATGTGATCTGGTAATAACCATTCACTATGTTCCCTCGCATCAAGCCATTTTTCCATTTCCTTATTTGCATCCTTAACTGTTCCGATTAAAATTAACTTCTCTTTCGCACGCGTCAATGCTACGTATAGTACGCGCATTTCTTCCGCAATTAATTCCATTTTCATTTTACGCTTAATCGCAAGCTGTGATAATGTTGTATATTTAATTCGTTTACGCGGATCGATAAATTGCGAACCGAAACCGAAATCTTTATGCAATAAGAAACGTTTCATTAAGTCTTGTGTATTAAAACGACGACCGAGTCCAGCTACAAATACGACCGGGAACTCTAGCCCTTTACTTTTATGAATCGTCATAATGCGAACAACGTCTTCTTGTTCACCTAGGGCTCTCGCCGTACCCATATCATCACCGCGTTCTAAAATACGTTCAATAAAACGTAAGAAGCGGAATAACCCTCTAAATGATGTTGCTTCATATTGTCTTGCACGGTCATATAGTACGCGTAAGTTTGCTTGTCTTTGCTTTCCTGCTGGTAAACCGCCAACGAAGTCGTAATAACCTGTCTCACCGTACACTTTCCAAATTAAATCAGAAAGGGATTGTTGACGGGCAAATTCACGCCATCCTTGCAGTAAGTTATAAAACCACTCTAATTTATCATGAAGTTCTTGCTCCTCTTCAAGCGGTGCCCCTTTTAAGAATGAGCTCATTACTTCATAAAACGAGCCTTTCTTTCCATGAGCACGAAGCGTTGCAAGTTCTTCATCGCTCAATCCAACGATTGGGGAACGAAGTACAGCGGCAAGCGGAATATCTTGCATCGGATTATCAATAACGCGGAATACGTTCATCATAATATTTACTTCCGTCGCTTCAAAATAACCAGTCGCGAGGTCAGCGTATACTGGAATTCCTTGTAATTTTAACTCTTCCATAATTTGCGGGGCCCACGGCATGGAGCGAAGTAAAATAACGAAATCGCGATATTGCACCGGACGCATACTATCATTTTTACGGTCATACACTTCATAACCGGAATCAACCATCGCTTTAATGCGCTGCGCCATAAGGCGAGCTTCAAGCTGTGCTTTTTCGACTTCTGCACCTTCTTCACCGTCTATTACTTCTTCTTCCGTTTGCTGAATACATAATAATTCTGCTGCTACATCTTCACCTTCTGGATAGGTAGCACCTAGCTTTAGTTCAGCGTCAGCATCGTAGTCAATTTCCCCAACTTCTTCGCCCATAATTTGTTTAAAAATAAAGTTCGTACCTGCTAGTACTTCATGACGACTACGGAAGTTTTTCGCTAAGTCAATCTTCATTCCGCCGCCCAATCCTTCTTGTGTGAAGCGTTTATATTTTCCTAGGAATAGTCCTGGCTCGGCTAGTCGGAAACGATAAATCGACTGCTTTACGTCACCAACCATGAACAAGTTTCCTTCACTCTCAGAATCTTTCGTTACGAATTTAATAATGGATTCCTGTACAAAGTTCGTGTCTTGATATTCATCGACTAATACTTCAGCAAATTTATTACGATATTGGAGCGCCACTGCTGACGGATTCATTTCACCATTTTCACTTTGTTCACTTAAAATTTGTAAACAGAAATGCTCTAAATCTGTGAAATCGACCATTCCTTTATCTCGCTTCATCGCTTGGAAACGCTCTGTAAATACTTTTACAAGTTGAACAAGCTTTTCTAATACTGGGTGCATATCTTGGAAATCTCGTAAGAAACTTTCAGGTTTGCGGCTAAATAACTCTTCTTGTAATTTCTTCACTTCATCTTTCGCTTTATTACGAAGAGAGTCTACTTGTTTTACAACATCTTCATTGTAATCACTTTTCTTAATACGCTTTAACGTTTGCCACGATACGTTTTGCATCGCTTCATACACACTTGTCCACGACTCACGAGCAGCTGATGATAGCGTTCCAAGTAAAGCTACATCTGCTTGCAGGGTTTCAATGCGAGGCGCTGGACCGTCAGGAAGCATTGCGAGTTCAGTTGCCTTACGAATATGCTGTTCCGCTGTTTCAAGCTGGAATTTCACATCTTCTAATAAATAAGAAACATATACTAAATCTTCAATTGTCTTTCCTTCTACGTCATATGCTTCTACTAATTTATCAAGCCATTTTTCCGGATTTGGATGCGCTCTTGACTCTGTATGAAGCGCTAAAATCATACGTTGCAAGTCATCATCACTACGGTCACTCGTATAACGATCAACAAGTTCAAAGAAGATTGTATTATCTTCGATTCCGTACTCTTCTTCTAATATGTCATCTAGCACTTCTTCTTTTAACAATTCATTTTCTGTTTGATTCGCAATACGGAAACGAGGATCAACATCAAGCATGTAGTAATATCCTCTAATTACTTGTAAACAGAATGAGTGAATTGTTGAAATGGAAGCTTTATTTAATAGGCTCAGCTGCTTTCTTACGTGTTGAGAGCCTGGTTCATCAATTAATACCTTTTCTAACGCTTCCCCGATTCGGTTTTTCATCTCTTGCGCTGCTGCATTCGTAAATGTTACAACGAGCAGGCGGTCGACATCGACTGGGTTCTCTTCATTAATAATCTTTTTAATAATACGTTCAACTAATACTGCTGTTTTACCTGATCCAGCTGCAGCAGCAACTAAAATATCACGTCCGTTCGCTACAACAGCTTTCCACTGGTCATCTGTCCATTGACTACCTTCTGGTTTTTTAGGCCAATTTTCTATCATTCTCCGCCAACCTCCTCTCTTATTTTCTCCATCGCTTCGCTATCTTTCATATCTTTTAACGATCGGAACTGATTATCTTCCAGTGACTCATCAAATTGACAAACAGATTTGAAGTTACAGAACGTACATGCTGCTTTATTCCCCATTTTATAAGGAGCAATATCGATAACACCTTCTGTAATATCTTTTCCGATATTTTCAAACGTATGGTGTACATATTTTTGCAGTACGTTAAACTCTTGCTCACTTGCAATACTTGAACGCGCACTAAAGCTACCGTCTTTTTTCAGGCCAGCAGAAATAATATCTGAGCTTCCTGTTGAAAGTTTGTTATCCATTAAACGAACAACGTCAGCATCTCCTAATACGAGTCCTTTCATTTTAAATTTCTTTAAAATTTCTTTTTCAATTTCAGCTTCCGTTGCGTCACCTTTCATCTCAACGATTGGGTTATGAATATGGAAATACAATACACCAGCTGGTGATGCTGCGTGGCCTTTTTTCATCCACGTCTGTGCATTCGAAGTAACAACATCTAAATACGTTAACATTTGAAGTGCTAATCCGTAATACACTTCCGTTAAATCTAACGCTTTTGAACTTGATTTATAATCAATAATACGTAAGAACGTCCCGTTTTCATCTTCTGCCTTATCAACACGGTCAATACGGCCGACTACTTCCATCTTTACACCATTTGGTAATGAGAATTCCATCGGCGGAAGTGACCCTGTACCTCCCATACCGAACGGCACCTCTAAATCAACTGGTACGAATCCGCTTGACTTCGCATGTTCACGAAGAATGATTGACGTACGGAAAATGATTTGTTGTAGTTTTTGTTTTAAATAGAAATGACGGTTTGAACTTAATAAAATTTGTCGTTGTAATAACGGCGCAATTTCTTCTATTACTAAAACAGAAAGATGCTCACACTCTTTTATGGATAAATCCGCCCAAGTGCGGTTTTCACGCAATAACTTGTCCGCAATTTTCTTTAATGCCGCATGGAATAATTCGCCGATGTCTGGCGCATCAAGCTTGAAAATATCACGCTCTCTAAGCGATAAACCGTGCTGCGCAAAATGAGCGTATGCACAACGATTAAATAGTTCCATACGAGAGACGCTTCCTTTAATTATATCTCCGTATAAATCTCTACTTACTGCTGTACTTAGTTTCTTCGCACGATTTCGATAGAATAAACTTGATAAGACGCGGCTACTTTTTTGTTTCCATTCATCTGAAGTTACGTAGAAATTATATACGTCCCACCAAAAGTCTAAATTCCCTTCAAATCCGTATCGCTTCCACGTTTGTAGTTGCTGCATAACGTAAGATAACGTTACTTCTGGCGTTGCTACATATGAAATTTGTTCTGAACGTGATAAATCATTTACGTCATTCGTAATAAATGAATCTTTCACATTAGGGAACATTCTTTTTATTTTCTTAATAAAGCTAGACGCAAGTAACGTCTTTCCTTCTTCATCTGCAAGCGGGCATGAAATGTATAACTTCTCAGATGCTCTCGTTACCATTTGATACATAACGAACTGTTCTTCTAACAAAGTTTGTCTCGTCGTTGGCGCTAATTCAATCCCTGCCGCACCAAGAACTTCTCTTTCCTCATCAGAAAGCATACCTTCATCCATAGGTGCTGCTGGAATGACACCCTCATTTACACCTATAATAAACGTTGCTCTCACATCAGATAATCTGGAGTGATCAATATTAGCAATTAACACTTGGTCTAATGACGGCGGAATGTTAGCAAATTGAAGTGCCTCAAGACCAGTCGACATAACGTCAGTAAACATAGAAAGAGACATTTTCTCTTCCCCAAGCATCTCTACAAATGTATCAAGAAGGCTCATTACTTCTTCCCATACTTGTTCATGATCTGTCGCAAATAAGAAATCTCCACTTTCTTCTGCACGTATACGTAATTCTTCTAGTTTTTTCGGAACATCCAGTTCTTCTAAAAACAAGTAAACTGCTTCACACATTTGCATAACTGTTCCTGCACGCTTTAACCTTTTTTGCATGCGAATAACAGGTGTTCTTACAACGTCACGTAGCCTATTTATTTTCTCTTCCATTTCACGTTCACTGTCTGTAATCATCCCGTTCGTATCATCAAGAGAACGATAACGGCGATACATCCATGGATCTTCAGCAGTCCATCTCTTTCCTTGTACACCGTACGCTAAACAGTAATTTTCAAATTCATCCATTTCTTCACGCATCGTTTCTTTTCTTACGTCTAATGGATATAAAAGCTCTGTTTTCACGCAGCGGAACACCGCATCATAACGCCAATTCCCACTAATAATCTCGAGTGCAGAACGAATACATTCTACCAATGGGTGGTGTGACATTGGGCGCTTTTCATCGATGAAGTGCGGGATATTGTAATCTGTAAATAACGTTCGCATCACATCATAATAACTTTCCCCATTACGAAGAAGCACTGCAATATCTCGGTAACGATATTTTTCATCCGCAACAAGTTTACGAATTTCACGAGCAACACCTTCTACCTCCGCTCGTAAATTCGCAGCTGTACTAATCGTTACACTCGCTTCACCGTTAAATTTTTCATTCGGACGCGCTTCATAATGAGCTTCTAAATGCGCTAATGCCGGAGAATGAAAACGCGGCTGTTCCATAAGTGGAATTGTTTTTTCAATTTCTATTTTCTCTTCACGCGCTACTTGTTTTATTTTTTCATACGTTAACGTCGTTTCATAAAATAAATCGAGTTCATTTACTGGCTGTGCTAACGTTTTTTCATCTATCGTTAACGTGATCGTAACTCTCGCTCCGCAAATCATAAGCTGTCTTACAATCTCTAACTCTTGCGGGGAGAATGAATGAAATCCGTCTATATAAATTTCCGCACCATTTACATATTCAGACTGCGGAAGCTTTTCCACTAGCAATTGCAGGTAGTCTTCTGAATCTAAATATTTTCCAATTAAAGCACGTTCAAAATCATCGTATAACAGCTGTAAATCATACACTTTATTCGCTAGTAACTTTTGTTCGGCACTGCTACTATGCGCATCTAATTGTTGCCACATTTCATATACGTTAGATGGCGTTACATTGTAACGTTTAAACTCTGCAATCATACTACCAAGATGTTCAAAGAAACCGTTTTGCTCCGCTGCTTTTTGGAACACCGATAATCCATCTTTACGAGACTCTACAATTTTACGGAGTAACATATGTACACCAGCTTCATCAATATGAAGACGACTCGCTCCGCCAACTTCTTGCAGTACCTTCCACGCTAATCGTGAAAAACTAAAAACTTGTGCCCGAATAGAACCTCTTACATCCTCACTTCCAATTAACGCCTGCTGCGTCTGGAATGTCATCTGTTCTGGCACAAGATATAATATTGTTTTCCCTCTCGGGCGTTGTTTTAACTCTTCTTGCACTTCGCGTAAACAAAGTGTACTTTTTCCACTTCCCGCTCTACCAATCACAAATCGAAGTGACATGTAACCCCACCTTTCACTTACATAACGAACGTTAGTTTGCTACTATAATTGTATTATAGGACACGAAAAAAGACAAACTGAGTTGTTTGCCTTTTTCTATACTTCTATCTATTATATCAACCTTTTGAAAAATTCGTTTGCACCTCTTGAATTGGCCAATATCGCAAATCAACTTTACCGACGACTGTATCAGCTTTTACAAAGCCAAAGTGTCTACTATCCCAGCTCCCGAGCCGGTTATCACCTACTACAAAAATAAACCCAGGTGGCACCAGTTTTTCTTTCGTTAACTCTTCTAATGTAAAGTCGCCTGTTAGTTGCCTTCCGTTTATCTCTTTCTTATACTTCTCTAAATACGGCTCATCAATAAATTGACCGTTTATATATAACTTATCCTGCTTATATTCAATATGATCTCCAGGTAAACCGATAATCCGCTTTACATAGTCCTCTTTTTTATTCGCATGAAATACCACAACGTCAAATCTGTTCAAGTCCCCAACTTGATAACTCACCTTATTTACAACTAGCATATTGCCATCTTGCAATGTCGGCATCATTGACTTCCCCTCTACAACATACGTTGAAAAGAAAAACGTTCGAAAAAATACAGCTAATAATACACCAATTAAAATTGTTCGTATCCACTCCATGCCTTCTTTTTTCAAAGTTTTCTTCATCTGCTTCTCCCCTTATCCTTTAATACTGAAGCTTTCCTTTACAAAGAAGACTATTCTTAATGTAGTTCTAACTTTACTTCGATTTTCTTACCGACATACCATAAAATAAAAATACCAATCGCTACAATAACTGATTTCACCGGATTATGAATAAATGACATTAAATCATGACCGATATACGTTAAAATAAAAATCATCACAAGTTTTCCGAATGCTAACGCTAGACCAAACTGTTTTACACTAATTCGGGATAAACCAGCGACAACATTTATGAGCGCTGACGGTGTAAACGGAAAACAAAATATAACAAAAATCGGTGCGAATCCTTTCCTTTCAATCCACCCCATTGCTTTTCGTACTCTCTCATGCTTATTTACAAACGAAAAGAAACGACTGCGACCAAAATGGCGGATGATGAAAAAGACAAGTAATGCACCCATTACTGATCCAAGCCATGAATAAAGAAAACCGAGCCAAAAGCCAAATGCAACAGCATTCGCCAGTACAAATACGATAAGCGGTAATGCTGGAATCAACGCCTCTATCATCGGTAAACCAATACCAAGAAGTGGTCCGAACGCTTTATAACTCTCAACAATATGATCCATATTTTCTGGTGAAAAATACTCTTTGATTGTCTGAAAATCCATTCTACACTTTACCCCTTTACTCTAAATACTATCCCTACTGTATCATTGCTTATATGAAAGAGGAAATGGTAGATACGACATATGGAGATGTATTTATTAAAGTTTCCATATCTTTCATAAGAATTCCTTCATTATTTAGCTATGATAATCTATCAATATTCGACAGGACGTGTCATTCGTTTTGTTATTTAGATTGTTTTTTTGATTTTTTCGGTAAATGAAATTACAATGGTGATTTTCTAAATATAACAATTACAACTCGGTTTTTCTAATATATCGCCTTACCTACAAAGACTGATAAAGTGAAACTTTAATCAGTGGGGATTTTGTTGATCCCCCGCTTAACTTCTTTGCTTTCGCTGAATTTTGAGGCGGGGGTCTTACTGCCCACAAATAACAGGATAAACAAAAAAGAATGGGGATTCCCCCATCCTTTCACACTTCGCCTTCCTTCACAAAATACACACTCTCATAAGCGGGTCTTAATGTTGATTCCTCTTTTTTATCAACCTCTTTAAAACAAGGATTCCCTTGTTTTTTCCTACGATCTTCATATTCAGTACGTAATTTCGCTGTACGATTTTGTTGATTTTCAAAACTAGTTTTTGATATCTCTAATTTCACAGCAAAGCCATTTATAAATCTAATAATAAGATTTCCATCTTTTAATTCTTTATTACTTTCAATATAAAAATGAGACAACCAAGCACACTCTTTTCTAGAGTAAGAATAGGTAGGGAAAAAATAAAGTTGATCTGCTGGACTAATCGCAATCGGTGCTTTATGTGTAATATGAGTTAACTCTTTCGTTCCTTCTTTTCTGCCTAAGAAACTAGAGCCATGCTTGCGGCAACTTCTTTCTATAATATCTAGAGGTTTTTGAAATACGAAAAAAGAATCATTCATTTCAACGACTCGCGTAACAATTTTCTTTTCACTTAGAATAACAGGAAGTAAGGCCATCGTATTTTTCGTTACAACATAATTTTCGACATAGCGTTCCACTTTACTTTCCATACTCCATTATCTCCTTTTTTCCATTTATATTAGCAGCTGCATATATAATTTTAGCATCTATGAAAAGGAAATAGCTTACAAGTTCCGCTTTTTTACAATTTTTTATCATTTATCAAACATTTGTTAAATAAAAAAATCACGATATAGTAATGTTTTAATTTTAAAGTTATAAAAACAGCATTTATACTACCTATAAATATTTATTACCCCTTCCTATTTTCACATCATGAAAACAATTAACTTTGCTATAATTAAAATGTAAATCCAATATATGGAGGGCCACTATGGAGGAAAAAGAGATCCAACCATCGATTCAAATGAAAAATAGTAGCGTCATTATCGTGAAAAACTCAGCTAGTATTATATTCGGTTTATTTTTCATTCTGCTATTCTTTGCTAAACCGTTTCGTAAATCAAAATGTCCAGAATGTAAAAAACGTGAGAAGAAAAAATCAGGACAAGAACAATAAAAGGCCTTCCTTTATGGAATGCCTTTTTACATTTGTAGTATCATTTTATTTATTCTTCTCCCTAAAAAACAACTATATTTTCTCCCAAGGTTCCCTACATCTTTTTTGATTTGTAATATGGTCCTTATATAAAACATGAGAAAGAGTATTGGTACTTGTTACCCGCTTTTAATTTTTATTAAACACTTCAAATTTGTACATCTTTATCCATCACTAACAATTCGTTAATTAGTTAACTTTGTAATATAAGTTTTGTATATAATGTCATTCAAAAACACAATATATATAAGTAGCTATTTATAATTACATTGCTTTTTATCGAATTCCAAAAAGGAGCTGTATACTATGGACAAAGAAAATCTCTTAAGCCAGCAGGTTAATAGCATCCCCTCAGATGCCCTGAATACCCCTAGCAAGGAACAAGAACAACTGTTAGAAACATCATCTCAAAACGTACAAAATTCCAACAACAACACTAACAAAAAAGATGTTACTCAAGGTCTATCTGGAAAAGATTTCCCCATTTCAACAGAGAATACAAATTTATAGTTATTTACTATCATACGCAGTAAATGCCCTTGCTGAACTAATTCTTCTACAAAAACTAATACGCATTCCAGATAATTTTTCACCAGTTGTAACATAGAAAAAGAGATTTAGATATAAAACAAGACTCTGAAAAAACTTTCTCCACAACAAAAAAGGATGGCATTAGCCATCCTTTTTTCTATCATCAACTATAAAATTATAGTTTGATTACGTTTTTAGCTTGAGGTCCACGGTTACCTTCTTCGATTTCGAAGCTAACTTTTTGGCCTTCTTCTAAAGATTTGAAACCTTCAGTTTCGATTGCAGAGAAGTGTACGAATACGTCGTTTTCGCCTGGAACTTCGATGAAACCGAAGCCTTTTTCGTTGTTAAACCATTTTACTTGTCCTGTTACTGCCATGATTATTTCCTCCTAAGAAAATACAAATTTTTAATTTTTTAGTCTTCCTGTCTAAAAAAAGAATCCACACATTATCAAATACGAAACATAAACTAGTTCTCACATACTTTTTCTCGTTCGTTTCCAGCACTTGATAACATATGGATTGCTTAATTTAACTATTCAACTGACATCATCATAGCACATTAAAATAAAATGTACAATCTTTTTCGAAAATAGAATTTCTAATTTTTAGTATTTCTTATAAAATATAATTATCTCTATTCTAAATAAGGAGGAGTTTATGACCAATAAAATTCCTAGAAAAACATTAAAAAGAATTGAAGAGGATATTGAAAATAATAATCTTGGAAAAGCAAGGGATAGATTGCATGGCCTCATCTTTACATACCCAAATGAATTACATCTTCGAAAACAACTCGGAGATATTTATTATACATTACAATATCCAGAAATGGCTGGACGTTACTGGTATCTAGAGGAGCATAAAGTGAAACTTTAATCAGTGGGGGTTTTGTTCATTCCCCACTGATTATTAGTTGAACCAATCGGGCTTTTACGGGCAGTTGATCCCTCACCTAACTTTTTCGCTTTCGCTAAATTTTGAGGTGGGGGTCTTACTGCCCGTTAATGCGGGATAAAACAGACATTATGCATGAATCATGTTTATTATTTGAAAAATCAATGGGAAATAGTCCTCATCATATTGCACGTGCTTTAAAGTTTAAAGGCGATTCTAACCATATAAAAGGTTTGTATAAAGATCAACCTTTATCTTCAGTGCAGAAGAAAGTAGCAGAGGAGTTAATTTATGAGTATAAAGAAACATGGCAAGATAAGCTAGTTCCTTTTTGCTGTCTAGCATTGCTTGCTTCCCTTCTCTTTTCTGCCGTTGTTGGTTTATTTACTATTTGGAATTGGATTTTTTAATCACAGGGGGAATTTTCACATGTCAAACTACGCTAAAGAAGAAAGGCTAACAGGGGGAAACGTCTCAAGCGTATATCGTTCTGAAAATACTGTTCGGCGAGAGTTAAAGCCAGGAAATGAAAAGATTCATAAGTTATTGCAACATTTAGAAAACAAAGGATTTCATTATGCTCCAAAGTTTTTAGGTGTAGATGAAAAGGATAGAGAGATTTTATCCTTTATTGAAGGAGAAGCTGGCAATTATCCTTTAAAAGAATATATGCGATCTAATAATGTATTAAAAGAAATAGCAAAGATACTCCGCCTTTACCATGATGCTGTAAGTGATTTTCTGTTATTAGATGATTGGAAACCGATGGATCACACTCCAAATAACATTGAGGTTTTATGTCACAATGATTTTGCCATATATAACATTATTTTTAATAATGAGAAGCCAGTAGGGATTATTGATTTCGATGTTGCTGCTCCTGGTCCAAGACTATGGGATATCGCTTATACACTCTATACTTGTGTGCCTTTAAGTAGAGTGTATTATACAGAATCCGGTGAAGCCGTTCATTATGAATCATCGCAACATGCAGATCGCATTAAAGAGAGAATGAATTTGTTCGTTCAGTCCTATGATAAAAATATGGATGAAGATTACTTAGGAATGGTGTTGCTTCGATTAGAAGGATTATGTACATATATGAAACGAAAAGCGCAAGAAGGCGACTTGAATTTCCAAAGAATGATTGATGAAGGACATCTAGAGCATTATGAGAAAGATATGAAGTTTATTCGTGATCATAGGGCTGAGTGGAGTTGATTTAGTAATAAAGAAAAGGAAGTATCGTTTTTTGCCGACAACTCACTCTCTCTTTTCGAATCGTTTAGAAAATAACAAGGGGCACCCTTCAAAAAGGTGCCCTTCCTTTTATTTCGTAAACTGTGCTTCTTCTGTAGATCCTTTTAACGCTGTCGTTGATGAAGTTCCGCCTGTAATCACTTGTGCTACTTCATCAAAGTAACCTGTTCCTACTTCGCGTTGATGACGTGTTGCAGAGTAGCCATGTTTTTCAGCTGCGAATTCTGCTTGTTGTAGTTCAGAGTATGCTGCCATGCCGCGCTCTTTATAGCCACGTGCTAGTTCAAACATACCGTAATTTAATGAATGGAATCCAGCAAGTGTTACGAATTGGAACTTGTAACCATAAGATGCGATTTCCTTTTGGAAGCTTGCAATTGTTTTTTCATCTAGTTTTTGTTTCCAGTTGAATGAAGGTGAGCAGTTATATGCAAGTAGCTTTCCTGGATGCTCCTTATGAATTGCGTCCGCAAATCGTTTTGCATCTTCTAAATTTGGTTCCGACGTTTCACACCAAACGAGGTCTGCATACGGTGCATACGCTAAACCGCGCGCAATTGCTTGATCAAGACCTGCATTTGTACGGTAAAATCCTTCTGGTGTTCTTTCTCCTGTAATAAATGCTTTATCAACAGGATCGATATCGCTCGTAATTAAATCAGCTGCATCCGCATCTGTTCTTGCAACGATAATTGTCGGCACTCCCATTACATCTGCTGCAAGACGTGCAGAAATTAAATTGCGTACTGCTGTTTGCGTTGGTAGTAGTACTTTTCCGCCTAAATGGCCACATTTTTTCTCTGAAGATAATTGATCTTCAAAATGCACACCTGATGCACCTGCTTCAATCATACCTTTCATCAGTTCGAATACGTTTAATTGTCCGCCAAATCCAGCTTCTGCATCTGCTACAATCGGTACGAAATAGTCTGTATCATCACTTCCTTCCATATGCTGAATTTGATCCGCACGTTGAAGCGTTTGATTAATTCGTTTTACTACAGCAGGTACGCTGTTCGCTGGATATAAACTTTGGTCTGGATACATATGCCCAGAAAGGTTTGCATCTGCTGCTACTTGCCAACCACTTAAGTAAATCGCTTTTAACCCAGCTTTTACTTGTTGCATCGCTTGGTTTCCTGTTAATGCGCCAAGTGCGTTAATATAGTCTTCTGTATGAAGCGATGTCCAAAGCTTCTCAGCACCGCGACGCGCTAACGTATGTTCAATATCAATTGACCCGCGCAGGCGAATTACATCTTCTGCCGAATATGGACGTGTGATCCCTTTCCAACGCTCATCTAATTCCCAGCTTTCTTGTAACTTCTCGATTCTTTCATTTTTCATTTGTTCCATCCCCTTTTCATTTTTTATAAAATTTCATAACCCGGTAATGTTAAAAATGGTACGAATTCATCATTTCGAACGAGATTTGTAAACAACGTTGTCGCCTCTTGGAATCTCCCTTTCTTAAAGGCTTCCTTACCAATCTCTCTTTCTATTTTTGCTAATTCTTCTTCTTTTAGCTCTTCCATTAATTCAAGCGTAATATTACGACCATCATTTAGTTTTCCACCTTCATGACGAATCCATTGCCATACTTGTGCTCTTGAAATTTCAGCTGTTGCCGCATCTTCCATTAAATTATAAATGGGTGCTGCTCCCCGTCCGCTTAACCAAGATGCAATATATTGAATACCTACGCTAATATTCATGCGAAGGCCCTCTTCTGTAATCGTTCCCACCGGTACCTCTAGTAAATCGTTTTCTGTTACACATATTTCTTCACGTTTTCTAAAAATTTGATTTGGTGTTTTCATAATGTGATTAAACACTTCCATTGCAACCGGTACAAGTCCAGGGTGGGCGACCCAAGTCCCGTCATGACCGTCTAAAGCTTCGCGTTCCTTATCAGCACGCACTTTTTCAAAAGCTGCTTCATTTGCTTCTGGATTATTTTTAATCGGAATTTGTGCCGCCATTCCTCCAATTGCTGGTGCATTACGGCGGTGGCATGTTTGAATTACTTTCAAAGAATACGAACGCATAAATGGCGCCGTCATCGTGACTTGTGCTCTATCTGGTAGTAAGAATTTATTATGATTACGGAAACTCTTTAAAAAGCTAAAAATATAATCCCATCTTCCGCAATTTAAGCCAGCAGAATGATCTTTTAGCTCATATAAAATTTCATCCATTTCAAACGAAGCGTGAATCGTTTCTAGTAACACAGTTGCTTTAATCGTTCCGTTTGGAATGCCGATATATTTTTGAGCAAATACGAATACATCATTCCATAATCTCGCTTCTAAATAACTTTCCATTTTCGGTAAGTAAAAGTATGGGCCGCTCCCTTTTGCTAAAAGAGCTTTCGCATTATGGAAAAAATACAAGCCGAAATCTACTAAACTACCCGACATATTTTTCCCATCAACTTGCATATGCTTTTCCTCTAAATGCCATCCTCTTGGACGTACAATGAGTATAGCTGTTTTCTCATTTAATCTATATTCTTTCCCTTTATCATTTTCATGTGAAATCGTTCCCTTTACTGCATCTCGTAAATTGATTTGCCCTTCAACTGCGTTTTCCCAAGTTGGTGCATTCGAATCTTCAAAATCCGCCATAAAAAGATGCGCTCCTGAATTTAAAGCGTTAATGACCATCTTTCTATCTACCGGTCCAGTAATCTCTACGCGGCGATCCTCTAAGTCTTTTGGCAGCTTGGCAATTGTCCAATCCGCTTCACGTATGTGTTTTGTTTCTTCTAGAAACTTTGGAAACTCCCCTGCATCAATTCTCTTTTGTTTTTCTACACGTTTTTGTAAAAGTTCTATGCGGCGCTCATTAAAATTCTCATGTAGTTCCTTCAAAAAACTAAGCACCTCAGGTGTCAATATTTCGTTGTACGCTGGTAACATTTCTCCAACGAGTGTAACCCGTGAAGTTTGCGTCGACATATTAGCATCCCCTTCTTAAACTGTTTTATAACAGATTTGATTTCATGTTTTATATTATATAACAAATCTTCAGAAAAGGAAGTTTTTTTTGAAAATTCATTTCATTTTTTTTCAAAACGCCATTCTTTCGCGCTTTATTTCATACAAAAAAGGCCGCTGTTATACAACAACGACCTTTTTGTATTATTTTTAAATTTCACTTTGACTAGTTAAACTTTATTACTGCCCTTGTTCCATATCATGCAATATTGCTCTATGTAAAAACTGTGCGTATTGTTCTCTCGTTACCTTCATAGACGGACCGAATTTACCTTCTCCGATTCCCATTGTAATACCATTTGTTTGTACTGCACTAATTGCATTCGTTGCCCATGAATTTGCTGAAACATCATTAAAGTTATGAGATCCCTTTGCCTGTAAGTCAAAAGCATTCGTAAGAACTTGTGCCATTTCCGCACGCGTTAACGTCGCCTTCGGTCTAAAGTTTCCATTCTCGTCTCCCTGGAAAATTCCCATTTCCGTTAAAGCCAATATCTCCTCGATAAAGCTTGTTGAATTTTCATCAATATCTCCATATGGGTTTTCATATTCATCTTGTTCTTCCATATCAAACACACGGTAAATTAAAGCTGCAACTTGCTCACGTGTTACATTATCCCCAAAACCGAATATTCCATCGCCATATCCCAAAATAATTTCTTGTTCCGCTAATTCATGAATTGCCTCATATGCCCAATGTCCTTTTGGTACATCTTTAAATACAATTGTATTTGTTTTTTGCAACGGTGCACTTTCCGCTTTTACACTGTTACTCTCTGCTGAGAATAACACCCCACCCATAATTGTTAATGCTGTAGCTGTTTTTAATAATTTTTTGCTCATCAAATTATCTCCCCAATATGTATATGTTTTTTTAAAAATATACAGAATAAATGGTATAGTGACAATATATTTTTCGACACATTTCGTGACGGTTTTGTGAATCATATTACACATCATGTCTTTTTCATCGGGTTGATTATAAAGCTTGTGTATAACCATAAAAATACATAAATTCGAATAATAATTCTTTTTAAACAAACAAAAAAGCACAAATATTTCTATTTGTGCTTTCATATTTCACTCTACTTCCAATCCTCTTTCAAATGATAATTAATAATCGCATTATTAATAAACTGAGCATATTGTTCTCTAGGTACAGGGCGATTTAATTCATACATGTCATTCCCAGTTCCTCTCACAACATTATTAGATTGTAACGCACTAATTGCATCTTCTGCCCAGTGGCCTTTTGGAATATCTTTAAATGTATGTTTTTGTTTCGTTTCAAAATGAAATGCTCGTTTTAAAATGACAGCCATTTCCGCTCTAGAGATTGGTGCTTTCGGCCTAAAATCCCCTTGGCCATCCCCTGAAAAAACACCACGTTTTGTTAACGCCAAAATTTCCTTTTTAAAAGTTGTTGTACTATCAGAAACATCTTTATATGGATTCGCTACTGGCCCTTCTTCTTTTATCTCAAGTGTTCTGTAAATAGTCCCAGCTACTTGTTCACGTGTTATAAGATCGCCAACACCATACTTCCCGTTTCCATACCCTAATATAATTTTATGATATGCTAAGTCCATAATAGCATCATATGCCCAAAATCCGTATGGAACATCTTCAAACACAATCATTTGTGGATACTCTTCCGCTTTTACAGGCGTCACATTCGTCCCTGCAAATATACCTCCTGCCATTGTCGCAATCATCATTACACCCAATATTTTTTTCTTCATTGTCCTCTCTCCCTATTTCATTCAAATAAAATGAACTTCATTGTTTCAGGAGTATTATTTTTTGGTGAATGTAAGATAAAATGTAAATCTTCTAGAAGAAATATTTCCACTACCTTTCTGCTTTATACTCCCTTCTTTCTTTTTCAAAAAGGAAGTTGTCACATCTAAGGTGTTATATACTAAAACATTCTACAATCTCTTTATAAACTCCTTTTCACTTTACAACTTCCCTTTATTGGCACCTAAAGGAGATAGGCTACTATATTCATGGTTTATATTTCAGGGGTAGCATTTTTCGCTGAATTTTGAGGTGGGGGTCTTACTGCCCAGCAAATAACGAGATAAAAAAATCATCCTTTTTTCTTAAAAGAGGATGATTTTTTATCTTTATTAACACTCAAATATGCTACTACTTTTGAAGAGTAAATTGGGCAACTATTTGTTTTAGTTTTCCTGCTGCGTTATGCATATGTTCAATTGAAATCGAAATCTCTTGAACAGATTTTTCTTGCTGTTGAATAGACTCTTTTACCCTATCAGTTCGGTCAGATGATCTTTGGGAAATTTGAGCCATGTCTTCTGCAGAAGCCGAGATTTCCTCACTACTCGCTGCAATTTCATCTGTAGACATAGATACCGTTTGAATTTGCTCAGATACTTGCTGTACTTTTTCTGTAATTGTTCCAAATACTTTTTCTGTATGCATTACTACTTGTGTACCTGCCTGTACCTCATTATCTACTTTCCCCATCATATGTACCGTATGGTTCGTTGTTCCCATAACTTGAGTAATAAGATTCTCAATTTGTTTTGCAGAATCACTAGATTGTTCTGCTAATTTCCGCACTTCATCTGCCACAATTGCAAATCCTCTACCACTTTCACCAGCACGTGCAGCCTCAATTGCGGCGTTTAATGCTAATAAGTTAATCTGGGAGGTAATACCTTGCATAACATCAATGATTTTAACAATTTCTTCTGATTGTTCTTTCATAGTCTCTACTTGTTTCACACCGCTATGTACCGAATTTTGAATTGTATCCATCTGTTGAATCATTTGTTTCATTAATTTGTTACCATTCTCTGCATCTAATGCTGATTGAGCAGATAATTCATTTACAGAGGATGATGTATTGACTATACTCTGCATTCCTTGTGTCAACTCTTCCATCGCACCCGCAGTTTGTTCCATTGCTTGCATTTGACTTTCTGCACCATTTGCAACTTCTTCAATATCCATAGTGATTTTCTTCGCTGCACTACTAGATACTTCTGATGCAGATACTACTCCGTCTGCATGTTGAAATAAAAGCTGAATATTATTCTCTACTTCTTGCATATTTGTTCTTAGCCCTGCAATCATCTCGTTAAAATTACTTACTAATACACCTAATTCATCTTTAGCAGTATAATCACCATGTACGGTTAAATCTCCTTCTTTCGCTCTTTCCATCATACGACTAACCGTTTGTAAAGGAGCAACTATAAGCTTGCTAATAATATAACTTACTATACATATAACGATTGTAGTAACTACTACAAGAATGATAAAGGTAATAACGGAACGATCAATCATTTTTTGCGAATCTTTAAATACTTGGTCAGCTAAATTTGAAACATACGATTCTAGATCCACTGCATAACCAGCTAACTCTATTCCCTTCGGTTTTAATTCCTTCTGAAATTCATTTACCATTTGCGGCTCGTTTGTTGCCTTCGCCTTTTCAAATAATTTCTTATATGTATCTTTATAACTTGGTAAAGATTTCTTCATCTTCTGAAACAGTTCATCCTCTTGCTTACTTAAATTAAAACCATCATCATATTCTTTTAATAAAGAATCATATTTTTTAAGATCCTTTTCAATATTATTAATTATTCCCTCTTTATTTGCCACTTCATTTTGTGATGCCGTAATTAACTCTAATAAGTTATATTCTAGTGAATTTTGTGTACGAAGCATTCCTTCTAATAAAATTGCAGAATATTGATAATCATCTACTACAACCTCTGTATCGTGCTTAATCTTATTAATAGAATTAATTGCTACACTACTCATAATTACCATACCTAAAACTGCTAATGAAATAAGCGATAATAATTTATATTTCACTTTTAAATTTTGTAAAAAATACATTTTTCCACCTTTATTCCTTTATATATAGATTTTTAGAATTTCATAGCTTATTATTTACAAAATCGCAATAAAAAGCAATGATAAATATTCCCAATATAAAACTTATATTTCTATAAAAAAAAGTAGCATAATAGCTACTCCTTTTTGCTTTGTTTCTCATATTGTTCAAACGTATGAATTCTTTCAAAAATTGGTGGGTGCGTGTATAAGAAAAATTTCACTAACGCAGGCGGATTTACTTGGCTTAAACTTGTTTTTGATAAATATTGAAAAGTTTTCACACCAGATTTTCCGTCCTTCGTCATATTTAAAGCATATTGATCTGCCGCTCTTTCTTCTATACGTGAAACATAGTTTGTTGCTGGTTGTGCTGCAAAAGAGAGTATAGAAGAAATTAAGAAAAATAAAGGTAAAATGGAGAAACATGCCACTTTTGAAATTTGCAATGTATCTCCCCATTTGCGAATACACATATTTATAATACGACTAATTAAAAACATACCTATAAACGATAGCAATACATAACTTGCAACGCCAAAATATATATGCTTCATAACGTAATGCCCCATTTCATGGGCCATGATAAATAAAATCTCTTTATCTTTTAACTGCTTAAGCGTTGTATCCCACATTACAATACGGGCGTTAGGGCCAATTCCTGTTACGTAAGCATTTAATGCATTCGTTTTTTCTGACATATTTACTTCATATACGTGTTTAGCAGGAATATCCGCTTTGTCTGCTATCGCTAAAATTTTCGTTTCTAATTCTTTATTTTTCAGCGTCGAGAAGTCGTTATAAAGCGGATCAATAACGACAGGCTGTATGAATGTTAAAAAGATTGTAAATGGAACAGAGAGCGCCCATCCTGCGAGCCACCATCTCTTCGGAAATTTACGGATAAGCCATAATAGAACGGTAACTACGATTAACATAGTCGCATAACTTTCCCAAAAACCGATAACATGATCTTTTATCCAGCTTTGTGTACTTTGCGTTGAAATGCCGTAATCAACGGACACTTTCCGGCCAATCCATTGCATCGGTAAGGCAAGCACTGTTGTCAGTAATGATAAATAAAAGAAATAAATCGCAACTTGCAAAACACTTATTTTAGTCGTTTCCTTCGACCATTTCTCAAACTTTCTTGAAATACCTAGCGCAAGTACAAATAATAAAATAATCCATTCAAGAGGCGTCGCTAAAAAGTATAGTAAATTTTTCACGCGCGAATAATCTTGGCTTAGCGTAAGCTCTCTAGCACTCATAAACGTTTCTGGATCTGCACTCGTTCCCTTATACATGTCCGGAATAAGTTCATGATTCCATCCAAATAAATACCAATATATAAGTAACGCAAATCCAACGTACAAAAAAAGCGACCAACCAATAACCTTCCTCACGCTATTCCCTCCTCTATGCTGCCTGTCTATTATTATTGTAAGTTCGTACACGCTAAATTAGAACAAGCTTATTATGTGAATTGCTCTGAATCTTTTTATTTACATAAAAAAACTCTTCTACATAAGAAGAGTTTTACCTATCTTTAAACATTTTCTTCGATTCACAATCCGTAATAAGGATCACACTTTCAAACCAACACGTACCCTACTTGCTTTTTAGATAACATAAAAAGCCTCTTTAAGGAAGTACATCTATTAATAAACTAAAATCTTGTAAAGAGAAAGAACTATATTTCATAATACCCTGTACAGCTAAAAGTAAAACAAGACCGATCACACACATATAGTTAACGCTTTCTTCATTCTTTTTTTCAGTAACGACTCCACCACTTATACATAAAATCCCCAACAAATGGAGCGCTAAATACATGAAAAAATAAGCTTCCTCCCAGCGCAAAATAACATTCACTGTCGTTATTAACACTAGACTAAGTAAAATCAAATAAAAAAACTTATTTGATGATATCGTTTCATTCATATAATTTTATACATCCCTTTCAAATTTCGAATTAATGATGTTTCAAAGCTATAAAGTAAATGATTGTTTTCATACCATAAAACAAAAGGAAAGCCACCATTACTTTCTCGAATACTTTATGAATCCACATATACTTCTCTTCATTCTTTTTGAAGATGCGCTTCATCATTTCTTCTACAATTAGACCAAATATTAGTAAAACCCCGAACACAATAAGAAGAGAAATAATATTTTCTTTTAAATGAGTACTAGAAAATACGTAATACTCTGGAAACACAATCGTATCTACTACAGGTTGAAGCCAATGACAAACGCTTTTATCACACATATCTGTAATAGACGTAGAATCTATAATGTCTTTTAATATTTTTTCAACCGTCTTCTTCATCTTATTTACTCCCGACTACATCTGAAAAGCTCTTTTTCTGCTCTGCATATATAACTGGCACTTCTTTACTCCAATATTTGCGATTAACAAATAAAAAGATAAGTACTAAGTTTAATCCTGTTATAAAAATAATAAGTCCAGGAAAGAATGTCGTATAACTTGAGAAATCGGCAAAACTCATAATTTTTTCTCTACTTATTAGAAAAGACGCACCTATTACAAATGCATTGTTTAACATATGTATTGCAATTGGCATGAGTAAACTTTTCGTACGAATATATACGATTGACAATACGATGCTGAATATGGCTGCACCGAGGAAATCAACATGTAACAACGCAAACAATATTGCTACAACGATGGTCGCTATGCTCGTTCCCCATTTTGTTGCAAAACGTTGAAGTAAAAATCCGCGAAAAACAAATTCCCCGATAATTGGTGCGATGAATACGACCCTAATGACTTGAGATACATATCCCCCAGTACTATCTACAATTGGTTCATGCAGGGCGTTCATAATAAAGTCCGGTGTAATCCATGCAAAACTATACATATACAAAATAAGATACCCGTAACTAAACATGCATAACATAACCGTAATGTATAAAACTTGTACCAAGTTAAATGTTTCATTTTTATTAACAAATAATGAAAATGAAATGTGGTGCTTTCTATACTCATAAGAAATCCATACCATCGGAAGGATATAGAATATAAGGATATTTATAAAAGAAGAATTTTGTATATGAAATATACTTGTTAGCAAATCGCCACTACTTCTCGCTATTAAAATTAATAGTGCAAATACAATTAAAAAATATCTAGCTCGCATCACTTGAAACGGGTTCACACTCATCTCCTCCCCTATGTTACTTTTATCATATCATTTGATTCTTAATTTTTTGCGAAAGAAAACCTTAAAATTTCCTTAAAAATTCCATAAGTTACAAAATGATGATATGATATTCGAGAAAATTAGGAGGGATGTTTATGTACCAAGCAAATATTTTACTCGTTGATGATGAAACAGCAATTTTACAATTACTAACTACCATTCTTGAAAAAGAAGGCTTTTCTCATATTACAACTGCAACATCAGCTGAAATGGCTTTATCTCTAACTAAGCAAAACAATTACGATTTAATTATTTTAGATGTAATGCTTCCTGGACAATCTGGTTTTGATATTTGTCCAATCATTCGCCAACAAACAGATTGTCCAATTTTCTTCCTATCAGCAAAAGCATCTGATTTAGATAAAATATCCGGATTTTCATACGGTGCAGATGATTATATTACGAAACCCTTTAATCCATTAGAAGTAGTAGCACGCATGAAAGCACAGCTTCGGAGACATATGAAACAAACCGTACCACACGAACAAAAATCACACTCGATTTCATTTGGAAGATTTGAAATTGATCAGCACTCTGCAGAACTAACAGTAGATGGGCACATTGTCGAATGCTCCGCTCAACTCTTTCAACTACTACTCTTCTTTTGCGAGAATCCGAACTACGTATTTTCGAAAGAGGAAATATACGAAAAAGTTTGGGGAGCACCTGCCTATAATGGCGATGACAACACTGTTATGGTCCACATTCGAAAACTACGTGAAAAAATTGAACATGATCCAAGTAAACCAGAATATATAAAAACCGTTCGCGGGCTTGGTTATAAGTTCGTTACAAAGTAGGGTGACGATATGAATTTTAATAAACGACTTATTATTCAATTTATCATGCAACACGTTTTTGTTTTAGTTACATTACTTATCGCTGTAGTTGCTGCTTTTACTTATTTAATTTTTCTTCTTACTAGTACTTTATACGAACCTAACATTCCAGATTCTGATAGTTTTACAATTTCAAGATACATCTCTTCAGAAGATGGGCATATTTCGTTACAATCTGAAGTGCAAGATTTAATAAAGGAGAAAAATGATTGGCTCCAAGTTGTAGATGAAAACGGAAAAATCCTCTACCACTTTAATACACCAAATGATGTTCCGAATGCTTATACGAAGACATCTTTAGTCGCATATATACAACATCATATCGAAAGTAATTATAAATTTACATATTGGGAAATTGAATTAGAAGAAAAGAAAGTACTTGTTATTTATGGTGGTATGTTAAAAAGCAATGCGTTACTGACAGCAATTCAAAAGGATCACTCCTCTTTAACGATGGATTCGTTCACATTAACAGATCAAGAAAAACAGTTACTGTCTAAAGAAAAAGCAGCACTTCAAATATTTAATCAAAATGGCGAAGAGGTTTTTGCCTATCCAGCTGGAAAGAAAAAAACATTTTCAGCAATACAAATCGCCCTTAATGAAAAAGAACCGTGGAATCATAAAGAAAATACGTCTAGCTTTTACGATGCAAATAGTGGCAACCTTCTCGTTGTAACTGCAAAAAATGAGCACTACTATCCAGGTGACGAAATTGAAGATGTATTTACTAAGAAGTTTCTCATCGGATGCGGATTAATCCTTCTTATCGTATTTGTTTATTTAGTCATTCTTTCTATTTGGTACGGTAATAAATTCGGGAAACCGTTATTACATGCGATGCGCTGGCTTAAAAATATCGCTGGTGGAAAGTATGAAGAACCTATTAGTAAAAAAGGAAAACCCGTCAGGTTCCGGCGATCTGGTAAAGAAAAATGGTCATTCCGTTTGTTTAGAGATGTAACAAGTTCACTAGAACACCTTTCTATTACACTCAAAAAAAATGATGCGATGAGGCAAGTCCTCCAGCAAACACGAGAAGAATGGATTACCGGTCTAACACACGACTTAAAAACACCACTTAGCTCTATATATGGCTACGCATTATTACTCGAATCGAATCAATATAACTGGACTGATCGTGATATTCAGCAATTTGGTAGTGTTATGAAAGAGAAATCTCAATATATGACGACATTAATTGATGATTTAAGCTTAACGTATCAATTAAAAAATAACAGCCTTCCTGCCCAACACGTAAACGTTGAAATCAATCAGTTCGTTCAAAAAGTATTATTGCAATTTATTAACAATCCAACACTCCAAAATCAAAATATTGAATTCGTACCGAGCTCAAATAAAATTCAATATTTCATTGAAGAAAAATGGTTCCAGCGTATTATCGAAAACTTACTCGTAAATGCTGTAAAACATAATAATGAAACAACTACTGTCATCGTAAAACTATCACAAAACGCTAATTCCTTTACACTCTCCATTTCAGATGATGGAAAAGGAATGGATGAAAAAACGAAAGAACTTCTATTTGAACGATATTACCGCGGAACAAACACAGAAGAAAGCAACATCGGAACTGGACTTGGCCTAGCCATTACAAAACAGCTCGTTCATGCTCATAACGGAACAATTTCCGTTGATAGTGCACTCGGAAAAGGAACGACGATTATTCTTGTATTTCCGTTTCGTTCGTAGGAAAGACGCTATGTGGCGTCTTTTTTCTTTTCTGGGATGATTTTACAGTAATTGAAATTATGTGGATCGTTTTTTTGAGGTGTTTTATCGGTATATGAAATTATATCGGCGCAACTCGAATTATATCAGCGATTTTCTAGATATATCGACTTACCGACAAAAACCGACAATACTAACATGCTTCCCTACTATACAAAGTAAAAATAAAACTATTAACAAATACATTTCTAAACTGTTATACTATAAATAGAAGTATAAACTAACTAAGTTTTGCATAAAATGAAGTAGACGAGGTGCTTCCAACACCCCGTCACTGCAACTAATTACCGCAAGGTGGAAGGTTGCAACTAAAGCTTATTTGCGCTTAGAAGACTTCCCACGCTTCGCAGGCAGACGGGTGGTCTTCTTTTTGCGCTTTTTTGCCGTTAATTTCTTAAATCCAAAAACTATACCTTCTCTAGCTATAGTTTTTGTAATTTCCTACAAAATTTGCAAAAGAAATTCCATACGATTACACCTCCTTTCTTCACAAAATGAAGAAAGGGCATAACCTTCCACCCGCAATATTTAATTGCTATTTTATTTTACCATTTTCATATGTATTACAGATAAAACAATACAAATTTAACAATCCACTTATAAAAAAAGCGAACCATCTCCCAATGATTCGCTCTTACCCTATTATTTTTTCTTCACCGGTATCCAAAGCTCTACTTGTGCAAACTCACTCTTATCTTCGTGGCAACGCTCATCGTACAGTTCAAACTCTGTAACTCCGCAATGTTCATACCCTGAATGCGGAAACCATTCTGAGAATACTGCATTCCAAGTTTGGTGGATAGACGATACCATTTCTTCATGAGGAACTTTCGGCGTTGTAAATACTGCATATGTTGCTGCCGGGAAAGTACGCTTTGCAATTTCATTTGGTACATTTTCAAAGTCTGTAACTTCCATTCCGATAATATAAGTGAAGTCTCCTGTTTCTAAATTAAAATCAGTACATAATCCAAGCTCTACCCATTGGCTCGTATCTTTACGATTCGGAATTGTCGTTCCAAGATCTTTTTGTAAATATTCTTGCCAAAATGCTGGAATGTCTTGATGGTTTTTCCCTTCTTTACTTGTCGTCTTCAGTTCATAACCCGCCACTAAAAATTCTGGTTTATTTACAATACGATATTCCATTTGTATGCCTCCTAAATACGGATTTAATTTTCTTTGCTTTACATTCACTCTGTAATACATCGGTGTTTCGATTTCTTGTTTTCGATATTCACTCGGTGTCATTTGAAATAATTTTTTAAAGGCTCTCGTGAACGTTTCGTGAGATTGAAAGCCATGTTCAAACGCGATATCAATAACTTTTTCATCCGTATGAGAAAGTTGATAAGCTGCCCGGGCTAACCTCCTCTTTCGAACATACTCCATTACCGTATCACCTACTAACGCCTGAAATACACGATGAAAATGAGACTCAGAAAAACCCGCAACCCGCGCTAAATTACGCAGCGTTTGTTTTTCCATTACATCTTCCTCAATATAATCAATTGACCTTTGAATTTGTGTTTCATAGCTTTCCATCTCTGTTCACCCGCCTTATATGTATTATGATAAAAGAGAACGCAATCCAATTCTTGACGTTTTTTACTATAATTCCATAAAAAATTGTAACTTTTTTATATGTATTTCGTTGTTATATATGAAGGGAGGGAAATGTAGTGAAACGCAAACAATCATTAGAAGAAATTTACTCAGAGCATATGCAAGATTTATTTCGCTATCTTCTCTCCCTAACCGGAGATTCCCACTATGCGGAAGATCTCATGCAAGAAACATTTTACCGAATGCTCGTCCATATTGACTATTATAAAGGAGAAGAAATTAGGCCGTGGTTATTTACAATTGCCTACAATGCCTTTATCGATTGGTATCGAAAAGAAAAAAAGTATAAAACAACTACAGTGGAAGAATTCCATTTACCAAACGTGCCAAGTACAGAACATGAATATTTCGTAAAACATGAGATTGCTAGTTGGTTAGACAGTTTATACGCTCTTCCGCTCGAAAGACGAAATTTCCTACTACTACGAGATTACTATGGATTCTCCTATAAGGAAATAGCAGAAATGACTGGTCTCTCATTAGCGAAAGTGAAAATTGAATTACACAGGGGACGGAAAGACACGAAAAGCATAAAGGAGTGATACGGATGGGTTGTACAGAATTTAAAAAACTATGGAAGAAGTATGAAAATGGAACGCTCACGCATGATGAACAAGAACTGTTAGAAAGTCATATTGAGTCATGTGAAGAGTGTGAAGCTTACTTAGATGAGCTGTTAACAAAAACAGAACCAATTAAGAAAAAGTTACCTCCAAAAAATCTTAAAATTCCTTTTTGGAGAATTAAGTGGAAACATCGTTTACAAACGTTTGGTTTTATATTATCAATTTGCATCGTTATCTATATAATCGGCGGGGTATTATCAGCCTTTTATTTTCAAGCTAATAATGATAAAAGGCTAGAAGAAATTAGAGAGGTTCCTTCGCTTGCACTTGAAGCAACGATCCCAAATAGCCGTGTTATGGGAGGCGGAACAAGTGTAGAAGCTTTTTTCCGTACGAATAGCCAATTTGATTTAGTACGAACCGTCGGTAAAAAAGAAATGCCCCTCGGTACAATAGAAACAAAAAGCTTCTTATCATCTGTAGATGTTACGAAGCGAACTTGGATGAATCCGTTCTATCAACCAAAACTCTTCTTTGTTCATCCAAAAACAGAGCAGGGTGATTATTTAAAGGATTCATCAAAAAAAGTATGGGATACACTTGCAAAAGTACATGATGGAACCGTTGCAGAAGTAGCAATTTCTTTTGATAAAGCTTACACTTTAAAAGAATTAGAACCGCTTTTATATAGCACATTCGAGGCACAAGAACTCCCTCCAACTCCTTTATGGTACGCTTTAGATACAGGACAAGAAAGAAAAAATGTAGATGACTATATCCTACATGGCGGAGAAGCTATAGGGTTTCCAGAACATGTAAGATTCCTCGATAATGAAACTGACGGGCAGAAAACGCAAGAAGACAAAGTAACCGAAATGATGCGCGTCCTTTCTATCCATAAAAAAACGGTAAGCAAAATAGCAGCGCTTTCTGAGAAAGAACTAAACTTAGATAAACGTTATGAATATGTAAAAGAGAATGGCGTAAAAGTATACGGCATTGTCATTACTGGCCCGTCGAAAGAGTTATTAAAATTACAAAACTCCCCGCACGTACGTTATGCGACTCTTGGAGATATTGAGATTTGGAATTGGTTTGATCATTAATAAAAAAGAAGTAGCGCTCTAAAAACGATGCGCTACTTCTTTTTTAATTCGAAATCACTTTCACATACATCCCTCTCACCGCTTTTTCATAAGCAATATCACTCATCTGTCTTATGTTTTCTGACACAACAGATGCTGGAATAACTTCACCTTCACGAAGTAACGGAGGATCAATAAGACGGACTTTATTTTTCTGATACAAATCGTAATCGTCTCTATCTTCTTTTACTTTTACATTGGGATGAACTTTTCTTAATAAAGCATGGACTTCTGAATCATTACATTGCTGCAATTTCGAAATAAGCTCCTCATCTTCAAGAAGGAAATCATCTGCATGAATAACCTTTTTATGAAGAGCTAACTTTAACGTTTTCACTAACATATCATTTCCGTAAATATTCATTGGTTTCATAAAGAAATCGATTACTTCTTTGTAATACGTTTCTGTAAACCACTCTGCCATTTCGATACTTTGAAGGACCATTTTCCCCTCTACTGCGATAATATCCTCTAAAAATCTATGAACCTCTTCTAAAGAAATATATCCGTATGTATACATATCTCGTAACGTATAATCCACTCGATCTGCACATAATTCGGGCGCTGACCTTTCCAGTAATGTCCACTTCGAATCATCTAATAAAATATCTTCATAGTTATAACCATGCTTCGCAAGGATCGCTGGAATTTCTGAGTTTTTCACAACAGAACTAAATATCTCTTCATGATAACTTTCATCTTCATTATCAAAAACGTAATCAATCACGTGGGAAAAGGCAGTATGCGATACGTCATGCAGTAAACTAGCGATCTGTTCTTCTACTGAACCACCTAGTTTTTTAACTAATAACATAACACCAACTGAATGATCAAAGCGCGTTACATTCCATTTCTCGTTCACTAAGTAACTTGCGCCATTTTGATGAATTCCCTTTAGTCTTTGCATAGACTTACTTGAAATTAATTCTTCTACTACTTGATCCACTTCAAATTCTCCGTATAGTACATCTGATATGATCACTTACAATCCCCCTTTATTTTAATCGAGTCTTATAATCGTATCTCTTTTATGAAATTAGCACCAACATAAATATTTATTTTTATTTGTTTTTATTAAAAAAAATAGAGAGCCATCAACTCTCTATTTCATAACCCCTATTCAAACGTAACTTCTACCTGCACAATCTCCGACCTACTACCAAGTCTAAGCGGGGGTCCCCAAAATCCAAATCCAGAAGAAACAATTGCGTGGAACGCACCTTTTTGTGCGTATCCCCAGTCTAGCTCGTACATTCTTCTCGTTACAATATGATTGGGCGCCATTTGTCCGCGGTGCGTATGACCGGATAATAATAAATCTACACCTGCCGCTGCTGCTTGTTTCAATTCAAATGGCTGGTGATCCATTGCGATAACAGGCATCGATTTATCTACCGTACTCATTAATTGTTCAAAGCTTTGGCGATCTCGCTCTGTTTTATCTCTTCTTCCAATGAGATAAAAGTCATCTTCAATTGTAATTACTTCATCTAAAAGAATACGAATATCAATCTTATCCATCTCTTGTAAAAACTCTGGAACTGCTCTGCCGTAATATTCATGGTTTCCTAAAACGCCATATACGCCTAATGGAGCTTTCATTTGTTTCATGATTGGTCCCATATTCTTTTGAATGAACACACCTGGATGATCATCGATAATATCACCTGGCAGTAAAATAATATCAGGTTCCATCTCATTTACATGACGAACAAGTCTTTTTAAATGCGAAACGCCAGACAGTTTACCGAAATGCATATCAGAAGCCATCGCAATGCGTAAACTTTTACGCCCCTCTACCTTTTTCGGTATGTGCACCTCGTACTTTCTTACTACCGGACTATACGCATTAAATACTCCATACGCAAAGATAAAGATAAATGCAACTATCACAGCCGCCCCTGTCCAAATAATTGCCGCTTCTTTCTCTACTGAAAACTGTAAAAGAAAGACCATAATATCAGCTAATGGCAACAACATAAGCGCATATTGTATGACCGCAAACCAAATCGAACCTATCGTTCGCAGAAATGGCAGAAACTTAAACACTTGCACGAGAATGTACGCATATGAAATAAATGCGACTATGAAAGCATAATATCCCCAAGATTCCCAGCCAAATACCGCATGAAGCCAAACCCATCCGTTCCAGCCGATGTAAAACATAAGTAGTGTGTATATAATTAATATGGTAAATATATTGAGATAACGAAGATTCTTCACAGCCAGCCTCCTTATTGATTTCTTTTATTATAACTTGTTATGCACTTATAACGTAAATATTAAGCGCTTCGCTCATCATAGTAAAAACCTATAGTTGTTAGACTTGTATCTAACAACTATAGGCACCATTTATATCAACATTGTTTTTACAAATGCTCTTTATAAAAACTTGTTAATTTTTTAACTGCAATTCTTACTGGTTCTGGTTGGTCGTATAAATCGTAATGACTCGCACCTTCCACAACAAATAAATCCTTTTTCTCTGAAGCTGCTTTCTCATAAAGCTCATGACCATCTTTATAAGAACCAAATGCACCTTGCTTACTGCCGACAATAATTTGCAGCGGCTGCGTTAATAACGTATCTGCTAAATGGAACGCATCAAAACCAATTACCGATCCCATACTCGTAAAGTTTAACTTATTTGGCGAGTTCACACTTTGACCTCGCGGCGTTGTGTAATACTCAACTGCTTCTACAATATCTATATCCGTCATACCTGCTGCCGCTAACTCTTCCTGATTTTTAGGAATCCAATTTGTAATCATTTTCTCTGCTCCGCGTGCTTCAGCAGTACGTTGTTTACCAATTGCCTCTAACACACCAATCGGGTTAGACTCACGATTTAAACGACCGATATTTGCACCAACAACTGTACCAACCGCTTTAATGCGGCGCTCTGTCATCGCAGCATTTACCGCATAACCACCGCCTGCACAAACCCCTAAGACACCGATACGTTCTTCATCTATATAAGGAAGAGTAGTTAAATAATCGACTGCTGAGCGAATATCCTCACCTCGCACAGCTGGCTCTTCAATATATCTCGGTGTACCTTCACTTTCACCTTGATATGACGCATCAAACGCAAGCGTGACATATCCTTGTTCCGCTAACTTCTCGGCATACAATCCTGCTGTCTGATCTTTACAGCTACTACCTGGATGCACACAAACAATCGCTGGATTTTGTTTCTTTTCCTCAGCACCTTCGGAAATGTTCAAAATACCTGCAACTTGTAAACCTCTTGCATAAAATCTTATATTTTCCTTCGTAACTGCCATATATAAAACCACCCTTATCTTATTATTAATTTTACACTTGTGAGAATTATTACTCATGTGTATATTTATAATAAAATGAGTAGAACCTTGTTTCAATGACCACATTTACACATTTGGGTGATAATACACACATAAAGAAATATGTGTATCAACAACGGAGGAACACAATATGGAGAAAATCGATAGAAGAATTATAAAATCACAAAACGCCATTCAATCGGCATTTATAGAAATGTTAATTACAGATGGATTTGATGAAATTACAGTTAAAAACATTACTGAAAAAGCAAACATCGGAAGAAAAACGTTTTACTTACACTATCTAGATAAGTACAATTTATTAGATAAAATTGTGGACGACCATTTAGACCAATTAAAAGAAATATGCTACGAGAAGCAAAACAAAGAATTTATAGAAGGAACAATCATATGGTTTGAATACTTCAAAGAACACAAACCATTTTTTGCGGCACTATTTAGAAGTAACAGCACCTTATCATTTCAAAAAAAATTACTAACTTTCATCATGGGTGAAATAGAGAAAAAATTAAATACAGACACATCAGTAAATAAAAACATCGATAAACATATCGTCTTAAAATTTTTAGGAACAGCTGTAATGGGCATTTTAGAGTCTTACGTGTTGGATGAAATTGATAGTGATGTTGCGTTTATTGCGACGCAAGTTGGAGAGTTGATTAGGAGGAATATATGAAATGAAACTTTAATCAGTGGGGATTTATTCATCCCCCCACCTAACTTCTTTGCTTTCGCTGCATTTTGAGGTGGGGGTCATACTACCCAGCAAATAGGGGGATAAAATAAAACCGCATCAATTTCCTTAATAAGGATTGATAAAATGCTATTATCTCTATCCTTCAAAACTCATCTATGCAATTATGCATAACCATCCATTCCGTTTTATTTTCATGTTACGATATAAATGTAATACGACATATATCGACAAAGATAAAAGGAAGTGATTGTATGAAACGTTCTAAAACATATTTAAAATGTTTAGCATTATCCGCTGTTTTTGCTAGTAGCGCTTTAACTCTTTCAACACCTGCTGCTTACGCTCAAACGACGTCACAAGTTGTAACAGATATCGGGCAAAATGCAAAAACACATACGAGCTATAATACATTTAATAATGATCAAACTGATAATATGACAATGTCTTTAAAGGTAACTTTTATCGATGACCCAAGCGCTGATAAACAGATTGCCGTTATTAATACAACTGGTAGTTTTCTAAAAGCAAATCCTACTATAAGTGATGCACCTATTGATAACTACCTAATCCCTGGCGCTAGTGCAACATTACGTTATCCTTCACAATATGATGTTGCATTTAACCTTCAAGATAACAGCGCTCGTTTCTTTAACGTAGCACCTACAAATGCTGTAGAAGAAACGACTGTAACATCTAGCGTATCTTATCAACTTGGTGGCTCTGTTAAAGCTTCTGTAACGCCTAATGGCCCTAGCGGTGAAGCTGGTGCAACTGGTCAAGTCACTTGGTCTGACTCTGTAAGCTATAAACAAACTAGTTATAAAACAAATTTAATTGACCAAACAAACAAAAACGTAAAGTGGAACGTATTCTTTAACGGATATAACAATCAAAACTGGGGTATTTACACACGTGACTCCTATCATTCTTTATATGGAAACCAACTTTTCATGTACTCTCGCACATACCTATATGAATCTGATGCAAAAGGTAATTTAATACCGATGGATCAACTTCCAGCATTAACAAATAGCGGTTTCTCTCCTGGTATGATTGCTGTTGTTATCTCTGAAAAAAATACAGATCAATCTAACTTACAAGTCGCTTATACAAAACACGCCGATGATTACCAACTTCGTCCAGGCTTCACATTCGGAACTGCAAACTGGGTTGGAAACAACGTAAAAGACGTTGATCAAAAAACATTTAATAAATTGTTCACACTAGATTGGAAGAATAAAAAATTGGTAGAGAAAAAATAAAGAAAACCGAACCGCCACTTAGATGACGGTTCGGTTTTTATTTAAATCACAAAATCCTCCGGAATAAACACTTTCACTTCTTTCGGCTGTACGTATACGAAATCACCCGCTTGAATGCTGAGATGCTTGAACTGTTCTTTACTTATTTCTGCTTCTAAGTACTCATCTGTTCCATCTCGTTTTAATTCTACATATACGACAGGTCCAACTGCGTGAGAGTATGATACTTTGGCCGGGATTGCATCTACGCTTTGTTTCGTACGAGAGATTGATAAGTCATGCGGCCTTACGTAGGCTATTCCGTCTACGTTGGAAACGTGCTTATGCTCTGGTGCTTCTAGTTCGACCAACCCTACATTTAGCTTTCCTTTATGAACGCGGCCGTGAAATAAATTTACATTTCCTAAAAAGTCATATACAAACGGACTTGCTGGGTTTTCATATACTTCTTCCGGTGTTCCCATTTGTTCAATGCAGCCTTCATTCATTACAACGATGCGGTCTGCAACGTCTAATGCTTCCTCCTGATCATGCGTTACGAATACGCTCGTAATTTGAAATTCGTCATGTAATTTCCGGAGCCATCTTCGTAATTCTTTTCTCACTTTTGCATCAAGTGCACCGAACGGTTCATCGAGTAATAAAATTTTCGGTTCGACTGCAAGTGCCCGGGCTAGTGCAATACGTTGACGTTGTCCACCAGATAATTGCGCTGGATAACGTTTAGCAAAGCCGTCCATTTTTACGAGCTTTAATAATTCTATTACTTTTTCTTCTATCGCTTCTGCTGACGGTCTTAAGCTTTTCTTTCTTACTTTTAAACCGAAAGCGACATTCTCAAATACATTCATATGTTTAAAGAGCGCATAGTGCTGAAAGACGAAACCGACTTGCCTGTTTTTCACGTGAATGTCTGTTAAATCTTCTCCATCAAATGAAACAGAGCCTCCATCCGCTTCTTCTAATCCTGCAATAATGCGTAATAACGTCGTTTTCCCAGAACCTGACGGGCCTAATAAGGCAACAAGTTCACCTTTTGGAATATCCAAATGAATGTCTGTTAGTGCTTGAAATGTACCATATTGCTTTGATACACCTTGAATTTGAATACTCACCGTAATCCCCCTCTTATTGTCGTTTTTCCATTCGCCATTCAATCCAGTTTTTTATAACGAGTGTAAACACTGCAATTAATGACATTAACGTCGCTACTGCAAATGCTGCTGAAAATTGATATTCATTGTACAAAATTTCAATATGAAGCGGCATCGTGTTCGTAATGCCACGCACGTGACCTGATACGACAGAAACGGCTCCGAACTCACCGATAGCACGGGCATTACATAGAATCATGCCGTACAAAAGACCCCATTTTATATTTGGAATCGTAACGCGCCAAAACATTTTCCAGCCACTTGCGCCAAGTGATAAAGCTGCCTCTTCTTCACTTTTCCCTTGCGCCTGCATAATCGGAATTAATTCACGTGCAACGAACGGGAAGGTTACAAAGATTGTTGCGATAATAATGCCTGGTACAGAGAAAATGAGTTTCACTCCATGTTCAAGTAACCATTCGCCAAGAGCACCCCTCGGTGTGAAAAGTAAAACGAATACTAATCCTGCGATAACTGGTGACACAGCAAACGGCAGTTCAATAAGAGAGAGTAATACTTGTTTTCCTTTAAACTGAAACTTTGTAATAAGCCATGCGGCCGCTACCCCAAATATCGTATTAAGCGGCACAACGATTAACGCAACGAGAAGCGTTAATCTAATTGCTGAAAATGCTTCTTGATCTGTAATAGCGGCAATGTATACATCCATCCCTCTTTCAAAGGCTTTTAGAAAAATAGTTATGAGTGGCAGTAATAGAAAGAGAGATAAAAATAAAACTGTAATCGTAATTAATATGCCTGGTACAAGCTTAGATTCTTTTTTAGCTGATACGCTTTTTACTATTTTCTTTTCTAATAATGTTGGTTCCATTTTCTCTCCTCCTATTCACTTTTTAGTTCATGCCTTCTACTCCAGCTTTGAATCATATTAATAAGAAGAAGGAAAAGGAGAGAAATAATAAGCATCACGGTCGCTACAGCTGTTGCCCCCGCATAATCATATTGTTCTAGTTTCGTCATAATCATCAGTGGCGCAATTTCTGTTTTCATCGGCATATTACCTGCGATGAAAACGACAGATCCGTATTCTCCTAATGCTCTTGCAAATGCGAGTGAAAAACCTGCAAGAAGAGCGGGAAAGATCTCTGGTAAAATGATTTTCACAAATATTTGCAAGCGGGATGCACCTAAACTCGAAGCCGCCTCTTCTACTTCTTTATCAATATTTTGCAGCACTGGTTGCACCATTCGAACGACAAATGGTAAACCGATAAAAGTAAGCGCAACGATAATTCCGAGTGGTGTAAAAGCTACTTTTATATGCAACAGACCAAATATTTTCCCAATCCATCCATTTTCCGCATAAAGCGTTGTAAGTGTAATACCAGCTACAGCTGTCGGAAGTGCAAACGGTAAATCAATGAGTCCATCTAATAGTCGTTTCCCTGGAAATTTGTAGCGTACGAGCACCCAAGCTATTAATAAACCGAAAATGGCATTTACAATAGCCGCTACCAATGAAGTTGTAAAACTAATTTGATAGGAATGCAACACACGCTCGTTCGTTATAACCCCAGCGAACTTCTTCCAACCTAACTGTGAAGTTTGAATAAATACGATAGAAAGTGGTATAAGTACGAATAAACTCATGTACAACATTGTAAATCCAAGCGATAATCCAAACCCTGGTAAAACACGCTTCTTCCTCATCCTCTTTCACCTCTTCCCCCTTTAGCAGTGCATTATTTTTGATAAATTTTATCGAATACGCCGCCGTCATTAAAGTGTTTTTCTTGTGCTTTTTTCCAACCACCAAATAGTTCATCTACTGTAAATAATTGAACTTTCGGAAATTGGGATGCATATTTTTCTGCTACTTTTTTCGTTCCTTTTTTATCAACGACTTTATCTACAACCGCTACTGGTGGTTCTGCAAGTACACTAATAGAAGGGGTTACAATTTCAAATTTATCTTTTCCAAGCTCTTTTTGAGATAATAACGCTTCATTTTCCCATGCGATTAATACGTCACCAATTCCTTTTTCAACAAATGTTGTCGTTGCTCCGCGTGCTCCTGAATCTAATACTTCTACGTTTTTATAAATTTGGCTAACAAACTCTTTCGCCTTATCTTCACTATTATTATATTTTTTCAATGCGTATCCCCACGCCGCTAAATAGTTCCAACGTGCTCCGCCTGATGTTTTTGGATTTGGTGTAATGACAGACACACCTTTTTTCGTTAAATCATCCCAGTCTTTAATTCCTTTCGGGTTTCCTTTTCGAACAAGAAATACAATTGTTGACGTGTATGGAGTGGAATTATTCGCAAGTCGCTTCTGCCAATCTTCTGCTAGTTGTTTTTTCTTACTAATGGCATCAATATCATAAGCAAGTGCTAGTGTAACAACGTCTGCTTCTAAGCCATCAATAACAGAACGCGCCTGACTTCCAGATCCCCCGTGTGATTGTTTTACATTTACTGTTTGCCCGTGCTTCTCTTTCCAATACTTCGCAAAATCTTTATTAAAATCTTGATATAACTCCCTAGTTGGATCATAAGAAACATTTAAAAGCTCAACTGTTTTTTTATCCCCACTTCCTTCAGAATTACTAGTGGATGTTGCCGAACCACACCCTGATAAAAGTACAACTGCTGATAATAAAACACCTGTACTTTTCATAAACGCTGCCTTACCCCACTTTTTCATCGTTAAGCCCCCTTAGTTTATACAATAGAAAAAGGCACACAATATATTCACAAATGTGAACATTGTGCGCCTTCAGTTTATCTGATTAGCTTCTAATGTATTGTATTCGATTTCTTTTCATTTTAATTCTGTAATTCATATGTGTCAACTTGGATTTTAAATTTTCTTGCTAAACTAAAATATTGGCATACTTCGAGCCCAATGATTTTTCAAATCAGCAAATTCTTTTGGTAACTTACTATTTTCATTCCATTCTAATTTATATGCATTTACTAACACCGTAGCCATTGATTCACGGTTCATTACTCCATTTTGATTAAAATTACCGTTCTTATCATTTTCAGAGTTCATCCATAATTTCACAAATAAGATATTGCACTCGCCGTAAGCGTTAATCCCTTCTGTTCTATGTATATCTCCTCCTTGTTGGTCATATGAAGCTTTAAATATATGGCACCACAGCTTAATCAATGCACAAAAAAATGAGGCAACCACCTTCAAAGATGGTTGCCTCATTTTTACACTTGCATCGCTTTCTCTCTCAATGCTCTTCTTAACAACTTACCCGTCGTATTCTTCGGTAATTCTATTAAAAACTCAATGCTTTTCGGCACTTTATATTTCGCTAAATGTAACGTACAGTAATGCATTAGTTCTTCTTCTGTTACGTTTGCTTGCTTCAAAACGACGTACGCTCGCACAGCTTCTCCTAAGTTTTCATCAGGAACACCGATTACGACAACTTCCGCTACTGATTCGTGCGTATATAATACTTCTTCTACTTCACGAGGGTATACGTTATAACCGCCAACTAAGACGATATCTTTTTTACGATCAACGATATAGAAGTAACCTTCTTCATCCATTTTCGCCAAGTCACCTGTATATAGCCAGCCGTCTTTCAATGTCGCAGCTGTATCTTCTGGTGCATTATAGTATCCTTTCATAACGTTAGGTCCGCGAACGATTAATTCGCCGACTGCGCCGACAGGTACTTCTTCCCCAAGTTCATTTACAATTTTATTTTCTACATGCCAAATATTTGTGCCAATCGACCCTGGTTTACGAGGACGATCTAGCGGATTGAAACAAGTAACTGGTGATGCTTCTGATAAACCGTATCCTTCTGAAACAATAACGTTAAAACGTTTTTCAAAGTTTTGTAGAAGAGCAACAGGCATCGATGCGCCACCGGAAATACAAAGACGAAGCGTCTTCACATCTTCTGCGCTTGCTTCTTCAAATAAATATAAATAATTGTACATCGTAGGTACGCCAGCAAAGATCGTTGGTTCGTACGTACGACAAATACGGAATACTTCTTTCGGACTAAATTTCGGTAACATTAAAATCGTTGCCCCGTTCACAATCGGTGCATTTACCGCAACTGTTAAACAGAATACATGGAACATAGGCAGTGCCGCAACAACGCGGTCATCAGCCGTATATTGTAAATACGAAGCCACATCGCTCGCATTACTATATAAATTTTTATGTGTTAACATAGCGCCTTTCGGTTTTCCAGTTGTGCCCGAAGTGTATAGGATAACCGCTACATCTTCTTCATCTAGTTCAGGACCTTCGTAAGTTGTATCTCCAGTCCCCACAAAACTAGTAAACGTTTTCATTTTTTCGGTTTCTGTATGGTTAAAATCTGATGAGGTTTCGCATATGATGATGTTTTCTAATGAAGGAAGTCTTGTTGTAAGAGATTGTATAACAGGTAGAAGGACGTCGAGTACGATGATTGTTTTTACATCTCCATTTTGTAAAATATAATGCATTTCGTCTGCTGTATAAATTGGATTAACTGGAATAACAGTTGCTCCGGCTTTCATTGTTCCGTATAAACCGACCAAAAAATGTGGTGAGTTCCCAACAACTAATGCGACATTGTCCCCTTTTCCAATGCCCATTTCTGCTAAATTGCCAGAAAACCTTGTGACCATTTTGTTTAATTGGTCATATGAGACCGACTGATCCATAAATATATAAGCCGGTTTATCCCCCTTCTTTTTTGCCGTTTCAGCCAAAGATTGAACGAGATTCACAAAAACCCCACCTTTATAAAATTTAGAATATTTAAAAATTCTAAATTAATTATATTAAAAGAAAATTAAAGTGGCAAGTGATATTCTATTAACTGCATATAGACAGACCACCTACTCTTAGTTTACTTTGGAAGAATAAGGGGATTTTATTTGTAAGTAATTTATGAAACTAGACCAGAAATCATTTTAGGATAATATGCATTCATCTTTTCTCTAAGTTTATTAAGTTCCTCTTTATTTAACGTCGTATGCTCGCCGTGCAAGTTAAGAGCGTCCGCTCCATCTTCATGAAAATACACCGTAACATATAACGTCGGTAACCCTTTGTTGTTTTCATCTATTGATAAGACGACATCTGGCGTTTTATTAACAGTGCTGAATGTTTCATTTCTTTTCCACTTCTTATTTTGAAACATGTCTTGTATATCATGTATCTTTCGTTTGTTATCTGTATGCGTAAAATATATAACATTATCCTCAGCCGGTTTTCCGATAGACAAAATTGTACGACTTGAGGGCAATCCACTGTTACACGCTGTCATTCCAATGACGAAGCTGAGCAATAATACAACGTACATTACTCTTTTCATTTCGATCCGCCTCCTTTTCATATATATATTCCTTTATAAGAGGCAGATGTCCTGTGATTTTATGTTTTGCGGTAAATGAAATTATATGAGCGATTTTTCAGTTATATCAGCGCAGCTCGATTTATATCGGCGATTTTTCAGTTATATCGACTTACCGACAAAACCTGACAATCTACGCAAAAAGAAAGAGGCTGCCCGTTATGGCAGCCTCCCTCATTTTTAGAAGAATAAATGTAAGAAATCTTCAGTTGTAATGTTACCGAAGTAGCGTGCGATATCTACGCCTTCTAAAGCTGCAGTGAATGCATCTTTATCGAACTGAACGCCTGTTAGACGCTCTTCGATATCATGAACATCTAGTGAACCGAAGAAGTCGCCGTAAATTTTACATTCTGTTACTGTTCCTTTTTTCACTTCAAGACGAACATCAACTTGTCCAACTGGGAAGCGGTGTGAATGTTGTAAGTTGAACTTCGGTGATTTTCCGTAGTTCCAATCCCAATTTTGGTAACGTTCTTCAGAAAGTTTGTGGATCTCTTTCCAATCATTTTCTGTTAATTCATACGTTGGGATTTCTGTTTCTCCTTCGAAAATTGTTTCTAGAAGAAGTTGTCTAAACTCCTCTGTCGTCATTTTTTCGTTTAAGAACTCTGTAATGTTCGCAACGCGGCTACGGATTGACTTAATTCCTTTTGATTGAATCTTATCCATTTTGACTTTTAACGCTGATACGACGTGATCGATTTCAGAATCAAATAGTAACGTACCGTGACTGAACATACGACCTTTCGTTGAGAACTGCGCGTTACCTGAAATTTTTCTACCTTCAGCTAAAATGTCGTTACGACCACTTAGTTCTGCATTTACACCTAATTTACTAAGCGCTTTCGTTACAGGCTCTGTGAATTTTTTGAAGTTACTGAAACTGTCTCCATCATCTTTCGTAATAAAACTGAAGTTTAAGTTTCCTAAATCATGATATACTGCGCCTCCGCCTGATAGACGACGAACGACATGAATACCTTTTTCTTTTACGTAATCTGCATTAATTTCTTCTACTGTGTTTTGGTTTTTACCAATGATAATCGAAGGCTCATTAATGTAAAACAGTAAATATGTTTCGTTAATATCTAAATTTTTCACACAATATTCTTCAATCGCTAAGTTTATTCTAGGATCTGTAATTCCTTTATTATCAATAAATAACATCGTATCACCTCATGAGTTCCATACGTAGCCACTATGCGCTAGCGTAATGTGACCACTGAAAATTTGTTTTGCTTCTGTTACTAAATCAGATGGGTTGCCTGTATGCGGTAAGTGCGTTAATAAAAGTTCTTTTACATTCGCATCTTTTGCAATACTTGCTACTTCTGTACTATTCATATGCCCTGCTTTTGCAGCCTCTTGATGTGCATACATATTACACTCACAAATGAAAAGATCAGCATCTTTTGTGAATGGAATGAATTCAGGAATATAACTTGAATCAGCGCTGTATACTACAGCATCATCTCCAGCTGTAATACGCATCGCAAAGCATGTAACAGGATGAACAGTTTTTAAGAATGAAATCGAGAACGGTCCAATTTGAAGTGTTTCTTCTGGATTGTACGCGATTCCTTTCGTATGCGGTTCATGTGTTAAAGAATGGAAACCATTCTCATCAAACGTATGACCGTATATTGGTAGTTCTGGTAGTTGTCCCTTCGTCGCGCTCGTAATTAATCTCGCATATTGCAATACCCCAATGTCTGCAACATGATCGTGATGATAGTGCGACAGTACAACTGCATCTATATGAGATGGTGTTATATATTTTTGAAGCTGTGCTAGTACACCACTACCACAGTCTACAAGTAAACGAAAACCATCGTGTTCAAACAAATACCCCGACGTTGCTTCTCCCGCTTCTGGAAAGCCGCCCCAAAAGCCGACAACAGTCATTTTCATATGTATCCATCCTTTCTAAAACCGAGTAGAAATGCATGTTTTACTTACATCCTACATTGTTAACTATAATCCATTTCCTAAACTTTTTCATTAATTTTCAATTTTGTTATAAAACAGTTGTTGACTTTTATTTTTTGTACTAATACAATGATAGTAAGAAATGGAAATGGAGGGATTGACATGATCGATCAACCAATGGAGTTTTTCAGAAATTTACCGACGAAAACTTGTGCACACTGCGGGAAAGAAATTGATGAGCAGCACGAAGCATACCATAACAAATGTGACGATTGCGTTCACGAAGAATAGTAGTTTGTGAACAGAAAAAAACCTAGCAGACATAGTCTACTAGGCTAATAACATCTTATCCTTCATCGTTGAACCTTTCACCAAGAGCTCCAGTTCAAACTCATACAATTCTTTTTTTCGATAATTTTTCGTATGAATTTTATCCATCATTAGGTCGACAACTTTTCGGGCCATTTCATCAATTGGCTGTTCAATTGTCGTAATACCTGGTTCTGTAATCTGCGATAATATTTGATTATCAAAACCGATAACAGCGAGATCATCTGGAATGCTCCAGTTATGGCGTTTCGCCTCTGAGATAATTCCAGCTGCTACCTCATCGCCTCCTGCCAAAATCGCGGTAGGATTTTTTTTGTCCTTTAATACTTCATGGAATATTCGTTTTCCATCTCCCCAAGAGAAAGCGTTTTCAAGAAAGTCAATCGCTTCTACTTGGCGGCTCTTCTCAGTTATTGCACGTAAAAAGCCCATTTTTCGCTGCTGGCTAACGACTTTGGTTTCGTTACCACGGCAAAAAATAAGATTACGATATCCTTGATCTAACACATGCTTCGCAGCTATGTATGCTCCTTGCGCATGATCAAACTTCACTGTTGGAATATTTGCTTCCTCAATATATTCATTACACAACACGATTGGACCGTGCTGTAAGTATGGCTCTACATCTTCCCACGGATTTTCTAGTGAACATAGAATAATCCCATCTACTTGTTTCGTAGATAATAATTGTAAATACTCCATCTCTTTTTCCGGTAAATATCTTGTTTGACAAATAATCAGTTTATATTTATGTTCAGAAGCAGCAATCTCGATTGCTTCGATAAATCTACTGAAGAAAGGATTTGTAATCCTTGGAACGAGCACCGCAATTGTTTCCGTTTTTTGTTTACGAAGCCTTCTCGCCGCAGAATTAGGAACGAAGCCTAAATGCTTCATTGCTAATTGAACCCTTTTTTTCTTCTCATCTGAAACATATGGATGATTATTAATCACCCTAGAAACCGTTGTCCTTGATAACCCCGCTAATTTCGCCACGTCCTCTATAGTCGACACGAAATTCTCCCCCTTTGCATGAAAACGTTTTCTTAAATTGATTATATAGTATATTATTGGAAACTGCAATATCGGTTGTTATGATTTTACTATATTAATATTATACATAGGTAAAAGTCTGTTAATGGGAGGGGAAAACATACTGCTTTTAGAAGTTTACAGTAGGTATATTTATAAAAATTTGAAGGTGATATTCCATGAATCGGACAGATCGTTTATTAGCTATATTAATTGAATTACAAAGAAGACAAACTGTTACAGCACAAAGCTTGGCTAAAAAATTCGAAACTAGTATAAGAACTATTTATCGAGATATGGATGCACTTAACGAATCGGGTGTTCCTATTTATTCAATGCCTGGCTACGGCTATTCATTAATGGATGGTTATTTCTTACCACCCATTCAGCTTACGCCTGAAGAGGCTGTTACTCTTTTATTAGGCGGTGATTATATCGAGAAAACTTTCACTTCTTCTTTTTCTGTACATGCACGATCAGCAAAAGAGAAACTTGAAATTGTTCTCCCTGCTGATCAACAAAAGAAAGCCCGGGAATTACGAGGAACTTTTCGCTTCCTTTCTCCTATATTTTCACATCAGCAATCTGAACAAGAAAACCTAGAAAATCAACTTCTCCTATTGCAAGAATCTATTCAAAAAGAACAAGCTATCTCTTTTTCTTATCGAAAACCGAGAGAAGCTACAAAAATAAAGCGGACCGTTCATCCTTACGGCTTAGTCAATATTTCAGGAATTTGGTACATCGTTGCCCACTGTTTACTTCGAAAACAAATACGCAATTTCCGCTTAGATCGTATGGATATGTTACAGCAAGAACAAGAATTTTTCACAAAACCGAAGGACTTTTCTTTACAAAACTATAAGCCTGAAAGCAATCGTACTGTTACAATCCATTTATTGTTTCCATCTCATATTGCACATAAAATTATTGAATCACGATATTTTTTTATAGATTCATATGAACATAGAGATAACAATTTTCACGTCTTTTTGAAATCAAGAAACATAGACGAAGTGTTTCAATGGGTATTCAGCTGGGGAAGCCAAGTGCAAGTACTTGAGCCAAAAATTCTTTCTGAGAAAATCCGTGATGAAGCAAAAAAAATGTTAAAACTTTAATTTCACTACTGACATAATGTTGTCAGTATCCCTCCTTTATAGTAGGTATTAACAAATACATTTTCATAAAAAGGAGTTAACAATATGAAGAAATTTGAGGAGTTAGCAACGTATTACATAGAGGAATTAGAAAAGTACTCTATAGAGCAATTTAGGATGAATCCTTCTAGTGAGGAATGGTCTCTCGGTCAAATGTATAATCATTTAATTGCCTCCACATATATGCAGTTAGATGCAATCACAAAATGTAAAATAGAAACACCATCAATAACTAACATAAAAACAGAGATGGGTGAAAAAGTATATAAACTTGGTGCTTTCCCAAATATACAAATTAAAGTACCAAATCATCCTGGATATACACCTGAAAATCCAGCCACCAAAGAAGAAATGCAGAAACAATTTCTAGAATTAATTACAATTGTAAAAAATACAGAGCCAACACTTTCTTCTATTCCAAGTGATTGTAAAGTCGAACATCCTGGGCTTGGTTACTTAAATGCAGCAGAATGGTTTCAACTTATTTCTATGCATTTTGCTCATCATCTTCGTCAGAAAGAAAGATTGGAACTTAAGATTCGCTAAATTTTAACGTTTTCACTAAAAAGAGACTGCCAATATTGGCAGTCTCTTCACTAAAATATGTACCGCCTATACAATTACTCATAAATTCCCACTTTCTATCAATAGAATACTCCTCTTTTTTATTCAATATAAAACCCCATCAATACGTCATCTCCATATGATCCATCTTCATATTTAATTTGCTTTCGTTGTCTGCCTTCTTCTACAAAGCCCATACGTTTGTACACTTTAATTGCCCGATCATTAACAGAAACTACACCTAAACAAATTTTCTCTAAACCTTTCTGCCCTTTCGCCCAACTAATAAGAAATTCAATTAATTTCGTGCCGATGCCTTGATTACAATACGCCTCTTTAATCCCCATTCCCATTGTGCCTGCGTGTTGTAACCGTTCTAGTTCATATCGGTTGAAAATTAAAAAGCCAACTACCTTCCCATCTACTTCATACACGATATAAAGATTACCTTTCTCATTACTTTTCCGTATCTTTTCTCTTTCTGCATTCATATCATTGGGTAACTTCTTTGGGGATACTACGAAAAATTTTGTAGTAGTTTCCGATAATATAATTTCTTTTCTAATATTCATAATTGCTTCTGCATCAGTCTCTTTTACTAACCGTATCATTGAATCACCTCGTACTTTTTCTTTTTAAAAATAATATTACAACTATAAAACGGCCAATATGCAATATTACATATTGAGAATCTTTTTACTCTTGATACAATATTCATATATCAAAATAAAAGGAATGTATACAATGAATCCAATCTTAACAGCTGCAAAACAACTATTACATAAAGAAGAAAAAATTTTATCTACTTTAAAATGTTCACTTACTGGCTATATGATTACGCATAAAGTCCCGTATCCTGGCATGTTACTTGCTACTAATCAAAGACTTCTCTTTTTTAGCCAATATAAAAACACATTCATTGCCGAATTTGATTATGAAAAAATTCTATCCATAGAAACGAAGAGAAGAATCTTTGACAAAAAAATAATATTTTACTATGAAGATGAATATATAACGCTTGGATACATTACAAGTTCGAATGTTGAAGCGTTCATAGACTTACTACATAGAACGTAAGTATTCCAAATGCATCTTTCATACTTGTATATACTTCTTTATCAAACAATATAGGTGAAAGGGCATAAACAAGAAAGATTATTAGCGGATTTACGATAAAATAATAAGTAAGATTGCCTTTCATCATATCAACTCCTCTACACTATGTTTCTCTGTAAATTGTTGTAATTCCTTTTCTTTCGTTTCTATAGCTTTTAGAAAGATTTATAGATGAACTAAGGAAAAAATGCCCTCTATTAAAATAAAAAAGCACCAAAAAGGTGCTTTTTTTACGCTTCAACCGATTGATTTTCAGCAATATTTCTAAATTGTCGTTTATGCATCCAAGTTAATGAAGCGATTGTTCCAAGTGATAATACAACAATGAAGATCATGAGCATTCCAATGTTTTGCCACATGAAGTTAAAGTCTCCGCTTGATACGACTGCCTTCAATCCAGATACAGAGTATGTCATCGGTAACCAAGCATTGAATGGTTGTAAAAACTTCGGAATCAATTCTAGTGGGAATGTTCCGGCACTCGTTGTAAGCTGAATAATTAATGTGATGATGGCGATGAAACGGCCTGCATCACCGAATGCTGTTACTAAACATTGAATTAATGCGATAAATGCTAAACTTGTAATGATACTAAAGAGTATGAAGTATGGAATGCTTTGTACTTCTACACCCAATCCGAACAGTAATATAACATCTGCTACTATCGCTTGAATAATACCAACTGATAGTAGTACGCCGAACTTACTAATAAACCAACTAAACCCTGATTTCGGAACGCCGACTGTATCACGTAATGGATATACGATTGATAATAGTAATGCCCCAACGAATAAACCGAGTGATAAGAAGTACGGCGTAAATCCAGTTCCGTAGTTTGGAACTTCCGCCATTTTCTCCGTCTTCACTTTTACAGGACTTGCAAACATATCATACGTTTTATCCGTCCCTTTTACTTCACCAGTTTTTTCTGCTCCTTCGCCAAGTTTCTCTGCAAGTTCACCTGAACCATCGTTTACTTTTACGAGACCATCCGTTACTTTTCCTGATCCGTCTGCTAGTTTATTTACTCCGTCGATTAGCTGGGTTGAGCCATTTGATAATGTGCCTAAGCCTGTTGTTACTTGACCGGAGCCATCTGCTAATTGATTTACTCCACCTGCCATTTGATTTGCTCCTACAGATAATGTTCCTAAACCGCCTGTTACTTGGCTTGAACCATCTGCTAATTTGGATACCCCTGCTGATAATGTTCCTAAACCGCCTGTTACTTGACCGGAGCCATCTGCTAATTGGGACACCCCTACAGATAATGTTCCTAAACCGCCTGTTACTTGGTTTGAGCCATCCGCTAATTTCGTTACTCCTGCAGATAATATTCCTAAACCGCCTGTTACTTGGCTTGAGCCATCTGCTAATTGATTTACTCCACCTGCCATTTGGTTTGCTTCTGCAGACAATGTTCCTAAACCGCCTGTTACTTGACTTGAGCCATCTGCTAATTGATGTACACCACCTGCCATTTGATTTGCTCCTGCAGATAATGTTCCTAAACCGCCTGTTACTTGACCAGAGCCATCTGCTAATTGATTTATCGCATCAATTAATTGACCGGATTCATTTTTAAATTTATTTGCGCCTTCTTTTGCTACATTTAAATTTTTACCAAACCCTTGGAAATTTTCAACAAATCCTTTTTGTGCACTGGCTAATTTCTCAATACCCTCTGTTAAAGTGTCCAATTTCGCTGTATTCGGTAGTTTGTTTTGTGCATCACTTGTTTTTTGATTTATTTCGCCTTTTAATTGTTTTACTTCTTCATTTAATTTATTTGTTCCACCTGCTACTCCGGCAGCTTTTTGTTGAACTGTAGCTGTACTTTTTACAGCACTTGTTATAAATGGTTGTAACTGCTCTTGATATTCTTTCGGTAAACTCTCGATTTGCTTTTGTAAATTCGCTACATCTTGCGCTGCATTTTTTGCATCTCCTGCTGTTGATTGCGTAAGTTCATTTAACTGATTTACATTCGCCCCAGCTCCATCTATTTTCTCATTTACTGTATTCAATATAGAAGGGCCTTTCGACTGTATTTCCTCTAAACCTGCAGCAGAACTTTTCACTTTACTATTTAAATCTTGCAAACCCTTTTCAATTTTTTGAGAAGCTACCTCTAATTGTTTTTGTCCCCCAACCAGTTGTTCCATACCATTTGATAGATCAGTTGTTCCTGTTTTTAATTCACCGGATTTACTTACTAACTTGTTCAAACCACCGGTCACTTTCTCAGATCCATCACGCAATTCGCCAATACCTTTTTGCATTTCACCCGTTTTGTTATTTAACGTATTTAAACCGTCTGTTACTTTTCCTGACCCATCTACTAATTTTCCGATACCTGTTTGCATCTCACTTGTTTTACTATTTAACGTATTTAAACCGTTCGTTACTTTTCCTGATCCATCTACTAATTTCCCGATACCTGTATTGCTATTTAGTGCATGTAAACCATCTGTTACTTTTCCTGACCCATCTACTAATTTTCCGATACCTGCATTGCTATTTAGTGCATGTAAACCGTCTGTTACTTTTCCGGAGCCATCTACTAATTTTCCGATACCTACATTGCTATTTAATACATGTAAACCATCTGTTACTTTTCCGGAGCCATCTACTAATTTCCCGATACCTATTTGCATTTCACCGGTTTTGCTATTTAACGTATTTAAACCTGCTGTCACTTTCCCAGATCCATCAAATAGTTTCCCAACTCCATCCTTCATCTCCCCAGGCTTCCCTTGAAGTGTATGAAGGCCATCCGTCACTTTACTTGAACCATCATGCAATTCACTTGATCCGTCGTGTAGTTTACTTGCCCCTTCTGATCCATCTGCTAATCCTTTTGAGACGTCTTTAATAGAATCGAACATTTTCTCTGCATATGTTTTCGTTAACGTGCTTGATACTTCAGTTTTAATCTTTTCAATGGCTGTTCCTCCAATTTGTGAAGATAAGAAGTTTAAACTTTCGTTTGGAATGTACTCTAAGTTTAATGGCTTTGGATTGTCTTTTAGTAACGTTGTAGCGTTACTTGAGAAGTCATCTGGAATGCGCACTAACATGTAATACTTTCTACCTTCCATTCCTTTCTTTGCTTCTTTTTCACTTACGAACTCCCATTTAAAACTTTTATTATCTTTTAAATTATCAACGAGCCCTTTTCCGACCTCAATTGGTTTCCCATCAAATACTGCGCCTTTATCTAAATTGACTACTGCAACTGGTAAGTCATCTAACTGTTTATACGGATCCCAAAAGGCCCACAAAAACATCCCTGCATATAAAATCGGTACGAATAAGACCGCAATAATTGGAATTAATATTTTTTTACTTTTTATAATTTCCGTGAACTCTTTCCGAAGTAACTGATTACCTTTCATAATTTCTCCCCCTTTTATAAAATGACCAAAATGTTCATATAGTCATTTTCACCCAAACAAAAAGGCTATACTTGTTCATACATATGCCTTATCCCCGAATTTATTACTATGCAACTTTTTCTCATTATGATTATATTTTTTCTATATCCCCCCTTAACTTAAATATATGACCACATTGTTCATTCGGTCATTTTTTTATAAAATTAAAAGGATTATCTTAGTTTGACAATCCTTTTAGTAAATAAAGTTCAAATAACTCTGCAATTTTTTCTTTTTCTAGCGGTTCATGATTTTTTTCCCAATCAAAAATAAGCGATACATATAGACGAAGCATAATAAATGCTGTAATTTCTGGGTCACATTTGCTAATTTCACCTTTTTCAATCGCAATCTTTAAATACGATTGAATAACAGAAACGATTTCCACATCAACTTGCTGCATAACTTCTTGTACTTCTTTCGTTCCCATATCGCGCTCTTCTTGAATTAATTTAATCATGAGCTGATGTTCTTTTCTAAATTCCAAGATGCTATATAATGCTCTATGTACATTTTCAAAAAATGAAACATCTGAACGAATTGCACTTTCTGCAACTTGCTTCATTTCTGTAATTAAATTAGAAATAATTTCACCAAATAGCTCTTCTTTATTTTTGAAAAAAGTATAAATCGTTCCTTTTCCTACATTCGCTAACTTCGCTACTTGATCCATCGTTGTTGCTTTATAACCGAACGCTGAAAAAGACTTTGTTGCAGCTTCAATAATAGAACGTTTTCGATCTATCGCCACATCTTCACCTCCAAAAATGACCAATTGGATAATATAGTCAATCAGTACATCTTTGATATTACCACACGCTTACATTCTATACAAGTTCTCTTTTTATTATTTCCAGTATAAAAAAATTTCAGTCAGTGTATATCATACTTTCCATAGTTTATCAGAAGAAAAGAGAAAAGGAAAAGATGTTCTAGAGATATACATCTTAAGAACACCTTTTTGCTATTTCAACATAGAAAGCATAATTTTCTCTAGTTCTTCTTTATTTACATTCTTATCGAATACTGCTTCTCCTGGGTTCTCTAAACTATGATTAATAATAACGATTTGGTATGCACTATTTTTCCCTTTTGCTGGAACAATCATCTTCATACCTTGTAAATTACTATCCGAGTGATGAGTAGCGTAGAATATTTGATTCCCTTCTAGTTCGTACTTTTCTATATTTTCAGGCACTATAAACTGGTGGCTAAATGGGTCTTTGCTTTCCCCAAAAACTTGCGATTGAGAAATTGTATAATTTCCTTTTCCGTTCGTATATTCTAATTCAATAGTAAATTCCGGCTTTATCTTAAGATAATAATTTACTCTTTCATCTTTTTGGGTATATCCTTTAATTGTATAAGTTGGCCTCTTGATTTGGAAATCAACATGTTGCTGCACTTCTTCAACTGTATATGTTAAATATTTCCCTACCTTATCCTCATAAGGAGTTGTTTTATTATTTATTTCTTTTAATTTTTCACGATCTTCTGTACTTAAGCGCTCTTCTTTCACCTCTTTTATATCCCCTTGGAAATTTCCGGGTAAGTTTAATCTAACTAATCCTTTTTTCTCGATCTGTAATACCTCTTTATATAACTGCACATAATTCTCAAACTCTTCCTTTGTTAAAGCTTTTTCAGCATGATATAAAAAGGCTGTTCGGCTTTCATATTGCCATTTTGACATCCCCCATTCTTTTCTCGCCTTTTCCTCTGTACCAAATAATGTATCTACAGCATTTTGGAAAGCATCCTTTGACTGCTCTACTTTATCCTCTTGCTTTTCTTTCCCTTCCGTTGCACGTGCATTGAATAAAAAAAGGGATGCAATAGCAACTATCGCAATCACTCCAAGTAAAGAAAGGCGATACGATTTCTTTTGGAATTTTTTAATCATAACGATTCTCCTTTTTAGTGTTCGTTTATTTCTACTTAAATTTGCTAGGCTTGGTACTTGATAGGAATAGTGTTCTAGAAGGGTAATAATTGTATGTCCGTATGCAATTTGTTCCTCTTTATCTATAAAAGTAAGTGCATATGCATCACAGGCTAATTCTTGATCTTCTCGCATACAAAAATAGGCGTACCAAAGAATCGGATTGAACCAATTTAATAGGATTAAACTGTACATAATCCAATTTACAGCTACATCGTTTCTCTTAATATGAGCTAACTCATGGTAAAAGACATATTGTAATTGTTGCTCATTTAATACTTTCATATGTTTTTTTGATAGTAATACTTTCGGACGAAAGAAACTAAACACAGTTGGGCTCGCAATCTTTCCCGCTAGACGTAACGAAACCGCCTTCTTCATTTTCATAGATTGCTTACAGCGATTAAACACTGTAATGGCCTGTTCATCCGTAATATCCGGTTGTTTCTTTATGTAAGAATATAAACGGCTATTTGTAAGAAACGTGATGACCGCTAATATGATTAACCCAGCTATCCAAACATACAAAGCAAGTTTGGATAAAGAAAATGTAGTCTGTTTTTCCGAACTGACTTTTACTTCCGGTTCGCTAGTTTTTGTTACCATTTTAGAATTTGATTTCAATTCCACTTTTCGTTCGCTTTCTATGTTCACTATATTCTCAGTAGCCGGCATATTTTTTGGAATAACTTCCGATACACTAGAACTATAGGAAAGTAATGAGTAAATGCTATAAGAGCTATCTGGCGACCACGGTAAAAGGAGTCTTATCATTAATACGATCCACAGCATATATTGCCACCGGGGTGTTAATTTATTTCTAAATAAAATTTTTATACATAAAATAAATCCGACTAATATGCTAGCCATAAGTGACGTTTCTATAAGCCAATCAAAAAAATGAGGAAGGTATACATTTATAAGCGTGTTTATCATTTTTATCGATCCTTCCTCTTATTCTCCTCTGTCTTCTCATCTAAAATGCGTTTTAATTCATTAATATCTTCTGAAGATAATTTCTCCTCTTTTAAGAAATTAACAAGTAATGGCTTAAACGCTGCACCGCAAAAACGTTTTAGTAAAGATTTCGTTTCCACTTGCAAATAATTATGTTGTGATACTAACGGATAATAAGCATACATTCGCCCTTTATCTTGATGGTAAGAAACGGCTTCCTTTTGTACTAATCGATTAATTAATGTGCGGATTGTTTTTGGTTTCCAGTCCATTGCATCTTCCAGTTCTTCTATAATTTCATTCGCTGTTTGTGGAGAATTCGACCAAAGTACTTTCATAATTTCTAATTCCGCTTCAGATATTTTAGGTAATTGATTTGTCATCGTATGTTTCACTCCTAAGTATTACATTTGTAATCTATAATTAAGATTACAAATGTAATACTTAATTGTCAACCATATTTTAGAAAAATTAATTTCAGCTAAACCTTACTTCACAACAACAAAATTCCTCTTTTTCAAATAATCAAATAAAAAAACAAGAAAATCTTTACAATTAATAGTAATATAGAAAATAGACAAGTTTATCAAAATAGTGGAGGCTTTTTCAGTCATGATGCGTGCGCTTCGTTTAAATATAAAGCAAGCTTTTTGTAATCGTGTTTCTTTAATTATTATGTTTAGTGGATTTGTTCTTATTTGTATTTATCATTATTATTATGTAATTCGTTATTTAGGAGACGCTGCGAATGGACCTATATCGACGGATATTAAATGGATTGGATTTCGTGGAAATGAAATGGATGTTTATTTATTATTAATGCCAGTTATTGCAAGTCTTCCCTTTAGTACAAGTTATAACTCGGATAAGTCCGATGGTTTTAAACCGTTTGTCAGTAAAGAAATTTCTTTATTTTCTTATTCAGTAACGAAATATATCGTTACATTTTTTTGCGGCGGACTTCTTTATACATTTCCATTCATCTTATCGTTATTATTTTGCAAATTAACCATTCCAGACGGAGTACCAACGGCTGGTTCAGGCATTATAAATGATAACGGGATGTTCGCAAACTTATATGAAACTTCTCCCATCACTTACATTGCTGTATATATCGGAATTAATTTTTTATTTGCAGGTTTGATGGCTCTTTTAGGACTTGCTGCATCTGCATGGTCCCAAAAGGACTATATGGCGCTTCTATTTCCATTTGCAACTACCTCTATTCCTTACGTCCTGCTAAATACGGTACTCCCTACAATAGGCGGAGCACCTATTCATTTATATGATCCAAGGCAGCCGCTGCATGGCATGTCACCATATATTTTGACAATACAATGTGCCTTCTTCCTCTTCGTTAGCTTAATCATGTATATACAAGGAGTAAAACGTGATAGAAAAAAATATAGAAGAAGGTTGCAAAAAAGAGAGCGGTGCAGAAAAGCGTTTCAAGTATAATAAAACCCTAATTTCCTTACTATATTGGAAATTAGGGTTTTATTTACTATTCACTTACGGTGTACCTGCCAATCCCCATAAAATAACAACCGCTACAAAATAAATCGCTTTAATCGCTATTACTAAACATAATGAAACAATTGCATATTTACTTAATTCTCTTCTTGCACCTATTAAAGTGAAAATAACCGCCAAACTAAATGTTATATAAGAAGCTGCTGTATGTATTAAGTTATACGTAATATCTAGATTGCTTGTAAGTCCTGTTATATCAGCTACAAACTGAAGCATGATGATCGTACTAAAAAAAATTGCAAACTGATTCATTACCTTTCCATTTATTTGTAACTGCATTGTTGTCCTCCTTATTAAAAACTAAATATTTAATCAATTTTATCATTAGATTACCAAAAAAGGAATCATCTCTTTATACTATTCTATAACGATGCAAACAAAGAACGCTTAGTTACCTAAGCGTTCCTTTCTTTAAGAAGCTTTCTTCAAATCAATTTGAGCAAGTACTGGGTCATGGTCGCTTACACGTCCGTGCTCTTTCATTATATTTGAGTTTAAGTGCACTGGATCTACAATTGTGTGTGGTGCGATATTATTTGTTACTAAAATATGATCTAACACTTGTGCATTTCCTTCGTGAATGTACGTGTAACGATTCTCTTTTGGCACTGTGTTTAACATATCTTTTAAGATTGTTCCCTCTAGTGTTTTTAGTGGTTTAGAGAATTCGAAATCGTTCATATCACCTAACACGACAACTGGTGCATTCGTATTCTTTTTCTGAATTCCTTGCACGAAATGATTTACCTCTTGTGCTAACTGAATTCGTTTGTCTTCACTTTTTAATACGAGCGGCTGCACTTTTCCAAATGGCGTTGCATCTCCTAGTTTTGAGTTTAAGTGATTTGCAACGACAACAATGTTTTGTCCTTGGAACGTAAATTCTGCCGCTAACGGTTTACGTGTACTTTCAAATAATGGATTTTCGTCTCCAATACGAACAACATTTTTATCAAGTAACTTTGGTACCGTCGCTAATTTCACGCGTGATGGATTATAGAAGAAGCCGACGCGAATATTCGCTCCTGGTGCTCCTCCGTCTTGATTATTGTTTGGAGCGATTTCTACATACTCATACTTCGGTCCACGAATTTCTAGCACTGCATCAATGATACGTTTTGCGCTTAATGACGCATCTGTTGTACCGTCATTAATTGATCCGTTATTATCTTGCATTTCCTCTACACCGATAATATCTGGCATTTTTAAGTTGTATTTAATAGAATACGCTAACGCTTTTACCTTTTCATCTGTTGTTTCTTTTTTATTCGCTGAGAAGTTTTCAATGTTATATGTAGCAACCGTTAACTTATCAAGACGTGGCTGAATATTTGCGCCTACTTGCTTAAATCCACCATCCACTACAGCTGGCAGTTCTGTTATTGGCGAAATACGGAAAGAACCGTAATCATATCCTACTACCCCTGTTATATCTCCAGTAAAAATATCTCCTACTTTTGCTACATAATCACGAGGTACCTTCACAGAAAGACGCTCTGGGTTTAATTGGTTTTCATCTAATAGAGGTGTGCCATATTGTGTTACTATTTTATCTCCACCATTTTTTACTGTTACATATAAATTTCCATTTTTCTGAGGTGCAATAATTTTTGGTGTTGGCATCGTAACACGCATGCCTTCTATACTTTCATAAAAGTCGATTGCATCTTCATTTGGATCAAATAAACCGAATGCATCATTATCAATAATCTGGTCCGGGATTTTCACACCGTTTTCCACAAGTACAATCGGTGCTGGCAAAGATTGATCTTTTGCGATTACAGCAACGCGACTCGCCTTAATTTCTGTCGTCGTTAAGTCTGTTTCAAATCGCTCTGCATAGCCTGGTCCAACATATTCTTCTACTACTCCATCAACTTGAATAAGATCTCCTACTGCTACATTCGCATCTTTTTTATATACGTACATACCTTCTGAAGTAGCTGGATCATTATCTGGCTGATTATCTTCTATATAAAAACCATTTTTATCAAGCGCTGTGACAACGCCTTCCACATTGTTTACTTTCTTCCCGTTGTAAGGAGACATATGTGATTTTCCTTGAATGTCATGAATACGAACCTGTTCATTATTTACGATAATAAATGAAAATGTCGAAATTGCTGAAGAAGTAAGTCCTTCTTTTTCTGCGATTGCTTTCACTACACTATTTTCATTCACTATAATCTGTCCATTATAACGAACACTTTTATTAGTAGGATTAGAGCCATCTAACGTATAGTAAATTGTTGCACCTTCTGTATTCGTCGTTAATGTTACCGCTGTTCCTGTAGCAACTTCTCCGCCGTTCGGTGAAGCTACTACATCGCTAACACGGTTTTGTCCTTCACCTTGAAACTTATAAGCTGTTACTGATTTTAAACCTGGGTTACTAAAATATAATTCAAGAGTCCCAGTCAAACTAACTTTCTTCCCGATATTTTCAGGGTGATCTTTTACATTCACTGCCGTTCTCACATCACCTTTTGGCAACTGAACGGGCATGATTTTGTCTGGATTCGTTTCGTTTGGCGAATCTGCAATTGCTACGTTTGTATCATCAAACTTAGCTGGATCCTTCGTATATTTAGAAGAACTTTGCGTATATCCGACAATATATCCTTCCACAATCCCCTTCGTTTTCCCTTGCTGCTTAAATACTTGAATTGCTTTTTCTACTGACATAGAAGCAGTTTCTTCTGCTTGCGCTAAAGTTCCAGTAAATGAAAGCAATAGCAAGAATGATAAAAAGACGCTTAACAATTTCTTCACAGCCATTTTCCTCTCCCTATTTCATATTTTCTCAGCATTTCTATCATAACAAATGATTCGTTATATAGAACTATTTTTCGACAAATTTTACAAAAGATTTATTTAATTTACAAGCTTTCAAACTATAATACAAAATAATAATTTTACACCTTCTACAAATGCACTCTATAATGTTAGAGAGAGAAAACAGAAAATATCGACATTTGATTGGCATGTAAAATGGATTCATTTGAATAGGAGTGATTGGATGGAAGTGCAAACAGAAACATACCGCGCAGCTATGAATGGAACATTAGAACGTCATTTTTCAGATATGATTGCTGTTATACCAACTAGAATTACAATTGAGCAGTTAAAACAACGGCTAGAAAATATCGCTACTAAAGTTGATGAGTTAAAAATTGTTTATAGTGATGAGACAAGCCTTATTGTTGAGTTACATATGGATGAAACAATCATACCGTATGAACTGCATATTGATGAGGCGAATGACCCAGATGAATATAAAATGTACAATAGACAAGATTCTACAATTGTAGATCGTAATTTTGAAGATGCGGCTTTCGGTACTGAAATTTTCACTCGTACTCTATTTGTAGGCGATGTACTCGACTGCTTTTTCCAGCAAATACAATTTTTATGGAACCTCGCCCCAGATTTGTTATTTGTAATCGATTCAAGTGCAGCAATGAAAGTGATATCTAGAAACTATATTGAATATCACGTTGAAAATGAATTATTACCTGACATTCCTGACTTATACGTTATTCATTCCGTTTATGAAGACGATAAAGAAGGCGAGCCTACGCAATATTGGTTTCATACACACGGCCTTTTAAGAGCGGGCGTAACTGAAATAGAGTTAATTATTCCAAATCGCATTTCTTCCTACTACGGCATTGGCGATCTCTTTCAAACATTTGCTAATAATGCCGTTGAGAATGGACAAGTCCCTATGAATGAGCCTATCGTTATCGCGCATAGTCAGCAAGGTTCTATACATACAGTCGCTGTTCCGTGGGAGAAAGGATTATCTTATATAGGGCATAAAACGAGTATGGACCAATTATCTTCAATCGAGGATGAAGAAGTGAAATTACAGCCAATAGATGCACAAAATACATTCTTAGGCGGAATGGATGCCCGAGATGAATACCATCAATCTCCATCCGTTCTCTTATTCAAATTTAATACTTCAGAAGAATATATTGAAAGTTTTTTCAAAGAACACGAGGAAGCTACAGGGCTCATGTTCTATAAAACAAATAGTGAAACCGATCGTATGGCTTATAATGCGAAAAATACTTTCGGGTATTTCAGCAACATTTTTCAAATTGAAAAATCCAATGAAGAGTTTCGTTTTCTCGCTAAGTTTGGTGTTTCCTATGAAGAGGGTAAAAGCGAACATATGTGGTTTGAAATGCAACATATTACAGAAGACCTGATTCAAGGAATACTCATCAATGAACCATATTTTATAGAAGATATGAGTGAAGGAAATAGTTATCATTTAGATTTTGATAACTTAACAGATTGGGTTATTTATGCAGGAGATGCTGTTATAAAGCCAAATAACTTATATATGTTTATTGGCGAATAAGTATTTTATATAATAAACGAAACGCCTTCAATATGATTGAAGGCGTTTCTTATAATTTATTGTGCGATTAATTCAGCATCTATTACTTTCTCCAAATGAGATAATACACGCTTTGCAGCTTCCTCACCTTGATTCATACAGTCTGGAAGTCCAGCACCAGCATAGGAGCTACCTGCCAAGTATATACCTGGCAACTCTTTCTCCATAAATGTTGTGAGCTTTTTCATTCGCTCGTTATGGCCCACTGTATATTGAGGCATCGCTTCTTTCCAGCGACTTACGATTGTAAACTCTGGATCCTCTGTAATATCCATCGTCTTCCTTAAATCTTCTAGTACGAGCTGAACGAGTTCTTCTTCAGTTTGTTCTACAACCGCTTCATCACCAGCACGTCCAACGTAACAGCGAAGGAGTGTTTTTCCTTCTGGCGTTGTATGTGGCCATTTTTTATGCGTCCACGTACATGCTGTAATGGTGTAATCGCTATTTCGTGATACGACAAATCCTGTACCATTAATATCGCGCTGGATTGCAGACTTTTGGAAAGCAAGTGCCACATTCGCAACGGATGTGGATGGAATATTACGGAAGAAACGAAACTGCTTGTACTGAGCAAACATGGACGGCAATACTTTATGCGAAGTTGCCACTACGATGGCGTCCGCTTCTATTTCTTTTCCGTTACTAAGAGTAATCGTATAACCATCACCCTGTTTCGCAACTTTTTCAATGCGAGTTCCCTTTATTATCGTACCTTCATGCATCTTTGCTTCGAGAGATTTTACGATAGATTCTAAACCTGTTTTCACTGTTTGGAACATTCCCTTTTTCGGTTCAGCTTTCTCTTCTTTCGGAGCGAGCGTACGCATACCGAGTGAAATACTGCGATGTTTCTGCTCAATTTGATACATTTGCGGGAATGTTGACATTAAGCTCATTTCATCAATATCCCCTGCATAAATACCCGATAGTAACGGCTCTATTAAGTTTTCAACCACTTCGTTTCCAAGACGATGTCTGAAAAATTGTCCGAGTGATTGGTCAGATACTGGCTTTGACCTCGGCATTAATAGATCAAAGCCAGCTCTTAGTTTACCAATTGGGGAGAACAGCCCGGAAAATAGAAACGGCGTAATTTGCGTTGGAATTCCCATCATTGATCCATTCGGCATTTTATGTAACCGATTGTTTACAAGGATAAATGATTGACCGGCTTGATTATTTACAAGTTCATCGCCAAGACCTAATTCTTTCACTAATCTAGCTGCACTTTCTTTTCGTGCTAAGAAAGAATCTGGTCCGCGCTCAATTGTAAATCCATCTTTTCGAACGGTTTGAATTTTTCCGCCAAGTTTACCCGATGCTTCTATAAGTAATGTATCAATCGGCAAGTTTTTTTCATGAATATTTTTTTGTAAGTTATACATTGCTGTTAATCCAGTGATGCCTCCGCCGACGATCACAACTTTTTTCCTCAAGCAGGCTCCTCCTTTCTTCTTACAGTACAGATTCTTTTTTCTTTAATACAACATCTGTTAAACAATCAATAAATGCCTCCGATGCATTTGGCATTTCTGGACGATAATATTTTGCACCAATTTCATCCGTTACAACTTTACACTCAAAGTCGTTGTCATATAAAACTTCTAAATGTTCCGCAACAAATCCAACTGGTGCATATACGAATGAAGTATAACCGTGCTTTTCATTTAGTTCTCTCGTTAAATCTTGTACATCTGGACCAATCCAAGGATCTGGTGTGTTTCCTGCACTTTGCCAGCCTACTGCATAGTTTGCTACTTCAGCTCCGCGCGCGATATAGTCCGCTGTTTCATTTAATTGATCTGGATATGGATCGCCCATTGCAATAATTTTCTCTGGTAAGCTATGTGCAGATACGATTAATACTGCTTTTTCACGCTCTGCATCTGACATACCGTTATATATACCTTTCACTGCATCAACCCAGTACTGGATGAATTTCGGCTCTTTATACCAGCTATCAATGCCGTGAATTGTTAAGTTTCCAAGTTTCTCAGCTTCTTCTTGTGCTCGTCCAACGTACGATTTCACGCTAAACGTAGAATAGTGAGGTGCAAGAACAAGTGCGATTGCATCTTGTATTCCGTCGTTATGCATATCTTTCACCGCATCTTCAATAAACGGTTCAATATGTTTTAAGCCAAGATACATATGGTACTCTACTTCATCTTGTACTTCATTTAAACGCTTCTCTAACTTCTTAGCTTGCTCTAATGTAATAGTAGCTAAAGGAGAAATACCACCAATTGCACGGTAACGCTCTGTTAAATCTTCCAGCATTTCAGGACTTGGCTTTCTTCCTCTGCGAATATGTGTATAGTAACGTTCAATATCTTCTTCTTTATATGGCGTTCCGTATGCCATTACAAGCAAACCAATTTTCTTTTTCATACAGCAATGCTCCTTTACTTCGCTAACTGCCCTTTAGAGTATTCATGAATAAATGTAGTTAAACGTTTTAATGTATCTGGATTTACTTCTGGGAATACACCGTGACCTAGGTTAAAGATATAACCCGGCTGTTTCATCCCTTGATCTAAAATACCTTTTACATGTTCTTCAATAACAGACCATGGTGCAAGTAAGAATGAAGGGTCCATATTACCTTGTACCGCCTTATGAACGCCCCGTGCACGTGCTTCTTCAATCGGTAAGCGCCAATCTAAGCCGACTACATCAAGCGGTAAGTCGTGCCACTCATTCACTAAGTGTGCAGCTCCTACGCCGTGCATAATCATTGGAACACCCATCTTACGAACTTCTGCAAAAATACGCTCCATTGCTGGTTTAATAAATACGCGATAATCCGCTACATTTACTGTTCCAACCCAAGAATCGAAAATTTGAACTGCTTTTGCTCCTGCGTTAATTTGCGCTTTTAAATATGTAATAACCATATCTGCTAGTTTATCCATTAAAGCGAACCAAGCTTTCGGCTCTGCATACATGAACGCTTTCGTATTATGGTAGTTACGAGATGGACCGCCTTCAATCATATAGCTCGCTAATGTAAATGGAGCTCCTGAAAAACCGATTAACGGTACGTCTAACATTTCTGTCGTTAATAAACGAATTGTATCTAGTATGTACGGTACGTCATCTTCTGGATTGATTTCCCCTAGTTTTTCTACGTCTTGTAAAGAACGGATTGGATTATCAATAACTGGGCCAATACCTGATTTAATTTCTACGTCCACACCAATTGCAGGTAGTGGTGACATAATATCTTTATAAAGAATTGCTGCGTCTACGTTATACTGATCAACCGGCAATTTTGTAACGTAAGCACATAACTCCGGATTGTGTGTAATTTCAAATAAAGAATACTTTTCTTTAATCTTTCTATATTCCGGCTGTGAACGACCTGCTTGACGCATATACCATGCTGGTACATAATCGGTACGTTCCCCCCTACATGCTTTTAAAAATGTCTCATTTATAGTTCTTACCAAGACCCTTGCTCCCTTCCTTACCAATGCTTCGAATACGTTCGATATTTATCTTTTTTTACTATACAGCTTGTAAAAACAAAATGCATAATATTATGTACGTTGTTCATTAAATTGACACAAACACTCTTAAAAACGCTTACTATTTTCACAACATTCTTATTATAACACAGAGAAAAACTATGGTTTAGCTACTTTCGACTTTTCTCCTTCACGATTCGTTTGTGTATTATATGGTACAACGTAAAAGCTCGGTTTTGAAAATATGTTAACGAATTTTTCCTCATATTCCCCAGCACCATTTACAGTGCTAACATGCGTATGAATTCCGTTCTCCACTCTATAGATTCGGTACATAATTCTGTTATCTGGAAGTGGCGTCCAGCTTAATTTTGCTTTAAATAAACCGAAAGGGCTAAATGATAGTTTCATTTTTACATCTTCAATTTTGCGCAGCCGAATCGGAGCGCCGATTGTTTCCACACCTTCAGGCTTCATAAACTTCTCTTTATGTTCTACATTAGCCTTCGTTAAAATTTTCTTAAACAATTTTGTCGCAGATGCACTTTCTCCTTGCAACTGATGCTCCTTATCCGTACGGTCATAACCAATCCAAACAGCGCCTACTAAGTTCGGTGTATAACCAACGAACCACATATCTCTTGCTCCCTTATCGTCATTTGGCAATGAAGTTGTACCCGTTTTTCCAGCTAACGCACCGTTATATACACCAACTCTTGCTGTTCCTTCCTTCACAACTCCTTCTAACATTTTCGTCATATACCATGCTGTCTGCTTCGAGAAGATTTTTGTCTCTACTTTTGGAGATTCCCCAATGACTGCACCGTGTCTATTTAATACTTTATCAATAACGTGCGGCTCGATAATATTTCCATTTGCTAAAAATGAACGATACATTTTTACAAGATCAAATGTTGAAACGCCATTTTTCAATCCGCCAAGCGCTGTACTTAAACCAGCATCTGCAATATGAACATTCCCTTTTTCTAAATATTGCTTTCCTTCTTCTACCCCTAACTCATTTAATAAAGAAACTGCCGGTACGTTTGCCGACTCTAAAATCGCATCATACATCGTCATTTCTTTTGAATACTCATGATTATAATTTCGAGGTTCATACCCTTCAAAAGAATTTCTTTCATTCGTTAATAAAGAATACGGATTATACTTTTTCGTTTCTAGTGCTGGTGCATAAACGATAAGTGGTTTTAAAACAGATCCAGGCTGCCTTTTGGCAAAAACACGATTAAATCCTCTCGGGACGTACTTTCTTCCCCCAATCGCCGCTTTAATCCCTCCCGTACGATTATCCATTAATAAGAAAGCACCTTGCGCCCCCTCTTCTTTCCCAGGGAAATTCCTTGCATCTTGAAACTGGTTATATGCTACCTTTTGAATCTTTTCATCCATAGGTACGACAAACGTATATCCTCCGCGAAGTACTTCTTGATGAGACAATCCGTATAAAAGAGCGGCTTCATCTATGACCATATCAATATACGGCATATATGCAAGCTCATTCTCATCTAAATTTTTATATAGAGCAATTGTCTTCCCTTGATAACGAACGCTTTCTTCTGCAGTCAAATAGCCTTGTTTATGCATAAGTGACAACACTAGATCACGGCGTTCCTTACTCTTCTCTGCAGAATAGTACGGTGAATATCCGTTTGGTGACTTCGGAAGGCCTGCAAGCATTGCCCCTTCCTCTACTGTTAAATCCTCAACATTTTTATTAAAATACAACTTTGCTGCCGCTTGAATGCCGTAAGCCCCATGACCAAAATAAATATGATTCATATACATTTCAAGAATTTGTTGCTTCGTATATTTTTGCTCTAATTGAAGAGAAATTGCGACTTCCTTCAATTTGCGCGTAAATGTTTTTTCACGAGTTAAAAAGACGTTTTTAGCGAGTTGCTGCGTAATGGTACTACCGCCCTCTATCTTTTCTCCAGCTAACGTATCTTTATAAAGAGCACGGAATATAGACGGATAATCAATCCCTTGATGCTCATAAAAACGAGAATCTTCCACCGCAACAAACGCCTGCTGCACATACTTCGGAATTTGCTCGATCGGTACGAGCTCTCTATTTTCTACGTATAATTTCGTAATTTCTTTCCCTTTCTGGTCAACGATACGTGATGAAGAGTGGAAAACGAGCTGCTTTTCATCCATCATATAGCCACCAGCTAACACGATAAGTTTATAGATTACAATCGCTACTACGAACGTTGCGACGCCGCCTAATAAAGTCCACTTTACTTTCTTCATACATCGTCCTTCTTTCCAAATGATGGTACATTTATTATTTGAAAAAGAAGTATCTTTATGTATATAATCTTCGAAGTTTTTTAAGAGAGTTGATATAATAGAAACAAACTATTAAGGGGGCATTAAAATGAAGGCTATTATTTCATACGAAACACCTCTAGAACAAGCACATTTCACTGCAAAAAATGATGAAAAAAATATGTTTTATAAAGAAAATACAGAAGAATCTGTAGAAGGTTCACTTCAGTATGACGTACTAGATGCTGTCGGTGAATTTAAAGGACAACCTGGCTATATCGTTTGTAACAACATTTCTGTCACAGACGAAGGTCGCCCTGTATTTGAAAACCGTTTTAAAAACCGCGCAGGCCTTATTGAAAACGAACCAGGATTCCAAGCGATCCGTGTTCTACGCCCATTAAGTAACGATACATACGTCATCTTAACGATGTGGGAAACAGAGCAAAACTTTAAAGACTGGACAGAATCACGTTCATTCGAAAACGCTCATAAAAAACGTCCCACGCAAGCAGAAGAACAAGCTCCAGCGCATCCACATGCGGAACAGCAAAAGAGTATTTTCTCTCGTCCATCTTTTGTGACTACTTTTGATGTGTTAGTTTAATTAAAACATAATACAACACTAACAGTACGTGAAATTATATTAACGATTTTCCGAATATATCTATCATATCTTGAAATATATCAACGATTCGACTAAAGATATCAATTTAATGACAAAAAGGAAACACCATTACACACCGGTGTTTCCTTTTTCTTTGTACCAATTATATATACGAAGTGAATCTTTTTTTCTCATATGCTTTACTTCATAACCGCGCCCAGCTACCGCTACAAGAGTTGTACATAATTCATCTTTTCTTTGAAAATACGATTGATTATAACCTACTGCTTGAACATGTCTTCTTCGCATTATTCCTGTATATTTCGAAAAATTACGATATACAACCGTTAGTTGATTTTCTCTTAATTCATAACCGCCACTTTTATATCTAGCATACGCAAGTAACGAAAACACGATAAATAACGGTAAAATAACAAACAACGCAATATATTGTTTAAAATATATACTCACGCTGGCAATTAGAACTGTGAGTATGATACTTATTAACCAGCCCATAATGAAATAACGACGCAACGCTGTTTTTGGTAAGTGAACGATCTCCGCTTCGATTTCATATGGTAACTCTAAATATGTGATCAGGTGCTGTACATCTTTTTTCTTCATAAATGGATGCAACATTACTTCGTTACTTGCTGCTCCAATACTTTGAATTGCTTCCACTTCAACAGCACAATAGCCAAACGGCTGGCGAAGCATACCTTCTTTTACAGTAATCGCTTGAATGCGGTGCAATTTTAAGACAAACTCTTTCTTTTCAAATAATCCTTGAACGATACGAATCTCTTCCCCTTTTCGCTCAATTTTAAAGTTTGCATATTTCAACACATATCCAGCCGTGGAAATAATCCACGAAATTGCCATTAAAATTAATGCAATTACAATTAGTTTATAAACACCGTTTCCCATCACATACGCTTCTACTTTACTTGTGAATCCTTCAGGAAGAACAAAATCAAACTTTGTGTAAAGAAGTACTAGCCCAGAGAACACTAGTCCGAACCGACCAGATGTAATCGCTGCGGCTAAAACCTCTTTCGCTGTTAACTGATAAAGCGTCTTGCTTTCTTCCTCTTCTATTTCTTCTTTTACAGTAGTTTCTTTCTTATGTAATAAAGAAATTAAATGTTTTGCCTCGTCTTCTTTAATACCAGCCAACATCACTTCTGGTTCATTACCACCACCGGCTACTTCTATATTTAACTTCATAAGTCCGAGCATTTGATAAATGATGTTAGAAGACGTACTAATATTTTGTACACGCTCTTTATTTAAATAGCTTTCCTTCTTTACAAAAACACCGTGCTTTATATGTAAAATATTATTCTCAATCCAGTACACTTTAAAATACCATTTAATTGCTGAAAAAATAGCCATGATGAATAAAACAACCAGAAGAAAAAGATAAAATAAATACCAAGGTTCCACTTGTTCATCAGGTTTAAATAAAACAAGAATAATAAGTGGCAACAAACTCGCAATCCTAATACCTAACAATATCGTAATCGGATGTTGCCTCTTATACATCCTTATCACTCACTTTCGCAAGTTCTCCAATTTGTCTTTTCAGCTGTTCTGCTTCTTCTTTCGTTAAACCTGGAATACTATGAGAAGTTGCGGCTGTTGAAATATGTAATTCTGCTAAATTATACTTTCTCATGATCGGCCCTTGCTCAATCGTTACGTGCTGCACACGGATCATCGGAATAAGTACGCGTTTTACAACAAACATTCCCTTTTGAATCTCAATCTCTTCTTCATTTAATCTGTAACTATAATAGCGTTGACGTAAATTTGGAAACACAAAATAATCAAGGGGAATAAATGTAATAGCTCCTGTTACTAATAGTCCGAACAACCAGCCCCACCAGTTAAAGTTAATCATAAAAAAGAAATACGCAATTACGACTGTTAGTATAACTACCGCCCCAATTAAAGCGTGCATCCTCCACACTTTCAGCATATTAGAATGAATCTCCCTTTCTAACGGCTGCATCTCATCACTCCAATTCTATGAATTTATTACTTATATATTATCAAAAAATAAGGTTTTATATACATTTTTGTAAATTTATAGTCAAATAAAAATAGTTGAATCAAAAGCATATTAAAGAAACACATACCTCAGTTTTGAAAATTATGTATTATAAATATGAATTATATTGAACTAAAATAAACCTTACATGATTCATGCAAGGTTTATCGTTTTATACACAATATATTTCATTATTGTTGAGATATACTAGCATCGCTTTCAATTCGCTTTTCTTTTTGGCTTAGTTTTTTATCTTTAGATTTTTTTAATGTTAAAGTCATGCCAATAAAAATAAAAAGAATTCCTGTTATTTGCATTAAAGTTGGACGGAATCCAGTAAGTACAGTATCTAATAATATTGCCACTGCCGGATCTAAAAAAACTAATATTGAGATGGTTTTTGTAGATAAATAGCGTAAACTATCAAAAAACAGATAATATACTATCCCTGTGTGAATAAAACCAGTAGCTATAATATATGTCCAATTACTTTGAGTGAGGCCACTAAAAGCATCTAAATCTATAAATGGTATTAAAAGAAATATCCCCAAGAATGTTTGTAAAAATGTCATTGCATACGCACTCATTTTGTTAATCCCTTTACCAAATAAAGTTGTAAATGCATAAAAGAGAGCCGCAAGAAATCCCCATATCATACCTGAAGACATTAATGAGCCGACAGAGAAGCTTCCATCAATACCAGCAATTAATAAAGCTCCTGCAAAACACACAATTATTGAAATGATAGATATGAATGTTAATTTTTCTTTAAAGACGATACTTCCAATTAACAGTACAATTACTGGTGCAAGATGATAAACTGAGATAGCAATGGTAACTGACATATTTTCAAAGGCTTTAAATAAGAAAACCCAATTAAATACTAAGAAAAAACCACATATTAAAACTTGAATAACTTCTTTTCGTTCCCATTTATCTTGTTTATATTGCCCTGTAAGCAACCAGCATACACTTAAAAATATTGTCGCAAAAATACACCTTACAAACACTAATTCAAACGAAGGTAAGTTTGTTTGAACCGAAAAAAATCCAACTGATCCAAAGATAACCATTGATGCTATCATCTTTAAGGCCGGTACCGTTTTCTCTTGCTTAAAACTCTTTTGAAGCAAATTAATCCCCCTCCAATAAAAACTCGGTTTATAGTGAGAAAAACACCAGCCTAAAAAAAGGACAGGTGCTTTTCCTCAAAAACACTCAATTATAAATTTTTCCCAGCAGTCCAACCACCATCAATTACAAAATTAGAACCAGTAATAAAGCGGGCCTGATCAGAAATCAAGTACTCAATACATGAAACAATATCCTGCGGCAACCCCCAAGTATCTAAAGATTGATTACTTTTTATCATAGACATCAAGGCTTTATTACTAAAGTATTCTTCTGTAAGTTCAGTTCTAATAACACCGGGAGAAATACTATTTACCCTTATATTTTGCTTCCCAAATTCCATAGCCATCTGTTTAGTCAATCCGATTAAAGCATGCTTTGATGCAACATAAGCAGCTCGCTCTGGTTCAGCCATTAATCCAGAAACCGATGCTATATTCACAATACAACCTTTTATTTTCGATTCACACCATCGCTTAGCTACTTCCCTAGAAAGGATAAATGGGGCTACTAAATTTACATCAATTACTTTTTTAAACATATCATCGGATAAATGTAAAACAGGTGTTATCTCTCGAATACCAGCTGCATTTATTAATATATCAGGAGAAAGCTTTTCTAAATCTAATTGAGTAAAAAGATTATGAATCGCTTCGCTATTACTTAAATCAATTTGCACTACTTTCAAAGGCATATCTGTTTTCATATAATCTATTAAATTATTATTATTAATATCAAGCGCTATTACATAAAATGATTTTTCTAAAAAGTATTTTATACAAGCATGACCTATACCGCTATTGGCTCCAGAAATCATAATTATTTTATTCTCTCTCATTTTGTCTCCTTATAAGAAAATGTTACTAATAAAATATCACGAAAAGCCTCCGTACTACATTCTGTTCCAAGTGGCGTTACGGCATGGAAGACCTTTTGTCCAAATACTAAAGTTTCTAAAGGCTCCTTCAAACTTATAAACTGATTAATTTCCCGAGGAGAATTAGCTATTAAATTATCTCCACCAATAGCTGTATTACTTAAATTCATAAGGTGTAAAAATACTACTGGTTCATCATCTTTATGTAACCAAATAGGTGAACTAAAAGATGGTCTTTCTTTAGTAGCTTTATATCTTACTTGATGTAAACCTATAATTAAGTCTTTACTTGTATCTATTATATTTGTTTTAAATGCAAATTCAGTATCGAAACGCACGATATTTTGAATTAAAGGATTGCATAAAAAGCTATCATTTATACTATTGAACTGTCTAACTTTCCCGCCATCGTCATAGTTATATTCTTTAGATTGGAAGTAATCATTACTATTATCTAAAATATAATCTGGTGAATCAACATACTTTATATACCTTGAATAAGATCTAGCACGGCATTCACCGTACGCATCATCTTCCAAATTATAATAATCTAACTGTGCTTGTGTTAATAAACGATGATTCTCTTCCTCTTGTAAAAAGATTTCATTTGAGATTTCAAGGAATCCTTTAGATTCAAATTCATGTACCTTTTCTTCTATGCTAAACCCATTCATTTTACTAAGAACAAACGTCATTATAAAAACCTCCACACTATTGTATTTTTCTATCTCACCCTATGTTAGAAATGCAATAAGTAACCGAGATTCTTGCTTAATAAAATTTAAAATTATGATATTCAATTAATACACCAAATGAAATATATGTAATTCATTAAAATTATTTATTAAGCAATATTATATATCCTTTTGGGTATTTTTTCTAATTATCTGAAGATTTATCAACATTAGTCTTAATATTCGAAATTAAAGAAATGGATTTTTCAGAAAGATAAAACTGCGCGTATTGCAATTATTTATGTATATAACTTTTTTAAAAATTATATTTTAAATATAGCTAGTTTTTTATAATTTTTTTGATATAATTACATACGGGAAAAGGGAAGAATTTTGTCTTCCCTTGTGTTTTTATTTGCATCTAGTACTTTTGCTAGATGCTTTTTTTTATGCTAAAAAAGGTATCCTCAAATACTTTGAGGATACCTTTTCACCTTTATTATCTCTGCTGTTTTCTACCTAATACGAGTAACCCAAAACTCATCATTACAAGAAGTGCTCCCATATATGGTTCCACAGGCATTTTCTGCCCTGTCTTCGGTAATTCTTTTTCAGGCTTTTCCGGATTTGGTGTTCCAGGTTTCTCTGGATCTGGTGTTCCAGGCTTTTCTGGATTCGGTGTCCCTGGCTTTTCTGGATTCGGTGTTCCAGGCTTTTCTGGATTCGGTGTTCCAGGTTTCTCCGGATCTGGTGTTCCAGGCTTTTCTGGATCTGGTGTTTCTGGACCTGGTGGTGCTAAATGATTCAATTTGTTTAATACTTCTAATTGAACTGCATTTATCATTCCATTTGTAATTTCAAATGGAATTGGATTAGTTAATTTTTCATATCCCTTTGGTGCTTCTACTTCTACTAGTGTGTAGTTACCTACAGATAGATCTGTGATTTTTGCCTTTCCATCTTTATCTGTTTTTACTTTCACTACTACTTTTCCCTTTTCATCATGAACTTCAAACACAGCTCCTGATAAGACTTCCTTGCTTTCAGCGGCCATTTTTGTAATCTCCACTGCACCTTTGTCTAACTGTTCGTTCTCTACTTTCAATGATAAGACTTTTGTCATACCTTTTGTAATTTCGAATGATACTGGTTCCATTAACTTTTTGTAACCTGGTAAGCTCTTCGTCTCTACTAATTTGTATTTTCCTACTGATAGATCTGAAACGTTTGCTTTTCCTTCTTTATCCGTCGTTACTTTCGCAACTACTTTGCCTTTTGAGTCACGTACTTCAAATACAACATTTTCTAATGGTGCTTTACTGTCTTTATCTATTTTTGTGATTTCTACATTCCCCGTATCTACCATTTCATTTTCTACAGTGAACGCTAAAGATTTTGACATACCTTTTTTAATTTCAAATGGTACAGGCTTTTCTAATTTTTTGTAGCCTGGTAAACTCTCTACTTCTACTAGCTTGTACTTTCCTACTGATAAATCTGAAACTGTTGCTTTTCCAGCTTTATCTGTCGTTACTTTCGTTACTACCTTGCCTTTGTCGTCTTGTACTTCAAAGACTACACCTGCTAACGGTGCCTTATTATCTTTATCTATTTTTGTAATTTCTACATTTCCCGTATCTACCATTTCATTTTCTATGTTTAATGATAGAGCTTCTGTCATACCTTTTGTAATTTCAAACGATACTGGTTCTGTTAATTGTTTGTAGCCTGGTAAGCTTTCTTTCTCTACTAATTTGTACTTTCCTACAGATAAGTCTGAGATTTTTGCTTTACCATTTTTATCTGTTTTTACTTCTGTTACTACTTTGCCTTTGTCGTCTTGTACTTCGAAGACTACGCCTTCTAATACTTTTTGGCTATCTTTATCTACTTTTGTGATTTCTACTGAACCTTTGTCTAACTGTTCATTCTCTACTTTTAATGATAAGACTTCTATCATACCTTTTTTAATTTCGAATGATACTGGCTCTGTTAGCTTTTTGTAGCCTGGTAAGCTTTCTACTTCTACTAGTTTGTAATTCCCTACAGATAGATCTGAAATTTTCGCTTTTCCTTCTTTATCTGTTGTTACTTTTGTTACTACTTTGCCTTTTTCATCTTGCACTTCGAATGTTACGCCTTTTAATAACGCGCCACTTTCTTTGTCCACTTTTGTAATTTCTACTGAGCCTTTATCTACTAATTCGTTCTCTACTTTTAGTGATAAAACTTCTGTCATACCTTTTTTAATTTCAAACGATACTGGTTTCGCTAGTTTTTTATATCCTGGTAAGCTTTCTACCTCTACTAGCTTATATTTTCCTACTGGTAAATCTGAAATTGTTGCTTTTCCTTCTTTATCTGTTGTTACTTTTGTTACTACTTTGCCTTTTTCATCTTGCACTTCGAATGTTACGCCCGCTAATACTGCGCCACTTTCTTTGTCTACTTTTTTAATTTCTACTGAACCTTTATCTAACAGTTCGTTCTCTACTTTCAATGATAAAACTTTCGTCATACCTTTTGTAATTTCGAATGATACTGGTTCCGTTAACTTTTTGTAACCTGGTAAGCTCTTCGTCTCTACTAATTTGTACTTTCCTACAGATAAGTCTGAGATTTTTGCTTTACCATTTTTATCTGTTTTTACTTCTGTTACTACTTTTCCTTTGTCGTCTTGTACTTCGAAGACTACGCCTTCTAATGCTTTTTGACTATCTTTATCTACTTTTGTGATTTCTACTGAACTTTTGTCTAACTGTTCATTCTCTACTTTTAATGATAAGACTTCTATCATACCTTTTTTAATTTCGAATGATACTGGCTCTGTTAGCTTTTTGTAGCCTGGTAAGCTTTCTACTTCTACTAGTTTGTAATTCCCTACAGATAGATCTGAAATTTTCGCTTTTCCTTCTTTATCTGTTTTTACTTTCGTTACTACTTTGCCTTTTTCATCTTGCACTTCGAATGTTACGCCTTTTAATAACGCGCCACTTTCTTTGTCCACTTTTGTAATTTCTACTGAGCCTTTATCTACTAATTCGTTCTCTACTTTTAGTGATAAAACTTCTGTCATACCTTTTTTGATTTCGAACGATACTGGTTTCGCTAGTTTTTTATATCCTGGTAAGCTTTCTACCTCTACTAGCTTATATTTTCCTACTGGTAAATCTGAAATTGTTGCTTGTCCTTCTTTATCTGTCGTTACTTTTGTTACTACTTTGCCTTTTTCATCTTGCACTTCGAATGTTACGCCCGCTAATACTGCGCCACTTTCTTTGTCCACTTTTGTAATTTCTACTGAACCTTTATCTAACTGTTCGTTCTCTACTTTCAATGATAAAACTTTCGTCATACCTTTTTTGATCTCGAATGATACTGGTTCTGTTAATTGTTTGTAGCCTGGTAAGCTTTCTTTCTCTACTAATTTGTACTTTCCTACAGATAAGTCTGAGATTTTTGCTTTACCATTTTTATCTGTTTGTACTTCTGTTACTACTTTGCCTTGCTCATCTTGTACTTCGAAGACTACGCCTTCTAATACTTTTTGACTATCTTTATCTACTTTTGTTACTTCCACATTTCCCTTGTCTAACATTTCGTTTTCTACTGTTAAAGCAAGAGATTTTGTCATACCTTTTTCAATTTGGAAAGTAATCGGATCTACTAATTGTTTATATCCTTTTGGTGCTTTTACTTCTACTAACTTGTATGTGCCGACTGATAAATTAGTAACTTGTGCTTGTCCTTTTTTATCTGTCGTTATTTTAGCGACTACTTGTCCTGCTTCATCTTGAATTTCAAAGACTGCATCAGCTAAAGCATCTTTATTTTCTTTATCTACTTTTGTAATTTCTACATTTCCTGTATCCACTAATTCATTTTCTACAGTCAATTGTAATGCTGTTACTCTACCCTTTTCAATTTCGAATGAAATTGGCTTTTCTAGTGGTTTGTATCCTGCCGGTGTTTCTACTTCTACTAACTCATACTTTCCAATAGGTAAATCTGAAACGTTTGCTTTTCCTTCTTTATCCGTCGTTACTTTTGCAACTACTTTTCCTTTTGAATCACGTACTTCAAATACAACATTTTCTAATGGAGCTTTACTATCTTTATCTATTTTTGTTATCTCTACATTCCCTGTATCCACCATTTCATTTTCTACTTTCAATGATAGGACCTCGGTCATGCCTTTTTTAATTTCAAATGATACTGGTTTTTCTAACTTTTTATAACCAGGTAAACTTTCTACCTCTACTAATTCATACTTTCCTACAGGTAAATCTGAAACATTTGCTTTTCCTTCTTTATCTGTCGTTACTTTCGTAACTTCCTTACCCTTTTCATCTTGTACGATGAATGTTACTCCCGCTAACGGTGCTTTATTATCTTTATCTATCTTTGTTATCTCTATATTTCCCGTATCTACCATTTCATTTTCTATTTTTAATGATAAAATCTCGGTCATACCTTTTGTAATTTCAAACGATACTGGCTCTGTTAATTTCTTATAGCCTGGTAAACTTTCTTTCTCTACTAATTTGTACTTTCCTACTGATAGATCTGAGATTTTTGCTTTACCATCTTTATCTGTTTTTACTTCCTTTACTACTGTTCCAGCTTCATCTTGCACTTCAAAAACTACGCCTTTTAATGCTTTTTTGCTGTCTTTATCTATTTTTGTAATTTCTACTGAACCTTTATCTAACTGTTCATTTTCTACTTTCAACGATAGGACTGTTGTCATACCTTTTGTAATTTCGAATGATACTGAATCTGTTAGCTTTTTGTAGCCTGGTAAACTTTTCGTCTCTACTAATTTGTAATTCCCTACTGATAAATCAGAGACTTTTGCTTTACCATCTTTATCTGTTTTTACTTCTGTTACTACTTTGCCTTGCTCATCTTGCACTTCGAAGACTACGCCTTCTAATACTTTTTGACTATCTTTATCTATTTTTGTAATTTCTACTGAGCCTTTGTCTAACTGCTCATTTTCTACTTTTATTGCTAAAGCTTTTGTCATACCTTTTTTTATTTCAAATGGTACTGGTTCTGTTAGCTTTTTATAACCTGGTAAGCTTTTCGCCTCTACAAATTTGTACTTTCCTACTGATAGATCTGAAACATTTGCTTTTCCATCTTTATCTGTTACTACTTTTCTTACTACTTCATCTTTCTCATCTTGGACTTCAAATTCGACACCCGCTAATACTGCCCCGTTTTCTTTGTCCACTTTTGTAATTTCTATATTACCTTTGTCTACCATTGCATTTTCCACTTGTATTGGGAATATGCCGTCCCCTGTTACATTTACTTCGAACTCTGTTTCTTTTAATTGGTAGCCTTCAGGCGCTTTCGTTTCTTTTAAAATATATTTTCCTGGTGCTAACGGTTTAGAGATTGCCTTACCATCTTTATCTGTAACAATATGTTCGACTACTACACCGTCTTTTACTATATCAAACTCTGCATTTGCTAATGGTTTCTCACCATTTTCCGAATCAATTTTCTTTACTTCAATTTGACCCTTTTGCATAGTATTTTTAATTTCAATTGTTTTTGTTTCTCCAGCTTGAAGTGTAACCTCTACTGGTTCTTTTAATTTTTGATATCCTTCTGGTGCTACTGTTTCATAAACTTTATACGTTCCAGGAGCTAAAGTTTGAGGTACTGAAAAACCTTTTTCGTCCGTTTTCAGTTTTGCAACAACTTCATTTGCACTATTTCGAACTTCAAATTCGGCACCTTTTAACCCTTTGTTCAGATCCTCAGAATCTATTTTATGAATCGATACTGTACCGTCTTTTGGAGCTTCAGGCGGCGTAATAGTTACTTCTTTTGATGTTAATGTTTTATCATCAAAATGTAATTCCGCTTTATTAGGAATCTTCTTATCTACGTAAGAAGATAAGTCTGCATTATTTTTAATTTTCGCCTTGATACTAAGATTGATTCTCTGGTCTTCATATGACTTATAGTCAAAATTCTCACCAAACGTAAATGTTACTTCACTTCTTTGCTTATCTATCTTTAACGTCCCTTTAGAAGTAATATCTTGGCCATTTTGATCATACACTTTTGCCTCTAATACTTCTAAAACATCTTCTAAATCATCACGAATTACCATTGATGTGTATTTAGGAGGATCGTTCGGTATATGTGTACCAACTTGGTATTGAATTACTTGATCCATTTGTGTTAGCTGCTCATTCTCTACAAGCTTGCCATTCTCATCAACTATATTTTTTTCAATACTAGGTGGATTATTGTCACCTGAACCGGATCCTCCCCCACCACTTACAAATACTTGTCCTACTTTTTCTTCAGTTTTAATATTTTTACCTTCTAATTTCACAGTATTTTTATGAGGCTTTGCAGAAGGATTAGTAATCTTTGTTTTATATCTTAAAATATAACCTTTTGAACTGTCTGGAAACTCAATTGTAAATCCAGCCTTTGTTGCATTAATTTTAATGTTAGATAAATCTGCTGGCTTAATATTTGTTGGTGCATAACCATCTTCAAATACAGCCTCTTCTAATACTACGCTGTCTGTAATTAACTCATGCCCAGGTCCTAATGTATCTGTTAATTTAAGATCTTGCATTTCTGTTCCAGTTGCATTTACATATACAAGCCAATCAGCAATCGAAGGATCTTCTTGATTATAAGAACCCCATTTCAATAGATTATCTGTATTGGGCTGTGGCTTCGGTCTCTCTGTCGTATTACTTACATTTACTTCTTTATTGACGATTTGACCATCAACGTTAAATTCTAATGGAATTTCTTTAACACCATCATATGCTTCTAGACCAAAGTAGAATTCTACGAATAAAGAACCTTTAATGTTATTCTTTCCTTCTACGTAATCACCCATAGTACACGTTAATAGACCCTTTTTCATCTCACATGTACCAACTGTTTTTCCTTCAGCATCTTTTAAAGGAAAACTCATATTCATAAGGTCTTTTCGAAACTCTTTTGGCATATCAATTGTGAATTGATCTCCACTTTTTATTTTTTCTTTAGCTGACCACTTCACTTCTACTTTCATACCATCTGAGGCTTGATACGGTTCAGATGTCGTGCCATCAGTACGGGAAATATTAATTTCGTCCACTGGACTTTTCATCACAGCAGCTTGAATAACTGGAGCCCACACATTCAGCACTGAAAATAATACTAGAAAAACTAATGAAACCATTGAAATATGTCTTTTAGTACTTTTCATTTGCATAGTTCCCTCCTATTTTTTATATTTATATAACAAAAAAAGACCGTCCGGTTGCATCAAAAATGTGCAACCAGACGATCTTAGTAACCAATATGTATTACCGTAGACTCTAAGCTTTGCGGCCTATCCTTTCGAATAGTGTGCTAAAAATATCTTTTATTCTTTTTTTGTTTCATTTTCCTCTTAAACCAAATATTACTATACCGTCTGGACGGTTATAATTCAATACTCTATAAAATTGTTCTATTTTTCTAATAAAAAAAACAATTCACCACTACATTAAAGAAGCAATGGTGAATTATTTTCGCATTATATAGTTCGTATATTCTATTTATATGAATTACTAATAAGAGCTTGAATCACTTTTTCTCTTAACTCGGGGCTTAGTCTTCCAACCCCTAAATATTCCGAATACCATAATCCATCTGCTGCTAATCTAATAATTGTTGCACAAACTGAATCTATCTCATCATTTTCTATATTCTTTTGCAGTTGCTGAAATGATTGTTGTAATGGCTCAAGTAATTCAGGTTTTAACATGAATGCTGCCATCATACTACTAGATAACTCTTCTGTTCTTCTCTCATTATTTAATCTTTCCTCTACAAAAGAGCGAACCCATCTCCCTTTCCTCTCTGAGTCTTCCGCTACTTTATTGTAAATGGCCCCTTCATAATCCTCTACCCCTCTGACTATCATACCTTCTATTAAAGCTTCTTTATTTGAAAAGTGATACAATAATCCACCTTTACTTACACCCGCCTCTTTTGCCACTGCTTCTAAGGTTAATTTAGCAACCCCTTTACATTGCACAATTTGAGAAGCGGCCGCCAAAATCTTTTGCCGCGTTATGCTTATACTCATTCCTTTTTAAAACCCCATTTCTACTAAATTTATATAAATACGAATCTTATTTTTAATATTGTTCATTACTACTAAGTATTTTCTTTATACAACAAAAGCTTCATTACCTTTGAATTTTTAGTTACTTATTCTATTAAAAATTTCCATATCATTCAATATGATAACATTAAACACACAAAGCTGACTATACATCTATACTTTTGTATTTATTGAAAATATATCCATTAATAAAATTTACCAATTTAGTCCTTCTTATTACCTTATAAGACGGCAGTAATTCTTTCAGCACTAAATAAAAAATGTTATTACTCCCATTGAATTGAGTAATAACATTTCACTTAACAAATTCGCTGCCAACTAGCATCCTTCACATCTTCACTAGTCGGTTTTCTAACTAATCCAATAAAACATTCCTCGCAAGCACCAAATACAATAAAATTTTTCTGTTCTTGTCTTAACGAGACTTCATTTGCACCGCCTTCAAAGTCAGGATTGTTAAACTGTACCTCATCATCTTCCCAGTAACATATATTACAAATTTCATATGTACCTGGTGGTTCTTCTTCTATTGTTCTATACCCGCAGCACGGACATGTATATTTCATTCTGTTACTCCATTATTCATTTCTTTTTTCTCCCATATATTCCGGCCCATAAAGAATGTCACAGCACAAATCATAGTTATCCCCATGAAAAATGTATTAGAATCTTCATATGTAGTTGGAATGCCTACCGTTACGAAAACAATACTAAAAGCTAAAAGTAGATATAATAATAAAGATATAATATAGCTGAGTTTAAATCGTAAAATGATACCTCTAAACAATAGCTCACCAAGTAGACAGCCACCTAAAATAATAGGTACTCCGAAATACAATGTAAGGACTCCCATTTGCGCAGTAGATTGAATTATCTTTCCAATTATGTTCGGCGAAACCAGCTCACTATTGTTTCCCATCCTATCATATAAATCAAGTGCTGTTGCTGAAATAAAGAAACTTAATATAGAAAATGAATACGGTATTAAAAATTTGCTCACTCTCATTCACCTCGCTTGTTTCTTTACATATATTATTCATTATTTTCGCATAAAAAAATAGCCCGTCTTCCGCGAAAGGCGAGCCGTTCCACTTAATTCTCACTTAACTTCTTCTTATACCAATCCTGCATTCTCTCCGCATCTTCTACTCTCGTATGCTCTATTTTGTAACTAGATGATGCACTCGAAAACTTATACGTACATAAATCCGCTCGGCGCTGGAAATATGATTGTGTCTTCTCCATTGATTGGACATGTCTTCTTCTAATAAGTCCTGTATATTTTCCGACGCTACGATAGACAAGTGTAATTTGTTCTCCGTTAACACTGTAACCATTTGTTTTAAATGTTGCGTATCCAAGTGTAAAGATGAGGATCGCGAGCGGAATTAATGCCCACATGATGAAGTGCTTTTCAGAGTATATACTTATTCCAGTAAGCGGGATTGCGAGCATAGCGAAAAAGATAAAACTATCAATGAGATAACGGCGCAATGCTGCTTTTGGTAATGCAATAATGTTTGCATTCAGTTCGTATGGTAATTGTAAATGGGCGAGTAACTGTTGTACTCGATCTTTTCGAATGATTGGGTGCAGTGTAACCTTTTCTTTTTCGTCACTCATTCCTTTACTTTGAATGACTTCTACTTGCACAGCACAATAACCGAATGGTTGGCGTAAAATACTTTCTTTTATCGTAATACCTTGAATACGATGCAATTTTAGTACGAGCTCTTTTTTCTCAAGCAATCCTTGCGAAATGCGGACTTCGTCATTTCTTCGATTCACTGTGAAATCGCCATGTTTTAACGCGTAACCGATTGTAGATATAATCCAAGAAAGAACGAGTAACATGGCTACCATGAAAATCCAGCCATATATATCATGTTCCATTACATACGACTTTACGCCATTCTCTATCCATTTCGGAATGTACTCATCTACTTGGTGATAAACGAAAAAGATTAAAGAGAATAATAGTCCAAATTGACCAGATGTAACAGATGCTAATAAAATCTCTTTCCAAGTTAATTTATATTCTGTCGCTTGTTTTTCTTCTGTAACAATTTCTTTTTCTACTACATTTTCTGCTGCTTCGTCTAATGTTCCTTCTGCTTTCACTTCTGGAGTTGGCTCATTTAGCAAAGTAATAAGCTCCGCCGCTTCTTCTGCCGTAATACCAGCTAAGCTAACTTCTGCTTCATCGCCCCCACCAGCTGTTTCAATCTGAATTTTTTTCAAACCGAGCATTTGATATAGTACGTTAGAACTTGTATTAATCGTTTGAACACGTTCTTTATTTAAGTAGCTCTCCTTTTTCACGAAGAGACCTTTTTTCACATGTAATACGTTATTTTCAACCCAATATGTTGTGTAATACCATTTTTCAAATGCTGAAAAAACGGTGAGTAAACCAAATGCTGCGGGAATTAAATACCAAAACGGGAATTTTCCGTTTAAGCTAAACATAAAAATAATGAGTGGTATAAAATCTGTTATTTTTAATTCTAATAACATCGTGATTGGATGCTGCCTCTTATACATCCTCATCACTCACTTTCGCTAATTCTGCGATTTTCGTTTTCAACATTTCTGCTTCATACATCGTTAAGCCTGGGATGCTATGAGAAGTTGCTGCTGTTGAAATGTGTAATTCTGCTAAGCCATATTTTCTCATAATTGGTCCTTGTTCAATCGTTACGTGCTGTACACGAATCATCGGCACTAATACACGCTTAACAACGAAAAGGCCATGCTGAATTTCAAGTTCTTCTTCATTTAGTTGGTAGCTGTAATAACGTTGACGTAGTTTCGGGAATAAGAAGTACGAAAATGGTGCGAACACAACTGTCAGCCCAATCATTACATACAAAATCCACGCCCACCAATCAAACTTTATCATGAGGAAAAGGTAAGCTAAAATGACGAGTATACCGATCCCTTCTTCAATTACAGCACGAACTTTCCACACCTTGACCATGTCAGGGTGAATTTCATTTTTCAATGGATCCATGTAACCACTCCAAATCTAGTAATCTAATATATGAATACTCTTAATCTATATTTTACGTAACTTTACAGAAAATTGGAATTTAATCTTCTTTCTTCTCAGGAATAAAATATCCGAACCAAAGTAGCCAAATGAAACCGATTAACTTCATCCAATTTCCATCCGCTTGAAAAGCTTCAATCATACCTGGTATTTTATAAACCCCAATAAATCCAAGAAAACCGAGCCACCAGTTTTTTTGCATTTTCATTTTTACTCCTCCTTCATTACGTTTTTCACATTTCGAATCCAAATTTCTTTATACTTTAGATGGAATCCCATGAGCATATAGTTGCTCATATTATCGATCACAAGCGCTAGCGTATGAGCATTTTCTTCCGTTTCATGTTGTGACACAACGCCCAGTCTCGCGCCTTTCTTCAATAAATCGTGGAAACCATGCAAAAAATCCTCTTGTATTTCAAATAAACGTTTCTGATACTTTTCATTTCGTGATGCAGTTACGATAAATTCATTGATAACGCGTAGTATTCCTTCTTGCCCTTCATACTCAGAGAGCATATGTAAACCATCTGCGATTAGCTTTTCTGCAAAGTTTTCTTTCGTATACCGCTCTTCATTAAAGTACTTTGTAAAATGATAATCAGAAAAAATCTCTTCAAATAAAAAATCAACTAACGCTTCTTTAGAAGAAAAATGATAGTAAATAGCCGGTTTTGAAATACCTACCTCTTTCGCAATCATGGAAAGACTCATCTTCTCAATGCCGTGTTCTGCCATAAGTTTAAATGATGCCTCTACAATGTTCTGCGATGTTTGTAAATTCTTCGTCATACTGTACCTCACTTATTTTTACTTACCGGTCGGTAAGTAAATTATAAAACAAAACGAAATGATTTTCAATTTAGTTAGCACTACAGAAGGTATTTATTGAAAAATACAGAAAGTTATAAAGTAAAAGCAACATATAACAATAAGGAGGATATCATATGGGACTTGGTGGTAATGGCGGTAGTGGTGGTAATGGCGGCGGTGAAGCGGGACAAGCTGGTAAGAGCGGATTTTCATTAATCATTGTACTTTTTATCGTATTGATTATAGTTGGAATTAGCTATATCGGACTTAGCTTCTAAGAAAAGGCGTCCTACATTACATATGTAGGACGCCTTGTTTTTAATCCCTATTCAGCAATCGCATACGATAGCAATTCATCGTCACTTCTCCAAGCCTTTGCAGTAATTGATAGTTCGCATATGCGCCGACTGGGGCACCGATTACTGGGACGAGCTGAAGCATTTTCGCTAAATCAATATAGTCTCGGTACTCTGTTTGGAACTTTTCCCAGTCCATATGATTTTCTTTTTCTGTATCCCACGTTTCGATTGCTTTCCATATTTCTTTTCTGTGATCGTCACTTGAAAAGGCAAGTTGGAAAACGTGAAGGATAAAAAGACGCTCTTCTTGTTTACTCGTATCAAATCCGTACAATGTCGCTGCATCGAATAAAAATTTAATTTTAATTGTAAGTAAAAGCGGAAAGTCAGCAAGACCGAGGAGAATACCACCAGCTCCAGTCCCTGCTCCTTCTGCCGCTGCTATTTTTTTGTACTCATCCATTTTTTTACGAACTTCATCGTCACGTCTTTGCAGTGACCATGTCGTCTCTTTTAGCTTCGGCTTTATAAAGTTTGACCCGGCGCTAATCGTTTGCACCATCATACGAATCGTCTCTGTTAGTACCTTTTGTACTTTCGCCGGAATGAGCTGTTGCACCTTCGTCTGCACTTTTTTGGAGAACCGTGTCATCATAGAAGAATCTTTCATGAATGTAGCTTTCCACTGCTCCAATTCTTTTATAACCTTCTCTTCGTATGTAATCATAGGTTCATTCCTTTCAATTTAAACGCTCAATGCGCTTCGCCCCGTATTGGTAAACGAAACCGATACTAAATAATATGCTTACGATAAGTAAAATTCCTGTCATCATGAAATCTTTCGTTGCTAGTGCAAATATAATTGTAAATATAACGCTACCTGTAATAAGAATTGCATTTAATAAAGTAAGAAAATCTTTCTTCTTCTCTTCTCCGCCTACTGGGTACAAATCAAGCCAAATTTTCATGCGGTGATGTTTCCATAAAGTTAATAGCTGATAACCGATTAAGTATAGGAAGATAAGGCTTACGATAAATCGTCCATATAAAAACGGAATGAAGTAAAGAATAACTCCACCTAGAGCGAGCAGGCGCACATATAATCCAAAATAGTTACCTGATCTTAAAAATGTTCTCGTATATAAGTATAAATATGTACGCTTTTCGCCGATTATCGAAAGAATGAAATCAAGCCATTTTCGGCGAGATACTCTTTCTTTTAATGCTGGTACATCAACGAACATGTTCGCAATGCGGTACAGTAGCATCATCTTCTTACCTTCTTCGGAAATTAAATACTCCCAGTTTAGTGGCTTTCCTTTGACCATTTGATGCATGATAGCAAGGTATAACACCATAAGAAGGACGATTCCACCAATGAAAAGAACTGAAGTACGTTCTACAAGGAAATATACAAATAAACCGTTTAGGATAAAACGAATAAACCAATCAGCCCTTTGTATATTTTGATCTGTTAAAAATGAATTTTCCCACGCTACAAATAAATTCCACGCTTTTACAATGACAAATGCGAGTACGATCCATATGTAGCCAGCTCCTGTTTGCTTCATTTGTTGGAAGTATAACGGAGCAAGCGCGGCTGCTACGATTGCGATTATGTATAACTGAATCATAAATGTAAAAAGAAATGCCTTTGTGAAGTAAGGTTTTAACTTTTCTTCAACTGGCAGTAAGTAAACGAGATCCGCTTCTTTTAATAATGTTTGAATGGATCCAGCCGTTAACACGAGTCCAATTAATACTGCCATTACGAGCGCAGTTGGAAACGAAGTTGTTAACGTTTGTAACCATTGCTGGTAATAATACGCTCCCGCACCGATGATGAACACGAAAATAAATTTCAAATGATCATTAAATACGTATTTACTATATGTACGAACTTCTTTTAGAAATTGACGAAATCGTTCTTTCCATAACGCTGTGCTATTCATAATCTTCTTCCTTCGTTAATGCAATGTAAATATCATCTAACGTTGCACCTGGCATATTAAACTGTGATTGCAGTTCAGATAGCGTTCCCTTCGCTCTTACTTCACCTTGATGCAAAATAATGAACGAATCACAATAACGCTCTGCCGTCGCTAAAATATGTGTGCTCATTAAAATACCGGCACCACTCTTTTTCATTTGGTCCATCATTTGAAGAAGGGATTGAATCGCTAACGGGTCTAATCCAACGAAAGGTTCATCTACTATGTAAAGAGATGGCTCCACTAAAAATGCGCTCATAATCATTACTTTTTGTTTCATCCCTTTTGAGAAATGAGATGGAAACCATTTTAAACGATTTTTCATACGAAACTCTTGTAGTAGTTGTCCTACACGTTCTTCATATTGTTTTTCATCCACGCCATACGCCATAGCTGTTAATTTCAAATGCTCTTCTAACGTTAATTCATCATATAATACCGGCGTTTCCGGAATAAATGAAAAGCTAGAACGGTACGCTGTCATATCATCACGAATTGTTTTCCCATTAATTGTGACAGTTCCTTTTTTCGGTTCCATTAAACCGATAATATGTTTAATCGTCGTACTTTTACCAGCTCCATTTAAACCGATTAAGCCGACAAGTTCGCCTTTATTAACAGAGAACGAAACGTCTTTTAATACAGGTCGTTTCGTATATCCTCCTGTAACATTTTCTACACGCAATAACTCGCTCATACGACACCACTTTCTTCATTAGTATTCATTCTATATTCATCTTACCAAAAATTATGCTGTACTACATAGTATCCATGTACTCAAAATAATTTTTAAATTTATTAGCATATAATTTCCCGAAAGCGGACATCATAATTATTGAAGAAGGAACACATTGAAAAAGCAACCACCAATTGATGAGTACAACAACATAGTGAAGTCATCATGAAATGGGGTGTCCAAGTTGGACAATGAAATTTACACATAACCAGATCATTTGTTTCATTTTCGAAACGGGGTGTCTCTGAAAGAGCATATACTGTTTTAAAAAATAAACAATTTCATTTTAAAAAAGATTGCAATTCATTTCACTTGAAAATGGGGTGTCTACGGCAGAAACTTTAGCCGATTTACCGTGCATTTCTTAAATAAATGAGGTGTCTGCGAAACGTAAATTACGATAATGCTTTTTCAATCCCTCTTCAGAAAACAGGAAGCTGAGTCAGCTTCCTGTTTTTCGTGTTTGTTCTCTTATGTAATTATGGTAAAATACGGCTAAGGATATTTGAAAGGATGAGATCAATGAATCATACAGCAGACAATTGTATTTTTTGTAAAATCATTGACGGGCAAATCCCTTGCTCAAAAGTATACGAAGATGAACATGTGCTTGCATTTTTAGATATTAGTCAAGTAACAAAAGGACATACTCTTGTTATTCCGAAAGTTCACAAACAAGACATTTTTGCGTTAACGCCAGAAATCGCATCACATATTTTTTCTGTCGTTCCAAAAATCGCAAATGCGATTAAAACAGAGTTTAATCCAGTTGGCTTTAACCTACTTAACAATAACGGTGAAAAAGCTGGACAAACTGTGTTCCACTTCCACCTTCATTTAATTCCACGCTACGGTGAAAAAGATGGTTTCGGTGCTGTTTGGAAATCACACCAAAATGAATACACTATGGAAAATTTACAAAACATCGCAAGTACAATTGCAAATAGTGTGAAATAATGACACTATAAGAAGGCGTAATACATAACAAGCCACTTCCCTGAAGTCATCAAATTCCGCATGGCTTGTTTCTTCACCTAAAATGCTCAGGGATGATTGTTTGTGCATAGCACATATAAGAAAGATATGCATATTTTTTCACATCATGAATACGAACAAAAAATAAGGAGGTCTCCTTTTATGTCAAAAGCTAAATCCTTTATTACAGGTGTTATTTGCGGCGGAGCAGTTGCTGGACTAGCCGTTCTTTTCTCAACTCCTTCTTCTGGTAAAGACATGCGCGGCAAGTTAAAAGAAAAAGGAAATGATATTAAAAAGACTTTAGCTGATATTACAGCTGATACGAAATTATTAAAGCGTCAAATTGTTGAAACTGCTTCAGAAGGTAAAGAAGTGTTTCAAGAACTAAAAGATGACATGCAAGACACTCTTTCTAATTGGAAACAAGATATTTCTCAAAACAAGCGCCATATTGAGAAAGAAATTTTGGACATCCAAAAGTCAATTGAGAAACTGCAAGAAGCTGTTCCAGAAAAAGCGTAAACAAATTCCTGCTTAGTTTTTTGCATATAACAAATATTTTTTATATAAATTGACCTTGACACGGCATATCGTATAGATATGCCGTGTTTTTATGCATTTACAATATATGTTATCAATTAACATGTAAGGACAACACATGTATTCACGACTCATAAAACGCTTCCATAGTTATGCATGATTTGTATAGAATGTCATTTTGTTAAAAAATTTTCACAATTCTTACAAAAAGACTTTATTAATTTTTATTTTACTGGCATAATAGATAGTAATGAAAAAGAATGTTAAAGTGGGTGAGTAAATGAAAAGTGGAGAAAAAGATTACTCGGTAAAAGAAGCGATGATTTTCAGCCAACGCATTGCTCAATTATCGAAAGCGTTATGGAAATGTGTAGAGAAAGATTGGCAGCAGTGGATTAAACCTTACGATTTAAATATTAATGAACATCATATTTTAACAATCGCTTATCATTTAAAAGGGGCTTCTATTTCTGAGATTGCTAAGTTTGGAGTTATGCACGTATCAACGGCATTTAACTTCTCTAAAAAGCTAGAAGAACGCGGCTATCTTGTATTCTCAAAAAAGGAAGATGATAAACGAAATACGTACATTGAAATTACAGACAAAGGGGAAGAATTACTACTTCGCTTAATGGAGGAGTATGATCCTGAAAATAATTCAGTGTTTAATGGGGCTCTTGCACTTCGTAATTTTTATGGGAAGTTCCCAGAAAATATCGAACTGATTGCAATCCTGCGTAATATTTACGGACAAGACTTTATCGATATTTTTGAGAAATCATTAGAAGATATTGAAGAGAACTTTACAGAATCCGATCAAAAGTTAGTTAAGAAATAATCTATTTATTTTTTCGCAATCATGCTTAAGAATTCATTCATAAGCGGCTTAAATAAACCCTGTTTTGCTAGCGCTTCCGCAGTTTCGTGTACTTCGAGCTGATGTGGAAGCGCTTTTTCAAATTGATCTAACAGCGCATCGAACAAAAGAAGCCCTTCTGCTTTCTCCACTACATATTGCTCGTTCAGTTTTTCACAAAGATTTAGTATACGTTCAATATCTTTTTTACGAGCTTTTTTCTTTATGATCAAAGAATAAAATGGACACTTCTCTTCATCAATCATTTTAAATAGTAGGTCTACATAGTATTCAGCTTGTTCTAATCTTCTAACAACGTCCATTTTCTCCCTCACTTTCTAACACAAAGTCTTCTATTTCTGAATTTTGTAACACGAACAAAATATCGTGTGATACAATATATGTATATGTATTTTAGCCAAAAGGAGGTCTCGCCTCATGACACTTATAACAGTTGTTTTTGTCGCATTTGCACTTCTTGTTATATTTTACACGAATTTCATGACACATACACTGTGTGAACGAAAACAAATAGCTGCGAGCCGCCAGCCCGGTGTCTTTCGGGTTATTAATGTATGTATAACAATTTTATTAATTTCTAGTTATATAGAAATTATATTTCATGGAAAGTGAGGAAGGAAAGCCCCTTCCTCACTTTTTTCCTCTATAAGCAAATTATACCTACAATAACCAATAAAATAAACAGTACAAGTAATAAAATAAGTTGAGAATTCATCCCCATCCCCTCCTCTATTCTGTATATGCGGCATACGCCCAATATGGCACACTTTCAAAATCTGACACGTGCTGGTTAATTTTTCTTTATCAATATGAAAACGGTTCGAAATATGATATATTAAATTTTGTACATATTGCTTATACTATAGAACAAAACATTCATCAAAACTTTATCCTCAGCCTCGGTAAGCCCTGTTAAGCGCGCTTTACCAATATAAAAAAGCAAAAGTATCAGTGAGACTTAATCGGGCTCTTATGAATCAAAATTCATTGGTGTAGGATAAATTAAAAATACATAATAGTAGGAGTGTTTATCGAATGAAGAAAGCTATGCTTGCCTTAGCCGCAACAAGTGTAATCGCATTATCAGCATGTGGAACATCATCATCAGACAAAATTGTTACATCTAAAGCTGGTGACATTACAAAAGAAGAATTCTACGATCAAATGAAGACACAAGCTGGTAAACAAGTACTAAACAACATGGTTATGGAAAAAGTACTTATTAAAAACTACAAAGTTGAAGACAAAGATGTAGACAAAAAGTTCGATGAAATGAAAAAACAATACGGTGATCAATTCGATACACTATTAAAACAACAAGGTATTAAAGAAGAAACTATAAAAACTGGTGTGCGTGCTCAATTAGCTCAAGAAAAAGCTATCGAGAAAACAATCACTGATAAAGAACTAAAAGAAAACTACAAGCCTGAAATTAAAGCAAGCCACATTCTTGTAAAAGATGAAGCTACTGCGAAAAAGGTAAAAGAAGAACTTGGACAAGGTAAATCTTTCGAAGAGTTAGCGAAACAATACTCTGAAGATACTGGTTCAAAAGAAAAAGGCGGAGACCTTGGCTACTTTACTGCTGGTAAAATGGTTAAAGAATTCGAAGATGCTGCTTACAAGCTGAAAAAAGATGAAGTAAGCGAACCTGTGAAATCACAATTCGGTTACCACATCATTAAAGTAACAGACATTAAAGAACAAAAACCATTTGATGAAGTAAAAGGCGACATCAAAAAAGATCTAGTTCAGAAAAAAGCACAAGATGCTGCATTCATGAATGATCTTATGATGAAAGAAATCAAAAAAGCTGACGTAAAAGTTGACGATAAAGATTTAAAAGATCTTTTCGAAGAGAAAAAAGCTGACGATAAAAAAGAAGAAAAGAAATAATGAAGTAAAAAGCTTGGGCTTAGGCCCGAGCTTTTTTATGTATCCTCTTCGTTAACGAAAGTTTATTTTTTCATTCGTTTAACTAAAACCATCTTTTATGCATTTCACTTAAAAACATTTCTGTGATTCTAAATCCTGAACTTTCCCCTATAATAGAGTCAATCCCACAATACGGACAAACTGCTGTGTTATCATCATCCCACCACTCTGTAATTTTTTCTGGATGGAAAATTTCTAAACAATAGAAACAACCACATATAACATCCTTTTCTAAGTGCTTTCTATTACGAGAACAAAAACGATGTGCTTCCTCAAAATATTTTCCCATCAGTATCCCCCTATTCCTGATTGTTTCTATACTTTACTTAGATCATCCTCGGCAAAATTGCAATTATTTCTTACAGAAAAACAAAAAAACCTTGATTCACAACGCGTGGAACCAAGGGTTTATCTCATCATTATTGATTAAATTCAAAAACTATGTTAAATTAGTACAGAAACACGTTTTACAAAAAGAGAATAACGTATTTACCCGTATTTTAATTGTACACCAAAACACATCTTCAGTCAACCTCTATTTTTCACTTTTAAAGGAGTGCTTACCGTATGAACAAAAAACTTGATCTAGAGCAAAAAAGATTGGATACCGTAATCGAAACGATTACGCAGCAAATTGATAAGCTGAAAAATGAAACTGGCAGACGCCGGGCAGAAGTAATCAATATTCGTAAACACTTCTGGGATGACGTGAAAGTGAACACGGATACTTTTGATGATTATCTTGAAACAGTTATCAACTTAAGACAACAAGCTCAGTCACTAGCTGTCACACAAATTACCCATAAGCACACCTTTAATCGACTTGCCGCACTAAAACGCATGCATAAAGCACCTTATTTCGGACGAATTGATTTCAAAGAAGAAGGCGAACCTAGCGCAGAGCAAATTTATATTGGCGTTGCTACACTTACTGATGCTAGCGGAGAAAACTTTCTTATATATGACTGGCGCGCACCCATTTCGAGTGTCTACTACGATTATCCACCAGGACCGGCTGAATACAGTACACCAGAAGGCGTAATTCACGGCAATGTGGAGAAAAAATTACAATACATTATTCAAAATGGCGAGATTGATTCTATGTTCGATACGAGCCTTACAATTGGCGATGAAATCTTGCAACAAGCGCTCGGAAAAGGTACGAACAAACATATGCAAAGTATCGTCGCTACAATTCAGCGTGAACAAAATGAAATTATTCGTCACGATGAAGGCCGACTCCTTATCGTGCAAGGAGCTGCTGGTAGTGGTAAAACGTCAGCTGCCCTGCAGCGAATCGCCTACTTACTATATAAATATCGCGAATGGCTAAAAGCGGATCAAATTATTCTCTTCTCCCCTAACTCTATGTTCAATAGCTACGTTTCTAACGTACTACCTGAACTCGGTGAAGAAAATATGCAGCAAGTGACATTCCAAGAATATTTAAATCATAGACTGAGTAAGTCATTTGACGTTGAAGACCCTTATGAGCAATTAGAATATATGCTAACTGAAACAAATAGCCCTACCTATAAAACGAGAAATGCGAGCATCCGATTTAAAGCATCCACTCAATTTTTCGAGATGATTAGAACGTACAGACAATCTCTTGAATCTTCAGGTATGCTATTTAGAGGAATGAAATTTAGAGGAAAACTGATTGCCTCAGCTAAAGAAATTACAGAGCAATTTTATAATACTGACTCCTCCCTCCGCTTCCATAGTCGAATTGAGAAGTTAACGGATTGGCTAAATAAGCAAATAGATGCACTTGAAAAAGCAGAACTGAAAAAACCTTGGGTAGAAGAGGAAATTGAATTACTTAGTAAAGATGAATACCAAAAGGCTTATAAATATTTACAGAAAAAAGGCGAGTTTGACGACAACTCCTTTCAAGACTTTGAGAAAGAAACAAGAGTACTTGGGCGTATGATTGTCCGTAAAAAAATGAAGCCGCTTCGTAAAGGCGTTCAAACATTGCGTTTCATCAATTTCACAGGCATATATAAACAGCTCTTCACAGATGCATCATGGGTTCCTGGGGAAAAACCGAAAGAGTGGGATGACATTTGCTCATTAACAGTAAACATGCTTGATGAAGGAAAGCTATATTACGAGGATGCGACTCCATTTTTACTTTTAAAAGAATTAATTGAAGGCTTCCAAACGAACAGATCGATTAAACACGTACTCGTAGATGAAGCGCAAGATTACTCTCCGTTCCAGTTCGAGTTTTTAAAACGTCTCTTCCCTGCTGCAAGAATGACGGTACTCGGAGACTTTAACCAAGCGATATTTGCCCATGCGAGTGAAACGGTGAATTTCGATACACTTACGAATTTATACGGGCCAGACGAAACAAACGGCATTAACTTAACTCGTAGCTATCGCTCAACAAAACCGATTATTGAATTTACACGTGCTCTCGTACCGGAAGGGAAGAACATTCACGCCTTTGAACGTGACGGCGCGAAACCTACAGTGACGAAAGTAGCTAATCACAACGAACTACACGAACATATTACTGCTAAAGTTGCTGCACTACAAACAGAGCAGCACAATACGATCGCAATCATCTGTAAATCCGCAGCTGAAAGCGCCGCTGCCTATGAGGAACTTAGTAGCATTGAAGATATTAAACTTGTGAAGAGCACCTCTGCTGAATACGAACAAGGCATTGTCGTGATCCCTGCTTACTTAGCGAAAGGTATCGAATTTGATGCCGTTATTATTTACGATGCTTCTAAAGATGTGTACAGCAATGAGAGCGTTCGTAGATTGTTCTACACTGCTTGTACGCGAGCGATGCATGAATTGCACCTTTATTGTGTTGGCGAGGTTAGTCCTTTTGTACTTGGGGCTGATTCGGATAGTTTTGAGCTTATTACAACACCTTGATAACAATCAAGGTGTTTTCTTTTTTATGCAGGACTTACACCTTTAAAGTAGAATATATCAGTTTAGAAAAAAATTAAGGAGCGAAAAGATGAACCACTATTTTATTGCTATTTATGACGGTGAGTTTCCTACCGAAAAATTACATACCATTTTACAATCTAAGCACACTTTTACTGACCTAAACGTCCGCACCATTTCAATCTCCTCACCAAGACCTTTCACATTATTAGTTGGCGAAGAACATCGTGCACTCACAACTGGACTTACAGACAAATACCACTCATTAACGAAAGAGTTGCAAACACTTGAGCAGCAAGAAAAGTACTACTATGTATACGATTATAAAATTAGAAAGAACATCGAGAATCCTATCCAAAAATGCTTTCCATTCGCACAAATCCATATAAGTGTTACGAAATTCCATCAAATGATTCAAAAAGTAAAAGACTTAAAACGACCTGTATTTGCAGGTTATAACATCGTCTCTCATGATGCAGACATACTTACGATTGATGTACTTCTTTCTTCACCTTTACTAGATCCTAACACTTCCGAAAAAGATGCGGAAGAATACTCTTATTTACAGCAACTAACTGAATCAATCTCTCGTTCTGAATTATGTATTTCTGTTAAAGAGAGTGCACTTATTTAAACACGAAAAGAGGGTTATTTATCATAACCCTCTACATACTATCTATTTATGTTTTTGAAACAAAACGTACTAAGTGTGCTAGTGTAAAAAATACAGATTGCGATGTCCATACCGTTTTTTTATGAATATTTATTTACTTCTTGTCCCCTGACACTAATGTTCTGCTTAAAAACAGGAATTTTCATCCATATATCTTGTTCCCTATTTTAAAACATAATACAATGAATACGTAACTTAATAAGCTATAACTAGTAGGTGTGGCAGTCATCTCTTCCATTTTGAAAAAAGGGGGAGGTGATAATATAATCGCGATGTTTGTAATTAAATTAGTGTATGGTATCCTAACCGGAGCTGGCGTTGTCATCGGTAGAAGATACGTCGGTCCGTGGCTAATTTCTGTATACAAAAAAGCGAGAACCACCCTGCTTCGTGGAAAAGGTAAGGGCGGTTCTCGGCTAAAACGTTAATGTAATTGTCTTATAACCGCACCTACTACCACCACAATAGCAAGTTAGGTTACACAAGGCAGAAGTTTCTCAGGCTTCTGTCTTTTTTATTTTATGCAAAATTCACACTACATACTCTATCATCATTGTAACACATTTTATTTATTTTTAGTCAAGAGAAAAAACCACCTAAAGGCTCCCCTTCAGGTGGTTCTCTATTTTAAGCTAATGCAGCTGCCTGTTCTTGTTGATCTACAGGAATTACAGCATCTGTTAATGCTTTTTCTAGTTCAGCTGTATATTTCATTTGTTCTTCTTTGCTCCAGCCTAGTTTCGCAGCCATGTAGTTGATTACTGCTTCTTTCCACTCGTATACCCAGTGGATATTGAAGAATACAGCGCCTCTGCGGCGTACGAAGAAGTCGACTGGTTTTGCTGTCATTTCGTAATCCATTGCGTATACAAGCGGGATTAGAACGTCTAGCGGCATGTTGTATTCTTTCGCTTCGTCTTTATATTTTTTCGCTAAATCAAATAGTACGTCAACGTTAGAGCCGTAGAATTTCGCGAATTCTTCTGCTTGTGCTGTTGTTAAACCATATTTCGTACCTTCGCCAGCTTTTTTCGCAACGAATACTGGGAATCCGTGTGAACCATCTACATGTCCACCAGAGATTGGCATATGTTTCGTGTCGCTCTTCGGATATGCGCTATGACCTTCTTTTTGTAGTAAGTTCGTTACGTAGTCTACTACCATTTCAGCCATTTTGCGGTATCCAGTTAATTTACCACCTGCGATTGTAATTAAACCAGATTCAGAAGTCCAAATTTCGTCTTTACGAGAAATTTCAGATGCACTCTTACCTTCTTCGTAAATTAACGGACGTACACCAGCCCAGCTTGATTCAATGTCTTTCTCTGTAATTTTCACGCTTGGGAACATGTAGTTAATCGCATTAATAATGTACGTGCGATCTTCTGTTGTCATTTGTGGTACAGCTGCGTCTTTATCATAGAACGTATCTGTTGTACCTACATATGTTTTTCCGCCGCGTGGAATCGCGAATACCATACGTTTATCTGGTGTATCGAAGTAAATCGCTTGACCTAATGGGAAACGTTTTTGATCAATTACTAAGTGAACACCTTTTGATAACTGAAGTACTTTTCCTTTTTTCGAGTTATCTTTTTCACGAAGTGTATCTACCCAAGGGCCAGCTGCGTTTACAATTTTCTTACCGTAAACTTCGTATACTTCTCCGTCTAGTAAATCGATTACACGTACACCACATACTTTTCCATCTTTATATAAGAAACTATCTACTTTTGCGTAATTAACAGCTTTTGCGCCGTGCTCAATTGCTTCTTTCATTACTTCAATTGTAAGACGCGCATCGTCTGTACGATATTCTACGTAGTAACCGCCGCCTTTTAATCCTTCTTTTTTTACAAGAGGCTCTTTGTTTAGCGTTTCTTCACGGTTAAACATCTTTCTGCGCTCGCTTCGTTTTACACCTGCTAAGAAGTCGTATACACGAAGACCAATTGATGTACTAAATGATCCGAACGTACCGCCTGTATGGAACGGAAGTAACATCCACTCTGGTGTTGTTACATGGGGACCGTTCTCATATACGATCGCACGCTCCTTCCCCACCTCTGCTACCATTTTCACTTCAAGTTGTTTTAAATAACGTAGACCACCGTGTACAAGCTTCGTTGAACGACTTGATGTACCTGCTGCAAAGTCCTGCATTTCAAACACAATTGTTGATAACCCGCGTGTTGCTCCATCTAATGCAATACCAGAACCAGTAATACCTCCACCAATTACGATCACATCTAACTCTTGTTTATTTACTCCGTTTAATACGTCTTTACGTTGTTTACTTGAAAATTTCATGGTAATTCCTCCCTTTGATAACGAAAAAAGAGACCACAAACTCCGCTATAGATTTCGCCTCTATAGCGCGTTGTGGTCTCTCCAAATCTCCTACCGAATTATTAACTTGTCACCATTATAACACTGTTTATGATTATTTGAAAGCTTTTGTTGCTTCAATTGCTTTTTTCCATCCAGCATATAGCTCTTCGCTTGTTTTCGCTTCCATCGTTGGTTCAAAGCGTTTGTCCATATGCCACTGTTCTTTAATTTCATCTTGGTTTTTCCAATATCCAACCGCAAGACCAGCTAAGTATGCTGCACCTAGAGCCGTTGTTTCGTTGATTACTGGACGCTCTACAGGAACATCTAAAATATCACTTTGGAACTTCATTAAGAAGTTATTTTTAACTGCTCCGCCATCAACGCGTAATGTTTTCAGCTCAATACCTGAATCTGCTTCCATTGCGCATAATACGTCTTTCGTTTGGTAAGCTAAAGATTCTAGCGTTGCACGAATGAAATGCTCTTTCGTCGTACCGCGCGTTACACCAAACATAGCGCCGCGTACTTCACTATCCCAATAAGGTGTTCCTAGTCCAACGAATGCTGGTACAACGTATACACCGTCAGTTGATTCAACGCGACTCGCATACACTTCACTCTCACTTGCATCTTTAAACATGCGCATTCCGTCACGTAACCACTGAATTGCAGAACCCGCTACGAAAATACTTCCTTCTAATGCGTAGTTTACTTTACCATCTATTCCCCATGCAATTGTTGTTAATAGACCGTGCTCAGAAGCTACTGCTTTTTCACCAGTGTTCATTAACATGAAGCAACCAGTTCCGTAAGTATTTTTCGCCATACCTTCACCGAAACAAGCTTGTCCAAATAATGCTGCTTGTTGGTCACCAGCTACACCTGCAATCGGTACATTTTGGCCGAAGAAGTGGTAATCAATTGTTTCTCCGTAAATTTCAGATGATGGACGCACTTCTGGAAGCATGCTCTTTGGTACTGTTAACATTTCTAGAAGCTCATCATCCCACTGTAAGTCGTGAATGTTAAACATTAACGTACGTGATGCGTTTGAGTAATCTGTTACGTGTGCTTTACCACCAGATAGTTTCCATACAAGCCACGAATCAATTGTTCCGAATAATAGATCGCCGTTTTCTGCTTTTTCTCTTGCACCTTCAACGTTATCTAAAATCCATTTTACTTTCGTACCAGAGAAGTATGCATCAATTAAAAGACCTGTTTTTTCGCGAACCATTTCGCTATAACCTTTTTCTTTTAACTCATCACAAATTTCAGCTGTTTGGCGAGATTGCCATACGATTGCGTTGTAAATTGGTTTACTAGTTGTTTTATCCCATACAACCGTTGTTTCACGTTGGTTCGTAATACCGATACCTGCGATTTGTTCTGGTTTTACATCTGCTTCGCTTAAGCAAGTTGCGATAACTGCTAAAATAGATCCCCAAATTTCTTGTGCATTATGCTCTACCCAGCCCGGCTTTGGAAAATGTTGTGTAAACTCTTTTTGAGCTGAATGAACAATTTCACCTTTTTTATTGAAAAGAATTGCGCGTGAGCTTGTTGTTCCTTGGTCTAATGAAAGAATATATTTTTTCATATCGGTTTCCCCCTTATGCTACTTTTCTACTATTTGTATTGCTTCCGCTTTTTTTACTTGTCATATAAGAGATTGCTAGTACAATCACAGTTGCGATAATCACATAAATAAGTGCTGAATTTTGTTTTCCTTCAAATACAACTTGATGGAATAAACCTGCAAGTGATCCACCTAAAATTGGACCAACTACTGGAATCCATGCATACTTCCAGTTTGAACCGCCTTTTCCTGCAATCGGAAGGAAGAAGTGTGCGATACGCGGACCTAAATCACGCGCTGGGTTAATTGCGTATCCTGTTGTCCCACCTAATGATAAACCAATACTTACAATTAAGAAACCTACGATAAATGGATTTAATCCATCTGCAAATTTATTTGCACCAATTGCTAATATACCAAATACTAAAACGAATGTTCCAATCATTTCACTTAAAAGGTTTGCAAATGTGTTCGGAATTGCTGGACCTGTTGCAAATACACCTAACTTTGTTCCTGGATCTTCTGTTTCTTTCCAGTGTGGTAAGTAATGTAAATATACGATAACTGCCCCGATAATTGCCCCAATCATTTGTGCTACGATATAACCTGGTACGTCGCTCCATGGGAACGCTCCCTTAAATGCTAATCCTATCGTTAAAGCTGGATTCAAATGTGCCCCACTAATTGATCCAACCGCATACGCTGCAACCGCTACTGCTAAGCCCCAGCCCATTGTAATAACAATCCAACCTGAATCTTTCGCAAACGATTTCTTTAAACTTACACCAGCACAAACGCCGCCACCAAGTACGATTAACAACGCAGTCCCTATTAACTCTCCTAAAAATGCTGACATAGTATTCCTCCACAATCAATTTAAACGCTTTCAAATGTGATAGAGGTAAAATGAATGGCCATTCGTTTTTGTCAAAAGAAAAAGACCCACAGCTTGCACGCTTCTATATAAATTTATATAGAAACAATGAAATGTGGATCTCTACTTTTCTCCGTCACGTTTATTAACTTGTCTATAATGTTAACCGTAAATGAAAGCGGTGTCAACGAAAAAATTCACATTTTCGTCACTTTTTTTGGTAATGTTTCCATAGTTCACGTTTTGATGTCGTAATTGCTGTCGCACCAGCATTTAATGCTCTTTCCACATCTTCTACAGTGCGAATAAAACCACCTGCTAAAATCGGTACACCAGTACGCTCTTTCACTTCAGCGATAACATCCGTTAATGCTCCAGGAAGTACCTCAATATAATCCGGTTTCGTCTTATCTAAAAGATTGCAGCTCTTCTCCATCGCACTCGAATCGATTAAAAAGATGCGTTGTATTGCCACAACACCTTTTTGCTTCGCCTTCATAATAACGCTCGCCTTTGTTGAAAGTAACCCGTACGGTCTAAACTCCTGACATAAATATTCCGTCGCATGCCCATCACTCTGCAAACCATGAATTAAATCCACATGTAAAAATACCTTTTTACAATATTGCTTCGCAAGCGATATAACACTCTTCAATTGACCGACATGAATATCTAAAATAACGATATATTCATACGAACTATGTAATAGCTTTTCCAAATCTTTAATTTGCCTCACTGCCGGCAAAATCTTCTGTTCATGAAATTCCATTCTAAATGTCCCCTTCTTTATGTCATCCTATCCTTTATAGTACACAATTTAAGTGAAAAGAACAGCTAGTGTTGGGGATTTCTTTCAAATCTTTCTCTTATCTATATATTTTCTTCAACTTATCGGAACCTATACCACCTATAATCATGAATGCAAGGGGTAAAAGATTCATTACATATGGCGCATCTGCTACAATTGTAATACTTGCTCCAGCAAACTTATTTAGCATCCATACAACGATTTTTGCAATAAACAAAAATACTCCTATCATAAATAGACTATCAAAAAACACCTTCCATTTTGGATACGCCAATTGCTTACTATCTTCAATTATTTTCTGCGTCAATTCTTCATCACTCCTTAGCAGTTCATCAATTGTAATACCGAACAGATCACTTAAATGAATAATAATTTCAATGCTCGGATAGTTCTTTCCCGTCTCCCATTTCGAAACAGATTGCCTGCTCACATGAAGTTTTTCAGCCAAATCATTTTGCGACCAATTTCTTTTTTCCCTTTCTTCTTTTAAACGCTCACTAAAAATCATACTGTGTTTATCACCTCTCTATGCCCATTATGTTCAAATAAATGATGAAGAGTAAAGCGAGTTATTGTTGCATTTCCTGCACAACTTATACGTTACAGCTTATAATGGCGCTCTTTTATATGTATCTTCCCTATACTATGCTCCAATAATAATTTCCCGAACAATAATACAAGGGACGGATACTAATAAAGTGAAACTTTAATCAGCCCTCACTAATCGGGCTTTTACGGACAGCCCGCGCCCCACCTAACTTCTTTGATTCCGCTGAATTTTGAGGTGGGTCTTACTGCCCGGCAAATAGCGGGATAAAGACTAGATTAGGCATAAAAAATACGCCATCCCTTCTTATCAGTCTCCAGAAAGAATAACGCAAATTTTCATTTTTACTCATCACTTTTCGGACTATATGAAAACCCCGGATATTTCACAACAGGCCACTTCTCCTTACGCAGAGAATCCATTACTTGCGGGCCAACATGTATATTACTCTCCACTATTTCTTTAGGAGTCAGTGCCATCCATTGATTTAACGATACATCTTCAAAACGATTGCTTCTGAACATCTCTAAAAACCATAATGTTTCGGTACCTGTATTTTGAATATAATGCCCCGTCGCAAACGGTACATATCCGACATCGCCAGCTCTATAATCAAATGTACGAGCGGTACCATTTCCAAGAAACACAGTCATTCTCGCTTCCCCTGTAAGATAATATTGCCACTCATCATTATTCGGGTGCCAATGAAGCTCTCTCATTCCACCAGGCTCCACTTCAACGAGCGCCGCTGCGATTGTTTTTGAAATAGGAAAATTCGTAGAGTCGACAATTCGAACGCTCCCACCAGGAGTCTTAATCGGTTTTTGTTTTAAAAGTTCGTACTTGAACGTTAAAGGAACTTCTCCTTTCGGCGACTGAACTTCCTGACTCTCAAGCGAACCTGGTACCTCTCCCTGATAAATATACACTTGCTCTGAAGGAATGGAATGAAAAGCACTTTCCGGCACTCCGAAGTTAGCCGATAGCACTTCTTTCGGCGTATGCGCAAACCAATCAGAAATAGCTAAAGTAGATAAATCAGAAAAATGCCCATCATCGAAAACGAGCAAAAACTCACAATGTTCCAACCCTTGAATGGAATGCGGAATACCAGGAGGAAAATACCAAAGATCACCTGGTCCAACATCAGCAATAAAATTCCGTCCATTTTGATCTACAGCCGTTATGCGTGCCCGTCCTAAAAGCATATACGCCCATTCTGCTTCTTTATGCCAATGTAGTTCTCGTACTCCACCTGCCGTTAAACTCATATTTACTCCGGCAATCGTCGTCGAAACCGGTAGTTCCCGAGCAGTAATCTCCCGAGACCACCCGCCTTGTTTCAAAATCATAGAAGTGTCCGAGAATGAAAACTTCAAGTTAGGAACTAACCCTGCATCCGTTATAGGCGGAACAAGCATATTCGGATTTTGAATATCCCGCATAACATTACGAGGTCCAGAATCAATCGCACCTGCTCCGTCGCTGCGGATTGGTTGTGGCACATTCCTTCCTGCTTCATTAACAGTACGTTTCTTCATGATTACACTCCTTTTTCATCCGGTTATGAAGTAAAAATCCTCCATCATAGTGTATGAATTGGGCTTTAGATGGTTACAGTTACTATGGAGTTACATCATCTGCCTATCATTATCGTTTTGTTCATTTCTCAACTTATACTAGTATGCTTAGCGCTTAGGAAGACAAAAAAATAAACTAGAACTAACAAAAAAACCTGTAAAATTTATTACAGAGTTTTTCACCAATTATTTATTGTTTTACATATCGAATACGAACATTATCGTCCATTTGATAAATTTGTAATGTGTTTCCATAACTAATTCCTAACTCTTCACTTGCACCAACTGCACTTACAAATACCCCTTTAAATACTTTATTTTTAGTTAGTTTTACTACCGATACTCTTCGCTGCCTCTTCAAACAGTTTCGAACCTTCTTGTGCTTTACTTACTGATTGATGCATTTTACTTTCGTCTTCTTGGTCCAATGCATCAAAGAGAAGTTGAAAACAATCCGCATACAGTTCCATCGATTGCTTTATCTTCGCCTGTTCTCCCTGTAACTCAGGGGGCGCTTGTAAATTCTTCAGTTTCTTCGTTGTTGCCTTTGCTCCACCTAAACTTAGTTGTACTTCACTTTTCTTTTGTTTGTATGATTTTACGTCTGAATCTGCTATTCCTTCAATTAATTTCATTGTATCTTCAATTTGATTAGCACTATTTATGATATCTGCCTTGTACCTTTCAACATCTGAACCAGTTACCTTACCAGGTGAAGAAGTTGAATTATTTGAAGAAGAACTTGGTTGACTACTTGATGAACTACTGTTTGTACCTTCACCTTTCGCTACAGATAAGCTATCCTCTTTCTTGCTATCAGTTGACTTACTCTCTTTTTCAGAAGCCTTATTTTCTTTCTCTACCTGTTGTGTTTCTTCTTTCTTTGGTTCATTAGCTTTCTTACCATCCGTTTCAATTGTAATACAACCGCTCAATAACATAACTGGTAATGCTAAACTTACTAATTTCTTTGCCTTCATGATTACTACTACCCCTTTAGTTGTAAAATTTAATGTGAAAAAGTTAATATACTTAATTAATAAATTTCCCCCGAGTAATTTATTAAAATCTACTACCCATAGATTTCCTGTATATTCATAATCTTTCCATATATAACATTTTACAAAGAATTACATATTTGGTCAAAAGGATTTATGTAGTCCTTAAAAGAAAATTTTAATCACAAAGAAAAGAAGCTAACAATAAATTGTTAACTTCTCAGCTTAAGGAAAAATAGTATCTTTCCTTATCTTCTAATATCTAGGTTGTGATTGAATATTTGTAAGATGAACATCATACATATCAATGATTTCAAGAAATCTATCAGCTTCACGGAAAACATGGTCTGCTAATAATGGATGAATGATACTCTTTATTTTACATTGCTCAATTAAATCACGTGCTGTTTTCTTAAAATCCCGAAGAGATGCAACTGACACGCGATTTTGATCTAAAAATTGATCTAAAAGAGGAGCTGTTTGGGATTGTGGTTTCATAGATTCTAAGTCAATTGCTTGATACATCAATTCATCAAAATCATTGCTAAAATTTCGTGCTGTATCTACAAGCTTTCTTTCCGACGGATCAAGAAGATGGCCAATAAATTTAGCATGGTCTGCCATAATCCGTAAAAAGAAAACATTTTCTTTAATAATAGCATCAGGAAGGGCATCTAATTTACCTTCATTTAATTGTATTAAACGTTTTCTAAAATAATCAGCTTCCCTACTTGTATGGTCAACTAAAAGTGGAAAGTTATTTTGTCCTGGCAATTTACATGTGAGAATTAATCCTAAAATTTTTCGTTTAAATCCCCAAATATTAGTTGCGGCTTGTTGTACTTCTGCATTAAATCTTTTTATTTGCTCAGGATCTGTTTCATTTGTATAGGAATGCGCTATTTGTTCAATATGTTCAAACAACCGATAAAATTGATTCGCCTCTTCAATTAATTGAGTATCCTCACATCTAAATCCCAATCGAAGAAAAAAAGAATGCTCCTTCATGATTCTAGACCAAAAACGAATTTCATTTAATGAACGCTCAACAAACATTACAGACGTAACGCCTGTATCAGGATGTAATGAAGTTTCATCCCTATGCATTGTTAATCCCCCCCAGTAAAATCCCCACTAGTTCCATTCTTATGAGGAAAAATATATATAAATGCCATCAATAAAAGTTTATGATGACTCTCTTATACATGTAAAATTAAACTAATATAACCTTAGCTTGATGAACATATACTGCTCCCCCAGAAGAAAAAAAGCTACCACCTAGATGTAAAATCCTACTAGGTGGTAGCCTTTCAAAATTTCTATTAAAGCAATACAGAATCCTTATCACTATCCTGATTACGTTTCTCGCGCTCTTCTTCTAAGCGCTTCATATATACTTCGCCTTCTTTTTCGATAAACTCATTATCCATATCTTGCTCTTTTTTCGAAGTATATAAAACCATGTAGCCACTTAGTACAATCCCGACAATTACAAGATACACCCACCATGGTAAAGTTTCCAAATCACTTCATTCCTTTCCTTAGACAAGCCTTATTAGTTTCACTTTATGAGGAAAGAAATGGATTTATGCTTAAAAATTTATCATTGTGGATGCTTCGCGAAAAATGCTTGTACATATTCCATAAACTCAATTGGTTCCTGACGAAACGGTGCGTGGTATCCTTTTTCAATAATATGAAACGTACTATTCACAAATAGCCCATGATACAGTTCACCATTTTTCCACGAAACACTCTTATCATGTCGTCCCCATATAATTAAAGTCGGTACCTTAATTTTATCAGCTTCCATCGCAATGCGGCGCTCTCGCATTTTCGTAAGCTGATCATAATGCTCTTTATCATCACGACTATTTTTTACTTCATTTTTATTATACTTCGTAATCTCAGTTACAGTTTGTAAGTCCGTCGATAGCGGTGGTACTTCATAACTTTCTTTTTGCTGGAAAGACTCTATCCCTGTAGAATCCGCCAAAATGAGATGCGTCACTGCGTCTGGATATAAATACGCTAAATTGAGGGACATCTCTCCGCCCATTGAATGGCCGAGCACCGCAAACTGATCGTATCCGAGCTTCTTCATTAACTTATAATATAAATTCACTTGCGCAGGAAACGAATACTGAAAATCAACTGGCTTAGAAGAACGCCCAAACCCTAAAATATCAACCGCAATAATCGTATGGTCTCGCGCTAGTTCCGGATAAATATCACTAAACCCATCAGAAGAACCACCAAACCCGTGCAGCATAAGTAAAGGAGGTTTTCCCTCACCAATTTGTTTAAAATAAATCGTCTGCCCATCAATTTGCGCCATACTCTCTTTCGTATTCAGCTTCATCATAACAGTATCTTTCACTTCTCCAACCTTCGCAATCGGCTTATCGACGAAATTACAAACAATTAACAAAACGAGCACAATACCGCTAATCATATAAAACTTAAACCGTTTCAAAGTTCCCGTCTCCTTTCTCTTGTTGCTATTTAAAAGTTTTTACATTTTTTGGTTATTTTATGTTCTCTTTTTAATTGTAACTTAGACAGTTACAATTATACTAAAAAAATATAACTCATTTCTGTCACTAATGGTTATTTTGTAACTATTATAGTTACATATTTAAAGTAAGTCAATTCTTTTCTCTACATGACCTGAAAATAGAAAAAGGGACTTCATGTTGAAGTCCCTTTCTTTATTATTATAGTTGGCTTACTCTGCCGTCGCCTTTATTATCTGCTGGTGCTCCGCCTGTGTCACCAATGTTAACGTAGTCTGGTCTTGCTGGTGCTCCTCCTGTGTCTCCTATATTAACGTAGTCTGGTCTTGCTGGTGCTCCTCCTGTGTCTCCTATATTTACAGCTTGATTTGTAAAAGAACTATTGAACCCAATTGATAATACCCCTACTAATGCAGTCCCAACAATAGCCAAACGAAATTTCTTCATTATTTTAACGCTCCCTTTTCCAATATATTTTTTTGAGCCTTATTATTCATATAAAAATATTTACTTGCCTTAACATGATCATCAAATTCATAAAATTTCAGTGCTAAAATTTCAGTGTATTCTTGAATACAATCCCATAATCTTTCTCTCTCAAAATAAGAAAGTCCTTCTAAAATTACATCTTCAATAATTGATACTGAAGATTTTCCATTGAGTTCTTTCAAAATTTTAAACCGATGTTGAAATTCTTTTTCTCCTAAATCAACACAAATATTTAAACCTTTTTCAACAATTGGATTCGCTAAATTATATTGTCCTAATTTGTAATGTTCATGTGCTTCTACAAACAAGGCTTTAAAGTGTTCTGGGTAATTTTTGGTCACCTCAGATATATGACGAATCGCTAATTCTGAAAGATTTTGACTAGCATAAAGCCAAGCTAAATTATGCCGAACCATTAGCATATATTTTTTTTGATCTGCTTTTTGCAATACTTCCATAGCAGAATTAAAGTTTTCTTCCGCTAATTCATAGTGATCTATGTCTACACAACATAGTCCAAAAGCATTTTCACATAATCCTACTTTTATTTCATAACCTGGATATTGTAAAAATGCTGCTTTTGCCCTATTCAAGTAATCTATTGCATGAACTTGGTCATATTTTTGATAATAGAAATTCCCCATCCGATAATTAAACTCCGCATGTTCTATCGGATCTGCAATATATTTCAATAACTTCTCAGCTTGCTCATACTGTTCTTTCGCTTCGTTATAATTTGAAATTAATGTGCAATGAAACCCTTTAAAAAAGTGATAGTAATAAGCTAGAACACCTTCTGCCGGGATTTCAAAAGATTCCACTTTATCAAAACTATCTTCTCTAACCCCAATCCAATCCACTAATGCATCATATCTAAAATTCAACAACGCATGATAAAGCAATACATCCTGATCCACGTCCAAACCACTAATCTTACTTTCAATCTCCTCTTTCATTTCCGTAGCTTTCTCTATATTTTGCTGCAACATTACACGATACCAATCATCTAAAGAATGTTTCATTTGCTCCCGCGTTACTACATCTGCTCCCATACACTCCGCATCCCCTTTTCTCCAAAATTAGTATTTTTATACAATTATCAAAATTGTATATTACCACTCCTTTTCTATGCATTGAAAAATAATTATCAGAAAATTTAATATTTTAATTAATTATACCAAAGTTTTCCTTTTTAATAACTTGAGAAACAATTGTCAGAAAACTTACTAGAATAAATAAAAAAGCAAGCAGTTCCAGCACTCCGCTAAAACTACTTGCTCTCCTACTTACTATCTCTATTTTTACTCTTTAATAAATTCCTTCGTACTTCTCACTGTATCAATTGGACGAACTAATTTTTCAATTTCTTCACGTTTTGGCTCTAGGAATGGAGGTAAAGATAATTTTTCGCCAAGTGTTTCGTATGACTCATCTCCCATAAATCCTGGGCCGTCTGTTGCAAATTCAAATAAGATTTGTGGTGCAACTCTTGCGTATAATGATTCGAAGAAGTGACGGTTTACATAGCCAGATGAAGGAAGTCCTACGCTACTGATTCTCTCAATCCATTCTTCTAATACAGCGCGATCTTCTACGCGGAATGCAGCATGGTGCACTGTACCAAAACCTTGTTGTGCTTCAGGAAGAACTGTATTATGTTCTACGATGACAGAGGCACCGTTTCCGCCTTTGTTCACTTCAAATAAATAGAATTCTCCTTCTTGCGCAACCTCTTTAAATAATAAAACTTTTTCTAACACTTCTTTGAAGAAACTAAAGTTTGCAATACGGATAAATACAGGGCCTAAACCAGTAATTGCGTATTCTAATGGTACTGGCCCGTTTTGCCATGGTGTACCTGATTCGATTCCTTTATCAAGTTCATCTGAGATTAATTGATAGTGTTGGTCATCAAAGTCAACGAAAGAAAGAGTTTTCTTACCAAATTGCTCTTTAATTCCTGTATGTTCTACTTCAAGACGGTCAAAACGTTTCACCCAATACTCTAATGCTGCATCGGCCGGAACGCGGAATGAAGTTTTTGAAATTTCATTCGTACCGTGTACTCCTTTTGGAATACCTGGGAAGTCAAAGAATGTCATATCTGTTCCTGCACTACCTTTATCATCTGCAAAGAATAAATGATACGTTTGAATGTCATCTTGGTTTACTGTTTTCTTAACTAAACGCATTCCTAAAACGTGAGTGAAGAACTCATAGTTTTTTTCTGCACTACTTGTAATCGCTGTAACGTGGTGAATTCCTTTTAATTGGTTCATTTTATATTCCTCCAATGGGGTTTCATTTATATGTTAAAGTTGTATATTTTCTTCTATTACTTCTCTTCAATCGGTGCTAAATTCGCTTCAATTTCTGCACGCTGATCTTCTAGGAATGGTGGTAAATCAAGTTTTTCTCCTAAATGTTCCACATCTCCATCAACTGTAAATCCTGGTCCATCTGTCGCAATTTCAAATAGGATTCCGTTTGATTCGCGGAAATATAAGCTTTTAAAATAAAAACGGTCGATGATTCCTGAGGACTGGAAGCCTCTTTGTATCACCTGTTCTTCCCAATAAGCAAGCTCTGCATCGTTTTTCACGCGAATTGCTAAATGGTGAATGCTGCCTCGGCCCGGCTTTTCAGTAGGACCATCTAAATATTTCACAACGATTTCTCCAAAAGCCTCTCCTTTAATGGATTGAAAAATTGCTTCCTCTTCGCTACGGCTAACCTCTGTATAACCAAACATTTCTGTAAGTGTACTCGCCATTTTATCAAGTCTACGAACGGTCATTTCCACAGAACCCATTCCTTGAATTTGATGCTCTGCAGGAACTTCTGATTTCTCCCAAGTTTCCCAGTGCTCTACTTTTTCCCCGTTTGAAACGAGTAGTACTAAGCGAAGACCTTCAGCATCCTCAAATTGCAAAGCAGGACGATTTGCATATGTTGTCATTTCACTATGTTTCACATCAAATTTTTCAAAGCGTTCTTTCCAGTAATGCAAGCTATCCTCTGAAGGAACAAGTAATCCAATTCGAGTAATCGCATTCGTACCGCGATATGTTCTTCCTACTAATGGAATTTCAAAAAATGATAATTCCGTACCTGGACTTCCTGTTTTATCTCCATAAAATAAGTGGTACATTGACGGATCATCTTGGTTTACTGTCATTTTCACACGACGCAAGCCAAGCACGTTTTTATAAAAGTGATTATTTTCATTTGCATTTTTCGTAACCATTGAAATGTGATGATGCCCTTTAATTTTATACATTGGTTATTCCTCCGTTTCGTTTTACTAGTCAAGTGATAACTAAAAAAATAACATTTCCCACAACTAATATGGTTTTTAGCTTTTCAATTTATTCTTAATTATGTTTTTGTAAATTCATCTTAGTTTTTACTGTATAAGTTACTTTGTTTTTTAATCGAAAACAACTGAGTGTATGTTTTTCATATGACTCAATCGCTTTCGTTACTATCACTTTACACCTCAAGTGATTGAAAAGCAAGTGAAAAATCTCGAATTCAAGATTTTTTTGTTAAATAACATTTAGGGTGTAAAATCATTAATTTCTGGATAGCGTCACATCACTATCAAGCTAAAGACTCAAAGCTCTCCATGCCCATCAAGCTACCAAGAATACACTACCCCAAAACGATAAAAATGAACTTCGTTGCTATAAAAGACAACTTTTTTGTTCCGAGGGAATTATAGAATTTTATATCTTTACAATTATTTATGGGGAGTTAATTCGTTTTTTTCAAGAATAAGTAATTTCTTAAATAGAAGTTCACGTACCTCTTCCTTATGATAATTAATTTTTGTTGATTGATAAGAAATTTAATGAATGATTATTCGAATATGCTTTCGTAAATGTTAAATGTAGTTTTTGGATAATGTTTGGTCAAGTTGATACTAATACCCTCGATAAACGAAAGAAAATTAAGAGTGTTCCGAGAAAAAGTAATTAAAAAACGCTCATTTACAGAAGAACATTATTCAAGTGAAGCCCTCTATAATTCAATTACAACTCCTTGAAAGTTTATGATACTATCCTGATCACACTTTTTATATTTAATGTTTTAAGGAAAAAAGCTATACTATAAGCGAAACTAAAAATCAGAAAGGAAATACCATAACATGGAAAACTATATGCTATTTATCCTTACAGCACTCCTTATTATAATGATGCCTGGTCCCGGTTTTGCTTTAGTTACAAAAAACACTATCTCTCATGGTAGAAATGGTGGGATAAAGACCGTCTTAGGAACGGTATCTGGAATGATGATTCATACAATAATGGCTACACTAGGACTCTCTGCTATCTTAATGAAATTTGCTATGCTATTTACATTAATAAAATATGCTGGGGCATTTTATTTAATTTATTTAGCTGTAAAGTCAATTAAAAGTGCCTTTTCTAAAAAAGAAGATATGTCAAGTTCAGTGGAAATAAACTTTAGGGATATTGGAACGGTTAAAAGTTTTAGACAAGGATTTACCACGGCAATCTTAAACCCAAAAACGGCTGTATTTTTCCTTAGTTTTCTACCCCAATTTATTGTGAGTAATCAAAGTCATTTCTTCCAATTTCTTTTGTTGGGATTCACATTTACGACTTTGACAGCAATATGGTATTTACTTTATATCTCTCTAATACGTCAATTAAGAACTTTTTTAAGAAAAGAAAAGGTGAACCGTACAATAGAGGGTATTACTGGCACAGTATTATTAGTATTTGGAGTTAGGCTATTTTTCCAAAAATAAATATGTAATAGAGAGCGTTTAAAACTTTCGGTTTTTCCAATAAATGAATCAATATAAAAAGTATGGCTTTCAAACAGTAAAAAAGTGAACAAACGGGTGTGTTTGTGGAATAAGCTTCAATAAAATAACCAAACTTTTTATAAAGAAATGAATCGATTATATTAAAATTGATATAAAGGCGTTATCCTTTCCTATGATTTCTCAGAAAGAATAACGCCTTGCTCTTTTTAGAGGGTATTTTGTCTAGTTAGCTTGATAGCGATGTGGTTCTATCCCTTATAAATGTTACAAAAACATTTATAATAGCTCTAACTTGCACAATGCTTCCCGTTAATATAATACGCTGATTCTGTGAAAACCGTAAATACAACCTCTACTTCTGGAAGTCCAAAATCCATTACATATGTAGTAATGGCCTTGGCAAATCGATTACGAATTTCCTGTCCACGCTCGAACCATTTCACTTCAATAAGAGGAAACGCTTCTATTTCTTGTCCATTGAATACATACGTAGAACTTGGTAGTTCCAACGTAAAATTATCCGTACCACACTCACAAATCTCTGCGAGCTCTTCTACTAATGGCTTGCTTATGTGTTTTAATTGTTCAGTAGTAATTCCACGAAACACAATATGCGGCATGTAAATCCCTCCTTTAGATAGTTTTATATTTGCCCACATCATAGCACAATTCTCCCACCTTTTAACAAAAATAGATGCTAAACAAGTTTCAACTCTTATTTTTAGGCCTGTTATACAGGCTGAAGCGATTCTAAGTATCTGCCATATTAAAGTTGATATGCTCCCATTCTAGTGGTGAGATATGTTTTAATCGTTCTTCGTTAACCCCATGCGTACTTCTTAACTATTTCATTTAATTTTTAATAAAGAAAACAGCCTCACTAAGCTTTTAAAACTTAATAAGGCCACTTTATTCACACTTTTAATTATGGAACGACGGCTTATAGAACGAACGATTATCAAGCGCAAAGACACGCTCTGTATATTCGCCTGGTTTTGTGCGTCCTAATGCGCGGTCCATCATGTTCATTTTTGCATCTAAGTTATCGATGTAATGCAGAATTTCTGCTTCTTTTACTAATGGTGGTTTTGGACTACCCCATTCTGCTTTTCCGTGGTGAGAAAGGACGATGTGTTGAAGAATTAATACTTCTTCTGCATCGATTTGCAATTCGTCTGCCGCTTTACCAATTTCGTTCACCATAATCGAAATGTGGCCTAGTAAATTTCCTTCTAACGTATACGTTGTAGAAATTGGGCCAGATAGTTCGATTACTTTACCAAGGTCATGTAAAATAACGCCTGCATATAGTAAGTCTTTATCTAATGATGGGTATAGATTTGAGATAGCTTTCGCTAAATCAAGCATTGATACGACGTGATAAGCTAGTCCAGATACGAACTCGTGATGGTTCTTTGTCGCTGCTGGATAGTCTAAAAATTCGTTTTGATGCTTATTTAATAAATGTCTTGTTAGACGTTGAATGTTCGGGTTTCTCATTTCAAATATGTATTGCGTAATTTTCTCAACCATATCTTCTTTTTTCACTGGTGCTTTTTCTACGAAGTCTGAGATGTCTGTTACTTCATTTTCATTCGCAACACGGATTTGTTTCACACGTAATTGAATACGTCCTTTGTAGTTTAAAATATCTCCAGCTACTTTCACGATTGTTTCCGCTACATATTGTTTCTCAACTTCTGGTGATACGTCCCACAATTTTGCTTCAATATCTCCACTTGGATCTTGTAAGATTACTGTTAAAAATGGCTTTCCATTGCTTGCGATACCTTTTGTCGCTGTTTTAATTAACAAGAAAATATCGACTTGTTCACCAACTTCATACTCTGCAATTTTCTTTTTCATTCGAATTCCTCCACCAAATCAATTACTTTTAGTATAGCACACTACAACTCATTTTCTTTACGCATATGTGTTAATTTTATAATCTGTTTTTCTGTAAAATACGCGAGTAAATGCGCATGACATGTAAAGAATATGACTTGTCTATCCTTTGCAATTTCCTTTATAAGTTCAATCGTTCGATTCGTCCTTACCGCGTCAAAGTGCACGAAACTATCATCAATAATAAATGGATAATCATGCTCAAATGTTTTTGCTAGTGCAAATCTCAGCGATAAATATAACTGCTCCGCTGTCGCTTGGCTTAGTTCATGACTGTAAAAACGCATACCATCGTTACGCTCTACAATAAACGGCTCTGACTCTGACGGTGAAAAGATTTTACTATATCGTCCGCCTGTTAAATAGACGAAATACTCTTCTGACTTTTGTAAAATACGAGGAAGATGTACTTCATGATAATATTGCTTCGTTTTCGTTAACACCGTTTTTGCGGCCGCATAAGCAGCCCACTTCTTCACTTGTTCACGCACTTGCGCTTTTTTCATTTCCCATTCATGCATTAAATCGCCGTACGTACTACCTTCTTCTAAATTCGCAATTTCCATACGATGTTTCGCAATACGCTCTGTCAGTTCTTTCTCTTGTGCCAGACAGTTTTGCACGACTGTCAGTTCTTGCTTTAATTTTCCGTCATAACCGTCAGCTTCGTAATGTTCAGCTAATGATAAACTCGTTAAACGTTGTTCTAACAGATCAATTTGCGGTAATAAACGCCCCACTTGTTTCTCTGCATCTTCACGGTTTTCCGCTAGTTTACCCGCTTCTAAAAACATCTCTTCATCTGTAGACGCTGCAATATGCCATAAACCATCTCGTTCTATTAGTAATTGCTTTAATTGTTCTTGCATAAACTCATATTCTTCTTGCCATTCCGCCAGTTTTTCTTTTAACTGCTTACAAGTTTGGCGCTTCTCTTTCTCATTTTGCATACGGCTTTGTGCCTCGTGTAGCTTACTATACTCCGCACTACCGATAACAGTTTCTAGTTTATGTTCAAATTGCGAAATCATTTCATATAATGAAGATTTTCGCGTGCCTTGTTTCTCTAATTCACGATATAATTGCTGCATTTTTTCAATACGCTCAAACGCCGGCAATATGTGTGCATACGTATAAAATTCAGGAAACATATAGCGCGCTTTATATGCATCGACTTGTTCTCCCGCCTGGAACGTTTCTCTCTCCCATTCCTCATACGATGAAACGACTTTATCATACGCTCGTTCCAACTGCTGTAACTTATAAGACTCGCGCTCAAATAATTTACGTATCTCTTCATCTTTTTCTAACTGATAGCGAACAGACATCGCTTCTTCACTTTGTCTCCCGCCGGCACTTTGCTGAAGTGTAAGGAGCTCTTCTTGTAATCCACTTGACGGATCTTTATATAAAATGAGGGCAAGAACAATCCCTACAAAAATAATGACACTAATAAATAAGAGCGGGCGATTGTCTATAAATAAGCTCGTGAATAAAACGACTGTGTTAATAAGAAGTAACAGAAGACAAACTCTTTGCCACTGCTTTTTCTTTTGCTTAGCTACTCCTGCTTTTTCCTCATACTTGCGCTTCATTCTCTCTGCGCCCATACCGATAAACGCCGCATCTTGGAACGATTTCTCTTTCTCAACTAACACATTTCTCTCTTCATCCACTAACATTTGTTTCTTAATCTGTCTTATATTTTCTTCTTGTTCTTCTAATTGCTCTTGCGCTACTTTAAAACGATCATCGAGCTGTGCTTTTTGCGTTTCTAATTCGCGCGCCTTTTGCACTGTTTGCGTAATTAACTCTTTCGTTGCCAAACTCATATCAAATGAAAGAACTGTTTCCTTTTCAAAAGTAGTACCAATTTGTTGTTCTAGTTCTGCGATTTCTTCTTTTATATTCGTAATATTCCCGCTCATATCACGCATTTCTTGGCGTGCATTTTCGTAAGACATATGCTGCATACGAAGTTCTTCTACATAACTTTCTTTTTGTAAAAACTCTTCATCTATTTGAATCGAGGCAATTTCCGATTGCACTGTCTCAATTTTCTTGTGGAGCGAATCAACTTGTAATTGAAGCGGCTCCATCTTCGCCTTCATTGCTTCATAACGCGCCATTCCGTTTACAGGAAACTGCCCGCTCTCGTTCTCTAACACTTTCTCATGCGCACGTTTTTCAATAACGAGTGGCTCAAGCGCTGCTAATATTTCATAATCTTGCTTTCGCTTTTCTGCACTCTCTTTCTCCACGCGAACAGAAGCAAGCTTCTCTTCACTTTCTTTTAACTGCTCTACTTGTTTTTCATACGTGCCAATTTTTCCTTGCCACTCTTTCATCTTCTCTTCAAGTTTCTTCATCTCTTGCAGTGACACGTTAATTTCTGGTTTACGCCCGCTCGGCTTAAAGCGCTGATCCATTTCTTTTTCTAGCTTTTTATCTAACTGCAATAGCGCATCACTTCCGACTGCACTTGCCGAAAATAAATAATTGCCAATATCCGCTTCGCCTAGCTGATGAATATTTTGAAGACCATGCATATCAAATGAAAAGACAGATTCAAATAAACTTTCATTCATCCCGCTTAATATATCGTTTAAAATTTCTTCTCCGCCCGTTTTCCCGTCTTCAAAATAAACGGTCACCTCGCCAGCTGCCGTCTTTGGCAATCGCTCAATTTTCAAACGACCGTACTGCTCTGTTTGCACAGTCATCGCGCCGCCATACTTCCCGCCTTCTTTCGGCTCATAACGGCGCTGTCCTCTCGTCGGAAAACCGAACAAAATACTTTTCATAAATGAGCGAATTGTCGATTTCCCCGCTTCATTTTCACCGTATAACACCGTCAGCAATGAAAGATCCATTTCCACATTTTCTAATTTTCCGTACCCATAAATATGGAGTTTTTCAATTCTCATTTTTTATCCCTCTCTTGCTGGAATAATTGCTCTAAAATAATATTTTCTGCTTCCTTTTGAATCTCTTTCTTCTCTTCTTCTGTAAAAGATTCAATACTATTACGTGCTACAGGAGATGTCCAAATGGTGCGCAATACGCCGTCCATATTGCTGAAAGCTTCTAACTCTTTTAGCACACTACCGACGAAATGATTTTCTGCTTTCAAACGTTCGATTTCTGCAAAAGAAACCGTCTCATTTTTCCACTTCATTGCATATACGAAATCTTTTCGCTCTTCGCCAGATGCTAAAATGTGAAAAATCTCTTCCACACGCTTTTCGTCACGCAAATAAGGAGAAAGTGGGCCTTGTCCTGTAAATATGACAGTTAAAAGCATCCCTTCCTCTTCTCTTCTGCATTCATTCATCGCAGTAGATAGGCTCGTCATAAGTTCATCAACAGTTTCAAGTCCATCAATACAAACTTCAATCTCATCCCATACAACATCTGCCGTATGGAAAAATGAACATTGCGTTCCTTGTTTCGTAAGTTCAATAAGGTACGCACCCTTCTCGCCTGTTTCCTTACGATGACGACCTTGTATGTTCCCTGGATAAATCATATACGGCTCTTCTGATAAAATTTCACGTTTATGTATATGGCCAAGAGCCCAATAGTCAAACAGTTTTTCTTTCAACTCACGAATTTGAAACGGTGCATAGCGATTATGCTCTGCATCTCCTTCCACACTTCCGTGAAGCATGCCAATATGAAAAGGCGCATCACTCATTTTCGTATACTGCGCTGTCATATTATCCGTTACCGCTTGCTGCAAATAACTAAAACCATAAATAGAAGCTAATAGCTCACCATTTTTATAAAATGATTTCTCTTCTACATAAGGCTCAGTAAATACATGAACATTTTCCGGAAACTCAATTGCTGCCCAGCTTCCCCCTAAATGATCATGGTTACCGTGAATAATAAAAACAGGGATATCGTACTGCGAAAGTCTCTTCATTTGCTCACGCACAAACACTTGCGCCCTCAAACTTCTCGTCTCCGCATCATACAAATCCCCAGCTAGTAATACGAAATCAACGCGCTCTTGAATCGCTTTATCAACAATACGCTCAAATGATTCAAACGTACTTTGCTTCATTCTCTCCCAAACAGACTGCGCAACATTCATCTCCATCCCTTTAAACGGACTATCCAAATGCAAATCAGCCGCATGTATAAACTTTACTTGTTTCACAAATAACGATCCTTTCTATCTTTCAAAAGTTTCATTTTATTAAAATTAAAATCGCTGAAAACTAATACTCATCGAGAATAAAAATATTCTCGATGAGTAAAGTTTCATTCTATTTTACCACGCAATGTCATATATTTCTTTGCATATTGTAGCGTTTTATGTCAAAATAATTATAAGATTCTGATTTTAATTATTGGAGGGAATTTTCATGGGAGTATACGTTCTAACAGTCTTTGAAAAAGATGGTTCAAAAGCATTAGACGAATCATTCGAGGCGGCAACTGAAAAAGAAGCAAAAGCAAAAGGTGAATCTATCTTACAAGAAAAAGGATTGTATGAAAAAACACATCGCTGTACATCTACTGCAGGTAAGCTCGTTTTATTCCAGCGCTAAAAAAAAGAAGCGTCATCCGCTTCTTTTTCACTCTACTATATCTTCGTCACACCACGTAAACACCACATCTAGAATGCGATTACCGATACGTACGCGTTTATTCCATTTTCCTGTTTGGATCTGATGTTGCAATTCAGCTTTCATCTTTTCCGTCCAGTCGTGAATCGTTTCATTACCGTCGTACGGATATACGCTCGGAAACTCTTTCTGCAGTAGATGCAAGCTCTCTGCATCAAAATGAAAATGGAAGAAGTAGTTTGCTGTAAGCGATGGTTCTTGCAATCGTAAAAAATGATCATCAATTTGCTTTCTATTTCTATAGAAAGTAAAGATATTCACTTTACCGCTAGTAATTTGGTCAATTTGAATTTCGTGCTTCTCTATAATCACGTCTTGTCCACCTCGTTGTATACTATCTTTAGTATATATGTCTTTTGCAACAAAGTTAACCATTTTCGCGCGAAATTCATTTCCTTCATTATAATTCCTGTACCTCCATATGCAATCAGGATAAATAAAAACAAAGTTGAAGGGGAGCGTTCACATGTATTTCGGAAGCAAAGGTTGGTATGTAAAAGAACTTAAAAAATTAGGTATCCGTACTTATGAAGGTAAAAAACTAGAATCTTATCGTACGCATGTGTTGTCTAGTTTACTTGAGAGAATGAAGAGAGCTTCGGCTTAATAGAATAGCAAGAAGTAAACCTGAATATTGGTAAATGATAAAAAACACCTCCTAAATTCGCATACTAAGTATGCAAATTAAATGGAGGTGTTTTTATTAGTCTCACTTTTTCAGGGGCGCTTCAGTTTTTATAAAATATTTTTTGTTTCCGCTGAAACGGATACGTTTTAATCTCAGCTGTATCTAAATCTTCATTGAATAAATGAATGGCTATAATTTGTCTACAATCGTAAGTATGGTAATAATATGTTCCAGACTCCATACACATTGCACTTGTATAGATCGTATTATCTAATATACCGTCTTCTGTTATTACTGCCCCCTTAGGAACCTCACAATTCGATAAAATATGAAAAATAGCCGATATACCCTCTTCTTCGTTCTCTATACCTTGAATGTTTTGTTTGCCATACGCTGCCCGTACAAATCTTGATGGCGGTGTGAAATCTCCAGGAAGTCCCATCGATCCTGAACCTTGGCCAAAAGCACTTAATGGTACATCGCCCCACTCCGTTGGCGCAAATGGCTGCGATTTAAGACCAATATATTGTCTTAAATTTTGTAAATGCCAACTAAACTCCGGACTATTAGTCATCACTCCTATTGGATTGTCATACACTTTTATTCCATCAGCTGTCGGCTCAAGTACAATACATTCTCCCGATTTATCTGCTAAAATCCAATGTAGCGGTGGAGTAACCCCTAAAATTGGTAATGGCACATCTATAAAGGCAATGCTATCAATAGATTTTCTTAATTCTTCAACAGAATTGAACTGCGTGAGGCTCCAAGTCACAAAATCAAATGGTGCTACATTCGTTTTATTGCTATCTACATGACTACTATAAGTAGCGAATCCTGGGAAATAGAGAGTTGCACATGTCATACCAGCTTCATTTACTCCATCTGCCATCATGACCCTTCCTCCAAAATTAATTCCCATTCCGACAACAGCCTTTTTCGTTCGGATTGTTTCACCAGTTATATTGTTCCACTGATAACGCCGAGGAATGATTATTACTTCCTGATTCATATCTAATGTGAAATCCATTGTTCTCGCAAAAAGATGTTGGAAATTTTTAGTTTGTAACGTCAAACTAGTACACATGAAGAAATCTCCCCCATTTCATAGTTATATACACATTTTATAAAATTCTGATAAATACGTAAATTAAAATCTATTTTACTTACCATTGTACAAACCCTATTTATCATTAACAAAATAACCAACCAAACCAAAAATGCTATAATAAACTCAATCAAACTAAGGGGGAACATCTATCTTGCGTGGAAAACACATTCAATTTCATAAGTTTGGCAATCCAAAAGACGTATTACAAGTTGAATATAAAAATATAGAACCACTGAAAGATAATGAAGTTTTCGTCCGTATGCTAGTTAGACCGATTAATCCATCTGACTTAATTCCAATAACCGGAGCGTACGCTCATAGAATTCCGTTACCTAACATACCTGGTTATGAAGGTGTTGGTATTGTAGAAGATGTAGGAGCTTTTGTTTCTAGAGAGCTTATCAGTAAACGTGTGTTACCGTTACGCGGGGAAGGTACTTGGCAAGAATATGTGAAAACATCAGCTGACTTTGTAGTTCCTATTCCTGATTCCATCGATGATTTCACAGCGGCACAAATGTATATTAATCCTCTTACGGCGTGGGTTACATGTACAGAAACGCTAAACTTACAACGTAATGATGTTTTATTAGTGAATGCTTGTGGATCCGCAATTGGTCATCTTTTTGCGCAGTTATCACAAATTTTAAACTTCCGATTAATTGCTGTTACAAGAAATAATAAGCATACAGAAGAATTACTGCGCCTTGGTGCTACATATGTAATTGATACTTCCACTGCCCCGCTTTATGAAACCGTTATGACATTAACAAACGGGATCGGCGCGGATGCTGCGATTGATTCTATCGGGGGACCGGATGGAAATGAATTAGCTTTCTCCTTACGTCCAAACGGACACTTTTTAACGATCGGTCTTCTATCAGGCATACAAGTAAACTGGGCAGAGATTGTCACGAAAGCAAAAGTGCACGCGAACATATTTCATTTACGACATTGGAATAAAAATGTGTCAGCATATAAATGGCAGGAGACTTTTCGTCACTTAATTCGTCTAGTAGAAAATGAGCAATTACGTTTTATGAAAGTACATTCTACATATGACTTAGCGGATGTGAAAACGGCGGTTGATGTTGTGCAATCTGCGGAGAAAACGAAAGGGAAAGTTTTTTTAACGAATTATTAAATTGAGTACATTCAACTATCAATCCATTTAGTAGCATAGAATTTTAAGTAGCTTATGTAATTTAATTAAAAAAGCGAAAGGAGATTCTAACATGTGGTTACTCACGGCAATTGCGCCTGTTTTAATAGTCGGGGGAATTGTAGTATATGTGATTGGTAGCCTTAAACATAAATATAACAACGGTAACTTAGGTAAGAAAAAATCAAAAAACGCTCAAATTTTATTAGACAGTTTAATACCTATGGGAATGCTTGTTGGCTGTATAATCGGTTTAATTTTCGGCATGTTTTTCCCAGATTATTCACTTCTTGCAGTGAGTTTAGGATCTGGAATCGGCTATTTATTGGGGTTTTTCGCCTATGAAATTTATAGCAAGACAGGAAACAACCTCTCATAATCCAAAAAGAATAAGCGGAACAGTACATAGTAGTCATATACAATATGTACTGTCCTTTATTTTTGTATCAACACTATCACCTTACCTTTCGCCTACTATACACCTTTTTTATTGATTTTCCTCTCCTCCACCTTTTGCATATTCGCTTTTTTATTTTCATTGGATCTATATCCAAAGTAAAGTAGCGCACATGTAATAATAGAACCTACAATGTATCCTAAAAAACATCCTAACCAAAACATAGTGTAACCGCCTCCATTCATAATAAATTTTATGTAATATAACTCTTTACATACTCCATCGTTTATTTCTATTAACTATACACTTTCTAAAATTATTCATACCACTAATTCTCTTCGTACCTCAAATAGCAATTTTATTATTTGTCATAAAATTAACACCTTCTTTAAATACAAAAACTTCCATTTACTTGCTTTTTCTTAAGAAATAATATACTACATTTGAAATAAGCGAGCTAGTACATCGGCCCTTCTCTATTTTAACTTTAGTCATGAACAAAAGAAAAATAAAAAACCCCCTCAAAGCATAAACTTCAAGGGGTGAGCCTGTTTTTTATTTACTTATATACGTACAGCTGTACCACTTACAGCAACCATTAACATTCCATCACGAACTACTTCGTAATCTACGTCAACACCAACGATAGCGTTCGCACCTTTTTGTTTTGCAAGTTCTTTCATTTCGTCCATTGCGATATCACGAGCTTCTTTTAGCTTACTTTCATAAGAACCAGCACGACCACCGACAACATCACGAACAGAAGCGAATAAATCGCGGACAATATTTGCACCCATAATAGCTTCACCATTTACAATATCGATATACTCAATAATTTCTTTACCTTGAATTCCAGACGTTGTTGTTACAATCATGACTGACACTCTCCTAATAAGTTGTAGTTTTAATTAGCTTTCTTATGTCTTTATTATGACATGGAACACACAACTAATCTATTGAATTACCTTACAGGAATGTGACAGTTTTGTAAGAATAAAATGCCTATTATGTTTAATAAAGTGCTTTAACATTAGGATACATAAACGACTCTTTATTTTCTTTCCAGTCCTTTTCTACTTCTTTAAAAGTTGGTCGTCCTAATTTTTCATTGTTTTCATGTTTACGAAACCATTTCTTCACATACTGGTCTCCATTTTTATTTTGAACTGTACAAAGGAAACTATTACTGCTATCCTTTAATATTTTTACAATCACGAAAAGACACCTCTTCCCTTTTAAATAGCATGATAGAACTTGATCTTTTACTATAAGCCCTTCCTCTCTTATAGTCATACGACTCCTCGGCCGCGCCAAATTTGTAAGATCAAAAAACGATATTTACTTTGTTTACATTTTATTTAAAGAAATCAGAGTTATAAGCATGATGCTTATCAAAGATTTTATAGATTTCTAACTTATTATCTAATTTTGCATCTACTAAAATTAATATATTTCCATCGTAAATATATTCTTCATACTTTTTAGCATGTTCTTCTGGAATTCCTAATCCTATAAATGCTCCTATTAAACTTCCAGCTCCTCCGCCAATACCAGCTCCTCCAATAGCTGCTGCGATCGGTCCCGCTGCTACGATTGGACCCATTCCAGAAACGGCAAGTATACCAAGACCTGTTAATAAACCACCGAGTCCGCCTGCTACTCCTCCAGCTACAAGCCCTGTCGCTGAAAAGATATCTGCTTTATGTGCAGTTTCGCTATTCACTTTTTCACCCGATTTTTCTTCCAGATGTTCAATTTCCTTTTGATCTTTCGCAATAGCTGAAATGTTATCTGCTGAGTATCCTTTTTCATTTAATTCATTAATAACGAGTGCCGCATCATCAATTGTTCTAAAAACACCTACTATTTTTCTATCTACATTCATAACTATTAACCTCCTAAAGTTTTATATAATGTATCTTTATTTTTCTTCATTTCTGTATACACTAATCTTCTTATTAACATAACCATTTACGAAAAAAGCGAATAGTAAAAGCACTACAAGTGAACTACTTAACAAGTAAATTAAATCAAATGTAATATTAATCATCATTTCATTCATGTATACCAGGCTCCTTTTTATTTAAAGTAAAAGTATATTTTGATAGACTAATCTACTAAACATAGACATCTTACAATTCATCTTCAGTCAATCTCTTTGTAGTATATGTATACCCTTCCTAACCTTTTCTAAACGTAAAAAACTATACTTATATTTTTTCTTATTTATATGTTTAACATTTTTTAAAACGGGTATGTTTATATTGTTATGCTTACTATATGGAAAGGAATATTACGATGAACGCCATTCACTCTACTACTATTTCTTATAATGAAACACCTACAATAACGCAGATTCATCATTTTTATGCTTTAATGACAACATTTCAAACGAATGTATTTATAAGTAAACACGGAACACTTACTTCTATTAAAAACTTAAGCACTCTAGTATCCTTTTTCCTTACTGTAAAAAAGAGAGATCTTGTATTATTTATTTTTGAAGGAATAGATGCAAAAAGAGCTTTAAAAACACTCTTCCCTTCTTAGAATGTTTGTTATCCTCTATTCCCTCGTCTACTACCTTTCATATATGTTTTTATATTTCAAAATGATTTCCTCTATTAAAAAAGAACCCCCTAATACAATAGGGGGATTTCTAGTTTGACCTTATGAAAACTGATATAATATATATTACGTTTTTCATTCTTTAAAATAGAAAAGTTTTAATAACCTTGAAGGTAGGAATTTTTAATGAACTCGAAAGCAAAATTTAGTATTCGCTACAAAATTATGGCTGGTTATTTAGTTATCATTTTGTTCTTACTTGTTTCTTTCATTATGTTAAACAATGAGATTTCCAGCTTACAAAAATCTCGTAATTTTATTATTGATCACGATTTTAAAGTTCTCAATTTAACGAATCAAGTGGAGAAAGAGTTACTAACAATTGAAAATAAAGCGAAAGGGTTTATCATTTCTAATAACCCTACTTACGTGCAATCCCTTAACTCTGCGGAAAAGGATTACGAAAAACATTATCAAGATCTTTTTGCTTTATTAGAGGATAATCCCTCTCAGCAAGAAAAATTAAAACAGATTAACGAAAACATTACTAGTTGGATTAATAAAGAGATTCACCCACTCATTACAAATAATAATAGTAATAATGTACAAACAATCGACACGACTCAAATTCAATCATTACAATCGCAGGTAACTAACTTCCGGAGCACTGAGGAGCAACTAACGAAAAAAAGAGCTGCACAATTAGATACTGAAAATAATAAATTAGAGATTTGGTTATACAGTTTATTGTTCTTACTTTCTTGTATTTCTATTATCGTTTCACTCTATATTTCGAATGCCATTACAAAAACGATTAAAAATGTAATTCAAGCTATTAAATCCATTTCTTCTAAAGAAAAAATTACGGAAAGAATTCATGTAAATACACATGATGAAATAAAAGATCTTGCTCATACAACAAATCACCTACTAGACGAAATATCAAAAAGAGAGTGGTTACAAACTGAGCTTGCAGAATTAATTTTAATGTATCAAGGTGTATCTTCTATTGAGATGTTAGGTAAAAAAATTCTTAGTGGCATCATACAAAAAACGCAAACTTCTTGCGGTGCATTTTATGTACGTGAAGAATATGAAGAAACTGTCTACTATGTGAAAAAAGCTTCTTTCGCCGATCAAGGTGCTGATATTGGAAAACAATCCATTAAAATGGGTGAAGGTTTCATTGGACAGTCTGCCTTAGAAAAGAAAAGTTTTATTCTCAGTGACATACCCGAAGAGTTTCGTTATGTCACTAGTGGAGTATTAGAAATACGTCCTAAAAATCTACTAGTCATCCCTATCTTATTTGAGGATGAAGTGATCGCAGTAATGGAGTTAGTAAGTGTAACTGAGATTTCAGATTTACATCAAGATTTAATTCAACAAACCGTTGATAATCTAGGTTTAACAATTCATAGCATTATGGGACGTATGCGAATTCAAACTCTTTTACATGAATCACAAGCAATGACAGAAGAGTTGCAAGTTCAATCAGAAGAATTGCAAACGCAAGCGGAAGAACTACAAATGCAAGCAGAAGAATTACGAACAACGAATGAACAATTAGAGTCTAGAACTGAAGAGGCTGAGCAGAAGACAGCTGACTTACAAATTACCAAATTAGAATTAGAAGAAAAAGCAAGCGAGTTGTTACGCAGCTCAAAATACAAATCTGAGTTCCTAGCAAATATGTCACATGAATTACGCACACCGTTAAATAGTATTTTACTATTATCTGAAATGTTAAGAGAAAATCATGATAACAATTTATCCGACGATGAAATTGAATTAGCAACTGTCATTCATTCATCAGGGAAAGACTTACTTACTTTAATTAATGACATACTAGATTTATCTAAAGTAGAAGCAGGCAAACTAGACATCATTTTTGAGGCAACGAACATAAGTGACATGGCAGCCAATATGCATCAAAACTTTTTACATATAGCTGCACAAAAAAATGTCGAATTTACTATTGAGGACAGTGATACGATTCCTGATCTGTTTTATACAGATGCAAAACGGATTGAGCAAATTATTAAAAACTTATTATCCAATGCATTTAAATTCACAGAAAAAGGATCCGTTTCTTTACATTTTGATTCGATAGAAACAACCAATTTGAGTCATGATATGCAGTCTATAAGTAAAGATTGGATTACAATTTCAGTAAAAGATACTGGTATTGGTATCGCTAAAGAACAGCATCAACTTATTTTCGAAGCCTTTCAACAGGCAGATGGAGCAACGATTCGAAAGTATGGTGGTACAGGATTAGGTTTATCTATTTGTAAAGAGTTTGCGAGATTATTAGGTGGTTGGATTACGTTAGAGAGTAATGTAGGAGAAGGTAGTACTTTCACCGTATATATTCCTAACCTTCCAAATGGATTACATGATATACAGTTATCCAATTTAGAAGTCGCAGCAACGATAGAAGATGTTATTCCTGCTGAAGTTGTTGAAGAAACTATCGTTACTCCAGAAACAAATAACGTCTTCCAAGAGAAAAACATTTTAATTGTCGATGATGATCATCGAAATATATTTGCGTTACAAAATGCATTAAAAAAACAAAATGCCAACATTATTACTGCCCAAAACGGCATAGAGTGTTTAGAAATACTAAAAAGCAATACAAATATTGACCTTATTTTAATGGATATTATGATGCCGAATATGGACGGTTATGAAACGATGGAAAATATCCGAATGAACTTAGGGTTACATGAAATACCTATTATCGCATTAACTGCTAAAGCAATGCCAAATGATAAGGAAAAATGTTTATCTGCTGGCGCTTCAGATTATATAAGTAAACCATTAAATCTACATCAACTCTATTCGGTAATGAGTGTATGGTTAATAAAATAAGTGAGGTTTAGTTGGAGTGGAAAATAAGTATTATAATTTTGATCCATCAGTAGATACGGATGAGCGCACGAACTTAGAAATTGAATTACTATTGGAAGCGGTATTTAAATTATCAGGATTTGATTTTCGCCAATATGCTCGCACATCTATTTATAGAAGGATTTGTAATCGAATGCAGCTCTCTAATATCCCAACCATTTCAAAATTGATTGAAAAAGTAATTCACGAGGAAGGGGTTTTAGAACAGTTATTAAATGATTTCTCGATTAATGTAACTGAGATGTTCCGTAACCCTGCCTTTTTTAAAGCGCTAAGAGAGCATGTTATTCCTGAATTGAAAAAGCAACCTGAAATTAGAATTTGGCATGCTGGATGCGCAACTGGTGAAGAAGTATTATCAATGTCCATCTTACTTCACGAAGAAGGATTAAGTGAAAAGTCGGTTATTTACGCAACAGATATGAATACAAATGTGTTAGAAAAAGCAAAACAAGGCATTCTTCCGTTAAACAAAATGCAAACTTATACGAAAAACTATTTACAAGCTGGCGGTACACAAGCATTTTCTAACTATTATTCAACAGATAATCGTTTTGCTTATTTTAATCCATCACTTTTACAAAACATTATTTTTGCACAGCATAATTTAGTAACCGATCAATCTTTTAACGAGTTTCATATTATACTTTGTCGTAACGTTTTAATTTACTTTACAAGTAAACTTCAAAATCAAGTGCAGCAACTATTTTATGAAAGCTTAAGTCACAATGGATTTCTATGTTTAGGAAATAAAGAAACTCTTCGTTTTTCAAATATAATGCCGCATTATACCCAATTTAATCCTAGCGAACAAATTTATCAAAAAATACAATAAAAAGCGTATGAAATCCTCTGTTTGGATTTCATACGCTTTTTATTTCGCATTCGTTTGTATCATAATGAGACACATATCATCTGATTGCGCTTTCTTTTGTTCTTCCTTGTAAAACCCTTCTATCTCGCCTTCTAAATCTCCCCATTTTCTTTCTGTAAAAGTACGTAATTTCTCTTCAGCCTCAAATTCATCATTTGCAATTGCTTCAAGAACACCATCTGTAAATAATAATATTTGAGCGTTCTTCTCAAAAGGTATAACTGTCTTTTTAACTTTTATTTCATCAAAAAATCCTACGGCACAACTCCCGCGATCTAGTTCAACTACATTTGTTTCATCAACTAAAACATATCCAGAAGGATGCCCTGCATTTACATATTCAACTGTTCTATCTTCTGTATTAACAACTAAGTATATCGCCGTAAAATAATAAGGAATATTATCATTTTCATTATGTAAAAGAGTCATATATTTATTTAATTCTTTAATAACGAGTTCTGGATCAATTAAACATTTAATTGTTTCACGTAATACAGACGAAATAAACATACAAACTAATGAAGCAGATACACCATGTCCCATCACATCTAATAATATAATACCGTAGCGATTTTCATCGATTTTATACCAATAATACATATCTCCAGCTAGTTTAAATGAAGGTAAGTAACTTGCTTCAATTTTTATATGATCTTCTCTTAATGGGCTACTTAATAAGTTTCTTTGTACTTGCGTAGCTAAATCTAGTTCATTCCGAAGATTTTCTTCTTGTTCTTTATGCCAATTTAATTCTGATTTCAAGCGTAACGCTACACGCATACGTGCTAATAGTTCAACTTTATTTATAGGTTTCGTAATATAATCCATTGCCCCCATATCAAGAGCTTCGGCCAATTTATTTGCATCCTCTAAAGCTGTAACAAAAATAATAGGGATATCTTTAAACTTCTCCTCTTTTTGTAATCGCCTACAAACTTCAAGTCCATCAATTTCAGGCATCATAATATCTAATAATATTAAATCAATTTCATTATGCCTGGAAGAATCTTTTCCAAAATGTATGTATTCGAAGAGCTCTTGTGCAGAATTGAGTGATACAAGATCATGATATCCGGCTTGTTTTAAAATCTTCTCAATTACAAATATGTTAACCGGATTATCATCAACAATTAAAATGGACACAAGTTATTTCCCCTTTTCTTATTTAAAATGTAATTCTATTATCATTTTCTATTTTTCTAGTATTACATACTCAGTTACAAAATGAAAATTTCTTACTCAAACATATTTATACAACAAAAGAACAAACCCCTAGAAATAGGAATTTGTTCTTTCACTCTATAAATTTCTACTTTTAATTTAACACCATTGCTTTATCATTTAAAAGACGATCTAATTCTTCCATATGATTTGTTTCATCGGCAATCATATCTTCTAGTTTTACAACTAACTCTGTCATATTTAATTTCGCTGCCTGTTCTTTTCTCGTTTCATAACGCTTAATTGTTTCATATTCTGATTGTCTAGCGGATTCTAACATTTCTCTAACATCTTCTACTTGTTTCACTGGTAAAGGGATCGTAGTGGGGGTACCACCTAGCGTCTTAATTTTCTCCGCTAAATATAGGGCATGTCCTTGTTCATCACTAATTTCAGATTCAAAGAAAGGTTTTAACACTTGTCTATATATACCAGAAACTGTAGCTGCATTATGGTTATACATAATAATTGCTGCGTATTCTCCTGCTAAATCTTCATTCAATCCTTCGATTAGTTCTTTCACATCGTGTGACATTTTCATATCTCCTCCTATACTTAATAAGTACCCCTTTTCTCATGTTTTAAACATCATTATTTTAAATTTTTATGTATCTAAAAATGCGGCTTGCTTCAATTTACTTATCGCTTGTCTTTTAATACGAGAAACGTGCATTTGTGAAATACCTAACCGTTCCCCTGTATCTTTTTGATTTAAATTTTCTCCAAATATATAATGAATAACACTCTTTTCCGTGTCATTTAATACGTTAAAAATATCCTTTAAAACGAGACGCCTTTCTGTCTCTTCATATCCTTGCTCTACTTCACCTACAGATTCAATTCTCGCTACCGAACTTCCATCAGATGAATTTTCAACTACATCATCTAAGGAAGATACTCGATAATTATTTTTCGCATCCATAATCTCTAGAACTTCCTCTTCCGATAGTCCTAAATGATTTGCGATTTCTATTATCCTCGGTGAACGTTGTAGGTGATCTGTTAGCTCCTCTATCGCAAGCTTAATTTTCCCGCCCAAATCTTTAATTCGCCTTGGAACGTGAATGCCCCAAGTTTTATCACGTAAATACTTCTTTATTTCGCCTACTATTGTAGGTATTGCAAAAGGCTCAAAGGCATTCCCTATCGAATAATCATACCTTCTTATTGCGCCTAAGAGCCCTAACATGCCTACTTGTATAATATCCTCATGCATCGGTCCGCCTTTTGAATAGCGATATGCAATGGAATAGACAAGATTTTTATAATGCTCAACTAACCTTTCCTGCGCATCATCACATTGGTTTTGTTGGAAGTCTGCAATTAGTTTAATAACGTCTTCTTTAGTAAGATTCGTAGGTTGAGATTGGATTTCCATCATTCTCCACCTGCTCTCTTTGTATATATTTTGTCATTAAAACTGTCATGCCCTCATCATGCATGATTTGTATATCATCCATTAACGTATTAATTAAATATAAACCTAAACCATTTTCCGGCAAATGTTCTACTGGTTTACTAATATCATACGGACCAACTTTCCTTTTTAAGTTATTAAAATCAAAGCTAACCCCATTATCCGCAACCATAATTTCTAATCGATTTTCATATAGTCCAAAGACAATTGCAATTTCTCCAACGTCTTCTTTATATGCATGTTGTACAATATTTGTACATGCTTCACTAATAGCAATTTTCATATCTTCTATATCGTCATAAGCAAAGCCCATTCGATTCGCAACACCAGCCATTGTTAAACGAATAATAGCCACATATTCTGCCTTTGCAGGAATTTTCATTTCTATCTTTTCAAATCTCTCCATCATCCCTAGTCACCTTCTTTCTACTTTTTCAAAATCGGAATTCAAATTTAATATTTCTGTTAACCCTGTAATATCAAATAATCTTTTTAACCTTTTAGATACACCAATAAACTCTAGTTTTCCATCATTTTTCTTAACCGCTTTTAATAGCGCTATAAAAACACCTAAACCGGTGCTATCCATATAATCTACGTTATGAAAATCTACTACAATCTGAACCTCTTTTTCGCTTGCAATAGGCATAATCTTATTTTTCAAATCTGATGCCGTATACGCATCAATTTCACCATTAAGTTGTACCGTATAACCTACATTATTTTGCAAAATATTTATTGCCAAATTCATCATTTCCGCCCCCTTATCTCGAACTACTACTATGTTAATTACCCATAAAAATTAGTTTTAAACATATTTTTTTATTTTTATTATAAATAAATTTTCTACAGCTTTCTCGGCTTAACACGTAAAAAATACTACCAAATGTTTAAACCTTATAAATTTGTGTATATATAATGTATAAACATTATTTTTAGGGGGATCTATCTATGGAAGAGCACAGCTTTAAAAAGGGAGATTTTGTTCAATTTTCTTATCGACACGATCATGCTACAAAATTAGTTGGTTCCATTATTAATATACTAACGAATACAATTGTAGTGGATATAGGTAATAACGAGGACTTATCTCATATAGAACCAAGGCAGGTCGTAAGAATAAATAATTGTAAAAAAGTAACGATGGTTTAATACATAATAGAAATTGTAATTTCAATGAGTGGGGGTTCTTCATCCTCCACTCATTCCTATGTAGATTACATTAAAAAAGCATCCAAATTAGTTTAATTGGATGCTTTTTTATGTATATTTATCACTCTATTAACCTTATAGCTATATATAAAAAACTTAAGATTACTATTCATGATCATACTTACGCTTTCCGCAGCATTCTAGAGAAAAATGTTACGATTAAAATAAAGACGATTGCACCTAATAACGCTGGAAGAACAAAGATGCCTCCCCATTCAGGACCCCAATGACCAAATAATGCACTACCTACCCAAGATCCGATTAATCCGGCAATCACATTACCAACTATACCTAAAGGAAAGTCTTTTCCCGTAATCATTCCAGCTAACGCACCAATAAGTCCACCTACAATACACGTAATAATAAGTCCCACAATTAACCCTCCTATATTCGTTTTATATTGTATTTATCAAGCTTTGGTATGTAACCAAAGCTTGATAAACATGTATTATTCTTTATTATCCAACCCATCACTTATCTTTTGTTTCACTTTTCCGACTTTTTCTTTTATCGTTCCCTTCGTCTTGTCCCACTTCCCTTCATTTTTCAACTTTCTATCTTCTGTAACCTCACCAATTCCTTCTTTTACTTGTCCCTTTGTCTTTTCCACTTTACCCGTAATTTGTTCTTTTAGTCCGTTCTCACTCATATTTCCCATCTCCTTTTCGTAATAGATTTATAGATTTACAGGATACAAATTTAAATAGAATACATGCATCTTCTTTCTTGTAACCATTCACCGACTCTCTCTAAATCTTTAACGAATAACAAGATTTTTCCTTCATCTAGCTTTTCTTCGTAGAAGTTCGCTTCTTCCTCATTAAGCCCTAACTCCTGCATCTTATTTCTTAACTGATCTCCCGTTTTTTGAAAGACGTTAATAATACTTGTCCCAAGTCCCTCCTCTTGTATACCAATTGTATTCAAGTCTGCATTGTCTGCGATTCTATCTGTCCTTTCTTTCTCGTGTGTTAATACGTAAATATCTTTTTGGTCTATCCCTTTCTTCACTAGATCATTCGCCGCATTCATGACCTCTTTCTCCGTAATAAATTCATATACAAAAGGTTTACTATACTTCGTTTCCATCTTTAACTTCCTCCTTTAAAATGAATTATTTGTTATATTATATGTAGTACACCTATTCTCGAAATGTTAAACATAAAATCTAAAAAAATATCTAAATTTTGTTTTTGATAGAGAAAGAATAGCGTGATTTACCACTTCAACACACCTCACCCACCTTACAATAACTACCTAAATTAACAGAAAATTGTTATAATTAAACTTAAGGAGGGATACTATGAAAAAAATCATATCTATATGCGCTCTAACCGCTCTATCTTTCACTTTAATAGGCTGTACAAGCACCTCAGCTACAGATAAAGCTTCACAAGCTAAGCAAGAACATACACAAAATACCTTTCAATTAAACTCCGCAAATATTACAGACATTGAAATACTGAAAACAACAAATCATACTACTTCCAAATCTCAAACAGATAACGAAGAAATGATACAATCTATCGTTTCAGCAGTTCAAAATGGAACACCTACAACAATTACTTTAGATCAAAAAAAGAGAGAATCTGCACATTCTACTATTACCGTTACATATAAAGATGACTCCAAAGAAGAGTTTCTTGTTTGGGTTGATAATAAGGAACAAATTACAATTGCTAAAGATGAGAAGAAAGATAAGGTAGAAGGTGTGATAGTAAATATTAAAGATGCTAAAATGATGAAGGATTTCTTTTAAAATTCTAGTTAACGTTAAAAAAAGAGTAGGATTACACCCTACTCTTTTGTTTAATCATGCTCAATAAATAGACCTTTATAAAATCTATTTAAGGTCTAATTTTGCTAAATCATGTTGTAAAACATTATTTCCTTCTTGTGGGTTAAATACGATTGCACTAAGACCAAAAACATTTGTAACAACATCTCTATCTTTCGGACGAATGATTCTTACTTCATAAGCAAAGAGTGCTGGAGGAAGAGCTGCTGAACGAAAAGTAACATATCGATTAGGTGGCAATGTTTGTGTTGAAGGGTCTATTAATGGTAACAATACCGGAGAACCCGATGACCAATCAAACATTTCAACTGTTACTCTACGAGTATCATCTGGATCAACATTCATAGCTTCAACAGTAAGAAATAACGTAGCGGAATGTCTACGTAATACACCCGTTGATAAAGTTTCATTATGATGTTCAAAGCATTTTTTTGGAGGGTGACCATAGCCATAACTCATACCAATTCCCCCCTTTCATTTACAATTAAGGACAAGTATTCCTTATAATATATAATGCTAGTATTCTTTTATTGAAAGGTATAAAAGCGGATTTCTATCTATATTTTTGGATATTTTATTTTTCATTTATTCGCTCTTAAATAATAAAGTGAAACTTTATTCCAAACAATATCGCTATTGCACCAAAGTAAAACAAACTGGACAACCTAGATTTCAAACTGTAAGATTAGATGTTGGTGAAATTGGGCAGCAAAGCATATATAGAAAATAGGTGTTAATGTTGAAAATCAATAAAAAATTCGAACCAATAATTTTTAATATCTTTATGATTTTAGGCATATCTAGCATTATCTCTTTCGTCATGGTTTCAATGAATGTTGGATATACAGCTTTATTTCTCAAATCATGGATAAAAACATGGGGAATTGCTTTCATACTTGCATTTTTAGCTTCTAAATTATTACCCTTTGTAGTTAAAAAGATAATGAAAATCTTCACTTTTGTTGAGCATGATGCTTAAGAATAAAGTGATGTACTGCGTAGGTTCATTCCAATTAAAAGAGTTTATTATCACAAAAACTTAACCTGGTAAAATGTTTCAAATCGAAGGAAGACACCTTAAAGGTTGTCTTTTCTTTATAAGTAAAAAAAGCCCGCCTATTTCCGTAGGCGGGCTTTATCTTTATTACACAATATGAAAGTATACTCTCTTTTTCACTGAAATTTTATGTAATTATACATATTCATGAAAATAGCAGAATTAAAATATGCCAAAATAAAAAATGAGCTAAATCCCCTAAATAGCTATATAGAGATGAAGTTGTTATGACAACATATTTTCCACTTTCAACTTAGTTATCATTAGAATGTTTTTCTAAAAAATCAAGGATCCTAGCATTAACTTCGTTAGAGAACTCACCATTGATTGCGTGAGATGCATTTTTCCAATTAACTATATCAATATCTTTAACGTATTTTTTTCCAGTTTCAACTGCTTTTACCGAATTGTGCATTGTACTTTTTTCAGCTATAAGTGCAAGCACTGGAATATCAATATTTTTTAAGTCTTCTTTACTAAATAAATCAGGCGCTGGCGTTTTCAGTTTATAGTTACGCATACCCGACTCGATTAACTTAGCGATAGGCTCATCGTCACTTGCTTCTACTCCTCCAGAAACATAGCTTAACATCTTTTCTCTTAAAAACTTAGGGACAATAGGAACAGAAGCTGGAATAGATGCCAGAATCATTTTTATGGATATTTGCGCAAATACAAAGACTGGATCTAATAAACTAGCCGTAGCAATATGCTCAGGATTATATCTGGCCAAGTTCATTGTTGTCCACCCTCCAATGGAGACACCTACGATATGCACTCTTTCTAAACCTAATCCTTCAATTACTTCATTTAACCATTCTGCTTGTTGTTTTTGATTTTCAATCACCTTCGTTTGCACACTCATCCCAGGTTCACCTAGTAAATCTATCGTATAAACAGGCCTTTTTTCTCTTAGACCTTCTAAATTAGGTACCCACATTGGAGTAGATGCACCACGTCCAGGGAGTAAGAGTATTGGTTCCTTATGTTTGTTTTCCTCTTTAGTAAAATAATAAGCACGAATTGTGCCATATTTCGTTTTTATATTTTTCGTATCGTTAGGTTTTGGAAGGAGTGCCATTGATTCATCGTAGGCAATTTGAAAGTCTTCCTTTCCTTTTTCAGATGTAAAGTGACCAACCTTATTATCATGTCTCTTCATTTGAATGCCTCCTTTCTACAAATATATGGATGAACTTTATCTATATATTCATGGTAATTATCCATTGAATTTTTATCTTCTTTAAGGCAAGACTCTCATTTAGAAAAAAGAAAATCGTACGTTTAGATACAATTTGGCAACAAACTAACTGTTTTTTGTACATTAATAGACAACTACTGCAAGAATTATAGTTTTTATGTTTTCATTTATCTTTTTAATCAGATGAATGCTTTTTTAGTACATAATAAAGTGAAACTTTAATCAGTGGGGGGTTCATCGACCACTGATTATTAGCTCACACCAATCGGGCTTTTACGGTCAGCCCGCCCCCCACCTAACTTCTTTGCTTCCGCTGAATTTTGAGGTGGGGGTCTTACTACCCGTTAATGCGAGATAAAAAATATAAAAAAATATCCAGAAAAACTGTCACAAAATCCGTTTTTCTGGTTTCTCTATAATACAGGTATCAAATTGAAAGTGAGGTTTAAACGAACATGTTAACCATAGAAAATGAAGAAAGTCATGCTTCTAATATGACCTTTGAAGATTTATTTAAGCAGTACTATGCTTATGCTGTGAAACAGATTATATGGATTGTTAAAGATCAATCTATCGCTGAAGAGTTAGCACAAGAAGTATTTTTACAATTATATCGTAGCGATTGGAAAGGAATTAAAAATATACCTGGATGGTTGATTAAATCTTCTACTTATGTAGCTTATAACCATTTTCGATTTGAAAAAAGGCAGCAAGCGAAGATTGATAAGGAAATACAATACCATGAAGTACAAAATGTATCATCATTAGACGATGATTGGATAAGAAAAGAAGAAATTACAAAGGTCCAAACGACACTAAATAAAATGAATGATCGAGAACGAACCCTTTTACTAATGAAATTCTCTGGTTTTCAATATAAAGAAATTGCAGAAGTACTTCAAATTGAAATATCTTCTATAGGAACATTATTAGTCCGAGCCAAAATGAAATTCCGCAAGATTTATAAACAAATAGAGGAGGCATAACAAATGAAATGTTATGATATCGGGTTTATTCAAACATATATTGATGGAGAACTTTCTCATGATATAAGAAAGGAATTTACAAAGCACCTAGATACATGTGAAGCATGCCAAGATTTATTAGTAGAAATTAGTAAATTAAATCAATGGGAAAACGTAATGCTAGATGAAGAATCTGCAAATTCACCACAAGAAATCAAAATTGATATAGAACAAGCATGGAAAACATTTGAAAGTCGTTCCAAGTTAGACAACGTTTCTAATATAAATTACAAAAAACAACAAAAGAAAGGCATCTTTACAAACATGAGTAAAAAATCAAAATGTTTCATTTATACAGCAGTAGCTGCAGCTGCACTTTTCACAACAGCAATGATTCCACAAGTACAAGTGGCGGCTACAAATGTCGCTTCATATTTTTCTGATGCAATTACAAATGATAAAGTTGTAAATGAAGGAATAAAAGATGAAAATGGTATCACACAAGATATGATGAAGAATGGTAAATATATTCCTATTGATGAAAAAATTACAGATCAAGGTATTACTGTACATCTCAAAGAATTATTTATCGCAGATTCACGTATATCAGTTCATTATAGAATGGAAAAAGCTGACGGAAGTTTAGTACCATTTGAATTTGATACATCAGGATTAGATCTCCAAAGTGATGGTATAATTAATGGACAACAAGAGGAAAACCCTGAGATTAAACATGATGGGAGACTATCATTTATCCATGATGCAGATGATCGTCTTCCTTTTGAACTTGTGGCAGCAGGTCAAAAGTTAGATAAAATAGGCATCCGTGATAATGATAGACCCGAAGGTGTTGCTACATTTGTTATAACTAATGAAGAAAAAGACGTTTTTAAACAGCCTCTTACTTTAGACGTAAATATAACTAGAATTGGAAAAGTAAATGGATCTTGGAAAGCTCAAATTCCAATTGATACTTCACATTTGAAAAATAATACGAATTAACATGAAAAAAAGAATAGAACAATATGTATCTAATTCTCAGTTTATATGTTTTCTTGTTTTCGTTACATTTATTTCGTATATAGTTTTTACTCTATCTTTTATTTATGATTTAAGACCATTATAAGAAAAAGCCCTCTAAAAAAGTAGGAAAATAAATAACCGGTTTCTTAACGTATAAGGAATCGGTTATTTTGTATTTAAAATGCGTCTAAACGTACAAATTTCTTTTTATAAAAAAGAATAGACACCCTAAGGTGCCTTCCTCCGACTTGAACCATCTTAATTTTAATAATATGTATTGGACTCCCGTCCAACTATTATTTTACCACGTTAAGTTGTTTTGTTTATTGAGAAATACAATGTTTTATTTATGCTAATCTTCTGTATTAGTTCATTTTGTAGTCCGTGCAGCGGTTAACAAGAAAATAATAGCATTGATGACACCTAAAAGTCCCTGCTTAATCTACATAGATAATGCAGCATTTGTGCCAATGGCTAGAAAAATAAGCATTACTGTGTATCTATTGAATCTCAGTATAGACAACCTCCCGATGGGACTATATTTAAGGAAATTTCATTATTTTTTTGTTCCGTAAAACATTGTACTTCCTAGTGAAGAGAAATTCAGTTTTACTTCTATAACTCGCCCTGTTTCCACTCTTTATTATGGATATCTAATCCTTCTTGACCAAAGAAATGGAGAATAAATTCTTTTTCATCACTATCAATTTTTTTAGCTAGTTTAGATCCCTCCATACTTTGCTTTTTTCCTGAACTTAAATAATGAATTTCTTCAAAGTCTTTAACTACAGATTCGAACTCTCCATCATACCATTTGTTCAGAATAGATTCATATTTTGGTCTTTCATCATTATTAATAACATTTAAGTTGTTTTTTAAGTATTGAATGTTTTCTTTCGTCATTTGAAATCGCCCTACATCACGGGTACCGGAAACATGAAGATTATTCCCATTGAATGTGAGTTTTTGTAAAGACATATGTATCATCATATCATTTATAGTTTGCTCGTTTTGGATTTCACCAATCGACTGTGCCGCTTTAGAGAGCTCATCTTCACTTACTACATAACTATCTTTTTGCTGCTTTTGAATGGTTTGAACTTTCGGTTTTTCCTGAACCTTTTCTTCTTGTTTAGGTTTTGATTCAGTTGTAGTCTTCTCATTTGAGCTACAAGCAGCCATTCCCATAAGCAATGTACCGCATGTTAAAGCCATTAGTAACTTTCGGTTCATTTTTTTCCGCCTATCTGCATTAGTTATTTTAAACAGTTTTTTAATGTAAGATTTCTCATCTCATAGTAGCAAAGAATGTATCTATATATTGTCATGTTTTGTCGAAGAATAATAAAAAAGCAACCTAGATCCCATAGGATCTAGGTTGCTTTTAATACGTAAACGTAATCGTCACTAAAGAATACCCTTCTTTCGCATTGTAAGGCTCCGCTTTATAAGAAACTCGATTTGCCCCTTGCGGATAATCGATTTCACCAATTGCCTTTTTCACATCTTGCAGTGCACCATTCATTGATTGCTTGTATAGCACTTCAATTTTCTCTGGTTTTGCACTATAGCGTTGCTGCATTTTATTTTTTAATTCGGTATAGTTATTTGCGATATATTCATTTCCTAAATAGTTTAACTTTGTATCTTTTAATATTTGTTGATATGCAGGCGTTTTCGTACTACCTGCCGCAATTTTGTTTGTCAGTGTACTATAATAATTCGTTGTAGCTTGCGGGTAGTCTCCGCGGTTCCACTCATGATTTCTTGCGATTTGTTCATCTGATAAATTGAAATACGAATACGTTACGCGGCCCTGCTCATCTGGAACCGGATCATCAAATGTTGTATCAAGATGATACCATTTGTTTTCGATTTTCACTAAATTCCAAGCATGAGGTTGTCCGTCCCCAGTTCCTGTCACGAAATGATTTTCAATTCCTGCTTCTTTTAATAATTGATACGTTAATAGTGCGTAACCTTGGCAAACCGCAGAACGATTTACAAGTGCTTCATATGCTGTGTAAGCTTTATAAGACGTATCATAAGAAACATGTTTTACTACGTAATCATGAATCGCCTTCACTTTTTCGTGATCATCCATTCCAACTTGAGTAATAGAAGAAACGATTGCTTTCGCTTGTTTCATGACATATTCCGTCTGTTCTTTCGTTTCACGATATGTAATCTTAAGCGTAAACGTATAATTTCCAGATGATCCAGAAAGTCCATATGAAACATTCGATCTATTATTATTTGTATACTCATTTTTACTTGCAACTTCTTTATATGCGTTAAAAAGTGTATTCATCACTTCGTTTGTATTATTGTTTTTCGTTTTATATGGAAGTGTAATATTTGTCTCGTATGTATTAATACGCTTTTGTACTTCCTCTTTAAACGCTGTTAATAATGCAGCATCTCCTGTATCTTTCACATCGGCATTTTTATATTTTAAAGTTTTATATAAAAACTGCGCATACTGTTCACGTGTTACTGTGCCATACGGTTCAAAATTCCCGTTCCCTGTGCCATCTGCGATTCCATTTGACTGCACTGCACTAATTGCGTTTTCTGCCCAAAATGGATTTGGAACATCCTTAAAGGTATGTTTTTGTTTTGCCGCAAGATGGAAAGCATTTGTAAGAATTTGTGCCATTTCCGCACGACTCACAGAAGCTTTCGGTCTAAATTGGCCATTTTCATCACCTTTAAAAACTCCTAAATTCGTTAAAGTTAATACCTCTTCTGGAAACATTGTAGAACTTTGATTAATATCACCGTAAGGATTTTTAAACGTAGACCCATCCTTTAATACGTAACGAGTTCCATCATTACTAAACGAACCGCCTTGTTTATTCGGTACTAACACTCGATAAATTAAAGCCGCAACTTGCTCCCTTGTCGCAACATCTCCAAAACCAAATATCCCATTCCCATAACCGGAAATAATATTTTTACTCGCTAAATCTTTAATCGCAGGATATGACCAATGTGATGTCGGCACATCAGAAAAAACACCCACTTCAGCAGCCTTCACACCACTGCCATTTGTATATAACAACGCACCACCAATCAGTGATAATGATGTAATTGATTTTAATAGTTTTGTATACATAATGTCTTCTCCCAATAAGTTCTCTATTTTTGTTGGTTTATGTCGAAAAATCTAAAAATATGACAAAATATATTATACAATTAAAAGTTTTTGAGGGATATATTGAATTTTAAAATATGCAAAAATTCATATTGTTATAAGGATTCATAGTGATATTATGTTATTTTACTTGCGAATATATAAATAAAAAAACGCTCATCTGAGCGTTTCATCTATATACTTATTAGTTACTTCTTCTTCACTTAGAACTCTTCTTCGGTAATCATCCTTCGATCTAACAACTCTTTATACTTCAATATTTCTTCAGCCCCACGGCTCTCCATGCGTATATTGTATAACACTTGTTGTATTGACCTTTGATTGGTCCGTTGAAACATTTACTCCATTTAGAGATAATTCTATTGAATTTTTCACTACTAATCACAAAAATATCTTATAATCTTTATATAACAAATTAATGTATTAGGAGTAGATAAAATGCCAGTTACACTCGAACTTATTCTTTTCATTCTTATAGCAATTAGTGCTGTTGGCTATTTAATAAAAGAATTTCAAAAAACTAGGAAACGAACACTTGGAATTTCACTAGAATTTTTAGTTCTTTTCTGGTCAATATGGAGAATATCAACTATCATAATCTAATTTATAAAACATAAATTCCTTCGAATGAAGTGAAACTCTAATCAGCGGGGGGGTTTATAGGATAAATTTACCGGTATTTTTACCACAACATTCATGTTAAAATCCCTTGTGAGTACGACATAACTCGACCTTATGAAGCTCCGCAGCTTTTATCGCGGAGCTTTTTTTATTTAAAATAACTATTTTGTTCATTTTTTTGATACATTTACGAAACATTCATATGTTACGTTATATAAGTCCTTTTTTAAATCTTATTCATTCTAGCAAAAAGTCCTAGTCCCCCTAGGGCTTTTTTGCATTCAAACAATGAGTTGTATTTTTTCTCAATAATCGAAACTACTTAACATAGTAAAATAATAATCGGACTGGCATTCAATACCATATTACAATGGATCAAATCGCAAAAAGGCACCTTAGGGTGTCTTTTTTATAGAGAATCAGTTTAAAAACTAAAAATAAAAGAACCTCAATAAATGAGGTTCAAAAAATCTACTATTTTAAATTACCTTCGTAAAAAGCAACTCCATGTTGAACATGTTTTAAATACCACGTAATCGTCCCGCCACAAACATTTTCATTAAAACTATTAGCATATACTCCATTTGAGTAATAAAGAGTTCTTTTGAATTTACCATTAGAATACTCATAAGGAATTGAGCATGTGGCTTGCTCCGGAGAGCTCACAGCTTTTTGTGTATCAGCTGAAGCTGCACCAATTCCTCCTGTTAATGCAATACCTGTTGCTAACGCTCCTACTACTAATTTCTTGAACATAATAAATCCCCCTTTAATAGTTTTTATAGATTACAACTTAAATGGATCACCTTTATAATTTATACAAATATCTTGAATATGTAAAAATATTTATTTAATTATTGTTAATATTGGAATTTCATTTTATAAAATGGAAAATAGAGGAATTGGAAAGGCATGTAAAAATACAGATAGGTTTATATTAAATGAACGTGGTTCAAGTCGGCGGAAGGCACCTTTAGGTGTCTTTTTTTGTACATAAAAAAATCTCACCATCTTATAGAAACGATGAGCCCTTTAAAACAATAATTGCAACTATATTAATTTTACATTACATTAAGGTTAGAGAATATCATACTAATAAAGTGTTAAATAGTAGGTGGGGAAAATGGAATTTAACGATTTGGGTATTACCATTAAAGAACTTAGAATAAAAAAAAACATATCACAATCCGACTTATGTCATGGAATATGTTCACAAAGTCAAATTAGTAAGATCGAAAAAGGTGTGATTTATCCATCTAGCATATTATTATATCAATTATCTGAAAGACTTGGTGTTGATCCAAATAATATATTTGCACTAACTCAAAACAAGAAATTAAAATATACAGAAAATGTAAAATACGTAATGAGGGATTGCATAAGGCAACATCAATATAAAGATCTTTATGAAATAGTAACAAGAGAAAAATACACAAAAAATTTTCAAACAAAAGAAGATAAACAATTTCTACTATGGCATGAAGCAATTGCTATATATTGTGTCAATAACTCAACAAAAGTGGCTTTAACTCTTTTAAATAATGCACTAAAACTAACTGTAACCAATATTGATTTTTTATCAGAGAGAGAAATAGATATTCTACATACAATGGCTATACTTCATGCAGAAAATAAAGAATACAAAAAAAGTATTACTATCCTTAAAAGATGTTTAAATAATTTTAACAAATTAGATTTTCCTAGAGATAAAGAAATTAAATTGAAAATCATTTATAATTTAGCAAAAAATTTAAGTTACACATATCAATACGAAGAAGCAATAAAATACATTGATAAGGGTATCCAATTAGCTATTAATCTAAATACTTTTTACTTATTGGGTGAACTATACTATGGAAAAGGTTCAAATTTATTAAAGCTTAAACAATATAATGAAGAAGATGTTGCTAATAACATGAAAAAATCATTATTTATATTTGAATTAACAAAAAACGAAAAAAAATTACAAATAATTAAAGAAGAATATTTTGAAAACAAAAATAACCACTCATAATTTCTTAAAAACTACTTATAAAGTTCACAGGAAAAATCCCAATAGTTTTTAAACCTAGAACCATATTATTGTTTCAATTCAGAGGAAGGCACCTTAGGGTTTCTTTTTTTATTTTCAAAAGGAACTGCTCAATTAATTCTTAAAAACATACTAAGAAACATTGTTTTATTTATCCCATTTCCATTCATGCTATATATAAAATTCTTTAATAAATCCACCTCAAACATACTTATATGCATAGGAGTATGTTTGAGGTGGAACTCCTTCAAATACTAGTTCCTTTTATAAACCGTTTTTTGATGTAGATGACATTATTCTCAATACAATAGAATGAAGTATTGGAACATATTTAGCAATATATATCAAAAAACAATATTAAGAAACCCCCCTCCACCTTAAGGTAGAAGGGATCTTCTAATTTCTATTTCAAACTACCTAAAATTTCTGTAAAGATAACCCCAAGCGTATGTCCCCCTGCATCTGGATATCCTAAACTTCTTTCACCAACTACCGCTCCTCTGCCGAATGATCTTTCACCGATAGATTGTATGCCGTGAAGTGCTACTTATAACATTTCAATTCAGATATACGACAGTAAAGAATACATCATCACTGTGTCAGCAAGCAAAAGTGTATTCTGCATTTCTGAAAACAGTAGATGGCAGATTATGACCTACTGAATCTGCTAAGAAAGAATATACAAGAACATCCTTAACATCCTCTCTATTTCCACTAATGATGACATCAAGGAAATCTTCTACTTGGAATTCTGGAGTAAACAACACAATCTTAGTTGTTCTGTTTGGTTCTAAAGAAACAAAAGTACGAGAGATTTCAACTAATTCATTTTGAGTTGGGAAAAAGGTGTTTCGACTTCTCTTAACAGTTACCGTTACATTACTAGTATGACAGCGTGAATCATTGTTTAACATAATGTTGAGAGCAGTTGGAATAATCCCATTTTCAGAAACTGGAACTCGAAACACTCCAGTAGATTTATGAGCCATATAATCACATCCTTCCAAAATAAAATATATTTACAATATATTAAATGCAAAAAACGTTCATTTTGATATGGACAAATTACATGATTAATATATCTATAATAACCCTCGGTATTACTAAGCCAATGTTTTAAAAGATTAACAAATAATTACCTCTGCAAATTTAGAAAATATCTATACTTTTTACAAACATTATTACAATTAGATAAACTAAATCAATATCTCATTAACAAAGGGACTCCATAATTGGAGTCCCTTTGTTAATGAGATATTAAAAATGATCAGCATGTGAATATTGTATAATTTCTTCCTTTTTTAGAGCATGTTGTGTATCACCTGTATTGTTACTAAATGATAATGCTATCACTAATCCTAACGTCGCTAATACAAGCTTCTTCATTATTTTAACGCCCCTTTGCTTAGTAATTTTTGTTTCGCTTCGTAACATACATCGAAATAATCACTAACTTTTTCATGCTTATTCAATTTGCGGAAGCGAACTGCTAATACTTCTGCATATTCTTCTACGAAATCCCATAAATCCTGCTTTTCGAAGTAAGAAATACCTTTTTTCACTTCTGATAAATGACGAATCGCTAATGTAGATAAGTTTTGAGTTGCATATAATAATCCTAAATTATGCCTTACTACTAAAATCAATTTTTCTACATTATGTTTTTGCAAAAGGTCAATGGAACGATTCAAATGTTCTTCCGCTTTTTCAAATTGCTTTAAGAATATACAAGCTGTCCCTAGTGTGTTTTCACAAGAAGCAACTTTCACCTCATATCCAGCATGCCTTTCAAAGATTTCTTTCGCTTTATTTGCGTATTCAATAGATATTAACATACTAGACATATGATGATTTAACACCGCATATTTTTGATAAAACTCTGCATGCTCTAGTTCGTCAGAAATATGTTCTAATAAACTCTCAGCTTCTTCATATTGCCTTCTGGCTTCATTATAGTTACTAAACATTAAAGCATGTTCTGCTTTAAAAGAATGATAGTAATAAGCTGTGAGTGTATCTGTCGATTCATCAATTGTATCAATTGCTTCAAAACTATCTTTTCGAATACTCACTCGATCAGTTAGCATTCTATATTTTAGGTCTAGTAAAGAATAATATAATAATAAATTTTGATTTTGATTTTCTTTTTCTTCTGCATGTTTAATCTGTTCAATTTTTTCATCTATTTCTTTCTTTAATTCAGTTGCTTTTATAATTTGCTGCGACAACATCATTTGATAAAAATCATTAAGTTGTTGCATAACTGCTTCATGCATTAAAATATTTGTGCTCATATCACTACGTCCTCTTCAACTACTTCTATTCACCTAAAAATTACCATAATTTTGTAAATTATATAATAGTTCAACCTCTAATTATAAATTGATAACAAATTAACAGAATATTCTTAATAAAGAAAGGAGATTGGCTAACAAATGGTTACTGTATAAAAAATAAAAAACTTGTCATATTGCTTGTATCATATTTGATCTTATATATGGTTCTGTTACAAAGTTTGTTAAGTTAATATAAACTCTAGAAAAAATGAATAAAGATCACCACAGCTGAGCTATCTTTAATCCGTACAATAATATAAACATTCTATTAATTCATATTATTAATAAGGAAATACTTAAATATTCCATTTTTTCTAAAAGTGTATTATACTGTAAATTGCCGAGGGGCATTTTTTAGTATTTTCTGGTAATTATTCAATTTGTTAGGTTGTTATTAGTATTACGGTAACGAAAACCTTATATTTCCCCTTGAAGATAAAGCATTAGCAGCAATTACATCGAGATATCATAATAATAATTATTTTCTTAACAATATCACGGAATTTTAATTCAGAAAATTCTAATCATTAACTGATATAAAGTGCTAAATAAAATATTTAGACAATTGAAGTCCAACAACGATTAGAAGATATATATATTAGAAAAGGAATTTTGGGAGATCTTATCCTATGTAACTAATACATATAGCGTTGTATCTTTAAATCAATAAATTTTTCGATAAGCTAGTTAATAGATTATTGAATTTAATCTTTTGATAGAGTTAAAAAAATCAACTTTATATTCCAATTTAGAAATTATTAGGTGGTGTCGGTAGTGTTTGAGTACCTTTTAGTTAAAGCTTTATTTACTATTTTCTTAATTATCCTAATCGTGTTAATCAGTGTAATATGGACCAAAATAGAAAAAATTATGGACGAGACTGTATTTAAAAACGTTTCTGAAAAAACCAGATATGTAGTAACTATGATAATTGTTATGGTGGGAGAATTTGTTCTCATAGTCATTACTGCATTAAATTGGAAAGCTTCAATTATTGACACACTCTTTTTTGGTAGTATTATTTTGTTCTGCTGTATATGGCTAATACCTTATTTTGTTAATCAACAACAAAACGTCGCTAAAGTTATGGATAAGCATTTTAGTGGAGGGGTAGATTTAGGTGAAATTCAAGTTCATCGTGCGAAACTTTCTGCATTTAATTTAGGAAGTATTGTATTTTCTATAGTGGGAATTATTATACCTATTTGTTATTATTTTAAATACTTTTTATAACGGTTTATTGGTTCTGTTGGAAATTTTTTTAAAGATATAGTAATAGGTGAGATTACAGATATTTATGTAGAAACAACTTAGATGTATAAGACAATCCATTTGAGCGAAAACAGTAAAATACCCTAAAAAAAAGAGACCATATAAGGTCTCTTTTACTTGTATTAATTTTAAAATGATACTCATTTCCAAAACTTCTACCAGGACTTCTTTTTAGCTGCCGCTATTTCTTGTTGAGCCAATACGATAGTACGTTTTGCATCTTGGATTTCTCTTACCATTTCCATAAAGTTATCATCTCTTAATTCTAGCCTTTTTTCTATTCTTTCTTCACGTTCCTTACGATCTTTTATATCATTTTCAATTAATTTATTTCTTTGATCAATGCGATCACCTAATCTTTGTTCCATTTCTAATAATTTTACTTGCTGCACCTTATTAATCTCTTCTATTGTAAATATCCATTCCCCTCTTTTTTTCCTTCTGGCTTATAATATTTTGCTTTTCCTTCTGGCTTATAATATTTTGCTTTTCCTTCTTTAATTAATCCATTCAACACATCACTATTTTTTAATCTATTTAATTTCATGTGTAGATTATCCAGCGTAATCTCCCAACGATCACATGCTTCCCTCGGCGTCATAATTTCATCCAAAGTAAATAACATTCTCTCCATCTCCTATTTCTGTTATTTACAAGTGAAAATCCAGTTTTTCACAGGCTATTTTACAAAATTTTTACAGGGGATATGTTATATCGTGTCGAAGACTTAAATTATAACCATATCTTTTTACTTCTATACTTCCATTATCTAGGAACCCCCCAGTATCCAAGACTAAATTTTACCCATACATCATTTTTTTGATGTAGCTCTTGAATATAAAAACTATTTAATTTTCAAGGAACAATTATTAACTTAAAACTTATTATACGAGGAGGGTGTATCATGAAAAAAATATGCTTTGTATTAATTGTCGAAGCTGGTATAAATTATGGTTCAATATTTTCTCTACCATTTTTAAGGAATCAGGATGATTTTAAGGGATATTTTTCCAAACATTATGATGTTTCAATTAATTATATTAGGGATAAAAGCTCAGTTGACTATTTGGTAGTTCCCAAACCGTGTCCACCTTTTGATAATGAAAATAATCTTCCAATAATTGAAGTACCAGCAATTTTATTTATGGAAAAGGATTTTGAAAAAATAAAGACTTATATAGACAATTATTTTTCTAATAACTCATAAAGAAAATAAAAGTACAGTAAAAAGAAGTCCGATAAAAAACGAGTGGCGTAGAATATTTCTATTAATCATTCGTTTTTTATTATATTTACATATATTTTTTAAAAGAGGATTATAGACGTTCTGAAAAAAATTAATTATAACAAGAACAGTGTTCGTGCTACTATCTACGGTTATTTTTTGTACTAAGTACCCCTTTAACTAACAGGACAACAAAAATAATTAACATATTAAAGTGAATAATGTTACTATTTTTCAAACCTAATCTAGAAGACACCGGAATTCTTTCGGCTTCATATTCCTTCATCAGCTCAAAATCAGCCTGATTATTAACATCTAACTTTCGTAAATCGTACTTTTTGTCTATTTGACATATCATATTTGAAACCTTCAAGCTGAAGCTACTTTCTTGCACCTTTTCAAAACCAAATTTAGGATAAAATTCTAACATCGTATCATTCGCGAATAAGTATATAAAATCATAATCCTTCTCGTATTTTTTAATGATATGATTCATTAATTTAGTCGCTAAACCCTGATGTCTATAATCCGGATGTGTCATCACTGTACCAATTGAATTGCTTTATATTCCTTACCGTTAGAGATTACATTCATTTTATTAATAGATGTATTTGCGATGACTTTATCTCCATCCACATAAGAAAGCAAATATAGTTATCATTCCAACAGCCCCTGTCATACCATCCTTTAAAATCCAATTCAAATACATGTTTTGCAAGGTCATTAAAGCTTTCCTTATATTTTTCATTTTGCTTGTAGTCACTAATTAATTAATATTCATTCATGATAAATCCTCCATTTTTTATTATATTCCTCTAAAAAGAGTGTATATTTCTTACAACAATCTACTACTAAGTTTTCGTTAATCACCGCCTTATAATAGGTGTAACGGCATAGAAACATGCTTCCGGAATCAAAAAACGACAAAAAAAGACCACAAGAAGAAACATCTTCTCATGGTCAAATTTCTGTCTATTATAAATACACCTGTCCCGAAAGAATAGATATCGTGAAATAACATGAAATTTTTTGATAAGATATAATGTCTTCTAACCGCTACTAGTAAAAAGGTATAACAAATAAAATCAAGGAATTATCCTTACAGTATAAAATTCGTTTGAATTTTAATTAGCGATTAATAAGCTTCATCATATACAATCAAAACCTCTTTTCAATATAATTTCTTACTAAGAATATCTCCTTTGAAAACCGTTGTAAATGAAGACATAACAAAAAACGAGATTTATGTCCTTCTGTATCACCAAAATCGGTCGTTTTTGGTAATACAAAAAGACACATACTATTATTCTCGAAAACTACAGAAAAACCCCTCCACCTTAAAGCAGAGGGACTTTCCAATTACTATTTCAAACTACCTGCAATCTCCGTAAAGATAACCCCAAGTGCATGTGCACCTGCATCTGGATATCCTAAGCTTCTTTCACCAACTGTACCAGCGCGGCCCATGCGAGCTACGATTTCTTTCGTGTACTCTGCTCCTTTGACCGCTGCTTCTGCTCCTTTTTCAAAGGCAGTTTTTACGTCTACTTCGTTTGAGGCGCTATCTAACCAAGAGTCTACACATGGAGCAAGTGCGTCAACAAGTGTTTTGTCACCAACTACTGCTCCTCTGCCGAATGATCTTTCACCGATCGATTGGATGCCTTGCAATGCTGCTTGCAGCATTTCAGCGAATTCTTTCACTGTTAACTCACGCTTCTCGGCTGCTGCTTTACTAGCTGCGCGGAATGCACCGCCCCAAATTGGACCAGATGCGCCGCCGCAATGTTCCATAATAATCATCGAACAGCCGTCAAGGAATGATCCGATCGTTACGTTTTCTTGTTCTACAATAGAGTGCCACTCACGTTTTAATTGCTTAAATCCTTTTGCCACACTCATTCCGAAGTCGCCATCACCAGCATGCGTATCTAGCTCACAGAACGGTACTTCATTTTTAATAATAATATCGCTCATTTTATCAACGAGATAAATCATGTTGTTTAATGTAATAACATTATCTTTAATAACAGCGTGCTCTTCCGCAGTTTCTAGTTCAAATGAAACTTCCTTCTCTTCTATCTCTTCAAGTACATTTACGTACTCTACACTTTCAACTGGACCGTCTACTTTAAACGCTGGTGTATTACATTCTTTTGATAGTAATGTTTTTAGCTCTTCATCTAACTTCATTACCGTTAAAGACATACCAGCCATATCAATACTTGTCATATAGTTACCGACGAATACTCTATTAATTTTAATGTTTCTTGCAGCTAGTTCTCTCGTAACTGCGTTGTTAAATAAGTAAAGTTCTTGCAGTGGTGTTCCGCCAAAACCGTTAACTAGAATTGCGATTTCCTCGCCATCTTTTACTCCTAAATCTTTTACAAGGTCATTTGTCATACGGTTCGCTAGTTCATCTGCTGACAGCATTTTTTCACGCTTAATTCCTGGTTCGCCGTGAATACCTACACCGTATTCCATTTCATCTTCCGCAAGTGTGAAAGTAGGTGATCCACTCGCTGGAACTGTACAAGACGTTAATGCTAAACCGATTGTGCGCACGTTAGCCGCTGCTTTTTCTGCTACAGCTTTCACCGCTCCTAAATCCATACCTGCTTCCGCTGCTGCGCCGGCAATTTTATGAACTAAAATAACGCCCGCAACGCCGCGGCGTCCTACTGTGTACAGGCTATCTTCTACCGCAATATCATCGTCCACCTTTACGTAGTCGACTTCAATTCCATCTTCCGTCGCTAAATGCGCACCGTTTTTGAAATTCATAATATCGCCGCTATAATTTTTAATAATTAATAACGTACCTTTTTTACTAGCTGTCTCTTTAATCGCTTGGTATACCTGAATTTGTGAAGGTGACGCAAACACATCTCCGCACACTGCCGCATCTAACATTCCTTTTCCGACTAATCCTGCATGTGCCGGCTCGTGACCACTACCGCCTCCACTAATTAACGTTACTTTATTTTCGTTCATTTCTTTCTTCTTAATCACTTTATATTTTTTCAAAAGCTCAAGCTCTGGATGAGCCATAACCATTCCGTTGCACATTTCCATTACTAATGTTTCTGGTTTGTTTATAATCTTTTTCATTGTAGTTCTCCCTCAATTCCTTTAATATATTGTGATATATTTGAAATCTTCTTCTTACTAACCATGTTAAAATGAAAGCGTTTTATAGTAAACGGACAAAATGGACAATCTGTCTAAAGACACCGCTCTCATTTATAGATAGGATTTTCATATTAATAACATTCTAGGGATGATTCAGATGACCTCTTCTATAATTTCTAAAAAGATAATCGCGAACTCATTGAAGTATTTAATGGAAACAGAGTCGTTTCATAAAATATCAGTGAGCGATATTATGTTACACTGTCAAATGCGTAGGCAAACTTTTTATTATCATTTTAAAGATAAATTTGAACTATTAAGCTGGATTTATAGAGAAGAAACGAAGGAAAACATTATCGACTTTCTCGATTATGAAACGTGGGAAAACATTTTCGATTTATTATTTGATTACTTTTATGAAAATCAAAAATTTTACCGAAATGCTTTTAAAGTCATTGAGCAAAACTCGTTTAATCACTATTTATTTGAGCATACGAAAAACTTATATATGAAGATTATCGATGAACTATCTGTGAGCTGTGGATTCAGCCTTTCTGATGAGACAAAAAATACGATTGCCTCCTTTTATAGTCACGGCTTCGTTGGAACGATAAAAGATTGGATTGAAAGTAAGTGCGAAGTAGATCCTTCCATTATGTCTTCTCTTATGAAAAATATGATAAACAATCAATTACTACTATTACTGGAGCAATCAGCAAAGTAATTAAAGGGTGGCAAAAGCAATGAAAAAGATTATGAATGATGTACAAAATATCGTTCAAGATATGCTGCACGGCTTTTATTTTGAACATAACGACAAAGTAAATTACGATGAAACGAATAACATCATTTATGTAAAAGATATCGAAAAAATGAAGCAAGACGTCGCTATTATAAGTGGCGGTGGTAGCGGACATGAACCTGCTGATATTGGCTATGTAGGAAAAGGTATGCTTACAGCGGCAGTAAACGGAAGCATCTTCACTCCGCCTACAGTGGAACAAATTGCGGCGGCAACTCGCCTTATGCCAAAAGATAAAAGTATACTATTCATTATTAAAAACTTTAAAGATGACGTTGAGAACTTTCTTGCGGCAAAGCAGATTGCTAAAGAAGAAGGAAGAAAAATTGACCACATCATCGTAAATGACGACGTTTCAATTGAAGATGATGCTTCTTTTAATAAAAGAAGACGCGGCGTCGCTGGTACTGTTTTCGTTCAAAAAATACTTGGTGCGGCCGCTCTTGAAGGCCATTCTCTAGAAGAACTAACAACACTTGGCCGCTCTATCACTAAAAACTTACACACATTAGGAGTTGCTCTTTCCCCTGTCAACGATCCAGTAAAAGGAAAAGCTTCATTCACATTAAATGACGATGAAGTGTTTTATGGCGTAGGCATTCACGGAGAAAAAGGTTACCGTAAAGAAGCACTATCCTCTTCTGAAATATTAGCGATCGAACTAATGAACAAACTAAAAAGCATTTATCGCTGGAGAAAAGGAGACAACTTCGCTATCCTCATTAATGGACTCGGCGCAACTCCATTAATGGAACAATACATTTTCGCAAACGACATTCGCCGTTTGTGTGAACTTGAAGGATTGCAAGTGACATTCGTAAAGGTTGGTACACTGTTAACTTCTTTAGATATGAAGGGTGTTTCGCTTAGTTTGCTTAAGGTAGAGGATTTGGATTGGGTGAAGTGGTTGAAGGCGGATGTTAGAGTGGGTAATTGGTAAGTAAAAATTATGATGATAAAAGCCTTTAACTATAACAAGTTAAAGGCTTTTTACAAATTGAAATATCACTCGAGCATTCAAAAGAAATTCGTAATTGCCTCACTGAATGATGACAGGTCTTCCAAATAAAGCTGGATGATAAATTAACATCGCTCCTACAAATGAACATACTAAACAAAAAATAGCCTCGTATTTTATAACTAGAGAAGAGCTGGTATCAAGCTTTTCCCCCTCTCTTTTAAATATCATTTTTAAAGCTCTATATAATAAATACCCAATAATCGCCCCGAGGGTGTTCGTAAATAAATCATCAATATCTGTAATTCTATTATTTAACAATTGATTTAACTCAATTGCCAATGAAAAAAAGAATCCTGCACATACCGTGTTTTTTATTTTTCTAAAATACGGCCAAATCATCGGTAATAAAAAACCGAACGGCATAAACAGTACGATGTTCAAAAGATACGTAGTACTACCTACCGTATCAAATAGAGTCAAGTTAATTTGACTTACACGAATCCACGTTTCATATCTACTTATATCCCATACAGTCGCGATTTGCGTCACCTTATACACAAGCGAAAGGTAAAATAGAAAAACATGCACCCATAGAAAATGCCGAATAGATATATTGTTTTTCGCTTTAAAATAACATCCAATTTGAAATACAATACAAAACATAATTGTAAAAAAATACGTATACAAATAACTCATCAAAACTTCTGTATGCATGTGGAATCCCCTAACTTTACATTTTCATCTATTATTTAGAACATAGTTTAAGAACCAGTACTTTGTTCATATATTTAATCTTTTACTTTGTCTTCGAATATAGGGAATATATTAAAAATAAAAAAATCCCCACTTATTCATTTTCAGTCTCCTCCTTGATGTAACTTGTTTATAGGATAGGAAAAACTTTTAAAATAAAAAGTGGGGGAAATATAAAATTTTCCTTAAATTTTATGTTAGATTTTATTATTACTCTAATTACTAATCCGCTATTCGTTGTTAGGCAACAGTATGCTTAAACTTAGGTTTCACTTTATCCCTTCTCATCCCTCATACTGTAATACCCCAAATTAATAATAACCAAGAAATACCCACTCATAATTCCAGCAGCGAATGTCCACATGAATTCATGGTGTTCAATTTCATACATAATAATCGCGCCGAGTATTGCGGCTGCGAACCGATTTATCATTCCAAGCATCGGTGCTTTTTCTTTTTTTACAATGCTATCTCCGAACTTTTCAATACGCCTTCCTAAAATCCAGGCGCAGTACATACTTACTAAAAGGCCAATGCTTATCCCTACGAACTGGGCTGAAAAAGGTGTCACAAGCCATCCCAATAACATTACGCCTAGCAAACAATACATTTGTATGTTGAATGATCTTAATGCCATACGAATCATGTTATACTCCTTTATCTTTCTCATTGTAATCCCGTATCATCAATCCAATCTTCCAGGCTTCAAGCTTTCAGCTATATCTTTTTTAAAATGAGGGAATTTGATTTTGCTTACCATTAAATAAGCGAGTACGCATGTACCAAACGCCACGGAAACTGGATTCTTTAAAAAACATAAAATGAGGAGACACATTGCCGCGAATGGGATTGGCATGCCGATAAAGGTCGGGAGTTTGCTTTGCTGTGTGTTAAATCTTGCAAGCCGAAGCATGCCGCAAATACTGTAAGTGAGCGCGCATATCATCCCGATAGACTGCAAATCTTTTAACGAGGCACTATATGCCAGAATAGACGGTGCCACACCAAAAGTAACTAAATCCGCAAATGAGTCCAACTCTCCACCAATTTCCGAAACAGAATCAAGTTTCCGAGCGACCATGCCATCAAAAAAGTCAAACAGCATACCTGTAATAATAAAAACTGCTCCCAAATAAATATCGTGAACGAAAACAGCGTAAATAGCTAAAAGCCCACATACAAAATTTGCTATCGTAATCATATTTGGTATGAAACTCATAATGCACTTCTCCTCCTTTCTACTAATTGCTTCATCTACGTTCTTACTCATTACAATCAAGATCTTTCTGTTTTTCTTCCAATATGACTTTATTTATTTTCGTTAACGTATCTGTCATTTGCTCTAGGGCGTTTATATCGATTTTAGAAAAATATTTCTCAATTAATACATCATCTAACTCCGACAACCGCTCTATATACTTACTACCGTTTGGACCAAGTGTAAGAAAATACTCCCGTTTATTATTAGGGTTTACTTGTTTTGAAATCATCTTCTGTTTCTCCAATTTAGATAAAACTTGGCTAACGGCACTTTTTGATATATTAAAAGTAGTCGCAATGTGATTTGCTGTCGTGTTTTCATTTAAATTAATATGAAATAGCATGCTCTCTTGCTGTCCTGTAAGACCGAACTCATCTTTTAACTCCTGGAATAGTAAAATGTAGAATTCATTATAAGCTCGGTTCATTTCATTAATTACTTCTTTATACGTTCTAGTCATAGCGTTATTCCTCCATGCTTTTATTTCGTTTTGTTAAATAGTTAAGTTTACTTAACTTAACTATATTATACCGTTATGTTCGTGTAAAGAGAAATATAACTCTACACTTTACTCACAATGATACAAAAAAGAAGACACTCTTCTAAAACAAGTTAATTCCCTTCATCCAAATACCCGATTAATCGTTCTGAATAATCAAAAAGAAAATCAATTAAATTCCATATAGACCCATTACTGGTTAAAATGTTATAATGGAATTACCCTACATAGTTACTCATAGCCAGACTGAGGAACTAGCGTCTTATTAAGTAATGCGCATAACTAAAATAAAAAAGACACTTTACGGTGTCTTTTTTATTTATATTCCTAGGAATCATCTCTTTTATAAACAGACTCTATCAAACAGTAAAGGAGACAAACAGATGGAACATCCTGTTGCAAGAGAATTACGTTTTATACGGGTATGTCTTATCATTTTGATTATTGTCATTGCATTCTGGGATCGTGAGAAAACTGTGGAAATTACTGATCACGGTAGCGATCCTATTTTAAACACCAGCAATATGACCCAAGTTGGTGAGAATACATTTGCATACAAAGACGAATCGAATCAAATTAAAATATTTAAGTTTAATCCAGATACAAATGAAATAAAATTAATAAAAGAGTTTTATGCTAACGAATATTAATTACATGAATTAAATAATTCAAATCTGTAGAAGACACTTTAAAGTGTCTTTTCTTTATGAATTACAAAGTATGAAGTTCAAAGCCTTTAGCCATAATTACGACTAAAGGCTTTTTGTATGTAAGTAAATGAAAAAGGAGCTAATTTTATGGAACATAATAAAAATGGAGTGCTTGCTTTAATTGTTTTATTTGTAGGACTAGCATTTTTTGTTATCGGTATGGTTTATCATTTATGGGGAACGGTTTAAAAATAAATAATAATTCATTTAAGAAAAAGTACTCGTATGAGTACTTTTTTAATGTCATATAAAAACATTCCAAACTTACTTACATGCATACAATTATCAAAGATAGTTATATAATTGAGAAGCTTTTAAATTATCAATCTATATTTATGTTGATTAGGAAAGGAGCTAAAAATGTTAGAAATCATTTTTGTTGCTGCATTACTTTTATCTAGTATCATTCCCATCTTTATCAAAAGAGGTTTGACGAAAAAAAATGGAGTCATTTTACTAATAAATTATACATTATTACTTGCCACCATCATTGTAATTGGTGCAAACTGGCGCATGATTCCCGCCTATTTCTTATTGTTCGTTTTAACATTACAAGTTTTTTTGAAACCAAAAACTACAGCCGTTTCTAAAAAGTTAGTGATGAAAGTTTTAAAAGGTTTAGGAATTATCGTAACTGCTATCGTAATGTTTACATTACCTTTACTTTTTCCGATCATAACACTCCCAGAGCCTACTGGAAAATATACAGTAGGCACGAAAGCTTTTCATTTAATTGATACAAATCGAAAAGAAACAACTGTACCAAATAATCATGGAAATCGTGAGTTAATCATACAAGTATACTATCCTGCCGCAAAAGGATCAGGGAATCCTTCTGCCTATTTTGAGAACATAAACGAACTGGGTGAACAATTGGCAGTAACAAACGGTGCTCCGTATATCGTAACGACACATTTAGGGCTGACAAAAACACATTCTTATCAAAATGCTAAGCCACTTCAAGCTAAAGAAAAATTCCCCCTCCTTTTATTCGGCCATGGGATGGGATTATATAGTCAACAAAATACATTCCAGTTAGAGGAATTAGCTAGTCAAGGCTATGTAGTAATCGCTCTTAATTTCACAGGATATGCAGCAACAACGATTTTCCCTAACGGAAACCGTGTAGACTCTATACCAATTGAAAATACACCTACGGCCTTAAATACCATAGTTCAAAAATGGGAACAGGATACTACTTTTGTTTTAAACGAAGTAATAAAAGGTAATTTCGATAAAAGTTTTAAAACGATTGCAGACTTAATTAACTATGACAAAATTGGAATGTTCGGTCACTCTTTTGGCGGAGCAACTGCCGCACAGATGCTAGTAAAGGATACGCGTATTAAAGCTGCAATTGATATGGATGGCGGATTGTTTGGCGACCCAATGCCTAAAGACGGTCCTCAGAAACCATTCATGTTGATGAATGCTGAGGCGACGATTCATTATATGAAAGAAGCGGAGAATCAAAAGACAACCGGAATCCAAAATGAATTATTGGAAATATCCTATTTAAGAAATAAAACGATTGAAAAACCGGGCGTGTACACAGTGGTAATTCCAAAAACAAACCATACCAGTTTTACAGATTTAGCAGCATTTTCACCTATTATTAATGAACCAGACGAAGATGTAGCCACAAATTATACACTCATTAATAAACTAGTAACTAGCTTCTTTGATCAAAATTTAAAAGGGATAAACGAAAATCATTTAGAAGAAATTCAGAAGCAATATCCTGAACTTCAGCTCATGAAACACTAATAATCATTCATTTCCCTAGTCATGTAACCCCTCACTACGCTTGAGGGGTTTCTACTTTAACACAATTATAAAAAAGGCCTCATTACTGGGGCTCTCAAAAAATAATACGAATAAATGAATTAAAACAAATAATAGATAACTAAAATAGGAGTCGACAATCGTTATTTTCTTCTTATTTCTAAAGCAATATGGATATATCTTCTTAACTTCATTTGGATTTTACAAGCAAAAGAAGACATCTTAATTGATGTCTTCTTTTTTTATAGTTTTATGAATTTTTTTGAGCAGCTGCTCTCCAATCACGAAAAGATGTTGGGCGTCCAGAAAAAGCTCTTTGCTTTGTAACAGATGGTTTTTCTTCAGGAGTCATTGTTTTTTCTTTAAGAGTCGCTGGTTTTTCTTTAAGCGTCACTGATTTTTCTTCAAGAATAGTCACAGCTGTTTGCATTTTCTCTAACTGTTCTTTCAACAATTGTTGTTCAATCTTTAAATCCGTAAGTAAACGTAAAATCATCTCAGAATTAGCCATAAGATCCTCCTTCCCCCAATACACAGAATAAAATACAATATGTAGAAGACAAAATTCCGGTGACAAAAATAAGATCGTCAACTCTTTTTAACTTCCAAAATCCTTTTATTTTTTTAAGGACCTGCTCCATTCACCCTTAAAAACATAAATTAAATTAAATCCATTAATAAATGGTCTTTATGGAAGGAGGAGTTAATATGGGCTATGGCGGTAGTTGTGGTGGTGGCTGTGGTTTCGGCGGCGGATTTGCCTTACTTGTTGTGCTCTTCATCTTATTAATCATTGTTGGCGCTAGCTGTTGGGGCGGCGGATTCGGCTGCTAAGGAGAGGCACTCTTGAGAGTGTCTTTTTTTGATATGTGGCTCGTATACATATTGTTCAAATCTATATATTTTTTAAAAATATAGATTTAAAGCATATTTCTCAATGAATAAAACAATTTAACATGGTAAAATAATAGTTGGATGGGAGTCCAATATATTATTAAAATTAAGATGGTTCAAGTCGAAGGAAGGCACCTTAGGGTGTCTTTTCTTTATGACTTCTATCATCAACAAAGGGTGATACAAACTATTACATATGTTTGTACCACCCTTTATTGATGCGTTTAGACTTCACAGTTGTTGAAGTTTTAGACTTCTCCCTTAGTGTACCCATATTATTAGAACATCCTGTAATCTGTAGACAAAATGTAGCTAATAAAAACAATATTAATAATTTCTTCAATAAATCCTCCTACATGCATAAAACACGATATGTTACAAAACAAACATAACATCAACCCTTTATAAAAACAATATAATCCTCGGTCCTTAAGCTATCTCTTAACATAGGAGTACCGCTACATATTCATCAAGCTAAGATTTTAAAATATCCTTTACTTAAGGAATTTGTAAGTATCAAGTAAGAAAAACGAGAGCTTTGTTTCGTATAATCAAAATATAAAGTGAAGGAAGAAAGATTATTTCTGGGATTAATATGCATGTGACAAGAGAAGAAAGCTACGTTTTTTTAGAATAATAATATGAGTATGTCCAAGTTTTGGAGATTGCTTGCAAATATTTTGAAGTTTTCGCACCAGAATTCTAATTACCATACCTGTTTTGTACCATCACGTATTGGAGGTTAAAACATGAATAAAAAAAAGAAAATACAAAGATCAGTACTTACCTTTCCCCTACTCTTTTCTTTAGGCGTTTCATCTTTCCCGCTTACAACAACTATTCACGCAGATACACGCGAAGAACAATCTGCTGAAAAGAAACTAGTCTCTTTAACGGAGCGTACATCATTATTTTTTGAATATCTCCAGCAAGGTAAGTATGCAGAGGCACTACAGTTGACGTCAACTGCTTTTCAATCCAAGTTTACAGCAACCACATTACAAAACTGGTGGACACAAAGTGGCTGGAGCGGGATAAAAAGCATGGGAACCCCCGTGATAAAAGAACGAAACTTGGTCCATCAGACGGTAGAAATTCCAGCAGCTACCGAAGGAACTACCATACCGCTACTCCTTAAATTCACACCTGGCGGGAAAGTAGATGAAATTGGAGAAAGGCCACCCGAAGAATCTTATACCATCCCACATCCTAGCTATGATCAACCTGACTCCTATCAAGAACGTGAAATCGTCATTGGAAATTCTACCTATCCGTTACCAGCGACATTAACAGTTCCGAAGCATCAGCGTGGTGAAAAGGTACCCGTCGTTGTTCTTGTGCATGGTGCTGGCATCCATGATCGCGATGCTACCTATTTGGGAACAAAAATCTTACGAGACCTTGCGGTGGGCCTTTCATCCAACGGAATTGCAGTGTTGCGCTATGAAAAACGTACCTTAGAACATGCATTAAAGATGAGTGCAGAACCTGTTACATTAGACCGTGATACTACAGATGATGCCATATATGCAGCAAAGTCAGCAGCGCAGCAGGAAGGCATTGATCCAAATAATATTTTCATTCTCGGACATAGCCAAGGAGCTGGCACAATGCCGCGTATACTGAGCAAAGCGCCTTCCTCACTTGTTCGAGGAAGTATCTTACTCGCACCACCTGCACGCCCTTTGACTGACATTGCCATTGATCAGTATGAATACCTTGGGAAACCACAGGAAGAAATCGATGAACTAAAAAGACAGGCTGCTTTTATTCAGGATCCTACTTTCAATCCTGATCATCCTCCAGCTGGCTACAATTTTGGGTCACCTCATTTTATGTATGATGTTTCTAGGTGGCGTCCAGTTGAAGAGGCAAAATCACGAAAAGAGCCTTTACTCATTCTGCAAGGAGCACGCGATTATCAAGTAACAGTAAAAAATGAATATACAAAATGGCAAGAAGGGCTTGCAAACCGCAGGAATGTTCAGTTCAAAAAATACCCGAAATTGAATCATTTCTTCACGGAGGGTGACGGGGAATTAAGCCTCCCTAGTGAATATGAAATCCCTGCTAATATTCCCGAGTACGTCATCCAGGACATTATTACATGGGTTAACGAGACAAAAAAATAAGAAAACATCAAAAGCCTTCATGCAATCATTATTGCGTGAAGGCTTTTTGAAACTGGTGATTCAGAGATAGCTATTATAATGGATTAAAACGAAAATTATATTTTTCTACGTACTAAATAAAACGCTAAGGAACCCATAATAACAGGTGCAACGAAGTCAAAGAAATATGAAAAAGAAAAATTAAAAAGAAAAAGAAATGGTATAAGTGTATAGATAACTGCTAGTCCTATAAATAAAGGAATTCCAAATTGAAACTCTCGACATCGTTTAATTTTCCTATATAAGACTTCCCCAATTAGACAAGCTATAAGAGCTGGTATACTACCATAAGTGACGATAGTTTTTATGAACCCCTGTAAAACGTCTGGGTGGATAAAGCTAGGATTAAAAATATATGAAATTAAGAACCATCCAAAAATAAAAGCAAATAGACTTGCAGCATAACTAACTACAAATTTTATCAAAGTAAGCAACGTAATCATCCTCACAATTCCCTAATATTACCTTCATTTTATCATTTTCTCTTAAAAAGATTCCAAAAGGGTATACTTGCCCTTCAGTTGTCTTTTTTAACGCTTGTTCAAGACGTATTTTTTGATGTTATTTTGTATAAAAAACTTTTGGGAGCAACCTGTTCTGTTAGGTTGATAGCGATGGGGTGCCGCCAGCATTTCGAAAAAAATCACGCTAAACAAAAAACTATAACAAACTTTCCATATGGGCAACTAAATTATATAAAAAAAGACACTCTAAGGTGCCTTTCTCCGACTCGATAACCACTTTAATTTTACTAATGTGTATTGGACTTTCCATCCTCATCAATGAATAGAAAGTAGAGATGCTTCAATTATGTACCGATCTGGAGCGTCTCCTATATAGTCAAAAGGATAACAAGTTGTTAATGTTAATGTCGGCTCACTTTTTTCTACAATAACTGTTCGATCTTCTGAATCTGTTATCCAATGCTTGTTAATTTCATATGTATATGTTTTATTTTCATATTCCACGATAAGTTGGTCATTTTCCTTTAATTGACCAAGCTCGGTAAAAACAGTATCTCTATGTCCACTTAAAACTGTATGACCATTTCCAGATGGTGTAGTAGTTAAGTCACTAACAAACATACCTACACCCTTTTTTAGTACTTTATCATCAGCTCCCCAATATATAGAGTATTTCTTTTGTATTTTAGGGATAATTAAATATGCTACTTTATCTCCTAACTGATGGTTTACCTTTGAAGCAGGAATTTGTACAGGTTCTTCTTGTAATGAAGTGTCAGTCTTTATCTCTGTCTCTGTTTGATTGATGTTTTGCGTTTCATTTTCTTTAGAAGGTGTGGAGATCTCATATTGTTTAGCCTCGCTAGTTGTTAACGACTCTGCTGATTGTCTAGCACTATACCATTCCAGAAAATAATAGGAAAAGATAGTAAGTCCAATAACAGTTAAACATAAGCCTATCCATTGTTTTTTATTCACTTTTATCACTCCATTTGAAAACGACAGGATTTCTCCTGCCGTTTTAAGGAACTATTTTATGCGTTTGTCTTTTTACGACGGAACATTAATACAGATCCAGCTAATGCTAATCCTAAGCTTGCTAGCATCATTGTAACACCGTTTGATGCTGTATTAGGTAATTTTTCACCTTGTTTTTTTGTTTCTTTTTTCACAACTGTATTAGTATTTTTCTTTGTTTCTTTTGCAGTTGTTTGAGGCTTAGTTTGTTCTTGTTTATTATTTGTTGTTTGGTTGTTTTGTTTTGAATTCTCTTGCTTAGTGTTTTCTTGTTTAACAGGTTCTTGTTTAGTGTTTTCCTGTTTAGTATTTTCTTGTTTAGGTTGTTCTTGAGGTTTAGTAGTTTCTTTATTTTCTGTTGTAGTATTTGTGCTCTTTGGATATTTATAATCTTCACATGGAATGCCGTCTTTATCATTATCTAAACGGTGCGGATCATTTCCAACACCATATCCATTTTGATCCCAGAATGCTTGAGCATCTTGTTGACTTTTAAAATGGCCACAGTTTTTTGTATCATTAGGACTCTTAGCTGCAAATGCAGAAGAACTGTACCCCACTGTTAATAGTGTTACCGCTGTTGCTGAAGCTAATAATTTTTTCATAAATTTCTTTACCCCCCTAAATGGTATGTATTTACATTGAAATATTTTACATTTAAAAAATTAAAAATACAATAATAATTTGTAGATAAATGTAAGATTTCTAGATAATAATACCAAACTATTAATTCATATATTGTCATATTATGTCGAAAGAAAATAAAAAAAGAGCCAAGGCCCTCTTTAATAACTACTAATAACCATAATCACTATTCTCACAGTAATATGAATTTGGTTTATCACAAAAAATATATGTTGTTTGTTGGATAAATAATGGCCTTGATGAGGCGTTAACTGAAGTGGCATTTAACATCCTCAAATAAGAAAGTCCTTGTATCTCCCTGGTGTTAATCTAATTGTTTGTGGAGTTGTGGATTTAAATGTTCTACTAGTCAATGTGACGAACGCAGCAAATACAAAGCTAAAACTAAAACAAATAAGAGTCTTAGTGTGGTTAGTTGTAAAATTTTCAAATAGAGTAATTGTAGAGTTAGGTGGAATTTCAAGACTTGTAAGGTTAGTTTCTAATCCGAAAATTGTAAAGGTCCCTATAAAACTGTTGGTAGAGTTTGAAGAGTTACATAATTATCGTTATTGGAATCAAAATAAACTTACACATCCAAGCTGTTGATGATAGCTACTATTTGATGATCTGTCCATTTGCCATTAATCCTTATATTTCCTTTCGCTATACCTTCTTTTTTAAACCCCACTTTTTCTAATACACGAATAGATGCTATATTATCAAGCAGCGCTCCTGCTTCAATTCTATGTAGCTTTAATTCCCTAAAAGCAAAATCTACAACAAGTTGAAGAGCCTCTGTTGTATAGCCCTTTGCATTATGCTCCTTATCTAAAGTAAATCCCGTATAACAGCTTTGGAGGTCTCCCCTAACAATTTGGGTTAATGAAATGTCTCCGATAAGCTTATCATTTTCTCTTAAAAAGATTCCAAAAGGGTATACTTGCCCTTCAGCTGCCTTTTTTAGAGCTTGTTCAAGACGTATTTTTTGATGTTCTTCTGTATAAAAAACTTCTGGGAGCAATGGACAAACTCGTTGAAAAAATTCACGATTTCTAATATGTAAGTTAGCTAACTCGTTGGCATCAGCAGTTTTATAAAGCCGAAGATAAATTTGCTTTCCTACTAGTTTCATAATATCCCTCCAACATTTTTTATTACAATTTTATATGTCTAATGAGAAAAAAGTATACTGTATAAAGTATACAGTTGAATATTATCAGGAAGCATTTTGCACGAAAGAAAAGACACTCCATATGAGTGTCTTTTCCAATAGTTTTTAGCAGAAGCAAGAAGCTCCAACGATGATTAATAAAATGAATAACACAACTAATAAAGCAAAGCCTCCCGAGAAGCCACAACCGCCACAACTACCACCATAACCCATAATAGTTCCTCCTTTAGATAAGAGGGGAAAACTAAGGTTCACTCATGTATTTTAATGGATTCGTTTCATCTTATGTTTTTTCGTATTGATTGAGCAGGTCCTTTCGAAAACTATTCACATATTAACTATATTTTTAAAAATGAATAATTTAACTATAACAATAAACAGATAAATTAATATAATGTATTAATTCTAAAAGAAGGGAGGAATAGCCATGCAATTAGTTTGTTTTAAAATAGTAAGTGGTCAGTATTTCTTGTTTGTAGAAGGTATTCAAATTCCTGTACCAATTCCAGCAGTTGCTGCAGCTTTATTAATTGGTTTAGGAGTAATTCCACTTTGTTCTTAATGTAAGGAATTCGGATCATTCCTATCTTTCCATTGGAAAAGCCTCAAGTATATGAATACTTGAGGCTTTTCTTATAATTGAGAAAGACACTTTAACGTGGCTGAAGATCTCCTGATTTAACTAATGCGGCCGTTACATCATCACCGAAAGTATTGAGACAGAATACTTGCTCGTCTACCGTATCCATCACTGTAGCTTCACCTATCTTGCCACCTTGAAGTTTAATAAAATAGTTATGTTCTTCTAAAATTTTACTAAAATCTCTATTTGCCCATCTTTCAGTAATTGCTAATAGCTCTTCTTTATTCTTGAAATTGTTTCCGTTTAGAATGTTTCTTACTTTCTCTGCATTCTTTTTGGACATAGGAATCGCTCCCTTTCCTTCACACGCTTTTACTTTTTGATGAGTCATACTATGCATAGCTGAAATAACTTCTTCTTCAGTAGAAGTTACTGTAATGTGAAGTTGTGCATTTGAGCCTTTCACTTCTGCTTCATTCGATAGTGTGTCTTCTTTATTAACCTCTGCAAAAACATGGTCCTCACTCCCAAGCGGGACTTCAGCAAACTGTAACATTCCAGTTGCAAGTACTACTCCCCCTATAATAGATGCTAACCAATACGTTAGCTTCTTGTCCATCTTCATTTCCCCTGTCTTGGTTTACATACATTAACTAAAGAATATCATATTTAATTCCTTTTTATTGAAGAGTCTCTAATTTTTACTACAAAAAAGGATAAATCTTTTAATATAAATATAATAACTTCATAATCATGACTATTCTCATAACAGAATCTATATACGATGTCACTAAATCATCTGGTGAACTATTAGTTATTAGTACGGATTTGCATCGTTATTCTCAATAATTATTCATTCTCAAAAAGGATAAATATTGTACATACCAATTCTTATGTATGAAGACACCCAAAACAAGTATTACGAAAAAAATATAAAAAAGACATCTTTTCTAGGGAAAGATGTCTTTTTTATATAAACCTTAATGTTCGTTCTGTAAAACTCTCGCTTCCTTTACTCCTTCTTTCTCTTCTTTTAAGAATAACGATACGATAAATGCAACAATGATAAAGACTAACCCAAGTGCAAATGCACCTTGGAATCCTGAAGTTAAACCGTTTAACTTCTCTAACGGATCCAGTGGATTTGCGGAGCTTTCCATATACTTAGTTGTTCCTGAAGACATTTTCGAAATAAAGATAGCTGTACCAATTGCACCAGCTACTTGTTGCAACGTACTAAATAGTGCTGTTCCATGCGGATATAAATCTGGTGTTAATTGATTTAAACCGTATGTTTGTGCTGTCATGACAAACATGAGTCCAACCATTAATACGCTATGCATAATAATAATTTGTACCATTGATGTATCAGGAGTAATGCCTTTAAATAAGAACATTGCAATTCCTACTAAGACAATGCCGGGAACGATAATAACTTTCGGACTAAATTTATCAAATAGTTTACCTGCGATTGGTCCCATTATGGCGCTAATAACACTTCCCGGAAGCATGATAATTCCTGATTTAAAAGCTGTAACGAGTAAAACGGTTTGCAGGAACATCGGTAATAAAGTCATCGTTGAAAATAACGACATCATCACAATGACAATTAATCCAACTGATAATGTAAACATCGGAACTTTAAATGCTCGTAATTCTAAAATTGGATTCTCAATTTTCAATTGTCGAACGGCAAAAATACATAATGAGATAAGCCCAACAATTAAAGTGCCATACACTTTTGCATCGGACCATCCTAAATCACCCGATGCACTAAAGCTATACACAAGCCCGCCAAATCCTAATGTCGATAAAAGGATAGATGGGTAATCTACTTTTGGCCTTGTTAACTCTGAAACATTTTGAATGTACTTCATCCCAATCATAATGGAAATGATCACGATAGGAATAACAATATAGAATAACCAGCGCCAATTTAATGAATCCACAATTACTCCAGATAATGTAGGGCCAATTGCCGGAGCTGCCATCATCACGAGTGCGATTAATCCCATTGTCGCACCACGTTTTTCAGGTGGACAAATGATTAAAATCGTATTCATTAATAACGGTGTAATTAACCCCGTCGCTACAGCTTGGACGATACGGCCAATTAATAAAACGGAAAATGTCGGTGCGAATCCCGCAATTAATGTACCGACTAAAAACGTTACCATAGCGATCAAAAACATTTGTCTCGTTGTGAGCCATTGCTGAAGTAACGCTGTAATTGGAACTAAAACCCCAACTACTAACATGTATGCTGTAGAAAGCCATTGAATCGTTGAAGCCGTTACGTCAAATTCTTTCATTAATACCGTTAACGCATTTCCAAGTAATGTTTCATTTAATAATGCAACCATTGCACCTAAAAGTAATGCAATTAAAATGGGGGGATGTTTCAAATTAGAAGTATCAACTTTGCCACTTGCTGGGCTCTTAGTTGTCATATTCATTTACAGATTCTCCTCCTGTTTCTTACTTAAAAAACTTTAAATACACCGGAACACATGTAATATAATATACATATGTAGATTAAAAAGGGAGAATCAATTTTCAGCCACTGTATATTTAATCTACAAAAAAGGAGAATTGTAGATGAACGATAATGAAAAACAACTTGATTTACGTATTAGACGTACACATAAATTACTGTGGGATTCCTTATTTGAATTAATGACGCAATCAAAACAGAAATATAGTACGATTACGATTAACCAAATATGTGACCGCGCAATGGTACACCGAACAACCTTTTATAAACACTTCGAAGATAAAGATGCTTTATTAGCATTTGGATTTAAACGATATAGCAAGATGATTGCTGAAATACCGGTTTCAGATCGATTAAGTAAACCATTTCAAGTAATGGAACAATTTCTACACCATGAAGAAATCGGTAAAATATTAGAAACGCAAATGTCTGATGAACAATTTATTAACCGAACACAATATTTAAGTCACGAAACGAGAAAACAAGAAATAGAAGCGTTAAATCAACTGCACAAAAGTCATACGATGCCCAATGATTTAATCATTGAATTTTATTCAGGGGCAATCACCTCATTAAGCGCATGGTGGTTTAAAAATAAAAAAAGCGTTTCTGCTGCTGAAATGGATAGGTACCTCCACCAACTTATTAATCGGGATATTTTTCAGTTTGAAAAGGAATAAGACTACACCTTTTCAATCATGCAATCAAATTGACCACAAAATAGGAATATGATATATTTTCCGTAGAATACTATATAAGTATGACATCAAATAAAATGGCATATAATAAAAAGAAGAGATGCGCTAACATCTCTTCCCTAACTGCTACCGCTTAGGGTGGTGGTTATTATAAGCTATTTCTTTTTGCGGAACCCATCCTTTTGCTTGTGACGGCGCGGAGTGGGTTTTTTGTTGTCCTTACCCAGAAGTTGCTTCCGCAAAAAATACGCTGAAACTTCGCGCACATCTTACGTCCTGATTCTGTACTGTCTGTTCCGCTACCAGATACGTAAATGAACGTCATGTTTGGATTTAACTCCGCTAATGTTTTCGCGGCGGATAACATTAAATCAATGAAATAAAACGTCGATAAATTTAAGTTACAAATATTCAGAATTAATATTAAAATAAAAAAATGGGGATAGGGGTATGGGATTATAAATTTTATACATAACGAGGGAATAGAAATGAAACTGCAATTAAAAGCGGATTTAGGGCTACTACTAGTTACATTCTTTTGGGGTGCATCCATCCTACTTACAAAGCTTGGACTTGATGGCATAGAAGAATATAATTTAATCGCATTACGATTTATTATCGCTTTTCTTTTATCAGGTTTAATATTTTACAAACATTTATTTAAGATCGATTTTAAAACTGTAAAATATGCATTTATACTCGCTTCTGTCTTATTTATCGTTTACATTTTCGCGACTTTCGGTACAAAGTATACAAGTGTTTCTAATGCTGGTTTCTTACTATGTCTCACAGTCATTTTCATTCCGATATTATCAGCTATATTTTTAAAACACATTCCAGAAAAGAAAGTTATAGTAGGAATCATTTTAACGATAATAGGAATCGGCTTATTAACATTAACGAGCGAATTCAAAATCGGTAACGGCGATATATTTTGCATACTGTCTGCCCTGTTTTATGCGATCCACGTCATCATTACTGGAAGCGTAACGAAACATGTGAATTCCATTGCACTTGGAGTCATACAACTCGGTTTCGTCGGCCTATTTAGTCTTATTTTCTCATTCATTATAGAAACACCAAAACTTCCTAGCACGATCGACTCATGGCTAATCATATTAGCTTTAAGCATATTTTGCACCGCAGTCGCATTCATCGTGCAAGTAATTGCCCAGCAATACACTACACCTACCCATACAGGTCTTATTTTTTCATTAGAACCTGTCTTTTCCGCAGGCTTTGCTTTCATTTTCACAGGTGAAACGCTGACAGGAAAAGGATACTTAGGGGCTACGCTTATATTATTGAGTGTGTTAATTGCTGAGGTGGATTTTAAGAGTTTGTTGCGGCCTAATTATAAGAAGAATATAGAGTAAACATTTCAATATAATCAATAAACATACCCCAGAAAAATATGAGTTTATATTATTTTTATTCTCTTCACTTAGATTTTCTTTTTAGATGCTATCTTCAAACAAGGTAGCATCTAAAAAATGTTAAAAGGAATTTTCTCCTGGTATCTTGTTATATTCTATGTAGGCATCTTTGACCTTTTCTACGTTCTTTAATTACTTACTGAATATAGTCATACAGATTTTTCGCTAACAATAAACAAGTTACTGTAATGAAAAGAGCCCGAACATACCCGCTTCCTTTTTTTATAGCGAATTTGGAGCCAACAATCCCTCCAGCAATTTGAGCAATCCCCATTATAAAACCATATGCAGAGTTTACTTGCCCTACATACATAAACATCAACAATGCACCAACATTACTTCCTAAATTAAGAAGCTTCGCATTACCTGCTGCTTTTAAAAAATCATACCCAATAAATAAAAGAGAAAACATTAAAAACGAACCTGTTCCAGGCCCTAGAAATCCATCATAAAAACCAATAGCAAAAACAAAAAAAGTAAAAATAATGACGTGTCGACCAGACAATTTTTTATGAGTGGAAATACTTCCCCAATCCTTCTTGAATATCGTATAAATAGCGACCACACCAAGCATGATCAGCATTAATGGCTTCAATACTTCTGGATTCATTAAATGAACAGTCCATGCCCCTATTATAGAACCTATGAAAGTGAGTGGAACTAATTTAAACGCCGATTTCAAATCAAGATTACCAGAACGATAAAACACAATGTTACTAGTTGCACTTCCCATTGTCGATGCTAGTTTATTCGTAGCTACTGCACTTGCTGGATTCAGTCCTGTAAATAATAAAGCGGGTAAAGCAATGAGTCCACCACCACCTACAACTGAATCAATGAATGCAGCTAAAAATCCAAAAGCAATCAAGATCATTAATACAGATGGGTCTAAATAAAAATCCATACTATTAACCTCCCCTTTAGTCACTATTATAATAGTAACTATCAATTTGCTAAATGTAAATAGTTATTGTAACGTTGAAATATAAAGTGAAACTTTAATCAGTGGGGGGTTTTGTTCACCCCCACTGATTATTAGCCTTCACCAATCGGGCTTTAACGGGCAGCCCGACCCCCACCTAACTTCTTTGCTTCCGCTGAATTTTGAGGTGGGAGTCTTACTGCCCGTTAAAGCGGGATAAAAGCAAACATCGGAGGACGAAAAAAGTGGACTACATAGTGCAACAGCTTAAAAAAATTGGTTTCAATGAATATGAAGCTAAATCTTATGTATCTCTTGTTAAACAGGGGCCTGTCACAGCCTATCAAGTGAGTAAAGATTCGGGTGTCCCAAGAGCGCGAATTTATGAGATTTTAGGTAACCTTGTAGAAAAAGGAATTGTCATGAAAGAAGAAATAAATGACACCACCCGCTATTCACCTCTACCTGTTGAAATCTTTTTACAGAAGGCGCAAACAGAATGGCAATCTACTTACGAAGGAATAAGTGATTCATTAAAAAAACTAGAAACTTCCGAGGAAAAAACGGATAATCGAGTAATTACTTTAAAAGACAATCAAACAATCATTAGCTATTGTCAGGCATTAATAAAAAAAGCAGAACGACGTATTGTCATTTCAATGTGGGATGAGATGTATGAAGCATTAAAAGAAGATCTATCTGAAGTAGCTGATAAAGTTACAATACAAGGTATTACCCTGCATGTTGAAAATCCCATTAAAAATCTAGAAGCCCATCGCATAACACCTTATACAGAAACCTTGTCTACAGAACATTGGTTTATTGTATCGATAGATTCTAAAGAGATGATTTATGGACCATCACTTGAAGAGCGTAATATTGCTTTTTATACAGATGACCCCGTTCATATATACTTATTAGAGGATTATGTATGGCATGATGTTTTAGTAAATCGACTTGTCCGACGTAGCCAAGATGACTTGCAGCAGTGGATTACTGCTGAGAGAAAATCTTTCTTTATGGGGAAATAAGAAGCATATTGAAAGAATCAAAAAATAAAGCATAAGTGAATGAAATAGAACACTTATGCTTTATTTTATTTGCAAAGTGATACTCCAGTCTTTTCAGTCTTTTCACTATTTTCCCTCCACAAACCGTCCAAACTCCTTCATAAACCTCAGCTTAAAACTGCCCACAGGCCCATTCCGATGCTTCGCCACATGAATCTCCGTCATCTCTTTCTGCATCGTTTCCTTATCGTAATAATCCTCGCGATACATAAGCATAATAACATCCGCATCTTGCTCAATCTGTCCCGTCTCTCTTAAATCTGATAAAAGCGGACGCTTATCTTGCCGCGACTCTACAGAACGAGATAACTGTGATAACGCTACTACACAAACATTTAACTCACGTGCTAATAACTTAAGCTTACGAGAAATCTCACTAATCTCTTGAAATCGATTGCCCTTATTCTTCGGATCGCCCGTAATAAGCTGCAAGTAATCTACAATAATTAAAATCTTTTTATCACCGTGCTTCCTCTTTAACTTACGAGTTTGCATCCAAATATCTTGTACCGAAATGCCTGCATTGTCGTAAATCTCAAATGGCAACTCACCAATCTCCGCAAACGCCTTACTTACCTTCTCCCAATCTTCCATCGCAAAACGATGCTTCGGATTTTTCAGCCTACCTCCTGACACTTCGCCTACGCAAGACGCCATCCTTTTCAATAATTGCTTACTACTCATCTCTAACGAAAACAATCCAACCGCTACTCCAGACTTCGCCGCATGCAATCCAACATTAAGCGCAAACGCAGTCTTCCCCATAGAAGGACGCGCACCAAGAACGACAAAATCACCTTCCTGCAATCCGCACGTCATTTTATTTAACGATGTATAACCAGTCTCAATACCAGTAATTTCTTTCACATCTTGATGAAGCTCCTCATACAAATCAACTAACGCATCCTTCAAATCAAACTCACATACAGAGTCTTTCTCCTCTAACTCACAAAGTGCCGTAATCGTCTCACCGATAACTTTCTCACTCTTCTCCGCAATAAGACGCTCCCCCATCTTGTGCCCAAGAACACCAGCCTGATACATTTTCCAGGCACCTCGAACAAGCCCCTCATAATATGAGAAGTTTCTAGTAGTAGGCACACCAGCCATTAACCCTATAAAATACTCCATTCCCCCGATCCCCTCTAAAAACTTCGGATCTACCCGAGAAATGAACGTCACAAAATCAATCGGTTGCCCCTCTCCTTCCATCTTTCGCATTAACTGAAATATAGACTTATGTACTGGCATAGAAAAATACTGCTCCGTCAAACGACACTCCTTAATAAGCTCTCCATCAATTAATAGAGAACCTAACACCGTCTTCTCCGCCTCCACATTTTGAATACTCATGGCCGCCACCCGCGCTCCGCTAAAAAGCGCTGCAACTCTTCCTCTGACGGCACACTCTTCTCCCACTCCTCACACTTCGCCAAAAAATGCTCCGTCTCCCCCGTACTAACAGACGACCCCTTCTTCCTGAAATTCGCAGCATCCGCCTCAACCTCAGACACTTTCGTAAACCCTTTCCCGTGCCAACCACGCAAAATCCCCTTCACATAAGCCATCTTCCGATTTTTATTTTCATACGAAATTTGAAGAGCCTTCAGCACCAGCTCCTCCGACAAATCATCCATCCACGCACTCAGTTCCTCCACCGCAAAAGGAGACAAACTACCGAAATGTTGCTCATAAAAAGAAAACACACGACTTCCCATTTCTTCCTCTACAACCCCTTCTTCCTCTGTCTCCTCACAAATCGGCTCAACATCATCCACAGCCAAATCACCAGGCATACCGAAATGCGCTAAAAGCATCGGAACATTCAGCTCCTCCTCCGCGCACTTCTGAAGAAACATATGTACAAACTCCTTATTCTTCACACCCTTAAGCTCACGAAGCACACACTTCTCCACATTCGTATTTGTCACAGGATTATAACGAAGCCAATTCAAAACGAATAACTCCCGAGTATCCGCATCATAAAGAATCTTCCCATAATCAACAAAGCGCTGCACAAGCTTATCAACCGTCTCCCGGTTATAACCCGTCTCTATCTCAGCTAACCGCTTCGGAAAAGGAAAAATCCCGCACTGCGTCGTCTTCGAACAAGTTAATAAGTAAACATAAAAATACCGCTCCTCCGGCGTCAAATCCAAAACAAAATCATCCTGCCAAAAATTCACCTGCACATTACGGTATACCGCCATCCTAATTCCTCCCGTCTCCGTTCAAAAGTAAAAGCCCCTTCATAATATATATGGGAGACTAAGCGGGTTTTTGGCGTGTTATTTTAAATTTTTTTTGACTACTACTACGGTGTTTGTTGGTGTTTTTGTTTTGTTATGTTTTTTCTTAGTGATTTATTACTTGGTAGGGGCTTGTAAGGGGCTTAGGAGGGGTTAGTTATCGGTTACTTCGATTAGGAAGACTCGATCTGAGAAGCCGCCTCTTTCTTCTGCTTTCTTTTTACGGATGTTGTTAATTTCTTCTAGTGTTGTGCCTTCGTGTTCGGCTAGGGCGTTGATTAGTTCTAGTAGGTCGGATAGTTCTTCTAGTTTATGTTCTTTTGCTGTTGCTTCTAGGTATTCGGTTAGTTCTTCTTGGGTTTTGTTGCAGAGTTCCTCTATGTATTCATCTTCGTTTAGGATTCTTGTTGTAGGTATTTTTCCGTTAGCTTTTATAATTTGTGGGATTTTATTTCGGATTAGTTTGTTGTAGATTGGCATGGGATTTCCCTCCGTTTTACTTTTCTTCCATTATAATAGAAAAGCAGTTTAACTAGCTGTTAAACTGCTGCATTGCTTCTTTTATATAGGTTTCTTCTTCAGTTGTGAAGATGGTTGGGAATTCGGATAGTGGGAGGTTTGATTTTTGAATTATATCCTCTATATCGCTTTGGGGTGTATCAAGATAATTCTTTACTTTTTCTATTACATTGAAAAATTCCTTCAAGGTAACTTGAACGTCTTGATGACCCGGATTTTTCTCTTCTACCTTATACTTTTTCAACTTCCCTATCACATCCATAAATCGCTGTTCAAACTTTTCTTTTAGTTCCTTATTATTATAAAACGCTCGAACACTATCCGTTGAAAAGTGTTCCTCTAGCCATTCCTTATTTTCTTTCTCCCATATAAAAGTTTGCAAAAACGAAGAAAACAAAGCGACATCCACTCGTTCTTCCTTTTGAAACTTCTTCGTCATCTCATCCATATGCGAAAGCACCTTCGCAATTCTTTCTTGCTCTGCCAACAGCAATTCCCTTTGAAAATGCATTTGTCTTAAAAAATCTTCAGTCTCTACATTCCGCTGTAATATAATATTTTGAATTTCCCCAAGCGAAAAACCGAGATGCTTAAACGATTGAATTTGCTGCAGCACATACAAATCATCCTTCGTATATAACCGATGCCCACCCTCAGTATAATCGCTCGGCTTTAATAAATTAATCTTGTCATAATAACGAAGCGTCCGCACCGTAACATCCGCAACACTTGCAAACTCACTAATCATCCATGCCATATCATTACCTACTCCGATAACTTCTCTTTCACATACTGAATCATATGAGAAAAATTCATCTCATTCTACCGATAATATTGAAACAAACCTACAACAAGTAATAAAAAAGGAACATTCCCTCTATAACGATTTTCATACTCACTAATACCATCATAAAAGTACTCATACTTTCTTTTTCGTAACACAATATAAATCGCAATAAACAATACTGCAATCATGATAAAAGTTCGCTTTCCCCTTACCTCCATTTCTTGTTTCACACCTATTCTCCTTCCACGACATACTTATCTTCTTTAAATAAAGGAATTCGAATGAAATAACGATATGGCTCATCGCGCATTACTTTCCACGCAACAATGATCACTTGAACGACCTCAAGAGCAAACACAATCCAAAACAAAACATCACTAATACGCAAACTAATATTAAATAGAAGAAAGATTAATAAATGAAAGTTGAACACCTTTCGGCAATGGTATTTGTACACCTCATTTTTACGTGCCAGTGTGATGTACATGAGTATTGGTGAAAAGATTCCTATTACGGCTGAGAGTAATAGCATGATTATGGTGTTTCTTTTTTCTTTTGTGGTGGTTTTCATAATTAGTTTTGTCCCCCCTTTTAATTTGTCTCTTTTAGGTTAGGGGGTGACGTTGGGGGAGGTGCAAGCACCATTAATGGAAAATATTAAATTTCATATAATCGAGTTACTATTCTTGCCGAACACTTGTATCTATTTTATAATAAAAAATATAAATTACGTACGTAAAGAATGGAGATGTAATGAATGGATTATGGTTTTAGCTATAACTTCCCCGCTTTACGTGGAAAGCAAGGTGGTAAGGAGTACTTTGTTGTAATGTGCCCTTTACGCTTAATTCCTAAAATATTTCTATTTGACGAGGAAGAAATCCCTGCTGAACATCGTGCCCAAAGGATATTAAATAAAATTAGAATCCCAGAAATCACAAATTATATCATTGAAAATCAAAATGATTATGTTTTTTCATCCCTAACAGCATCTATAGATGGTGATATTGAATTCCAACCATTTAGTTCTGATCAGTCGTTTCAAGATTTAGGACAACTTCGTATCTCACTGGATTCTAAGTTCCTGATTAATGATGGACAACACCGAAGAGCAGCTATCGAAGAGGCGATAAAGCTTTCACCAGAATTAGGACATGAAACGATTTCGGTTGTGTTCTATCATGATCAAGGTTTAAGAAATTCCCAACAAATTTTCTCAGATCTTAACCGCCATGCAGTTAATACAACTTCATCTATCGGTATTTTATATGATCATAGGGATAAGTTAGCATTAGTTACAAAAGAAATTGTCGAGGAAAATGAATTACTATCTCGATATACCGACAAAGAAAAAGTCAATTTATCTAAAAACTCACCGAAGATTCTCGCTTTAAATCACATATTTAATACAAACCTTCGATTACTAGGAAAGACAAAGGGTGACTTAATTACAGAAAAAGAAGAACAATTCTTAAAAGAATTTTGGAACATTCTTTGTGATACAATAGTCGAATGGAATTTAGTTTACAAAAAAGAACTAAACCCTCGTGAACTTCGAATGCATTATATTGTCGGGCATGGAGTATTCATTGAATCTGTTGGTTTAGTAGGAAAATATGTTTTTGAAAATCATCCAAAAGATTGGAAAAAATACATTTCTCTTTTAGCAGACATCGACTACAGTCGTTCTAATTCTTCCGATTGGTTAGGACGAGCTTTCAATACAAATGGTCGCATACAAAAGACAAAAGAAACAGTCACTTTAACCGCAAACAAACTAAAAGAAAAATTAGGTCTTCCTTTGACAGAAGGAGAACAAAAGATAGAAGAGAAATTCCAGTTAGGAGCATGATAATGTTAAATAATCTCATTACTGATTTAATAAATAATAAAAATGACTTTGTCTCTGAAGCAAAAGAGCATATAAAAAAAGTTTATCGTGCTGACGACCGCCCTTGGGTCGTTGGTTATAGTGGTGGAAAAGATTCCACAGTTGTCGTTCAGCTTGTTTTTGAAGCTTTAAGTGAATTACCTACAGAGCAATTACACAAGAAAGTATATGTAATCTCATCAGATACACTTGTAGAAACACCGCTAATTATTCAATCTATCAATGTTACTTTACATCGAATCCAAGAAGAAGCTTTAAAACGTGATCTTCCTATTGAAACGCATAAAGTAAAACCAAAATACGAACAATCTTTTTGGGCTAATATTATCGGAAAAGGCTATCCATCACCAAACCAACAATTTCGCTGGTGTACAGATCGCTTAAAAATTGAACCAGCAAATGCGTTTGTAATGGACAAAGTTTCTACGTTCGGTGAAGTAATCATGGTCCTTGGTGTTCGTGAGAATGAAAGTGCTACTCGTGATAACGTTCTTAAATCCCATACCGTTGAAGGTAAAGATTTAATGCGCCATTCCACGTTAACAAATGCATATGTTTTTGCACCGATTAGACAGTTTAGTTTAAATAACGTTTGGGACTACTTACTGGAAAATCCATCTCCTTGGGGCAACGATAACCATGAATTAAATAAGCTTTATCAAGATTCAAGTAGTGGTGAATGCCCTCTTGTTGTAGATAAAACCATTAAAGAAAGTGCTGGTTCATGTGGAAACAGTCGCTTCGGTTGTTGGGTATGTACAGTAGTAAATGAAGATAAAGCATTAAACGGCTTCATTCTTAGTGGATCAGATTGGATGAAACCTTTATTAGAATTCAGAAATTGGTTAGCTGGGATTCGGGATGATAGAACATTTCGTATGAAATACCGTAAAGGTGGTCAAATTTACTTTAACCCGCTAAAAACTGAAGTAAAAGATGATATTGAATATGTAATCATTCCAAAAAAATCTAGTCGTCCAAAACAAATGATTAAATTAGAAGAATTTACAATTTTAGAAAGGGATGAACTAAAGTCTTATTTAGCAATAAACAATATTGATTTAAGTTCTCCTGAGGATCCAAAAATTTTAGTAAAGCTTGATAATAATCAAATCGGACAACTTGGTTTAGGTCCCTTTACACTGAACGCGCGAAAAGAGATTTTACGCAGACTTCTTATTGTCCAAAGAGATTTACAACATCCTGAAGAAGAGGATTTTGAATTAATTAAAGAAGAAGAATTACGTGTTATTCGTCGTTACTGGTTAGAAAATGGCGATTGGGAAGATTCTTTACCTAGCATTTTTAAAGAGGTAATGGGATATGACCTAAACTGGGAGTATGATGATCGTCCATTATTTGATAATGAACAAATTACAGATTTAGAATCATTATGTAGCAAACACAACGTAGACTTTAAAGCATTAAAAAAACTTATATCACTTGAAAAAGATTTTTCAGGTTATAAAGTTCGTCGTGGATTAATGAACGAAATTGAAAAAGTACTAAAGCAAGACTACTTACATTTGTAGGGTGAGGTTAAATTTATGTTAATTGAACAACTAGAATTAGAAAACATAGGAGCTTATACGGAAAGAAATACCTTCGATCTGTCTATCTCCTCCCCAAAAAAGAAAGTAATTTTAATAGGCGGAGAAAATGGTGCTGGGAAAACAACATTTTTAAATTCCATAAAACTAGGATTATTTGGTTGTTTCGGCTATGGATATAAGACAGAGAATAATGATTACTATAAGCGCGTCCATGGGTATTTAAATGCTTCTGCTCGTAAAGATGAGACAAATCCTTTTAGTATTACAATTACCTTTAGTGAAGTAGAAAATTACAAACGCCATGTTTATACATTCAAAAGATCTTGGAACATTTTAAACAGCGCTATAAAAGAAAAATTCACTGTAAAAAAAGATGGTCATTATTTAAATGATGCTGAAAAAGATATTTTCGAATCAAGACTACGAGAGAATTTCCCGCCTAAATTATTTGATCTATGCTTATTTGATGGCGAAGAAATTTCAAAAATAATAAATGAAAATAAATTATCCTCTTATTTAAAAGAATTATCTACTGTTATATTCAACTTAGATTTATTCCGAAATTTAGAAGGTGATTTGACCAACTATTTACAACAAGAAATTGATCAAGAACATCTTTCTTCTATAGAAAGCGAAATCCTTACCCTTCAGCGTCAAGAGAAAGAACAGTCTTTAAAAATTGAAGATCTTGAAGACACAATTAAAACAGCACAGCAGCAAATAGAAGAATCAAAAGAATCTTATTCTTTATTGAAAAAGGATTTTGAAACACATGGTGGTTTAATTAAAGAAGAACGTGAAACGTTAAATAGACAAGTATTAGAAATTGAAGCACATCGAAAAGCTAATTCTGAAAAAGTTCGAGAATTTATTCAAACGCTTTTACCTTTCTATCTAAACAAAAACTTATTACTATCTACTAAAAATCAATTACAAAATGAAGAAAAACTATCATTAGCAAACCAATTAACTTCAGAGTTAACTGAAGAACGCGCTCTTGAATTAGCTAAAAGTTTACCTGGAGTCTCAGCTCCTAATGATTTAGCAGCTGAATTGAGAAAACAAATTTTCAATATTATTAAGCCTAATGATACAGATGTTGAGTATATCCATAGAGTTTCACCAACACAACGCACACAATTCGAAGTAGCGGCACAACAAGTTGAAAGAGAATCTCATGACACATATATGCAATTACTTCAAGAAAATAGAGAAAACTTACTTCAAGCACAAGAACTAAGAAAGAAAATTTCTACTAATGATTCTACAAATGAGTTTGCACAAATGTTAGAAACTATGACTCAAACACAAGAAAAAATCTTTAAGTTAGAAAAAGAAGTAGAAGAAAACTTAAGTATTTTAGAAACTAGACAAGAGACTTTAGAAGCATTAAAAAATACAATCGACTCAAAACAGAATATTGTACAACAAAGTAACAAAACGAGAAATACATTCTTAATTGCCCAAAGTATTATGAAATTAAGTACAGAGTTTCAAATGTTACAACATCAAAAGAAATTACAACAAGTACAAATCGAAGCTACAAAAATGTTGAATAAATTAATGCGTAAACACCAATATATTTCTTCTTTACGCATTGATTCTAGCACGTTTGAAGTAACTTTATATGATAATAATCGTGACCATGTAGCAAAAGAAACATTATCAGCAGGTGAAAAAGAAATTCTCTTACTATCATTAATTTGGGCAATGTTCAAATGTTCTGGTCGTCGTGTTCCATTCATATTCGATACACTTTTAGGTCGCCTTGATCAAACACATAAACATAATATTTTAGTAGATTTCATCCCTGCATGTGGTGAGCAAGTCTTAATCTTGTCAACTAACTCTGAAGTTGATGAAAAACACTATAATTTACTGAAAAACTTTGTATCCCATGGATACTTATTAGAATTTGATACAGAACTACGAAAAGTGAATGTTACAGATCAATATTTCAACTTTAATAAGGAGCAAGCAAAATGAACTACCGTTTAAAGATTTCTAAAAGAGTATCAGATAAACTAAAAGAATTACAAGCTCCTACTAATTTAACACCAAATATTTTAGCTCGTTTAGCAGTTGGATTATCTTTAACTGATCCAACTTTTCCTGAGGCTTTAACAGATAAAGAAGCCGGTGGATTAGAAATCAATCGCCACACATTAACTGGAGAATATGATTTTATTTATAAATGCTTAATCACTCAGCATGCGGGACGTGAAGTATCTGATAATGAATACTTTCCTACCCTATTTAACGCTCACTTAGAACGCGGAATTAACTTATTAGACAGCGAATATAAACATGCTGGAAACAACGAGAAATTCACAATGAACTTGCTAAAATACGGTAAGGAGTGATCTCTATGCTTTATCTTGATAATAGTGCAACAACACAATTATTACCTGAAGTTAAAGAAGTAATGTTGCCATATTTACTTGAAGAATTCGGAAATCCTTCAAGTAAATATTACGGATTAGCCCAAAATGCTAAAGACGCTGTTGAAACAGCAAGAAAACATGTAGCTCAATTATTAGGCTGTGAAACTGATGAAGTAATCTTTACTAGTGGTGCTACAGAAAGTAACAACTTTATTTTGAAAGGCATCGCTCATTATCATAAAGATAAAGGCAATCACATTATTACTTCTAAAGTAGAACATCCTTCTATCATAGAAACTTGTAAATTTTTAGAAGCAAATGGCTATACGGTCACATATCTTGATGTAGATCAATATGGCAGAATCAATTTGGAAGAACTAACTAAAGCTATTCAACAAGAAAAAACTCTTCTCGTTTCAATTATGTGGGGCAACAACGAACTTGGTTCTCTAAACCAAATCAACGAGATCGCAAAAATCTGCAAAGAGAATGAAGTATTCTTCCATACAGATGCTACACAAGTAGTTGGAAAAATACAATTCTCTCTTTCAGATATAGACGGTATAAACTTTTTATCCTGCTCTTCTCATAAGTTTCATGGTCCAAAAGGTATTGGGGTAACCATAATAGGTAAAGATAATTTAGGATTACCAATCCAAATCACTCCTCTACTTCACGGTGGCGGACAAGAACGTGATATACGCAGTGGCACACTACCCGTCCATAATATTGTCGGAATGGGAAAAGCTGCAGAAATCGCATATCTTAATTTGGAACAAAACATTTATAAATTAGAGCAACTAGAGAACAAATTAGCTGATATTCTAAAAACCAAATTTCAAAATCATATTGAGTTTAACAATGATATTCAAGATAAAATACCTGGAATATTAAGTGTTATATTTAAAGGTGTAAACAACGAAACGCTTGTGAGGACTCTTGCTCCAGTAGCTGCCGTGTCTACTGGATCGGCTTGTAGCTCAAGTAAACCAAGTCATGTATTACAAGCTATCGGATTATCTATGGATGATTTGCGTTCTACTATTAGGTTCTCACTTTCTTCTACTACTAGTTTAGAAGAGTTGGATGTTTTTAATAATCTATAAAGAAAACAGAAAGGCATATCCCTTTCTGTTTTCTTTATTTCCTTACTAACTACTAATCTAGTAATTTTATATCTACGTTAATAGCTCCTCCCTACTTAAAATTACAACTTTCTCTATTTTTAAACACCCATTAAAATATGGTAATATTATATATAAGATATTCCTATACTTCATGCTCATATTAAAGGTGGTAAAAATGAATAAATTAAAAGAACAAGAGCTAGAATTACTAGCAAAAATTTGTAAAGAAAATGACCTATCAACAAAACTAGCATATGACTTATTGCGTTCTGCTGAAAAATTTTCATATGAAAACACAAGTGAAAATCACAGAAAAAAAGATTACCTAGATTTAATTGATTTTTATGCAAAATAAAGTAAAGGTGACTACATAATGTTATTTAAAAAACTTATTTTTGATAATTATAAAACGTATTATGGACATCAAGAAGTTGACTTCTATATCCCAAAAGAGGTACGTGAAGAAGGCGAAAAAAATATTATTTTATTAGGCGGCCTAAACGGGGCTGGAAAGACTACAATTTTAAAAGCAATTTTATATGTTTTATTCGGAAAAAGAGGATTCTCACCTGCTGAGCATAAACGTGTATTTTCTAATGTTATTAACAATACCTTCTTTGACGAAGGTGGGAGAGATTGTTCTGTAACTCTTGCTATTGAAACGGATAAAAATGAAGAATGGACTCTTAAAGTTAAATGGGGCTTTGATCACAACAAAAGGTTAATTAGTGAAAACCGTGATTTAACTGTGAAAAAGCCTGGTGCAATGATTGGTAAAACTGTACGTATTGATAATATAGATACATTTAATCGCTTTATGGATAAAATGATTCCATATCACGCTGCACCATTTTTCATTTTTGATGGCGAAGAAATTAAAGACATCATTTTACGACAAAATAGTGAGGAAATGAAAGAAGCTATTCACAAAATTACTGGGATGGAAACCTATAAATTATTACTATCTGACCTCTCTTCTATTAAGACTGGCATAGAGAAGAATTTAGCCAAAGCGGTTGACCAAAATAAACTAAAAAGTTTAGATGCCAATTTAAAAGAATACGAAGAGCAAATCCAACATCTAGAAAAACGAAAAGAACTTATATCTTCTGAACGCAAGAAATTCGACGATCTAATCAATGAAGTGAAAAATGAACGTAATGAAAAAATTACAACTAACTCCAAATCAAGAGAGGTTATTGTAAAAAAACAATCAGGTCTAGCAACTGAGTTACGTCTAGCTAAAGAGCAATTTGAAAACTATTTCAACAATAACGCTATAAACATCATTCTAAAAGAAAAAACTAAAGTACTACAGAACAGATTAAAATTAGAGTATGATATTCGTCAAAAGAAAATAATACAAGACGCTTCTTTAATGCCTTATGAAAAATTTATGGATGAATTATTAAACCAACCATTCACTCCTCCCCTTTCAAATGAGCAATTAAATCAACTCAAGGAAATCGGGAGAGAAATTTGGGTTAAAGAAAATAATATCGAAAAAGATATATCCGAAGATCACGTAGATATTCACGATATTTCAAATAAAGACTATAACTACCTTGTAAATCTCCCTGCTAGAAATAATAGTTATGTTATAGATTTAATAAATAAAATTGAGAAGCTGAATCTTGAATTAGAGGCATTAGAAATTGAAATTAGAAATGCACCTGAAACGATTGATATTAGCGCAGAAAATGAACGTATTGATATCCTAACTAAAAAATTAGGAGAACTTAACTTAAAATATAAATCAATTATTGCAAAGTTAAATAAAATTAAAGAACAAAGAACAGCCGTTGTAAACCAGCTAACCCGTCTTTCTGATCAAGGTGCAGATTATGATGCTCTAAATAAACGATTAATTTATGTCAAAAAGTTGATTCATACTATGAATTCATATGTACATGAAATGACAAAGTTAAAAGCAAGCTTTATTCGTGAAGAATTTTCTTCAATGTTAAGTCGATTATTCCGTAAACAAGATGAATTTGGAAAAATTGAATTTGATATTTCAACGTATACTGTTAGATTGTACAACGATCGTAATCAAGAAATTAGTATTCAAGACCGATCTGCTGGTGAAATGCAAATGATTTCCTCGTCACTAATTTGGGCCCTAACAAAAGCCTCTGATTTAGCTCTTCCTATGGTAATCGATACACCACTAGGACGCTTAGACAGTTATCATCGAAATCATTTAATTAACCATTACTATAAAGAGCTTAGTGAACAGGTAATTATCTTATCTACGGATACAGAAATTACCCAAGACTATATTAATTTCATGCAAGAGCATTCATATAAGCAATACATGCTTGATTATGACCAATCAAAGAAATATACAGTTATCCGCGATGGGTATTTTGATTTTATAAAGGTGTGATATTATGGCAAATAGAAGAATGAACCTCTCAGGAACAGGTAAAGAAACCCTTGACCTACTCTGTGAAGTACTTGAGATTGATCGACCACAGGGGGTAAAAATAGCGTTAGCAAAAGGTATTGCTAACGCTACAGAAAAAATAAATGATGACTTTAAAGACGGAAAAACCAAATGGACAATCCCAGATAATATAATTAAAGATAAAGAGTTTTTACTCTTTAAACATTTAATTATTAATGAAATGCAAGTTGCTTTAAATGAAGATGAAATCACACAAAGCATGCTTTTGTATATAGAATATGGGCTAAAGGTCATCAAACAAGAAATATACAATTTATCTTCATTAGAAGATTACCGTATTATTGTATTAAACTAAAAGTAAAAGGAACCACCAAAGTGGTTCCTTTTTATATTCTCTCATATAAAGATATAATATCAACCACCGTTACAGTTGGTTGAGACAATTCACCATTTACTTGTAACACAGGTCCATGTACAATACATTGACCTTTTTTCAATGTTGAAAGTCTATTCTCCCATTCTTTTTTCTCTGAAGAATCGTTAGATAGACTAGTAGCAATTGTAGAGATCTCTTGTTCTGGCGGCGCAAAATAAACCTTCTGTGAAGCATTTTGTAGCCTTGCTAATTCATCAGTAGCCAATTGAGATTTTAAAAATTGAGTTGCATACCATGCAGACCATCCAAATTTACGTCCTTCTTGTAAAATTCGTGCAGAAGGTGATTTTTCCGTATGATCAAGATTTTGTGCTTCATCCATTATGACAGGCATTGGATTATTTTTATTTCCAAACCTTACGGAATAATTCCAAAGATCCCATAAAACAAATTCTGTAATCATTAATTGAACGTCTCGAGGATATCCAGTCAACTGAATAATAAAAATCTCACCATTACTATCTACAACATCTTTCCAATTTATTGTATTTTCATGGCTAAATGGATTACGATCAATAAGCGGTCTTATTTGAGATAAAGCCGTCTTAGCATAGCTAGAACCATCTTCTTCTAAACATTCTCTAAGCTTTATTAGACTCATATCTTCCCCATACTTATCCAATCCATTAAGAGTACCTTCATAAATCGCATTTAATTGTTGCACACCTAATGTGCTATATACAGCAGCAAATACACTCTTAATTCTTTCAGCAACATCGGTATTAGATTCCGGAAGCGTAATGCCTCCAATATCCCTTTCATTCTTTTGAAACGGATTAATCGGAAGTTGCTCACTATATACAATCTTTTGTTTTAACTTTGTACCCATTGCTTGTACAAATTCATCTTCTAATTGATTTGGTAAAAATCCTTCTGTATAGTCAATAACAATACTTGGGATACCTTGCTTCGATTTTTCTAATAATAAGCATTGCATGAAATATGTCTTACCTTGTCCGGATTTACCTGAGATCAACAAATGTCTATTCGCCAATCCTTTATTACCATACTCCCAATAAATCTTTCTATTCGAGTTTTCTGCCTTCCCAATTAGAATTCGGGATTCTTCTAATTTTTGTGACTCTCTGTCTTTTGTTTCTTCAAGAACTTCTATTGTATTCTCGATTTTCTCTTTAGTAACCTCATTAGAATCGATAATTTCAGGCTTTGCTTCTACCTCTACATCAGCCTCTAATTCATTTTTTTCTGAGCTAGATGATGACGCACTTTCTACTTCGCTACAGGCACCTGTATATTTATGAGATAGTAATTCTTCCTTAATAAAATCGCCTTCTGTTTCTTGAATCCAATTCTTCATATCTTCCATTGGTTGTATAAGACCACTATATCCATCAAACTCTGGAAGGCTTAATAAGGTAATCCCTTCATCCAGTTTGGCACTTCTATGATAAGCGTCTCGCTGGAAGGATAAAATGGCTCCTTCACCAATAGATGATTCAATTCCGTTGGAAATTATAAATTGATCTTTCAACAGTTTTTCAACCACTTTATTCTTCAATTCATAATTTTTCTCTTCCCAGAATCTACTTTTTAATATTTTATTAGCATTAGAAATATAAAGTTGAGCAAAGAAATTACGATAGAAACGGCTAGCAAAAGAATTAGTTGTTAATGCATCATTGATTAATTTTTTCGTATGTTTAACCTGTTTTCTTGCCTTTTCTAATACATCGTTTTTATTAGCTCCGATTTTTACTTCAACAGGATAAAAATGCATCATTACATCACTCTCTACTTGTTCCAAACCTATCAACAGTAAATCATCACTATGAACACCTTTTACTCCTAAGTTTTTAGCTGTAAATATGCCATCTGCTTTCTTTAAATTAACAGCACCTGCAACTCTTAAAACTTCTTCTAGAGAAATTGGCACCCATAAAATGTCGCGATGTTCAAAATATGCTAAAGAGAATTTTATAGCAGAAATAATACTTAACTTCTCTCTAGAATAATGGCCCTTACTACCAATAACACGAAGTAACCATTCACCATTAAAAGTATTAAATGCTTTAATAGTGCTTTCTACATTTTCTTTTTTACTCTCTACTTGTTTTTCCTTTAAAAATTCTTCAATAACAAAATGATATTGTTGCGATTTGTCCGTTACAGTAATCGCATCATATCTACTTGAAGATGAATATTGATCACTATAATGAATAACAACTAGATTTTGCTCGTAATCATTAAAGAACTCCAGGTCAAAACTTGGGTCTACAAATGTTACCCAATAAGAAGATTTGAAAATTTCTTCTAGAGTTTCTTCATCAGCACTCGTTGTTCTAGAGAAAATCGCTTCACCTTTTCGATACGTATTATTTCCACCATTATGAAGGTTTGCGCATAATTCATTAAAATAATACGCTGTTTGTGTTAAAAGATTCTCTTCCTCTACAGCATATGCTTTAACACCGAAACCACTCTTATAGTTTTCATTACTCTTCATTGAAGGTACTGTAGTGTATAACCCATCAATTGCTAAACCTGATAACATTTCATCCATAGATTGTAATGCATACCGCTCTTGGGCTTGCATTTTATAGAAAGAAATATGAGCATACTTATATTCTTCGCCCATTTCTTTTTTATAATAAAATAGCTTTTCACGAATAAATCGCAATATATCCTGGGGTTCATACTGCTGTTTTGCGCCTAAATTAATATTAAATTTTGTTTGAAACTCCTCTACCGATTCGATTCTTGAGAAATTATCAAACGCACTGTCCTGACCTTCTTCTTTATAAAGCGTAACTTCAACAGCTTTTAAACCTTCAGGTCCTTTTGATCTAATTCTTTCAAGCATCCAATTTACGATACCTCTAAAAGTTTCATGATCGTTTTCAATATTGATTAAATTAATTTGCAACGGTGCCTTAGAGTACTCACTAAATAAATAACCAAAGTGTCCTTCAAACTGCTGAATTTTATCCTCAATTACTTTTGCTAAATATTGATTAGCATCCGATACTGATACTTGATTAACTGGTTTGAAGTCCATCCACTCTAATGCGATATTCTGATTATCTGGTCTGTACAATTGATCTCGTTCATTATAAATATATGGAACTAGTCCATCTGGTTTTAATCGCTGTAAAATACTATTATCTACTTCTTCATTTAAAAGTAAATTATTCAATTTTAATTGGAAAGCGACCATAACTGGATGGAATGGTGTAAATTCAATTACATTATTCCCCATAACTGTCCCTAACTTAAATAAATCTCGCCCGCGTTTGCCAGCCTCATGTCCTTCTTCAAAACTTTTTATCTCTTTTATAAAAGCATTCAAATATTCTTCTGCCCTTTTAACTAGCTCGTCACTGTAATAACATAAGCTTGGTATACCTTTTTTAATTTTAAAGTAAGTTAAAAATCTACTATAAGCTTCTCTTAGTTCATCGCTAATGGACACCTCTTCAGGGACCAATACATCAGACTCTACTACGGCACATCTAAGCCCATTTTCAATCCATTGATACTCCCACTCGAATAAGTTTTTATATTCCGGGCTTAAATAGAATTCTCTATTTCCAAAACGCAATCGATTATTTATCCATTCAAAATCTCTTTGTTGCTCACGCTTTAATTTCCAAATTCGCGCGCCATTGATTGGAGTAGATTCCGGCAACTCATTTTTCAATATAAATGGAATAATTGTTCCATTCTCCGTCAAGCGAATGTTAACTCTCATCTCTTCTTCATCATTATACGCTTCTGGTTGAGGGAAAATAGTAAGTTCATCATCTACGCTACACTCAATAGTTGCATTTTCCTCATAGACTTCCATTGATTTTTTGTTATAGCCTTGTCCAAATGAAAGCTCAGTATCTTCATGCTGAAGTTCAATCAGGCACTTATTAGGAGCTATCAAATATGTTGTTTTAAAAGCATCTAATACATATGGTTCAATTGGTAGTACAACAATAAATAGTTCTACACCTAAAGTTGATTTATCATCATGCTTATAAGACAACCTAACAAATGTAGGTTGATTACTCTCAGTTTTTATAACCGCACTAAGGTTTATTTTCCCTACCGATACTTCTACATTTTTCTTAAACTTCGTAGGTACTTTTACGTATTTGTTCGATAAACTTTTAACATTTCCACCTTGAATTGAAAATGCGGCATTTAAATGTACTTCTTCCTTACCTTCTGGATTAAATATAACTAAGTGTCTTTTTCTTTCTCCGGCTGCGGTTTCCTTTTGAGGTTTATCCCAAAAGTGCAATCCTTCTTTAACTGTCAACTCTTTTAAATTGATTGATGCCTTTTTATGAAGATCTAAATAATCTTGATGGAATCGATTAACATCGGCAAAGTTAATTTCTTGCCAATCTTCACGTTTTAATTTACTAGCTCCCTCAGGGGTGAATTTCTTTTCTAATTCTTCTGCTCCTAAACCGAAATCATGAATTTTCCTAACAAATTCATATAATTCTCTATTTGCAATTAAACGTTCTTTTTGCTTATTCCCTTTAAAAGTAGCTAATTCTTCATCTTTAAAAACTGCAAATTTTTGATAGTCTTTATCTTCTATCGTACCCTTTGCAAGAGTAGAAAAAATTTCTTCAAACTCAAAAAAAGTAACTTGTTGATGTGCCTGTTCTTGCTTAATCATCTCCATGTTTTCTATAAGGATAATTTGAGCAGTTTTATCTAACATACTGCTTTCAATTTCTTGTCTTAATCCCTTTACTATAGAATTAGGGTGTAACGGCATTCCATCCTTTTGAAGATCACTACTTCCACCTTGAATTGAATCCAACTGCTCTGAAACTATACTCAATAAAGCTGTATCTTTCCATACACCTTTTTGTTCACCAACTTGATTTCGTAAAGTAACTAAGAAATCTGGTTTAACATTTTCATTTGTATAGGCAATAACAAGTTGAACATTTTGTATTTCAACTGAAAATGTTTTATACGGTTCACCTAATTCATGTTTGTATACAAATTGCTTGACATTTTTCTGCTCTTGGAATGCTTCTACTAAATTCTCTACATCCTCTACTTTATCTAGCTGTAAATAAAATCTATCACCGGCTTTTATTGAACGATTTTTAAAATCCCCCAATAACAACTCACATATATAATTATAAAATTCGTTTGACATACTGTGCATCACCACTATCACTTTTTTTATCTAGAATATTATGAGAATCAAATAGCTCGATAATCATCTTTTTCGAATGACGATCAAAAGCTACTCCCCTTTTTGAAAATTCCTCAAACAAACGATTTAACGGCATTCTCTCTTCTTTTACGCATACAGCTGTTAAGAGTAACAGCATTTCATGACTCATATTAAAAACAGCCCCTATGCTGCCTCGATTTTTCAGAAAAACATCTGCCCCTAAATCTTCAATGTTCTCTCCAAACTTTTTACATGCATCTGTATTCATTCCCTCTTTTAGACAACTAAACAATGTTTTAAAAACCTCAGATATATCTTCTGGTGTATCTTTAGGTGTTACTCGCTTCGCCCAAAGCTCACTATATTTATTAATCCATTGTTTACCATCTGTTAAAAATTGCTCTGAAACATCCGATCCTTTTTCATTTATTAAATCTTTTAAGTATCTATAATTCATAAATTGAAAACTTTGCTTTTCATCTGCTTCTTCATCTTGAAGCTCGTTATAACTTAATTGAGACATCGTGTGTATATGCACAAATAAATTTGGTGCTTTATCTTTTATTCTTCTAAATCCTTCTAGGTCATCCGCAGCTTTTCTTCTCTTACTAATAGATTCCCATTCTAAAGCGAAATATAAAGGATTGGAATGCGTATAATCAGCTTCATCAAATTGTTCAAACTTCACAACTAATTGACAAACATACATAAAGCTATAAAAATGCGTCAGCAATGGGAAAGATTTCAAGAAGTAATCTTTATATTGGCTCAAAAATAGCAAGTCTTCCTGGTAGGAATTCGCTAAAAATCCCATTAAAGGTTGATATTGTTTGACCGGATCTTTAGCTGGAATATCTAATTTATTTAATATGAGTTCTGTTAATATATCTTCACTTTCCTTATTCTTAAATATAGAACTAATACTTACTTCATCATGAACTAGCGCATCTTTTATAAATTGCCCATATTTCGGTAAATCTTTCTTCTCTTTAGGTGTAGCCATATAGTTAAATAAATATGGATGGATAGGTTTAATTTTATTATCTTGACCAAATAAATATTGATTTAAAAATCGGTCTAAATCATATTCTGCTTCCTGCGTATACTCAATTTCTTCCATAATTTGATCCACAAAAGGGTTTCTAGAGGAAAACAAGTCCTCGTCTTCACTACTCTTCTTATCAACTAGGCGTAAACCACAAACATTTCGGACGTACTCACCTAAAACTTCATTAAAATTTCCACGTATTGATTTCGTTCTTTTTGTAACAAATGGTAAAATATCCATAACTTTACCAACATCATGCTTGTTATTCCCCAATAACTGTTCTAATTTATCTATTTTTAATAGTGTATCCATTAATCACTACTCCCTTTCAAACACAAACGCACCAAAATCATCTCGATTTAATTTATAGAAACGAGAATCATTAGGAAAATGTATCAATAACTCATTCTCTTTCTCTCCAAATTTCATGATTTTCTCTACAAACTCTGTAAATTTAATTGCATCTTCTTCATCTTTTTTATTTGGACAATATCCCTGACAAACTTTTACTAATAAATTGTATAGTTGATAATCAATATCCAATTCAATAATATTTTTTATATCTCCATCATGATATGCTAACACTAGCGATGATTTAAACGAGTCTAGTACATCATTTTGATTAAATTTCAAATGATCGATTGATGGCTTTAGATTAAGTTGTTGAGCTAATCTATACTTATCACTTGGCTTGTTAAGATAAATATATCCCTTTTTCGGACTCCCCTTCCATTTAAATAACGCCTCTTTTATTTCTTCATAAAAGACTTTAATTTCTTTTTTATTACCCGAATTGAAATCAAACAATTTGTTTACATATTTATGATACGTCTCATCCTCAATCTTCTGAGAGAAGTCTTCATTCGTTAAATATGTAATTCGAATAACAGTTTCTGAGAAACCAATGAATGATGGACCATCTACTTTCTCTTCACTAATAAAAGGATTTAACCACCCTCTACCTTGATCAGATGTTACACAATGATTTAATATAGTATCCCATTCATTTAAAGTACTTAAATCAATAATAATTTGATCGATGTATGGGGATCTTCTATGAACTGGGTCTAATTCATGTAAAGTCTTTAGGATAGGAGAACGCTCTTTCCGTTTAAACATAAGATTAGGAACCGCTTGCTCTAACACTTCAAATTCTGAGAGAACTTCAATTACTTCTAATTTATCTGGAATAATAATGTCAGCTACAAAATTTAATAATGCACGAGCAGATATAACTAATTTATATTTCACTAACGTTTGAATAATTAAATTAACAATTTGTTTTTGCACGTAAGGTTCCTGAATAAATTTATAATTCTCATGAACCATTGTTCGAATATTGTTTTTTGTATCCTCTTGATAAGCCAAATAAAAAGGATTTCCCTCTTCTTTATTAAATATTTTATTTAATAAAGTTAAAAAGAAAGTTGATTGTGGCCCTTTTTCTGTTAGTTCATACGAGTGATAGTCACCGAAACTAATTAGATCAAAATGATCTTCACTATAACAAGTAGTGATGCTTGAAGAAAATAGACCACTGCCATCAACAAATTTATTTAAAGCTTCGTATGTATATTCTTCATGGTTTAACGTTATAAAGTTGTGAAGAACTCCCATATTGATTGCTAAAATAACTTTTTTATTTGATTGTCCAATTGATTGGTCAGAGAAATCTTGAAGTATTTCTTCTAAAGTCTCCATCGCATTTTTGTTAGGAGAAAAACTTTCTGTAGCATCATTAAAAATTTGATATCCCTCTAATAATTCTGGTTTATTCTCTTTTAAATACGCTAATAAATGGGATTTCCCATCTCCAACACTACCACAAAGGAGAATTAAGCTAGAGGAATTAAGTTCCTTATTTTTCACCAAAATACGCTCTAAGTCAGTTTGAATCTTTCTCTCTACATGCATATATTTTTTAAATTGGCTGAATGCATTTGCGTTTTCAATAGCCTCTTGTGATGAATCTTGTAACCTTTTTAGCTCTCTTAATAAATAACTTTCTCCCTCAGGAAGGTCTTTACAAAGGATGCTCTCTTCCGCTAAGTCTTCAATAATAGGTTCTTCTTTTTTAACTTCATCCTGATTAGTAACACCAATTAATTGCATTACTTGTGCTTTCACCATTTCTTGTATATCTGCTTCATTGCTTTGTGCTGGTCTTGGATGCTCATATGCAGGTATTTTTAATTGTTCAGGTGAATATACTTCATATAACCAAACAGCAATATTATGCATGACTTTATGTAATTTAAAAGCTGCACTAATATCATTAAACGAGCCATCATGTGCTGCTTTATTCCCCGTAAAACGAACTGTATCAAAGTCCCTCTGTACCTCCGCTGTTATATAACCTTCTTTTGCAAGATAAGAAATTTTATCATATAGTGATGAAATATATGGCACCTTTATATCTTCTTGAGCGAATACCTCATTCAATATAGCCTCAGCAAATAACCTAGCCTTCACAATTGCACTTGCTGGGTCTTCATATATTAACTCTTCCATTTTTTTCGCATTAACCGCTGCAACTTGATTAATATGCTCTATAAAACTTAAAAAATATTTTTCTTCAGACATATTTACTATCCCTCACGCCATCTCATTAGTATTTTAATAATATTTTATCATATTCTTTTATAATTAATTAATAAACGTGTACGAATTACATAAAATATCCAAATATACAACCATAATCCCAGTTACTATATATATTTTATAAGAAATTTGTAAATATATATAAATATTAATATATATTTATAGTAACATTAAAACCGGTACTTATAACGTCACTTTTAATTTTAAGCCATACATCTCCAACAACTTCCTCCCCTCCTCAATAACCTCTTCCCTCAATTTCCTAGGCTCCAACACCCTAACAGAAGCACCCATCCCCAAAACCCACTTCTTAATCGACTCTTTCCCGCTCATCGTCGCCCGGAAAAAAATGCTACCATCATTATTATGTTCTATCTTTTGATTCTCTCCCCAAATGGATTCCGGTACAGATACTGCGAATGGTGGATAGATGAGTAACTCAACTTCAAGTGGCTCTTTCATAATGCCGAATTTCGGAAATTCTTCTCGAATATCAAAATCAGCGGGTATTTTATATGTATCATACAAAGTTTTAATATCTTTTATTCGCGATATTTTAAACATGCGTTTTTCTTTTTTATCATTACACAGGGCTAGGCAATAAAAGAATTCATTGTAGTGTACAAAACCGTACGGATCAATAATTCGTTCTGACCTTTCACCAAATCGTTTCTCATATTGAATTCTCACCTTGCGTCTTGTAAATAAAGCTTCTTGTAGTTGTACATATTTTTGATTTTCATTAGAAAACGTATAATTTGGCTTCGATCTTTGAACAAAATATATATGACGGTCTTTATTCGTTTCAACTTTCCGAACGGCATTCAATTTATCTAACGCTACTTGTGCGTCCTTTGCATAAATATCATTACCTTTTGAAACTAGTTTTTGAATTGAGAATGTTAACGCATCTAGCTCTTGTTGAGACATATTTTTAATAGGAAATAACGATGTATTCGAAAGAGAGTAACCGCCATCCCTTCCTTTCGTTGTCTCAATTTTAATACCTGCCATTTCAATATCATCACGATAAATGCGGACCATCCGTTCTTTTACTTCTAACAACTCTGCTAACTCACTAATCTTCATTTTCTCTCTTGCATGCAGGAGTTCAATCATATACAGACAATTGCTTAATTTACTCATATAATTCCTCGTTTCTATTCATCCATCCTCATCTAAGTATAAAAAATTAGAATCACCTTTTCATACTATATCTAAAATAGTTAAAACAATCGCCAAGTACATCTCACTGCACTTGGCAATTCTTTTTAAATATGAACTTCCTCTTTAGCGATATCTGTTAACATTTGAATAACATTTTGACAATCCGTATCATTAAATAGCTCGTTCATAGCCTGTATAACACTATCTTCATCTAACCAATTACTTATATTACTTGTATTTGTGTAAATTCTTGTATACGACGCTTCTGCCCTTTTGGCTGCTGCGCTTATTTTTCTCCCTTTACTTTCAAGCCTTTTTAATAGCGCTAATCTCTTTTGTGATTCTAGTGGTCCAATTTCTAGCGTCAGTTTCAATCTATTATCCTTCAAACGTTCAAACCACATAATTGCACAGTTATTTAACCACCAATTCCATTTCGGTGTTCCAAATTGTTCTTCTAGTTTGCGAAACTCCGACATAATAAATGATGGTAATCGGTGATGAATATTATAAAAGCATTCATGGAACTTTTGTTCATGGACGAATGATTCAAAAGCATTAGCTAACGTATTCGCGTCTGTTTGACTATCCTCTACCGCAACAATTTCAGAAGAAGAATCTTCTTCTCCGTATACAAGCCCCGCTATCGTATCGCCTATAGCTGCAACTACTTGATTAAAATCAGCATTGTTATACATATCATTCATCACACGGAGAATTTCATCTTGATCTGCCCAATCACTTATATTTTCATATCCAGCATAAATTCTTGTATACATGGATCCAGCTTCTTTTGATTTTTCTTTAATAGTAATTCCATTTTCCTCTAACTTGCATAATAACTTTAATCTCTGTTTGTATTCCAACGACCCAACTTCAACAATAAGCTTCATACGCCCATCTACTTTTCTTTCGAACCAAGTTATAAGAGCATTATTTAGCCACCATTCATGATTTGGAACTCCAACAATCTCATCAAGTTGTTTCCATTCTTCGAAAATGAAAGATGGAATGCGAATGTGTTCATGGTAACAATCTTCTGGTATTTGATTCTTTTCTACAAATTGTAAAAAAGCTTCTCTCATGACGCTATTTCCAGCTCCATGTATAAAGTGGAGCGTTTCAGCATACTTCTTATAAATTTTACGAAGATCTTCTTTTTCCTCAACACTCAATTTCTTTACAGCGCTTAACAACTCTTTATTAACAAACTTTCCAACTACTTTTCCGTTACCATTTAAACATAAAAAATCAACAGCGGCCTTATGGCTCTTATATACTGTTAATGCTAGTTCAATGTCTTCCTCATCACGAACTAGTTCCCCCTCTAATATATCAATATAGTAGGAAAGAAAATCTTTTATCGTACTAGACGTATAATCACTATAAATCTCCAATCGCCCTTTTAGAATATTTAATATATCCCCATAATCTAAAGTAAGATACGATTTATGACTTGGATCGCTACCATCTAAACTCAAAAAAATTGGAATGATCGTATACCCTTCATATTTCTCACTAACAAAATTTATGTAATTTTGTAATTGGCCATCCGATTCCAATGACTTATATTTATTTTCAATCAGAATAGCAACCTTTTGCGCTTCTGATATTGCCAAAATATCAATTCGTTTATTATTTTTCGTTTGTACTTCGCGAAACACTTCCAAATCTTGAAGAGACTGCTTATGTAATTTAATAAAATTATATTGTCCAATTAACTCCTCATTCTCCGCTTTTACAAACGTTCTAGAAAGGATCTTATTTACAAACATAGAACCTAAGTGATGGTTTTCCATAGGATCAAGTAGCCAAGCAATCATATTAGAATGTCTAATCTCAAACTTATCTACCTTCAATATTTTAAAAGGATTAAAACGATTAAACTTACTATGTAGCTTCTCAAACTCAATTGAATTATTTAACAATGATAAAATCTCAAAATTATAATCCATTCCACACACCGCCGTTTATAAATTTGTAAATCAATTCTCCTGAATAATCATTTTTATAAATTTTTATAAGTAAATTATAACTTATAATGTGGCATTATTTTATGTCACATATCCCATTTCTTACAAATAAACATGCATTAATTACTAAACTTAACCATCCCCCCATACCAACCACTACTCTCCTCCAAAAACCCCCTAGTCTCCCCACTCCCCTTATAAAAACTCTCCCAACCCCGCTCCCTCAAAATCCCCTTCCAACTATCACTCTCCACCATCTTCTTAATCACACCATCCCAATAAGCAACCTCTTCCTCCGTCATATCTTTCGGGCCCATAATTCCTTTCCAGTGCTGGAAGATGACGTTGATTCCTTGTTCTTTCCAGGTTGGGATTTCTGGTAGTCGGTCTAGTCGTTTTGGTGCGGATACGGCTAGTATTTTTATTTTGCCGGCTTTGTATTGTTTTTCGGCTTCGGATAGGGTCATGGTTGCGGCGCCTATTTGTTTGTTCGTTAGAGCATTTATGATTTTTTCTTTGTTTTCGTAGACGAAGAATTGTAGTTCGGCAGGGTTTATGCCGAATGCTTTGCTTACTTGTACGAAGGATAGGTGATCGTCGTTCCCTAGGCCGGGGGCAACGCCAATTTTGAAGTTTTTCTTGTTTTGTTTTAGTTGTTCCATTAGTTCGTTTGCGTTTTCTATGTTTGAGTCTTTTGAGACGACAACGACCTCCCAATCCGATGCGAGAGTTGCGAGCGACGTAAAGTCTTTATATGTTAGTTTACTGTGGCCTAGTAGGTTGTTCGTTATGAGTAAGCTTGAGTTAATCGCCAGTACGTGACCACCTTTTTGTTTCGTATATTTCCATCCGACATCACCGCTGCCGCCTACTTTGTTTGTGACAGTGATTGGTTTTGTGAAGATTTTTTCTTCTGTTAGTGTTTTTTGCATCGCCCGTGCTGTTAAGTCCCATCCTGCTCCTTGAACGTTTGGTGCAACGATTTCTAATTTGTCGATGTTCACTTTATTCGTATGGGATTTTTCCGAGGAACAACCAGCTATTACTCCTGTCATGATCCATATACATAGTAATAATCGTTTTTTCATAGTCCTCTTCCTATTCGGTACTTTCGTTCTGGTCGTCCGATAATGCCGTATGTGTACTCTACTGTGCATTCGCCGGTCGCTACTAAGTATTCTAAATATCTTCTTGCGGTTGTTCTGGAGGCCCCCATTTGTTCTCCCATTTCTTCTATTGTAATGCCCTCTTCGAATCCTTTTATAATGCCTTTCACTTTTTGCAGTGTTAACGGATCAACACCTGTCGGTAAGTTTTTTATGTCTTGTGTTTGCGAAGTCCCGAAGAAGTTATCGATGAGTGCTTGATTTATTTCATTGTTACTATGTAATAGTTGCTTCTTTCTTTTATAATCTTCAATTGTGCGAACAAATTTTTCTAACGTGACTGGTTTTATAAGGTAGTTACTTACGCCGTTTCGAATTGCTTTTTCTAACATATAGTTTTCATTCGCCGCTGTTACCATAATGACATCAACATTTGGAAAGTCAGCATGGATTTGTGGTAATAAATCTGTACCAATTCCATCTGGTAAGTAATTATCTAATAGAAGTAAATCGATTTCTTCCTTTTGTAGTAGTTCCATCGTTTCTTTCGCGTTCAATGCTTTTCCGATTACTATTACATCCTTTATTTTTAATAAAAACTCCTCTTGAATTTGCGCGACGCGGAAATCATCTTCTGCAATTGCAACCTTCAACATATGCCCATCCCCCTGTTTGTCATGTACTTTCTCTCAATGTTTTTTGGAAGGTAAATTGTAAAAATAGCTCCTCCATTTTTCTCGTTTTGAATTTCAATTGTTCCCCCTAGTAGATCTACCATTTCTTTCACGTTTGCTAGCCCGTAACCACGATCAGTTCCTTTCGTTGAAAATCCTTTTTGAAAAATGGTCGTTATTTTTTCTGCCGGTATCCCTATCCCGCTATCTATCACTTCAAATACAATATCGTGTCCAATATCCGTAACAAAGAAGGAAACTCTCTTTTCCTCTCGTTCATTCACCGCATCAAATGCATTATCAATTATGTTTCCAAGGATCGTAATAAGATGCGACACTTTTATATGGTCTGGTAACGGATGAAGCGCGCTATCTCCTTCAATATGAAAATCAATTTTCTTTTCAGACGCTGTTCCGAGTTTTCCTAATAAAATAGCTTGTACTTTCGCATCGTGAATTTGATGGAATAAAATATGATTTTGGCTTTGATGAATATTAGATTCTTGTTGGATAAATTCAATCGCTTCTTTGTAGTGCCCTAACTGAAGTAATCCTGATAAGACGAAAAGTTTATTTGTAAATTCATGTGTTTGAGCGCGTAAATCCTCAGAATACTTTCTTACCTCAGATATCGTATTCACTAAGTTTTGCAGTTCTGTTTTATCTCTAAAACTACATACACCCCCTACCGTACTGTTATTTTCAAGTATCGGTGTCATGTTTAAAATAAACACTTTATCTTGAAACGCGATTTCTTGATCGCTTTCTAACACTCGTTCCATATTAAATTCCGGTAAAACCTTTGAAATGTGCTGCTGCATATAATCATCATTTACATGTAGCATCTCTTCTGCCGACGTATTCATCATCGTAATAAACCCGTTTTGATCAATAGCGATAATTCCTTCTTTTATAGATAGTAATATTGCACTTCGTTCCCGGTATAGCGCTGCAATTTCATTCGGCTCTAAACCCAGTGTATCTTTCCGAATGCTACGTGCTAAAAGAATGCCACCAACAATTCCAGCTAGTAATACAGCTAAGGAAAAGAGGATAATTTCTTTCGTTCTGCTTAATATGTTAGATTCGATACCTTTTATTAAAAACTCTACTGTCACAACGCCTACTACTTGATCGTAGTCTCCGTTATGAACAATAATAGGTGCCTTCGCCATTAAAGCTGGACCACTTGTACCATTTCCTTCGAGTGTATAATAACCACCAAAAGTAAGTGCCTCATAGTTATACGGGTTGTTACTCTTTGTACCAATCAACTCCGAATTAGAATGTGAATACATAACCCCATAGCGATCTTCTACAATGACGTAATCTGCACCAGCTTGCTCACGAACTTGTTCCGCAATGGATTGAATCGTACTTTTATGCTCGTTATATTGAAAAGCCTCTTTTATCGCTGGCATAAAAGAAAGAGATTTAGCCGTTTGCAGTGCTAACTGTTCTACTTGGCGCTTCGTATCAACGGACTGAATGTAAACAAATATTCCGGCTAATAGGAGAACGACAAATAAAATTAACGCGATAATTAAGCTTACTATTTTCGTTTGTAATGACACTTTGCGTGATTTTTTCATGCTTCATATCCTTTGATAAAATATTCAAAACTATCAATCTCCTTTTTCTATTATTATGACAAAACTGAAAATGAAGCAACTATAAAAACTCTCCATGTACATAAAGTACAAAAAGAATAAAATTGTCATAATATTGAGATTTTATTTAAAGGACAGTACAATTCAACTACAATGAACACGCTTTCATAATTATCATTTTATTTATAAGCAAGAGGAGGAATTAGTATGGCTCAAGTAAAATCTAATCGAGTCGCCGGCAATATTTTCAAAGGTTCTGTCGGTAATTTAATTGAATGGTACGACTGGTACGTTTACTCTGCTTTCGCTGTTTATTTTTCAGCAGAGTTCTTTCCTAAAGGCGATCCAACGAGTCAGTTACTGAACACAGCAGCTATTTTCGCAGTTGGATTTTTAATGCGCCCTATCGGAAGTTTATTAATGGGACGCTATGCAGATCGGCACGGACGCCGGGCGGCATTAACCCTCTCCATTACGGTTATGGCCGGTGGTTCTTTAATTATTGCCTGTACACCGAGTTACGAAAGTATCGGTATTATGGCGCCAATTATTTTAGTTCTTGCCCGTTTACTACAAGGATTATCACTTGGTGGAGAGTACGGAACTTCCGCAACGTATTTATCTGAAATGGCTAGTAGTGGACGCCGTGGTTTTTATTCAAGTTTCCAATATGTAACGCTCGTTGCTGGACAAATGGTTGCGTTAGGCGTTCAAATTGTTCTTCAGCAATTACTAAGCGAACCAGATATGAAAGCTTGGGGATGGCGTATTCCATTCATTATTGGAGCGATGGGCGCAGTAGCTGTATTATGGCTTCGCCGCACGATGGATGAGTCGGAGCAGTTCTCAAACATAAAATCACAAAAACGTGAAAGCGCAGGAACCATTCGCGCTCTTATGAAACATCCGAAAGCAGTATTAACAGTAGTCGGCCTAACATTAGGAGGCACTGTTGCATTTTATACGTACACAACATATTTACAAAAGTTCATGGTAAACACAGTCGGCCTTCCGAAAGAAGTTGTAAGCTGGATTAACTTTGTCGCACTACTTATATTCGTCGTACTTCAGCCAATTGCAGGGCTATTATCCGATAAAATTGGACGCCGCCCACTATTAATGGCATTCGGTATTCTCGGAACATTACTAACAGCACCGATCTTCTTCTTCATGGAAAAAACGACAGAACCAATCGTAGCATTTTTACTCATGATGGTCGGCCTCATTATCGTTACTGGCTACACATCAATTAACGCAATTGTAAAAGCAGAACTCTTCCCAACTGAAATTCGCGCACTAGGCGTAGGTTTACCATATGCTCTAACAGTTGCGATATTCGGCGGAACTGCAGAGTTCATAGCTTTATGGCTAAAGAGCATCGGAATGGAATCACTATTCTACTTCTACGTAGCTGGATGTATCGCAATCAGCTTTATTACGTATTGGCGTATGGATGAGTCATCGAAGACTTCGCAGATTGAGGCGGAGCTTGGTGGTGGGGATAAATTAGTTAATAATAAGTCTAGTTAAAATTATGTATTCTAGTATCTTCGTTTATTTGAAAAAGCATAATTCACTAATATGCAATTTAAAAACCTCTACTTATATGTAGAGGTTTTTGTATGACGAAAAAACACGTAGTTCCATTGTTATTTTACAAACCCAGCTTCTATTCGATATAGTGACAGCACATAATTTGAAGTTTAAATAACGATGTCTTGATAACCAACTTCTACAACTTGCTCATTTTCAAATTTCACCCCGACACCGTCCTCTTCCCAGGTACAATTGAATATTAATCCAACTCTTCTAATTCCATCTTCAAAATCTGGTAATATAATTAACCCAACAGGTTCCACCAATTTTCCTAGTTCTTGAATGGTTGTTATAATCGGCGCTATTTTATCAGCAGATTCATCACCTACCATATCTCTATATTCCATATATTCTTCTTTATAATACTCGAATATCGCTTGTAAGTTTGTTTATATCAGTAATGAACTTCCTATATGCTTCTTCTTGAACTTTAGGAATTAAATCATCTTCTTCTCCATCAATAGTTAAAGAAACTATTTTTTCCTGCCCAAAAATAGTTATCTTTTGTTGTCCGCTCCAATATAAATCGTGAACAATTTCACCAAATAATTCATGGTTTATTTTTTTCATAATTTTATTCTCCTGAATTTTTTCTCGATAACCAATTACGCCCATATTCCCCGAATAAAAAAAATAAACTCATGTTAAACTTTTCTTATTCTTTAGAAACACAGCTATTACATTTCCATTCTTATCAATAACTACTCTCAAATTGTTAATACGCCTTCAATTAGCTGTAGCACCAATAGATTCTTTGAAGGTTTGTCCGTAATAAATAACATGATTATAAATTTTAAAAATAAATGTTATAGTCACCCAAAATAAAAAGCGTGAGCTATTGGACCCACGCTTAAGAAGCATTTTAGTTTAAATGTTTTTATAAAAGTTAATTTTTTAGTTATTATTTTTACACATTTTTTGTGTTTTTCCCCAGACCTCTATTAAATTTCTAAATTCATAAGAAGCAAATAAATGATTAAAAGATTGTAACCCCTACTATAAGAAATACTATTATTACTAAAGGAAGAATGATAATCATAAAGGATATTATTATTGTTAATAATGCTTTCCATGCTGAGAATTGGTGTGCTTCTCCTAAACATTTTAAGGAAATAATGATTGTCCAAATTGCAATAACTATATCAATTATGGCAAAAATAATAAACAAAATCGTTAAAGTTATGCTACTATCCATTTTCGGTGTCTCACTCGTAAAGTTTTCTATCCCAAACAAGAAAAATGAAGGCACCCAAACTAATATAAGAGAGTAAACGTAAGGGATATAAGAATAGGCAACTGCGTAACGTGTTTTTTCAAAGGTACCTTGTCCACCAAGTTTTTTTGCCACCCAATTAAATAACGCTGGTAGCAAAAAATAATAAATTAAGAAAGCAACGAAGGTACCGAATATAACCATTGAGATTATTGAAACTGGACTACTTATTGAATCCCCCATATTTTTAGAAGATGCTCGATCTAAAGTCTGTACGAATGAGCCTAGTAAAATGAGTAAAAACACATTCTTTGGTTTGGATATAAAAATTTCTTTCATTGTATCACGTGGTTTTGTCCAAATGGAGAACCAAGGATTAAGCGCACGTTTAAATTGATTTTCTGGAGTTTCCATATAAAAAACATTCCCCTTTCTTAAAACATATTAAATGTAAATTCCTAATTATCCCAGTTATGTACATAGAAATATTAAAGCATAAATAGTCGATTATTTAAATATAAATATTCAATTATTTAATTTCATCTGAAACTCAGGCGGAGTGCTTCTTAGCAATTACCTCTATATTGTCTTGCATTTTTAACTATGGGCTGAGTAGTTACTTTCATTTTTGAGTACCTCACATTCTTTAATACATTGGATAAACAGTTATAATCTTATCATCCTATTAAAGAAGGGTTATTTTTAACGCTTCCTCAAGCATTGTATTAAAATCATTATATGTGTTCATTACCGTACCTGATGGTTTATCAAGTTCTAAATAAGTACCGTCTGATAAGCTCTTACAAAACCACGCAATATTTGAATCGCCAAAGAAAAGATACTCTTTTTGAAATTCATTTTCATACCAAATCTTATTCGTGTCTATAAAGCCGCAAATATGTTCATCTTTTTTTGTTTCTAGTAAAGAAGAATCAACTCCGTAAAGTACCAGTCCATCAAAGTCTAAACCATTTACATTTTTAAGAAACTCTTCGTATTCCCTCGGTAAATCAACATTAAATTTCTCTTTTACATGTTCTCTTAATCTTTGAACTTCAGTATCCGTTGCGGGTGTATTCAGCTTATAATTAACACTTTTCAATATATCTCCAATTTCCAAAATCATATTTTTCCACATATAAATTTCACCATTGCTTCAGCTTGAATCAGTTCAAAAATTTCTTTTTCATTTCCCTCATAATTGTTTAACATTCTTAGAATTTTTAAATCCTTTACATCCATGTCACTAACTCCTATCAATTATTTTAGGACTTTCTTTTACATGTTTGCTTCTGAATCCCATACCTCAATAAATTCAAAACCTTTTAAATCACTTTCTAACACTGTATTTCTAAATTCATCTGATACAAAAACGGAAGGAATATGTAATATTTCATTTAAGTAAACTTTAAATATTGTTTGGTTCTTAACCATATTAGGTAAGAATGCGTATTTTTTGAAATCTATTACTAAGCCAGAACGTAGTTTCTTTAGTATAGCTTTCTCATAGTTAATAGCATCTAGTGCATTTAAAACGTTAATTATATAATACACTTCTCCCGTCACATCATGAATTAGGGGAAGAAATTCTACATTATCACCAAGTATAGACTCTAAAAATTTTTTAGCTTTCCCACTAACCATTGGCGTACCAACTTCTCCCCAAAAATGAGGCAAATCACTTTGATTTCCTTCTTCTACACATTTAATACGTATTTCTCCCCATGAATCAGATGCTTTTACTGCCGAGTCAATTTTCCCTTCAAAATACTTTTTAGAATCTTCTTCTAAGTTCAATAGTTGAAAGGATTCATAGTCATCAAATGAACTCTTTAATTCCCAAATTTTCATTTTTACTCTCCTTTGTTATTTTTCTATCCTTCCTTTATCTAAATGTAATTCTATATTCATGATGTTGCTTCTCTCTTTTCCATAGTCTTTACTGACTATAGGAGAACCGCGATTATATACTTAATATTCAATACAGACTCTTTAAAAGGTTTCCTGTGTTCTACCTCAACCTTCAAATAAAGAATATATGTATGATTAAAACTAATTATATTTTTTTACCTTTAAAGGAATAGATATAAAATACAAATCTATAGCATAAATAGTAATCAAAATACCTTTACCTTCATCAGCAAACTTTGATTGATGAAACTGTTCTGAAACTTTTCTTTTTCCCCATTTTTTAGGAAACCATTGAAATCCTGAAAACATATAATTAATCTACCTTTTCATTAAAATTTTGCTAGTTTATTTCTTAACTCTAGCTCTTCAACTGTTTCAAAACCTTAAAAAAATAAACTATCGATTTAATTATGATTAAAAAATACATTGTATTCTTTAGATGCCTTTTTCAATCCAAAAACTATTTTTCTTTTTTCCATGATATTCGAAATTCCCCACCATGTTCTTCCGTTTTAATTTTAACCTTATATGTATCATCCTTAGGCACTTTAATATTTTTTTCGCCTTCGCCACTATTAAACTCTAGTATTGTATTATCATTTGAATCCACAACATAAGCAATTATAGTTCCTTGTTTAGTTTTATCATCAAAAGAAAAAATCCAATTCTCACCTTTTTTAACTTTCCTATCTTGAGTTGCAGATCCAGTAAATTTTCTATAATCTCCAGATATACTACCTGATACACTATCTGAAGAACCATGAACTTTACCACCCACAATAGTTCCCTCTCTTGTAAAACAACCACTAAGAATTACTAAACACAAAACAAATAAAATTGTATTTTCAAAAATTTTCACTATCATTACCCCTTCTACTCCCAATAAAATTTTCACCATTAAACTTATAAAAATAACTATAATAAAAAATTATATCCAATAAGATATATATATTTTATTATAGTTATAAATTCCAAATTATTATTTCAAATCTTCACACAACTTAATTTCATCCTCATTTATGTAACCAGTAAAAATAACTTCTGATATGTATTCATGGTTTAAAAACATATTATATTCAGTTAAAACATTTCCAATAGGATAATAACAAGCCACATAATCCCAAGTTTCCTTAGTTTTTGAAGTTTCCTGTTTTCTACCATATATCATCAAAGGTTGCTCCCACGTTTTAAATTACTCCAGTCTTATATTAATCCCGTTTTTTTGTAAATTTATCATAAAATTTCTCTTGCGCCCACCGTCCGAATTTTAAAAAACATATTAAACCTGCTCCCAAAAGAATGAGAACGATAGTTCCTAACAATTTTTCCCACAAATTGTTAGATGGAGTAATCATTAATCCTATAATAGATACAGATATTACGACATAAACTAAAATATATAATGGTTTATACGATGGAGTTTTCATATCATTTTTCCTCCTCAGCTTTTTCAAATTTTAAACTACTTCCCACAGTAAAACCCTCTAAAGCAAGAACCGTTATACCAGTTTCTTTTCCAAAGCTACCTTTCAAACCTATTGCGCCTAATCCCAAATCACCTTTAATTTTTAGGTCTTTACCTCCAATAATTGGCAAATATTCTGAAAAATGTAGCATACTTACTTCTACTTCATACTTAAGTGTAGAAGCTTCCGATGCTGCCTTTAAGGAGTAATCGTCAATACCCGCTATAACTTCTCCTGAAAAATTTTTTTGAGTAACTGTAACCTCTCTATCTTTTAATTGTATGATACCTAAAGGTGTCATTAAAGAAATTGTGGATTTAAATTTATATGAGTTATCTCAAATACCTGCTGCCCCTTTTACGCCAATAACTTTACTAACAAATACATCTTCTTTTAAACTCTTCCAATCATAGGGTATATTCACATCCAATTTCCCAGCTATAGCCTTTGTTGAAAGCTCATCACCATTAGAGAAGCTGCTCTTTTTTTCCATTTAAAAGCCTATACGTATTTTCCCTCCATCTTCTATATGCTTCCGTAAATAATAATACTTATGGAGTTCTATAATCATATAAAACAAACCAAACGAAAACACTGTGCATGCACACATAAATACAATCGCACCCATCTGTTGTGTTGCAATGCTAAGAATTATATTAGCAATTAACTGCCCCAATCCCGCTGCAATAGCTGCTACTTTTACACCACCAGTTCCTTTCGATGATTTTGATTTTTTTCTTGGTTCCTGAAGTTTTTCAATATGATTTTTATAAAAATGATACAAAGCAAAACTATACAAACCAAATGAAAGAATACAATAGATAGGAGTTTGTAATTGTAACACTTCATAAGCATATTTTTGAGTTATAACTAATAATCCGACTGAACATATGGTGCCATATACTCCTCGAAATAGAGTGTATTGTAATTGTCGTTTCCGAGGATTGATAGCAATCCATATCGCCCACAAATTTAAAAAAACAACTGGAGGAGTTACTATATATACATAGAGTAATCGAAAAGGATTCGCAAACGCAGGCAAAAGAACAAACACGTCTGCCCCCAAAAGGACAAGAACAATTACGTGGACTCTTATTTCATTTACAGGATAAAGAGCCATATAATGTGCAAAAGCTTTCTTATTAAAATCTATACTTTTTTTCATGTTAATTAAACCACCCTGCTATTGTTCCGATCATTAAAAGTTTCATAGCTATTTATTCTCCTTTTTTCTAAATTTATCCATAATATTATAAGCAACTATATTCCATAGTAAAGAAAGTACGGTAACAAAAAGTACAGCTAAAGAAAAATAAATCCTATCCTTCCATGTATCATGTACAATCATGCCCAGTATAATCATTATTAACGCACCAACACATATAACTATTTTTGAAAATTTTTGCATTCTATTATCTCGCTTCCTTCTCAAACTTAAATGAAACTCCTGCGGAATCTATAACCATACCCACCTATTATAATCTCACCTTTGACACTTCTATCATAATCATCTAATACAGGTATATAATCAGGTATCTTAATTTTAGTAATTTCCGCTTCATATGTTTGCAATACTATCAACGTTTCAAATGTCCTTTATAAATTCCTGACTTAACCCCAAAACATTAAAATATGAATATTATAAAAATTAACTATCTACTTCCCATCAAAATTACGGTAATCCTATTAAGCCTGGGGTTACTCCTTCTACCTTTGCCCATTCAAACGAGCACTCAACTAACATTTGATTCTTACACTTAATTTTTAATAAACCTTCTTCTTCTATCGTATTTATTTCAAAATAATCAATTATATTTTCTGTCCCTAAACCTTTTATTGTTAAATTATGAATAGTAAAGAAAGATATCTCTACATAAATTACATCCCACTTATTCCATCGTTTTGGCTTGTTTTCAACATTTTCCTTTGTCATCAATTGAATAACTAAAGTAGGACCATCTCTTTTAAGACGCACATCTAATAACTCTGATTCTTCAAACTTTGGTATTTTCCCAAAAATACTAATTAACGCTTGTGGATTTAAAAATTTAAATTGATCAATCATTTTTATACTCCCTATTTTTTATTTCTCTTATCAAAATAATAATGATCCTCCATACCATCTACCTGTCCTGTTCGTGTATTGTATTCAGGTCTTATATTATGATGCGGTGGCTGATCTCCAATTCCACCTTCTCCAAACTTATGACCCTCTGAATGATCTTGAATTATAATTTTTTGACCTTTTACTTCATATGTTAATTCTCGAGTCATAATAGGCTGTTTATTATCATTTAATATCCTTTTACCATTACTATCTGTTAATGGTACCATTTTTTGACTAATCGGGTGTTGAAATCTAGGTATATTTAATTGTCTTTTAATTTCTTTTAAACTAGCTCCCCTAGATTCATGAGAATTTTCCCCCTCAATCTTCTTAACTTGGGGATAATATTAAAAAGACTTATGCGTAATTTACATAAGTCTTACTTTTGTTACTCATAATTAATTATTCGTCCTCGTCTTCAAACTCATATAAGCTATCAAGTAATTCTGCAAAAGATGAACAAACAGGATAGATGGATTCTTCCATTTCTTCTTCCTCATGGTCCCAAAATACGACTGTTGGTGACTGAGGATTATTTCGGTAATCAAAGCATAGAAGGTTACCAAACGGGTCTCTAGCAAAAGGATATACTTTATCTACCAATCTATCTTTTATACTATTATATGTTTGCAGCATAGAAATTTTTCTCTCAGAGTCTAAGGTTAAAAGGTTATTAAGTGAATCTTCATCCTGATTAGGAATATTGAATGTATCTGGAGTAGGATAGCCACCATCATATTTCTTTACACACTCAATAAAATCATTAGGAAATTTAATACCAAAGTACTCTTCTAATTGTTCAATTTGTTCATCTGTAACTTTTTTCTCACTTACATTAATCCATGTAATGTTGTTCATAATTATAAAACTCCCTATTTATCACTATCTTTTCCCCCATCTTCTATATGCTTCCTTAAATAATAGTACCTATGGAGTTCCATAATGAAATGAAACAAAATAAACGAAAACATGGAGTATACACACATTAATACAATTGCTACCATCTTTTGTGTTGCAAAACCAAGACTGATATTAGCAATGAGTTGACCCAATCCTACAAAAGCCACTACTCCAAAACCAGAGTTTTTTTTCGATGATTTTATTTTTTGATTGATTCCTGAAGTTTTTTAATATGATTTTTATAATAATAATTCATAGCAAAAATATACAAACCAACCGAAAAAATAAAATAGATAGGGGTTTGTAATCCTAACATTCCATATGCAAACTTTTGGGTTATAACTAATAATCCTACTGAACATACCATGCCAAATACCCCACGAAATAGAGTGTATTGTAATTGCTGTTTCCTAGGATTTATAACAATCTATATCGCCCACAATTTACACTTAAATACATTGGTATCAATAAAGAAGAAAAGGATAATATCCTTGATACATTTCTCCTTTAATTTCTTTAAAATATATATCAACCTATTAAAAAGCAAATATTAGTCTTCTTTTTTAATTAAAATATTAAAAGCAAAAAAACTTTAATACAAATTCAAATCCATAAATAAAATTTAATTATTTTTCTTACATTATTCTTTTAACATACTTAAAAACTCACTAAAATTATCTGCAACTTCACTAGTTACCTGATTCAACTCTTCTGATTCTTCATGATACCATACCACAACAGATGGTATTTCCTTTTCTCTAAAATCTAAACAAAGAAAATCACCTGCGAATAAAACAGCAAATGGAATAACATTTATCCCTGTTAAATCTTCATCATCCGTTAAACGAGTATCGATATCAGATAATACAACCTCTATATCATACCAACCATTTTCATCATCATCTTCTGGGTCCTCCAACAAACATAAGAAACGTTCAATTAAAAGTTCGTTTTTTTCATGTGAAAAAACATTAGTAATTGGAATAGAGCCATTATATTTTTTCAAAAAATCTATAAAATCATTTGGTAATTTTATCTCACAATATTCCTCAAATGATTCAATTAATTCATCATTTGGTGATTGAAGTTCACTACCATTTTTAATCTTCATTTTAATTCCTCCATTTCTTTACCTACCTTTAGATCTATAAGACCAATGTCCTTCACTCCGCCCACCTTTATGAAATATGCTATTATGTATTCCAAATGGTACTAATTCCATTTTACCTGGCATCTAACCATTTAAATTGTTGTTTGTCACTTGCCAACCACATTTCCTCTGGTAACTCATCCGATTTAATAATTAAACCAGCTTTCTTAAAATCAGGATATTGTGTACCTAATTTCATAGGAACATCAGGTATTAAACCTTTCTCAATAGCAACCTGCTTAATAATAGCTTTTTGGGGAGCTGTTAATTTTTCTCCACCACTAATCTACCTCCATTTCCACGGACTATTAGAATTTACTACTGCAGCATTATATTCTAATTCAAAATCGAGATATTTCCCTTCTACAGCATCGTCTAAAATCTTTATATATTCATCCACTTCATATAAATTTTCTATAAAATCAGATACAATAGCAATCTCTTCCTGTAAACGAATTCTTAATCCACTAAATGGATCACACCAAAATTCATGCGAACTATCTCTCCACCCATCATCATATCTAAATACCTTTAGATTCTTTTGCAATGACTATTGCTGATAATTATTTAGGAAAAAAGACTTTAAAACCTGAGATAATGGAGAAATATGAAATAATAGATAGAGCTGACCTCTATAAGAAGTCAGCTCTATCTATTATTTCAATTCTTTATTTTTTCCTTTTTTAAATTCTTTTTGTTTATCTTGCCAAATATGAATTAAATCTACTAATTCAATCGTTTCTATCTCACAAAAATCTCCCTTACCATCTTCAGCCAAATTGTCTAGGACAGTAGTTGTATCTTTCCGAATTTCTAAACCACAAATGTTTCCATTTACTACTACGTAATTTTCTTTCCCATTTAAAACACTATGTATTTCTTCTAAAATCCAATCTCCAAACGCAGAAACTTCAACGCCTAAAAAAGTCTCCATAAGTTTAATTTCTTGAGGAAGCCTCATAACTAGTTTTCCATTGGTAAGTACTTCAAAGCTATATGGATATTTCATTACTATTGTACTCCTTTATACTAAAGATAAAATTTATTCCGCTGGGAAAGCAGAGATAATTTTCCCATTCCCATCTATATACATGCTAATCCTTATACCCTCTGAACCTATTCCAGAATATGTGTTACCAAATTCATACGTTCTATTATTATATGCTTCATTTATATTATCTACAATCTTTTGCGGGCTCCAATCTTTAGGGAAAAATGTAGAAAATCCTCTATTTCCAGTTTTAGGGGTTCCATTCACTTCTACCCTAGCTTTATAAATGCCTTGATCATTTAATATCTCTTCTGTTCCGCTAATTATTTTTCCAGGTGTATTCTCCAATACTTCAGTATGATAACCCATTGCGTCACCACGCCAATTTATTTCACCCTCTAGGATATGTTTGAGTGTATTTGGTCTAAATTTTTCTGTATGTTGTAAATTAGATATAATTTCCCTATTAGAAAGTGAAGATCTATGATTTTCATTAACAAAATTACTCCCACCATAATTACTTTCACCTCTAGCAAACTGATAGGTCGACAGCTTTTCTTCAGCTTTTTTAAAATCAGGCGTATCAAATCTAAACCGCAAACTATTTCCACCAGCAAAAGCAAAGCGATCTCCCATTTGTAAATTACTTGTAATATGTGAAACAGCTTGCGGAATCTTATTTTTTGCTAGTTTGGTCACTTTACCTGCTTGACCTAATTTACTTGCTTTACTTAATCCTTTATCACCAATAAGTCCTAATCCAACTTGTGTTAAAGCATAACTTCCCCATTTAGCACGACTTTCAGCATCTCCATTTATTACATCATTAATAAATGAATCTGACAATGTATTATACATGGTACTAAGGGTATCAATAGGGTGCAAAGCAGCGTTCCCCATGTTTTCCCACGTTTCCCAATCTCCTAAAGCTTTTATTCCGTCTATTGTATCGCTAACTGCTTGTCCCGTACCCTCTACAATACCGTCCCAAATTTTTTCACCAGTAGATTTTTCAGGTAGCTTACCACACATTTCACCTTCTTCAATTGAATTGGCAGCTTGTCGTGCCCTCTCTTCTGTAATCGCTTGAATTGAAGTTGTCCATTCCATATTCAACCCTTGCGTACTAAATGTACCACTTGCAGGACTAAAGCCTTTTCCACTTTGAACTTCCGCAAGACCTGCAGCAATACTAGCTGCTAATTGAAGTGCTGTACTATAATTATTACTAGAGGTCTGATTGAATTGATACAAATGATCCAGCTTTTCTTGCAGTTTTTTCCTCATCACAGTAAAAAGATTCGCCATAGCGTCCATACCTGGGATTGGCATAGCTTGACTGATGGCTTCCATACTTGCTTTCATTCGGTCAATTTCTCGAATTTGTTCTAATATTTCTTGTTCAATTACATCTGTGGAAGCGACTTGTGATTGAAATTGACTTGGAAAAGCATCGTTCTGGCGAATTAACTCTTCACACAGATAAATGATTCCTTGCGCTAAAGGACGAAAGGTTTGTACAAAAAATGATTTTGCACTGCTATAAGTTTGTCCTTGTAGAACAGTATCAATTGCAAAGGCATCAATTGACTGAATGACTTGTTCCATACCTTGAATAGTAGCGTTACATACAGCATTCATACTTTGAGTTTGGCCTTGTACTTCTCCTAAATACATATTTAAGCTCATGCATTGACCTCCCTCGCTAATTGTTGTTGTTGATAGGAAAGGTCGTTTTCTAAATCACTAAGGTTTCGTCTTTCTTTAAGCAACGTTTCTTTTTGGTTTTCTAATTCAAATGTGACTTTTCGTTCAATATGTTGTGCCTCTTGATATGTATTCATAAAAAATTGAGACATTTCTCTATCACCATACCAAGTTCCTAAAATTCGATCAAACAAACGATGGTTTCGACCTCTCCATTCATAAAAATCTGCTTCCGCTTGCTCCTGAATGTGAATCGCGGATTGATTTCGGTCTTGTTCTTCAAATACACTTCTTAACTTTTGATTTACTTGATTGATTTGTTTTTCAATATCTTGACTCATTATATTCCTCCTACTATTTTACCTTTACGTAGGTTGTCACATTAGCGAAAAGTATTGTGAAGTTCGTTATCCATTCTCTCAAACTCTTGGGCTACTGAATGAATATTATCGACCGCTTGTTGAAAGGCAGTGGAAAATTGTTTCGTAAAATCTAACATTTGTTGATTCGCTTCTTGTGCTTTGGAATTAACAGATAGTGTTGTACGCGTCGCCTTTGTTATAGAACGATTTGTTGCACTTTGGATTATATTCGAAGCTGTTCTCATCTGCGTAGCAATTTGTTGTGCCGTTTGAAAATTACTTTGAAATTGTCCCATCACTCAAATCCTTTCTCTAATTTTCAGAACATGCCAAAGAAATCCCAATAAATATATGAAAATTCCCTATCAATATCACTCTTTTTAAACGTGTGTCCAGCTAAGTTGGGCATGCAATCAAATGAGCCATACAATATAAGCTGTATGGCTCATTTGAAATGCTTGTTATATAGAGTATGACAATTTTTATTTCAAACCGAAATTACGTGATAATTCTTCATCATGAGAAGCAACAGCCTCTGCAGTTTTATTAAGCTGCATATTAATTTCTTGTAATAGCTGTGCGAAGTTTTGTACTTTTGGCTTTAATTGATTGAACTGTTGGTCAAAACCTTCGAAAGCACGACCTTCCCATTCTCCTCTTAATTCATTTTGTAAATTTTGTAGTTGACTTAAAATGTCCTCAATTTGATTTGCACCTTGTCCATATTGAGCTGCTTTCGATTTAAGCTCCTCTGGTGACATACGAATTTGTCCAGCCATTTTCATTTCCCCTTTAATACATAATGAGCAAAATATAAATTGGTTAATTTTACTAAATATATTATAATGTATTATTTTGAACTTTAAAACATTTTATCTTTCTATTGAATATTAGAATATTAATATTCAACTTTTTCTTACTTTACAAGATTTTATGCAAAAAAGACCACCAAAAGGCAGTCCCTCAAAACTCAATCCCATCCCGCGCTCCACTACTTTCTCATACAAATAATTCGCAACGATAATATCTACTACAGCCAAACTAACTGATTTGAAAATAGTAATCTCTTCATCATTTTCGCGTCCGTTTTTTCCCTGCTTAGGATTTGTCCAATTTCGGCGTGGAGATTGCTAGTTTTATCGGAATTTGAAGATCACCTGTTTCTAGATCCTATTCAATTAAGCAATCCTACAAATGCCTCTTCTTCCTCATCTATAAAACCTACAAATATAATTTCTTCGATATCCTCATGATTAAATACAAATGTATACTCAGGATTAATATATCCTTCTGGATAAAAACAGCCAATATAGTCACACATCACAAGTTCTTTAATCCCAAGTTTTTGTTTTCTTCCATAGTTATTTATGTGAATTCAGCTCGTTTTTTTGTTTTGGGTGAAAAAAATTTTTTAACTTGATAGCAATGTGGTGCTGCCCCTATTAGGCAAATTCGACAAAGAAAAAACACCCAAAGGTGCCTTCCTCCCACTTGAACCATCTTAATTTTATTGTGTTGTTATTATATAAGAAAAGAAGACATCGCTTAAGATGTCTTCTTTTACTTGTACACTTGGTGTTAAGAAGGTATTTATTGCTTAAAAACCATAAAAAAATATAACAATCATCGAGTAAACCTATTATAGCATCAATAAATAGAGTTTTTATATGCATTTTTACATATATATAGATTTATTTATGTTTTATCTATATAGTTAAATTGTCTGTTTCTTGTTTTAATTCGTTTGTTTATTTTGAGTGCTCCAGCAATGGAGCCTTTTTTTATGCAATAAAACATTTTCTTAGCATTACTTAGTTGATCTATATTAACTTTACCCTCTTAAATTATATCTATATTTTACCAAAAAATCATATGGATAACCAGTTTTTTCTAATAATCTATTGGATTGATAATTTTATTGTTAGTTGTTAATACTTATTAGAAAATTCATCATGCAATGAAAATTGAGAAATCAAGAATTATAAAAAACTTATAGTATCTTTTGTAAAGGTATATTTTTAATTTGTATATTAATATGTTATAATTTAATTTCTAAAACTACCAAAAAAGGACTGCCAGTAATGGTGGTCCTTTTTTATATTGATGAGATTGTACTAGGTTGAGCAAAAAAATGGAACCGAAAAAGTTATTTCTAATGAGGATAGCCTTCTTATGATGAAGTTTCATTCAGTGGATCTGCAAGCAAACATAAAATAAGGAAAAAATTACAATTTTACTTTACGTGGATATAGAGTACCTATACTTTCATGGTTTCCAAATTTAGATGGTGCCGAACCACAAAATTAGCACTATTCTTTAATAAAAAATCCTACTCATTTTTTAATGGGTAGGATTTTTTATTAAAGAGCTATTTCGTATTAATTTATGCCATCATTTAATATGCTATTTTTAAATGTTTTCCAAATTTGATAACTTATTATCTAAATTTCTAAATTCTATACAGCACTATCATTTAAACAATTATTAAATATATCTTCTATCTAAAACATCGTATTATCATTAGCTGCTTCACTTGGAATCTCTTGAATTACATCCCAGTGTTCGACAATCTTTCCATCCTTGATACGAAATATATCCACTATAGCAACTCCCTTATCTTGAGAATTAGTACGAGAATGTACATGAAGAGCAACTGTATCCCCTTCAGCTACTACACGTTTAATCTCTGCAGAGGAATTAGGATTTTTAACAAAATCCTCCTTAAAGAAATCCATGAAGGCTTTTCGTCCATCAGCAACAAAAGGATTATGTTGCTTATAATCTTCGCTAACATATTTAGGGATAATATCGATATTATGTTTGTTAAAAACTTCATTATAGAAATCAACTACCATCTTTTTATTCTTTTCATTTTCTTTTACTTCTTTTGATGCAGAAGCGACATTTTCGCTCTTAATTGAGTTCCCTTTGTTATTACCAGTGGAAGCTTGATATACCAAAGTCGAAACTACTCCTAAAATAAATACAGAAATAATTGTTATGATTAAACTTTTCTCTAATTTCATATATACCTACCTCTTCTACTTAAATAAGTTTTCTTCTATAAAAAGTTTGAAGAAGGAGAAACCTTCCCAAAAATGTAATGTCAGGGGTAATGTTAGGAATTTCATTTATCCTAACCTCCCCCTATACAAGGCATATTAGAAACGATTCATTCTAACTTAATACCTCATTAACAGTTGCACTGTCCACAATTTGAATAAACTTCTTAACCTTATCGTTCTCATCAAACTTATAAAGGTGACAAAAATCTGCTATGAACGATTTCCCTGTAGCTTTATATGTCCCACTATATTTTCCATACACGATAACAGTATTGTTATTAAAAGCATAGATTTCATCTTTAGCGCTATAGTCATCCCATTCTGTGCCAAGACGTTCATGTACGTTTTTCACTACTTCATCTGGACCTATATAAGTACCTGCATATGGAAACCCAGCAGCTTCTGTCCAAGATACATTTTCACTTAAATACGTTTTGAACGCATCCAATTTCCCTTCGCCAGTTAACACATACGTTTCATGTAATAGCTTTTGATATTTATTCATATCATTAACCCCAAGGCATTTCTTTTGTTACAACTTTTGCACTTAATTCTAATACACCTTTATTTGCATAGCCTGGATATGCTGCTTCAAGTTTTGCCACAAAATCTTTTGAAGTTCCACTTTCCTCAGAAGCTTGAACCGCCGTTCTTAGATAATCCATTGTCGCAGTAAGTGCTTGATTATTTAGGGATTTTTCAATTGATCCATGGCTAGGCACAATTATGTCAGCATGTAACGCTTGTAATACTTTCAAGTTCTCAATCCACGCCTCCATAGCCGCTTTTGAGTTAGTGTCCGCTAAGAATACATGTATTTCGTTAAAGACATCAATACCACCAATTAATACTTTTAGTTCTTTATTAAATAGGCTAGTTCTGTAATGATCTAAGCCTACTAGTTCAAATGTTAACCCCTGAAAATCAATCGCTTTTTCTTTAAACACTTGAGGTAATACCACGTTACTTGGTGCATTTTCTCCAAGGACATCTTTCCAAACTTTTAATTTCCCTAAGACAGAATGAACGATATGTTCAACAGTAGACTCTGTTGCATACGCTATAGCTTCTGGGTAAACGGCTTTAATGCTCTCTAATCCAAAGTAGTAGTCTGGATCCCCATGAATAATAAAGATTTTATCTAAAGATAAGTCATTTTTTTTCAGATACTCAACAATTTCTTTCGAATCAGATTGAGTAAATTTTGAGTTTATTAACAATGCATGTCCTGCTTTCTCAACTAATGTTGCTGTGACCATAAAGCTTTTTTCGTCCGAACTAAACACCGTTAATTTCACATCTTTTTGATTTGTATCGATTGTTTTAAACATAATATGTTATTCTCCTTTTGTTAAAGTTATGAACTAATTATCATATTTTTATCTTGTTCCGATAAAGTGAAACTTTAATCAGTGGGGGGGTTGTTCATCCCCCACTGATTATTAGCCCACACCAATCGGACTTTTACGGACAGTTGATCCCCCACCTAACTTCTTTGCTTCCACTGAATTTTGAGGTGGGGGTCTTACTGCCCGTTAAAGCGGGATAAAATCTCCCACTCCCATTTATCTGAAAGTGTAATAGTACTGGCGAGTATTCCGGAGATAAATGTCAGGTGGCTTAAGATAACATGTTTGCTACTATATCCTAAATTTTCTTAATATAAATTTTTAAAACGCGCTTCAATTTTATCCGGCGTCATTACGCCACCACCAATAGGAATAATTTGATTATCCTTTTGTAAAAGTAAGGAAGGATAGCTATTAACACCAAGCTGTCGAACTTTATTGAAATCATTTTGGACATCTATTATTGTTTCTTGAGCGTTTAAACGTTCTAATACTTGTTCAGGGTCCAAACCATGCTCGATTGCAATTTTGCGATATGTTTCTGGATCACTCAGACTTTGGCCCTCATAATAAAACGCTTTTTGCATAGCAGAAGTAAATTCTAATAAACGGTCTGGCGCTAATGAGCGTAAAGCTGAAAAACCAATTGCAGCATCTTTCGAATTCATTTTAAAAGTCCCTTCCTCCACCAATTTTTGATAGGAAGGACCAAATTCAGCACCTGTAAGTTGATTAATTCTTTTATTTCCTTCTTCTATATATGAGAAGTTTTTCATTGGTAAATTATCTAAAAATAACCCTCCACATAAAACCGTTAATGGCACTTCAGTGTGGTTTTTGTAAAATCCTTTAATACTTTCTGAAAAACCATAGCACCATCCACAATATGCATCCCATACGTAAATAAGGTTATCTTGTTTCGTCTCCATTTAAATCTCCTACCTTTTTTTTATTATCCAGCTCAACTAAATTTTTGGTTTATATAAGTACATCTTTTTATACCTTGTTCTTTTTTAGATACCTTACTATATTTCCCCAAAACTAATATTTCCAAAGAAAGATCCACCAAGGTTTTTTACAAAAGATAACGTTGCACCTTATTGCCCCGTAACAGAAAATACTAAAGCTTAGAATATGCATTGATTTGAATGTGTTAGTAACTTTCTACACCGGGTGGCAACGTATGGACCACCATCCTTAATTAAATATATAAATCATATTTTTAGCAGATATTAGTTGTAACTAAATTGATTACATCTTTATGTAACCATTTTAGTTACAACTAATATAGAAGTCAATTCTTTTTTTCGAAAACATTAAATTTCTACATTATAACGAAATTCTGTGTTAACTTGTAAAAAAAAAGAGGAGCCATCTCCTCTTCATAAATAAACACTATTTAATTTGTTCCTTATACTCATGGTTAACAACTACATACCACTTTCCTGTATCAAATTTTTCTTTATTAATCACGTAAACTTTATTTTGTCTCTTTACCTCCCCTGGTTTTAATTCCTTAGTAATAGTAGAGGTCTCACCTTTTTCAACCGCATAACTACTAGCTGCTAACACATCACTTTGATAAGCATTATCATTTTCATCCACTAAATCCACTGATGGTAAAACGGCTAATTTCATCGGTTCGTTTGTGATATTTTTCCCTTCTGCTTCTACAACAATAAAGACATGTCCATCTTCAGGTTTTTGGAATCCTATACTCTCTTTACCAACCTTATCTCTTTCTACAACTCTTTTTACAGTTACATCAAATTTAGGTGTATGAAAATCCTTGTTTACAGCATACTCTTTTTCTTTTATTTTTGATTTCTCTTTTGTTTGTTCTGTATTTTTCTGCTTTGTATTCTCTTTCGTTTTCGCCTCATCAGTTGTTTGCACTTTCTTTTCTTCTTGTTTAGAATTGGTTTCTTTAGATTCTGAAGAAGTTTTGTCGGATGTATTGCCGCAACCAGATAAATTGAATACTAAAGCGCCACCTAAAATACATGTAGTAAATTTTTTCAACATCTCTTTTTATCCCCCAATAACACGATATGTAAATTTCTTACTTATCATAGCAAAAAATATGATCTTAAATTGTTGTATCTTGTCGAATGATTAAGAATAATCAAGTTACTCCACGTCCTCTTTTATTATAAAGGTAAATATAACGTCTATAAAACCTGCTATAATAGGTTTTTACACCCTTAGCATACAATTTTTCACTTTCGGTAATGTGCCCCCTATTTGAAAGGTAATTGAAATATTAAGACCAACTGATAGAGGTGTTTATGTGGAATTATTTGAGTATTATAAAAAAAGGGAAAGTTGAAGTGTTTAATTGGAACTGGGCTTTTTCTTTATGGATTAATTGGTATGTATAATACTTGGGGTAATATTAATTGGGGACCAGTAATCTTAATTATTATAGCTTCTCTTGTATTTTTTAGTATTGGATTTTGGCAATTAAGAAAAGGAAATTTACTAGAAAAAAATATAATTAAAAATGATTTAACATTTTGGGATATTGATACTTATGTTTTGTTAGAATTACCCGGCAATAATAAACATTTAGGTTTATATACTCCTGATGGAAGATATGTAGCAGGAACAAAGATGATTTCTTCAACATTACCTATTTTAAAAAATAAAGAAGTTTTTGGATTGGAAGCAAGTGATGGAGAAATCCTTGCATATTTTCAAAGTGAAGTTGAAAATTATGATTGGGCTATTTATGATTCGAATTATAATTGTGTAGGTATGTTTAAAGAAAATATGATACAAGGATTTGGAATGGTACGTGGTTCTTTGATGAATGAAAAAGAGATAAAAATTTCTGAGATAGAAGTGGAATTTGATTTTTTCGAAACGTCGTTTCGTACAATGGATGATCGTATATTAATAAACTGCAAGAGGGGATATATGCCTTTAGAATGGAGTGAAAGATTTGGCTTAAATGTACCGATTATTAAATTAGGTAATAATATTTCTAATGCTGAAAAAATATTTGGTTTAGGTATTCTTCTTTATATTTTAGAAACAATTAAAGTAAGAAAAAGTAGGATTTTTAATGATTAGAATTAAATATTTATATTATGAAATTTATTGAATCTTTTATTAGGGATTACATCGCTGAAAGTAAAATATTGTATACTTCGGAATTACTTTACGTTCACTTCTTGAAATTGATGAGCATTTGTTATGCCAGAACCAACTGGAAATGGAAACGGCAAGCGAGTATACTCCGCTTGCCGTTTTTTCATAGCTTCGTATGTATTTGAATTCCTTTCGCTTTCTCTTCTTCACCCTTCACACGTACAATTAAATCATATGATCCGGATTTTGGCGCTTCAAAAGAAAGCAAACCTTCTTTTTGAGAAGTGACTTCTTCTTCATAAATGACCTTATCGTCTTTTGTGACTTGCAATAAAATCGTACCTTCTTCAACTGCTGCCTCATAAGGAATTTCCACATTTCCTTTTTCAGCTTTAAGCGTTTGTACATCGTAATACCCCTGCAAAGAACCAATTGTTAAAGTCGTTTCGCCATTTTTTTGAACCTTTGTGACTTTTGTTGCTGTATTACATGCGCTTAACAATACAACAAGAGTCAAAATGAGAAATGAACGAAGCAATTTCATAGAGAGTCCCCCTTCCATTAAATATATTAAGGATAAAATATACAATCTAACATATCATTACAATTATAGTTGAAAAATAAGGAAAATTATATAACAGGAAATGCAACTATAAACAATCACTGACCATTAGTCTACAACCAATCCCACACCCCAACGCAAAAGAAAAAAGCACCAGTTCCCCCTGGTGCTCTCTCCCTAAAACAAATGACAAGCCACTTCATGCCCTTTCGCAATCTCAACCATCTTCGGTACTTCCTGTGCGCATTTTTCAGTGGCGAATTTGCAGCGCGTTCTAAATTTGCAGCCGGACGGTGAGTTGAGCGGGCTTGGAACTTCCCCCTCTAGGATGATCCGTTCTTTGCCTGTGTTTGTTGGATCTAGTTCTGGCATAGATGAGAGTAGTGCTTGTGTGTATGGATGTGCCGGTTTTGTGTATAAGTCTTCGCTGTCGGCAATTTCTACTATGTTTCCTAAGTACATGACTCCGATTCGATCTGATATGTGTCTTACCATCGATAGGTCATGTGCGATGAATAAATATGTGACGCCTGTTTCTTCTTGAATGTCTTGCAGCATGTTTACGACTTGCGCTTGGACTGAGACATCTAGTGCTGAGATTGGTTCGTCACATAGGATAAAGTCTGGTTTTACAGATAGTGCGCGCGCGATGCTGATGCGCTGTCTTTGACCTCCGCTAAATTCGTGCGGATAGCGGTATAAGTGTTCTTCTTTTAGGCCTACTTTTTTCAGAAGGTCTAAAATGATTTCTTTTTGTTCTTCTTTTTCATAAGATCCATGAATGTTCATTGGCTCACTAATAATTTGGAATACGTTCATTGCCGGGTTTAATGATGCGTATGGATCTTGGAAAATGATTTGCATTCTTTTTCGATATTCTTTTAGTTCACTTTCCTTTAAACTTGCGATATCTTTTCCGTCGAATAAAACGTTACCTGAAGTGACGTCGTGTAAACGAATGATGCTTCTTCCTGTCGTTGATTTTCCGCAGCCAGATTCTCCTACTAACCCGAATGTTTCACCTTTTTTAATTGTAAAGCTTAGGTCATCGACTGCTTTTAATTGCTCTGTTTTTCTACCGAATAGTCCTTTTTTAATAGGAAAATACTTTTTTAAGTTCCGAACTTCAATTAAGTTTTCTTCATGCATGGGAATCACCTACCGCCCTATCATTTAACCAGCACATGGAACGCCTTCCGTCTCCGATTTCAAAATATGGCGGACGTTCTTTTTCACAAATGTCCATCGCATGCGGGCAACGCTCTGCGAATGGGCAACCTTGTGGTGGATTTAATAAGTTTGGCGTTACACCTTGAATAGGAGCGAGTCTTTCTTTTACGCCGTTCGCTATTTTTGGCAGAGAGTTTAATAGCCCTTTCGTATATGGATGATTCGGCGCTTGGAAAATATCAAGTACAGGTCCTTCTTCCATAATAAGCCCGCCATACATAACGATGACGCGCGTACAGTTTTGCGCGACAATTCCTAAGTCATGCGTAATAAGAAGTAACGCCATATTCGTTTCGTTCTTTAAGTTTTTCATTAAATCTAGTATTTGTGCTTGTATCGTTACATCAAGTGCAGTCGTCGGTTCGTCAGCAATAAGAAGGTCAGGGTTACAAGACATCGCCATTGCAATCATAACCCGCTGCTTCATACCACCGCTTAGTTCATGCGGATATTGTTTTACCCTTTCTTCTGGTGACGAAAGGCCGACTTGCTTTAACAAGTTGATTGCGATCTGCTCTGCTTCTTTCTTTTTCACTTTTTGATGACGTATAATTACTTCCGTCATTTGTTTCCCAATTTTCACGACTGGATTTAGCGCTGACATTGGGTCTTGAGAGATAAGTGAAATTTGATTTCCTCTAATAGAACGTAATTCTTTTTCAGATTTAGAAAGTATGTTTTCATTATGAAAAAGGATTTCTCCTTCTTTCACTTTTCCTGGTGACGTAACGAGAGACATAACGGACTTCGCCATTACACTCTTTCCGCTTCCAGATTCCCCAACGATACCGACTACTTCTCCTTTATTTAAGCGAAATGTAACGCCGCGAACCGCTTCAACTTCGCCACTTTCTATGAAAAAAGAAGTCTTTAAATTTTTCACTTCTAGTAGTTTTTCAGACACGCTTCTCACTCCTTTCACTTAACACTTTAGTTTTCATGTCCGGCTCCTTTTGGTGCGAAAGCTTTCTTCAATGCTTCACCAATTACGTTAAAACTAAGTACCGTTAAAAGGATAAGAAATCCTGGGAAGAGCGTTAAATACCAAGCTTCACCAATATATCCTTGCGCATTGTTTAGCATGCTGCCCCAAGAAGAATCTGGTTCTCTAATACCTAATCCTAAGAAACTAAGTGATGATTCCATTAAAATCGATGTCGCAATCGTTAATGTCGCGGCGATAATAATGGTTGATAAAATATTAGGAATGATATGTCTTACAATAATCATAAGTGATTTTTGTCCTGATACTTTTGCGTATAAAACGTACTCACGCTCTTTTACAGATAACGTTTCTGCCCTTACGATACGGGCGGTGTCCATCCATGTTAGTAATCCGATAATAAGAACTAACGTCGTAATTCCTGGTTTTAAATACGCATTTAATAGTAGCATTAAAAAGAATGATGGAATTGACATAAGCACTTCAACAACTCGCATTAAAAAGTTGTCTAACTTTCCGCCAAAATACCCGCTAATTGTTCCAACTGCAGTACCGATTGTAATAGAAACAACCATCGCAAGGAAACCGACCGCAAGTGAAACTCGTCCGCCATATAACGCTCTCGTTAAGTAATCCCTTCCGTAATCATCCGTTCCGAAAGGATGACTCATACTCGGTTCTTGTAAGCGATCTGGAATCGACATTTTGCTAGGATCGTACGGCGATACGAATGCGAAAATTGATGCGACCGTTAAAATCGCAAGTATAATAACTCCCATTGCAACAAACTTATTTTTCGTAAAACTATGTTTTATCGTTTGAAATCTCCTACTATTCATTCCAAATCACCCCCTCATTCGAATGCGCGGATCTACTACGCCATATAAAATATCAGCAATTAAGTTACCGAGAATTAACATGAATGATGATAGTAATGTAATTGCCATGATAATCGGATAATCAAATCTAAAAATAGCATTTACCCCTAGTGAACCAAGACCCGGCCATGAGAATACTGTTTCCGTAATGAACGCTCCGCCTACTAAACTTGGAATCGATAATCCGAAAATTGTAATGATTGGTATTAATACATTTCGAAGTACGTGATTAAATAAAACCGTTTTCTTCGAAGCACCGTACGCATATTGAATTTGTACATATTCTTCTTCTAATTGCTGAATCGTACTTGAACGAATATATCTCATATAAACAGATACGTTTTGGAACGCTAACACCATGCAAGGTAAAATGCCGTGTTGCACAATATCCCAGACAGAATCTTTACCTACTGTGCGCATACCCATACTCGGAATTAGGTTCAATTTTAAAGAAAATAAGTAGACTAATAGTAGTGCAAACCAGAAAACCGGCATAGAAATACCAACGTATGAAATAAAGTTTACAATGCGGTCAAAGAATGAATTCTTTTTCACACCTGTAAATAGTCCAAGTGGTATTGCGATTACGAATGAGACGAGTAAAGATGATCCCATTAACCCAATTGTTGCAGGTAATCTTTCTGTGATAAGTTCCAAAACAGGACGATGATTTTGAAGTGAGTAACCAAAGTTTCCTGTTAAAATGTTTTTTAACCATAAAAAATACTGCACGTAAATTGGTTGATCTAGTCCTAAACTTTTGCGAATACGCTCCACATCAATTGGACTCATGTTTGGCGTTACAAAGTTTCGAACCGGATCCCCCGGTGCTAGTTTTATTAATAGAAAAGAAATAATAGAAATAACAAATAAAAGCGGAATTGCATTTAAAAGCCTCTTCGCAATTACTTTATACACAAACTTCCCCCCTCAAGCTAAAGAAGCTGATTTCCACCAGCTTCTTTATTGTTTCTTATTTCACTTCATAAATCTTAGATAGATCTTCAAACATTGTGACAGGAATTGCTTTCGCTTCTTTTAATCCATCAAACTTTTTATCTACTGCAATAACTGCTTTCGGATACGCGATTGGTAGATAAGGTACGTCTTCTCTAGCTGTCTCTTGAATTTTATGGTATAGCTCTGCGCGTTTTGTTTTATCTGTTTCAACTGCAGCTTCTTCCCATAACTTATCGAAATCAGCGTTTTTATATCGTGCATAATTGTATTCAGCATTACTTAAGAATAAGCTCTTATATGAATCTGGCTCAGGTCCCATTATGTAACCACCAAATGTAATGTCATATTCTTTATTCTCTTTATCTAAGCCTTTTTCACTTGCTGCACTAGCATCTAATGCATTTAGTTCAACTTCTAAGCCAACTTCTTTTAATTTTTGTTGTGTATAAAGCGCTAAGCTTTCCATAATTTTATTATTCGTTACATACATGACGCGTACTTTTTCTTTATCTTTCACGCCAGCTTTTGCTAATAAATCTTTCGCTTCTTTTTTATCATACTTATACTCTTTAATATCTTTCGCATAATACATAGCGTCTGGCGTTAAGATTGAATTTGCTGGTTCTGCAAATTCACCTGAAACGAATGCTGAGTTAATCATTTCTTTCTTATCTAACGCATGTGCAATTGCTTGGCGCACTTCTTTTTTCTTCATAAGCTCCGTATTCATGTTATAAGATAAGTAGAATAATCTACCTTCAGGGAATGTCACCATTGAGAAGTTCCCAGTGCTATCTAATTTCTTAAAGTCTTGTGGCTCAATCATCTTCATGTTGATTTGACCATTTTGCAGTGAAACATTTGCTGTATTACGGTCTTTTACAACTCGGTATACGATAGAGTCTAATTTAGCTTTCCCACCTACATAATCATCAAATCGATCTAATGCAACGTACTCATCTGATTTATACTCTTTAAACTTAAACGGCCCTGATCCTACAGGCTGTAAGTTTTTCTTACTCTTCGCTAAATCTGCTTCCCCTTCAAATACATGTTTCGGAATTGGGAAGAAATCATTCATCACACCTTCGAAAGATGCGCTTACTTGTGGTAAAACGAATTGAGTTGTTAACTCATCTACCTTTTTCACCTCAAGCGGCTTTCCTTTAAAAATAAAGTTTTCACGACTTGAGCTATTTTGCTTTTCATCCAAAATAGATTGGAATGTAAATGCTATATCGTCTGATGTAATTTTCTTACCATCATGCCATTTCAAATTATCTTTTAACTTCAGTGTCCAAGTTAATTGATCTTCTGAAGGCGTAAAGCTCTCAGCAAGAACAAACTTTTTCTTACCGTTTTCCATATGATATAGCGGCGCATATAAAGCTTGCTGCACAGTTAATGACACACGATCATTCGCATAAAGCGGATTCATCGTATCTGGATTATCGCTAACACCAATCGTTAACGCCCCTCCGTCTTTCGGAGTCCCTGATTTACTAGTTCCTGCTTGCTTCGAATCTTTTTCCCCTGAACAAGCAGCTAATGCAATAAATAATAGTAGGACAAATGGTAATACAAACAACTTCTTCTTCATATTTCGACCCCTCTCGACTATTTACACCTATAAGAAAACTTGGAATTAATACCGAGTTTTCTTATAGGTTTTAAATTACCACTACCCTTATATAAAGTCAAACTTTTTCGCAAAGGTAGAAAGTTTGTAATCTATTAATGCATTCTTGCGATAAACTATATTTATGCGGAGGAGAAAATAAAAAGACCACGAATAAGTAGCCTCATAAAATGAGGTAAAAAACTATCAACTTACAGAAAATCCCTCTAAAATGATTGTTTTATATGATCGAAAATGTAGAATGGGATTAAAGACAAAAAACACATTTAGGAGGTTATCATGACATTTGATGAATTGAAAAAAAGACCACCAAAAGGCAGTCTCAAAACTCAATCTTATTCCCTACCCCTTGCTCCAACGCTCTCTCATACAAATACTTCGCAACGATAATATCTACTACTGCCAAACCAACTGATTTGAAAATAGTAATCTCTTCATCATTTTCGCGCCCAGCTTTTTCTCCGCTTATAATTTGACCAAGTTCAGCGTGAATGGCGTTTGCTTTGAATAGACCTTCTTTTATCGGAACTTGAAGGTCTCCTGTTTCGTCTAGTGCTGCTTCTTTTGATTCGACTACTACTTTGTTTGCTTTAGCTATGGCATGTGAGGGTAGTTCTTGCATGCTCGGTCTGAATGAGCCGACGGCGTTTACGTGGACGCCTTTTTGCAAGATTTCTGAGAAGACTGGTGTGGTTGCGTTCGTAGTTGTGACGATGATGTCTGCTTCACGTACTGCTTCATTTGGATCCTTGTAAACGTAAGCAGGTTTACCAAATTTCTCTTGTATATATTGCGCAAATGCATACGCTTTTTCTTCTGTGCGATTGTATAAGATGACTTTTTCGATATCTCTAACCGCAAATATTGCTTCGGCAATTCCTTTCGCTTGTTCACCCGTGCCGATAATGCATAAAGTTTTTGCGTTATGACGAGCTAAATATTTTGTCGCTACTCCTGATAAGGCGCCCGTTCGGATCATCGTTAAGTACGATCCTTCTAGAAGTGCGAGCGGTTCTCCCGTTTGAAAGTCTGATAGCATCACAATCCCATTGATCGTTTTCTTTCCTATCTGTTTATTTTGCGGGACTACCGTTACTATTTTTACTCCAAGTGCCTCAAGTCCTTCCGCTACTGAAGGCATAATTAATGCCGTATTTTGCTCGTTCGCAAATGGTAATGAGCCTCTTATTGGTGTAATCGTTCTTTCTGCGGAAAATTCTTTTAAAGCAAGCGCCGCGTATTCAATAACTTCATTCATATTTACTAAGTTTCTTTGTTCGTTCGCGCTTATGACAAGCATATCTTTCCACCCCCTCCTCTTATCCTAACAAAAATCCTCGATTCAAATCATCTCTCGGATCTACAACGAACTGATGAAATCCTGTAATAAAGGCATTCCCCGTTACTTTCGGAACGACAGCTTCATATGTATCTACTGCGGTTACGGATAATACTTCTCCCTGGAATTTCCCATCAGTAATGCATTCATGGATGAATACTTCTCCTTTTTGCAAGGTAGCTTTTTCAAAAAGAGTTGCGATTCTCGCTGAAGTTCCTGTACCGCAAGGAGAACGGTCTACTTGCCCATCAGCAAAAATCGTTACATTTCGTAGCGTAGCACCTTTGTCTTTCGGTTCATCTGAAAAGATAACGCCGTATATTCCTTTCAATCCTTCTTCAAGTGGATGTTTCACTTCCATTTTGCTCTCTATATAATGTTTAATTTTACCGCCCCACATTTGAATAGCAGATAAATCTTTGAAATCAACTTTCAAACCAAATTCTTTACAGTCTACAACAGCGTAAAATGCTCCTCCAAACGCGATATCTACTTGAAATTCATAGTTATCTATTTTAATAGGAACGTCTTTTTTGTATACAAATGAAGGAACATTTTCAAATGATACAGATTCTACTTCACTCCCGTTATATTTTGCATACGCAATAACTTCTCCGGCTGGGCTATCAATAATGAACTTTTGTTTTTCACCCTTTACTTCAAACATGCCTGTTTCAATTCCAACTGTAATGACAGCAATAATGCCATGACCACACATCGTACTCCAGCCTTCATTGTGCATAAATAACACACCAAAATCAGCGTGAGCACTTGCAGGCGGTGTAATGATACAACCGTACATTCCGTGATGTCCTCTCGGTTCATATATAAGAACTTCACGAAGGTAATCCAAATGTTCCATACAGTAGGCGCGTCTTTCCAGTTGCGTTTCTCCTTTTATTTCTGGCACTCCGCCCGTAATAATTCGAAGCGGCTCCCCAGCTACGTGTGCATCAATCGTTGTATATATTTTACTAACCTTCATTTCTATCTCTCCCCTATACGTTGATACTCTTTTCATTGCAAATATCATGCCAACGCATAGGGTATAAATTTGTATGCATTTTTTAGAAAAACATACACTACTGTCTATTTTTTTATACACTGTCCAGAGTCTATGTTATGGGGGCCCCCTTGATACAACCAGTCTTATTATTTTCAATGTAAAGTTACTTCGCTCCCCAACATATACTGTTCAAAAGCAAAAAGGAAGTGATCCAATGTACTACGGAACAAAGGGCTGGTACGTAGCTGAACTAAAAAAATTAGGCGTACGCTATCATGAAGGAAGAAAACTAGAAAGTTACCGCGGACACGTATTACGCAATTTATTACTTGCACAGCAAGAGAAATTAAAAGAACAGTAATAGATTCTCCTATCACAATATCAACTTATCGCCGCCTACAAACTGCCAATCAATCACACATCAAACTACACTAAAAAGGTCACCCAAACGGGTGACCTTCCTTTCTTATTCACAAACAAGAATTTGTCTAGTAAATGATCCTTTTCTTGTAATACAGCGATCTGTAATTTCAAATCCTGCTTCATGGATCATGTCATCCATTGTTTCCATCGTGACAACGACTACTTTTTTCGCGATGCGGCGTGCACTTGAAAGAATGGAGAGCTGGTCTTCTGGTGTGGCATGCGTAAATAGGTCGTACGGCATATCGATAATGGCAACGTCGTAGTTCTCAGTAATTTCCTCGATTGGTCCTTTTGTTACTGTTCCTTCAAATCCGAAATGTGCGATGTTTTTTCTCGTTCCAAGAACTACAAGTGGATTTATATCTCTACCAACGATGTTAATCCCCATAGAAAGTGCTTCTACTACTACTGTTCCAATACCGCAGCACGGGTCAATTGCTCGTACTCCTTCTGGATTTGGTACAGCGATATTTGCAACCGATCTCGCAACACGTGTGCTAAGTGATGTCGAATAACTATGCGGTTTTTTTATGTGATGATACCAAACTGGTTCGCTTTCTACATAGTGCCCGAAGTACCAGCGTCCTCCAAGAGGAACGATCCCGAATACACGCTCTGGATTACGAACATCCGCTTCTCCTTCAATATGCATGCCAAGGTCTCGTTCAATAAGACGTCTTTCTCCATATTCAATTTTATTTTCTCCAACGAGGTCATTGATTTTAACGAAGATAACTTTAAACGACGCCCCCGCCAAATCAATTTGTTCCACTTGTTTTAAAATGCTTTCTAAGTCGTCCCCTTCATACATAACCTCAACGCGCTCTTTCATAAACGCACTTCTACTCGGGTCAATCTTGACATCACTTTTTAAAATATTAACGTGGGACTCCATTCCAAAGAACGAGCGCATTTCCAAGTAACATAAAGCACGCTCCTCCTCACGAAATGCATACGTATATATACAGGCAGGTGTTTTACTATAATTATTCAATCTATTATCATCCTCTATCGTTTAAAATTGTTATGATTACAATTATTCAAATACTTTTCTTTTGTATATAAAATTAAATGATATCATATGCCGGAAATAAAGAGAAACGTTAATAAATAAAAGAGACTGCCAATGGCAATCTCTTATTATTTATTAACGGAAAGAAGACACGTTGTTACCCATTTCTTCATAGTAATCTAAAATACCTTGATAAATCGCTTCCGCTGCACGTTGTCTCCATTCTTCAGTAGCTAGTTTTTCACCTTCACCTTTAGCATCGATGAAACCTAGTTCAGCTAAAATAGCAGGCATTGTATTGTATTTCACTACATAGAAGTTTTCTGTCTTTACACCTCTATCATTTGATTGAAGTGCTTGTACTAAACGTTTTTGTACTTTTTCTGCTAGTACACGGCTTTCTTCTGAGTTTGGATTTGTTGCCGATCTGTAGTAGAACGTTTCTGTTCCTTCTACTTGTTCATTAAACCCGTTTGCATGAATACTTACGAAAATATCACCTTTATTTTCTTGTGCAAATTCTACACGTTTTTTCAAAGATTCACCAGGAGTATTTCCCGGACGCGTATCATCATTACGTGTTAATAAAACAGTAAATGGTGTCTTTTGTTCAAATAGTTTTTGTACACGTAAAGATGTATCTAATACAATAGCACTTTCATCCATTTTCACACCAGAATGCCCTGGATCAACTCCACCATGACCTGGATCAATGATAATCGCTTTTCCTTCTAAGAAGTTACCTTGCTTCACTGGATTTAATTGATTTTTATTAACCCATTGGAAACCGGCGCCCATGCGGATACGAATCCAGCTGCCGTTCTCTTCAATAACAGTTACTTGTTGTGCGTTATGTGTTCCCATTACTTTTGACGAAGAAGAAGCTTCTGCATAAGTAGTGAACCCTTCATTAATAACTTCTGTTTTCTCTACTAAAGGTGTCCATTTATCACCGTTACTTGTTGCAATTTTGATCCATCCATCTCGTTCTTCTTTAATTTCAACCATTTGTGGATTATGCTGATTTGCACTAATCCCAGAACTTAATGATGGTGCGTGATATGTAATGAATTTTCTATCTATGTACATTTTCTTTGTTTCTACTGGACGATCACTATTCTTGCTAAATTTATCTGTTTGCGCAGTAAGTTGAGCTGCTTGTTCACGCGTAATAGAATCATTCGGTTTCCAGCCATTCTCTGTACCTAAAGAAAGTTTTAATTCTACTAAAATATTAACTTCTTCTTTACCCCAATGATTCTCTAAATCAGCAAATTTTGTAGGAACTGGTCCTGTTACTTTGCTCTTCAAATTATATGCTCTTACAAGCATAGCTGCCATTTCAGCACGAGTTACTTTTCCTTCAGGATCAAATACTCCTGGTTCTCGTCCCTTAATAATATTCTCTTTTTCCATGGCTGCAATAAATGAAGCTGCCCAACTATTTTTCGCATCATTATAAGACGGCTTTGCATTTGGATCTACTTTAGCACCAATTGCTGTTGCGATAATCTTTGCTGCCTGAGCGCGTGTTAAATTTCCGTATGGCATAAAGTTACCATCTGGCATACCGTTAATTACATTTCTCTCTACTAAATAATAAATTGCGTCTTTCGACCACGCACTATCTGAAACATCAGGAAATTTCTTCGTTTCTGCTAAACTACTAATTGGATGTGCTAGTAAATTTGCTGCTAATAAACCTGCGGCTATTGCTTTGTACTTCATGAAAAATAAATCTCCTCTCAAAACTTCATATTCATACAATTTTTTTAATCAAGCTAACTAAAAAATATTAACTATTAATTAATTCCTTTCATAGTGTATAACATTATATATCTATAGTAAATACGTTTCCGGTCGTATAACAAAAATCGCATATATATAACTTATAATGAATGTATATAAAAAACTTTAATCAGCCCTCACCAATCGGGCTTTTACAGGCAGCCCGGTCCCCATCTAACTTTTTTGCTTTCGCTGAATTTTGAGGTAGAGGGGTCTTACTACTCGGCAAATAGCGGGATTAAAAAGCGATTAGAACATGTCTCCTAATCGCTTCGCCAAATAAAAAGCTGATTAAAAATAATATCTTTAATCAGCTCTCTATTATCTATGAAATTACTCTTCAATTAAATTAGACATTACATATGCATACACTAATGCTTCTGTATGCGCAATAGAACTTTCATGTGTACGTTCAAATGCGTGAGAAGAATCAATACCCGCTCCAATTAACGCATGTTTCACATCAAATCCCGCGCGAATCGCAGCTGATGCATCAGATCCGTAGTATGGATAAATATCTACTTTATATTCAATATGATTCGTTTTCGCAAGCTCTACTAAATGTTTACGCAGTGCGTAATGATACGGGCCGCTAGAGTCTTTTGCACAAATAGATACTGTATATTCATCAGATGCTTGTCCATCACCTAACGCTCCCATATCAACTGCTAAGTATTCAACAGTTTCTTCAGGAATGTTAGAATTACCACCGTATCCAATCTCTTCATTATTAGAAATTAAGAAATGCGTCGTATATGGTAATGTTACGTTTTCATCTTGTAATCTTTTAATTAATTTTAATAAAATCGCAACACTTACTTTGTCATCTAAATGACGGGATTTTATGTATCCACTCTCTGTAATTTGAACACGCGGATCAAATGAAACGAAGTCTCCTACTTCAATTCCTAATTCGCGTACTTCATCAGCTGAAAATACGCGCTCATCAATACGAACTTCAATATTTTTCTCATCGCGTTTTGCTTCACCTGCATCTTTATATACATGTACAGATGTTTGATGCATTAAAATCGTTCCTGTATATGTCTTGCCACTTGATGTTTCAATTTCGCAATATTCCCCTTCTACAGAGTTCCAGCGAAATCCACCAATCATAGAAAGACTCAGGCGACCATCAGGCTTAATTTCTTTCACCATCGCACCTAACGTATCAACGTGTGCCGTTAATAAGCGGTGCTGCGCATCATTCTTCCCTTTTACCGTTAAAATAAGAGCTCCCTTATTATTACGTTTCGTTTCTACGTTCCACTCACTGACATAGTTTTCAATGAAATTAATAATTTTTGCTGTATTTCCAGATGGACTTGGAATAGAGACAAGCTCCTTAATCAGTTCCATCGTTTCTTTCGTATGGTGTGCCATTGTCGTTTCCTCCTCATTTTCTCTACTATTCAGTATACAAAATTCGCCAGAAAACCTCTACTTATATGGCCTAATTTTCTAAATTGTAGTAAAATTCTTTTTAGTATACAAAAGGAGCCCTGAAATATGAATATATCAAAAAAATATATACACATTGCACTCATTTGGTTTTTAGCATCATTATTTTGTTTACAAATCTCTTATGCCATTCATACTACTACTTCTATTACAATCGGCTGGATATTAACAGCTATCTTCTTCATTATTAGCTTCATTGCAACAAAAAAGCATAGTGTTACTCATTAACGCTATGCTTTTCCTATAAAACTATTCTTCTGAAACATCTAATAAATAAATACCTCTTTCAAATCCACCGCGCTCTATCTCTTTTTGCTTACGAAGGCGTTCCACATCTTCAATCGATGCACCTTCTGCACGTGCTAATGAAATGATAACCTCTAGCGCATCTGCAAGAGAATCTAGTGCATGTTCGCGTTCTTTCATAGAAGCAAATTCACGAATTTCTTCCGTTCCAATTTTCGCTAAAGCTTGTATGTAGGCTTGACCTGTTAATTTTTGTGCTGTATATGTTTTTCCAGACATTAAAATCTTCTCTGGAACACGATCTCTTACTAACTTGTTATATGCTGACATCATTCATCCTCCTATATTTAATAACATCCGAGCTCTGCTTTATAGAAAAACCATTTTTTCTTCACGCATGCACTTAACATATCAATTCCTGATCCATGTGCTCTTACATGTGGAAAGAAATAGTGCTCTAAGTCTTCGTCCTTACCATATAGAGTTTGATACTCATCTGGAATCGCTTCTTTTTTCACATCTTTTTCTTTCGTCACCCCGTCAGAAAATGCAACACTTGGATGTCCCTCAAAAAATAACGCAGTCCGAACTGCCAAAGATGGTGTACTATGCAAAGCAGAATATGTAAGCAAAATAATAGTGATAACACCGATCATTTTCTTCATGTATTACTCCTAAAAAAAAGTGCTAACACAATTATACTAAAATGTGTTAGCACTTTCTCCCCTTTATCCCGAATTAACGAGCTAATAATCAGTGAGGAATGGACAAACTTTATTCCCCTTTAAATGCTGGTAAACGTTTCTCTAAAAACGCAGCAATACCTTCTTTATGATCCGCTGTTTGTCTCATTGCATATTGACCACGCTTTTCTAATTGCAATGTTTGCTCTAAATTAGAACGATTTACTTCACATAAAATTTGCTTCGTTTGAATCATTGCTTTAATCGGCTTTTGTGACCATTCATTAATCTTCTGCTTCACAGCCGTTTGGAAATCTTCGCCGATTACTTCATCAATTAAGCCGATATCAAGCGCTTCTGTCGCTGATAATTTCTTACCTTCCCAAATAATTTGCTTCGTCATATTTTCACCGACACGCTTTTGAAGGAAGAAATGACCGCCTCCATCTGGAATTAAAGCGATTCCAATAAAGTTCATTGCAATAACAGATGATATATCCGCCATTACATAATCAGCTGTTAACGCAATACTTAATCCAAGACCTGCAGTTGGTCCATGAATTGCACTAATAACAAGCTTTGGCATCGTATATAATGTCACGACAACTTCAGAAATGGTATTCATAATACCATCAAACTTACTTTCATCATTACTTGAAAGCATCGATTTAATATCCCCACCCGCAGAAAAACCACGGCCGTTCCCGCATAACACAACGATATGCGCAGAACTTTCCGCTACTTCTTTCAACTTTTGTAATAACTCTTTTAAGGTCGGCTCATCCAACGCATTTAACACCTCTGGGCGATTGACCATAACCGTTGCAACGTGGCCTTCATATTTCACAACGACAGATTCTGTTTTACTTGTTATTTCCATTATATATACCCCTCTTTTCTCCATAAAGATTATACTTATATAATTATAGAGAACCATTGAAAAATCCTTCTTTTTTCTCAATTTTCTGTCTAATAATCTCGCAATTTGTACATATACCGTATAAAACATACAATTCCGTTGAAAAATATAGAAATTAAAGTCGGTTTATCCATGCTTTTCATCTATTTACCATTACAATGAAATGGTGTATTCTTAAGTTTGATAAAAAAACAAATATTGAAATTCATTCGCCTTACTATGTAAAAAAGGCTTTATACCCATCTTTTGGGTGTTGTAATAAAGGAATGAAGAACTGGAGGAACATATGGTTAATAAGTTGAAACAAACGGATAACTACTTCCCACATTTCCTATTGCTATTCATTGTGTTTCAACCAATTTTAGATTTATTAACATCTTTTTCAATCTATATACTACACATGAGCGCAACAGTTGGAGTTGTAGTCCGTTTCGCCTTTATGCTTCTTGCATTAGGATACCTACTTCTTCATCACAAACAACAAGATGCGAAAAAGTACATCCTCTATTTATGTTTACTCGGAATCGCACTCGCAATCGGTCTTGTAAATAATATGATGGTTAAATCTCCAATTTCATTTGGAGAAGAAGTTAAATTTATCTTAAAGAGCGTATATCCAATTGTGCTACTGTTTGGATATATTATCGCCTTTAAAGAGCTAAAAAATAAAGAGTATGTATTTCATAAAATCATTACATATTTCTTATATGCAACTTTAATTTTAAGCATCACAATGATTGTCGCAATGCAAACTGGAACGGATTTCCCAAGCTATCCTCACTCAAAAATCGGTTCAAGAGGTTGGTTCTTCGCTGGAAATGATTTAAGTTCTCTTTTCGCCATTATGTTCCCAATCATTGTCTTATATTCGATTCATAAAACAACTTCTTTCTCAAAAATATATTACTGGATTCCAACAATACTTGCGATGTATGCAAGTATTATGGTCGGAACGAAAGTCGGATATGGCGCAATTGTTATTACATTAGGCGTAGCACTTTTCTTCTCATTCATTGAATATATGATAAATCGTAAAAAAGAAGGAAAAGGATTCACACATATTGTAAATACCGTTGTTGCCGCTGTTATACTAGGAGGTTTAATTGTTCTTACACCGCATACTCCTATCGCAAAAAATATGAGCATTCACATGCAAATATACGAATACAAAAAATCAGTACAAAAAGAGAAAGATCGAAAAGAAGGAAAAGTAATTAAAGAAGATCCAGAAGATGCAAAAAAACATGCAAAAGGTGAACTTACAGATTCTGAAGTAAAAAGTTTAATTTACAGCGATCGCGACAAATTCTTAAAAACATACAAACAGTACTATAAAGACGCACCGCTTTCACAAAAACTATTCGGAATGGGTTACGCTGGTAACTACACAGATAAAATTAAATTAATTGAAATGGACTTCCATGACCTATTTTTCGCATTTGGAATTGTCGGTTTCCTTATTTACTTAATACCACTTCTATACTTTGGTATTACATTATTCATCCGCATGATCACAAACTTTAAGAAAATCATGACCGTAAAGTATATGCTATTAGCGAGCACACTCATTCTATCACTTGGCATTGGCTTTATGTCTGGCCACGTATTAACAGCGCCAGCCGTTAGCATTTTCTTCGTTGTTATTCTCGCTTATATCATTGTTGATTTTGAAATTGAATAAAAAGAAGGTGCTACGAAATATTAGTAGCACCTTCTTTTTTATTTAATTAATGTTTTACGTACTCTAAGCTTTCTTTTGCAATATACGCTTCTGTTACAGTAGGATTATCTGAAATAACTTTAACCCACGCTTTTCCATTTATTATTTCTTCACCAGTAACTGTGACAACTACATTTGTATTTAAACGATACAGTCGCTCATTTGATATACTAGGATTCTTTTTCACTTCCACGTTATTCATCACACGTGCAAGTTTGTACTTGTTGTATTCTTTTTTACCTAAATAAGAATCAAAACGGTTCATATGCCCCGCTACTTTTTTACCCCAGTTCGCATCAGATGCATATTTCGCATTTAAACCAGCAGCTTTATCACCTGTATATGTTGCTGTATAACGCCAATGTCCTGGATTTAAATATCCTTCATTCATGTATAATTTTGCTGCATGTTCAATACAATCTTCTTTTGAATTGAATGCTTCTCCGTTACCATATGGACTATCGTCTGTTGCTTTTAAACCAAATAAATTATTTTTGTCTTTTGCAAGAGCGCTTGTTCCATAATAACTTTCATGAATTGCTAATGAATATAAGAATAATGCATTTACATTATACTTGCTTTCTACTTCTTTAAATTTCTTTCCTAAACCAATTAATGGAGAGTCTGGCTTAATCGATTTCACATAACTATCTAGTTGTTCAGCTGTATAATCTGTTTTCGAACGTAATGATAAATAATTGAAATATTGATAGAAAGTTTCGTCTCCGAATGTCTTTCCATCTACACTATACATTTGCTGTCCTTGCTTCATGAAAGAAGGTGCCACACCATATCTAAATTCTGTATATCCAGGTGAACTTGTATTATATGTATAATATTTATGGTATAAATATCCATCTGATTTCACATAATAAGACGACTGTTTCATTTCATTGGTAGGAATTAAAGTGATTTCATTCTTCTTCACATAACCTGTCAAACCAGAAAGTTGAACTTTCACACGATCTTCGCCAACTTCTAACACTTTCAATTCTGTTCCATACTGAATATACGTATATACTGTTGCTAAATTCTCATCATAAATATTAATGATGTTTTGCCCAGTTATTCTTTTCGCACTTGCAAAACCATCTTTAATCCATAAAAATTCGTTCTCATATTTTACCGCATTCATACCTTTATTTTGAGCAGCCGTAACCGCTTCTTTATACGTATTATAGCGCTCTACTTCTTGCTCTGTTCCGTTTTCTCTTACATTTGTCACAACATATTTCTTAGTTTCTACAGGATTGGTATTTCCGTTTTTTTCAATCGTCTGAAGCATGCGATCCAACATAGCTGAAGCCATTCCTCTTGTAGCTGATAAATGTGGTCTAAATGTATTATCTTCTGGATACCCTTTAATAATTTGAGTAGCCACCATAACTTGCACATGCTCTTTATAGTTAATACTATCTTTATCAGTAAAGGTAAGCGGACTTACAGCTACTTTAATATTTTTATAGTCTAACGCTCGCTTTACCATGATCGACATTTCTTCACGTGTAATCACATCATTTGGTGAGAACGTCTCGTTCGTACGACCATTAATAATTTTCGCTCCATATGCTCTACTTACACCATCATATAAACCGTAAGTCTTCGGCACATCCTCGAAATTCGAATCAGCTTTCGGTAAATTTAAAGCCCTTGCTATGAATGTAGCAAACTCTGCTCTTGTTACTAATTTATCAGGCGCATATACATTGTCTCCATACCCCATTAAAACTCCTTTAGTAATAAGTGAGCGCATATGCGTCTCAAACATATGTCCTGTAATATCATCATTTGCCGCATAACTTGAAATAGGAGTTAAAAGTAATGATCCCGTTAATGCCACTGCTGTTATACCTTTTGAAAAAGTCTTCAAGGTTATCCTCCTCGTAATCTACGAATTTATTATCACAAATTTGATTATATAATAATCACAATCATTTTAGCATAATAAATAGGAATTAAAATAAAACGTTTTTTAATTAGAATTTTCATTACATTCAAAACAAAATAAAAGACACTTTACTTTTTTAATAAAGTGCCTTTTTCCATATGATCAATGAGTTTCTTTGTTGCCTGTTTGCCTTGCAACCGAAGCTCATCTATTGTCAATTGTAACTCTTGCTGCACAGTTCCTTGTTGCATTAATTGCTTTTTCGCAATTTCATATAAATATTCAGCACTCCATTCGCCATCCACACTTCCTATAACTGGCTGATTCACTTGACTTAAAAACGAATCAATTTTCGGATCGTATGAAATCCCGACCATTGGAGTTTTGGCTACAGCAGAAAAAACTAGTGCATGAAGACGCATACCAATTAGTAATGAACATTGTGATAAAATGAATATTTTCTCGTCGATATCCATTTTATATGGAAGCATATACGTCTCTTCTCCCATTAAGTCTACTACTTCACGCGAAGCTTTTTGATCAAATGGCTCATGCATTGGAACAAATAGAATTTGGTATCCTTCTTGCTTTAATTTTTTTAATGCCGCAGCTAATTTTTTTATATAATCTTCTTTTGCATTCCAATAACGCACACTAACCGCAATTACTTTTCCATGTATCGAATGCTTTTGCAACCAATCCGATTGTTTTGTCCGTTTCCATGTTAAAACAGGGTCTGGAACAATTTCAATATCGTTTTTTATGCCAAGTTCTTTTAAATATAAAAACGAATCCTCATCTCGAACTGATACATAGGAAGCTTTTGACAAGTTCCATTTTACTAATAGACGATTATATCCTTTTGTAATTGGACCTATTCCTTGTGAATAAATATAATACGGCTTTTTTAATAATCGAGCGAGTCCCATAATACCCGTATAATATAGAATACTCTTCGTACTTGTCTGATCTTGAAGAAGGCTCCCGCCACCGCTAATAACTCCATCACTGTTTTTGATTGCATGATAAACAGCTTTTATATCCCAGCGATCTACCGATTCTACACCATACATTTCCTTTGTATATTTAGAATCATTTGATAGTACTACTAGTTCTATATCCGGGTTCTCTTTACTTAACGATTCAATAATTGATTGTAGAATCGCCTCGTCTCCAACATTATAAAAACCATAATATCCTGATAAGACTAAACGCACCCTAAATCTCCTCCAAAACTAGGTAACCGTTTATTTCATCTAACATAAACTAGTACCCATTCCTTACCTAAACACTTGATACCCTACATAGTTTCCTCTTTATCAGTTCATATGAATTATAATAAAAAATTAAATTTCTATATTTATCTTTTCAAAAATGGTATTTTGTTTATTGATATCCATTTTAATTTCAAAGCACATACACCATACAAAATGGTTGTAATACTTAATGCTATACCACTGAATAATAACGTCATAATTCTTGAAGATGTAATATTTATCACATTACATAGTTCATACAATCCTAGTCCCAAAATACATGCTATTGCTAGCACACCAAAAAAGCTTTTTAAATGAATAGAATAGGCAATATAGCTTCGAATATACAAATGATTTACAATACAAACCAATACGTAAGTAATGAATGTACTATACGCCGCTCCATCTATGCCAAACTTCTGCACGAACATTATGTTTAACACGACTTTCACACAACTCGCAGCAATAACAATCCATGCAGCTTGTGCAGAACGGTTAATGCCCTGTAAAACACCTATTGATAATACCATAACCGCAGTAAAATACGAACTGCCAATCATAACTGTTAACATACTACTGCCTTTTACATCTGTGAACAATCCGACATTTAACGGTACTGTTAATGCCATCAACCATATTGTTAACGGTGCTGTCAAAACATGCGCTAGTCGATTTGTATTTTGAATTGTTATTTTCGCCAAATTTATATCTCTTTTGGCCAATGCGGAAGTTAAGAGTGGTATTAACGGAAATACAATTGCACTTGCAAAAATAACAATTATTTGCGTGAATGCAAAACCGCGACTGTATATTCCAAATTGTTCTTGAATTTCTGTTGATGATCCTTGTAATACATGCGGTATTGTAAGCGAGTCTACTAAATTTAAAAGTGGCATTGATAAAGCTCCAATAGCGATTGGGATCGATACCCGCAATATCTTTTTGCCGTTTTCTCTTAAATCTCGGAGCGAATAGGAATTGCTTTTATTGTAGTATGGACTTCTATTATATTTTATACGCAAATATATAAGCGAACTAATGACTCCAAGAAAAGAGCCAACCATCGCACCACTAGTAATAACAGTATTACTCTTATCACATGATACTAGTATGTAAGCAATTATTAACATAAAAAACACACGTACAAATTGCTCAATGACCTGTGATACCCCTGTTGGTTTCATATCACCGAAACCTTGAAAATACCCTCTATACACCGCCATGTATGGCGCAATGAGTAATGCTAATGAAGTAATAAGCAACGGCATTCTAGTTTCTTGTCCACCAAGCATATTTGCAATTTCAATAGAAAATAATACAATGACTAAACAGCCGAAAACGCCAAATGCTATCCCAATAATTGACGCTGATTTAAATAATTTCGCAATTTCCTTTTGCTTATTTTTTTCGTTCAACTCTGCAATTAGTTTCGAAATTGCAAGTGGAACTCCGGCTACCGATAATGTAAGAGCAATCATATATACAGGAAAAACAAGGCGGAAAATACCGAGCACTTCATCTCCTGCAATATTTTGTAATGGAATTTGAAAAAAACTACCCAGCAATTTCGACAAAAAAGTTGTAATGGTTAAAATTGCTGCTCCTTTTACAAATGTTTTATTCATATTTTTTCTCTTTTCTTTTATACATATACTCTCAAACATATTGTTTTAAACGATAGGAATTCACTTTATCCCATTGGTTATCATAACAAATTTATTATAGGTTGAATACTTGGTTTTTTTTTCAAAATAGAAAAGAGAACCCATTTAAGCCTGTCTCTTCACAATATTTTTTCTAATTCCTTCCATTATATATGTACACACTATAACCGTTTCTGTTACTCAAAAGAGCCCTTCCTCTCTATCACTGCGATACATATTACTAAAAACATTATAAAAATATCCCACAACTCTACATTATAATTTATGTAAGATTGTGAGATATTCTAATTACCATCTAAACACTTAAAATTTTCAATTGCTCTTTCTGTTCATTGCTTGCCATTACTGCGATTGTTTTTTCAATACTCGGATGTACTTGCTCAAGCTTTACACTTGCTCCTACTTTATTTGATTGCTCAACAAAATTTAATAATGCCATAGCTCCTGATACATCCATATAACGCACATCTTTCATACGTAAAACAACCGGTGACTTCACATCTTGTAAAGTAGAGAAAATACGATCTACTGATAGGAAAGAGAGCGGTCCTTGAATTGTGTACGTTTCTTCTTTTTCTTTTACGATAGAAGTTTTGCGTTCTTTACATTTCACCATATATATGATGAACGAAAGAATAATACCGAATGCAACAGCAATCATTAAATCGAACTTCACCGTTACAATCATCGTTACGAGCATAACAACGACATCACCTTTAGGAGCGACATGCATCTTTTTCATGCTTCCCCAATCGAACATTCCAATACCAGTTAAAATTAAAATACCTGATAATACAGCAAGTGGAATATATTGTACGACCGAACCAAGACCCATAATAAAAATAAATAAGATAACACTATGCATACATGCCGAAAGTGCCGTTTTACCGCCACTTCTTATATTCACGATAGACCTTACAGTCGCACCTGCACCTGCTAATCCGCCAAACAATCCGCTCATCATATTACCGATACCTTGTCCGACCAGTTCTTTATTACTTTTATGACGTGTACCTGTCACATTATCCATTACGACCGATGTTAACAACGAGTCAATCGATCCTAATAAAGCAATACTAAGCGCTGGCAAAATAAGTGCTGCTATTCCTGTTCCACTTAAAGATGGAATATGAAGCGTAGGCATCGCTTCTGGAATGGTTCCAATCTTTTCAATTACTTTATTTAGTGAAAGATTTCCGATAATCGGTAACTTTACTGTAAGTCCTTCGAGTAGGGAAGAAAATAAAGGAAGCAAAGCTGTCACACCGACTAGTGCTACTAAACTAGACGGAATCGCCTTAATCCATTTACCAGAAACAATCATTACAATAATCGTTAACACAACAAGTAAAAAACTATTTTGTACGTGCTTTATTTCGCCTAAAATAATGATTAATGCAATACCATTCATAAATCCCGAAACGACAGGATACGGAATATATCGAACGTAAGAACCGAGCTTACATACACCGAATAAAATTTGAAATAACCCTGCCATCATAAAGGCAATAAAACTTGCCTCTAACCCGTGCGTCGCAATAACTCCTGTTGCAATAACGGTAATTGGTCCTGTTGGTCCTGTTACTTGCCCAGGTGTCCCGCCAAATAACGCTGCGAATAAACCTGCAAAAATCGCACCATACAATCCAACAAGCGCTCCCTCAGATGTTCCTGTCGCGGCAATACCAAATGCAATCGCAAGTGGTAACGCAACAATCGCAACAGTAAATCCTGCTAAACATTCCTTTGCTATTTTTTGAAACATAAAAAAACCACCTTTGTATAAAGTCCATGTTCCATTGTACACCTAAAAAGATACATTCGTTAGCTCACTTTTTACATTCTCGTGACGTAAACGTATTCAACGAAAAGTTTCCCCCTTATCTTTGGAAACAATTGCAACTATGCTATAATGAACAAATTAAATCTTTTACTATATACTTGGAGGCACTATGCTAACTTTTGAAGAAAAATTATCGATTATTGAATCTTTCCCAGAACTAGAAAGAAAGAACGTATCATTAAAACGTGTAAACTTCCACTTTGAAGAAAGTCGTTTAGATAAAAAGAACGTTGTATTTCATTTACACCCAAATGGAAATGGATTTGTATATGCAAGCGGTATTAAAGGTTATAAAACAGATGATAAAGGCATGGTTAACATCCGTGAGTTTTCAGCAGAGGAGTTACGTTCAGTAATTGAGAAATCAATTGACCTTCTATCACAAGAAGAAGTAGTAGCACCTGTAGAACCTGCGAAAGAAGAAGAATGGCAGAACGAAGATGGTCATATTCTTACTCTTATTTCAGAGGATGACATGTGGAACGTGTACGCTGGTGTAAACTTAGACGGTACATTCAACTCTTATCCAGAAGCTGCGGAATACCTTGATGAAGAAGGCTTTTCACGCAAATAAAAATAGAAACCTATTTCATTCAACGACTTTTATAGTAATCAAAGAAGACACTTAAGGTGTCTTTTTTTGTTATATAAACTCCTTTCTCACACTATCTCTACTAATTTTCATAAAATGATTCAGAGGAGGTTTATATGAATACAACTGCTAAATTAATAAATTGGAAAGAACATGGCGATATGATTATTCTAGAATGTGAATTAAATGGAAAACGCTTCGAGATATCAACATATAAACAACGAATATATAATGCACACCTTTTATCAGCTGACGTTTATATTCGTTTAGACTCATCTGATAATATAATTGGAATAAATATTTATAAAAAGTAAGAAAAGCCCCCTATTCCATAGGCGGGCTTTATCTTTATTACACAACATCAGAGTATACTCTCTTTTTTTCATACAGTTTATGTAATTATACATATTCATCAAAAAATACACTGAATGAATATTACATGTAGTAAAATATAACTTGTGGGCACGTTCTATAAAGCAGATTCTTTTAAAAGGCGTAACATATCAATTATTATAGGGGATGTGGCGTCACTTCGATATTGATCTCAAATCTCTTGTCTTTTGTGAACTAACAATCTAGTGTATATAGACGATTCTGCTTTATAGTGTGTGTTTACACTCATAACAAAGGGGTAATGGTAATACGGATAGATTCCGATTCGTATGAAATGAAATGGTTCAAGTCGGAGAAAGGCACCTTAGGGTGTCTTTTCTTTTTGTATTACATCCACTTTGTGTTTCCACCTTATTTCAAATGCGCTAATTAACCTTCACCAAGAAAAAATGAGAATTAACAAAGATATTGTTTCTTCTGTTTAATACAGAAAAATGAAGGATACCCCATAGATATGGGGCATCCTTCATTTTCTATTTTTTCGCACCTTTCAACGACTCCCTCAGTACAAACTTCTGCAACTTCCCGCTCGCATTACGAGGGAGTTCATCTACAAATAAATAATGACGCGGACGTTTATAATCTGCTAGTTCATCACTTTCTTTGCAATACGTTTCTAAATCAGCTTCTGTTATTGTTTCATCTTTCTTCACAATAACTGCCACAACACGCTCTCCCCATAATTCATCTGGCTCACCAAGTACCGCCACATCTAATATACCTGGATGACTATGAAGGAAATCTTCAATTTCACGAGGATAAATATTTACGCCACCGCTAATTACCATATCATCAACGCGATCAGCAACGAATAAATAACCGTCTTTATCAAAATAGCCTAGATCACCAGAATGATACCATCCTTTATACATCGATTTTTTATTCGCTTCTTCACGATTATGATAGCCAGCCATCATAGTTGGGCCGCGTAAAATAATTTCTCCCACTTCATAAGGAGGTAATACATCATCTGGTTCTGCCGGTGCATCCTCGTTCGGTTTCACAATACGAACTTCATGGCTAAAACATGGCGTGCCTGCTGAGCCAGCTTTGGTAATTTGATCCTCCTCTACGAGAAATGCAACAACTGGCCCCATTTCTGTCATTCCGTATATTTGAACAAGATCAATATAAAGACGTTCTTTACATTCCTTCACTAACGCCGGTGCCATTGCTGCTCCGCCATATATACCGATTTTCATTGACGTTAAATCATACTGAGCTAAATCTTTTTGCAACAACATATTCCACATCGTCGGCGCTGCAAAGAACGTCGTAATCTTTTCTTCTTGAATCGTATGTAATACTGTTTCTGTATCAAAATGATGCAAAATAACATTCTTTCCGCCAACTTGAATGCGTGGTATGATTCCGGCATTTAATTCACCACAGTGATATAAAGGTGCAACAACAAGCCCAACGCTATCTCTATTATATTTTAGGAAATACGTACAAATCATACTATGCTCAGCCATTTCACGATGGCGGTGTAACACGCCTTTCGGATGACCTGTCGTACCGCTCGTATACAGCATAGAACAATAATCCATTTCATCAATTTCGATATTTACTTTCTCAGAAGATGCTTCATTCACTTTTTCATGGTAGGAACTTGCATAGGAAGGTTTATCGTTTTCTATAGACCAAAAAGATGTATTTGGAAAATCTCTTTCAATTATAGCAACAGTTGACTCAACTGCTTTTTCAAAGACAACGACTTTCGAGGATGCATCCTGAAGAATATAAGATACTTCTTTTGCTTTTAAGCGGAAATTAATCGGGTTAAAGATCGCTCCAATTTTCGCACAGGCTAAGTAAACGTTTACAAATTCATGGCAATTATATAAGTAAACAGATACCGTATCTCCCTTTCTTACCCCTTCTTCTAATAGAGCGTGCGCTGTTTTATTTATTTGTTCATCCCACTGTTTATACGTCCAGCGAATATTTTTTTCAGGTTCCACTAACGCCTCTTTATTTGGATACTTACCAACTGATAAATCAAAAATTCTCCCTATCGTCATATACATGCCAACAATTTCCCCCTTTTCTCTTTCATAAATCTATCATTTCGTCCATAAGTAGACATTGTCCTCTAATGATTTGACTAATTTTTCTGATTATTATCGACATAGTTTTACATACGATACCGCTAGACAGTAAATGAAATTATATCGGAGATTTTCCAGATATATCGACCGTAACTTGAAATATATCAACCACAACTCAATTTATATCAGCGATTTTTCGAATATATCGACTTACCGACAAAAACTGATAAGATATAATCGGACCGCCCGTTACTGCAGGATAAAAAAGAGGTTGTTCCGAGTCGGAACAACCTCTTTCTTCTTATGCAAATAGCTCTTCTAAAATTTTCAGTTTATCTTCTGTATATTTCACAAAGCCATCGTTATATGATTTTGGATCTTTCGGATTCGCAAAGTGCGTAATTGCTCCCGTCTTCGGGTGAACAAATTTACTTGATGCACCACAACCAAGTCCGATAATTGATTGTACTTCTTCCATAATGACAATGTTGTAAATACTTTCTTGCGTCGGCATTGCATAACCAACGTTCTCTAAGTTACCTAAAATATTCTTTTGACGATATAGGTAATATGGTACGTAATTATGCTTTTGCGTCCACTCTTCTGCTTCATGCATCATCGCTGTAATTTCTTCGCGACCTGCTACTTTATATTTACGTTTGTTTTGCGTCATTTCAGAAGCACGTTTAAATGATAACGTATGAACTGTTAATGATTCTGGCATTAACTTTTCTGTTTCATCTAACGTATGCTTGAAGATATCTAACCCTTCACCAGGAAGACCAATAATTAAGTCCATATTAATATTGTTCATTCCCATTTCACGAGCTAAATGGTATTTCTCAATTGTTTCTTCTACAGTATGATGACGTCCAATTGCTTTTAGTGTCTCTTGATGGTATGACTGCGGATTAATACTAATACGGTCAATATTCCATTTATTTAACACTTCTAGCTTTGCTGGCGTAATTGTATCTGGGCGACCTGCCTCAACTGTTACTTCACGCACATTTTTCACATCTGGGAACGCTTCATACATTTCTTCATACAGCATATCCATCTCTTCTGCTGTAATACTTGTAGGTGTACCGCCGCCGTAATAAATCGTCGTAACTTTTACACCTTTTTCTTTTAAAAACTTACCAATTTCACGAACTTCATAATGTAAACCACCTAAGAACGAATCAACAGATCCTTGGCGTCCATTAATTGCATAAGCCGGGAATGTACAATATGCACATTTCGTTGGGCAGAACGGAATACCGATATAAATACTTACTTCTTCTTTCAAACGGTATAAATCCGGAACAACTGCTAATTGGCAATCAACAATGCGCTGAAGAAGTTCAATTTTCTCTTCATGAATTAAATAACTTTCACGAAGTTCTTGATGCGCTTCTTCTTTTGACATACCATTTTGAAGCATTTTGTGAAGAAGTTTCGTCGGACGTACTCCCGTTAAAATACCCCAGCTTTGTTCAATACCAGTTAACTGCTGAAGAACAGAAAGATATACATAAGAAACAACGTGTTTCACTTGCTTCATACGCTCTTTTTCATCTGTAAAAGCAGATAAATCTTTTGCGAATGTTTCTTCATACACATTTCCAGTCGCAACATCTGTTAAACGAGCAGATGCTTTCACATTCTCTTCAATGTGTATATCAACGATAAGATTTGCTTCCTCTTGTTCAAATCCAATCGTACTCTCTTCAAAAAATAAGCCGCCAATATTTTGTAGCGGACGTAAAAAACGATCATCTTGTAACGTTTTAATTGAAATTAACAACATTATCACCTTTTCATTTGCAAACTCTCTTTAGTTTACTTGAAGGGCGTTTGCAGGTCAATACAGAAGGTTTTACCTGTTTCTCTTACATTTTTTCAAATAATTCTTTTTATGAATATTGCTCATGTATATAGACATCATGATTTTCTCTTGTTAAAATTTATTAGTGTTAAAATCGATACATAGTGAAAATACAATATAAAAAGGAGGACTGTTAACACTAGATTCCACAATCTAATGTGTTAAAAACAAATATGAAAAAGAAATTTTATAGTGTATTAACTCTCTCTCTTGCATTACAAACTGTTCTTGCACCTACTTATTCATTTGCAGAGAGTGCTGAAAAATCCGCCGAAGTATATACGGAGGATCAAATTTTTAAAAGTATTAAGGAGCATGTTAATGAGCATAGTACTCATGAAGAAGATATCGAGGTTACTGGCCAATTCCTACTATACACTTCAAAAAAACATTCATTATATACCGCGAATGATTTAAAAAACAAATCGAATATCGAGATTACAGAACAAGTCGTAACGGCGACAAAGAAAAAAGGAAATGCTTACTACATAACGACGCCAACTGGCGCTGGATGGATAGATAACAATGATAATAGCTTAGAAGTTCAAGAGATTCATAAACTATCTAACCAAAAATTAATCGTAAAAGAAGAAGCTTCCATACATGCACTTCCGTTCCAATCGTTTAAAGAAGAAGGGAAACTAGAGCCACAAGTCATTACTCCTACTGAACAAGCTGGAAATTGGTTTAAAGTCCAAATAAACGAAACAGCAAAATGGATTTATGCACCTTCTGCTACATTTGAAGGTACAAAAGCTTCATTATTAAAAAACAGTCGTACTGCTAAAAACAGTTTATTGAGATCGCCAGAAGCTCTACAAACAAACAATATTTATGGCGTTACATTTAAAGAAATGATTGTCCCAAAAGGAAATGACGATATTCGACCTGGCTACCCGATGGTGCCTAAATATATTACGATTCACGAAACGGCTAATACAGCGAAGGGTGCTAATGCTCTGAATCATGCAAAATTCTTAGATAATCAAGCACGCGGAACAGCTGATCGCGCTGCATCTTGGCATTTCACAGTAGATGATAAAGAAATTTATCAACATCTTCCAGTAAATGAAGTTGGATGGCATGCTGGAAATAAAACTGGAAACTATGAATCTATCGGAATTGAAATTGCCGTTAATCAAGATGGAAACTATGAAAAAGCGGTAGAAAATGCGCGTAAATTGGCAGCTTATTTAATGAACGACTTAAATATTTCTCTAGATAAGGTCCAAAAACACCAATTTTGGTCAGGAAAAAACTGCCCTGCGTTTATGATTCAACGCGGACAATGGGATGCTTTCTTAAAAGGAACTGAAACATACTATAAGGAAAACCAAAAAAATCCCGTAACTGATGACATTACAGGTGGATGGTATGAACAAGACATTCGTCAATTAGCAGCTAGAGGCATTATGCAAGGAGAAGGGAACGGCAAGTACTTCCCAGAACGTCTTGTAACGCGCGCTGAATTTGCTACATTAATTACTCGTGCTTTACAATTACCAAGTGGAAATGCTAATTTCACAGACTTAGAACAAGTACACCCATCTTTAAGAGACGGTATTAATCGTGCAGCAAGCGCAGGCATAATCCGCGGACGTGGTGATAATACATTTGATCCAAATACTACAATTACACGCGAAGAAGCTGTTATTATGATCGATCGTTCTCTAAAACACGCTGGTATTTTTGCAAAACAAGTTGAACTACCATTCGTAGACCAAAACTTAATTTACGCTAAAGAAGAAGTACAAAGAGTGTATGGATATGGAATTGTAAAAGGTAATGAATTTAATCAATTCGTACCAAAAGGACCATCACAACGTGCTCACGCAGCTGCATTTATAAACAGAATGCTTAGCGTAATTGAAGCTTAAAATATTTATCTGTATTAATTTAAAAGGCATCAGAGATTGTATATCTCTGATGCCTTTTATACATCCGTTAACTATTTTTAGCCATGAATCTTAAACGTATTCCTAGTAACAGAAGCATAAAACCGATGAATGGAACGTAATTCGTATTGTGTCCTGTAGCTGGGAGTTGTTGATTATTAGAAGAACCTTGTCCTTGTTCTGGTAAATTAGGTTTTTCTACTCCCTCACCTGGCTTTTCTGTTCCTTCACCTGGCTTCCCTGTTCCTTCACCCGGCTTTTCTGTTCCTTCACCCGGCTTTCCTGTTCCTTCACCTGGTTTTCCTGTTCCTTCACCTGGTTTTCCTGTTCCTTCACCTGGTTTTCCTGTTCCTTCACCTGGTTTTCCTGTTCCTTCACCTGGTTTTCCTGTTCCTTCACCTGGTTTTTCCGGATCTTTATCTGTATCTTTTTTATTTGTAATTTGAAGCTTTACAACTTCAATTTTTTCATTAGAAATCGTAAATTTCATTTCCTTATCGGATAAAGTATATCCTTCTGGCGCTTGGATTTCTTTTAAAGTGTAATCTCCTGGTTCTAACTTCTTAGAAGTCGCTTTACCGCTCTTATTTGTTGTTAATGTGTCGATTTTTATTCCGTCTTTCCAAATTTCAAACACTGCGCCTGCTAATGTTTTATTTGTATTATTAGCATCTACCTTTGTAATTTCTAATTGACCTGTAATTTCTTCTTTTACTTTTTCATTCATAACTTCTTGTTTTACTACTTCGTTCGCTACAACATTTACTTCTACTGTTACTTCTAACGCCTTATAACCTTCCGGCGCTTTCGTTTCTTCTAACGTATACCTTCCTGGCACTAAGCTTTCGAATTTCACAACGCCGTCTTTATTCGTTGTTTTCGCTTCTCCAACTACTTGACCAGCTTCGTTCTTTAATTTAAATTCCGCACCTGCTAGAACTTTTCCACTCTCTGCATCCTTTTTGGTTACTTGTAAGCTTCCTAGTTCTTTTGCATTTTCTACTTGTACTTCTACTACTTTGTCCGCTTCCACAACGACTTCAATTTCTTCTTTTAGCAATTTATATCCTTGTGGTGCTTTCGTTTCTTTTAATGTGTACTTTCCTGGTTCTAATTTCTGAGAAACTACTTTACCAGTTTTATCTGTTCGTAACGTATCTACTTTTTTACCATCCTTATACACTTCGAATTCTGCATCTGATAATACTTTCGTTTTATCTTGAGCATCTACTTTTACGATTTCGAATTGCCCAAGGCTCTTACCGTTCGTTACTTTTACATCAATAACTTTTTCACCGTCAACTGTTACATGAATTATTTGTTTTGTTAACTCATAACCTTCTGGTGCTTTTGTTTCTTCTAACGTATATTCACCTGGCACAAGTCCGTCTACCTTAACCGTTCCAGACTTATCTGTTGTAATTCCTTCTTTTACAACATTTCCTTTCGCATCTTTCAATGTAAATTCTGCGCCTGCTAAGCGTTTCGTTTGATCTTTATCATCCATTTTAATAATTTGTAGAGAACCTAAGATTTTTTCGTTTTCTGCCTCTACTTTTACTACTTCTTTCTCGTTTTGAATTGTTACTTTCCATTCTTTATTTGAAAGCTTGTAGCCCGCTGGTGCTTTCGTTTCTTTCACTGTGTATTCACCTAGCGGTAATTTTGGTGACATCACTTTTCCACTCTCATCTGTTTTCAGTTCCGCTACCTTTTTACCATCTTTATACACTTCGAATTCTGCACCTGATAACAATTTCGTTTTATCTTCCGCATCTACTTTCACGATTTCGAATTGACCTGTTACTTTTTCATTCGTAACTTCTTGTTTTACTACTTCGTTCGCTACAACGTTTACTTCTACTGTTACTTCTAACGCCTTATAACCTTCCGGCGCTTTCGTTTCCTCTAACGTGTACTTTCCTGGCACTAAGTTTTCGAATTTCACAACACCGTCTTTATTCGTTGTTTTCGCTTCTCCAACTACTTGACCAGCTACATTTTTCAATTTAAATTCTGCACCTGCTAGAACTTTTCCACTCTCTGCATCCTTTTTGGTTACTTGTAAGCTTCCTAGTTCTTTTGCATTTTCTACTTGTACTTCTACTACTTTGTCCGCTTCCACAACGACTTCAATTTCTTCTTTTAGCAATTTATATCCTTGTGGTGCTTTCGTTTCTTTTAATGTGTACTTTCCTGGTTCTAATTTCTGAGAAACTACTTTACCAGTTTTATCTGTTCGTAACGTATCTACTTTTTTACCCTCTTTATACACTTCGAATTCTGCATCTGATAATACCTTCGTTTTATCTTCCGCATCTACTTTCACAATTTCAAATTGACCTGTTACTTTTTCGGGAATCTTTTTATTCACCACATCTACAGTCAATACTTTATTAGCCTCTATATCAACAGAAACTGAACTAGATGATAATTCATACCCTTTCGGTGCTTCTACTTCTTTTAATGTATAGCTTCCAACTGGAAGTCGTTTCGATAAGGCTTCACCTTTATCATCTGTAACAATTGTTTCCACAACTTTCCCATCTTTATCGATAACATCAAATTTTGCACCTGGCAGAAGTTGACCGGATTCACTATCTTTTTTCAATAATTTAAATTGGCCATTCTCTACTTTTTTCGTATTCTTCATAACAAGTTCAATTACGTTTGTATTATCAATTGTTACTTTGACTGGTGTATCAACTTTTATATATCCTTCTGGTGCATTTATTTCTTTTACAAAATAGTCACCAAGTGGTAAATCTTTAACTTCCGCAATACCCTTTTCGTTTGTTGTAACAGTAGCCACAACGTTATTATCTTTGTCTACAACATCAAATTTTGCGTCTTTTAAAACAATATTTTCATCGTTTTCATCAACTTTTTTAATTTGTAAATGTCCTTTTTCAGCTGCTGGTTTATTCCATTTTGGCCAGTTAAATTTAAAGTTATGAACCTCAAAACCATCTCTTTGGTGTAATCCTCCAACATAGGCTTGTCCATTAATAGAACCACCTTTTGTTTCTACAACTGCATTAGGTGCAAACACACTACCTACTACACCATAACCTTTAGTTGTTATCTTTGTAGCATTAGGAAATACCCAAATTACCTTACTAGCTAGCTCAGTAAAAGATGAATTAGGGTCGTATGCTTGAGATGTATTAATTAAATCCGTCGCCATCCCAGTATTTCTTGTATCATACAAAATTGCACCGCCACCAAAACTCACTTCTTCTGCATCTGAATAAATAACAATAAAGTCTTTATTCTCTACATTCGGAAGAAAAACGTCTTTTACATCAAATGCTTTCTTTCCCGTTTGGCCTGAAGAGACATAAATATTAGGGTTATTTACATCTTCACCGATTCCAAAACTCATATTAGGTTTTGGCTTATCAGTGTGTAGTTTACTTGCATCCCCAATTACACCATCAACGTCTTTTCTAAATTCTTTAAACTTAGCATCAATCTCCGCTTGCTCTTTATAAGAGATACGGTCATATGATGTTTTCATCGCGCCATCTGGGTCACCGTCTTTTGTCATCGCCACTGTTCCATCTTGAATAATTACCTGTCCTGCTCCCGCTTTCGTAAATTGACCGCCTAGTAATAATGATGGATATCCTTCATCTATCCAAGTTGCTCCAGCTAAGTTATTTGCTCCAGTTGCAGCTGCTACGACTGTATAACTTGATGCGTTCATATTTTTCTGAACAGCCATCGCACCTTCAATATCCGCACTCGTTGCACTATGATCTCCAAAAATGATGGCGTTGTAATAAGATACATCACCTAAACCTTTTAACTCTGTTGTAGCTGCCTCTGCTTTAAATGGTAAATGGATTAAAAAATTCATACATATTAGTAATACAACTATTAAACTACTACTTAACTTTTTAATTTTTTGATTAAATGATTTCCTCAAGAAATTCATTCCCCCTTTTAAACTTCCTAAAATCACAAAAAGAAGCACATTTCATATGTACCAGGTCTTACTCACATTAACTTAAAATAATCCATTTAAATACAACAAAAGAACGCTACAACTACTTAATAAAATTACTACAATTCATTTTTGAAATAATACGTGAACTAAACTGTCATGCGGAAATACTTTTACGTATGGGAGCCCAATAAAATTAATCTGAAGAATATTTCATGTGGTGTAACTATTTTGACAACATCATTCACTTTACATTAGTTTTCTAAAGGATTCAAGTGAATTGTATAGATTTCATACACAATTCACATTTTAAAACGTTTTCATTCCTTTTAATAAGCTCAACAAAAAACGTAGCCAAAAAGCTACGTTTTTCTTTCATCGTTTCGGTGTATTTTTATGATTCTTCAAAAACGGAAGCGGGAACTGCTTACGGAAATGCTCTTTAATCATGTACTCTACACCGTTTTCACTATTTGAACGTGTAATCCAATCGGCTGCTTGCTTTAATTCTACAGGCGAGTTCCCCATCGCTACCCCAAGTCCCACGTTTTCAATAACCTCTAAATCTTCCATACTATCTCCAATCGCAACCATTTCATTTAGCGAAATATTTAAATGCTCTCCAAGCAATTGTAACCCGCGTAACTTTGATACATTTTGCGGTAAAATTTCTATTCGTTTTGAATCACATTCAACATACTCTACATCTTGGAACGCTTTTCTTAATGTATTTAGCCCGCGTTCTTTTTCACCTTTAGTTTGGAAAAGAACATCAATTTTTGGCGCCGCTACCGGATGGTCACGAAGCGCGTCACCTAACGAATCTACAAATTGAACTGGATAAAATAAGGGATCTGCGCTTGATAATACAGTGCGCGCAATTAAGTTTGGTGTATTTCTCTCACGATTTCCTATCGAAAACCGTTCATGAGAAATGCGTACGTTACAATCAAAGTGCTCTAACACTTGCACAATGTTAAAAGTCTTCTCTTCAGACAATCTTCTTTGAACGTACGGCTTATCTAACGTTGCTGAAACGAAAGCACCACCATGTGTCACTAATATAGAATCTAATTTTAACGCCTTTGCTACTTTATGAGCGGATTGAAAATTACGACTCGTAAATAACGTAACGTATACATCTTTTCTTTTCACAAATTCAATTGTTTCTCTTAATCCTTTTGCAATTTTTCCATTGTTGTATAGTAGTGTCCCATCTATATTAAGAGCTAGTAAGCGATAAATCATGTCGCACTCCCCCTCTTCGCTGTTGTACTCTATCCATAATTTATGAAATAAATGTAGCAAATAGAACGAGTTAGAATTACTACTGAAAATTTGGTTTACTATATACATATACACTTAGCAAAGGAGATAGTACAATGCAGGCACCTCCTTCTTTTTATGAAGGCGATACGTTAGAAGTCGCAAAAAAATTACTCGGGCAAAAACTTGTTCATATTGTAGACGGAATAAAGCGAAGCGGAATCATTGTAGAAGTAGAAGCATATAAAGGCCCAGATGATAAGGCCGCACATAGTTATGGAGGCAGACGGACAGATCGCACAGAAGTTATGTTTGGTGCACCAGGGCATGCTTACGTATATTTAATTTACGGTATGTATCATTGCTTTAACGTTATTACAGCGCCAGTGGGCACCCCGCAAGGTATTCTCATTCGAGCTCTTGAGCCGGTAGATGGAATAGCAGAAATAAAACTAGCGCGCTACAATAAGACCGAAATTACAAAAGCGCAGTACAAAAATTTAACGAACGGTCCTGGCAAACTATGCCGTGCACTTGGCATCACTTTAAAAGAACGCGGTGTATCGTTACAAAGTGATACGTTACATATTGAATTAGTTCCAAAAGAAGAACACATATCATCACAATATAAAATAACAGCAGGACCTCGTATTAATATCGACTATGCAGAAGAAGCTGTACACTATCCGTGGCGTTTTTATTATGAGGGACATCCGTTTGTTTCAAAGAAATAAGCGATATCAACAATTTTTCAAATATATCTATCGTAACTTACAATATATCAACGATTTTTCGAATATATCTATCGTAACTTACAATATATCAACGGTTTTTCGAATATATCTATCGTAACTTACAATATATCAACGGTTTTTCGAATATATCTATCGTAACTTACAATATATCAACGGTTCGACAAGAAATATCGATTTATCGACAAATAATAACATTACGAATAAAAGAAGACTGTTCCAAAATGGAACAGTCTTTCCCTCTTACTCTGCACCTTCCGCAGTTGCAATATTATCCTCTAAATTTTCTCTTGATAATGCAGCCGCCATAAAATCAGCTGTTTCTGGAAGTGCTAAATGCATATGAGCTTTTTGACAAATTTGGATGGTACAGTTTTCTATAACATAGTCGAAAACATGTCCGCCCCCGCTTCTTTCATCATCAATGTAATGTAAGTGGAATCCAGCTACCCCAATACCTTGCGCATAATCTGGTGTCCAAAATCCAGCAAGCGTACCTTCTGTATTTTCAAATGAAAAGATTGGTTGTGATTTCGTCACTTCAACGAGCGGTGTATACGGTTTTTCTTGTCTTGGAACAGTTCTCGTCCTTACTTCACGGAACGTACCGTCCATTCGAATACCGTAAAACAAGTTTTTACTTGGCATTAATTCATGTAATAACGCTTCAACTTCTTCACGATTCATCGGACGCTCTACCGTATAACTCATTTCTTTTTCAAAAAACGTTACAGTCGCAAATGGCGTTGTTTCTTCTGGCTCTACTTTTTCCGCTGAACCGTCTGAACGTAAATGATAAAATTCATTATCAAATGCAATCATTTCACCATCTAATTGATCAAATGTGCCGATGCCGAAATCACCATGTTTTTTCAAATCTTCAAAGCTAATTACACCATCATATATACCATCTAATAGCGCAAGCATTGTAGATGTTTGATATACTTCATTACTCGTTTTCGTTTTTTTCGCATCAATATCAATTAATTGCGCAACAGTCATCTCAAATCTGCCTCCATTAGTTTAATTGGTTTGGTAATAATTTTTCGCTTAATTTAATGTTGTCACGATAGTCAATTGGAATATCAATAATGACAGGACCATCTGCTGCTAGCGCGGATTTTAACACACCTTCTAATTCATCAGGCGTGTTAACACGAAGACCTAACGCCCCGAAACTTTCCGCATATTTCACAAGATCAACATCGCCAAACTCTGTAGCGGATGTTCTGCCGTATTTCATCATTTGTTGGAATGCAACCATATCATATGTGCCGTCTCTCCAAACAAGATGGACGATTGGAGAATTTAAACGTACCGCCGTTTCTAACTCCATCGCTGAGAATAAGAAACCACCGTCACCTGATACGGAAACTACTTTTTTACCTGGTTCTACTAAAGTAGCTGCGATTGCCCAAGGAAGTGCAACACCTAACGTTTGCATGCCGTTACTAAATAATAATCTACGTGGTTCATAAGAACGGAAACATCTCGCCATCCAAATAGAATGGGAACCGATGTCACATGTAACAGTTGTATCGTCACTAATTAAAGAACGAAGTGTACGAATCACTTGAAGTGGATGCGTAACACCTTCTGAAGGACGATTTGGAACTTCTGCTTGTTCTGATAATTTTGCGCGTAATCGTTCTAATACCGCTTCTGATTTCGTACTTAATACAAGTTTCGGTAATTTCTCCGCGATGCTATTTACCGTTAAAGCAATATCACCAATTAATTCACGCTCTGGCTGGTAATCATGGTCGATATCTGCTTGATGGTCGTCAAGATGAATAATCGTTCTGTCGCCAAGTTTATTCCAGAACTTTGGATCATACTCGATTGGATCATAACCGATAGAAATAACAAGGTCTGCTTCTTCTAGTAAAATATCACCTGGTTGGTTACGGAATAATCCAACGCGGCCAAAGAAATGATCTTCTAACTCACGTGAAATCGCACCAGCTGCTTGATATGTTTCAACGACAGGAAGCTCTGTATCCGCAATTAATTTACGAACAGCTTTCGTCACTTCATTTGTACTTGCTCTCATACCGAGTAAAATAACTGGTAATTTCGCTGCTTTTATTTTTTCTACTACGTATGTAATATCATGTGTGGGAGCGATTCCAAGCTGTGGCTTAGAAAGCGCACCGATAGACTCTACAGTCGTTTCCGCAGTCATAACGTCTTGCGGCAAACTTACTAAAGTTGCTCCTGGATTTGTAGAAGTCGCACTTCGGAATGCATTTGATAATGCTTCTGGCACATTATCAGGATGCTCTACTTCTACGCTATATTTTGTGATTGGTTCGAATAGTGCAGCATTATCCATAGATTGATGTGTACGTTTTAATCGATCCGTACGCGGAACTGCACCAGCTAAAGCAACAACGGGATCACTCTCCGCATTCGCAGTAACAAGACCTGTCGCTAAATTTGATGTCCCTGGTCCTGAAGTTACAAGACATACGCCCGGTTTCCCTGTTAATCTACCAATAGCAGCTGCCATAAATGCTGCATTTTGTTCATGACGACAAACGATTAACTCTGGTCCTCTTTCTTGCAATACATCAAATACAGAGTCAATCTTTGCTCCTGGAATACCGAAAACATGTGTAACACCTTGTTTAATTAAACAATCAACAACAAGATCTGCTCCCTTTGTTTTTGTCTTCACGTCGTTTGCTTTTACACCTGTACTCAAAACTAATCATCCGATACGATAAACTTAACTAAATCTATACAATTCAATCAAATTTACACGAGTTAGTGCCTCATCGTGTTCTCGCAACCCCAAAGGGACGAGGGGTATAACACTCCACACAAGGCAGTATCGTTACCTCCTATTATCAAGCATTTATTTTACCCATCTTGATAAATTTGTCGCAGCATTTACATCCCTATCATGATGGCTATTGCATGAAGCACAACGCCACTCACGTATTTTTAAACTCCACTGTCCTTCTGGTTGAACTGAATGGTCGTATTTCATGCCGCAACATGAACAAATCTTGCTTGAGGCGAACCATTTATCAGCTTTTACATACGCAATGCCATACTTCTCGCACTTGTATGACAAACATTGAAAGAAGAAGTTTAATTTTTGAAATGAAAATGCTTTCGATAGTTTTTTGTTTTTTAACAGGTTTGAAATAGATAAGTCTTCCACAACAATCCTCATTGGTTTGGTTTTCACCAATTTAGCTGTTGCTTGATGGATATGGTTATTTCGGATATTCATAATTTTCCTAGATAACCGCAGGTGCTCAGCTTTCGCCTTTTCATATCCAGCAGATTGAATTTTCACACCTTTTTTAAATCTCCTAGACATATCTCTTTGCGCTGACTTTTTCCTTTTCAAAAGTTTTTTAACCTTGGCATCTTTGTTTATATTTCGTTCTTTCATACCATTAGAAGCTACAAAAAGCTCTTTTAAACCAACATCCACACCAATCGACTCATCGGTTAGTCCTTGTGATTCAAAGTCTTCTTGGAACCCTACACTAATCCACCAGTGACGACCGTCAAAGGTAACTCTTGGGTTGGATGGTTTTTTATTTCTTGGTAGTTGTTGGCTTGTTTTCACTTCTCCAATAGACTGAATATGAACTACTTTCTTTCCTATAACCAGTCTTTCATAATTGGCATAAAATCCTTGAATTAAATCTTTTTTGGATTTATAAGAAGTGTGAGAACCATTTTTGTACTTTTTGAACGAATTTTTTCTCGCCGTATCAAAATCTTTTGAAGCCTGTTTGGGAACTTGTGCATTAATGTCTTTTAACCACTCATATCTCTTTCGCTTCTTAATCTTTGTAAATCGTTTCTGTAAAGCTAACTGTGAAACAGATTTTCCAAATAGCTTATAGTATCTATCACTCATTCTTTTACAATAGTTATAAGCGAATCTTGCAGCACCGGCATGTTTTTTTAGCACTTGTTCTTGTTCAGGCGTTGGAATTAGTCTGACTTTCTTCGCCAATATCATCAGAATGTAACTCCTTTAATAAAGATTTGTTCTTCTGAATCGTAGCGTGTTCTACCAGCATTCTCGTAAGACTACTCGGATGCAAACCTGTTAATTCTGATACTTGACTAACTCGTAAAAATTTCATTATTATTCTTATCTCATTGAATCTACCATAGCACATACGTTCGATAGATTCAATGAGGTTTGATAGATTTAATTAAATGTATCTCGTTCAACTAAGGGCGCAATTCCTTAGCCAGTTCTCTTATGAACTTCTCATGTTTTCACATGAGCGCAGACTATATGTTTATCACTTTAGAGATAGAGGATTTTTCCATCACCATAGGCTTGTGATGTACTCTCGTCAGTTATACGAGATAGTCGTTGAACGTTCATCCTATCCATTTTGACTTAGATGATTCGAGGCGGAAGACCCATTGTTCTAATGTTTAGGATTTAACCTTGCATCATCTGATTGATTTTTTCTGCTTTCGCGACATTCACGCTCGCTATTTCTAGCCACGTTGTAGTTCAATCAGCTTTAGGGATTGCCCGCAGTTAACCCTCACTACTAGCCAATTACTTGACTAGCAGGGCTTACTGATATATTTAATTAACTTTCGTTATAATTGGTTAAATAAATCGTAACAGTTAGTTACCCTTTATTTCATAATGTGTGTAATAAAGATTTTAATTTCACCTAGTTAATTAAGCTGGTGAAGTATCATTTATCATTATATTACAAATGCATTATTTTTCCAACAATATGAATTCGACATTATTTTGACAAGTTTTAAAGAATGCGCTTACAACCTTTTGTTTATCTTAAAATAACATTTTTATATCTCTTCTAAAAATGTACAAAAATACTTCCACCTATTCACATTATTAACAAATTTATAGTACCTTGCAAAGAATAATAGTAAGTGATATATTTGTAAATAATGGAATACCCATTATTTGTAATTTTATTCACGATTAGTATATCTCCTTTCAAAAAGTAGATATAGATTGTGTGTGCTGCTTAGAAAAAAGATAGGATTTTCAGCCATAATTCATCATTTTATAAAGGAAAGTGATCGTTATGAACAAGAGTGAATTTTTAGAACAACTTAGTTCTTCCCTACGGAATATGCCTAATTCAGAAAAGGAGGATATTATCTCGGAGTACGAAACTCATTTTATTAGTGGTAAACAAGATGGAATATCTGAAGAGGAAATTTCTAAAAAGCTAGGAAATCCTAAAACCATTGCTAAAGAACTTACTGTTTCCTATGCAATAAGCAATGCTGACAGTAAACGAAGCTTCAAAAATATGATAATTGCACTTTTTTCTGTTATGAGCTTAAGTGTTTTAAACTTTGCCTTTATCTTTATCGCCTTTTTCGTACTACTCTTTTTATTACCGATTCTTCTAGCACTTATCATTGCTACACCATTATTAATTATTTCACCTATCTTATTAATAGGATTAGGATTCTTTAAAGGGTTTCATCAAATCAGTTATTCCGATGTTTATAATGTGTTCATCGCTTTTTGCGTCGGTTTACTCATATCCGTCATATCTTATCAAATGGTAAAACATCTATATGCACTTTTAGTAAAGTATTTGAAATGGAATATTGCTATTTTACAAAGACACTAATGAATGTAAAAGGAGATTAAAATGAAGAAATATACTTTATATTCACTCATGCTACTTACTCTTTTATTTCTATCAGCTTGTTCAAACAGTGCACAACCTAAGGAAGAAAACGATGTACAATCTATTAAAGATGTTGCTATTAAAGTTCCAGAAAATATATTTAGTTCCTCAAAGAAAAACAAAACTATTAATGAAGACGAAATGAAACAAAATATAAAAAATTATATAGATTATAGTTGGGAGTTATCTGAAAATATTATCCCTCTCGCTTCAACAAATTCTGATAAGAATTTCACAGAATCTGACCAAGAAAATTTACAAAAACTAATTGATTTAGCGAAACAAAACGATATGAATTTCCATGAGTTTATTAGTAATAATAATTTACCTACTGATTATAAAAAACCTTCAAAAGAAATCTATGCATTTATGTCATCATCTACGGATATTTTCGTAGAGCTAGATCAAGAATTAGACAAACTCACCCAAGATGGTAACTTATTCAAAGCCAATTTTTCTTTTACAAAACGCCTTGAGAAAATAAATGGGAGGAAACAAAAAGAGATTGAAACGTTTTTGAACGAAAAAAATATTAAAACTTCAATTAACAGCAATAAAAAAAATTAACAGATGTGTTACATATCCCTTTCAAAATAACCAATAAGAAATGGCTATTTTGAAAGGGAGTTTTTGTGGTATAACTATTAAATTCCCTAAACAAAAAAGACACTCCTAAACTAGGAGCGTCTTCCACTATTACGCTTGTTGTTGCGCGCTATATAATTCTTCAAGTGGCTTCATGATAATTTTGTTAACGTCACCGATTACAACGTTTAGGCGTTGCTCAGTTTCCATTAATTTTGTAATTTTAGCATCTTGTTGAATGCGAGCTACAACTTCTTGTGCTTGTTGGTTGTCTTCTTCAGTGATTTCTTGGCCTTGCATCATTTTCTGTTGTAGGCTAAGTTGCATTGTACGGAACTCATCGAATAAGTTCTTTGAAGCTGTGTCAGCTTGAACTGCTGCGTAGCTCTCTTTTAAAGTTTTGAAGTCTTCGTTTTCAGCGATTGCTTTTTGTAATTCATATGCAACATCATGAATGTTCTTTGTCATTTTATTTTTCCTCCTTTAGAAGGCTAGCGCTTTTCACTCGCACTGCCTTTTACGTGCATTTACATACGCACCTCTTCTTACCATATCAAACTATGCAAGAGATGTGAAGAAATTTCACTTTTATTTCTATGTACTCACCTTATTATCTAAGAAACAATAGTAACAATCCTTGTACGAGCCCGATCATTCCGCCTAATAACGCTCCTAAATACGTAATCATTTTCAATTCGTTTTTCGTAATAGACAGAACTAAGTCTTCTAATCTTTCTGTTGAGAATGTAGACACTTCTTGCTGGACAATTTCCGCAAGGTGTAGATTATTTAGTATACTCTCTACATTTTCTGTTCCCCACTTTAAGCCTTTCGTTACTGCACTTGGAACCACTTTTTCAATAATTGTTTCTCCAACTGGTTCACATACTTGCTGAACAGATTGATTTAAAAACTTACTCACTGTTTCCTCTACTTTAACTGCTGACAGCACGGAGCTTACAATCATTTCTTTCTCTACAAATGCTTCTAATTCTTTTACATCTCTTCCTTTTAACTTTTCCCACTCTTTTTGTAGTACGTCAGTTAAAAGCTGCTTTGTAGCATCTTGCCCTAAAAACTTAATAACTTCTGGCTGCACACGATCCACAACACTTACATTTCCTAAAAACATTCCGACTAAGTTAAGTAGCGTTCCGCGAGAAGCAAAGAAATCATCAATCATTTTTGAAAGACGTGCTTTCCCTTCTTCACTTTCAAAAAAGCTAATTCCTCGCTCTAAAATAAACGCCGAGACATTCGGAATCGCATTCTCTACTTTTTCATTTACAGAATGAGGTAAAGCCTGTTCCCATGTATATGTATAATACTCTGCTAAAAATGCATGAATTTTTTCTGTAATAACATGTTCGATTTTTCGAGTCGCTTCTTCTTTTACATACGCTACATTCCATTTTTCTAACATATGTCGCAGTGATTGTTCATTCGTAATTACTTTATCCACTTCCACTTGCGCCCAGTGAATTAAACCTTTTTGAAACTCTTCATTTGTTAGCTTTTTTCCAATTCCTTCTGGTGTTAACAAATGTTCTACAACCATTTTTCCTAATTGAACAGCAAGTTCATCACGACGCTTCGGAATTAACCCTGGTGTAAATGGAACTTGAAACTTTCCGATATAAATAGGACGATGAGGACGAAATAACATTTTTATCGCTAAATGATTCGTGTATCCCCCAATAATTGCTCCGAGTCCTGTCGTCGTTAACATATTTAACCATATATTCATTACAATCAACCTTTCACTTCTCCAAAACTATAGCATATCATCATACGGACAAAAGTATAATGGTATAAAAACGTATTTGCAATATATAGCTTCGCCTATTATGCAAATAGTAGTAAAGGAGTGATTTCGTTGGTTCTCGGCCTTTTAACTTCTAAACTTCATTATGAGCAAACGTATTACACCGAAATCGCTAAACGCGCTCGGCTTTATCATAATGTCGTTGCCCAGTTTACGCCATTTTGTATTGATTCTAAAACAGACCTTGTTTCTGGTCTTATTTACGATACAGATACAGGAAAATGGAAAGAGCAAACATTCCCTATTCCTTCTTATATATATGATCGTCATTCTTTTTACGAGGAAACAGACTTTGAAAAAGCAAAATCAATTATTCACTCTTTGCACAACCGTCCTTCCACTACCTTTTTAAATAACACACTTATTAACTTAAGTGAACTACATGATTTATTTCTTACTAATAAAAAACTGTCTCCTTATATACCCAAATTTGAAGTGGCAACGATACAAAACATTTTCAAACTTTTGTTAAAATCTAAAGATATTATTATACGCCCCACTAATATACATTCTAAAGACAACTTATATCGAGTCGCTTACAAAAATAAAACGTTTCATATCGATACAGTAAATGAAAAATACCATACTTCTCTTTCAATCAAGCGGACAGATGAATTTATATCTTGGTGTAAATCTAACATACGTTCATCACGCTACATAGTGCATACCATGCTACAACCACCAAATCAATTAACATACCCACTCCACATTCGAACTATTTTGCAAAAAAACAAAGAACAAACTTGGAATGTTATAGGTCAATTTATACAAAAAAGTTCATTTCCTAATCAGCTTTTACCTTCAGCAACAGACGATGATTCATTGCATTCATTTTCAAAAATTAAATACGTACTATCTAGTACAGGTGTGCAACTATTGCAAGACGCTTTACACGACATTATAAATGAAGTATTCCAAACACTAGATCAGTCTTATTCTTCATTATTCGAACTAGAACTTTCCACAATTATGGATCAAAAAGGCGCAATTTGGCTTATGTATGTCAACACGATTCCTCCTTACGAACAATACATTCGTCATAGTGATTCATTAGCTGAAAAGATATTTCACGGACCACTTAAATTCAGTCGCTTTACACCATAATGAAAGGAGGTAAACCTATTTTGAAAGAACATATATATACATTAAACATTTCAGATGAACATCCAAATAGCATTACTTTACCTTACGTTTTTTCTATTACACCACCTATTACATCCCTATCCTTCGGTATACGTCACATTGCAAGTGAAGAGGTGAAAATTCATTATTCCTTTACTCGCGAAATTATTATCGGAAAACATATTGCCGAAAAACTTTTACTGCCTCAATCAACTACTATTCATGCATTTACACAAAACCAAACAATTATTTTCGGACCATTAATCGGCATTTTTACAACTGGCTTTAATGATGATTCTTCTAACCCTTTAGGAAATCGTTCAATTGCTCTGAGTGAGTTGTTAACACCACCATTCTCATTACGACCGTTCGTATTCGTCTTTGGCGTTCAACATATACACTGGGAAGAAGAAACGATTGAAGGATATTTCTTTCAAGAGAAACAATGGATAAAGAAAAAAGTCCCTTTACCAAATGTCATTTACGATCGCTTACCGAATCGGCAAGCGGAAAATTATAAACCAATCGTCAGGGCAAAAAGAAAATTAGAACAAGACTACTGCATTCCATGGTTTAACCCAGGTTTTTTCAATAAATGGGAAGTTCATCAACTTCTTACGAAAGACGAATCAATTAAACCCTTATTACCAAATACAGAAGCATTTCAGCATTTTGAACAAGTAGAATGGTTTCTTGGCACGTATAAATCAGTGTACATGAAACCAATACACGGGAGCTTTGGTAGAAATATTCATCAAATATTTTATTCTCAAACAGAGAATTGCTACTACTGTCGTTATCGCGAAAATGAAGAAAATAAACTGAGAAAGTATCAATCATTAGAAACGCTTCTAAACCACGTATTAAAAGGACATGATTTAAAAAAGTTTATCGTACAGCAAGGTATTTCGTTACTTCGCTTCGATGGGCAACCTGTTGATTTCCGCATTCATACAAATAAAAACCATTTCGGTAATTGGATAGTTAGTGCAATCGTCGCCAAAATCGCCGGCAAAGGCAGTTTAACAACGCACGTAAATAGTGGCGGTGATACAAAATTATTACAAGAGCTTTTTCCAGATTCAACGAAACAAGTTCAAATTGAAAATAAATTAAAACATACTGCCTTACAAATAAGTTACGCGCTCGATGAACAAGTAACTGGAAATATTGGAGAAATCGGTTTTGATATTGGTTTAGACACAAAGGAAAATCCGTGGCTCTTTGAAGCCAACTCTAAACCTGGGCGAACTGTATTCCAAGATAAAAAATTAAAAGAGCAAAGTGAACTGACGCGCCAGTTATTTTACGAATATGCCGTCTACTTAACTGAACATTCTTTACGTGATACAAAAGAAAAAATGTCTCAAATAAAATCAGGGGCTTCATCAAACACCGAACATATCCCTTCTCCTATGATTCACTCACAAATACAAAAACAAAAACTTCCACCTAGATAATAAGGTGGAAGTTTTCTATTTACACAAGTTTTACTACAACCTCAGTTTCCACGTTACATACTCTGCAATAAAAAATATGATTGCAATATTCATTTGAATTATTATGCGTTAAACCATCTACTGCACTTAATAATTCTTGATCCATATAGGCACTATAATCGTCTATGTAATCTACAGACTTCCCATAATCTTGGAGTATACTTTGGCAATTTTGACAAGAATATGTTTGTGATTCTAATGCGTTGCAAAGCGGGCAAATCCCCATCATGATTCCTCCATACGTTATCGTTTATAAGCCTCTCTTTTTTAGAGTGAAGAGAGCAACCTATCCAGACATAGGAGCGCCCACTCCATCCCTACTTAAAAATAGAACTATGAAGTTGCTACCGATTTCATTTTTATTTCAATAAATCATAAATAAGAAGCTAATAATTAGCCTACAAGTAGCAGGCTACAATGAAAAAATTATATTTAATATCACCCTTAGTTTGGCCTGTTTTCTTAAAAATACAACGATTACTCTTATTTCATAATTTACGAAATCAATACGTTTTTTTGACAAAATTTACAAATTATTATTTTGTATATCTTTCTAGGTAACATCCATACTATGAGTACAAACTTAATTACCGATGGATTAGCGCCAACCGGGGCGATAATCTGGTTCAACTCCAGCTAGTCCAACCAAAAAAACTTTTATAACTCTAAGGAGGATATATTCCTATGGCAAACCAAAATTCTTCAAATCAATTAGTAGTACCAGGTGCAACAGCTGCAATCGATCAAATGAAGTACGAAATCGCTCAAGAATTTGGTGTACAATTAGGAGCAGATTCTACGGCTCGCGCTAACGGTTCAGTTGGTGGAGAAATCACAAAACGTCTAGTTGCAATGGCTGAGCAAAGCCTTGGCGGATTCCACAAATAAATATATATGGCAAAAAGGTCTCAAGGCATATGCCTTGAGACCTTCCTTAATTTATTGCAACATTTGTAAAAACTTCTTCGTGCGTTCTTCTTTTGGATTTGTAAATACTTCTTCTGGTGTACCTTGTTCGACAACGACACCACCATCCATGAAAATAACACGGTTCGCAATTTGATGTGCAAAACGCATTTCGTGCGTTACAATAACCATCGTCATGCCCTCTTTAGCAAGTTCTTTCATTACTTTCAGAACTTCTTGAACGAGTTCAGGATCAAGCGCTGACGTCGGCTCATCAAATAGTAACACTTCCGGCTCCATCGCAAGTGCGCGCGCAATTCCAACGCGCTGTTGTTGTCCGCCTGATAATTGGAACGGATATAAATCCACTTTATCTGCTAAACCAACTTTTTCAAGGAAATAGTTTGCTTTTTTCTTCGCTTCTTCTTTCCCCATCTTTTTCACTGTAACGAGCCCTTCCATTACATTTTGAAGTGCTGTTAAATGCGGGAATAAATTATGGTGCTGGAATACCATACCTGTTTGCGTACGAAGATTAACAATATCTTTCTTCGTTACTTTTTGAGAGAAGTTAAGCTCTTTATTACCGATACGAATATTACCAGCGTTTGGCGTTTCTAATACATTGAGACAACGTAAGAATGTCGTTTTACCAGATCCAGACGGCCCAATAATAACAACAACCTCGCCCTTCTCAACTGTTAAATCTATATGCTTTAGTACGGTATTATCTCCGAAACTTTTTTGTAAGTGCTGAATTGAAATCATAAAAACAAAAACTCCTTTTGTAAAAGGATTATTTTAATGTATAGCGTTCTGAACGCTTTTCTAACATCTGTTGTACGATTGATAATAAGAAACAAATAACCCAGTAAATAAGACCTGCTTCAAAATAAACAATTAAAAACTCGTAGTTCATCGCCGCAATTTCCTGCGCTTTTCGGAACATTTCTGTTACTAAAATTAACGATGCTAATGAAGTATCCTTCACTAAGCTAATAAATGTATTTGAAAGCGGCGGGATTGATACGCGCGTTGCTTGTGGTAAAATAACACGTTTTAATGCTTGTGGATATGTCATCCCAATTGTATAAGCTGCTTCCCACTGCCCTTTCGGAATGGAAAGGATAGAAGCACGAATAATTTCAGATGCATATGCACCGACATTTAATGAAAATCCAACAACTGCTGCTGTATATGGCTCAACTTCAATATTAAGAGTTGGAAGACCATAGAAAATAATAAATAACTGTACAAGAAGTGGCGTTCCGCGAATGATAGATACATAGATACGAGCAATCCATTGTAAAATACGACTACCTGAAATACGTGCGAGCGCTGTTAACGTCGCAAGTATAAGACCGATAATAAATGTAATAAGCGTTAATGGAATTGTTGTAAAAACAGCTTCCTTCAGCATAGGCATGAAGGAAGTCTGCATAATATCTATCCAAGTAGACAATCGATCTGAAACTAATGCACTACTTAGATACATTTTCACCGAACCATTTTTTCGTTATTTTGTCATACGTACCGTCTTTTTTCATATCTTCTAACGCTTTATCTACTTCTTGTACAAGCTTATCGCTACCTTTACGGAATAAGAATCCACTTTGTGAAGCTTCTTTTTCTGTATCTACAATTTTAATTTTTGCATCTTTTTTCGTTTCTAAATAATTTAATACTGATAACTTATCATTAATTGTAAAATCAACGCGTCCTGAAGCTAATAATTCTGCCGCTTGGCTAAATCCTTCTACACCTTCGATTTCTGCACCGTTTTTCTTAGCAATATCTGCATAGTTACTCGTTAAAGATTGTGCTCCTTTTAACCCTTTTACATCAGCAAATGTAGCAGGCTTATCTTTATCTTTTGCGATAACTAATGCCGCTGAAGATGAAATGTATGGTTTAGAGAAATCGTATTTCTTTTGACGATCTTCACGAATACCAACTTCGTTTGCAACCATATCGAAACGTTTTGCATCTAGGCCAGCAAGTAAGCTATCCCATTGTGTTTCTTTAAATACAGGTTTTACACCTAAACGTTTTGCAACTTCTTCTGCTAATTCAACATCGAATCCAGTTAATTTATTGCTTGAATCGTGGAACGTAAATGGTGGATATGTACCTTCTGTACCAATTACAAGTTCACCGCTTTGTTTAATCTTTTGTAACGCGTCTTGACTAGCTGTATCTTTTTTCTCTTCTTTACCGCAGCCGGCTACAATCCCGATCGCTAATGTAGTTACTGCAAGCACTGAAAATAATTTCTTCATGATAGTAATCCTCCAAGTATTCTGATAGGAATTTAAAAACTATATTGATTGTATGCAATCTTGAACAATTTTTCAATGAAAATGTTCTTATTTAGTTTATCCTTTTTCTTCATAATCAAACAAAAGGGAAAAATAACGCTACATACAAAAAATAAGTAACATTTTTTAATATAGCATTTATGGAGAAAAAGGTAAAACAATACTTCTTATTTAACTGTCGTAATTCGCTCAAGAGTCGACATGTTCATCAATAAAAAAGAACTTGTGAAAATCACAAGTTCTCCTCCATGCATATTAAGCACTCTGATTGCCTTCCATTTGCGTTTTATACATATCGTAATAACGCCCCCGCTTTTTCATGAGTTCATCATGAGAGCCTTTTTCTAAAATGGTTCCTCTATCGAGCACAATAATTTGATCTGCGCTTTTAATCGTTGAAAGGCGGTGAGCGATAATAAATGTCGTTCTTCCTTTTTTTACAACTTCTAGTGCTTGTTGAATCATCGCCTCTGTTTCTGTATCAATACTAGACGTTGCTTCATCTAAAATTAAGATAGCTGGATCAAAAGCAAGCGCCCTAGCAAATGAAATAAGCTGACGTTCTCCAGTGGAAAGCGTACTTCCCTTTTCTGTAATTTCTTCATTTATATTATTCGCAAATCTTTCAGCACCAACATCATGCAATGCTTTTATGATACGCTCTTTTGAAATTTTTTCATTTTCTAAGCTTACATTGGAAGCGACCGTCCCGCTAAAAAGAAACGGGTCTTGCAGTACGATTCCCATATGTTCACGGGTTGCTTGTTTCGGCATCTCTTTTACATCGTGACCATCAATCGTAAGCTTTCCTTTTTCAAACTCATAAAATTGAAAGAGTACATTCATGATAGAACTTTTTCCTGATCCAGTATGACCGACAAGTGCCACTGTCTCGCCTTGTTTCGCTTCAAAAGAAATATTTTTTAACACTTCATCTTTTCCATTATAAGAAAATGATACATTATCAAATTTTACATTTCCTTTTAAACGAGGCATACGTTCTTCTTCTACCGGTTCCCCTTTTTCCTCTAACAATTCAAAGACACGTTCTGATGCAACGCGCGCTTGCTCTAAGTTTGCAAGCTGGTTCACCATATTCGTAATTGGCGAGAATAATCGTGTTAAATAATCGACGAACGCATACAGTACCCCAAGTGAAATAATACCTGTAGCACTTAATGACGCACCGCCGAAATACCAAATTACTCCTGTGAAAGCGATATTTCTTAATACGGCTACTAAGTTATGCGAAGTTGCTGCATTTAAATTTAAAATTTTATTTTGATACTTAAAATAATCGCCATTTAATTCTTCAAATTCTTTTTTCGTTTCACGCTCTTGACGGAACGCTTGAATAATTGGCATCCCTTGAATGGATTCATTCACTGTTCCGTTAATATCAGATAAGCGAGAGCGCATTTTATGATTGTATACAGACGCGTATTTTCTATAAAGAATCGCCCAAACAATTAAAATTGGGATAATTAATAAACATAATGAAGCGAGCTTCACATCTAATAAAAATAACGCAGCGAATATCCCAATAATATAGATGATACTAGAAACGAATGTTGCCAGCACCGTTACATATAAATCACGAATGGCCTCTGTATCATTCGTCACACGCGAAACAATTTTCCCCGCCGGTAAATGATCAAAGTACCGAATTGGCAACGTTTGAATATGAGAAAAAACATCTTCCCTCATAATTTGAATAATTTTGTTCGCTGCCTTCTGCAAGAAGAACTGCTTTCCGTATGCAAATAATGACACGACTACTAATAAAGCGAAATAGCCACCACCAAGTAATAATAGACGGTTTATTTCTGGTTTATAAAACGCAAACACTTCTTCTTTCGTTAATGCTTTCGCTTTATACACTTGCACCGCCTTACCATTTTGAACGGTAATCATATCCCCTTTTACAGTCCGTGACCCTTCCGCATTTACTTTATTCGGTACAAAATAATATTGAAAACCGACTTGCATCACGCGTACTTCTTTTCCTTTTTTCTCGCCTTGTTCAAAGCGATCACTTCGCTTATAAAAAGCCCCATTATACGAAACAGCATCTTCACTCTGTTCTGTTTCATACCAAGGTTTCTCTATCCCGACGATATGATCGTCAATCATCGTTTTAGCGACGAAAGGACCAGCAAGCTCTGCGATCACGAAAATAAATAACATTAACATCGCAGCAAAAATCGTCCCTTTCACTTTCATCGCGTATTGAAACAACCGTTTTGAAACGCTCATATTTTCACCCCACTATCCGCACTTTCACTTTCACCTTGTTGTCTTTCAAACTGCTCAGCATACCAGCCTCCCTTTTGGATAAGCTGATCATGCGTACCTTCTTCTATAACTGCACCTTCATCCATAACGAGAATCCAATCCGCATGTTGCACTGCAGATAAACGATGCGTCGTAATAATCGTCGTCTTTCCACTTCTTTCCGTTCTTATATTTTCAATGATCGCTGCTTCCGTACGAGCATCTACAGCTGATAAAGAATCATCCAAAATTAAAATTTCTGGATTTTGAATAACAGCTCGTGCAATCGAGATCCTTTGTTTTTGCCCTCCTGATAAAGAAACACCTTTCTCTCCAACGAGCGTTTCTAACCCTTCTGGTAAAAACTCTAAATCCTTTTTAAACGCAGCAATTTCAATTGCTTTCTCTAGTTCTTCTTCAGTCGCTTCCCTATTTCCGAATAAAATATTTTCTCGCGCTGTTTTTGAGAACAAAATATGCTCCTGCGGTACATAACCAATCCAGCCGAGTACATTTTCATTCGTCATTTTATCTAAAGTCACATCAGAAACTGCAATATCTCCATCTCCAAGCGGATATTGGCGAAGAAGCTGACGTACAAGCGTCGTTTTCCCGCTTCCTGTTTTTCCGACAACCCCTAGCGTTTCTCCTTGCTTTAATGTGAAAGAAACCTTTTTTAAATTTTCTTCAGTTGATGAAGGATATGAGAAAGACACATCATCAAACTGAATATAATCCGGCTCTTGCACAAGCTTTGGATGTTTCGGATTCTTTACATCTGGCTCATACGCTAACGTTTCATTCACACGGTCAAGCGAAGCATTTCCTCTTTGCATAACATTAATTAATTCCCCAATTGCAAACATCGGCCAAATCATCATCCCTAAATACACGTTAAAAGAAACGAGTTCACCAAGCGTCACCTTTGACTGGAACACAAGGTATGCACCGTACACTAAGCCGATTAAATAACTAAGACCGACAAGCATTTTCACAGTTGGTTGGAATAATGCATCAATCTTTGCTACCTTCATATTTTTTTCGTAGACGTCATCTCCTAAATGATGAAATCTTTCCTCGTCTGCATTCTCTTGTACGTATGCACGAATAACGCGCACACCAGCGATTGATTCAAGCACTTTATCGTTCATATCACCAAACGCATCTTGTGCAACTGTAAATCTTTCATGCAATTTCTTTCCATATATATTCATCGCATACGCCATAATTGGAAGCGGAATAAGCGCTGCAAATGTAAGCTCCCAACTAATTGTAAACCCCATCATAAAGACAATCGTAAGCATATATAAACTAGAATCCACAAGCGTTAATATACCAAAACCAGCTGTCATAGCGATTGCTTTCAAATCATTTGTCGCTCTCGCCATTAAATCACCAGTACGATTTTTTTGATAAAAAGTCGGCGTCATCTTAAGTAAATGCCCCATAAATTTAGAGCGCATCGTTTTCTCAAGTACGAATGCACCGCCAAACAATTGATGTTGCCATACGAAAGTAAGGCCATATCCAACGATCGTAACCCCTATTAAAATAAGAATAGACTGTATAATAGCTTCGTTCGATAACGTTCCTGTTTTTATGTTATCTATCGTAACCCCTAACACTTTCGGGGGAATCACTTCAACTATATTCACAATTAAAAGAGCTCCAATGGCAATACTATATCTCTTCCAGTGCTCCCTAAAAAACCATTTTAGCTTTAGTAATACTGATAACAATGTAACCTCTCCCTTCTCGTTCTCGTTTACCTCTCATTTCTTTATCCACTATCCAGACCTATCACATTTACATTTCGTAACCCATACAATCTCATCACATTTTTCCACCTTCCAAAGTTTTTTATCGGAACTAAACAAGGGAAAATAAACAAAAAAAAGCATACCGCCGCTTGACGATATGCACAGGAATGCATAAGAAGCGTACGTTACGATATACGCAACGTACGCTTCTTATAAGACAAAGATGCCCTATATATCCGTACGGGTTGCGTAATGATATGAATGTTTTCTGCCATTTAACAGAGCTAAGCCCATTACATTTACGATTACAATCATTACGCACACCCCTTTCATTTATTTTCCATTTATAATCTTACAACTTTATTGAGTATTCTGTCAATTTTTTTCACACTTTAAATAAAAATATATGATACACCATTTTGAAATAAGGGAATGTTCTGTAAGAAAGGGCATACAAAATAAAAAAAGAATAAGAAATCGTTTTCACAAACATTTCATTTGAAAAATGTTATCAAACCCCCTACAATCACCTTATACTCACTCTTACAAGTTGCTATTTTAGGAGGACTAATCATGACAACTAGCAATACGTACAAATTTTATTTAAACGGAGAATGGAGAGAAAGCTCTTCAGGAGAAACAATCGAAATTCCATCTCCATACTTACACGAAGTAATTGGACAAGTACAAGCAATTACTCGCGGAGAAGTAGATGAAGCAATTGCATCTGCAAAAGAAGCTCAAAAATCATGGGCTGATGCTTCCCTACAAGATCGCGCAAAATACTTATATAAATGGGCTGATGAGCTCGTAAATATGCAAGATGAAATTGCCGATATCATTATGAAAGAAGTCGGTAAAGGATATAAAGATGCGAAGAAAGAAGTTGTTCGTACAGCTGACTTTATTCGTTACACAATCGAAGAAGCTTTACATATGCACGGAGAAAGCATGATGGGCGATAGCTTCCCGGGCGGTACAAAATCTAAGCTTGCGATTATCCAACGCGCACCACTTGGTGTTGTATTAGCAATCGCACCATTTAACTACCCAGTAAACTTATCTGCTGCAAAACTTGCACCAGCATTAATTATGGGTAACGCTGTTATTTTCAAACCAGCAACTCAAGGTGCAATTAGTGGTATTAAAATGGTTGAAGCACTCCACAAAGCTGGCCTTCCAAAAGGTCTTGTAAACGTAGCTACAGGACGCGGTTCTGTAATTGGTGACTACTTAGTAGAGCACGAAGGCATCAATATGGTATCGTTCACAGGTGGTACAAACACAGGTAAACATTTAGCGAAAAAAGCTTCCATGATTCCACTTGTATTAGAACTTGGTGGTAAAGATCCTGGTATCGTTCGTGAAGATGCTGACTTACAAGATGCTGCAAACCATATCGTAAGCGGTGCATTCTCTTACTCTGGTCAACGTTGTACAGCTATTAAACGTGTACTTGTACACGAAAACGTAGCGGACGAGCTTGTTAGCTTATTAAAAGCACAAGTAGCTGAACTATCAGTTGGATCTCCAGAACAAGATAGCACAATCGTTCCATTAATCGACGACAAGTCTGCTGACTTCGTTCAAGGTTTAGTTGACGACGCTGTAGAAAAAGGTGCTACAATCGTTATCGGTAACAAACGTGAGCGTAACTTAATTTACCCAACATTAATCGATCACGTAACAGAAGAGATGAAAGTTGCTTGGGAAGAGCCATTCGGCCCAATCCTTCCAATCATCCGTGTTTCTTCAGATGAACAAGCAATTGAAATTGCTAACAAATCAGAATTCGGTCTGCAAGCAAGTGTCTTCACTAAAGACATTAACAAAGCATTTGCAATTGCTAACAAAATCGAAACTGGTTCTGTTCAAATTAACGGACGCACAGAGCGCGGCCCTGACCACTTCCCATTCATCGGTGTAAAAGGTTCAGGTATGGGCGCACAAGGTATTCGTAAGAGCCTTGAGTCTATGACACGTGAAAAAGTAACTGTATTAAACTTAGTTTAATCTTATAAAAAGAAGCTGATCTATAAATAGATCAGCTTCTTTTCTATATAAATACTTCCAAAAACGGAGTATTTCATTCTACTTCCGATTTGGTTTTCCAAATCGAACTAAAACATGCCATAATAATTTTAATTCCTGAAGCACTTCTTCATAAGTTCCACGATCACTCCAAGATAATGGATTGCGTTTCAAATCCGCTACAGCAGAGCCAATTATATTGGCATTGATACAATTATGTCGTGCAATACGTCTTGCTAAAGATGGCATTTTTGAACCTCTAAAATCCATCGGAACTTCGTCTACCGCAAGTACAAAACCGATGTGCCAATACAAATCAATAGCATACTTCAGGCAAATTTCTTCTAAAACTCTTCCTACATCCGTACCCTTAAATGAAGGATCTGCAACAAGCGCTTCCACGTCTTCTTTTAGAGAAATCTCTCCATGAATCTGCGCTTCAATATAATGATTAAGATTACGGGCTGGCTCTTTGCTTACTACATCTATAAACGGCCTTTTCAGGTTAGCCAGTAAATGATTAATTAATATTGTTGGAGTCAAATTTCCTTCACCAATTGCAAAATCTCTTACGAATGTCTCTTCCAAAAGAGCAGCTAAAATCATATCAAACTCCTCGTAAGTCCCCTTTTCTTTCGGATCTTGATGCGAATCTAAATATGTATATGTAGAACGCGAAGAAACTTTTGGAGATAAGAGAAAATAACAGGAACCAAAACGCGGAGCCGGCCCATCTGGATGTAACATTAAATTTAGCGCTCCGTATTTTGGACGTTGATCATTCGTTACGCCTTCTAATTGATATGCCCCTCCAAATATTCTCTTTTCCCAAAGGTCACGTTCACCACCAGGATAAGCAGATACGCTTCCATTAGATAGCAATGTTTCAAACTGACTTTTATATACTCCTTGCTCAAATAGTGCTTCAGCAACACTTTTCTTACTCGAATCTAGTCTGTCTGGATGAAAGTGTAAAGCAATCCTTGCGTGAGATTTTAAATTAGCGACAGCCTCTTCAAATATTTCATCTGTAATATTAGACATTTTAAGTATATGATTAATCGTTGCTTTAGCCTCATGTTTTTCGTTCACTGCATATTTTGAAATATACTCCAAAGCAAATAATTGAGATCTTGATAATTCCATAATCAAACCTCTCCTTTAATTAAAATGACCTTAATCATTTCAATTAAAAGCTTATTCTTTCCTTCTTATGAAACGAACCTAATTTATTTAAAAACGTAATTTACTAAATCTTAATTATGCATACACGCATTTTTCATAGGCAAATGTACACATTCTACAGAAATTTGATATCCTAGCCATCGCTCAGCAATATGTTCAAATGATAAAACAGATCCCGTTGTAAAAAAACGATGCTTCGGATTCAGATTGTCAGACAAAATTCCTTTGTGCTGTAAAATGGTACTTAACTCTATCGCTGTTTCTTCTGCAGAACTAATAATCGTTACATCTTCTCCTAGTTCCTTTTTTATATAGGACTCTAAAAGTGGATAATGCGTACATCCAAGAATTAACGTATCTATATCTTCTTTCGTTAATGGAAGTAAAGCTTGTTTCACTTGTTGCGTGACATATGCTATATCTTCTAATCGATTTTCTACAACTGTAGCTAAAGTCGGACACGCATGACTATGCACTTCCAAATATGTATCCAGCTCGTGTAATGCTTTTTCATACATATTAGATTTTATCGTACCTACAGTTCCAATTACCCCGATTTCCCCTTTCTTTGTCACTTTAATTGCCGCTCTTGCTCCTGAATGTATAACGCCAATAACTGGAATGGAAAGTGCTTCTTGCAGCGCATTCAATGCAGCAGCTGCAGCAGTATTACATGCTACGACTAGCGCTTTTAATGGAAACTGTTTGAGGAACTCAACCATTTCAAATACGAAAGATTGCACCTCCTCTACACTTCTTGGCCCATACGGGCAACGCTTATTATCACCAATATAATAAATGCTTTCTTTAGGCAATTGTCTTATAATTTCGCTCGCAACTGTTAATCCCCCAACTCCCGAATCTAGCACACCTATTACTGAATGTTTATGACATACAGACATTTACTTCATCCCCTTTTCAATCATCTAGCGCTAATAACATGTATTATATTACGAAAATTCAAATATCACATAACAATCCCTCTTACTTTTAATCACAAACTCTTCTCTATAATCTGATTATTAATATATCCATTGACGTATAAAAATACATTTGTTACTCTTAAAGACGTTAATTTAATATTTAAATCCTCATTCGTATCTCGGTGAGGTAGAGGTTGCAATCATTAAGAGTATCATTTCAGGAGATGTAGTGGCATTGATGAAGGAATGAGAAAGGAATGGTTGCCGAAGTAAGTCGTGTCCACCATGCACGCTTGCTGGGTCTGCATTTAATAAGTGCAGAACTGTCACAAACGTTTCGTTTGTGGAGAGCTATCGAGAGGTATGTCGTGGGTTTCTTATAAGATAGAAAGCATGTAGCGGCAAATTACGTGCTTTTTTTGTTTTGTTTGGGACTTCTCTTCCTGACTCAGGAAGACATACATATCTCCTCGCTTGACTTGGTTATACTAACTTTGGAGGTATTTTCTATGCAACAAAAAAAATGGGGCTTTTGGGTACTAACAGCTTTCGTTGTCGGTAACATGGTTGGCGCTGGTATTTTCATGGTGCCAAGTACGTTGGCACAAACGGCAAGCCCACTCGGTGTCACTTTAGCTTGGTTAACTACAGGGTTTGGTGTTTTAATGCTAGCTCTTGTTTTCGGTAATTTAGCAATTCGTCGTCCTGATTTAACGACAGGGCCACAAAGTCATGCATATGCTTTATTCTCAACACCAAAAAAGAAAAAAATGGCTGGCTTCAGTATGGTATGGGGATATTGGGTTGCAAACTGGGCAAGTAACGTTGCCATCATTACATCATTTGCGGGATATTTATCACTCTTCTTCCCAATTATGAAAGATACGCGACTACTATTTTCAATCGGCTCGTTTAACGTAGAAGTCGGAAAACTAATTACATTTACGATTTGTTCCATCTTACTTTGGGGAACTCATATTATATTAACAAACGGTGTAAGCGGAGCTGGAAAACTAAACTTCTTAGCAACAACAACGAAAGTAACTGGATTCCTTTTATTCATCGTCGTTACTTTATTTGCATTCGAAGCTTCTAAATTTGGACAATGGTACACACCGATGATCGATAAATCAGGTGTATCACACGGCCTTCTTTCACAAGTAAATTTAGCTGCTCTTACAACGCTTTGGGCATTTATCGGAATTGAATCAGCCGTTCTTTTATCAAACCGTGCTGTTTCTCCAAAAACGGTAAAACGCGCAACAGTTGCGGGATTACTTATTACAGTTGCGATTTACTTAGGAATTACAATTTTAACAATGGGTGTACTTCACGTTGATACATTACAAGCTTCAGAACGTCCGTTAGCAGATGCATTAAATGCTGCAATGGGTCACGGTGGCGGGAAACTGATGGCATTACTTGCTCTTACTTCCCTGTTCGGTTCGATTTTAGGCTGGATTTTATTAAGCTCAGAAGTACCATATCAAGCAGCAAAAGAAGGTTTCTTCCCTTCCTTCTTCGCAAAAACAAACAAAAAAGGAAGTCCAATTTATTCATTACGATTAACAAACATTATGTCGCAAGTGTTCTTATTCTCAACATTATCAGGAACAATTGCGGAAGCTTATACATTCGTTATTACTGTATCGACACTGGCCTACCTCATTCCATATCTCGTTTCACCAATCTTCCAGTTAAAACTAGTCGCAACTGGTGAAACATATAAAAATGAAATGCGGGCAAGAATTACAGATGGCATAGTCGCAGTTATCGCACTTTGCTACGCACTATGGGTTATTAAAACCGGCGCATCCGATATAAAAACGTTCCTTCTCGGAATTGGTTTATTCGTAATCGGATTTGCTTTCTATCCATTAATGAATCGTGATCAGAAAAAAAATAACGAAAAGAAAAACGGGCAAGTTGCATAACGCAATTTGCTCGTTTTTTCTTTTGTAAAACATATATAATAGAACAAAGAGGTGAAAAACATGTCAATCGAATCGCTATGGAGCAGTCGCTTCCAACAACATATTCAAAATATCATTACATACTTTGCACGTATGATTAACGGTTTACTATATAGCTTTATCTTTATTTCATGCGTTGGTGCATATTATTATGCTCAGTTTCTAAAAGCATCTCCTTCTAAAGGAATATCTTTAATAATTATAACGATTGTACTTACATTCATTATAACGAGATGCCCTATCCGTACATTTATTCAGAAACCTGATGCTGTCTATTTACTAGCACTAGAAGAGAAATTAACATCTTATTTCAAAAAATCTCTTCTATACAATTACATCATTCAGCTTTTCCCATTGTTATTTACGTTCCTTATTCTCGTTCCACTTGCTATGCAATCATTGCAATTAAATGTACCTTTTTTATGTACAATCTTTATCGTGTTAATGATTACGAAAGCCTGGAACATGTACATACATTGGATGTGGCGTGATAGTCACGAAAAAAATATATGGCTAATCATTCGTATTACTTGTAACGCCCTAATCATTTACATGCTGTTTTATTCCGCAAATGTTCTCATATTGGGCGGACTACTCTTACTACTTGCTTTCCTACTTCTATATACGAAAAAACAGCCTACAAAACGAATACCGTGGGATTACATAATCGAGCAAGAAGAAAAAATGAACGTTCGTTTTTATCAATTTGCTAGCATTTTCACAGATGTTCCGCAACTGAATAAACAAGTAAATAAAAGAAAATGGCTTACAAATTGGATTGAACCTTTATTACATAAAAAACGAGCAACTTTCTTCTATTTACATACATTAGCATTTTTACGTGGAAATGATTATTTCGGTATATATATTCGCTTAGGATTGATCGGTGCTTTCGCCTTATATTTCATACCAAATATATACGTAAAAGGCTCTATCACTTACATCGTTCTATATATGATCTCTATGCAGCTCCGTTCACTATGGAAATATTTTCCGGGAAATATTATTGTAGCATTATATCCAATTGATACTGAAAAGCGAATGAATCAATTTCTTCACTTAATCTTTATATTGCTAAGCATTCAACTTGTTGTATTTTCAATTGTTATACTCATTGCTACAGGTCAATTTTTACATATCCTTATCATTATGATTGTCGGGTTACTCTGGATCAAATTTATTATTGTACCAAAAACGAAGCAAAGAATTTCCGCATTTTAACGAAAAGAATTATCTTAAAAGCCAAGGAGAAAATAAATTTTCTCCTTGGCCTTTTTATTTTTTAATGTTAAACCTATCGTTCATACTTAATTAAAAACTTTAGGTATGTTACTCCTGTTTTTCTTAAGCATAGAGTGCTATACAAACTCCCTTTCTTCCCCTTGATGTTTTAGGGTTTAATTATGATTTTTACATACAAAAATCATAATACATGTTTACGTCCTAATAAAAAGGGTATCTATTAATTAACAGCGTAAAGGAGGGGCCTATATTGTGAATAAAAAAATGGAGCAATTGGAACACCACGTTACGGATAATCAACGCAAACATGCTTTAACAACAAACCAAGGAGTAAAAATAGCCGAGGATGAATTCTCTTTAAAGATGGGCTTAAGAGGCCCAACCTTAATGGAGGATTTCCACTTTCGAGAGAAAATGACCCACTTTGATCATGAACGAATTCCTGAAAGAATTGTTCATGCCCGCGGAGTTGGAGCACATGGTCATTTTCAGCTTTATGAATCTTTAGAGGCATATACGAAAGCAGATTTTCTTACTAACCCTTCAAAAAAGACACCTGTATTTGTACGGTTCTCGACCGTTCAAGGCTCTAAAGGATCCAATGACACAGTAAGAGATGTGCGCGGATTTGCCACAAAATTTTATACAGATGAAGGTAACTATGATTTAGTAGGTAATAATATGCCAGTATTCTTTATCCAAGATGCTATTAAATTTCCTGATTTTGTCCATGCAGTTAAACCAGAACCACATAATGATATTCCTCAGGGAGCTAGCGCTCATGATACATTTTGGGATTTTGTTGCGCACAATCCCGAGTCTACTCATATGGTTATGTGGCAGATGAGCGACCGGGCTATTCCGCGTAGTTTACGAATGATGGAAGGTTTTGGGGTTCATACATTTCGACTTATTAATAAAGAAGGAAAAGCCCACTTCGTAAAATTCCACTGGAAACCTACCCTCGGGGTTCATTCATTAGTATGGGATGAAGCTCAAAGAATTGCTGGGAAAAACCCTGATTTCCATCGTCAAGATTTATATGAAGCAATTGAAAAAGGGGATTATCCAGAATGGGAGCTTGGATTACAGCTAATTCCAGAAGAAGATGAGCATGCATTTGATTTTGATATTTTAGATCCAACGAAATTATGGCCGGAAGAAGAAGTTCCTGTAAAACTAGTTGGTAAAATGACATTGAACAAAAATGTTGATAACTTCTTTGCCGAAACAGAGCAGGTAGCTTTCCACCCTGGTCATGTCGTACCAGGTATTGATTTTTCAAATGATCCTCTCCTGCAAGGAAGATTGTTCTCCTATACAGATACACAATTATCTCGTTTAGGAGGCCCTAATTTTCACCAAATTCCTATTAACCAGCCCGTATGTCCTTTTCATAATAATCAACGTGATGGTATGCATCAAATGCAGATTCATCGCGGTCAAACAAGCTATCATCCTAATGGTTTAAATAACAATCAACCAGCAACCGTCCAAGCCGAACAAGGAGGATATGAACATTATCAAGAAAAGATTGATGGGCATAAAATTAGAGGGCGCAGTAAAAGCTTTCTTAACTTTTATTCTCAGGCTAAACTTTTCTACAATAGTATGAGCCCTATTGAAAAGCAGCACATAAAAGAAGCTTTTTGCTTTGAAGTTGGGAAGTGTAAATCAGACATGGTGAAGGCAAATGTAATTGCTCTCCTAAACCACGTCGATCGTCAATTAGCACAAGAAGTCGCTAACATTATTGGAACTCCTTTACCTAAGGAAAATCACGAAGTAAATTCAGATGCAAAATCACCTGCACTAAGTATGTCTAACACTATTTTTAAAGCTGACTCCAAAAATGTTGCAATTCTATTAAATGGTGACCCAAGCGTCTCCCTTCTGTCCGAATGGATTCAAGCTTTTGTACAACAACGAATGAACTATAGCATCATAGATAATAAAATTCATCAATTTAATGATTCCATTAAAGTAACGGATACTTATACAACAGCAGACTCTGCACTTTTTGATGCAGTATTAGTGTTTAGTAGCGAATCTGTCATTCAACCCCCTGTTTTAGAATTTGCAGAAACTACTTTTAAACACTTTAAACCGATAGCCTATGTCCTTAGCGATCCTCATGCTTTAGACAATAGTAAAATCAAATTAGATGGAGCAGGAATTTACAACTTAACAAACACTTCAATTGAGTCATTTATAGAAGGCATTGCCCAAGGACGATTCTGGAACCGATAATATAATATAAGGAGCGGATTAGAATGAGTAAAAAAATTGCTATTTTAATAACGGATTATTTCGAGGACACAGAATACACAGAGCCAGCAGAAGCTTTTAAACAAAAGGGATATGAATTAACAACTATTGAAACAGAAAAAGGGAAAACGGTACACGGTAAACAAGGAAAAAGTGAAATTGTAATTGATAAAGGTATCGATGATGTTTCTCCAGAAAACTTTGACGCACTCTTCATACCAGGCGGATTTTCTCCAGATATACTTCGTGCGGATGAGCGTTTCGTTCGCTTTAGTAAAGCATTTATGGATACGGAAAAACCGGTTTTCGCTATTTGTCATGGACCTCAGTTACTCATCACTGCACAAACACTTGAAGGACGTGATGTAACTGGATATAAATCTATTGAAGTCGATTTAAAAAATGCCGGCGGGAACTTTCATGACAAAGAGGTTGTCGTATGTCAAAATCAGCTAGTAACAAGTAGACAGCCAGAGGACATCCCAGCGTTTATTGAAGAATCGTTGCGTATATTAGGATAACTAACCTCCTTTTATTTACATGAAAATAGTTAATCAGTGAGGTTTTATTCATCCCCCACTGATTAATTAGCCCCCACCAACTGGTCGTTTACAGGCAATCCGACCACCACAAATAGCAAGATAAATAAAAAGAGGGGAATCCAAAAGTTCAGTTTTAATAATCTTTTGGATTCCCCCTTTTTCTCGCCCAAAAATTCCTTATCACTTTTCATAGGCAGTTCTCATATAGTGAAAATGACTATATAATTCCTATCCATAAGTTAAATAATGATTTCGCACATATATAAATACAAAAGATGGGAGCCTTATTTATGAATAACAATCCACCTTCAACGCCCCCAAATCCAACGGAAACGAATAATAATGAAGTGAGCTTACAAACGTTACGCGTTATTGGGCTAATTGTACTGATTAGTGGCTACATATTAGTAACGCTTTCTGAAGTAGGCACATTAAAAAATCTTTTGCTACAGCCTAGTACTACTCCAAATTTAGCTGAAGTTGATCCGTTCTAAAAATTATATAAAAAGCGAATCCCAGTATAACTGGTTCGCTTTTTATATAGTTTCATCCAATTTGAGAAACATTTCTCTCATCCTCATACTTCTCTTTCCCTATCGCTTTCATAAATAGTAAAATACTGCTCATACCAACGATAAAGTACAGAGCACTCATGCCCCAAGAGGCGATAAATGAACCTAGCATAACACCTAATGCCCCGTTCATTTTTGCCACTTGAAAGACCATTCCGTTAATCGCCATATAAGAACCTCTTGCCTCATTTGGCACCATATCTGCCATAATAGATTGACGCACTGGCACATACATCATCTCACCTACCGTTTGGAAAAGCCCTGCAATTAATAAAATCCATAAGCTATTGCTCGTTCCGAGTATTGTAAATCCAATTGTATAAATGAATAAACCTACATATAAGATTTTCAAATCGTTGAAGCTTTTCAGCATTTTAATAAGAAGTGCTGAACATAACACAACTAAAATTGTATTCTCTGCAGAAATCCAGCTCAGCATGCGAATACCTGTTAAATCAAACGTAAAACCATTCCCGAATAAAAAGTGCACCGTTTCAAATTCCTTCTGCAAGCGAACACCTAAATAATTATTAATTTGAAACTCTAAAGACAATGTACATATACTTGCTGCACAAAAAATTAAAAACGCTCTATCTTTCATTACAACTTTATAACTATCTGCCATATCTTTTAATACATTTTTCTTCTCTACTGTTTTTCTCACTACATACACTTCTTCCATATATACAGTCATCACATATAAAGTAATAATTGCAACAAGCGTTAATACGATAAACAATTGCAATCTATAGTTTTCAAATAGTAACCCACCAAATATTGCTCCAATCGCAATGGATAAATTAATAGCCCAATAATTAATGCTATACATTACTTTTCGATTTTCAGGTGTACTCACATCAATTAACATAGCCTCTGTCGCAGGATTCATAAGTCCAGATCCTAAACTATTCACTAGCATAAAGATAAATGTTAACCACGGTGAATCTACATAATCCGAATTCGCAACTCCCATACAAGCAATAGAAATGACTTGTATACTTTGACCGATAATCATAACCTTTTTACGCCCAAGCCGATCCCCAACATATCCACCGTATAAACCAATTACTAATGAAGCTATGACATTAATGAGTAGTAAAGCACCAGCAATCGCACTACCTAACTTTATTGAAAAATAAATCGCCATAAATGGAAAAATCATCGTGGATACAGTACGTGTTAAAAACGAAGTTATAATTCTAATTTTTATATTTCGATGCATACTCCAAAATCCCATTGTTTCCTCCTCCTTATGCTTACTTATTTTACTTTGAAAAAAAGGAAGAAAAAGGTTAGAATATTCTAAAGAGTTTCCCCTTTTATAGATAGAAGGAAGTGTATATATGAAAATTATGGACTATTACATTAGACTAAGACTACATGCACAAGATCAAAAACATATACAAAATAGCTTACAAGAATTAGCGGATGTTTTATATTGCAGTACGAAAAACGTAAAGATTTTATTAAAGAAAATGAGCGAGGAACAATTAATTAGCTGGACTCCAGGGCGAGGCCGCGGAAATAAAACGGAAATTCTATTTATACATAATTTCGTAGAAGCGATTGAATCCTATACAGATGAACTGTTAGCGCAAGAAAAATTAAAGGATGTTTTTCTTCTTTTAAAAGAACCTCTACCCCTTGCACTTCAAAAAAAGATAGAAAATAAACTACATCATCATTTTGGATACGAACCTTCAAATGATATGTACGACGTATTAAAGATTCCTATATCGAGAAAGATATTCCCTTTAGATCCGGCTTTTGTGGCTGTAACTACAGAGAGCCATCTTACGAGTCAAATTTTTGATACGTTAGTCGTCTATAACGATGTTACTGAAAAAATGGAGCCTCACATTGCGCATACGTGGGAATTAAGTGAAGATGGACTTACGTGGACCTTTTATTTACGAAAAGATATATATTTTCATAACGAAATAATTTTAACTTCTAAAGATGTACAATTTTCATTTGAAAGACTAAAACAAGTTCAATCCCCTTTCGAATGGTTAACAGAAGAAATTATTCAAATTGAAACGCCATCACCACTGCAAATTCGATTCCATTTAGCAAAACCAAATTTATTTTTCTTACACTATGTAAGTTCCATGCAGCTCGCAATTTTACCGCGTGATACGAGTATTCAAAATCATCATTATATAGGTACTGGACCTTTCAAACTTGCTCATTACTCTGAAGATAATATCGTACTCGAAGCGTTCACCCATTATTTTAAAGAGCGCGCGTTATTAGACCGTATTGAATTTTGGGGTATTCCTGACCATGTGCAAATAGATGCTGATTATGAACTACCAAACGAAGAGGAAAATGAAAGGCATGATATACAAATAGAAGAAATAGGTTGTATTTATGCTAGCTTCAACTTTAAAAAACCTGGTCCTCATCACGACATTTACTTTCGAAAAGCTTGGAGAGAACTATATGATGTTGAAATGATACTTCGTAACATAGAGGGTAGACGGACAATTGCTGCATCAAGCTTCTTCCCTGATAGAAGCCGCCTTGCAACAAGAAGATCCTACTCTTTAGAAAAGGCAAAAGAGTATTTGAAAAAGAGTACATATAATGGAGAAACGATACATATTTACTTCTTCGCATTTAAAGATAGTGCAAATGATGCATATTTCTTAAAAGAACGATGTGAAAGTTTAGGTATACAAGTAGCGCTTCACCCATTTCCCGTTTCAGATTATATGGATCGCTCTATTGATAAACATGCTGATATTATTTTCATGGGAGAAGTCTTTGCTGCCAATCATGAAATTGCATTCTTAAATGTATTTAAAAATAAAAGTTGCTTCGTAAATCGGTTCATGGACCCGCACTACGAAAAACAAATTAACTGTTTACTAGATACATTTTTACTAGAAGAAAATAAAGAAAAGCGTTATGAACTCATGTATGAGATTGAAGAGTTTTTACAAGCAGAACACATCATTTTATTTAACTATCACGTTTTAAAAAGAAAAACATACCCTTCTTCTTTAAAAAACGTAACAATTGATTCATTTGGTTGGGCAAATTTTGCGAAGTTATGGATACAACCATCCACGCATTAAAGTGTGAGTTTTTATAAAAGGAGAAGGTACTACATCCTTAGTAGTACCTTCTTCACATACAAATATAAACTATTATTTAATTACTTCATCTAAGTGATCTTTCAAGTTCAATAAATATTGTTCTATATCCGGATTCTTCACCACATCATAACAAGCAAAACTCTTTAACGGACTCATACCGAGAAACTTTTGCACGCGGTGTAAATGACTAAGCGCTGATTCTAAACTTTCTCCTTCAAAGAACTTCGTCTTATCTCCAAATGCTTTTTCAGGTGCATTCCAAGTTGTAGAGAACATATACTCTTTCTCTTTTAATAAACCACCTGTTCCATATTCATCTGCACCTTTAAAGAACAAACCGTATTCATATACTTCATCCATATACGTTTTAAATAAGCCCGGTACACTAAACCAATAAATCGGTGTTTGATAAATAACAACATCGGCCCATAAAAACTTATCTTGTTCTTCTTTAATATTGTAACCATCTTGAATCGTTGTTGTTTTCACATGATGATTCTCGCCTAATACAGTAACCATATAATCTACTAACGTTCTATTTAATCGTCCTTCCTTTGTACCGTATTTTTCATGTCCATTTATAATAAATATATTTTTCATCGTTTTTCTCTCCCCTATATGATCTACTCTTCAGCTATTAAGCCGAGTTGCTGCTGTAGTGTAAGATTATCTTCTAAATGCCAATCTTCCGTTATCTTTCCGTCTGTCACATGTAAAATATCAATTGCAAAAAAATTAATTTTCTTACCATTATGCGTTCCTGTAAAAGAAAGACGGGCTGTTACTTTATCACCAACAACCAATAAGTCTTCAATCTCGCAATGTATATCAGGCACAACTTTACGAAAATTTTGCGCTGCAAACTTTAATCCTTCAATGCCTTGTGGTCGCCCTTTCGGCAATGTATTATCGAAGAAATCTTTAGTAACAGTCTGCGGAATAAGTTCCTCCTTACCTGTATCCCAAAATGCATAAAAACGCTGCGCCGCATGAACCATTTCTGTCGCTTCTTTTTTACTTAGTGAGGGATCAATTGTCATTGCTTTTGGCCTTGGCATTTCTTTTAATAACTGAACTTCACCTTTTTGTTCCGCGCCGCATGCTACAAGCACAATACAAATAACAAACAAACTAAGGAATCCAAATAACTTTTTTATCCCCATGGAAATCACCACCTCCTCATATAAATCCTTTATGTTTCGTATTACTATTGTATATGCACTAACTTCCCTTATGGAAGTAGTGATATTTTTTTCATATAGTTACCAAAAGTATAGTTTTGTGATACTATAAAGCAAATTCATCCAAAAAAATTTTATGGAGGCTTGTTCCATGAACAATATAGATCCAGTTGAATTAACGAAAGGTTTACCTGGCATACCTTGTCCTATCGCTAAAACGCTTGATGTAATTAGTACAAAATGGACATTTTTAATCATTCGTGATCTTCTTATCGAAGGAACATTACGCTTTAGTGATTTACAAAAATCAATGGATGGGATTAGTCCAAAAACATTATCGCTTCGACTAAAGGAATTAGAATCTCAAGGCATTATAACGAGAAAAGTATATCCAGAAGTTCCGCCTCGTGTAGAGTACACATTAACGGATAAAGGAAAGCAATTAGAGGGGATTTTTATTGAATTAAAACGGTTTGGATTAAGTTTATAAAACAAAAACCCCTTACCGTCGTAAGGGGTTTTATTACTTCGCAAAACTCTCAGCCAACTGTTTCTCTCTCCACATAAATGTAATGCCGAGACCAACTATTAAAACAACTCCTGAAAATGCATATGGATAATGAATATTCATATCAAATAATATTCCGCCCATCGCTGGTCCTGCGATATTTCCTAAACTCGTATAAGTCGAGTTCATTCCAGCAACGAATCCTTGCTCTTTTCCAGCTGCTTTTGATAAAAACGTCGTTAAAGCTGGACGAAGTAAATCAAATGCTAAGAAAATGAAGCAAGTAACGAGAAGTACAATCCAATAATTAAAGACTACAGTTGAGACGAATGCTAATACTGCACCTACAATTAAACATATTTGAATTAATACTTTCTCACCGAACATGTCTACCAATTTGCCAAACATAAATACTTGCACAACTACCCCAAAGATTGAACTGATTGTAATAATTGCTGCAATATCTTTCGGCGAGAAACCAAATTTATGATCTGAGAATAAGCTAAACACAGTTTCATACGCCGATAATCCGAATGCGAGTACAAATACGATAATAAATGCAATTGCATACATTGGATGTAATGATTTCTTTAAATCACCAATAAAACTTGATTCTTTCGTATTAGAAGAAATCTCTGCAAGTTCTTCTTTCGTTAACGGTTCTTTTAAAATAAAGATTGAAATTACACATGCTATAAAAGCAATTGCTGCTGCAACGAAAAACGGCACACGTATACCGTATTCTGCAATAAATCCGCCGATTCCAGGCCCTATAATGAATCCAGTACTAATAGCCGCAGATAAGTATCCCATCGCCTTTGGACGTTCCTGAATAGATGTAATATCCGCAACATATGCCGTAACACCAGGCATAATAAAAGCAGCACTAATTCCGCCTAATACCCTTGCCACATAAAGCATCCACACATCTTTTCCTAATCCAAAAAGAAGCTCTGAAACACCAAAAATAAATAATCCAATGATTATCATTTTCTTCCTACCGTAAAGATCAACCCATCGGCCTGTAATAGGTGAAGTAATGAGCTGTGCCATTGCAAACACTGCAACGAGATATCCCATCGTCTTCCCTGTTAAATGCATATCATTCATAAAGGACGGCATAACCGGAATGATTAATCCAATCCCTAAAAAAGCGATAAATATATTACTCAAAAGAATAACCAATACCATCTTTTGTTCTTTTATCGGTTTCTTCACTTTTTAACACCTCTTCCCATAAGTTCCTCTCAAAAAATAATACCCAAGAAGCTTTTTCTTTATCCTGCTCTTTGCGGGCTAGTAATGAGTGAGGATGCCTCCACTCATTAGAATTTCACTCTATCCTTCTACACATACATAAGTATTAGGTGAATGACTATCATTCAGTTTTCCTCAAAAATGAACCTACCTTTTCAGACAGGTTCATCTTACTACTTCTTTATATGTAGTGCATGTGTTAAAAAATCTAGTACTTCTGCCTTTTGCAAATCCACTTGCTCATCATCTTTATGATCATATAAATAAACTTGTTCCGCTGCTGATTCAACAAGAGCGATAAATAACTTCGCTGTTCGCTCTGCGTGAACCGAATCACGAATTTCACCGGCTTCTTTCGCCTCACTTAAAAATTCGCTTAACCACATATAAAGAGGCTCATACACAGCTTCCCACTCTTTTATATGTTCAGTAGATGCAAGACCTGCATACATTAAAGCTTGTATTTCACGGTATTCCTCTATAAAGTGAAACACCGCATCGATTACTTGTGCCACTTTATTTGAAAAAGGTACATCTTTTTGTACTTTTTCTTTCACTGCAAGTATCATCTTTTCAACCATCACTTCTGCTATTGCAGGCATAACAGATAGCTTAGAAGGAAAATATAAATAGAAAGTTCCTTGCGCAATGCCAGCTAATTTCACGATATCAGAAATCTTCGTTTTTTCGACGCCCTTTTCCTGAAACACTTCAATAGCTGCATAGACAATTTTCTCTTTTTTATTCATCATCTAAACCCTTTCACACGCATATTGAATGACTGTCACTCATTTTATAAGATAATCGATTGTACTGTCAATGATAGTGAACTCTAAGAGGAACTCATTTTTTTATAATAAAATCTCCTAATAAACAATTAGGAGATAAAAATGCAATATATCTTTAAGAAAGTGCCTTTAATCCTGTCACTCCACATACAATAAGAAACACACTAATGATACGCGCTTTACTTTTCGACTCACCAAACAAGAACATGTTTAACAAAACTGCACCTGCTGTTCCGATACCAATCCAAACCGCATATGCGACACTTACTTGTAAAAATAAGAAGGAAGTATACAAAAATGCGAAGGATGTAGCAAACCCACCGATATAAATCGCACCATTGGCTAATGTCTTATCTTTACTATACATTTTAAGTCCTATCACACCGACTATTTCACTAATTGCAGCACAAAATACGAAAAACCAACCCATTTTTAAGCAGCTCCTTCCACAGTTTCTTCTTTATTATCAGCTAGCTTTAAACCGATAACGCCAGCTACAACCATCACGATAAAAAATAACTTCCCTACACTGAAACTTCCGCCGAAAAGAAATACATCCATTAAGAAAGTACCTACCGTACCAGCTCCGGCGAAAACAGCATATACAGTCCCTGTTGCAAGATGTTCACACGCTTTAGAAAGGAAGTGAAAATCAACAGCGATAACTCCTAAAATAATAATCCAATGCCACCAAGTATTAGCCGTATTAAAACCAAACACCCAAAAAATTTCAAAGATACATGTTAATATGACATATAACCATGCTCTATTTTTCATACCTCTCACCTCTTATGACTGACTATCAGTCATTTTTATTTTAAAAAAATATACTCTTTCATCAATACTATATAAAAACAACTATCATCCTCATTTACCATTGTATTTGTTCCATTTCTAAGCTAACTGCATCCTGTCACATAAAAATGACTGAATATCATTCATATATATATTGTACATGAACATTTTAAAAACTGTCAATGCCGAAAGTTTATTTAAAATTTCTTTCATCTGATTTGTATATTTCTTAATAATCTGTCAATACTGCTAGTAACATAATATTTTCTCCACTCCCCCTTGGAGAGATCCCTTGAATGGAGCAGTTAGCTTTTGCTAGCTGCTCTTTTTTATTTGTCCGCACACTTATGATGAAATACTCATAGATCAAATCCATTTTTCATCACATAACAACCATCTATTTATTTTCCAATAAGTTTTTGTATGCACTAATTTTATTCTCAAGCATCTTCTCTGTAACCTCTAAGTTTTCTCTTTGAATCTGAATAGATTTCCTATGATCTTCTAGGAGCTGTAAACGATCTTCTGTTGTATGCTCCCCTTCTGTATATAATCTAGCGTATTCTCTTATTTTCGCTATTGGCATTTGCGTTTGTTTTAATTTCATTACAAACTGCAACCACTTTATATGTGACTCTTCGTAAAGTCGATTTCCATTTGTATCACGATTTGCAATTAATATATTTTCCTTTTCATAATAACGTAGTGTATGTGTGCTCACGCCTAATAATTTTGCTACCTCGCTAATTGTGTACATACTAAAACTCCCTTCACATGCTTACCCTCATATATTTTATAACCGTATCAAATTTATAAAAAACGTTTGACTTAGAGTATACTCTAACAAATACAATCTAACCATAAATGAATTTGAATTTAGGGGGATTTTATATGAAATACACTGTTATTACTGGCGCAAGTTCCGGAATTGGTTATGAAGCAGCTTTAGCATTTGCATCTCGTGGAAAAAATTTAGTACTTGTAGCTCGAAGACAAGAAGAATTAAACGAATTAAAATTGAAAATTAACGAAATGCATCCAGAATTGGATGTTGTCATTCGAAAAACTGATTTATCTGTTACTGAAGATGTTTATAAACTTTATGAAAGCCTACAATCTTTTCAAATTGAAACGTGGATTAACAACGCAGGTTTTGGTAATTTCGCCTCAATTGCTGAACAAAATTTAAATAAAATCGAGACGATGTTGCATGTCAATATAGAAGCACTAACAATACTCTCTTCTCTTTTCGTTCGAGATTATTCAATGGTTGACGGAACACAGCTTATTAACGTTTCATCGGGCGGCGGATACACAATTGTTGCTGATGCTGTTACGTATTGCGCTACGAAATTCTATGTAAGTGCATTTACAGAAGGGCTGTCTCACGAACTGAAAGAACAAGGCGCAAAACTGCAAGCAAAAGTTTTAGCTCCTGCTGCAACTGAAACAGAATTTGCGAAGCGTTCATTTGATATTGATGAATTCCAATACGATAATGTTGTACCAAAATTCCACACTGCAAAACAAATGGCACAATTTATGCTCGACCTTTATGATAATGATAAAGTTGTAGGAATTGTCGACGGTTTAACGTATAACTATGAACTTAAAGATCCACTTTATAATTTTGCCGTGAGACAAAAGAATTCAAATTCTTAATAACCTGTCCATTTCTTATGGAAATATATGTTCCCACTATATATGTAAATAATAGTGGGAACTTTTTCTCTATAAAATTTTCATCCAACATACCGCACCATCGCCACTTCATCACAATAATCCACCTTTGGACAATGTCTACAATCAATCCATACTTTCTCTGGCAACGCTTCTTTATTTATAAAATCAAATCCACACTTTTGAAAAAATACTGTTTCATATGTTAAGGAAATTACTCTTCTTACATTTATTTTCGTAGCTTCCTCCATTACATGATTTACAAGCATACGCCCTATCCCTTTCCCTGCATATGTATGCGAAACTACTAACGATCGTATTTCTGCAAGATCTTCTCCTAATACATGCAAGCCAGCAACTCCAACAATTCTCTCGTCTTCTTTCATAACATATAAACATTGCAAATATTGATAAAGAGACAAAAGAGAACGTGGTAAAACAACTCCCTCTTTTGCATAAACCTCAATAAGACTATAAATTTCTTTCACATCACTCGTCACCGCATTACAGATTTTCATATTACATCCCCTTGCCCCTCAATATTAATATTTATAACTCGAAATGAATTTTAATTCATAATTTTATATAATAATACATCTCTCTTTTCTCCTCGTCAATCAATTTATACAAACAAAAAACCAAGCAATCTAATCGATGCTCGGTTCCTCATTTCGTATCGGCAATACCGTCGAATATTTAATTTCACGAAGTGCTAAACTTGTCTGTATCCTTGTAATACCAAGCTTATTCAACTTTCTAATAAACTGCTCTAGTTCTTTACGATCACGATTTGCAACCTTTAATAAATAATCGTACTCTCCTGTTAAACAGTGACATTCTAACACTTCCGGCATCGATTCTAATTCTTTCTCCAACACTTCCAGCTTGTCAAATTGATGAATATTTGTACTCATAAAAATAAAACATAATAAATCAAACCCAAGCTTTTCTTGATTTAAAATCGCAACTTGCTTATCGATGAAACCTTCCCCATCCAATCTTTTTATTCTTGCATGCATCGCAGCCGGTGATAAATTAACGCGACGTGCCAGCTCTGCATTACTTACTTGTGACTCCTTCTGCAATATATCTAAAATTTGTACATCCAAATCATCCAACACTTTAATAACAGACGACTCCATTACAATTCCCCCCTTTTTTCTTACCGATGATTATTCGAAAAAACACCTTATACCTTACAAAAAACTGAATATCATTCCGTAAATATCATTCATAACTAAAGATTTTATCGAGTTTTCACCATTATACAAAAGAATATATTACACAATAAAGAAAAATGCTAAAATTATTTACAATTCGTATTGATTACAAAAAAGGGGATTTTAGCATGCCTTATTTTTACGTCTTTTTACTATTACTAACGAGCTTATTATGGGGAGGAAATTTTGTCGTTGGAAAATCACTCGTCGATCATGCATCGCCGATGACACTGACAAATTTAAGATGGATGATTGCGATTGTTTGTTTATTACCGATGGTATGGTTTAAAGAAAAGAAAATCCTTCCACCACGTACCGCAATACTTCCTTTAATATTGATGGGAATTTCAGGGGTCGCTCTTTTTAACATCTTTCAATTTTTAGCATTAGAAAAAACATCCGCTACGAATGTAGGTCTTATCTCTACATTAAATGCAATTTCAATCGCATTATTTTCAGTATTATTTCTAAAAGAAAAAGTAAATACACTTCAAATCCTATCCATGATTCTTTCATTCTTCGGGGTTATCCTCGTCCTATTAAAAGGTGATTTCTCGCTTTTATTTTCACTACATTTTAATAGCGGCGATTTATGGATGATTGCAGCAGTTTGTATTTGGGGAATCTATTCTGTTTGTAGTAAATGGGCAACAAAAACAACTACACCACTTATGGCAACGTTGTACTCTGGTATTTTCGGCGTTATTTTATTACTACCGTTTAACATAGGTAGCTTCACTGTTTCAAATATAAATACTTCTTTCATCACATCACTTTTATATACTGGGCTTATTTCGACAGTTCTTTGTATGGTATTTTGGAATATTGGTGTACAAAAATTAGGCGCAACTACATCAGGTATTTTTCTAAACTTCAATCCAATTTTCACAGCCATTTTAGCATTCATATTCCTCGGAGAAGAATTAACGTGGATACAAATTTTAGGGACAATTGTCGTTGTAACAGGATGTTATTTATTTTCTCATTTTAAAACTGTTGCCGTTCAGCCTGTTAGACCTTTAATGCGAAAACATTCTTAATGAAAAAACATCGTCATCTGGGTTGGCGATGTTTTTATTTTCTCTTCATTTCTTTTATATACTGCTTTTCCTCTTCTGGCGATAAACGTTCCGTCGCCTTGCCAGTATCTCCACCTTGAAGGCTCCATAAAAAGTTATGCTCCTCAACAGTTTGAGAAAAATCTCCTTTTTCCCATCTATTTATAATAGAAAATAACTTCATTTTATATTGAAAACCTGTACTATTTTCAATATCTCTTTTTACATTAGAAATTTCCTTTTTTGTCATCTCTACAAATCCCCATTTTTCAGAGGATTTTACCTTTTGGTGCACCATTTTATGCATAGTAGAAATAATTTCACCTTCACTAATTTGCGGGGCTTCTTCTGCAGCTTTTTTCTCTTTTTCGTTTGCCGCTCGCTCGATTTGAATATTTTCATTTTCTTTTTCCACATATGCAAGCAATTTCTTTCCGCCAACTATAGAAGAGATGATTACCATAATGGTAATACATATACCTACAATCCATTTAAAAAGCATTATCTCTTCATCGCTTCCCTAACAATATGACTATCTACATATTGCTTAAACTTCACGATTTTTCCGTTCTCAAGTTGCCATACATGAACAAATTCTGCTTCAAATGATTTTCCTGTTTCTTTATAAACTCCAGAATACATACCTTCAGCAACAATTACATCTTTTCCGTTTACTTCATGATATGTATTTACACTTGCTTTATAATCATCCCATTCTGATTCTAAACGGCTAAATACATTTTTCATTATAGCTTCCACGCCTTTATATGTTCCGCCGTACGGGAAACCTTCTGCCTCTGTCCATTCCACTTTTTCAGAGAGGGCTTCTGCTAAATGCTTTGCATTCGAAGAAGCTGATCCTTCATACGTGCTTTGAATAATTTCTAAATTTGATTTAGGCATATTACTTCCTCCCGTTTATTTATTTTCACACAAGATGTAACTCATACAGTTACATCTTGTGTGAAAAAATATTTAAATTGTTTTACTCTTAATTTATTTATTGTAATCATTATAGTTACAACACTTCTTCAAGTCAACATTTATAAATAAAATTTACTTCGTTTTCATTACTTTTTCTTTTAAGAAACGATCTACATATCCTTCTGCTTTTACTACGAATAAATACGCACCCATTGATAATAATGCAAGATCTAATTCATATCCTGGATTCTTTCCATCTCCTAATAAACCTGCTGCTCCATTTACCTTTACAATAGCTCCAGCTAAAATAAGAGCGAATAACAATCCTACATATCGTACACCTAAACCGATAATTAATAATATACCACCAACTAATTCAACTGTTGCTACGCCGTATGCAAGACCACCTGGTAAACCGATGCTTGTAAACCATCCTGCTACGTTATCGATACCTGATTGAAACTTTGCTAAACCGTGTGCAAAAAACGTAACTCCTAACACGATACGAATAATTAAATTCCCAATATATTGATTCATTTTGAACTCTCCTTTTTGTTTTGTTATGGTGAACTTTTATTTACAAGTCAAAACAATACGGTATTTTATTTCATTCGTCAAATACTTTTTTAAAGAAAACAAAAAACATTATCCGTTTTACGGATAATGTTTTCCTACAAAATAGCGCTAATTCAAGCTTTTATTCTATCGCATAGAAAAAGTTGAAACATTTTTCCAGCGCCAATATAAGGCAGTAAAGAAACGTCCTCTTCCACAACTATTCCAACAACATTCACTTTCTCATCTACAAGTAAATCATGTGTAGCAACTTGCATCTCCCCTGCATATCTACCGTACAATTCATTATCAATTGTAATGCTGCCTTTCTTTCTTACAATTGTATGCATCGGCTGTAAAACCACTCTATTTCCTTCCCTTGATTCTACAGATCGAATAACATCACGAGCCGGATCTAGTCTATTTGTATGCACTTGCTCCACCACTTTTAATACTTCTTTATCAGTTATAAATGATTTGTAACGCAATGGAATAATCCCTCTACTCGCACTAGCTACTTCTTGCATACTTTCCAAACTTGCGCTTATATCTCCAATCAATACTTTATCAACACCACAATCTTGAACAAGTTCTAAGTACGCTTCAAGCGGGCGCATATTGCGATGTTTTTCTAACGTTGGTAACCCTTCATATAACGGACCACGTTTTTCCGTATCTCCTGGAATAAATGCCATCGTTTTTATTCCGCACTCCTGTAAATATTGATTTTGTTTTTGTAAGAAGGACTTTGCTAGTCCCGTCTCTGGACGTGGATAAAAATTATGCCACGCTTCTACATTCTCTACTCTTATATGTTCTGCAAGTAATTCTTTCCAAAATGGCTTTGTAATCGTACTTGCATTTAAAGCTACTTTCATCTTATGAGATACGCTTGCAATTTCTTTTGGCGCAATGCCGTAATCCATTCTTAAACCGGTAATGCCCCAGTCCAATAGTTCTTCCACATTTTCATATGTTAGCCCTAAATGATGTAACGATTTTGGAGAAACATCAACCATTAACTCCATTTCATGTGCAAGAGCTTGTTTCCCTAATATTTGAATTAACTCTTTATACGTATTTGGATCATCTTCTGGAATGTGCAGTGATGTAAAAATAGATGTAAACCCATTTTCCTTCGCTACTTTTAGCCACTCTTCTTGTTTCTCTACTCGTTCTTTTGAAAGATAAATGGAAACTCCGATCATATAAATCTCCCTTTCTATTAATAGAAAAAGAGAAAGGAATCCCTTTCTCTATATGTTTTCTGCCATTTCTTCTTTAAATCCGAAGAAGTACGTAAAGATAAATCCGAAAGCATATGCAATTACTAAACCTAAGAAATAGAGTAAATATTTATTGTCAGCAATTAACGGAATTAAAGATAGCCCTGATACGCCAATTCCAAGAGAAGCTGTTTGCATAACTGCTTGGAATGCACCACCGACAGCCGCTCCTAAACAAGCAGTAATAAACGGTTTCCCAAGTGGTAATGTCACCCCGTATAATAACGGCTCACCAATTCCTAAAAAGCCAACTGGCAATCCACCTTTAATTACATTTCGAAGTCGTTTGTTTTTTGTTTTCACATAAATCGCAATTGCTGCGCCCACTTGGCCAGCACCAGCCATTGCGAGCACTGGTAATAAAGGTGTTACGTGTGTTTGATTAATAAATTCCATATGAATTGGTGTTAAACCGTGATGCAATCCGACCATAACGAGAGGTAAAAATGTTCCCGCAAGTACTGCGCCAGCAAATGCTCCGCCAATATTTAAAATAGCATTAATTCCGCTCGTAATACCATCTGATAAGAAACCTGCTAATGGCTGAATGGCTAACATCGTTACGATACTTACAACTAATACAGTAATGAGTGGTGTCACGATAATATCAACTGCGTTTGGCACTGCTTTTCGAACTTGTCTTTCCACTACAACCATAAGCCATGCTGCAAAAATAACTGCAAACAATCCGCCCCGTCCGGGCACTAATGCTTCACCAAACAATTTTACGTTTGCCATCGCCGGGTTGAAAATTAAAATACCAGCAATTGCCCCAAGAACCGGTGTCCCGCCAAATTCTTTCGCTGTATTCCAGCCGACTAAAATTCCTAAGAATGTAAAGATACCGCCGCCAATGAGTAGTAACATTTGTAACCACGTTGCATTTGGATCAGCACCAGCATTTTTCGCAAAGTTAGCAACCCCGTTTATAATTCCTGACGCAACAAGCCCCGGAATTAATGGGATGAAAATACTTCCTATTTTTCGTAAAAAGTTTTTCACCGGTGTATTATTTTTCTTCTTAATCTCTGATTTCATCTCTTGCCCAATATCTTCAAGGTGATGATCTGCTACCTCACCAATTCGTAGTCCTGTCAAACCTTCCATTTCAGCTGCTACTTTATTTACTGTTCCTGGACCAACGACAACTTGAAGCGTCTCATCTTCTATAACACCCATAACGCCTTCAACTTTTTTCAAAAGGTCCATATTTACTTTACTTTCATCATGAAGCGTTAAACGTAGTCTCGTCATACAATGAGCAATACTACGAATATTTTTTATTCCACCAAGTTGCTCCGAAATTTCCTTGGCCATTCTCTCTTCTTTCTTCATAATAGAATCCCCCTCCCTATTACTTTATAGTGCTTTCTTCACAAACCCTTTTGCGTATTTTAGTTTCTCCAGTGCTTCCCCATACTCACACTGCAACAACACCATAACAATGGCAGCTTTTACGTTACGTTCTGCCTTTTCATAATACTCTGCCGCTACTTCATAACTAGCACCTGTTGCTTCCACAATAATTCGTTTTGACCGTTCTACTAACTTTTCATTTGTGGATTGAACATCTACCATTAAGTTTTTATATACTTTTCCTACACCAATCATCGAAGCTGTTGAAATCATATTCAGCACTAATTTTTGTGCTGTACCAGCTTTTAAACGCGTTGATCCTGTTAATATTTCTGCACCTGTCTCTACTTCCACATTTAACTTTGCATATTTACTTATTTCAGCATTTTTATTACAAGAAATACTCGCTGTACTCGCTCCTACGCTCTGTGCGTATTTCAAGCCGCCAATTACGTAAGGAGTTCTGCCACTGGCAGCAATTCCAATCACTGTATCTTTCTCATTTAATCCAATACATTTTAAATCTTCTTCTGCTAACTCTTCGCGATCTTCGGCACCTTCCACCGCCTTAGTAAACGCTTTCAATCCACCTGCTATAAATCCTTGCACCATTTTATCATCCGTGCCAAATGTCGGCGGACATTCCACTGCATCTAGAATACCTAAACGACCACTCGTACCAGCACCAATGTAAATTAAGCGTCCCTCTTCTTCAAAAGATTTAATAACAGTCTGTACAACCTTTTCAATTTGTTCTATCTCTTTTTCAACTGCTAACGCAACAGTTCGATCTTCTTCATTCATACTTTGCAACACTTCTTTTATGCTCATTTCATCCAGATTCATTGTTTTCTCATTACGATGTTCTGTCGATAAATTTTCTAACATATTTCCACCCTCTTTGAAATTATATTTCACACTTTTATTATAACTTTGAGAAATTAAAAATCAATAACACCTTCTTATTTTATGAAATAAAATTTCACAACATGACATATTTGTGTCAAAGATAATAAAAAAGATGAGTCTCCTCATCTTTTCTTCTACTTTAACTTCCGTAACCGCAACGCTTCTTCTCGCGTCTCCATAAATTGATCCAATACTTTATTACCAATTCGGTTGAAAGTAATCACATATAAAGCATCAATCATATTCAGTTGCGTCATTCTCGACGCAATACTTGCAATACGATGATCTTGTTCTACATCTGGCATACAAAGAAGAATGTCCGCTTCTTTATATAGGGGGGATGATTGATCTAGCTTCGTAATTCCAATAACAGTTGCACCTTGTCTCTTTGCATACTGCGCCATTTCAAGCACATCTCTCGTTCGACCAGATGTTGAAATCGCAACAAATATATCGCCTTCTTTTAAATTCGTCACAAGTGGCAACATCATATGAAAATCAGATAGCATCATCGCTGTAAATCCAAGCCGCGTAAATTTATAAGCCCCGTCCATTGCTGGCGTAGCTGATCCGCCTACTCCGTAAAATATAATTTTGCCCGCATTGACAATACGATCCGCTGCTTTCTCAAGTTCCCTCTTATCTATTGCAGTAACACTCGCCTCAATTGCAGCTTTATTCACATAAGTAACTTTATTAAATAAATCATACGGTCCATCTTCTGTATTCATCACTGAAAAATCGTTAATATTATAATCAGCAATCGTTAATTCACGAACGAGTGCTATCTTAAATGCTTTAAAACTTCCGATTCCAATCGATTTACAAAAGCGAACGACACTCGCTTCACTTGCTCCTGCATTCGTTGACACTTCTTTCGTCGTTAAATTCGGTACAATCTCTGCATTCTCCATTATGTACATGGCAACCTTCTTCTCAGCTGGTGAAAATTGATCCATATTACTTTCAATTTTAAATAGTAATGTTGAAGCTTTCACTATTTAACCTCCACTTCTTACGGTTGCGTTCACTTATTTTCTCTTGCTTCAAGAAGGTAATAACCATCATCGCCAGGAGGATGAAACACATTTACAATGCGATTCCCTTTTTGATAAACAGTTCTTTCCCCCTCTGTCCACTTCTTTTCCCAACCGTTCATCCAAATCGCAACATCAGGTAAAAAAGCAGTATATTTCAGCTTCTGACCGTACTCACCATCTGCTTCTTCCGAAAAAATAGAAACCGGAAAATCTTTCACTTTTGATTCTTTCCATGCAGTAAATGGTATACATACTGCAATAAGTACGATTACACCGATAACCTTCTCCTTCGTAATCTTCACACTTCCCTCTCCTTGTCATATCACATACATAGATTTTACCATAATTACAAACCCTTCATGCTATATGATCATTGCTTTTGAGAATAAAAAAAGAGCTTACCTACATCAGATAAGCCCTTCCTGTCTATACAAAATATTTCTTCAAAAGTGGCGGTGTAATAATCGTCGTCAATATAACAACAATAACAATCGCTGTGAAATTTTCTTTCGCTAATAAATTCGCCGTAAGTCCATTTGCTGCGATGATAAGCGCTACTTCACCACGTGATACCATCCCCGCACCAATACTGATAGAAGATTGGCGATTAAATCCTGTCAGTCTTGCGCCTAAGCCGGATCCGATTAACTTTGTGAAAATCGCAACGAGAGTCATAATAATAATGAACCAAAGCTGACTTCCAATGCCTTGAAATGTAATTTCCATTCCGATACTTACGAAGAATACTGGAACAAATATTGCATAAGCAATCGGTTCAATTTTATGTTCCACTTCATGCTTATACTCTGTTTGAGAAATAGCAATTCCTGCTGCAAATGCTCCAATAATGCCTGCAATTCCCATCATTTCACTGTAATAAGAAAAAGAGAAACAAATAATAAGAGCCGCGCTAATTAACGCTTCTGTTACACGAAGCGGGACAAGCATTTTCATAATCCAAGGAACGACTTTCCAAGCAATAAAAACAATACTTACAAAGAAAATAATTTTCTTTACAATGACAAGTGTTATATTCACATCTTGTGTTCCTAAAAAACTCATTACAAATGCTAATAAAATAACGACAATGACATCATCAAATACGGCAGCACCTAAAATTGTTGTACTTTCTCTCGTATTCATTTTTCCTAGATCACGTAGCGTCTGCACCGTAATACTAACCGATGTTGCGCAAAGTAATAACCCTAAAAAAATGGCATGGGATTGTATTAATCCAAACAGCAATCCTGTTACATAACCACCGATGAAAGGAAAAATAATTCCACCGGCCGCTACTGCAAACGACGATTTCAAATTCCGATTTAACTCTTCTAAATCTGTTTCAAGTCCCGCCATAAACATAAGTAACAAAACACCAATCTCACTCAATTCATCAATCAGTTCAGAACTATTAATAATACCAAGTACAGCCGGACCGATAATAATACCGACAATTAACTTACCAAGTACAGAAGGCTGACCAAGTCTTACACTAATGTCACCAGCTAATTTCGTACAAAGTAAAATGACGACAAGTTCAAAATAAAATAACATAGCATCTGCTCCTACTTTAACTTTAATCAGTGGGTCGTTAACCCCCGTCCATTTCTGCAAGTAGTTTCCCCTATTGATCCGCATTTTATTTGTCATATTTTTATTTGACAAAATATTCTGAATTATATTAAGATTAATCCAGCAATTTTAAAAAACTACATACCATAACTGCACCTCCACTTCCTTACTTACTCTTTTTTAATGGACTCATACTATAGTCGCAGTTATGGAAATGAAAAAACGGGGGGAGAGTCCAAAGTGAAGTCATTATTACGAAAAAAAGCGCTTAGTACTGAATCACCAAAGCAGCTAGCTAGAACATTAACTGCACTCGATTTAACATTTTTAGGAATCGGCGCCGTAATTGGGACAGGGATCTTTGTATTAACAGGTATTGTTGCAGCAAAACATTCTGGTCCTGGTATTATGCTATCATTCCTTATTGCTGCATTTACTTGTGCTTGTGTAGCCTTTTGTTACGCTGAATTTGCTTCTTCTATTCCTGTCTCAGGAAGTGTGTATACTTACGCATACATGACAGTCGGAGAAGTCGTCGCCTTCATCGTCGGATGGTGTTTAATGCTCGAATATTTACTTGCCGTTGCAGCAGTAGCTGTCGGTTGGTCTGGTTATTTGCAATCATTACTACAAGGGTTCAATATACACCTGCCCGCCATAATCGCCTCGGCCCCCGGCGTAGGAAAAGGTGGTCTCATCGATTTACCTGCTGTCTGTATTTTACTTCTTATTACGGGCCTTTTAAGTTTTGGTATACGCGAAAGCGCACGCATTAATAATATTATGGTTCTTATTAAGTTAGCCGTTATTATCGCTTTTATCGTAGCAGGTGCAAAATATGTAAAACCTGAAAACTGGACACCGTTCATCCCATTCGGATACGACGGTATTATTACTGGGGCTGCCACTGTGTTCTTCGCCTTCTTAGGATTTGATGCAATCGCAACAGCTGCAGAAGAAACGAAAAAACCGCAGCGTGACTTACCAATTGGTATTATCGGTTCTCTTCTTATTTGTACTGTTTTATATATGATCGTATCTTTCGTTTTAACAGGTATGGTTCCTTATACGCAATTAGACGTTTCTGATCCAGTTGCATTTGCATTGCATTTCGTTGGTGAGGATACAATTGCAGGACTACTCGCTGTTGGAGCGATGACTGGAATGACAACCGTTCTCTTAGTCGTTATGTATGGACAAGTTCGCGTTTCGTATGCGATGAGCCGTGACGGTTTACTTCCAAAAGCGTTAGCACGTGTAAATAAAAAAGTAAAAATCCCTTTATTAAATACGTGGATTACTGGCGTTGTTGCTGCTTTATTAGCAGGCCTTTTAGACTTACATTTGCTAGCGAATTTAGTAAACATCGGTACGTTAACAGCCTTTACATTCGTTTGCTGCGCAGTACTTATTTTACGAAAAACACACCCTGATTTAAAACGTGGATTCCGTACACCTTTCGTACCTGTATTACCAGTTGTCGCGATTCTTTGCTGCTTATATTTAATGATCAATTTGTCTAAAACAACATGGATTAGCTTTGCAGTTTGGCTTATAGTCGGCTTATGCTTCTATTTCTTCTACTCTAGGAAACATAGTCATTTAGCTATTGAAAAAACAAATGATGAAAAGAAAAAAGCATAACAAAATAGCTCGCCGTTTTAGCGGCGAGCTATTTTTCTGTACTATTATATTTTTTCGTTAACGACTGTAAAATGAAAAATATGCCGATGCAAGCTGTAAACCATGCCCAATTTCCTATTGGCGTTGCGTATTTCACAATTCCAATACCTACAAGCAATAGGAAAATAATCACCTGATATATGAGCTTCCACTTTTGCATATATTCCCTCCTTTACTTCGTTCCCTTCTTTTTATTCTTCCAGGCATTTAAACTATCAAAGAAGAAATTAATAAATAACGTGCCTAAACCCGCTAATAAAAACGTCATTAAAAATAAAACCCATATACTTTTTTCTTTTAAGAAATAATATCCTACAAGGAGCACAACCGCGATCCATACATATTCAAGAATTCTTTTTAGCTTTTTCTGTTCCAAATTATTCGCTCCTTCATTCTATACTAATTTTAGTATAACAAAAAAGAAGCCTATCATGATAAGCTTCTTTTCTTCTCTCTTATTTGTTTATGCTTTTTTCAACAAGTGAAATCGTATACTCTAATGTACGATTCATTGTTTCTACCTGTGTATCTTTTACTTTTACATCTTTCACTACAGCTTCGGCCACTGTAATTTTTTGACTCAGTGCTTTCACTGAAACGTCCGTTACATTTGCATCTTGCGCTTTTTTCACTACTACTTTTGCAGATTCAATATTGATTTGTAATTTTTCTTTCGGTGTTTTCGGTTGTTCTACTACTTTAGATTGTACAAATGTTACATTAGCTGTTTTTAATTCGTTATATGTTTGAACGATTTGCTCTCCCGTGCTCCCTACATTTTCAAACACTTGTTTTGCATTATTATAGCTTTTCTCTAGTTCTTGAAATGCTTCCTTTGAATATTGACCTGGCTTATCACCAAACTCATACGTACCAGCTAACACTTCTTTCCCTTTTCCAAGCTCTTCATATAACGCGTTCACTTGCTCTAATTTCGTACGGTTAGAAAACTCATTGTACGCTGCTAATACTTCTGAAGAACTTAACGCTTTACTATATAATTTCGCAAGCGCGATTTGTCCATTTAACGGAATGCCACCATTTCCATTGCTATCAGGATCCGCTCCAAGTGCAAATGGTACATTTGGATGATACACTTTCCCTGTAGCTGGTTGGCTATTTACTTTTTTACCATCGACATAAATAGCTACTTCACTTCCGTTATACGTTCCTGTTAAATGATACGTTTTGTTCGCTTCTAATTGAACTCCAACACGTTTATAGCTGCCACCAATGTGAGCCCATAATTCAACATATCCACTTCCTGTAGACTCAAATCCAATTCCGCCGCTCTCTGTATTTTGCAAAATACCTTGGCCACGGATTTGATTCATTGAAAATACCGTTTCTAACGTAAATGTATTTGCTACTTTCTCTTTTTGTGCTGCTGAAAATGGAAGGTATCCAAATGTATTAGATTGTCCGTTTAACTTCATAACATTCTTTTTCAATGCTTTATCATATTCAATAGTCACATTGCCCTTCACATCACCTTTTGTACCAAATGGTGAATTGTCTTTAAATGTACCATCTGCAAAATTCACATCGAAAACATCAGCCTTTGGCACTTTTACATTCGGATCAATCTCATCTTTTTTCGTAGTAATTTCTGCCGTTAAAGGCTGCGCACTTTCATTACCAAACGAATCAATTGCAACAACTTCAAGTGTATATGTTTTCCCGCCATCTAACCCTGCCAGTGTAAACGTAAGATCTTTCGGCACTGGATCACGATAAAACTCTGAGAATGCTAACAATTTATTTTTCATTTCACCCGTTTGCTTATCTCTAGCCTGCACACGGTAAGAGTGAACAAGGAGGTTGTCCAACGCTTGTGGGAATGTTACTGTTGCCGCATTTTCTGTTACATTTGATACAGCAAGCTTTACATCCTTAGCAAAGTATGGCTTTTCTTTATCACGATCTTCTACATGTGTAAATGTTTCTTTCTTTGCTGGTAATTTAATTTTCCAAGGCTCGCCTGTCCAAGAATTCGTATGGAAATCACGACGATTAATCGTTACTTCTTTATCATCTACTTCTACTAATAAACCTTGGCTTAACGTACTAGCTCCTGGCGGGATATTCCCTTGTACTTTACCACCTTCAACTTCCATATAACTTACTGAAGATGTACCAACTGATGTAAAGTCTTTTTGATGTATCGATCTCGGATCATCTAATGGATAATGTGAATGACCTGAAAACGTAATAACTTGTGGGTATTCTTTTAATACTGCATTAATTTTTGCGCTATCTTGTGTTCCCCATTCATGACTACCGTATACTGTCTCTTTAATGTGTTGATGTAAAAATACAAAAATCGGTTTTTCTGGATCATCTTTTTGCGCTTTTGCCATTTCTTCTTTTAACCAATTAATTTGCTTGTCCGAATAATAGCCATGAGTTGTTCCATTCTCTGGAGACATAACAAGGAAGTGATAACCTTTTACCACTTTATGATAATAAATTGATTCCATACCTGTTTTTTCTAAGAAACGCTTCTGTGCGCCCTCTACAGATAAACCGTTCCAATAATCATGGTTACCAAGAGAATTCATTCTCACGGCATCTTTATTTGCATTTTCATTATACACTTGCATGAAACGATCATATTGCTGCACTGATCCTGTATCTGTGAAATCACCTACAATAACAAATGCATCTTGCTTTGGTGCTAGTGTATTAAACTGTTCAATCGCTCTTTTCCAGCGAAACGTATCATCTGTTCCACTGTTTTTAATATGCACATCACTTACAACTGGAAAAACTATCTTCTTCTCACTTGATGCCTTTTCTTGCTTTTTCTCTTCCGCCTTGACTGATGTACTCCATGGAAATGATACGAATGCTAATACAAAAAACATTAATAATCCAATAAGGCCTTTTACTTTTCTTAAAGCATTTCTGTCCACGTGAATCCTCCTCATAATAATTGATTCATTACAAGGGCTATTTTATCTAATACATGTTAATGTCGTTTAAATAACAAATGAACTTTATTAGATTTTTGTAAATATACAGTTAATTATAAATTAAGTCCAACATTACTCGTACTATTGTATACAACCACCTTTTGTCTAAAAGAGTCTGATCATTCTTTTCCTATGACTATTCACATATAATCTTTTCTATAACACTAATGATAAGTTAAGGTTTAAGCCTATTAGACAATCTTAATTTTTAATATTTCCTTCTTTTTTTAACACATCGGCCATGCTTTTACATTTAATAGTAATAAAAGACAACTTAAAAGGAGGGGTTGTATTGAAGAATAAAAAAAATATCGGCTGTTTCGCTCCTTTATCTATTATTTGTCCAGACCCTTGTCCACCGCCCCCTCCTCCAAATCCAAATTGCGAGCGAGTAACAAATGAATTTGCAGGGAATTTCCTCATAACTAATAACACCATCTCCTCTGCCAAAGATGCATCACAATTAATGATACTATGGCAAAGTGATGGGATACTACTTATATCAGGTACTGTCTCGGTTTACAATAGTACTAGCAGCAACGAAGCAATTACAATTCAAATCGTTGGAACAGTAACCAATATTTTCACTGTGTTTCCTGGTAATACAATATCGTACACAGGAAAAGACCTACAGTCGATCAATATTATCAATATAACAAGTAATCCTTCACTATATTTAGAAGGCAAGTACTGTTGCGAATTTACATGTTGCTTATAGAATACCAATTTCATTATTTCCTTAATATAAAAAGCATACCGTTCACGGTATGCTTTTTATGAGATTGGATAACGTACTGTAATACAAAACTCTCCTTGATTAACAGTCGTTCCTGTCGTAGTAATTCGGACAGTAGTAAAATATCGGACAGTGAAAGTACCACTACTTTGTGGTTGTACAGTAATTGTATCAACCACTGTTGCACCTACTAAAAAATCAACTGTAATCGGGTTGGCACCTACATCATACTTCACGTAACCTGAACCATATACTTCTTGCGTGATATTATTTGTATATACAATTTGAGTACCAGCACCTGTAATAGACCAGTCTGTACATACTTGGTCTTGCACAAGTGTTTTATTAGAACAACAAGACAAACTGGAACTTCTCATTCCCATTTCGATCCTCTCCTATTCTGCTATGAAAGTGGATAACGTGTTGTAATACAAAATTCTCCCTGATACGTTCCAGCAGGTGTTGCAGGTAACACAACTTGTATACTATCAAAGCGGCGATACGTAAAAGCAATACTCGTTCCTGGGTTTAATGTTTGTGTATCAATTGTACCCCCAGCAGAATCAAGTACCTCTACAGTAATTGGGCCTGGTCCAACATCATATTTAACAAAACCAGTACCAATTACGTTTTGGTTAATATTATTTGTATAGAGAACATTATCAATTGCTGTTGCAACTACAGTAGCAGACCACGGACTACACACTTTATCTTGCACATAATTTTTATCTGGACAACAAGTTAATGCTGACCCTGAGCACTCACAAGACATAGTTGTTTCCCCTCTCTCTTTTATATTCCCTATATGTGTATGTCCCCCAGAGTCTTTTGCCTGTACTATTCATCTATTTTCAAAAAATATTCATGTGACTAGATAGATTCTGTTTTGTTTCTTTTTTTCATATATTTATAGACAAAGATACTAGCAACGATAAGAATAACGCCTCCTAATATCGGTAACATATATTGCCCAACAACATCCGCTGCTTTTTCCCAATGTGGACCTAATTTCATTCCAAAATAAACATACAAAGTCGTTAACGGGAACATTGCTACAAATGTATATATGCTAAATTTCCATATGTTCATTTTCGCCATACCACATGGAACAGAAATAAGCGTTCGAACTCCTGGCACAAAGCGTCCAACAAATGCTACAACCGGTCCATATTTCTCAAAGAAATCATCTGCTTTTTGAATTTGTTCTTCTTTAATGAAGAAGTATTTCCCGTATTTTATTAATAGAGGACGACCACCGTAATAACCGAGTGCATATAACGTTAAAGGTCCTGTCGTTCCGCCGAGGGTTCCGGCTAATACAGCAAGCCAAAAATTCATATCTCCCTCGTACACCCAATAACCAACCATGGGCAAAACTACTTCTGCTGGAATAAATTCAAACGTTAATGCTAACACAACTCCAAAATAAGAAAATTGCTTTAAAAACTCGATTATATCTAAAATAATTTGCTCCATATTTTCTACCCCAACTCCTATCCTACGTTTACGTTATGCTTTTCTTGTAATTGAACTGGCGCCATTTTTACAATTCGGTTCAAAATAAATAATACAATTCCAATATCATCTAAAATACCGATAAACGGTAAGAAGTCTGGAATTAAATCGAGCGGCATCGCAACATAACCAACTAAAAACGCAATAGATAAAATTTTCTTCTTTATTGAAACCTCTTTTGAAGTGAAAAAGTCAAATAGGAATGGAACAAATCGGCGAACATGAAATACAACTCTTAATCTACTAATAAGTTTTTTCATTTTTATATCTCCTCTCTTTGTATACAAAAAGGCCCCTACCAAACATGGTAAGGGTCCTAAAAAAGACAATAAGGGGCCTTTACCATTGCTGGTAAAGGTCTCACTAACAACGAAACGTTGCCAATAAAGCCGAGGGTTTCTCCCTGTAATGACGACTTTACTGTAATAAGTTACTCCCCTTTATATACACAATTTTATACAATCACATTAAAATATTTTGGAGGGCTTGTCAATATATTTTATATCCCACATCCTCCTGCTTAACATTCCGTAAAAACAAAAAACGTATAGGAAATTTCTTACTATCTCATAATATACATAATCATTTTTGAATGAAAGGAGAGGCTTCATTTGCATACCGTATGGAAAGGTGCCCTTTCACTTGGACTATTAAATATAGGAATCAAACTATACAGTGCCGTAGAAGAAAACGATATAAAGTTTTTAAGTCTTCATAAAGAATGCTTAACACCTATTAAATATAAAAAATTTGCTCCTGATTGTACGGATGAAGAAATTGATGATAAAGATATTGTAAAAGCCTATGAATACGCACCTCATAAGTACATTATTATGGATGAAAAAGAATTAGCTGAGTTGCAAAAAGCTCACGAACCAAGATCTATTCGTATTATATCTTTTATCCAAAATAACGAAATTGATTCTGTTCTCTACGATCGTTCTTATTTTATAGGCCCTACCTCAGGACATGAAAAATCATATTTATTATTAAAAGAAGCACTTGAACGTACGAATAAACTTGGTCTTATCCATATTTCCATTAGAAAAAAACAACATTTAGCTATTATCCGTAACTTTGAAGATGGGCTTATATTACAAACTATTCACTACCCTAATGAAATTCGCGATATAACAAATACACCTAACTTACCAAGTAACGAAAATTATCCGATTCAAAAACAAGAACTCACAGCAGCAATCAATTTAATCCACCATCTTACAAATCCTTTTGAACAAGAGATGTATACAGATGAGTATAAAGAAGCCCTTACCGAACTAATCGAAAACAAAATTGAACAACAGGAAAAAACCGAAACAATCTCTCCAACTCCAAACATCATCAATATTATGGAGACATTACAGGCAAGTATTGAACAAGCAAAAATAAAAAGAGAAAATAAAGCAGAAAAAGAGGCCAAATAAAATTGACCTCTTTTTTCTTTAAAGCGGATTACATTTTGGCATCTCAAGTCCAGACGATTGTGCTAATTTTAATAAGTAATAACATTCTTCTCTTGCCATATGATCCGCCATTCTAGCAGATAATGCACTTAATATTTCATTCGATAACTCCAGCTCTTCGACCTCATGGAGAAAATGCGAAAATAATTTTAACTCAAGTGAAACATCTTTTGTAAACTTCTTTAATGCAGGAAAATGATGAAGCTCTGTCCGTAAATACCCCGTCATTTCAACTGCCTTTAAATAAAATTGTTCAAAGTGCTTCGTAAATTCTTCGCTTTTCTCTTTTAATCTTTTTTCAACAAGATCTAATCCACCAGAAATAGACCCTGCATGGCCAGCCGCATCCGTTAACCAAACGAGATGATAATGTAATTCATGAAAAACAGGCGGAACTTCTCCTTTATTTAAAAATTCTAACACTGTTATATACTCTTCTACTTCGTTTACCATATGATTGATGAAAGTTGGCGTAAAATGAATAGTGATTTTTCCCTCGAGTTGTTTCTGTATAATACTTAATTTAAACGTTCGTATTTCCTTTGCGGCTCGTTCTGCCTCTTTTGAAAACGCAATGAGATTCACATTACGAACTTTATTTAACAGATTCGTAAATGTTTCAACAAAATAAGTGGCCTTTTTTATATCCTCTTTTTCCTTCGGAGCTAATGCATCAAGTAAAAATTGCGAATGATCAGTAAGCACCTTTAGCCAAAATTGATGCTCAAACAATGCACTTTCTTCATAATTCCTCTCCACTAAATCCCCTCCGTTTATTCGTCCTTCTCTATCACTTGAATTTTATATCCATCTGGGTCTTGTACTACAATACTCTTCTCACTTTTGTTTTCTGTATATGCAATTTTATAAAACACTAACCTCTTCTTTAAGTTCTCTATGTTAGAAATTGAAAACATTAGTACATCAACCGAATCCGTAACACTCTTCTCACGCCCACCCAAACTACGATTCATTACAAAACTAACTCTCATTGAATCAGCATCATACCAAACCCCTGTTACATCTAATTGGGGTCTTTCTAAACTAGGCTTGATTCCTAAAATCCCTTCATAAAAATACAAAGTTTCCTTTAAGTTTTTCACTTCCAATACAATGAATTGTTTCACATTCTCCACATTCATTCCCCCCGTACCTATTACTTTTTTATATGTGTCATAAAGGCCTATTATGTCTGAATACAATACGTAGTGATGAAGAATATAGGGAGGTTTATTAATGGATAAATATATGAAATCATATGTGCCATATCATAGTCCTCAAGATCCTTGTCCTCCTATTGGTAAAAAATATTACTCTACCCCTCCTAATTTATATTTAGGTTTTCAACCGCCAAATTTACCACAATTCTCACCGAAAGAAGCACTACAAAAAGGAACCTTATGGCCTATCTTTTATGATTATTACGAAAATCCTTATAAAAAAGGGCGGTGACTACTGACGTGAACCAGCCACTACCAGAAGAGTATTATCGACTTTTAGAGAATCTCCAAGAATTAGACTTTGTATTAGTTGAACTAACCCTTTACTTAGACACCCACCCAGACGATACAGCAGCTATTAACCAATTTAATGATTTTTCCTATAAACGAAGAGTATTAAAACAACAGATGGAAGAAAAATATGGACCGCTTCAACAGTATGGAAATAGCTATTCTAATGCCCCTTGGGAATGGAGCAAAGGTCCTTGGCCATGGCAAATATAAAGGAGAGAAACTATGTGGATTTATGAAAAAAAATTACAATACCCTGTTAAAGTAGGCACTTGTAATCCAGCACTTGCAAAATTATTAATTGAGCAATACGGTGGTGCAGATGGAGAATTAGCTGCTGCACTACGTTACTTAAATCAGCGTTATACAATCCCGGATAAAGTCATTGGCCTCCTTACCGATATTGGTACAGAAGAATTTGCGCATCTTGAAATGATTGCTACAATGGTTTATAAGCTGACAAAAGATGCGACTCCTGAACAGATGAAGGCAGCTGGTCTCGACCCTCATTACGTCGATCATGACAGCGCACTTCATTACCATAACGCAGCTGGTGTTCCATTTACTGCAACCTATATACAAGCTAAAGGTGATCCAATTGCCGACCTATACGAAGATATTGCGGCTGAAGAAAAAGCGCGTGCCACATATCAATGGCTTATCAACCAATCTGACGATCCCGACATAAATGACAGTTTACGCTTTTTACGCGAACGAGAAATTGTCCATTCACAACGTTTCCGAGAAGCGGTTGAAATTTTAAAAGAAGAACGCGATAGAAAAATATATTTTTAATACACGTATCCTAGCGATATGTGTTTTTTTTACGTTAAAAGTTAAATCCTTCCTATTAAACATACAAATAGTATATTTATTCGATTTAATGCATTATTTTTTAATTTTTTCAAAATTCCCTATTGCTTTCTAGTCATCAGACCTTTAAAATAATAACAGTTACTCGACAAATTATTTGAATTTTCGACAAAAATACTCATTAGGAGGATTTTCTTTATATGCGTACAACTTTGAAACCAGCGCAAATACTTTCGATTAGTTTATTACTCTTCGCAGTTTTCTTCGGTGCTGGTAATATGATTTTCCCGCCCCTTCTTGGCCTTTCTTCCGGAGAAAATATGTGGGTTTCCATTACAGGGTTTATTATTACAGACGTCGGTTTATCTTTACTTGCTATCGTTGCTGTTGCCCTTGCTGGTGGTAGTTTTAACACTTTAGCGAGCCGTGTTCATCCAAAATTCGCAGCAGTATTCGCTATCATTATTTATCTTTCAATCGGCCCACTATTTGTTATTCCACGAACTGGATCTGTATCTTATGAAATTGGGATTGCACCACTTTTCCCAGATCAATGGTATTCTATGTTAGTTTTTAGTGCGATTTTCTTTACAGTCGTTTACTTCTTATCATTAAATCCATCCAAGCTAGTAGATCATATTGGTAAAATATTAACGCCAATTTTACTTGTAATTATTGCAATTATGGCAACAAAAGCGATTCTTTCACCAGGAACGTTTGCAGAGCCTATCGGTGACTATAAAGACATCCCGTTTTTCAAAGGATTTCTTGAAGGATTTTTAACGTTAGATGCAATTGGCGCTCTCGTACTATCAACAATTGTTGTAAATGCAATTCGTCAAAACGGTATACAAGAGAAGAAATCTATCGCGAAATATACAATCATTTGCGGAAGTATCGCTGCTCTATTCTTAACAATTGTTTACTTCTTACTCGGTTATATCGGAGCTTCAAACGGAAACTTGGGACAATTCGAGAACGGTGGTCAACTATTAGCAACTGTTATGTACCAATTCTTTGGGACAAGCGGTAATGTTTTATTAAGTATCGCCATTATCTTCGCTTGTTTAACAACAGCAATTGGTGTTGTAAGTGCATTCGCCAACTATTTCGCAACAGTATTAACAAATGTTTCTTACAAAAAGCTCGTACTATACGTTTGTATCTTTAGTTTCGTTATTTCAAACTTAGGATTAAGCTTATTAATTAAAATCACACTACCTGTATTAATTATTTTGTACCCAATTACAATCATTTTAATTTTCGTATCATTTATCGATAAATATACGAAACGTAAACCTTCTGTCTACATCGGAGCAATGATCGCAGCATTCATTATTAGCTGTATTCATGCACTTGATAATGTGGGAATGATACCAAGTTTTATCGCTAATATCGTACACACGATTCCTTTTTATAACTTAGGAATCGGCTGGATCGTTCCAGCAATAATTGGTGGTATAATCGGATACTTTATTCCGCAAACAGAAGCTGAAGGTGAAGTTTCTGCAAAGTAAAAAGAAGCAAGCATGAAATCCATGCTTGCTTCTTTTTCTCTTCACATCGTATGTTTAAACGTAAACAACTCTTCCTTTGACTGTACAGCAGATTGTTCCTCTTCTACAACTTCCTTCTTTATCTCTCCCCCTAATCGAACTTTCAACATCGCCTCTTCTAGACTTTTTACAATCATATTTCCTGAAAAAATGGTAAGCCCGAAAAATGTAATTGGGACGAGAGGAATCCATGGATGCACTGTTAAAGATCTAAAATAGACTCCAATTAGCCCTGACCATTCATGTGTGTAAGATTCTATTTCTTCTATCGGTCCTAAAAACTTAACCGTTCCGCCAAAGAATATTTCTAGTAACCCTAAGTGCAGTAAAATAGTAAGAGTCTGCGTAAACTGCTGAAAAAATACAAGTATAAACGTCATATAAAGGTGCGGGAAAAGATGCTTTATAACAATATGTCTTCTCGATCCACCTAATATGCGTGCGGCATCAACAAATTCCTCCGTTCGCAATTTACGAACTTCCTTCGCAACATACAGTGCAATAACTGGCATTACAAGCATTACAAGCATTACAAGTAAGACAACTTGAAACGAAGCCCTTTCAAAAAAGGTTGTTGTTTCCTCCCCGCTTCCAAATGCATTTGCAGATTGAAGAAAAAAATACGCAATCATAACTGTCGGAATAACTGTAAAACTATCAAAGAAAGCCTCAATTTTTGAAAATCCTCTTTTTATATACGTTCCGAGTACGACACCGAAAAACACACCTATTACCATTCTAAGTGCCGCAATTAAAATAGATATACCAATCGTCCACTTCGCGCCTTCAATAACTAAATGTAAAAGGTCGTATCCTTTCCGATCTGTCCCGAGTAAAAATTGTAATGAAGGTGAAAACGGTGGCACTTGTGGATTTTCATCCGCATCATATTGCAATGTAACTTGTCTAATATGTCCATCATTCCATAACGTATTTCCGATGCTCAAAAGAACTAATAGGAGAAGAAACCCAATGCTTATCCAAAATCTTTTATCACGTTTTATATACGTCCACATATTATAATCTCTCCTTCATCGCAGCCGGAATGAGATAATGAAACAATTTAAATAAAATAAAAATCGGAATATATATAAGAAGCACACTAACGATGAAAACCTCAACTCTAATACCAAAATAAGATTTCAAAAACATAAAAATACCACCCGTATTAAAAATCCATTCTATAATATATAAATTAGATAACATAAAAAAGATATTCGTTTTCGCAAAGAATAATGTACTAAGCAACACATTTCGTAAAATATGACGATTTAAAATATGAAAGCGCCCCAGCCCTTTCGCCTTAGCAAATAGTACATAATCTTTTTCTAGTTCATTTTCAAAACGAAGCACGACCATTTTTACAAACATAATCGTAGTCGGGATGCTCAAACAAAGTATCGGCAATCCTCTAATTGACTCGCCTCCAATTGAAGCAATTTGAAAAGGTAAAAAACCTGTTTGTTTAAAAAACCATATAACTAAAATTTGTGATACTAAAATAAGAAGGATATCTGGAATAGATTCTAGGAAGATAAGAAATGATTTAATTCGATGTTGTATACGCGGTGAACTACTCATAATTACATAAACAATACAAAATGCTACAAATAATGAAATAAAAAAAGCAGCTAAAAAAATAATAATCGTTTCTTTATAATGGACGAACAGCTGCGGAAATAAAAATTTACCTTTCACATATTGCAAATTGGAAATATCCATTAAGTTCACAAACACTTCTTTTAAACTCTGTATGTACTTTGATACATCCAGCTTAAATCCATAAAACAATTTCGGCAGAGCCCCTAACATAATAATCCCCAAAATCGAAATAATAAATTGAATTGTCACTTCCATCCCATTCAGAAAAACTTTTTTGACCACGTTTTCCCTTCTCTCTCTTTATATTTTACTCTCTAATTTTATTCTTAATTTTCTGAATTGTAAATATTCAAACATAAAAAATCACTAGGTTATGATCCTAGTGATTCTTTATGCGCATGCCTTTCTCTTTTTGCAAACGGCATATACAAAATAAAACACCCAATAAGCGCTGCGAGTTCTAATGAAATAATATAGTAAGGATGCGGTCCTAACATATCGAGTAATGAAGCTGTTTCTGGCTTATGAGCTAAAAACATATAATTACCGCCTGTTTTATAATTCACAAACGAAACAAGCGGAATCAATATGTTTAAAAATATCATCGTACGCTTAATAGATTGCAAGGTCGGTCTATAGCCTTCCACCCAAGTCATAAAGAGTGGTGCCCAAATGAGCAATATATGCGCGATAAAATATTCAATGAAACGAAAATGCGGAAAAGCATACTGCAAGTTTGGCGTTAAAATAGCTTGTGATGCACCAATAATTCCCGTGAAAAATACAATCTCATATATGCGGTAACTTTTTGTTACGATCATAATCGACGCTAATAATAAACTAATCGTACATAATTCAAACGGTAATGAAGTAGCTAGCTCAAAAATCCCCGCTTTCCACTCCCACATATGAAGCCCAATTTCACTACCTATAAATAAAAATGCAATTGCATATCGAACCGTTATATTCCACTCACTTTGACGTAATACATCTTGGTATTGATACAGAAAAAATATCCCCACCAACATAATAAATAATATAAGGGCATGTTGCCTTGAGTATGGAATAAATGGTTTTAATGGGTGTGCGCTAAAATAAGCTTCCATCTTCCTTCCTCCTTTCCTCCATACAATATTATTGTAAGAAAGAAACGACGAGTCAATTCATTTGCTTACACTAGGACAACCTCTACCTTACATTTACATATTCATACCTTACAAAACTGTAAGGTTATTGTAAGCTAAAACGATTTGTCAGATTCTTTACCTCTTCTATACTTAATGTAGATACTAAAACGAACGAAAAGGTGATAAATAGATGAAGAAGAAAAATAAAGTGTTAATTACTAGTGTAGTAGCAATCGGAATTGCAGCTGGATCATACTTTGCATTTGCTGGTGGCGGTTCAGATGTAGCAATGGCATATAGCGGATATAAAGTAACCGAAAAACAAATCCAAAACGCGCAAAAATTTGGTGGCGAAGTTATTCCAAATGGAATTGAAACTATTTCATTCGATCCAACAAAAGGAACATATGAATTAGCTGTGAAAAAAGGCGATGAAGTGAAAAAAGGTCAGCTTCTATTTAAATACAATGATCCGACTGCGAAACAAGGTGTAACAGAAGCAGAAATGCAAAAGAAAATCGCACAAAAAGAAGTAACGTTGCTCCAAAAACAAATTGATGTAGCGAAACAAAAATTACAAAAAGATAAAAATGCAGGCCTTCCTGCTGAAGCATTAAAAGCATCAGAAGCCGAAGTTGGGCAATTAGAATCACAAATTGAAATGAAAAAGTTTGAAGTTGAAAAAGCTGATGAAATGATTAAAGCAGCAAAAGAGAAAGTAAACAATCTTTCTGTAACAAGTCCTGCTGATGGCGTAATTGATGATATCGTAAAAACTGCTGACGAAAAAACAGGTATGAGCGGAATTACTCTTCGTCACGCTGGTCAATTTAAAATAAAAGGTCAAATTTCTGAATATGAGCTTGCTAGTATGAAAGTTGGGCAAGAAGTAACTGTTTCATCAAAAACTGTCGCTGGTAAGACTTGGACAGGAAAAGTAACAGAAATCGGTTCTACACCATTAAAGAGCATGGATGAAAATAAAACTGTTTCTAACTATCAATTCACTGTCACATTAGATAATAGTGACGAATTACAAAACGGCTTCCACGTTTACGTAACAAGTAAATCTGGCGAAGCAACTGGTACAATTGTTCCGAAAAGCAGTATCGTGAAAAAAGGTGACAAAAATGTTGTCTTCGTTGTAAAAGACGGTAAGGCGAAAGAACAAGCAGTTACTGTTGAATTCGAGACTGATAGCGAAGCAAAAGTTTCTGGAGTGAAAAAAGGAGAGGAAATTATCTCTAAACCTGAAAAAGACTTAAAAGATGGTATGGAGGTTGTCGCCCAGTGATTAACTTAAAAGGCATCACGAAATCCTTCCAAAATGGTGCAGAGTCCGTTCAAATATTACACGGAATTGACGTAACACTGAACCAAGGAGAATTCACTTCAATTATGGGACCTTCTGGTTCTGGTAAATCAACACTAATGAACATTATCGGTTGCTTAGATAAACCGACGACAGGTACGTACGAACTAGCCGGTCAAAATATTTCAAACATGACTGAAACAGAACTTGCACACGTACGTAATAAAGAGATCGGATTCGTATTCCAAAACTTCATGTTATTACCGAGACTTACAGCGCTTCAAAATGTAGAACTACCTCTTATTTACGCTGGAGTCGATAAAAAAGAAAGACGCGAGCGCTCATTAGCCGCTTTAATAAAAGTCGGTTTAGCTGATCGCGCTACTCACTTACCGAACGAATTATCCGGTGGTCAAAAGCAACGTGTCGCCGTTGCCCGCGCAATCGTAAATAACCCGAAATTCATTTTAGCCGATGAACCGACGGGAGCACTTGATACGAAAACAAGTACACAAATTATGGACCTCTTTTACGAATTAAATAAACAAGGCTCAACAATCATTATGATTACCCATGACCGTGAAATCGGGGAAGCTGCAGCACGTCAAATTGTAATTCGTGACGGAAATATCGTCCAAGATTGGAGAGGTTAATTTTGAATACGAGTGAAAATATACGCATGGCCCTTTCCTCTATCTTTGCTCATAAAATGCGTTCTATCTTAACGATGTTAGGTATTATTATTGGGGTTAGTGCCATCATTACTATTATCTCGATTGGGGATGGAACAAACGCAAAGTTCCGCGAACAAATCGGGAATGAAAAAAAAGATCAGTTTTCTGTAAATTATAAGACAGAAGATTACTCAGATATGGACGGCAAAATTTCCTCAAGCATGTATGAAAGTATATCCAAAATTTCTGGTGTGCAAGAAGTTTATCCAGATGTAAAAGGAAAAGAAAAAGTATATGCAGGAAAAAAAGAATTAGATCTTGATATTACCGGTGCAAAAGGTGATTATTTTGAAGATACATCTAAATTCAAACTTGAGCACGGCAGATTTTTAACAGCAGCTGATTTAGACAGACCTGAACACACAATTGTATTAAATACAGATGCTTTTGATAAATTATATTCTTCATGGGAACCAAACTTATATGTAGATATAAAAGGTACACCATACAAAGTAGTTGGCGTATATTCAATAAAAGCAATGATGGGTGGCATGACATTTAAAGAAGGTGTCATTTCAGCAGAAAACTGGCCTGTACTATTCGGGAAAAACAACTACGATTCTGTAACGGTAAAAATTGCTCCTGGTCAAGATAAGGAAACTGTTCAAGAAGCAGTTGTAAAATCATTAAATGAAGCAAAAAAACCAGAGCATTCAGGTAAATTTGAAGTACCAGATCCACAAGAATTCTTAAAAGAAATTGATAGCTTCACAGGTATATTAAAAAGTGTATTCGGTGGTATTGCTGCTATTTCCTTACTTGTAGGTGGTATTGGTGTAATGAACATTATGCTAGTATCTGTAACAGAACGTACACGTGAAATTGGTATCCGTAAAGCATTAGGTGCAACACGTGGTAAAGTATTAATGCAATTCTTAATCGAAGCTTGTATTTTAACAGCACTTGGTGGTTTTGTCGGATTTATGCTTGGAATCTTCTTCGCATGGATTGTCGCAATGTTTGCAGGATGGCCACTTGTCGTTTCACTAAAACTAGGACTTATCTCCGTTGCCCTATCTATGTTAATCGGTATACTATTCGGTTTACTACCAGCTAACAAAGCTGCCAAACTGGATCCAATTGAATGTTTACGATATGAATAAACAAAAACGTAGGAGTTTACACTCCTGCGTTTTTTATTTACCTATTAAATCGAGTTTCTTCTATTATATATGTTTCACGTTACAACTATCATTCTAATACTCTTCATTATTTATAGGTACTAAGGCTATTATCTAATCCTATTATTGCAAAAATACTATGTAACAGACGAAAATCAAGGCGTAATTTTTTCCATACTTCGACTGATTTTGTAACAATTATATCGATATTTTATTAAATTTCACCTCATTTATATATTTTCACGCCTAAAAAGATTATCGTTTCATAACTAAATTTCCATTCAAACAGTAAAATAAGCTATTTTTGTAACACTATAGATATCATCAAGAAATATTACTGTAACATTATTAACGTTACAGTAATTGAAATACTACTCATTTTGTGTTTCATATGCCCTAATACGCCAAAAAACAACAAGGAAGCGCTATCAGGATATTTATGGAATTGTTACAGAATATTAATGCCCCATTACGAAAGCTTTGTAATTTTATGTTTTTCGCAAATAAGAAAATAATGGTTGCTATAATGAGGTCAACGAAAACAAATGCAATGGAGGCTATTATGAAAAAATTTATGGGTATAGCAACAGCAGCGGTTTTTGGTCTTGGGATTTTCACAACATCTGCTAAAGCAGAAACAATCGTAACGACTGACGTACTAAACGTACGAGAAAACCCAACTACTGAATCAAAAGTTGTAGGAAAATTATTAGATGGATATAAAGTAAATGTTTTACATACAGAAAATGGTTGGTCAAAAGTTCAATTGAATAGCGGTAAAGAAGCTTTCATAAGCGCTGACTATACAAAAGACACTTACTACGTAACAGCAAACGTATTAAACGTACGTGCTGGGGCAAACACAGACTCAGAGATTCTTGGTAAGTTGAAAAAAGATGATGTAATTGAAACAACACACCAAGTACAAAATGATTGGATTCAATTTGAATATAACGGAAAAACAGCTTATGTTCATGTTCCTTACTTAACAGGTAAAGCACCAGTTAAAGTTCAACCAGTAGCTAAAGTTGAAAAAACGACTACAGTTCAAGATACAGCTAAAGTTCGTGAAGCAGCTAAAGCTCAGGAAGTAGCTGAAACTCAAGCAAAAGCTAAAGCAGTGGAAGCAACTAAAGCTCGCGAAGCAGCTGAAGCTCAAGCAGAAGTTAAAGCTCAAGAAGCGGCTAAAGCTCGTGAAGCAGCTAAGGCTCAAGAAGCAGCTAAAGCTCAGGCAGATGCTGAAGCTCAAGCAGAAGTTAAAGCTCAAGAGGCAGCTAAAGCTCGTGAAGCAGCTAAAGCTCAAGCAGATGCTGAAGCTCAAGCAGCGGCTAAGGCTCAAGAAGCAGCTAAAGCTCGTGAAGCAGCTAAAGCTCAAGAGGCAGCTGAAGCTCGTGAAGCAGCTAAGGCTCAAGAAGCTCGTGAAGCGGCTAAAGCTCAAAAACCAGCTACACAACAACCTGTTGCAAAAGAAACTGAAACAAGTACACCATCATCTTCTCGTGAGTTACGTGTTGTAGCAACAGCTTACACAGCAGATCCACTTGAAAATGGTTATAAAGCAGGCGACCAAGTAAAATCAGCTTTAGGCCACAACTTAACAGCTAATCCAAACATGAAACTAATTGCAGTTGATCCAAGTGTCATTCCATTAGGTTCAAAAGTATGGGTTGAAGGTTACGGAGTAGCAATCGCTGGTGATACTGGTGGAGCTATTAAAGGTAATAAAATCGACGTTTTAATGCCAGATAAAGGTTCATCAAGTAGCTGGGGACGTAAAACAGTTACAGTTAAAGTATTAAACTAGTTATAAAAAAGAGCCAGTCTCATCGTTGAGACTGGCTCCTTTTCTATAATTATTACATTCTTTCTTTCTCTTGAAAGTAAGCAATATTGTCTCGAAGCCACTCCCTCTCCGACATAAACAAGTTTCCACGTTTTTTGTATACCTTATCAAATATCTTTAAAACTTCTTCATGATTAGCAAACTTATGTAAGAAACGAAGAGCAATGATAATCTCTGCTTCATCCGTAGGCTCTACTTCATTTTTACGTCTTCTAGCAACAATTTTATTCACACGTTCGCAAATTGCTCTCATTGCCATTTCGTCGCCATACGTATAAATAGCTCGAACAGCTTCATATTTCACCATAACATTTCTATCATGTAAAGCTTCAATATAAACTATTTGTAAGTCCGATCCCCCTATTTTTGCTAAAACCTCAATAACGGTTGAACGAACATAGGCACTATTACTATATAAAAGCTTTGTTAACGGCAGAATCGATTGCTTCGTTCCAATCTCAAACAATGTATAACAAATATGTGTAATCTCATCTTTATTTTCTTCAGTATCCAACAACTTTAGCAACGCACTTTCCGCTTCTAACGATTTATATAACTTTAAGGAAGCAACTGCCCAATAACGAACACTATCGTTTTTATGATAAATATACGGAATGATTTTATTTGTACTACTTATTTCTGGCAATGTATAAATATTACTAAGCAGTTCACTTAACAAAGTCGGGCTTTGTTCACATTCCAAACGATCTATAAGATAATCAGCAATATAGATTTCCTTCGTATTGATGGCGAGTTTCGTCATTAAATAATAAATATCTTTCTTCATAGATACCTTTTTTGCTTTGATTACCTTCTGCTGTAAATAAAGAAAAGTTAATAAGTCATTTAACGCTTTTGCTTCATCATACGCACGATGCCAAATCTCTGTTTCCTCATCAGCCATCCGCCTTAATAAATCATCTATATACTCTTCCATCTCCTTCTCTCCCGTCCAAATTAAGTCTATCTCTTTGCATTCTATATACGATAGATTACTATTTCAACAGAAAAAAGAGGATGTCACAGCATCCTCTCCTTCTCTTCCCTATTCCACACAAGTAAACTGCGTCCAAGCTCCTACATAATCTAGTAAGAATAACTCCTCTTCTGCAATTGTACCGACAATATTTTTCCGTTCATCTATCGGCATTTCTTTCAGAATGATTTGCAGTTCACCTTTATACTTACCAAATGAATTGTTTCCAATTACAACTTGCCCTCTTTCCTGCAGCACACTTTCACGCACTGGGAAGTCATAATCTTTGTACTTTTTACGTACTTCTGTAGAACGTACCATATACTCTGTTATGTCGCCGCGCCTTACGTGTAATTCTTGCAGCGTAGCTCTCTTCTCTACTTCAGTCGCTTCGTCTACAAAGTGCACTTTTAGCTGTAACATGTAGCGATTTAAGTTTCCTAGTTTCTCTAACTCTTCCTCACTCGCATAAGCATTTCCGATAATGACATCATCAATTAACCCTGTTGCCCATAAATGCTTCGCTTGTACTTCAATTGGTAAATTACGATGCTCTTCTAATGTACATAATCCATCGTTAATATCCCATGGACCGATGTTTGCGACATGTGATGTAATAAAGGCTGCACTGCGAATACCATGCTTTTTAAAGCGTTCACTACAGCGAATGAAATAATCGTATGGAAGACCAGTGAATTTTTGCGGATAAAAATTATGGCAACCAATTAAAGCTGATTTATTCGCTTGATGCGAAAGAATATTTTCTAAGTACGCAATATCGTTACTTACATTTAACTCAATTTTTAAACCGTACGGATTATTCGTCATTTTCGCTTCCGTTAATCCGTCAAAACCTACATCTAAACGAATACCGTCTGCGCCTAATTCTGCGAAAAATGATAGATCGCTATAACTAATACCAAGCTGATCAAACACAGCTGGAGCTACATCTAAAATAACTTCCATATTGTTATCTTTTGCGTGATTGATAATCTCTTTAAATTCAGCTACAATTTCTTCTTTCGGACGATTCACAGATAACAAACAAGTAAATATTCTTGAGAAACCGTGTCGTGCCGCTGCGGAAATATAAGCCATATCTTTTTCTTTCGTTGAATGTTCTGGATAAAGTGAAATTCCTAATTTACGCTCCATGCTTTTGCATCTCCTTCACACGTTGTATTAATGCCATGCTCGTAAATCTATATTTTGCAGATAAACACGTTGCACATAAAATTGTCGGTACAATAATTACGTACGGTGATTGCAATCCTAACATTACATATGCACCCATTGAACAACCGATAAATAAAACTGATACTAGTAGTAACACTAATAAAGATTTACTTTGTACCCATTTCGAATAATGGGCAATACACTGTCCGACCACGAATGTAATTAAGATGATAATTGCTCCGAGCATTCTGTTTTCTCCTCTCCTGCTAATTGTTGTTTCTCATACATTTTGAAGAATGGATAGTAAATAACGAATGAGATGACAAAGTTAACAAGTACAAGTACACCAGCCATAATTGTCCAGTCCGTACTAATTACCGCTGCAATTGGTGCTAACATCGTAAATGGCAGTTTCGCCATCATAAGTGGAATCATACCTGAAACAACTGCAAAATATGATACTGTCGTTGTCACTAACGGTGTAATAACGAACGGAATAATTAGAATTGGGTTCATTACAATCGGTGCCCCAAAAATAATTGGTTCGTTAATATTGAATAAACCTGGTACGAATGATAATCTACCTAACTCTTTTAGGAACTTAGATTTAGAGAACATAAACATAATTACTAAAGCTAACGTTGAGCCTGATCCGCCAATCCATACGAACCATTGAATAAATTGCTCTGTAAATAAGTTTGGTAACTGATGTGCATTTCCTGTAGCCGTGAATACTTCCATATTTTCAAGAATTGCTGAATCCCACATCGGACGAATAATTGGTCCTAAAATCGCTGGTCCATGTATACCGAATGACCAGAAAAACACGATTAAGAATACTGTTAATAAACCACCGAATAAATTATTTCCTACTAATACTGATTTTAATGGTGCGATTAAATATGTGATCGTTGTATTCACATCAAATTTCAAACCGTAGCGAATGCCCCAGAATAAAAGAATAACTGCTAATGTTGGAATTAATGCTGCAAACGAATTTGAAACTGCTGGTGGTACACTATCTGGTAATTTAATGGAGATATTATGCTTAATCATAAAATGATAAATTTCTACTGCAATTAATGCTGTAACAATTGCGCCGAATAAAGACGTTGCACTTAATGTTCCTACTGAAATATATCTACCTGCATCAATAACACCTGGTACAGCTTTCGTAATTTGAATTGGTTCAACTGATGCTAGTAAAAAGGCGAGTACAGATAATAACCCTGCACTTAACTGATTGAGCTGATAAAAGTTCGCGAGCGAAGCCCCTACACCAAACGCTGCGTATAATGCCATTAGTCCTACTGTAAATCGGAATGGAATATCTAAAATATGGCGAAACGGTGCAATCCATTCCATATATGCATCAATTGGTAAATTTAAAAAGATAACAAAAAATGATCCGACGATCGTTAACGGCAATGTAGAAATAACCCCGTTTCGAATTGCTAATAAATGTCGTTGTCCTGCAATCTTTTGCGTTGTTGGCATAATCTTTTGTTCCATAAAACTCATAAACCCATTCATCAATAGCCCTCCTCTTTCTCTCTACTATAAAAGAATGAAATAAACTTTATAACATTATAATGTTTATATTTAAAAAGATATAATTATGCTAAAACTAATTGTTCTGCTTGCTTAAGCACCTTCAAACCATCACACATGCCATAATCTCGTTGGTCTATAATCGCAACTGGTATATTGTATGAATTTGCAAGAAATTCTACAGCTGGAAATAAATATTTCACCTGTGGGCCAATTAAAACGACATCGGCTTCCTTAATTTCAAGCTTCACTAGTTCTGAATCAACTGCCTTAATTTTATAATTCTTCCCCTGTTTCTTTGCCTCTTCTTGCATTTTTCTTACGACCATACTCGTTGACATACCTGCTGCACAACATAATAAAATGTACATCTTATACGGTCACTTTCTCTTCTACTCGTTTATGAAGAGCAATAAATTCTTCAGCCAGTTCTTTCACTGTAATTGCATTCATTAAATGATCTTGTGCGTGCACCAACAGTAAACTAATTTCTGCATGATTTCCTCTTGCCTCTTCTTGAATTAAATCCGTTTGAATACGATGCGCTGCTGAAATTTCCTCACTAGCAAGTTTCATCTTTTCACCGGCATTCCCGAAATCTCCTTGTCTTGCAAAAGCAATTGCTTCAAGCGCCGCACTTCTCGCATTGCCACCATGTAAAATTAACGCAAATGGAGTTTGCATATCAGCCATTTTAAATTCCCCCAAGCTATATGTTTTCTATATTTCCATCTTATTATGAAAACGCATACAATTAAACATAAAAAACTTCCGTTATGTAACGGAAGTTTTTATATACTTTTTCAAAATGATAATAAAATCTCTTGAAAATCTTCAATTACCTCGGTCTGAGTAAGTTTCTCTATCGTAGTTTGACTAGACATAATATCATATAAAAAATCATAAAGCCTTTGCAAATCTTCATTATTATTGCGCTTTACACTAAATAAAATAATTACTTGTACTTTTTTATCTCCCCAATCAACAGCCTTTTCAAGTGTGCAAAACATCAAAAAAGTTTCCTCACTTAATAACTGCATCGGATGCGGGATTGCAACTGAATTCCCAACCGCTGTCGGAGACGTATTTTCTCTTTCCATAACAGAAGCATAAAAGTTTTCTGGTACATAGCGTTTCTCAGCAGCTTTCTCACATAAAAACTGAATAACATCCTCTTTCGTAGAAGCACTATAATTTAAAAAGATTAAATCTTCCTTAATATAAGGCTGCACACTAGTATTCACATGCGTAAACAACCGCTGACCAATCGATTTAATCTCTTTATCATCAAATATTGAATTCACTTTTATAACTGGAACAGGCAAGCCACTCGGTATATGAATCGTACTAATAATACAATCTATTTTTTCTTTATAAAGATCTTCTACTTTCAATTGATAATAGCCTGTAATACCTACAATCTCTAATTTATCTCGGAACTGTGATAAAATTTTATATTTTAATAGTTGGGCACTTCCTTGACCAGTCGCACAAACTAATAAGCATCTTTTCTTTTGATTTTGCTCCTGCAAACGGCTCATAGCTCCACCGAAGTGAATTGCAATATAACCAATTTCACTTTCAGGGATCGATTCACTCGTATATTCACCAATGATATCTCCAACGAGAACCGCAATTTCAAAAGCATACGGATAATTCTTTTTCACTTCTGCCAAAAGAGGATTTCTCGTATTTAACTTATACTTCAAACGATTTAATAACGTTTTTAAATGAATACCAAATCCAAATAATAATTCTTCATCATAATAAAAAATAAGATTCCGTTCTTCCGCTACTTTAAAAAGAATATGTTGCATAAATGCATATATATCTTTCCCTAATAGCTCTTCTATATTTTCATAGCGATTTCTCGTTGTAACAGCAGTACTTAATAAATGCATCGTCACATATAATACTTCTTCTTCTGGAAATGAAAATTTTAACGCTTTCTCTAAATCTCCTAAAATCTGCTTCGCAATTGTATATTCTTTCTTTATTATAAGTTCTGATTGCTCCGCATGCAGTCCTTTCATATAATGTTGACTTTGACAACGCTTTAATGCGATTGCAATATGAATGACTAAATTATCAATTTCTATATCAGATAAATATATTGTTCCGCCTTCAATATACTTTAATATAATTGAACGAATGAGTGATATATGCGGTAGCGATAAATATGTCTCCGTCTGCTCAAATTGCTCATGAAACGGAGTATGGTCATAACGCGGTAAACCATATTGTGATAAACAAGAACGAATATTAAATTCCTCTCCAACAATACGTATACCATAATACGGTCTCTTCTCAATTTGTAATTTATAGCGATCACATATATCTGTAACATCTTTCATAATTAAATTGACCGTTGATTTGCTCACATACATCTCTTCCGCTAATTCTGAAAGCTTCACATATCCCTCTGTCATTAAAACACGCTGCAGAATGTACGCTATTCTTTCTTCATAAGAAGTTGGGATCTTTTCCGTCTGTTTTTGAAATAGACTCACACAAAAGTCTTCAAATTTCTTCTTTTGTATAATTTCTAATTCGTACCCAGTCCCTCTTTGCGATTCGATTTTCGCTCCATTTTCTTCCAATATATCATTTAATAATTTTATATCCTTTTGAATCGTCTTCGTCGATACATGTAAACGGCCCGCTAAAAAAGCTCGATTTAACATCGATTTCTCTTCTAAAAATTCCTCTAAAATAGAAATTAATCGCTGATGCACCTTTGTCATAGCTCTTCCTCTCGCTCTTTATATATAAAGGGGGAAAAGCTGCTGAAATCAGTAGTTTTTCCCCTTTATATTCTCTCTATTTCTTTAATGTAAATCCGAATTTATCCCATGCTTGTAAATAGTCTAGTAAGAAAATCTCTTCTTCTACAATTCGACCAACTACATTTGTTTTTCCTGTATTCACCATATCTTTTAATGCAATTTGTAATTCGCCTTTATACTGACCATATTGTTCATTATCAATTAATAAATCCCCACGCTTAATTTCACGCGTATTATGAGGTTTAAACTCTTCTTTTTTATATTTCACACGACTTTGTGTAGAACGAATCATATATTCAGATACATCTCCGCGATAAAAATGTGGTTCGTTTAATACGATAATTCTTTCTAGTTCTGTCGTTGTATCATATATTTCTATATCAAATGTTTGTTTCTCTTTATTTAATGCACCTAGTGCTTGTAATTCTTCTTCTGACGCATATGCGTTTGCAATAATAACATCATCAATTAATTCCGTCGCGAATAAATGTTTCGCCTGTGTTGTCATCGGTAATTCACGATGCTGCTCTAATGTACATAACCCTTCTGTTACTGGCCAAGGTCCATATGTTGCATCAAATGATGAAATAAAAGCAGCCGTTCTCATACCGTAATCTTTAAATTGTTTCGAGCATTTAATGAAATGATCGTATGATAACCCTGAATAACGATGCGGATAAAAATTATGACAACCAATTAAATTTTCACGATTTGGTCTATGACTCATAATGTTATCTACATACTTCGTACCATTGCTCATATTAATCTCAATTTTCAAACCATACGGATTATAAGTCATAATTGATTCTTCTAATCCTGAAAAACCAACATCTAAACGAATACCGTACGCACCCAATTCATGGAAGAATGATAAATCATTATACGAAATACCTAATTGTTCAAAAACAGATGGACTAATATCCACTAATACTTGGAACCCTAATGCATTCGCATGTGAGATCGTTTCTTTAAATTCTTCAATAATTTTCTCTTTTTCTCCATCCACAGATAATAAACATGTGAACACACGTGTAAACCCATATTTACTTGCTAATGTTAAATACTCCTTATCTTTCTCTACTGTTGAATGTTCTGGATAAATAGAAATACCTAATCGTCTCATATGTACACGCCTCTTTCTTCATCATATTGTAAACCTTTTCAAATATATGTAGTGAAAAAGTATATATCCCCTTCTTGTTCACTACTCCTTTGAATCCGCTTTCTTTAAAGAAAAAACAATTTCTATCATTCTTAACACCTACAAGTCTATACATCTATACTTTACATCTTTTTTTCATAGTTGTGTAGCCTTTACACAAATTTGTCAGTTTTTCACCTTAAAAATTGTTATCCGTTTTCAAGACACCTTCCTTGACTGTTGCATTGGCCAATACATATACTCGAAAGAAAAGAGAAAATTTTATATAGGGGATGAATATATGGGAGAAGCAATACTCGTAAAACGAGAACCGTTATGGACAAAAGAGTTTGTTGCTTTAATTTTTGCAAACTTATGTATGTTTTTAGGGTTTCAAATGTTAATTCCAACCTTACCTGTTTATGTGAAAGAAATTGGTGGCACAAGTTCAAATATCGGATTTGTTGTCGGCATGTTTACCGTTGCGGCACTTTTTGTTAGACCGCTAACTGGGAACGCCTTGCAAAAATTCAATAAAAAAATCATTTTAATGATCGGTACTGCTATCTGTTTACTCGCTATGGGCAGTTACCTTTTCGCCTCAACTATTTTTCTCTTGCTTGCTGTTCGTATTTTGCACGGAGCTGGTTTCGGTATTACAACGACTACATATGGAACTGTCGTTTCTGATTTAATTCCCTCAGCTCGCCGCGGAGAAGGCATGGGATATTTTGGTCTTTCTGGAACACTTGCAATGGCCCTCGGTCCACTTATCGGACTATGGCTTATGCAAACATATAACTTCACAATTCTTTTTTTATGTGCATTATCGTGCACAATTGTTTCATTAATATTAACGAAACTACTTCAAATCCAAAAAACGAAACAGCCTCCACAACAATCATCTAGTACTTTTCTCGATGGATTTATTGAGCGTAAAGCTTTACTTCCTTCATTATTAATATTATGTATTACATTAATGTACGGAGGAATCGGAAGTTTTATCACACTATTTGCTACAGAAGTCGGCATAGCTGATATTAGTCTCTTCTTTTTATGTAACGCACTAGCAATCGCTGTGACTCGTCCATTCTCTGGAAAGCTATATGATGCGAAAGGCCATACATTCGTCATCATTCCGGGAGTTATTATAACGTTTACAGGTATTATTTTATTGTCGTATACGACGACAATTCCGAGCTTAATTATTGCTGCAGCATGTTACGGAAGTGGTTTTGGAGCGATCCAACCTGCACTACAAGCATGGATGATTGACCGCGTAGCACCGCATCGACGCGGCGTAGCAACTGCTACATTCTTCTCCGCATTTGACCTTGGAATCGGCGCTGGAGCGATTATCTTTGGATTTATTGCTCACTTTACAAACTATGCAACTGTATATCGTTACTCCTCTCTATTACTTATTGCTTTTCTCTTCATTTACATTACAAGCATAAGAAAACAAAAGCATGGCGATAAAAACACGGAAAAAGCTGCTGGATAATTCAGTGGCTTTTTTTATCGTGTTAAAAGAATTGTTTCCCCTCAAGTTACTGTTATAAACTACATGCATTTCCCTACATATTTTCTTAACTTTCATCAAAAAATATACGATGAACTCGCAGATACTTTCCTCGATATTCGACTGAACAACATTATTCTAAAAAGTGTGATTTCTTTACAAAATTAAGATTTATACAAGATAAAAACCAATGAAATGCAGTTGTTTCTTTAAGGGATTGTAAACTTTTATTCCCTTTGTAAATTTAGTGTAAATTTTACTAGCAAACCGTTTACAGTGACTCAAGGTTCAGTTAATAATTACATCGTACATGAAATTTAAGGAGTGGAATGCGTGGAATATAATGTTCAAGATATGATCTTCCAGTTCATTGGTGGATTAGGTATTTTCTTATTCGGGATTAAATACATGGGCGATGGACTGCAACAAGCAGCTGGAGATCGTCTTCGCGATATTCTAGATCGTTTTACAACAAACCCACTTATGGGTGTACTAGCAGGTATGTTAGTTACTGTATTAATCCAATCCAGTTCAGGAACAACCGCTTTAACAGTCGGACTTGTAAGTGCCGGATTTATGACATTAAGACAAGCAATCGGTGTTATTATGGGTGCAAACATCGGTACGACAGTTACTGCATTTATTATCGGAATTAAAATCGGAGAATATGCTCTCCCAGTTATGGCAGTTGGAGCAATCTTACTATTCTTCTTTAAAAATAAAAAAGTACATTCTGTAGGTCAAGTTGTATTCGGTTTTGGTATGTTATTCTTCGGTTTAGAATTAATGAGCGCAGGTATGAAACCTCTTCGTTCTTTAGAATCATTCCAAGAATTAACAGTGAGCATGAGTGATAATCCAATTTTAGGAATTGTTGTCGGTACAGTCTTTACTTTAATTGTACAAAGTTCAAGTGCAACAATCGGTATTTTACAAGAACTATTCGGTCAAGGTGCAATCGATTTACAAGCAGCTCTTCCTGTATTATTCGGTGATAACATCGGTACAACAATTACAGCTGTATTAGCAGCAATCGGTACTTCAATTGCAGCAAGACGTGCAGCATTAGTTCACGTTATCTTTAATATTATCGGTACAATTATCTTTACAATTTTATTAATACCATTTACAAGTTTAATTCAATATTTCCAAACATCATTAAACTTGAATCCAGAAATGACTATTGCATTTGCACACGGAACATTTAACGTAACAAATACAATCATTCAATTCCCGTTCATTGCAGTGTTAGCATGGATCGTAACAAAAATTATTCGTGGTGAAGATGCAGCGATTGACTTCAAACCACAACATTTAAATCCAATCTTTATTGAACAATCTCCAGCCATCGCTTTAACTGAAGCTCAAAAAGAGATTATCCGTATGGCTGAGTTCTCATTACATGGATTAAAAGAAGCAAATCAATTTTTAAATACACAAGACAAAAAACACGCAAACATGGCTACTCAATTAGAAGGAGCTATTAACAATTTAGATAAAAAAATTACCGAGTATTTAGTTTTACTATCAGAAAAGCCACTTTCACCTACGGATTCTGAAAAACATTCTGTTTTAGCAGGTGTTGTTGGAGATATTGAACGTGTCGGTGATCATGTAGAAAACCTTGTAGAACTTGTAGATTTCCAAATTTCAAACCGTGTTTCACTATCAGATGAAGCATTAGCTGAATTAAACGAAATGCTTGAGTTAACAATTTCAACACTGCAAGACTCAGTTGAAGCTTTAACAAACTTCGATACTGAACTAGCTCAAACTGTTATTGCCAAAGAACGCAAAATCGACCAAATGGAACGTGTTCTTCGTAAACGTCACGTATTACGTCTAAACGAACGCAGCTGTTCAGGTGATGCAAGTATCATCTTCGTCGATATGGTAAGTAACTTAGAGCGCATTGGCGATCACGCTGTAAATATCGCTGACGGTGTTTTAGGTGAACAAGGAAAAATCAATCTAAAACAATCATTATAATAAGAAAGAGACGCTAACTTAAGCGTCTCTTTTTTCATTATATTTTAACAACTGTTCTTCCTTTTAACTTTCCTTGCAATATAAGTGCAAACTTCTTCTCTAATTCTTCTAATGTACATTCTTCTGTATAAGATAGTAACTCTTTATTTCCCCATTCTTTCGCTAAAAGCGTCCAAACATCTCTTCTCACATCTACTGGGCATTGCACGGAATCTATCCCTAAAAGGCTTATACCTCGTAAAATAAACGGATATACCGTTGTTTGTAGTTCCTGGCCTGCCACATTACCGCATGTCGTTACACAACCACCATACTTTACTGTTTTTAAAGCTGTTTCTAGCATATGTCCACCTACAGTATCGATAACTCCCGCGTATATCCCTTTTAACATCGGTCTTCCTGATTCATCATTCAATTCCGCGCGATGAATCACCTTTTTCGCTCCTAGACGTAGTAGCATATCTTCCTCTTCCATTTTTCCTGTCGCTCCTACTACGTTAAACCCTAGCTTACTTAATATACTAACAGCTACACTCCCTACGCCGCCTGTAGCACCCGTTACTAAAACATCTCCCATACTAGGCTTGACTCCTGCTCCAATAAGCTTATATACCGACAAAGCCGCAGTAAAACCTGCTGTCCCATACATCATACTTTCCTTTAATGACATTCCTTCCGGTAAAGGCACGACCCAAGATGATGGCACGCGAATATATTCTCCGAAACCACCAGAGGTATTCATACCTAAGTCATATCCCGTTACAATAACTTGATCTCCTGCTTTAATGGTAGCATCTTCACTACTCACAACCACTCCTGCAGCATCAATTCCTGGCGTATGAGGATATGTTCTCGTAACACCCTTATTACCAGTAGCTGAAAGAGCATCTTTATAATTTAATGAAGAATAATGAACTTGTATGAATACGTCTCCCTCAGGTAAACTACTTACTTCTCTCTCAACAACTTTTCTTACAAACTGATGATTTTCCTTTTCGTTCACAACGATTGCTCGGAATGATGTATGATTCATTATGCTCTCTCCTTTATCCGTCAAATTCTTCTTTATTATATAGAAGAAATAAGTAAGCTTACTCATCTCTTCTTGGCTATATTTCAACAAATCTTACTTCTCTATCACTTTCTCACAATATATATTTTCATTTCTACTAAAACAACTTATACTTATTCTACATCTCAAAAATATAATATAGAAAATCTGACTTTTTATAAATATATTGAATTTTTACGAAATGTAAATGTTTTGTAATGTTTTTTTTCGCTAAATTTCATTATAATAAGTGGATATGAGTGTCGTATTTCAATCCAAATGAAGGAGTACAGGAAATGGAGCAAAACCCATCTTTGCAAGAAAATACACGCAATAAACCGAAAAAAAATAAGAAAAAAATAAAAATTATTATAAGCGCTATACTATTCGTTTTATTAATAGGCGGCGGTTATACTTGGTTTTTAGTAAATAAAGCATCTTCTGCTGTTCGAAATGCCGCACACGATTTAGCACGCGGTGATAAATCTGATTTACGTGATAAGGCTGTAAAACCTATTACAAACAATGTCTCTGTTTTAATAATGGGTGTTGATGAAAGCGATGTCCGTGGAAAAGAATATGGTGAAGCTATAAGAACAGACGCGCTTTTACTTGCAACATTTAATAAAGATAGCAAAACTGTTAAACTATTAAGTATCCCACGTGACACATATACTTATATTCCAATAGAAAAGAAAAAAGATAAAATTACACACGCTCATGCATTCGGTTCTGCTAAAAACGGAAAAAATGGTGGACCACAAGCAAGCATTGATGCAGTTGAAAAATTAATGAATGTTCCTGTCGATTATTTTGTAAAATTCAACTTTAAATCATTTATAAAAATCGTCGATGACTTGGGCGGTGTTGAAGTTGATGTACCAGTTGAATTTACTGAGCAAGATAGCAATGATAATGCTGAGGCTATTCACCTAGAAAAAGGTGTTCAAAAGCTAAATGGCGAAGAAGCTCTTGCTCTTGCTAGAACAAGACACATCGATAGTGATGCAATGCGTGGACAACGTCAACAACTCGTTATCGAGGCTATTTTAAAGAAACTAACTAGTGTTGGTTCTGTAACAAAAGTTGGCAACATCATTGATGATATTAACGGCCAATTCGTTACAAACTTAACATTTGATGATATGCTTTCATTCTATAAATATGGATCGGATTCGGAAATTGAGAAATTACAAATCCAAGGTGATGATTGCTATATGGCAAAAGGTGACGATACTTGTAGCAAATCTGCTGGTGGTGGTCGAACTTACTACTACAATCCAGATAAAAAAGAATTAGCTAATGTTACAAATGAACTTCGTACTCATCTTGGACTACCTGCATATACAAAGTTTGACTCAGACCCTGATTCGAAAAAGACAAAAGAATCTAAGTCTGAAAATTCAAGTGAACGCGAATCAAGTAACCATGAAGTGAAAAATAAGAACAAAAATAGCAGTGAAGATACAGAAACATCGTCTAACGACAATGAATAGTAAAGAAGCCGTACTCTATGGAGGTAGAGTACGGCTTCTTTTTATTTCTTCAGAATTAAAAATCAGAACTTTCTAACTATCTTTTTTAATATTTTTAAATTATAATAAATAGTAGCAATCTATTCCAATTATCAGGGGGCTCATACATATGAAAGCTGCAGTAAAACATAACATCTCAGATTTTAAAGACTACTTAAAATCCAACGATATATACATGGAAGAAAATATAGATGAAAATGATGGCTCTGTTCATTTTTCAGTAGGATTAGAGACTGAAGCTGGCGCAAAAATTCAACTTATCGCTGCTTTCCAAAACGAACATCCTACGGTGGATATATACTGCTTCAATGTTGCTCACGTACCTGATGCAACATCAACAAATGATATTTTACATGTCATCAATGAATTAAATACATCTTATCGCTTTGCAAAATTCACATTAAATAAGCAAAATGCAATTGATATTTCAACATCTCTTGCATTCTCAGAACCAAACTTTAATCCAGCACTTGTCTTTGAACATACGAGAATGCTATATAAATTAGCGAATGACGAATATAAAAACTTAATGAAAGTTATTTGGGCATAAATAAAAGGATGGGCTGCAAGCAGCCCATCCTTTTATTTCGATATCATATCAATCCACATCTTAATAGCAGTGCCGACAATTAAAATCGATAACATATATTGTAGTACTTTTTGATTTATCCTCTTCCCGACTCGCGCTCCAAGTGGCGCAGCAAATATACTTGCAACCGCAATAATTAGAGCTGGAATGATAACTACTTGTCCAGTAATCACTTTTCCAGTCGTAATCCCTACTGAGGAAATAAACGTAATAGCGATAGATGTCGCTATCGTCATGCGCAATGGTAATTTTAAAATAACTAGCATAATAGGAACTAAAAGAAACGCACCTCCAGCTCCAATAATGCCCGAAACACCTCCTACAATAAACGCTAACACACTTGCTAACCATTTATTATACTTAACTGCTCCACTATTATTTTTCTTCGGTACAAACATCATCATAGCTGCAATGGTCGCCAATACTGTATAAACAACATTTACAGCGTGTTCATCTAATAGATTTGCACTAAAACTTCCTATAAAACTTCCTATTAATATACTAGCTCCCATATACATAACTAACGTTTTATTCATGTCATTACTTTTCCGGTATGCCCACGCGCCTGCAAAAGTTGCAAAGAATACTTGTACCGCTGTAATACCACTCACTTCATGTGACGTATAGCCAGTAAATCCTAGCAATACTGGAATGTATAAGATCATCGGATAATTAATAATCGCGCCACCAATCCCAACCATTCCTGATATAAATGATCCTATAAACCCAATTATAAAAAGTAATACGACTAAGCTCATCTTACATCCCCCGCCTTCTAAAAAGAAGGTGATTTAAATGAATAAGTTTACATTCCCATCCGAAGCATCTGCTAAATATGCCCCTACACCTGCAAACTCTACGCCTTCCATAATCTCTTCCTCTTTTAACCCTAATAAATCTACTGTCATTTGACAAGCTACAAGTTTAATCCCCTGTTCTTTTGCCAAATCAATTAAATCTGGCAAAGGCATTGCATTATGTTTTTTCATAATGCCTTTAATCATCTTTGGTCCCATACCAGCAAAATTCATTTTGGATAACCCCATCTTATCAGCACCGCGTGGCATCATTCTTCCAAATACTTTTTCTATAAATGTTTTCTTTACATTCACATATTCATCTTTCCTTAAAGCATTTAATCCCCAGAAAGTATGAAAAATAGTTACCTCTTGATCATACGCCGCTGCGCCATTTGCAATAATATAAGCAGCCATTGCTTTATCGTAATCTCCGCTAAATAAAACGATTGTTGTTTTCTTCTGTTGTTCCATATTGTTCTCCCTCCAATTACCTATAGGGGTATTTTTATTTATAAAAATTGTTTCTCCCTATTCTACTTTTCCTTCCCAAGCTAACATACCACCTACCACATTGATTACTTGAAAACCGTAACTTTCTAAAAATTGAACAGCTCTTGCACTTCTCCCGCCTGAACGACAAACGATAATATATTCCTGATTTTTATTTAATTCATGCATACGAAACTCTAATAGTCCTAGTGGAATATTACATGCTTCTGGAATTTTCCCTTCAGCTACTTCTTCTACTTCACGTACATCCACAATATTTACCGCTTCTTTACGCAACAATTTTTCTTCTAATTCTTTTGTAGTCATTTCTTTCATTTTAAATTTCCTCCTCACAAACCATTCATACCACCTGAAACGTTTATTACTTGCTGAAACCCTAGTTTTTTCAATACCTTTGCTGCTTGCTTACTTCTCATTCCACTTTGGCAAATAACGATTACTTCCTTATTCTTATCTAATTGATTCGCCTTACTTGCTAGATCATTTAGGGGGATATTTTGAAAGCCTTTCATATGATTCCCTCTATATTCACCTACTGTACGGACATCAATAAAATACTTCCCCTTTTTCCCCACTATACTTTTCAATTCTTTGCCATTTATATTTTGAACACCTTTCACTGGTAAAAATCGTGAAATAACAAACCATGCAGCAAGTACAATGAAAAGCGTACTTAATATTGTGTTCATATAACCAACCTCTCTATATTTACAAAACTATTGCTTCACTACGCCTTCCTAATCCAAAACTTCAGCACATCGCCTTCTTCTTCAAGCTTTACGATGTCATGGCCACATTTATTTGCCCACGCTGGAATATCCTTAACTGACCCTTTATCCGTTACATGTATTTCTAACACTTCTCCAGTTTGCAAAGTATCCATTGCTCTCTTTGTTCTTACAATCGGCATTGGACATGCTAAACCTTTCGCATCTAACACTTGTTTTATATTCATCATCAATTCCTCCATTTTTTATTTATTTCATTATTCGTGCACTGCACAACGATTTGGACCAATCTCCATTTCACGCTCTTTATCCACACTTGGGTGAATTTTACCCATATTGGTTTGACGAATTTCTTCATATGCATTTGGCTGAGGTGGTAAGTTTTCTGTTACAACTTTACGGAACTCTCCCTCATCCTCAATATTTAATCCTGCATTATGCTCAAATAAATCTTTTAATTTTGCACTAACAATACCACTTTCGTTCATTTCACTTATTTTTGAATAATGAGCCGGTAACACAACTAAATTTTGAGATAGCTCTTTATATCGGCTATACAAAGTATTACGTAAATCACTCACCCAATCTTCAGCCTTACCAGCAAGATCAGGACGCCCAATTGAATCTACAAATAAAATATCGCCTGATAATAAATAAGAATCATCTACAATGAATGACGTACTTCCAATCGTATGCCCTGGTGAGTATAACGCGTCAATTTCAATTTTAGTACCCCCCACCGTAATAACAGATCCTTCAACGAGCGGTTCGTATGAGAAAACGACTTCCTCCGCATCTTTTGGCGGTAACCAATACGTACCCCCTACTTTTTCCGCTAACTTACGTCCTCCAGAAATATGGTCTGCATGTAAATGTGTATCCATTACATTCTTAATCGTAACGCCATGCTCTTTCGCAAACTCTTCATATGCCTCGGCTGTCCTTACCGCATCAATAACTGCTGCTTCACCGTTTGAAACGACCATATAAGATAAACAGCCTTTTCCTAGGCGGTTAAACTGATACATACTTCCGCCATTTTTTAAATCTCCAACTTTTATAGGCTTTACATATTCACTCCAAGCTTTCATGCCACCAGCTAAATAATAAATATTTTGTAATCCCGCCTCTGTTAATTGCTCTGCCACAAATATAGAAGACCCTTCTTTTGCACATACTACTAAAACATCTTTATCTTTAGGTAATTCACTTACAATATGATCTACACCATCTAACAAGTCAAAGTAAGGTTTATTAATAGAAGAAACTTGTTTCCCTTCAATTTTCCAATCTTCATAATCCGTCTCATTACGAACATCTAAAATGAATAACTCTCCGAATAAAACTTTCTCTGCCACATCTTTTGCTTGTAACGGTTTAACATTCATTTTATTACCCCCATAGGTATATTTTCTTTCAAAAAAATTTACTTCTCTATATTCCCTTTCCACTCTAACATGCCTGGGATGACATTTTTCACATTTGCATAACCTTTCTCTTTCAACATGTGGCAAGCTACATCACTACGGTTACCAGTTCGACAAATAACATAAATTTGCTTCATCTTATCTAATACTGCACTGTCTAATTCACCTAATGGCACCGAAATGGCGGATGGAATATGGCCAAAAGCAAATTCCGCTGCTTCGCGAACATCTAATACAATGCTCTCTTCTCCATGAGACAATATAGACTGTAATTCTGCATTCGTAATTGTATGTGGATATTTCACAACTTCATTCACTTCATGCTCGTTTGCTTTCCTAACATAATGCACCAATACATCACCCTCGTGTTTCGTCCCGATATATTGATGTCCTACTTTACTCGCCCAACTTTTTATATCTACCGTAGATCCTTTATCTGTTGCCTTAACTTCAATCACTTGCCCTGGTGCCAATCCTTCTATCGCCTTCTTCGTTTTCACAATAGGCATCGGACAAGCCAAACCTTTACAATCTAAACTCATATCCACTTTTATACTCATAATCGATTCCTCCACAATTCATATACACATACCTGTAGGGGTATATTAAAACGTTTTTGAAAATCTGTCAACACTTACGTTTGACAGATTATCGGCTTTTTACAAGTAATTGAACAGCTTCTTTAATTAACTCTTCATTTGAACCATTACCACTTTCAAACTGTTCACGCAAACACTGCTCTAAATTCGTTCCAACAACGAGTCCAATTGTACGATCAAGTGCAGAACGAGATGCTGTTAACTGTGTAATAACTTCTCGGCAATCTTTTCCTTCTTCCATCATACGAAGCACACCACGAACTTGACCTTCAATACGTTTCAATCTATTTTTCATATCTTGATTATATTCCATTCTATAATCACCTCATTACCATTATGTCACCATTTATAACCTATGACAATATATTATACCCTATAGGGTATTTTGTAAACCCCTATTTTTAATTTTTGTCTTATATGTTCGCGAAACAAAAATTAAAACCTTAATCTATAGGTTTTCATCTTTCACTAAATCTTGAAGTAGAAGATGAAAAATATCAATATACAACACGTTCTGGCAATACTGTCCCATACAATTTAAAACCACCATCTACATTCTTTACCTTATATCCTTTTTCCATTAACATACGCGCTGCAACATACCCTCTCATACCAAGTTGGCAAGTGATATATATTTCTTTTTCCATTGGCACTTCATCCAATCGATCACGTAATTCATCTAACGGAATATTAATAGAGCCTTCAATCATTCCCTGTTTTAGTTCGTTAGGCTCTCGAACATCAATAAGGTACCCACCATTTTCAACAATGTGATCTATTTCATGCCATTGCACTGTGTCCACAAAACCATCTACTATATTACTTGCGGCATACCCCACCATGTTTACTGGATCTTTTGCAGAAGAATACGGCGGGGCATATGATAATTCTAAATCTGGTAAATCGATTACAGTTAAATTTGCCTTCATTGCCGTTGCAATAACATCGATACGCTTATCTACTCCATCACGCCCTAAAGCCTGTGCTCCGTAAATTTTTCCGCTTTCTTTATTAAAGATTAATTTTATTAGCACTGGCGTAGCATTCGGATAGTATCCCGCATGAGAATTTGCCTGTACATGTACTACCTCATAGGGTATATTTAATCGTTTTAATATTTTCTCATTTACTCCAGTCGAAGCAACTGTTAAATCAAAAACTTTAGCCACAGAAGTTCCCATCGTACCTTTATATAAAGAATCTGTATGCCCATGAATAATATCTGCTAACATGCGACCTTGACGATTAGCTGGCCACGCTAAAGGAATCATCGTTTCTGTTTCTGTAACAAAATCTTTCACTTCAATCGCATCACCAATTGCATATACATATGGATCAGATGTTTGAAATTTCTTATTTACCTTTATCGTTCCTTTAACTCCTAATGCTAATCCTGCATCTTTCGCTAAACTACTCTCTGGTTGTACACCAATTGCTAAAATAATCATATCTGTTTTTATAACTGAGCCACTTTTTAAACGTACAACAGTCCCATTCTCTTCTAACGCATCTACACCATCTTCAAAAACAAGCTCAACATTGTGCACCTTCATATGCTCATGTACATATGCCGCCATTTCGTAATCAATTGGTGGCATCACTTGATTTGCCATCTCTACAAGAGTAACCTCAATCCCGCGTTCTCTTAAATTCTCAACCATTTCCACTCCAATAAATCCTCCACCAATAACCGTCACATGACGTGGTTTCTTCTCATCAATATACGCTTTTATACGATCTGTATCAGGTACATTTCGTAACGTAAACAACGCCTTCGCTTCTTCAATGCCCGGAATAGGTGGAACAATTGGTTTCGCCCCTGGTGAAAGAATCAAAACATCATATTCCTCGTTATATGTTTCATCTGTAGTTACATTCTTTATCGTAATTGTTTTCTCTTCTTTATTAATCTTTACCACTTCACTCAATACACGTATATCTAAATTAAAACGCTTTGACATCCTTTCAACAGTTTGTACTAATAATTTTTGTCTTTCTGTAATGACACCGCCAATATAATATGGCAATCCACAGTTTGCAAATGAAATATATTCACCGCGCTCAACCATAATAATTTCATCTTCTTCACTTAAACGACGAAGCCTTGCAGCTACTGATGCCCCGCCGGCAACTCCGCCTACTACAACTATTTTTCTGGACATATTTCGAACCTCCATATTATTTAATTTTCTCATGTATCACACAGAAAAAACCTATACCTGTATGGGTATATGATAGAGTATAAAAAATTTAATTTCAATCAATATGTCTTTCTTTCACAAATTTGAAACAAATAAAAAAGAACTTAGATATCTCCAAGTTCTTTACGAATGAAGCAATCCATCGTTCCATTTTCATACTTCCTATAATCTCTTTGTAAAACTATACTCCATGTTCCCGCCTAGCGCTGCCGCTGTATCACCAGTTTCTCTAAAATCATGTGTATATATTTTTTCAAATGAACCGAAATCTACTTGCTTATAAAATTCAAAACAAGGGAATCCATCATGCTCTCCTTGAATATCAATACTACCATCCTGTTTCACACATACATTTAATACATAATCCACAGGAGGTGCATATACATTTAATGGATTACTTGCACTCGCACTCATTTTGAATTGCACACCTTCAGAATTCCATGTGATATCAGTGCACACAATATTTTCTGTACTTGCTTTCCCTGTTCTTTTATTCACAGAACCATCTGGATTCGTAACCTTCTCTGTCGTAATACCCGTGTTCGCATATGAAAACACTTCTTCTTTATAAAAATCCACTACTACCTCTTGCTCAACTCTAGAGCGCATCACATTTACCGCATACGGTGTGAATTCATGTGAATCACCTTCGAATTGAATTATTTTTCCTGTTTCCATATCTTTCTTAGCTTCTGTCCAAGAAATTGGAATGAATACACTGGCTCTAATTTTTACGATATTAGTCATCAGAAACACCTCTATAATTTTATTTTAGATATTGAATGCTTATTAAATAAAACAGACCATAATTTCAATCCTAAAACCAATAGATTTCTCTTTTACTTTTCTATTTCCTTCTAAAAAATAGCGCTATATTTATGTTTAGACTGTCGTTTTAAAGCTATATTCCATCTCTCCAGCTAGTGCTGCTGGAGTATCATTTGTTTCTCTAAAATCATGTATATATATTAGTTCAAACGAACCAAAATCTACTTGTTTATAAAATTCATAGCAAGGGAAACCATCATGTACACCTTCAATATTCACAGTACCACTTTCATTAGCTCGTATAGTCAAAAAATAATCAGCTGCAGGTGCTGCTGCGTTTAAAGGATTACTTGCACTTGCTCTCATTTCAAATGAAACTTCATCTTCACTCCATACAATATTTGTACATACAATATTTTCTGTACTTGTTTCTCCCTTTTGATACTCAATTGAGCCATCTGGATTTGTAATCTTCACGGTGACGATACAAGCATCTGCATATGTGAAAATTTCTCTTTTATAAAAATCAATATTTACTTCTTGTTCTAACCTTGAACGCTTTGTGTTCACAGCTTGTGGTGTAAACTCACGTGCATCTCCAGCATATTCAAACACTCTTCCTGTTGCAGGGTCCTTAATAGGTTCCAGCGATGCATACGGTGCAAATACACTCACTCTAATTTTCACGATATTAACCATGTGAAACCTCCATTGATTCTATATTATATAAATCATTATTTGTTCTACCAACATAATATAGTCAATTTGATTGACTATATTACGCATAGTACAATAGGTATTACATATAGTCAACTTAATTGACTACAAGTACGGAGGTTATATACATGAATCAAACATTCAACGAGTTAGATCTTACATCACTTTTATCATTATCATTTAGCACATTAATCACTGAGCTACATGACAAATTAAGTGAATTAGGATTTGAAGATATTAGGCCAGCACATGGTTTTATGTTCAAACGCATCCTTCCTAATGGGGCAACTGGTATAGAGCTAGCTGAGTATTTGGGGATTTCCAAACAAGCTGTAAGTAAAATGGTGGATTCTCTTGAGAGTAATGGCTACGTTACACGCAAAACACATCCTACTGATAAAAGAGGTAAAATCATCGTTTTAACCGCACGTGGTTTGTCAGTAATGAAAGCAAAAGAAGAAATAGTAGCTGAAATAGAACAGCGATGGATTGAAAACATAGGTACAGAACGAATGCAGATGCTAAAAGAAGATTTAACAACATTCGTTACTAAAGAAAATACAGAGAAATTATCATCAAATATACGACCTGTCTGGTAAACAAAAAACGAATCCATTTTGATTCATCTTCTTCAAAATGGATTCGTTTTCATTTCATCTTTTTCACATACAAAAACTGTCCCGTAAATACGTTCTTCAACATTATTTATGCCTGTCTCTCTATGATATCCGACAAAATCAATACCTACAGGCGGCGTAATATCAACCTTACATACCCCTATTTTGCTCATTTGGATCACTCCATTTCTCTATGTAACTCCCTTTTTTCAAGAATAGCATATTTTTCCTATTTTAAATAAAAAAGAACGGACACAGTATCCTATGTCCGTTCTTCCCCTCACACATACTTCCGATGCACCATCTTCCCATCATAAGAAAACACAACGCCCTTACTCTCCACAATGGACTCCATATGCACCGTTCTTCCCCATAGCTGATGAAGATATGGTAATACTTTTTCTAAGTATTTTAAATCGAGCTCGATTCCTTCGTAACTATGTTTAATGTATAATTCTCCGTTCTTTAAGTAGTCTCCATCTTCTACTACTAAGTACGGGAACCCACCATTTGTCCGCATATTTACGAGTTGATCACGCACATTCTCCCATTCTTTATCTATTACTTTATATTCTTTTCCTTGGCGCTGGAATAAGTACATATCTTCTCGCATAACAAGATCTTTATTTAAGTAGTTTCTTAGGAACGATACGTCCCATTCAATTTCGCGTACTTCAAACATTTTGTCACGGCCAGATCCTGGTTTTACGCCTCGTCGTTTCATTTCTTCAGTCGGATTATTGTACCGTTCTTCAATATCTTCAAAGATTTTAATACCGAGGTAGTATGGATTAATACTTGTTTTTGATGGCTGTACAACACCTGCATTTAATTTCGCAAATTCAATTGCTTCATCAGAGGTTAAGTCCATTTCACGAAGTATGCGTTGATGCCAGTAGGATGCCCAGCCTTCGTTCATGATTTTCGTTTCAAGCTGTGGCCAAAAATATAACATTTCTTCGCGCATCATCGTTAATATATCACGCTGCCAATCTTCTAATTCACGGCTATATTCTTCAATAAAGAGAAGTAAATCTTTCTCTGGTTGTGGTGGAATTTTCTTCTTTTTACGCACATTGGAACGTTCCTGCTTTTTATTGCGATTATCTAAATTCCATAAATCATCGTATTGCGACACCTTTTTCTTTTCTACTTCTTCCTCTTCTAAATCATCAATACTCCATGCGAGCTTCGGACGCATAAGCGACGGATCAATATGCTCTTGAATGGCAAGTACGGCATCTAAAAATGTTTCTACCTCTGCCTTTCCGTACTTATGCTCATACGCTTTCACACGGTCCGCTGTTGCCGCCATACTCTCTACCATATCTCGCTTCGTATTTGAAAAACGAATATTATTTTTGAAGAAATCACAGTGTGCTAAAACGTGCGCTACAATTAATTTGTTTTGAATTAAAGAGTTCGTATCTAATAAAAAGGCGTAACATGGATCAGAGTTAATAACGAGTTCGTATATTTTACTAAGTCCTAAATCGTATTGTAATTTCATTCTGAAAAATTGTTTTCCAAAACTCCAATGTGAAAACCTTGTCGGCATCCCATATGCACCAAATGTATAAATAATTTCCGCTGGACATATTTCATAACGCATCGGATAAAAATCAAGCCCAAATCCAGTCGCAATTTCCGTAATTTCCGCAATCGCATATTGCAGTGCTTTATCATCACTTGCTCTCATTATTTTCCCTCCTTACACTTTCCCTTAAGAAAGTGTATGATGAAGAACAAGCTTTCATGAGGATTGATTGCATAATAAAAAGACACCCCCGCAAAAACGAGAATGTCTCATCTATTAACCTTCAATAATCTCCATCTTCTCCGTAATCGGAGTACGTGCTTTTCCTTCTGGCGCTTTATCGAAATAGCCGATATGAAGAATTCCAACGATACGTTGGCCTCTTGTTAAACCGATTCCTTCTATAAATAATGGATTGTAGTTTAATCCGCCTGATTTCCAAACGCAACCTAATCCGCGTTCCCAAGCAAGAAGTTGGAAGTTTTGCATGAATGCACATGTTGCAGCATAATCTTCATCACGTTGAATTTGACGCGGATCTTCATTTATATATACAACGATTTGTGCAGGCGTGCTTAAAAAACGATCTGATAAAATTTTACCGCGTTTCGCTCTTTCTTCTTCCGTGAAAGAGTTTAATACTGCATCTACTAATTTCTTGCGGCCTTCTCCGATGTATAGTTTACAATTCCATGGTTCACGGTGCTTATGATTTGGTGCCCATGTTGCATCGTTTAATAGTTCAATTAATAAATCTTTTTCTACTGCTTTGTCTGTAAATGTACGAACAGAGCGTCTTTCTTTAATCACATTAGCGATGGAAGTATATGTAGTCATATTTATCTCTCCCTTATTTTTATCTATATATATAAGTTTATCGTCATCATTGATATTGATTTTCAATTTCGATTATACCTTAGTTTTTTACTATTAATCAATGTTTTATGTTGGAAAACTTCTAAAAACGTCATTTCATACTGTGAATAAAAAAACTTGATTTGTTCACAAGTATTTCACATTTTATGGAAATGATATGTGTACAGTTTTCTACATTATCCATCTAGGAGGAGTTTACATGTACAAAAAAATCGCTGTTTGTATGACTATGGCAGCATTATTATACGGGATATCCACCTTCCCTACATCCGCTGCCACACCAAAAGAAGTAACAATGCATCACCATAAACCAATTCCAGAAGAAGAAGTGCAATCGCTAGAAAAACTCGGCTATAACAAACATGAAATTTGGAAAGCTGCTCATATTGCAAGAATTAGTAATAAAGAAATAAAAGATGTTTTAGCTTACTATAAGCAAAATAAATCTTGGGAGAAAACAGCCGAGCATTTCGGTGTAGATCCAAGTAAGCTGAAAAAGCATCATATGAATAAAGAAACAAAGCAAGCACTGCTACAACAGCTGGCAACTATGCAAAAATCCACACCGGATCAGCTAAAGCAAAAAATGAAAGAATATAACATCAAATTGCGTCATCTTACTGTGTTAACAATCATCTCTCAAAAAAGCAATACCCCTCTTGATGATGTATTAAAAATGAAAAAAGACGGAATGGACATTAAACAAATTGCCGAAAAATTAAATGTAAAAAGAGAAGATATACGAGCGGAAATGATGAAATTAGTGAAGTCTATTAAAGAACAAAAAACAAATTAAAATGCTAAAAAGGAAGAGCCATTCACCACTCTTCCTTTTCTTTATGAACTTTCAATTTTTAAGTATAAATTCCCGTATTTCCCAAAAACTAACACAAGTAAATGATGTAAGTTAGGGGTGAGAAAATGTTCGGTTTATCATCTAAGAAATCAAAAAAGACTAATACAAAAACACTTTGTTCTATTCCAGAATTTATACAAACCATGAAAGAATCAAGCGATTTTGTCTCTTATAACATACTTAAAGATGAAACGTTGTGCTTGTTTTATTATAAATCTGTCGTGGAAGCACTTATTATTAAACAATTCATTTTAACTCCTATAAAAAAGGAATCGGAACAAATCCAAAACATCTCTGATTTATGTAATATCATCTCTATTGAAGACATTATTACCTCCCCTTCTATTGATGATATTCGTGAAAAATTATTAGGTGGATATATTTTAATACGCTTAAAAAACAATTCGAATCCTGATCAATATGCTTTAATTCGTGCCGAAAGTACTGTTTTAGGAAAACGATTATATAACGATACAGAAAATGAGTATAGCGTAATCGGGCCTAAAATCGGTTTCGTTGAAAACCTTGATACAAATATCCACTTATTACGCCGAAATATCGTAACGGAGCAACTCATTTTTAAAGAAGTTACCGTCGGATCTATATCAAAAACAAAAGTAGCAGTTGCTTATATAGAAGGAATTACAAATGAACAATTTGTCAACACCGCAATTCAACGGCTAGAAGACATTGACTTTGATGTCCCATTTGATTCAACTATGATTGAGCAATTTATTAGTGATAATAGCAATTCACCTTTTCCTGTTCTATTACCTACAGAACGATTAGATCGAGCTGTATTTGCATTAATTAACGGGGAAGTTTTAATTTTAACAGATGGCTCTCCATATGCTTTATCAGGACCAACAACGTTACTGGATTTTTTCATTTCACCAGAAGATTATTATTTACCGTGGATGATTGGATCGTTCTTTCGTATTATTCGTTTTTTCGGAGCTATATTTTCTCTGTTTTCCTCCGCTATTTATACAGCGGCTTTAACATATCATTATCAAATGATTCCTGCCGATTTACTAGGTCCTATTATTTTCTCGAGAGCTAACGTACCTTTCCCTCCTATTCTAGAAGCACTCTTTTTAGAAATTACAATCGAATTACTTCGTGAAGCGGGAGCGCGTTTACCGACAAAAGTCGGACAAACGATTGGGATTGTTGGGGGGATTGTAATTGGCCAAGCATCTGTTGAAGCGGCTTTGACAAGTACAATTTTATTAATTGCAGTTGCTTTATCCGCTCTTGCATCTTTCACAACACCGACTGTAAAGATGTCTTCTACTATCCGGTTGTTACGCTTTCCTCTTATTCTTTTAGCCGGTGCATTCGGAGGATTAGGCCTTATTGTCGGATTTGTATTTATTTTAGCTCATTTAATTAAATTAAAATCACTTGGATCACCTTATTTATTACCTTTATATCCATTTCGTGGTTTAGGTACAGCAGAAGGTTTTCTTCGATTACCATTTAGTCAAACGGCACAAAGACCTTCTTTTCTTAGACCAAAATCAAAATGGCGCTATAATCCAAACAAATCGAAGCAAAAACGTGATGGTGAGAATGAATGAAAAAAGTTTTATTGCACCTTATCATTATCTTCTTCGTTTTACAAACTGGCTGTACACAAACGTATATAGTGGATGCACAGCGTATTATTCATATTGCTGGATTTGACATCACAAAAAACAAAAGATTCCAAGGAACTATCTTATTCCCTGAATACACACATGGTGTAAAATCTAAGCCAGAGACGCAATCAACATCTGCTCGTTCACTTGAAACAATCGCTTCACGATTAAATGCTAAATCTCCTCACAATGTCGTTGTAGGTCAAATGCGTGTTGTCCTATTTGGAAAAGCTCTAGGAGAACGCGGAATGGGAGAGATTATTACTAACTTACAACGTGACCCAAATATCGGACGCGATGTACAACTAGCAATTGTAGATGGATCGGCTGAAGAGCTTTTAAATTACGGAAAAAAAAATGGGTCTTTATATATTGCTGATTTACTCGAACAAAATATAAGAAATGAAAACATTCCACAAACCGAATTAAACATTTTTTTATATAATTATTACTCTTCCGTATGTGATGCCTATGTTCCTTATATTAAAATGGACGATAATCATTCTGTCGCTGTCAAAGGGCTTGCCTTTTTAAAAGGCGATAAAGTCGTCATGTATACGGATAAAAGACATTCTGTTTTAGCAAAATTACTTATTAATCCTACAAAAAATGGACGTTACGAAGCAGCGATAAAAAAGGATAAACATAAAGGTATGGTTGTTATACAAAACTTAGCTGGGGAAAATAAGTATAATATAGATCAAACTGGCGACATACCAAAAGTAAAAATCCATTTAAAATTAAATGGATTAATTAAAAACTCTCCTAATTGGATTGATTTAAGAAAAGAAACAAATATCAACTATATAAAAAAACAAATTGAACGAAATGTTGAAAAAGACTGTGAAGATCTAATAAAACAATTTCAAGAAAAGGAAATTGATCCTTTAGGAATACGAGATGAAATTAGAAGCCATACGAGAAAATGGAATATAACACAAATTCGAAATATGTATAAAAATGTAGCGGTGGATGTAAATTTAGATCTTAATATTGTACAATCTGGAATCGGAGAATAGTGAGGTGAAATAAGCAATGAATACAATGAATAAAACAAAGACAGTCTCTCCATATTTTGCATTTATTTTATTGCATTCTCTCCAGATTGGTATAGGAATTCTCGGATATCAACGTGTAATTTTAAAAAACGCTGGTTATGATGCCTGGATTTCTCTTATTATTGCGGGAATTGCAACTCATATTGTGCTGTTTTGTATGTTAAAAATGCTTGAAAAAGACGGAGATTTAATTAGCATTCATACAACAACCTTTGGAAAATGGGTTGGCTCTATATTTTCTGTAATTTTCACTCTTTATTGCTTATTATTTTGCCTTACGGTTCTTCGTACGTATATGGAAGTGATACAAGTTTGGATTTTCCCTACCATTAAGTTATGGAAACTTACGCTTATGTTTTTATTAGTCACTTACTACATTATAAAAGGTGGCTTCCGTTCTGTGACAGGGATATGTTTTTGGGGTATTGTTCTTCCTATTTTCGTTGTATTCTTTTTAATCTATCCAATGAAATATGCTCATTTTCGTAATATTTTACCTATTTTTACACATTCACCTTTTGACATGCTTATATCTGCAAAACAATCCGCATTGGAATTTCTGGGGTTTGAAACAATTCTTATCTTTTATCCCTTTATTGAAAAAGGAAAATCTTTAAAGCGATGGGCCCATGCTGGAATTGCTTTTAGCACCTTAATTTATGTAGTTTTAGCTATCGTATCTTTTATGTATTACAGCGAGGGACAATTAAACCGTACTATTTGGCCTACTTTAACGATGTTAAAAATAATTAAAGTTCCTTTTATCCAGCGCTTTGAATATATTATTATTTTCGTTTGGTTTTTAATTATTTTACCAAACCTCTGCTTAACTATTTGGTCATCATGTCAAACGATGAAGCGTTCCTTTCATATTTCATTTAAATTTACATTACCGTTTTTTATTTTCATCATATTTTCAGCTTCTCTACTTTTCACAAACCGTGAAAGTATCAACACATTAAATACCGTACTATCTCAAGCGGGTTTATATATTGTATACGCTTATATCCCAATTTTATTTTTGTTTCATTCACTAAGATGGTACTTCAAAAATCGTTCAAAAAAAACTTCTCCCTAGGTGTCCCTTAGTCTGATACAATTTGATTAATACATTTGTAAAGGGGACAAGCGAATGAAAAAGTATGTATTTTCTTTACTTGCAGTACTAAGCTTAATTCTTGCTGGATGCGGAAGTACTAGTACAAATGACCAAAAATCTTCTGAATCAAAAAAAGAAGAACATGACCACGCATCGCACACTCAGCAAGCTGACATTCAAGAGAAAACAAAAGGAGTCGACACACTTCCTACCTTCCTAGACAAGCTTGATCCACAAATGAAAGATATCTACACTGTCGCTGGACAAAATGCAGAACTATTAGATTGGATTCCATGCTATTGTGGTTGCGGTGAAAGTGTAGGACATAAAAATAATAAAAACTGCTTTATTCGTGAAATTAAAAAGAATGGTGAAGTTGTTTGGGACTCCCATGCAACGACTTGCGTCAATTGCCTAGAAATCGCAGTTGAATCTGCTTCCATGAAACAAAAAGGAAAATCAACGCTTGAAATTCGTAACTATATCGATAATAAATACAAAGAAGGCTATGGCAAACCAACACCTACGCCAATGCCAAAAGCTTAAAAAACGAGGAAACTCCTCGTTTTTTCTTTTCATTCACTTTTTTTCTTAACAAATTCTTTCAAGTGTATTTCCCCTTACTTATCACACACTATATATAACTCTCGGTAAGGAGGGTACACAGTGCAAACATATAACGACTATGATAAAGCTCTCTATTACACGTATTGCTGTAATTGGGATAAATTACTCGTTCTCATGGTTCAAACGAACGATCAATTATTTTCTAAACGTATTGAGCATTTTTTACACGCTTATCAATACAGTAAAGAACTTCCAGAAGTTGATAAACAATTGCAGCTCCTATTTCAATATATTGACCACGCATCCCAAAAGTCGCATGTAGAAGAAGTAGAACAAATTCAAATGTAAAATATAGCGCTATTCTCTTCCGGAGAATGGCGCTTTTTTAAAATGTTTATATCAATAAAAGTTTCTCCTTATAAAACTTTTATTGATAAACATATTTTTTCTTTCTTTTCCATACTACTTCATACTATAATTTAGTATGTAACTATTATAAGAGAGGTATAAAATATGGGACGAGAAAAAAAGCAAGAATATGCTTTACTTACCGCATGGGGAGCTTCTTTTATCGCTACACTAGGAAGTCTGTACTTTTCCGAAATCATGAAATTTGAGCCTTGTGTTCTTTGTTGGTATCAACGTATTTTTATGTATCCATTCGTTTTATGGCTTGGTATCGCTGTAGCAAAGAAAGATTATCGCATTGCAAGTTATTCTTTACCAATCGCAACTATTGGTGCTTGTATTTCTTTATATCACTATGCAATTCAAAAAGTCGCAGCATTTTCAGCTGCTGGGGCAGCTTGTGGACGTGTACCATGTACGGGAGAATACATAAACTGGTTCGGTTTTGTGACAATCCCGTTTTTAGCACTTATCGGCTTTATTACAATCGCTGTTTGTAGCTTTATTGTCATCAAAAACAAATAAGGAGATGAAAGAATGAAAAAAATGCTTATATTTGGTGGTATTATTATCGCCTTGTTTGCGGCAATTTTCGCTGTAACACAAATGGAAGAAAAAAACGCTTCAACTAGCCAAAAAATTGATAATGCTACTGGTAGTCAAACAGATGGTCCTGACTACTACACAAATAAAATCTCACTTTCAGATCTTCAAAAGAACTTAAAAGAGAAAAAAGAAGAAACAGTATACTTTTATCAAACATCTTGCGTTCATTGCCAAAAATTATCTCCTGTCGTAGTGCCAATGGCTAAAGACTTGAACGTTGATATGAAAGTTATGGATATTGAAAAATTAGATGCTCCTTGGGATGAATATAAAATTCAAGGTACACCAACAATCATTCATTTTAAAGATGGCAAAGAAGTGAGCCGTATTAGCGGTGAACAGCCGAAAGACAAATTAAAAGAATGGCTTGAACAAACGAAAAAGTAATTAGAAAAGGAAACTCCTTCTACACATGAAATGGGCGTAAAATCCCACACTAATGTATAAGGAGGGGGTTTTATGCCAGAAGTAAGATGTTCTGTTTCCAACTGTTCTTTTTGGGGACAAGGTAACTTTTGTCAAGCAAGTGCGATCATCGTTCAGCCTGATGCAGATGAAACTGGTCAAACTGAAAATGATTCATATACAGCTGCTGTTTTAACAAACGAGACGCTAGAAAGTTCTGTAGCAACGAGTGTAGAGACTTGTTGTCATACATTTAAGCCTAGATATTAACAATTATTCCACCTCATATACGTGAGGTGGTTTTTTCTTTCCCTCTTCTTGTTTACGTCATCTCTAATTCTCCCTATAATAAAGTTAACATTTTTATGAATACGAAGGTGAAATACTATGGCTAAAACAATTGCAGATATCGCCAAATTGGCTGGAGTTGCAAAAAGCACAGTCTCTCGTTACTTAAACGGCGGATATGTAAGTGATAAAACAAAACTTAAAATCGAAGGTATTATTCAAGAAACAAATTTCTCTCCCAATACATTTGCTCAAAGTTTAAAAGCAAAAACAACAAATTTAATTGGTGTCATCATCCCCCGATTAGACTCCTTCGCTACAATGAAAACACTTATCGGGATCGATAAAACATTACAGGAAAATAACTATCAAATGCTTGTAGCAAATGCAAATCAAACAATCGGAACTGAAATACAAGCAATTGAAAACTTTATAAAACAAAAGGTAGCTGGCATTATTTTATTAACAAAAACATTGACGAATGAACATCAAAAAATTATGGCTAATTCAAACATCCCTATTTTATTCGTCGGGCAAGAATATAAAGATCAATATTGCCTCGTTCACGATGATTATGATGCAGCTTATGAGTTAGGGGCATACGTTTTATCGCAAGGCCATCGACATATTGCTTATTTAGGGATAGAAAAAGATGATATTTCTGTTGGAATAAATCGAAAAAATGGTTTTCAAAAAGCAATTGAAAATTTAGAACCGACTTGCAACGTTTCATATTACGAAACAACTTTCCGCATAGAAGATGCCATGAAACAAGTACAACATATTTTAGATAATAATCGCCCAACTCTTATCGTATGTGCTACAGATAACATCGCTCTTGGCGCAATGAAAGTCATTCACTCCCACTCTCTTTCTGTACCAGGTGATATTTCTGTAACAGGATTCGGTGGATATGATATTTCAGAAATGGTACACCCTAGTTTAACGACAATTGCGTTTGACTATGAGTATGCTGGAAAGCTTGCTGCCACTTCTCTTTCACAGCTTGTTGAAAACAAAACTATACCAAAAATATTACACTCTCGTTATACATTAAAAATCCAAGAAAGCGTTGACAAAATATAAAGGCGCTCTATAATAAAATTAAAACCGGTTCCACATTTTAAAAACAGGATTTTCAACATCATTTCCCTGTTTTTTATTTTAACTTTTTGCGGAACCGGTTCCATAAAAGAAAATTTATAGTAAGGGGGAATTTTTATGGATATGAAACAAATTGCAACTCAAGTAATACAGAATATTGGTGGAAAGGAAAACATTGTTCGTGCCACACATTGCGCGACTCGCCTTCGTCTTATATTAAAGGATGATACGAAAATAAACGCTGCAGAAATCGAAAACATCGATGGAGTAAAAGGTGCTTTTGCAACGACCGAGCAATATCAAATTATTTTTGGAACTGGCATAGTAAACAAAGTATATGATGAATTCTCAAAACTAATTGGAATAGCTGAACTAGATTCTACAACATCAAACGATATACCTAAGAAAAAAATGAATCCTGTCGCCCGCCTAGCAAAGACACTATCTAATATTTTTGTTCCAATCATTCCAGCTATCGTTGCAAGCGGTTTACTTATGGGTCTACTCGGAATGTTGAAAGCGTTTAAATTAGTTCCTGGAGATCACTCACTTATCCAATTACTTGATATGTTCTCAAGTGCAGCTTTCATCATTTTACCTATTTTAATTGGAGTTAGTGCCGCTAAAGAATTTGGTGGAAACATTTTCTTAGGTGCAGTTGTTGGTGGTATATTAACTCACCCAAGCTTAACAAATCCTTGGACTCTTTCAAATGCAAAACCCACTGTTTTACATTTCCTTGGTATGGATATTGATATGATTGGCTATCAAGGTACTGTTTTACCTATTTTATTATGTGTATATGTTATGAGTACAATTGAAAAAGAACTTCGAAAACGTGTTCCGAACTCTTTAGATTTATTAGTTACACCATTCTTAACAATTATTATAACTGGCTTTTTATCACTTATTATTATCGGACCAATTGGATATAAAATTGGTGACGGCATTACGTACCTTTTAAATACAATTTATCAATTTGCAGGACCAGTAGCTGGACTTATATTCGGTGGATTGTATTCAACAATCGTTCTTACTGGCCTACATCATAGTTTTCACGCTATTGAAGCGGGCTTACTCGCAAATAAAGATATCGGTGTCAATTTCTTACTCCCTATTTGGTCAATGGCGAACGTTGCACAGGGCGGTGCTACTTTAGCTGTCTATTTCAAAACAAAAAACAAAAAAACGAAAGAAATTGCAATTCCAGCAGCAGCTTCAGCATTTTTAGGAATTACAGAACCAGCTATCTTTGGTGTCAATTTAAAACTTGGTAAACCATTTATTGCAGCAGCTATTGGCGGCGCAATTGGAGGGGCTTACGTTGTTTGGATGCAAGTAGCGGCTAATGCATACGGTTTAACAGGTATTCCGATGCTTACAATTGTTGCACCTCTTGGCATGATGAACATGATTCACTATATAATTGGTTTCGCTATTGCAGTTATCACTGCTTTTGTTGCCACATTCATTTTATATAAAGAAAGTAAATAATAACGGGGTGAAAACCTATGTCAAAATATAAAACAATACTGCAATCTAATAAAGACGAATTACATTCTTTATATGAAATTGCAAACCAAGATTCATGGAAACCAATTTATCATATCCACCCACCATTTGGATTAATGAATGATCCTAACGGTGTATCATACTACAATGATGAATATCACGTTTTTTATCAGTGGTATCCATTTGGTCCCATTCATGGAATGAAGCATTGGGGGCATGTGAGGTCAAAAGACCTTATTAACTGGGAGCGTATGCCTGTAGCCATCATCCCTACTGAAAGCTATGAATCACACGGTGCATATTCTGGTAGTGCTATCGTAAAAGATGGCCTTCTTCATCTACTTTATACAGGGAATATAAAAAAGCCTGATGATTCCCGTGATGCAAAACAATGTATGGCAACAATGGATTCACAATATACGATGACGAAATATAGTAATAATCCTGTTATTGATATAATTCCTGACGGATATACAAAACATGTACGTGATCCAAAAGTCTGGAAACATAATGATATGTACTATATGTTACTCGGTGCCCAACGTGAAAATAAAACAGGAACTCTATTACTATACAAATCAGAAGACCTATACAATTGGCATTTCCAAGGCGAAATTACAACAAACTTAAAAGAATTCGGATTTATGTGGGAATGCCCCGATTACTTCCAATTATCAGGGAAAGATGTACTTCTCTTTTCACCGCAAGGAATTGAAAAAGACGGAGAAAACTTTCACAATGTATACAATGTCGTTTATGCTATAGGCCATTTCGATATTAAAAATTTATATTTCCATGTTGATTCCTATTACGAAGCTGATAAAGGATTCGATTTTTATGCCCCTCAAACTTTAGAAGACTCTACTAGTCGTCGCCTATTGTTTGCTTGGGCAGGATCAAGTGAAATCACATATCCTTCTGATGATTATATGTGGGCTCATTGCCTAACACTTCCACGTGAATTAACATTAGAAGATAACATCTTAAAACAAAAACCAGTTTCAGAATTAACAAAACTACGAACAACAAAAAAAGACATTTCAGGAGATATAACAGCTGGATTAAATGTATTATCAACGCTTGATGATGAAGACTCCTATGAATTAATTGTTACACTTAAAACAGAAGATGCAAAGCGTTTTGGTCTTTCTCTCTTCCACAATGAGAAGGAATGTTTCCCCATTACATTTAATCGGGAACAAGGTACTATTTCTATAGACAGGGGCAACTTCTACCATCAATTTGGCGGAGAATATGGATTTGAACGCTGTAAAAAAATCGATATTCAAGATACGATAGGACTACAAATATTTGTAGATAAAAGCATCGTGGAAATTTTCTTATACGATGGTTCAACAGTCTTTACGTCCCGAGTTTTTCCTCGAAAAGACATGAAACATCATATCGCAATCTTTTCAGATGCAAAACTAAACTTTACCATCACACAATATAAGCTGAAAAGAGGGATTGTATGAGAAATGTCTTTTGTATAGGTGAACTATTAATTGATTTTGTGTGCCGAAATACTAATGTTTCTTTAGTAAACGGTTCAGATTTCGAAAAAAAAGCTGGTGGAGCACCCGCTAACGTTGCTGCTGCGATTACAAAATTAGGTGGACACGCTACATTTATGGGGCAAGTAGGAAACGACCCATTTGGTGAGTTTCTTGAACAAACTTTACAGCGTGCGCAAGTCGATACATCCATGCTCATAAAAGATAAACAAACAACACTTGCATTCGTATCCATCGATCAAGATGGCGAACGTGATTTTACTTTTATGCGTGGTGCAGATGGTGAATATCAATTCAATAGCATTGATTTATCAAAAATACAAACGAATGATTTAATACATTTCGGTTCAGCGACAGCTTTACTATCAAGCCCATTAAAAGAAACGTATTTTCAGTTGTTACAATATGCGAAAGATAAAGGCCATTTCATTTCTTTTGATCCAAATTATCGAAGTGCACTCATTACAAATACAGAACAATTCTCTCAAGATTGTCTAACCTTTATAAAACATGCACACTTCGTAAAAGTAAGTCAAGAGGAAGCTACTATGCTCTCTAAAGAGAGTGATTTACAACAAGCTGCACTCAAATTATTAAATTATGGCGCAAAAGTAGTAGCTATTACACTTGGAAAAGACGGTACCCTTCTTGCGACAAATGAAGGTCAAACTATTGTCTCTTCTATTTCCATTCAACAAGTCGATACAACTGGTGCTGGTGACGCTTTCGTTGGAGCAATGTTATATCAGATTGCCCAAAGTGAACATACACTTTCGTATCATTTCAAAGACTTAACAGCATTTATCTCCTTTGCAAATAAAGTAGGCGCTATCACATGTACAAATTACGGTGCAATTGCCTCTCTTCCATCATTAACAGATATAAAAGCATACGATTAATCGTATGCTTTTTTTACATCCCTCTCCAAAAATCATGCATAATAAAAAAGTACAAAATAACGAGAACGGCCGTCCCGCATAGGGTAATGCGCCGATATATACTCTTCTCTCCTTCCCTCGCTTTCACAAACGCCCAAATAAATCCGAAGAACAATATTAAATCAACATATGGAACATAAAAAGAAAAGACGAGAAACGCATATAAATACACGATAAATAAACAGGTCGTTACTAAGAAAACTTTAAACGCAAATTCACTTTTCATAATATAACCGCCCCCTATCTGTACTGTATTATATTCAGCAAAATACAATAGTTGCAGTTAAACTCCAAGTATAAATAAGCTACCGTCTATAATACGGTAGCCATTACGGAACATTGTATTTCCGTTTATATATATTACTTAAAATCGAAGAAGGAATTTGCTCGTAACGAACTTTCTCTCCTGTTTCATCTATAATATACGAATTGTTTCCTATATAATATATTCCATCTTTTCGTTTTGAGTACACTGGATATCTTTCATTTGGCAATACCGTTTCCACTTTCGTTAACTGTCCATTTGGTTCTTGCCAATATATATCCGCGCGGTCTACTAACGTAAGTACTCCAATTTGTTCTTTTTCTATTTTTCGACCATTCCAGCTCACAACGCGATAACCAAGTTTATTCGCTTCATATTCGGGGCTCGTATGAAAACGAGAAATGATTACTTTTGTTTGTAATTGTACTCGGTCATATAACCATTGTATATCCCTGTCATGCATACGAATACAGCCATTTGATTCCCTACTTCCAATCGTCCATTCCCGGTTCGTCCCGTGAATTGCATATTCATTCTTATCTAGTCCAAGCCACCTCGTACCAAGAGGGTTATTCGGTGCACCCCCAGGTATTTTTTTTCGATGGTATTCTTTATTTTTAAATTTAGTTATAATACAAAAATTACCTTCAGGCGTAGGTGTACGATCTCTTCCAGTCGTTACTGGAAATGTTTTTGTGTAATTTCCATTTTCAAAAAAAGACAACTGGTTCGTCGTAAGATTTACTAATATTAAATGATCTGTATTAGCAAAAGCACTAACCGGTAGGATGAAAAATAATAGTATGATGAAACATAACTTTTTCAGCTATATCCCCCCTAGCGCTCCCTATAATAAGTGGAATTAACATTACTTTGCTCTTATAAATGAAAACTATCCATTTACAATAACGCCCCCATTTACATGTATCATTTGCCCAGTAACATAGGATGAATCACCAGATGCCAAGTATACGTATGCCGGCGCTAATTCATATGGTTGACCAGGTCTTTGCATCGGAACATTGCTCCCAAACTGAGAGACTTTCTTCTCATCAAAGCTCGATGGAATAAGCGGTGTCCAAATCGGGCCTGGTGCAACACCATTTACCCGAATCCCTTTTTGCACTAACGATTGAGAAAGTGATCTTGTAAAAGCTACGATTGCTCCTTTCGTTGCGGAATAATCAATTAACGTTTCATTTCCTTCATATGCAACGATAGATGCCGTATTTATAATGACATCCCCTTTCTTCAAATGAGAAAGGGCTGCTTTCGTAACGTGAAAATAAGAAAAAATATTAATACGAAATGTTTTTTCTAGCTGTTCTGCTGTAATATACTCTAGCCCTTGCTGCGGATATTGCTGTGCAACGTTATTCACTAAAATATTTAAACTACCTAACTGCCGGGCGGTCTCTTCCACAATATCTTTACAATGCTGTTCATTACTCAAATCCCCCGGCAACAATACACACTTTACACCTTCTTTTTCAACACGTTGTTTCGTCTCATTTGCATCTTCTCCCTCATCTAAATAAGCAATCGCAACATTTGCTCCCTCTTTTGCAAAAGCGATGGAAACTGCTCGTCCAATTCCGCTATCTCCTCCCGTAATTAACACATTCTTCCCTTTTAACTTTTCACTTCCTTTATAGTTTGCATCTTCAAACTGCGGAAGGGGGCTCATTAATGATTCAATACCTGGCTGCTTATTTTGATGTTGCGCAGGCATTGTTATAAAGTTTTTTTGCTGTGGCATAGCTGCTTTCAACTCCTTTTCCTTAGCATGTGCACAATAAAAAGCTGAAATTCACACATCGTTTTACGATTAATATTCGAATTTAAGACACAAAATATGAATTGTTATAAACTTTTTATGCAAAACTATTGCAAAATAGATAAAAAACGAATATTATATATAACTGTTGTGAAAATTATTCGTAAACAGAAAGGATGTTTATATGTTTAACCTTTCAAAACATAAAACTTCTATTAAAACTGAAATTATGGCAGGTATTATTACCTTCTTAACAATGGCATATATCATTGTCGTAAACCCTGTTATCCTTGGAGATGCAGGTGTTCCATTTGAACAAGCATTTACAGCAACAATTATCGCTGCTGTTGTCGGAACATTATTTATGGCAATCTTTACAAACTTACCAATCGCAATCGCGCCAGGTATGGGATTAAATGCTTACTTCTCTTACTCTGTTGTAAAAGCGCATGAAGGCATGACTTTCGCAATTGCATTCTCTGCTGTATTCGTAGCAGGTATGATTTTAATTTTGTTATCATTCACATCTTTCCGTACAAAATTAATGGAAGCAATTCCTGAAAACTTAAAACATGCAATTACTGCTGGTATCGGTCTTTTCATCGCCTTTATCGGTTTACGTTTAACAGGTATCGTTACAAAAAATGATGCAAACTTAGTTGGACTTGGTGATCTTCACTCTGCTCCAGTACTACTAGCATTAGCTGGACTTGGAATTACAATTGTCCTTATGTCTTTAAATGTAAATGGCGCACTATTTATCGGGATGCTATTAACTGGTATTATCGCTTTCTTCACGGGACAATTATCATTCTCAAACGGTGTTACATCAATGCCTGGTTTACCAGAAGGAATTATCGTTTCAAATCCAATTACTGCTGTATCTGACGTAATTAACTACGGATTATACGGCGTTGTATTCTCATTCTTCCTTGTTACACTATTCGATACAACAGGTACATTACTTGGCGTTGCACAACAAGGTGGATTTATGAAAGACGGAAAGCTTCCAAAAGCAGGACGAGCTCTTCTATCTGACTCATTCTCAGCAACTATTGGTTCTATGTTCGGAACGACACCATCAACAGCTTACATTGAATCATCTGCTGGTGTTGCAGCTGGTGGTCGTACTGGTTTAACAACTGTTACAGTAGCGGTTCTATTCGCACTAGCAGCATTCTTCGGCCCATTAGTAAGTGCTGTTTCTGGTGTATCAGCTATTACTGCACCATCATTAATTATCGTTGGTAGTCTTATGATGGGTTCAGTTCGCCACATCGATTGGGACGCATTTGATGAAGCATTCCCAGCATTCTTAGTAATCTTAAGCATGCCACTTACATCAAGTATCGCAACAGGTATCGCACTTGGATTTATTTCATACCCACTTATGAAAGTGGCAAAAGGTAAATTCCGTGCTGTTCACCCACTTGTATATGTATTTGGAATTTTGTTTGCTTATCAATTGATATTCTTACCACATTAAAATCCCTCTTCCTGAGGGATTTTTTTATAAATACTGTTTGACAATACCATTCGTTTGTGGAATAATTCAAAATAGTTAAATATCGGATGTCTTATCAAGAGCAGGTGGAGGGATGAGCCCTACGAAGCCCGGCAACCGACCCATTTATGGGCACGGTGCTAATTCTTACAACACATTGTGTTGAAAGATAAGAGTAATATGATAAGGCGTCTTTTCTATATGAAAAGGCGTTTTTTATTTTCACTCCCTCCTCTCTCTTTTTAGTTTAGGAGGGATTTTTTTATGAAAAAATTATGTTCCATCGTACTTATTTTTCTCTTATTTACATTAGCAGCTTGTACAAATGAACAAGATACTATCTCTTCACAAAAGCAACAAACTGTGAGAAAGGCGACTACAACGGTAGAAAATCAATTACAAACAGAAATTCCAAGCCAAATGAAGAAGCCATTAAAAATCGCATTAATTATGCAAATGTCCATCGGAACTTTTTCCTCTCAATATATTGAGGGTGTCAAAAAACAAGTTGAGCTATTTGGCGGCAGTGTACAAGTCTACAATTCTGATAACGATTTAGCAAAAATGGCTGCAAATTTAGATACTGCTATTAATTCAAAAGTGGATGGTATTTTAATTGATCATGGCCGTTCTGAAGCACTAAAACCTGGAGTAGAAAAAGCGTTACAAGCGAACATTCCCGTAGTTGCGTTCGATAACGATCTACGCTTGCCAGGTGTGACAATTATTGATCAAGATGACTATAGTCTTGCATGGAAATCATTAAAAACGTTAGCGGAAGATTTGAATGGACAAGGAAATATCGCAGTTGTATGGGTCGGCGGATTTGCTCCAATGGAACGTCGCAATGTTATCATTGATGCTTTTTATAAACGGTATCCAAATATAAAAGAAGTCGCAAGATTCGGTACTGCTAGTAATAACACGCCACTCGATACACAAACACAAGTAGAAGCTTTACTAAAGAAATATCCGAAAAAAGGCGATTTACAAGCTATTTTCGCTTCGTGGGATGAGTTTGCTAAAGGGACTGTTAAAGCACTTGAACAAGCTGGTCGTACAGATATAAAAGTATATGGCATTGACTTAAGTAATGAGGATTTACAACTCATGCAAAAAGAAAACTCACCTTGGACTGCTACAGCTGCAACTGATCCAGCTGAAGTAGGTAAGGTTCAAGTACGATTTTTATACAAAAAAATTGCTGGTGAACAAACGCCAGATATTTATTCACTAGAACCTTATTTAGTAAAGAAAAATAGTTTACCAAAAGAAAATATAACAATGGATCAGTTATCAAAATATATAAACGGTTGGGGAGACTCAAAAGATGCATATTCCCCTTGGATGAAAAAATTAGAGAAGGAGAAAAAATGATGACGTTCTCTCTTCAAAACATTACACATTCTTATCATGTCGCTACACCTGTTCTAGAAGATGTTTCTATTCATATTCAAAAAGGAAAAGTACACGCTTTACTAGGCATGAACGGTGCAGGAAAAAGTACTTTACTAAAAATAGCAACTGGTGAAATTCAACCAGTTGTTGGCGATATAAAAATTGATACTCAGTCTGTTTCCTTTACTTCACCGCGCGATGCAAAAAAGCATGGCATTTCTTTCGTAACACAAGAAGTAGATCACGGACTTATTCCCGGATTATCTGTATTAGAAAATGTACTAATCGATCATTTAGCAATGCAAAATAAAGTACTATTTTCAAAGTCCAAATTAGTCGCACTTGCTAAACAACATTTGCAAACTGTACAGGTAAATTTAAATGTTTCGGAAGATGTTTCAAACTGTTCATTACATGAAAAACAATTACTTCTTATCGCAAGAGCTTTATCTAACAATACAAATTACCTTTTATTAGATGAACCTACTTCTTCTCTTGGACCAAAAGAAGTTGAAACCTTTGGGAAACTATTAAAAGATTTAACATCAAAAGGAATTGGCATCCTTTTAGTTTCTCATCGTTTATCAGAGATTCGAAATTTCGCGGATGATGTAACTGTATTACATAACGGTCAAGTTGCCCTTTCTGAAACCATTACAACGATTACAGATCAACAAATTGTGGAAGCGATGACTGGAAAACAACTTACACTTCCTATTAATACAGCACCAAAAACCGGGAGCGAGGAACTATTTAAAGTACAAGAGCTTCTATTACACGAAGGTCATTCTCCCCTTTCTCTTACAATACGAAAAGGAGAAACTGTTGTGATATACGGATTAATTGGAAGTGGAAAAACAACACTTGCTGAAACGTTATTTGGTGCTCTTCATACTTATCACGCAGAAATAGCCGGTCAAAAACTAACGATTAAAACACCACGAGATGCGATTAAAGCGAAAATCGCACTTGTACCAGAAGAAAGAAGAAAACAAGGCGTATTTCTTTCGGAAGATATTATAAGTCACACAAATTTACATCAATCAGGTTGGAAACGAAAACAAACCGAATTAAATGATGCTACTACAGCAATTTCTTCTTTCGGTATTTCACCAAATGACCCAAAGGCACTTATTCATTCACTTAGCGGTGGAAACCAACAAAAAGTCTCAATTGCAAAGTGGAGTGGATTCAAACCTAATCTATTTCTTTTAGACGAGCCAACTAAAGGTGTAGACATCGCTGCGAAACAAGACATTTTTCAATTCATTCGCAACATTACAGAAAACGGAAGTTCCGTAATTTATTTCACAGGAGAACAAGATGAAGCGTTGCATATCGCTGATCGCATTCTTATACTGGCAAACGGAGAATTTGTAGGTGAATACTTACCAAGCGAACTATCTCCTGAACAGCTTTTACATTTATCTGAAGGGAGCTATTCCATTGAATCTCGTTCATAAAACGAAAACTAAGAAACTATATTTACCTACTCATCTTTTTTATCAATTTAGTACAATTGCTATTATTATAGGTGTTACAATTTTTTTCTCTATCGTCAATGACTCTTTTTTAACATATAACAATATTAGTGATATTTTACGTTCTATCTCCATCGTAACGTTACTTGCAATCGGCGTTACCTTTACATTGATTGTAGATGGGTTTGATTTATCAGTCGGCTCTACCGCTAGTTTAGCAACAATTGCAGCTGCTTCTTGTCTCGTTTTATATCGACAAGAACTATTAGTTACACTCCTTGTTCCTATTCTTTGCGGATTATTAGTTGGATTATTAAATGCACTACTCGTTATCCGAATTAAACTACCTGATTTACTAGCTACATTAAGTATCATGTATATCGTCAATGGACTACACTTAACATTTTCAAAAGGATCTTCAATTTATGAAGGAATGTCCGGTGCAACAGGACATTTTATTCCATCTTTTTTATTTCTCGGTCAAGGTTCCGTCTTAGGAATTCCAGTCCCTGTCATTATCATACTTACTGTCGTTTTAATTGCACATCTATTTTTAGAAAAAACAACGTACGGTCGTTTCTTTTATATGACTGGTGGGAATCGAGAAGCTGCTAGATTAGCCGGTATTCCTACTGATCGTTACCGTGTATATGCTTATATGATTAGTGGTTTACTAGCTTCTATTGGCGGCATTATTCTATGCAGCCGCGTTGGAACAGGACAAGTTTCAGCTGGTGCTCCATTATTAATGGATGCAGTCGCAGCTGCCTATATCGGTTACGCAATGTTCGGTGCCAAGAAACCAAATATAGTCGGAACATTCCTCGGCTCGGTATTAATTGGAATTATATTAAATGGACTCACAATGATGAACGTCCCTTATTATGCACAAGATATTATTAAAGGCAGCATTTTAATTACAGCTTTAGCCTTTTCATTTATTAAAAAGAAGCGTAAATAAAAAGTAGAGCATCGAATTCGATGCTCTACTTTCCCTTTGCAACAATCACACGAACTACTTTCAAAACAAGAAGTAAAAGACCGTTCACTATCGCTGCAACCCCTAAAGAGACCGATATCATCAGCTCTCCCATTCCATTATTCAATACAAACATAGCAGAAGAAATGAAAGCCAAAATAAACAATACTAACGTTGGTATATATTTAATAACAGGCTTCTTATATGACTTTTGTGAAAGAAGAAACGTAATTACCAACGTCATAATGAAAACAAAATATACTACAAATAAGAAAATCACACGAAAGCCTCCACTATTCCTAAACTATGAAAAAGATAACAGCAATTAAAAATTATTAATATTTCTCATTCATCTGTAATTCTTTACTATACTTTTGAATGGAAACTGACGAAACAACCATTACCATTCCTACACTAAATCCAATAAGCTGATCCAGTAGCATCTCATCATGTATGAGCCAGCGAAGTAGAAATACCCCTCCAAAAATAAGCATTGCAGTAAATCCGGTATGCCTAAGTCCTTTATATACATTTTCCATATGTATCACCTCTTCACATAACATTATCCATATTATACCATACAACCATCAAGTAACCTTATCGTCCTCTGACAATATGCAGCTACCTTTTGATCATGTGTAACAACTAGCACTGTTTTTCCTTCTTTATTAATCTCTTGTAAAATACTCATAATTTTTTCCCCATTTTCTTGATCAAGAGCACCAGTCGGTTCATCAGCAAGTATAATTTTTGTATCTTGTGCTAAAGCCCTTGCTATTGCTGTTCTTTGCTGTTCTCCTCCTGATAACTCGTAAGGATATTTGTTAATATGCCTCTCAAGCCCTACCATTTTCAGCATTTCTTTTGATATTTGCATACGTTTCTTATGAGAAATTCTTCTATATACAAGTGGAAGCATTACATTTTCAATAATCGTATAATCATCGAGTAGCGAAAAGTTTTGAAACACAAATCCAACTTCCGTGTTTCTATACTTATGATAGTTTTGCTTTAATGTACTCGTATCCATTCCATCTAAAAAATACTTTCCAGCAGAGGGGCTATCGATTAAGCCAATAATGTTAAGGAGAGTAGACTTCCCCGAACCAGAGGGGCCCATAATGGCTATCATTTCGCCTTTTTCTATTGTAAGATTAATATCTTTTAAAGCACTAAAATTATTCTTTCCAAAGCCCTTAGCCACATTTGCGAGCTGAATCATCTATAACACCTCTTTCATATATGTATTTTTTATTTTTAGTACATTGAAATAAATGATTGCATATATAACGAGGATCATTACAAGTGATAAAGCACCTATAACAACCAATGATTCTATAGAGACTTTTAACGTTCCAAAGAAAGATACTATACTATTTTCTAGCCCTTTCTGAATTTCAATTACTCCGCTATTCTCCCATTGAAAATACATTATTCCTATACATATCGCTAAAACGAATAGCAACATATACTCAATAATAAATGGAAGACATATTTGAAAAGTGCTTGCACCTAACGCTGATTTAATAGAAATATTTTTACGTTCCATATAAAGTGCTGCCATTGATGTCAATACAATAGATAGAAATGAAAAAAATAAGACTGTACCGCTTAATAATAAGGGGTATGACATATTATCAATACCTTGTTTTTCATTTTCTAACAATTTATTCGGATTTGTAACATAATACGAATAACCCTTACCTTCCGTTACCTTTAATACTTTCTTTTGAAATTCATTTATATTTATCTGCTCCTTTGTTTCTATAATTAACCCATTGTATAAAAGTTCTACACTATAGAACTCTATTTCTTCTGTTCCAATTGGTAAAATCGCCATGTCATCTAATAATGTAATACGATTATCCGATATTTCACCACTTCGAGGATATGTAAATGGTGAATTTTTTTCTAAAAAGCCAATTACTTTTAGCTTCATTTTTCCAGATGGTATAACATCACCAATAGATACCTTTTCTATATAATTAGCTCCTAATATAACAGGTCTAATATCAAATACTGATTTATGAAATTCCGATTCCTCAAAATATCTTCCTTGTGAAATTCGTATATGAAAGTACTTATTAATATCTTTATCAACAATAAGAGTCTTTATCGTTCCATTTTCTTTTTTTAAACTAAGTGAATAGTTACGGAACAAATAATTTGTTTTATTTGTTATTGGTATCGTATTAGATAACCCTTGCATGAAATGTTGATAATCACTTTTTGCTTTTTCTTCGCTAAACAATGTTATATCTTGCGTCGCATAAAGTTCATAAAAATTTTTATGAGTCGATAAATTATTTGCTACCATCATCATTTTTCGATATCCCGAAAGATTACTAACAAATTCTATTGCTGAAGAAAATGCAATAATTAAAGAAATTACTATAATCAAACTTGGTAACAACCGTTTTTTCACAGACCGTATAGAATCAAATATAAAAAACATGAAGACCTCCTACGTTCTTAAATGTTTTCCGGGATATATATTTATAATGTGCTTGATTGGAATTACAGTAACAAACATTGTAAGAAAAATTATAAAAACAATATTACATACCAATACATATGGTGTTAACGGTTTTAATAAGTATGTCTGAAAATACGTATGAATTGTTCCAGAAAACATTTCTAACACCAGAAAAACCAACAGCATCGCCACTAGAGAAATAAACAAAATTTGAATATATAGTTCGCAGTAAATAGATATATTAGAAGCACCTACTGCTTTTTTTAATGAAATCTCTCTTTCTTTTTTATAAATCCAAAATAAAACCGCAGAAATGCCAGAAACAATTGCAACAAGAATGAATTTATAATAATACTTATTTGCTGGATCTATATGTGTCACATGTAGTTCCTGAAGATCTCGTTCATTCAGTATTTGAACATCTCCCGAAAGCACTTCTTTACTCCTATCCATAAACTTTTTTATTTCGTTATGAATAGATGATGTAGGATTAACAACTGTTAATTGTAATTGTTTACTCGCGATAATACCTTTTTTAGATATAGTAGGTAAGTTTTGAAGTGGAACGTATATACCTGCTACACCGACGTCACTGTCTTTTCTTGATATAGTTCCTATTTTTTTATATGTATCATCAAATTCATATAACTCCTCTACATTCGTTTGATCGCCAACAACCATATTGTTTACATTTTCACGATGAAAATATTGTCCTTCAGAAATATATGGCTTCCAATAATAATCATCTTTTAAGTTCACAGCTATAATCTTTGTTGCCCCTGAACTATTTAATGCTTTTAAATGCTCTACATAAATATCACTTTTAACAAAAATATCTTGTATGAAAGGAATTATCTCTTCCAATTCAGTTGCATTCGCTATCGGAACAGTTAAAATTTGATTCTTCTCTGGAAAACCGATTTGAAAAGCAGATATAAAGTTTCGTTTAGATTCTGTTAAAAGTGCGGCTATTGATATAGAAAGAAAAGAAATAAAAAATGACATAAGGAGAATTAAGAAAAACAGTTTATTGCTTTTTATATTTTTAAAAGCTAGGTACATGTCTGTGCTCCTTTTAAATAAGAAGGAGATGATGAACATCCCCTTCTCCTTATCCAAATATTTATAAAGACAACTGTTTAATGCTTTTTACCACTGTAATCGTAAGTTACCGTTACTATCAAAAGTACCTTTGTGTGTATCTTCTTGATAGTCATTATTCTCATTTGCATAATGCTCCGAGTATAGTCCTTTTGCACCAAAGGCGTTATATGCACCATTACTCACAGTTGCGTTTAATGCTCTTCCAGATTCATGGGACCCTAATTTGTCTGAAGCGCTTTCAATATATGAATTATTTCCATTTGATTTAATAAAAGAAATTGCTACTGAACAACGAGATGCATTTTGATTCGTAGTAGTTTGAGCTCTATAAGATAGTAGGTTACCGCTTTTGTGACCGCTTAGAGTTGGATAGAATGCACTTGTTGAGATTGATGTTGCTAATAATACTAAAGTCGTAATTGAAAAAACTTTTCCTTTCATTAATAATCACCTTATAAATTAAATAGTTTTGTAGCGCTACATCGTCATAATACCTCTCAAGTAAATTCTCCTCAATAAGACACCTCTATGTTTTACAAACTCTTTAAACACTTAAACATTCATACATTTTTAAAAAGTAACGTATAAGTAGCAATATAAAAAGACTGCAGAGAACTCCATCTCCACAGCCTAATTATTATTTTTGCAAGAACGCCTGCAAATCTGCAAATTGCCTCTTTGCATCTTCATAGCCTTGCTCGTATAAATTTTGTAGTTTTGCTGTATCTTTTTCCATACGATCTACTTGAAGCGGCACTTCTGGGCGAATAACAAATAAATTGCCAGCTTGTTCTTCTTTTTCAATATAGTGAAGTGTTTCATTATACACTTCATAACGATTCAGCATCGTGTTAACAAGGTTCGGATATTTTTTATAAGCTTTCGCTGCAATCCATCCAAACTTTGATTTTTTCTTCGCGTAGCCATGATTTCTCGTTAAAATAACGACTGATTTTTTAAATCCATCCTCTTGCGCTTTACGAACTGGAATTGGATCAGAAATCCCGCCATCTAACAGTTGTTTACCGCGGTAATTTACTACTGGTGCAATGAAAGGCAATGAACTAGACGCTTGTAATAAATTTAGCGCATCATCATTCGTTCCTTCTTTTTCAAAATAAACAGATTGCCCTGTTTCACAATCCGTCGTTCCTACAAGGAAACGTTCCGGGCTATTAAAGTATGTTTCAAAATCAAACGGCACATGCTTTTCTGGAATTTCGTGGAAAATGAAATCCATATCAAATAGCTGACGTTTTCTCCATAAGTTTTTATACGATAAATATTTCGGATGTGATGCATAATCAATATTGACCGTTTTATTTCTATTTCTTTGTCTGGAAAGATACGACGCTGCATGACAAGCACCAGCTGATACACCGATTACATATGGAAAATATAAATCTTGTTCCATAAAGTATTCTAATATCCCGCCCGTGTATACACCACGCATACCGCCGCCTTCTAATACTAACCCCGTATTTTCAAGCATGTTACTCTCTCCTCTATATATATTGACTCTTTAATTATTCACCATGTTAAGTATCTTTTTCTATTATATATGAGTTCTTTCAGAAATTATATTTAAAAGACTTGAGAAAAAGGAGTTTTTTCTTCCAATTATATTTCCAAATGACCGGAGACATCCTTTATAAACCTTTGAATAAAGTCTTGCTCTTCTTTCGTATATCCATCTAAAAGTAACAACCACTTTTCTTCAGCTTGCTTATGCAATTTTTCATGAGCTTTATATATTTCATTCCCACTCTCCGTTAAGCTGAAGAAGATTTCTTTTTGATTATCTAACATTTGCAGCTTCTCAACGAATTGCTTTTGAAACAACTTTGTACAAATTTTAGAGATTGCTCCCTTCGTCATGCCCATTTCTGTCGTAATTGCCGTTACATTCATCAAACCATTTTTTCCGATACATTCGATTACATGTAACTCAGATAAAGACATACTACTTACACCTGTCTCACGAAGAAACTTCTCGTTTTGTCGTTTTAAATGTTCTTCTTTTTTATGCAAAAGTGTACGAATGTCCGACAGTATTTCCATTTGCTTCGTTGTATGCTTCAATCCGTTCGCCTCCTAAGTTTCCAAAGAAACAATTTAACTATATACCATTTTAAAATTATTTTTTCATCTTTACAAGTGAGAAAATCATGTTAAAATAAATTTAGTTTCCAAAGAAACTAAAATACAAGGAGGTTAACAAGATGAAAAAATCTAAACTAACTTTCATTTTATATGTTGTCTGTATTAGTGCCTTACTCGGTTCCTTCGCTCAAAATATTTACACACCTATCTTACCGATGATTCAAAATTCTTTTCACACTTCTCTTTATCTTGTAAATGTAACAGTTTCACTTTTCACATTCGTTCTTGCAATTATGCAGCTCGTATATGGACCTTTAATTGATACAAAAGGGAGAAAATCTGTCCTTATCCCTAGTTTAGTCATTAGTACAATTGGTTCAATCGGATGTGCCTTTTCGGCAAACATTTATTTATTTCTCTTTTTTAGAGCTGTTCAAGCTATAGGAATAGCGGCTATACCTGTAGTTTCAGCAACGATTATCGGCGATTTATTTGAAGGAAAAGAACGCGGAGAAGCGATGAGCCTATACCAAATGTTACTTGCCCTCGCACCTGCAATGGCTCCTCTCATAGGTGGTTATCTTGGCAGTATAAATGGTCACTTATCTGTATTTCTCTTTTTATCTACACTTGGCATTATCTTATTAATTATAAACATTTCACTACTCCCAGAAACAAAGCCAAATATAATTAAACAATCTAAAGCACAAAAGAATTACTCTCTTATCTTAAAAAATAAAACTGGATTTTCTATTACTCTTATTGGCTTCATTCAATTTTGTATTTACTTTTGCTTTCTCGTTTTTTTACCGAGTATTTTAACAAATTCATTTCATTTAACTGTAGATAAAATTGGTCTTATGTTTGTACCAATGTCTCTTTCTATCATGCTAGGAAGTTTTTGCTACAAGTTTTTGCAAAAACGCCTCACAACAAAGCAAGCTTTATTTATTACGAGTTTCTTCAATGTTATATGTGTCGTTTTATTCTCTTTCACATATAACATCAATATCCCATTCATCATTATCGTTACATCTTTGTACGGTTTTAGTATGGGACTTTCTATGCCAACTCACACTACTTTATTAACAGAAGAATTCGTACAAGAACGCGCAACAGCTATCGGTATGTACAACTTCATCCGCTATCTTGGTATGGGCACAGGGCCACTTATAGGTGGATTTCTTTTATTTAACCAAAATTACTTTTGGATTTTCTTCCTAGGTGCAATTATGTTTTTACTTGTAATCTTATATACAATGAAAATGCTAAGTTTTCATTCTGTACAAAAAGCAAAATAGAGCCCCAAAAAAGGTCGGCTCTATTTATCCTCTTTGATCCGCAACAATATGAATATCAATATACTTTGTTTGTCTCATAATTTCATTTACAATAGAGCCTTTTCGTATTTCTTCCCACCTTGTTCTAGCCGATTGTCCAAGTAAAATTTGCGTCACCTGTAATCTTTTTGCCACTTCAATAATAACATCTGCTGGCTTTCTTCCCTTTGCTTCCTCTAATACAAAACTTGCATCAAATTGATTCGTTAGCAACTTCCACTCTTCAATCGTCTGCTTTTTTCCAGCTGAAATAGAATCTATATTTTCCCTCTCAACGTTTAATACGTACAATTCAGCGTTTAACCGATCAGCCATGCGCCATCCCCGTCTTATTAATTTCTCCGCTGTTGAACTGTATTGTACACAAACGAGAATTTTTTCTTTCACTCCGATTGGTTCTATCACTGTTTGACTAATCTTTTCGTCCATATCGTCAGCGACTTCACGAAGCGATAATTCCCTAAGTGCTCCTAAATTATTAAGCGTAAAGAAATTTTGTAAGCTTTGCTGAATTTTTTCTTCTTTATATATCTTTCCGTCTATTAACCTCTTCCGAAGTACTTCCGGTGTTGCATCAACGAGCTGAATTTCATTTGCTTTTTGTAAAATAAAATCTGGAACTCGTTCTCTTACTTTTACATTCGTAATTTGAGCTACAATATCATGAACACTTTCTAAATGTTGAATATTAAAAGCTGATAATACCGATATACCAGCCTCTAACAATTCCTGCACATCCATATAACGTTTTTTATGCTTAGAACCAGGAACATTACTATGCGCAAGTTCATCCACTACGACTACTTGCGGCGCGCGTTTTTTTATTCCTTCCACATCAAGCTCATAAAATACCTTTCCTTTATACTGTATTTCTTTCAAAGGAACTTTTTCTAAATCAGCAATTGCTTCTTCCGTCTCTTTTCTTCCATGCGTTTCAATTAAACCAATTACAATATCAATTCCATCTTTTTTCATTTCCCTTGCATCAAAGAGCATTTTATAACTTTTTCCTACGCCTGGAGCTGCTCCTACATATAACTTTAACTTTCCGCGATTTTGCTGACGAATATATTCTAAATATTCCTCTGGCGTTCGCCTTTGAAACTTCGGTTCATAATCATCTGCATACAAAATAAACACTACCTTTCATTCGAAACAACGCTACCTCAATCCGTTAGATTGAGGTAGCACTGTTACTATTTCATTAATTCCTGTAATGCCAAATTTAGCTTTAAGACGTTTACGCGGGTCTCTCCAAATAAACCAAGCGCAGCACCTTCTGTTTGATCTTTAATCAATTGATTAAGTTTTTCTTTCGGAATATTCGTTAATTTCGATATGCGATCCACCTGCACAGAAGCTGCCTTCGGACTAATATCAGGATCAAGCCCTGAACCTGAATTTGTCACTAAATCAATCGGTACTTCTGTAACTGGAACGCTCGGATTTTGTTTCTTCCACTCTTCAATACTTTTCTCTACTCGTTTCTCTAAATCTGGATTAGATGGTGCATAGTTATTTGAACCAGATGCTTCAGCCTTATATTCAATACTAGAAACACGCCCTTGAAAATAACGTGGATCCGTGAAGTTTTGCCCGATTAATTTAGAACCAATCACTTCATTTTTATCATTATATATTAGACTTCCATCCGCATTATCCTTCATCACGGCTTGTGCAATACCAGTAACAATAAGCGGGTATACAAGTCCGCACAACACTAGAAATGTAAAAGTAATACGGATAATTGGTGATAGTATACTTTGTTTCTTCTCCATCTTTTTCCCCTCTTCCTTATATGAACAAGCCGACAATTATATCAATTACTTTAATTCCAATGAACGGAACGATAACTCCGCCAAGCCCATAAATAAGTAAGTTTCGGCTAAGCAATGCATTAGAACTCATCGGTTTATATGCAATACCTTTCATCGCTAACGGAATGAGTAATGGAATAATAACAGCGTTAAATATTAATGCTGATAAAATCGCTGACAGTGGTGATGTTAATTTCATAATGTTCAATGCCTCCATTTGCGGAATCGCAAGTGTAAACATTGCTGGAATGATTGCAAAATATTTTGCTATATCATTCGCAATACTAAACGTCGTTAAAGCACCTCGCGTCATTAACAATTGCTTACCGATTCCTACAACCTCAATAATTTTCGTTGGATTCGAGTCTAGATCAATCATGTTTGCCGCTTCTTTCGCTGCTGTCGTACCACTGTTCATCGCTAATCCAACGTCCGCCTGTGCTAATGCTGGAGCATCATTTGTACCATCACCTGTCATCGCTACAAGTTTCCCTTTATCTTGCTCTGCTTTAATGACAGCAATTTTATCTTCCGGTTTACACTCGGCAACGAATTCATCTACTCCAGCTTCTTTTGCAATGGTTGCTGCTGTTAACGGATTATCACCTGTACACATAACCGTTTTAATCCCCATTTGGCGTAACTGTTCAAAACGCTCACGCATACCCGGTTTTACTGTATCCTTTAAATAAATTAAACCGTAAATACGATTATCTACTGCAACTACAAGTGGTGTTCCGCCCTCTTTTGAAATTAAGTCTGCTTTTTGATTTACATCTTTCGGAATTGTTCCGCCTTGTGACTCAACCCATTCAATAACGGCACCTACAGCACCTTTTCTCACTTTCGTTCCGTCTTGTAAATCAACACCACTCATTCTCGTTTCTGCTTTAAACGGAACAAACTCACCTTGTTCTGCAAGTTCTCTATTATATGATATAGATTTTCCCTGCACATACTCGATAACAGATCGACCTTCTGGTGTTTCATCTAAAACAGAACTAATAGCGGCCCACTTTCCAACTTGCTCAATCGTTTCATTTCCTACAGGCAATAATGTATGAGCCATTCGGTTCCCAAAAGTAATTGTACCTGTTTTATCTAAAATAATTGTATTAATATCGCCCGCAGCTTCTACTGCTTTCCCTGACATCGCTAGCACGTTAAATTTTGTCACCCGATCCATCCCCGCAATACCAATCGCTGATAGCAAACCACCAATTGTCGTTGGAATTAAACATACTAACAACGCTACAAGTACAGCAGTATCAATTTGAAAACCTAAATAATTTGTAAAAATCGGCAACGTCACAACGACGATTAAGAAAATAAGAGTTAAGCTCGTTAATACTGTATTTAAAGCAATCTCATTCGGCGTTTTTTGACGAGCAGCTCCTTCTACTAAAGAAATCATTTTATCGATAAATGATTCACCAGGATTACTCGTAATGACAATTGTAATTTCATCACTTACGACCATCGTTCCACCTGTTACGGAACAAAAATCACCGCCTGCTTCTTTTATAACAGGAGCTGATTCACCTGTAATTGCAGATTCATCTACAGATGCTAATCCTTTGATTACTTCGCCATCACTTGGAATCATTTCTCCTTGTTTTACGATAACAACGTCACCTTTTCTAAGATCAGTTGCTGAAACTTGGACAATGTCTCCATTTTCTTTTACTACATTTGCAAACACATCTTTCTTCGACTGCTTTAAAGAATCGGCTTGCGCTTTACCACGACCTTCTGCTAATGCTTCTGCAAAATTCGCAAATAAAACTGTAAATAATAGAATGAGAGAAACTGTTATATTAAACCATCCTGGTATACTACTAGAACTACTTGGAAGAAAAGATAAAATGAACGTAATGATAAATCCAATTTCCACAACGAACATAATCGGATTCTTTATCATGACTTTCGGATTCAATTTCGCAACGGATTGCTTCATCGCATGTGTTACGATATCACGATCCATCGTTTTCGCTTGTCTAACTTCATCTTCTACAGCATGTATTTGTGACTCATTTAATTGTTTTTCTTTTACTACTACCGGTCTCATCATTTACCCTCCATTACTTCAATGTAAGAAATTCTGCAATTGGACCGAGTACTAACATCGGGAAGAATGTTAATGCACCGACAATTACAATTGTTCCGATGAAGATGCCACCAAATAAACTATTATCTGTACGGAACGTTCCGACTGTTTCTGGCACTACCGTTTTTTCTTTCAATGAAGCTGCCACAGCTAGCATCGTAATTAAACTGAAGTAACGTCCTAAAAACATAACTAAACCAGTCGTAATATTCCAAAACGGTGTATTATCTCCTAATCCTTCAAATCCAGATCCGTTATTCGCAGCTGACGATGTATATTCATATACCACTTGCGTCAAACCGTGGAAACCGGAATGAGAAATAGCATCCGTCCCTAAATTTGTTGAAAGAGCTAATGCCGAAAATCCTAAAATGAGCAATGGATGAAATAAAATCGTGACCGCGATTAATTTCATTTCCTTACCTTCAATCTTTTTACCTAAAAACTCTGGTGTCCGTCCAACCATTAACCCAGATATAAACACCGCGATAATTGCATACATAATAATGTTTACAAAACCTGCTCCAACGCCGCCATACACAGTATTTAACATCATATTTACAAGCGGAACTAAACCGCCAATTGGTGTTAACGTATCATGCATCGTATTAACAGCGCCTGTTTCAGCAGCTGTCGTTACCGTTGCGTATAGTGAAGAAAATACTGTTCCAAATCGTACTTCTTTCCCTTCTGTACTTCCTTGTACATGTTCGATACCCATTCCATTTAATGCCGGGTTCCCGTTTAGTTCAGATGTCGTAATCGTTATAAACCCTAGTAAAAATACCATAAATAGTGACACGAAAAGGATGCGGCCTTGTTTTTTATTTCCGACCATTCGTCCGTACGTAAATGGAAGTGCTGTTGGTAATAACATCATAAGCATCATTTGCAAAATATTACTCATTTGTCCTGGATTTTCGAAAGGATGCGTAGAGTTTGCTCCGAAAAATCCACCGCCGTTATTTCCAAGTTCCTTAATGGAAACGAATGATGCAACAGGTCCACGTAAAATACTTTGCTTTGCACCTTCAATCGTTTGTGCTGTAACCGCCCCATCTAACGTTTGTGGTACGCCAAGTGCGACAAAAACTAGTGCCGCAATAAATGCAATAGGAAGAAACACTCTCGTTAACGCTCTCGTAAAATCAACGAAAAAGTTACCAAGTTCTTTTCCAGCAAGTCCTCTTATAAAAGCCATAACGAGCGCTAATGTCGTTGCTGGTGCCGCAAACATTAAAAATGTAATTCCGATTAATTGTGATAAATAAGATAAACCATTTTCACCGCTATAATGCTGTAAGTTTGTATCAGCCATAAAACTAATTGCTGTATTAAAAGCGAGCGTAGGCTCCATCCCTTCAATATGCGCTGGATTTAGTGGCAGCACACCTTGTAATCTGAAAATGAAGTATACGACAACGATCATAAATCCATTTAATAAAACTAATGATAATGCGTACTGTTTCCACGTTTGATTGTATGCTTTTACACCCGTAATTTTAAAAATAAGTTTTTCAAAAGGCCCGAATACTTTATCTAACGTTTTGCTACCTTGAAAAGCTTTTTCTAAATAAATCCCCGTTGGCTTTGCTACTAAAATAAACAAGAGCATTGTAATAATGACTGCAACCCAAATCATAATGAATGATTCCCCCTAATTAAAACTTCTCTGGATTTAATAATGCATACACTAAATACACTGTAATTGCTGCGACAATAACCGATAAGACAATCATCATGATTGCTTTCCTTCTTTCACAACTTTATCTGACCAACTTGCAAGACTTGCCATCGATGCAACTAATAAAATAAAAATCCCGACCATTACAACATCTAACATAACTATCCCTCTCTTTTTGTTAAAATTTACCATTTAAATATTAAAAAAGAACACTGAGCTCTACTCAGTGTTCAAAAAATGAACAACAAAAAGTAAACCTCCTCTCTAAACGCTTACGAGGTTAGCTGTCGGATTCGGGCCTAAAGAGTAGCCCTACTTTCAAAACTGAAAGATTCACCCCAAGTGACGATGCACAAAATTGGTTCCCCCGCTCCATTTCTGGAACTCAGCGATTTTAGGTTTTTTTGGAAATTTTATGAATGATTTATGAGAGTAAATATACTCCTCTATATTTCACTTGTAAAGGGGTAAATTACTGAAAATAATAATATTTACATTCATTTAAACGCTTACATTGAAGATTATTACTGTTATTTCATCTATTTTCTTTATTTCTCTTTTCTTTTCTTAAAAATGACCTTTTAAATATGAAATAAAAAGAGCGAATGACATGAAGTGCATAGCTTGTTGCACTCAGCATTCGCTCTTTTTTATTCAACCTTTATTCTCCTCGTAAAAATGCACGTAAATTTCTCCCACGAATATAAACTTGTGTCAATTCTGCATGTAGCTGCTCATACTCGGTAATATCCATCTCTAAATACAAAGCATCTTTTGATGGTAATATAATATATGGCCCTGGAAAAAGGGGATCAATCTGGACCAATTCTTGAACTCGCTCTACCGATACTGCCCAACGATTTGCTATATCTCCAAGTAATAGTACCTTCATCATTTCTTCCCCCGCCCTATTCAAAAAATAAAAAAGAAATATTATCACAATTTGTAAACACGACAAACTTAGCTCCAATGGTTTCATAGAGCCTCGCTGGATATCGTTTATTCCTTGTAACAACAGTAATAGGTGCTTGAAAAGAAAAACGAATGTGTTCTGTGAAGAAACTAACGATTGGAAGCTCATCCCCTAGTAAAATGACCTTCTTAATACACTCACAAATACTAGTAAAATCCTGCTCCTTACTACAACTATAAGTCCAATCAAACCCACAATTCCTAACTTCAGCCGCTACCTCTTCATTTGCTGTAAAAATAACTAACTCATGTTGAAATGCAACTAGATCTCTTAAACTATTTACCTTACTTTCTTCTCCAACACAAATAAGTGTTAGTTCCATGTACCTCATCCTCCTTAGTATAAAAGAAATCAAACATAGATTGATATTCCCCTATACTAATCAGATCGATGAAGTGATGTATCCATCATGGCACCGTCCTCTCTCAAGACGCTTACGAAGTTAGCTGTCGGATTCGGGCTTTGAGAGTAGCCCTACTTTCAAATTTGAAAGATTCACCCCTAGTGACACTGCACAAATTGGTTCCTCCGCTCCATATAATTGGACTCAGCGTTTACAAAAAAATATATTCTGGCTGATATATTACTCCTGTATTTTGAAAAAGTAAACAGAAAAAAAGCCAGTTATAAAACTGGCTTTTCACTTATCTATACACGCGTTCTATTCACTTTATACGCAAAATGATTCGTTGGTCCATGACCACTACCAATATTCAATGGCTCTTCAATTGCTATACTAATAAATCGTTTTGCTTCTTGAACAGCATCTTCAATTGAGTATCCTTTCGCAAGTCCTGCTGTAACCGCTGAAGCAAATGTGCACCCACTTCCGTGCGTTTGCTTTGAAGGAATTCGCTCGCTTCTAAACTCAATAAATTCTTCTCCATCAAAGAGGAAATCAATTACTTCATTACCTTGATATTCTGCATGTCCGCCCTTCATAAGCACATATTTAGCACCTAATTCGTGCAATACTTTTGCAGCTTCCTTACTATCTTCAACATTATGAATCTCCACCCCAGTTAACACTTCTGCTTCTGGAACATTCGGTGTTATAACGGTTGCTACTGGTAATAAATATTCTTTTAATGCATGAACTGCTTCTTGCTGTAATAATGATGCACCGCCTTTTGCGATCATAACGGGATCTAGCACAATATTATTCCAGCCAAATTTTTTAATTTGTTCTGCAACAATTTGAATTATTTCACTACTAAATAACATTCCTAGTTTCACTGCATCTGGTGTTAAATCCGTACCAATTGAATTCAGCTGTTCTGTAATACCTTCTAACGGAACAGGATATACCCCTTGAACGCCAAGCGTGTTTTGAGCAGTAATTGCCGTAATAGCCGTCATTCCGTATACACCAAGCTCTTGGAATGTTTTTAAATCTGCCTGAATTCCAGCACCGCCGCCGCTATCAGACCCTGCAATTGTTAAAGCTTTATTCACTTTCATCCCACTCATCCTTTTCTATCCAAAATAGCGATGATAAATTGTTTTTGCTTCGCTTATATCTTTCGTTCCATGTACGAGCACACGGCCATCTTTAAAGGCTACTAACCTCTTGTCTTCAACAGAAAATGATAGTAAATATGGATTTATATTTAAATCATTTACACGACCTTCCAACAACTCTTTATATTGTTCAAAATTCATTTCATCTTTATGAGGTGGTCTAATTTGAACTGTATTTCGCCCGCATAAAACTGCTGTTTTTGATGTGTTTTCTTTATTTAAATACGGATATAATGCATTCTCTCCGCATGAAGGACAATTATGCTGGCGAAGTTTTTGCACATTCATACATGAATACTCATTCTTCCACATATCAAACGATACAAGCCCATCTCGAAGTGATTCGTAATCTTCTACTAACAGTTTAAGAGCTTCTGTTACTTGATGAGAAACGACAAGAGATACAGCAGGTGATATAATACCCGCTGTATCACATGTTGCCCCGCCAAGCGGAATCGACTGTAATAAACATGATAAACATGGTGTTTTACTAGGAAGGATTGTGTAAGAAAGACCGTAACTACCTACACATGCACCGTAAATCCATGGAATAGAATATTTTTGTGATATATCATTTACAATAAAGCGCGTTTCGAAATTATCAGTCGCATCAATAATTACATCAACATTTATAACAAGTTCTTCTAGCTCTTCAGCTGTTACATCTTGAACGAGAGCTTCTATTGTTACATCACTATTAATCTCTTCTAAACGTTTTTTAGCCGCTATAGCTTTTGGAAGATTATTCTTTACGTCGCTCTCTGCATACAATTGTTGTCTTTGTAAATTACTCCAATCTACATAATCACGGTCAACAATTGTTATCTTGCCAACACCTGCTCTTACAAACATCTCTGCATTTGCACTACCTAATGCACCTGCACCGATAATAAGCACATGCTTTTCTCTTATCTTTTGCTGTCCTTCTTCTCCAATTGGAGAAAATAGTTCTTGGCGAGAATATCGATTATTCAACTACGCTCATTCCTTCTAAAGGACTACTTGCAGTTGCACAACGCTTACGTGCAATGCGACCTGCTTCAAATCCTAAACGGCCTGCTTCAATACTTAATTTCATTGCTTGTGCCATTTTAATAGGATCTTTTGCTCCTGATACAGCTGTATTTAATAACACGCCATCTGCTCCTAATCCCATTGCAAATGCCGCATCAGCTGGGCTACCAATACCGGCATCAACGATAACTGGTACTGTCGCTTGTTCAATAATGAAGCTCAAATTTAATGGATTTACAATACCAAGTCCTGATCCGATTGGAGATGCTCCTGGCATAATCGCATGCACGCCAAGCTCTTGTAATTTACGTGCTAATACAACATCATCAGATGTATACGGAAGTACGATAAATCCTTCTTCCAGTAACATTTCAGATGCCTTTAATGTTTCTACCGGATCAGGTAATAACGTTCTATCATCACCAATAACTTCTACCTTTATCATGTCACAAAGCCCAGAAGCTTTTGCTAATTTTGCAATACGAACAGCCTCTTCAGCGTTTTTTGCTCCTGCTGTATTTGGTAATAACGTATATTTTTTCACATCAAGTTTCTCTAATAAATTAGGTTGCTTTGCATCAAAGATATCCATACGACGTACTGCAAACGTTAAAATTTCAGCTTCAGAAACGTCAATTGCCTTTTGCTGTACGTCAAAATCAGGGAATTTACCTGTTCCTAATAAAAGTCTAGAATGAAATGAAAATGGTCCAATGTTTAACATAATCAACCGCCTCCTACGAAAGTTACAATCTCAATTTGGTCTCCATCAAAAACAGATGTATCTGTATGATCATCTTTTTGTAAAATATCTTTATTACGCTCTACTACAACAATTCTGTTATCTAGCTCTAAATGTGTAAGTAGCTCAGCTACTGTTTTTACACTCGCTGGCACTTCAATTTGGTTACCATTAATTTTTAAATTCAAACTTCCATCCCCTTTCTAAACTCTTCTAGAAAGCAATGAATCTAGCAAATGATTCTCTTGCTTTCCTTCTATTAAATCAGCCATATATTGGCCAGAAATAGGACTTAATAAAATACCGTTTCGATAATGGCCCGTGCAAGCATATAAACCTTTTATTTCTTCATGCTCTCCCATATAAGGAGCTTCATGATTCGATTGTGGTCTTAATCCTGCCCACGTGCTTTCCCATTCTGCTTCTTTTAAAGCTGGCAATATTGTATAAGCACGCTCTAATATAGAAGTTATACTTTCTGGCTGCACAGTTTTATTGAACGTATGTGGCTTCATTGTTGCCCCAATTACGTAACGTCCACCGCGCTTTGGAGTAATGTAAAATCTTTCTTGAAAAATAGGTGCTTTTAAAAGTTGTTTTCTACTTCTTACCGCAACCACTTCTCCTTTAACTGGATATGTACCCCAATCGCGGTGAAAATAACTGAGTAACTTCGTGCTCCATGAACCTCCTGCAATAACGACTTTCTCACATGTGACAATACCTTCACTTGTAATAACTCCAGTCACTTTATTATTTTCAATACGGATATCAAATACTTCTGTCTGTTCATATATATCAGCACCGGAAATCGCTGCAGAATGTGCGAATGCTTTCGTAAGCTCTGGTGCAATAACATGACCGTCTTTCGGATAATATACTGCTCCTATAATAGATTCGGATAGATATGGCTCTTTTTCCCGCACATGGTCTCCCGTTAGAAAATAAGAATCTTCACCTGTTTTCTGCTGCCAATCCATAATGTGAAGAATTCTTTCCTTCTCATCTTCATTTTGAGCAATACGATAAATTCCTTTTTCTTCATATCCAATATCAACACCCGTCTTTTCACGTAAAACTGCTGCAAGTTGTGGAAATATAGCTCGGCTTTCTCTAGCAAGTTCAAATAGCGGATCATACGCATCCCATTCTGCCTGAACACCAAGTAAACCAGCAGCTGCTTTTGAAGCTTCCGATGCAATACTTTGCTTCTCCACAATCGCTACTTTATGTCCTCTTTCTGCTAGAAAATGTGCAACTGAACTACCAATTACACCACCACCAATAATCGCTACATCATACTTCTCACACATGTTTTTCCGCCCACTTTCTTATTGATTCCTTATAAGATTTCGCTTTGCTATACGGGTTACTACTACTTACAATTCCAGACATAACTGCTATACCGCTTACACCGTTAGTAAGAACATCCACTGTGTTTTCTGGGGTAATTCCTCCAATTGCTGTAATCGGTATAGATAAACACCTTGCAATGTCTGAAATTTCTTCAAGCCCTCTCGCTGGCACACCTTTTTTACAATCTGTCGGAAATACATGGCCATAAACGAGTGAATCCACTCCATTTTTAAAAGCTACTATTGCTTCATCTAGCGAATGCACAGAATAACCGACATGCAAATACGAAAACTTTTCTTTCACTGACTTTACATCTGTACTTCGATATCCTAGTTGAACACGAGGAATATTTAATAAAATTGCAATATCAATTCGATCGTTTATGACAATTTTAGAAGCTGGAAAGCCCTCCATTAATAGACTTTCCACACCTTCATATAATTCCTTCGTACTCTTCTCACGCTCACGAATATGCAAATAATCAATCTCACTCTCAATTTGCATCGCTACATTCACTAACTCTTCGAATGGCATATGGCCATTTGAGATTACGTGGAGCTCATTTTTCATATTCATTCGCCTACTTTAAAATATTTTCGAATAATTCATCGGCTGGGACGGTTTCTTTCGTCATTCCTTTGTCCTTCAGCCACTTATTTTGTTTCTCCCAAGATTCTTTTGAATCTGATAAGAATGGCTCATCTTTCGTTTCCATCTTCTCTAATAAAATTTTCATACTTTCCTTTTCAACTTCTGGCACAAGTGGGAAGTTTTCTTTTTCTTGATGATTTAATAAAATATTCAATGCTTCATCTGGGTTTTTCTTCATGAAATCATAGCCTTTTTTCGTACCACGTAAGAAAGCTTGCAACGCCTCTTTATCTTTTTTCAACGTTTTATCACCTGTTACAAACACAAGCTCATGATAGTTTGGTACTCCGTAATCAGCTGGATTAAAGTACGCTGGTTCATGGCCTTCATGACGCATAACAGGTACTTCATGGTTAATGTATGCCCCTGTTACCGCATCTACTTTCTTCGTAATTAATGCTGGTACTAAATCAAAGCCAACATCTACTACTTTCACTGTATCAGGATTACCACCAGCTTCTTTTACCATCGTTTTTAAATACATCTCACTTAATGGTGTTCCAGAGTATCCTACTGTTTTTCCTTCTAAATCTTTCGGTGATTGAATGCCCGCTGATTTCAGTGATACAACATGATTTAATGGTGAACGTACGACAGCCCCAATTGATTTCACTGGAATTTGCTCATTCGCTTTCGCCATAACAACATCTGGCTGATAATACAAGCCAACTGTCACCTTCCCTGCTGCTGCCAGCGTTAATGGATCAGTCGGATTAGAAGGGAATTTAATATTTACCTTTACACCTTCTTCTTTAAAGTATCCTTTTTCAATTGCTGCATAGATAAAGCTATGTACCGCATTTGGATACCAATCTAACATGACTGTTATTTCTTTCTCTTTTTTACTTTTGTCTGATGCTGAATTACTCGAACATCCTGCAATTATTGCAATTAATAATGTAAACACAAAGATGCGCTTTAAAAATTTCATGAATGCTTCCTCCAACTAATGAATTTCTTTTCTAATATGGAAATAATTACGACGAAGAAAATAGCTAATAATGATAACAATACAATAGGTGCAAATACGCCAGCTCCATCTAACTGCGTCATCATTCTCTTACTGAAATATCCAAGCCCAGCTTGTGCACCGAGCCATTCTCCAATTGCTGCTCCGATAACACTAAGCGGAACTGCAATTTTTAAAGCTGAGAAAAAATAAGGAAGAGCAGACGGCAACTTTAATTTAAGAAAAATATCTCTTTTTGTTGCTCCATATGTAACTAAGAGCTCCTCCCATTCTTTTTTCGTACTACGCAGTCCATCATACGTATTGACCGCAATTGGGAAAAACGTAATTAAAACTGTGACAACAACCTTACTCCAAATTGTATATCCAAACCATAAAACAAATAGCGGAGCAAGCGCAGTAATCGGAATCGTTTGTGAAGCAACTAATAATGGATAAAATGCTCTCTCCATCCATGTACTCGCATTCATTAACATCGCTAGCCCTACACCTAATACGATAGAGATAACAACACCTATTAAAACGACGTATAACGTTGCAGGTAAATGAACTGTAAATAATATGTCTTTTAGTTTCCATATCTTCATTACAATCGCAGACGGTGACGGTAAAATGTACATCTCATCTACAATTCTTGCTCCTATTTCCCACACAGCTAGTAAAATACTAGAAAGTGTAATAGCAGGAACTAATTCTTTCAATCGGTTCATCACACAAGTACCTGCCTTTGTAACATACTAAGAAGCTCATCTTTCAGCGCTAATACTTCCGGTTTATATAAATCTTTTCGTGTTCTGTTATGATCAAGCGGTACAGTCCGCTCAGTCAAAGTCGTTATCGGCTGCTGTTCCACTACTAAAACTCGGTTTGAAAGAAATAACGCTTCTTCAACATCATGAGTAATGAATAAAATTGTTTTTTCCCACTCTTGCCATTGTTCAAACAACCATTCTTGCAAAGAGGTCTTCGTTAAAGCATCCAACGCACTAAATGGTTCATCTAACAGCAATATCTCCCCGCCTGTTAATAAAGTTCGAATAAAAGATACACGTTGTCTCATACCACCAGATAAATCTTTCGGATATTTTTTCTCATACCCTTGCAAACCAAATTTATGTAACAGTTCCTTTGCCTTTACTTCTGCTTCTTTCTTCTGTACACCTTGGCACTCTAGCGGCAGGGCAGCATTCTCAATAATTGTTCTCCACGGCAAAAGCATATCTTTTTGCGGCATATATCCTACAGGATGGTTCTTTGTTTCTGTCAGTTCTATCTGTCCAGTACTTACCTTTTCTAGACCTGTAATAAGGCGAAATAAAGTACTTTTTCCACATCCACTCGGTCCGATAATACTGACAAACTCTTTCTCATGTATAGAAGCATTTAATTCATGGATGATTGGTTTCTCATCGTAATGAAAAGAAACATTATGAAACTGTAGTATGTTCTTGCTCCTCAAATCCCCACATCTCCTTACGATAGGACATATCCCAGAATAAATATTCAAATCGACTGGAATATAAGAAGATCTCCTCTAATCTTTCTAGTTCTTTCTCAGACTTTCCAACTGCCATTTCATTTAATAAATCTATTAACCAAATACAAAGATTACCGTATTCTTCCGAACTATATCCTTGAATCCACTCACCAAAAAACTCATGATCTCTTGCTCCAGGAATATCATTTAAACGCTTTCCAATTTCCCAATAGCTCCACATACATGGAAGAAGCGCTGCTATTAATTCCGCAAGTGTGCCATTTTGAGATACAGACATCATGTAATTTGTATAAGCTAAATTTTTAGCAGATGGTTTCGCAGACTCTATCTCCTCTATAGAAATTCCAAGTCTTTTTGCATATTGTTTATGGATTGTCATTTCGCCATTTAATATTCCATCAATTTGTTCAGCGAACTTTCCCATTACTTGTGGATTCGTTGCTTTTACAACACCAATCGCATATAACTTTGCATAATCTAGCAGATATAAATAATCTTGAATAATATAATACTGGAATTTATCTTTTTCTAACGTGCCATCTCCCATACCCACTACAAACGGATGATTATGACTCATCTCCCAAACCGGTTGCACTGTTTCTAATAATCTATCGCAAAATTTCATTTCTCTATCCCCTTTCAATATATGTATCTAAATAAAAAACCACTTCTATATATAAGAAGTGGTTACAGCAAATAAAGTTATACATTTATTCGATGTTCCACTTCCCTTCGCTAGTATTACCTAGATCAGGTGTTGTAAGGGTTAAGGATTATTCCTCTCTCAGCAAGTCAAGCACCCCTAGTGGTTTCAATATGAAATTTTCAAATAAAAAAGCCCCGTTTCTATACGCAAAGAAACGGGGACTCATTGTTAGTGTCCGAATTGCTTCCCTACGCTAGCATAATCTAGATCAGGTAATAAAAAGGATCAAAGGCTTACGGCCTACTCTCAGCTGGCAACACCAGCTCTCCTAGCAAACTATAAAATTATCACTGTCAGTATAACACCCTAATAAGACATCATCAACTTTTTTAATTTTCTTAATTATCAACATAATATCAAAATTATACAATACATACATTCTATTTTAGAAAATAAAACCCCAATTAATTGTATAAAAAGGAATCATTATCCTCGAAAAATTTATTTTTATATTGATTTCATATTACATTTATGTGAATACCCCCACTATATTATATCTTTATACTATAATAAAATTACAACTATACAACTAGAGGAGGTCTCTATTCCATGAATATGAAAGCTACTGCTTTAACAGCAACTACTGTAGCGATTGCTTCTTTACTTCCTTCTATGGGTGAAACAAATGTACAAAAAGCAAACGCTGAACAATTATCTAATATTAAAACTGGGTATGTCAAAGTCGATCAAGTAGCATTACATACAGAAGATAACGTAAAAAGCACATCAATTGATACAATTCGCTTTAATACAAAAGTGAACATCATTGAAACAACTAATGGTTGGTATAAAGTATCTATTCATAATAAAGTAGGTTATGTACAAAAAGATGCTATTTTACTAAAAAACAAACTTCAATCTAATGATCAATACATCGTTAATGCTAATGCATTAAACGTTCGCTCTGAACCTAATTTAGAATCTTCCATTTTAGATGTATTACCAAATGGTAAGTTTATTACCGTTCAAGAAGATCAAGGCGAATGGTATAAAATATCACATAATGGCCAAACAGGTTACGTACAAAAAGCATTCATCTCTAATGGTTCACAACCCTTAGTAAAAGGAATCACCGTTCAAAATAATACAAAATATACTGTTGCAACACCTAATCTAAATGTACGTAGCACCGCTAGTACAAGTAGCGCTCTACTCGGTTCATTACAAAACGGTACTCAAGTACAAGTAGTAGAAACTGTAGGTACTTGGTATAAAATTCGTTTTGGCACAGGATACGGATATGTAGCAAAACACTATGTAGTACAAAATCAGCCACAAGCTAAAACAGATCAGCCTTCATCAATTCCAGCTGCTTTCAAATTCCCCGCTCAAGGAAGAATTAGCTCAACCTTTGATATACGCTGGGAACAAATGCATTATGGTATAGATATTGCCGCTCCAGGAAACGTCTCTATCCAAGCTGCTGCTGCAGGTAAAGTTGTGAAATCTTATTATTCAGCTAGCTATGGCAATGTTGTTTTCATTGCGCATCAAATCAATGGGAAATTATATACAACTGTTTATGCTCATATGAAGGATCGCACTGTACAAGCTGGTGATCAAGTACAGACTGGACAATTAATAGGTCATATGGGAAACACAGGTCATTCATACGGGCAACATCTTCATTTTGAATTACATAATGGAGAATGGAATTTTGAAAAAACAAATGCAGTAAATCCACTGCCATATTTAGTTAGGTAAATTGTATGCCACGCAATATACCTCTTATAATTGAATACGTAGCCTTTTTAGGTTTAATCTGTTGTTTAATCATTTACAATACAAACATTGTATTTTTATCTATTATTATTGCTTTTGTTGCATTAGAAATTATGATGGAATCATTTCAAGTGCAACTAAAACAAAAAATTGCCCATATTTATAATGCTATTTTTCTTTTGAGTGCTCTCATAACAAATATAATTAGTAATGGCTTTTATTTATCTACTGTATTTCCAATATTCTTTATGGCTGTTTTATTATTTGTAGCTAGATATATTAATGTCCCTTATAACCAAAAACAAAAACAAGAACAAGAAGCTTAGAAAGAGGAGACACTGTGTACCAATCTTTCAAAGATGCTCCAATAAAATACATATTGCATTTGTATAAGAAAGCCAATACTTTTTTTGGTATACAAGGAAGTTATACTGCACAACTTCTCCTATATGGAATGTTGTTTCTTGTCTTAATCACTTTCTCCTTGTTTTACTAACAAAAAAGGATCTCACATAAACTGGAGATCCTTTTTAATTTATATTAATTTTTCATATCGAAAATATTGTTTATCCACAAGCATATTTTTCATAAATAAAGCTCAGATTATATTTTTTCTCTAAGCTCATTCGTTGTTCGTCATCGCACCAATAGAAAAGAATATCATGAATCGTTGCGTAACGCTTATTTTTAAGAAATAGCCTAAAGAATGATGGTAAACAATCATGTAATTGTATAAATATATAATTGCGTAGTGTTTCTTCTTTATATTCAATGCCCTTACAAATATACAGTAATTCTTCACAATAATATGCATGCTGTGGAACTTGTATCATTTCGAAAAATGGCACATAAGATAGTAGCTTTCCAATAAAATGACCATATCGATCCATTACTCCTATCGTCATATGCTCCATCATTTCTTTCATCACATATAAATAATCATCTACATGCGTTGTCTTTAATGGGTCTAAGCGATCGGAAATTTGAGATAATACAGCTCTTTGACATGCTAAAACTGCCTGACTAGGTCCATAATATGATAGGAAATCTGTACACTTACGATATTTCCGTAATAAATCATGTGTATACAAATCATATACAAAAGTATTACAATACATTGCTAAACTCATCATATCACTATTTAATTGCTCTTTTGATAATGATTTCGCTCTCTTGCACATATAAAAGAATGTAAATTCCAATACTTCTTTATGAGATAATAAATGTTTACAATCGGTTATACACTTCTCATTAAATTTAACTCTATCCCAAATTTCAATATCCCTATCTGTCAATTCACCTATACGATATTTAATAATTAAATAATTTAAAGCAACTGATTGCGTCAAAAGATCCCATGTTTCATATTCCAATGAAGTATGAACAAACTCAGCTAATCCTTGCGCTATCATAAAATCATTTGCCTCTTCATACCAACCAATCTCTTGGCATAAGCGAAGAATACGCACTAAAGTTGGAATTTCATCTTTATGAAACTGCGGTAATTTCTTTGCTTTATTCATGCCATATACGATAAATGCCGCTAAATTTTCTTCTTTATAAAATTCTTTCTCTTTCCATACTAATATAGTTCGTTCTTTCCCCTCACCTTTTGGGTGACAAGGTACAAGCAAAGAAAATAATTCAGCGAAATTATTTGGTTCTATATATGTATCTGTAACCAAATTCCAATTTGGATCGCCCTGTACAGCCTTCATATAATTCCCCTTCCCTTTTCATCTATGTAGGAAATATTAATTTATTATCGCACCACTAAAAATTAATATTGTTATATTCAAAATCTCTCATAATACTTATATCTATCAGTATATCATCTTTTCTCTTATTAAAAATTAAGAATAACAAATTTTAAAAAAATGTCGAAATTATTAACCACATACTTATTATATAATGTCTCAGATACATCACGCTAACATATTAGTTTAATCCATATATACTAGAATAATGTATCTGAAATTTATATATAATTTAGCTCTTTATGAGTGACCATTAAACTCTCGGTTAATGAAAGTTTCAATTTACTCTGTACGCTCTGAGATTTCGCTCAAGGCAAATCCAGCTTGATCATCTGCTGATTCCCTTATAGCTAAATCTCCTAGTGCTAACATGCCAATAAGTTGACCACTATCAACTACTGGTAATCGTCTAATTTGATGCTGTGCCATTAGCTCTGTAGCTTTTTCAATAGAATCATTTGGAGAAACTGAGATAATATTTGTTGTCATTACATTTGTAATCTTATTAGATCCAGGATGTTTTTCAGCAATCCCTCGAACGACTAAATCACGATCAGTAACAAGCCCAACAACTTGCTCATTTTCAACAACAGGAATTAATCCAATCGATTCTTCCTTCATTTTTACAGCTGCCTCATATACATTGTCTAGCGGTGTACAATGTACAATATGGGTACTCATTAAGTCTCTCACTCGTGTCATTATGATTTCCTCCTTTTTATACATACCATAGCTTTTCCAAAATTCCTTTATTTATTTCTGGAAAGTAACGTAATAAAAAGGATTAACAAAATAAAAAAGAGCCAGCATAATGCTGACTCTTTTTTGTATGACCCGTACGGGATTCGAACCCGTGTTACCGCCGTGAAAGGGCGGTGTCTTAACCACTTGACCAACGGGCCATGGCTCCGCAGGTAGGACTCGAACCTACGACCGATCGGTTAACAGCCGATAGCTCTACCACTGAGCTACTGCGGAATAATATATGGTGGGCCTAAATGGACTCGAACCATCGACCTCACGCTTATCAGGCGTGCGCTCTAACCAGCTGAGCTATAGGCCCATATACTTTACAGGGGCAGTAGGAATCGAACCCACACTGGAGGTTTTGGAGACCTCAGTTCTACCTTTAAACTATGCCCCTAAATGATGCCGGCTAGAGGACTTGAACCCCCAACCTACTGATTACAAGTCAGTTGCTCTACCAATTGAGCTAAGCCGGCATAAAAAAATGGTGGCTCGGGACGGAATCGAACCGCCGACACGAGGATTTTCAGTCCTCTGCTCTACCGACTGAGCTACCGAGCCAACATAAATGGCGGTCCCGACCGGGGTCGAACCGGCGATCTCCTGCGTGACAGGCAGGCATGTTAACCACTACACCACGGGACCATTTGGTTGCGGGGACAGGATTTGAACCTGCGACCTTCGGGTTATGAGCCCGACGAGCTACCGTGCTGCTCCACCCCGCGACAATATAAAGTTTTAAAAATGGAGGAGGTAGAGGGATTCGAACCCCCGCGCGACTCTCGCCGCCTGTCGGTTTTCAAGACCGATCCCTTCAGCCGAACTTGGGTATACCTCCATGAAGGAAAAAATAAATATTTTATTATTATATGTCTAAGCCATTAAAGAAAAAATGGAGGAGGTAGAGGGATTCGAACCCCCGCGCGATTCTCACCGCCTGTCGGTTTTCAAGACCGATCCCTTCAGCCGAACTTGGGTATACCTCCGAGACATATATTAAATAAAGTGGAGCCTAGCGGGATCGAACCGCTGACCTCCTGCGTGCAAGGCAGGCGCTCTCCCAGCTGAGCTAAGGCCCCATGTTTTTTGGGAATATCGGGAAGACAGGATTTGAACCTGCGACCCCCTGGTCCCAAACCAGGTGCTCTACCAAGCTGAGCCACTTCCCGTTAATAAAAGCGCGCCCGAGAGGAGTCGAACCCCTAACCTCTTGATCCGTAGTCAAACGCTCTATCCAATTGAGCTACGGGCGCATATGGTGCCGAGGGCGGGGGTCGAACCCGCACGGTGGTCACCCACCGCAGGATTTTAAGTCCTGTGCGTCTGCCTGTTCCGCCACCCCGGCATGTCATATTGAAAATTGGAGCGGAAGACGGGATTCGAACCCGCGACCCCAACCTTGGCAAGGTTGTATTCTACCACTGAACTACTTCCGCAAGACATGTATGAGTTATTTTATTAAAAGTGCGGGTGAAGGGAGTCGAACCCCCACGCCAAAGGCGCTAGATCCTAAGTCTAGTGCGTCTGCCAATTCCGCCACACCCGCATATTTCATTAAAATGGTGAGCCATGAAGGACTCGAACCTTCGACCCTCTGATTAAAAGTCAGATGCTCTACCAACTGAGCTAATGGCTCTTAATGGCTGGGCTAGCTGGATTCGAACCAGCGCATGACGGAGTCAAAGTCCGTTGCCTTACCGCTTGGCTATAGCCCATTAATTAAGAATGGTGGAGGGGGGCAGATTCGAACTGCCGAACCCGAAGGAGCGGATTTACAGTCCGCCGCGTTTAGCCACTTCGCTACCCCTCCGACATATATGGTGGAGGATGACGGGATCGAACCGCCGACCCCCTGCTTGTAAGGCAGGTGCTCTCCCAGCTGAGCTAATCCTCCATTTTGCCTGGCAACGTCCTACTCTCACAGGGACAAGGCCCCAACTACCATCGGCGCTAGAGAGCTTAACTTCCGTGTTCGGTATGGGAACGGGTGTGACCTCTCTGCCATCATTACCAGACTGTATTCATTTAAGACAAGAATCATTTTAACTCATTTGACCTCGAAAGTCAACAAGTTTTTTATATTCTTTCAAAACTAGATAACATTTGCTACATATTATATGGTTAAGTCCTCGATCTATTAGTATTCGTCAGCTCCACATGTCACCATGCTTCCACCTCGAACCTATCAACCTGATCATCTTTCAGGGATCTTACTAGCTT